>NZ_JAGGLD010000015.1 GCF_017874255.1 Paenibacillus shirakamiensis | reverse complement strand
ACAAGGTAGCCGTATCGGAAGGTGCGGCTGGATCACCTCCTTTCTATGGAGAATCGTTACCCGCAGCGGTAACATTCAGCTGGGTTTATCCCACAATCGCTTTGCATTGCAAAGCACATCTTACTTACTCGTTGTTCAGTTTTGAGAGAGCAATTGCACTTTCATAACTGCGTTTGGTGGCGATAGCGGAGGGGTTCCACACGTACCCATCCCGAACACGACCGTTAAGTCCTCCAGCGCCGATGGTACTTGGACCGCAGGGTCCTGGGAGAGTAGGACGTTGCCAAGCGCAACCCTAATAGGGGTTACATTATTTTTACACATAAGGGCCTTTAGCTCAGCTGGTTAGAGCGCACCCCTGATAAGGGTGAGGTCGGTGGTTCGAGTCCACTAAGGCCCACCATTTAACTTCATGTTTACTCTATGGGGCCATAGCTCAGCTGGGAGAGCGCCTGCCTTGCAAGCAGGAGGTCAGCGGTTCGATCCCGCTTGGCTCCACCATATGATTTCTTAAAGACTTTGATCCTTGAAAACTAGATAACGAAACGAAGAATTGCGTAAATTAGAATTCCTTTAAACCAAACTTGTGTATACAAGTTTGATATCTAAGGTAGCGCGAAGGTTGTTCGTGTTTGAGATCCTTTGCGATCTGTGCAACAGAGCTCAAACACGAACAACCGGAGCATTTGGTTAAGCTACTAAGAGCACACGGAGGATGCCTAGGCGCTAGGAGCCGAAGAAGGACGTGGCGAACAACGAAACTGCCTCGGGGAGCTGTAAGCAAGCTTTGATCCGGGGGTGTCCGAATGGGGAAACCCGGCTGTGGTAATACGCAGTCACTCGTAACTGAATACATAGGTTGCGAAGAGGCAGACCAGGGGAACTGAAACATCTAAGTACCCTGAGGAAGAGAAAACAAGAGTGATTCCGTCAGTAGCGGCGAGCGAACGCGGAACAGCCTAAACCAAGGAGCTTGCTCCTTGGGGTTGTGGGACGTCTCACATGGAGTTACAAAGGATTAGGGTAGGCGAAGAGATCTGGAAAGGTCCACCGTAGAAGGTAAAAGCCCTGTAACCGAAAGTCTAATCCCTCCGAGACGGATCCCGAGTAGTGCGGGGCACGTGAAACCCCGTATGAATCTGGCAGGACCATCTGCTAAGGCTAAATAC
>NZ_JAGGLD010000014.1 GCF_017874255.1 Paenibacillus shirakamiensis | reverse complement strand
TGGTCCAGGTCACCGTTTGCTCGGCCCCACCAACTGCGCTTACCTCCGCGGTAAGCTGCTGGCTTCCTCCTTGTACTACGCTTTTGCTGCTCGGACTAACGACTACGCTTGTCACGGCCGGTGTAGCTGGCCGCTCCGTGACTGTAATGGTCGCCGTTCCCTGCTTGCTTCCATCGAAAGTCGAGGTTGCCGTGATCGTGTAGGTATCCAAGGCCGCGTCTCCCGCTACCGTCACCTTGCCCGTGCTGTCCACGGCAACTTTGCCGCTGACATCACTGCTGGTCCAAGTCACCGTTTGCTCGGCCCCACCAACGGCGCTTACCTCCGCGGTAAGCTGCTGGCTTCCTCCTTGTATTACGCTTTTACTGCTCGGACTAACGACTACGCTTGTCACGGCCGGTATAGCTGGCCGCTCCGTAACTGTAATGGTCGCGGTTCCCTGCTTGCTTCCATCGAAAGTCGAGGTTGCCGTGATTGTGTACGTATTTAAGGCCGCGTCTCCCGCTACCGTCACCTTGCCCGTGCTGTCCACGGCAACTTTGCCGCTGACATCACTACTGGTCCAGATCACCGTTTGCTCGGCCCCACCAACTGCGCTTACCTCCGCGCTGAGCTGCTGGCTTCCTCCTTGTACTACGCTTTTGCTGCTCGGACTAACGACTATGCTTGTTACGGCTGGTATAGCTGGCCGCTCCGTGACTGTAATGGTCGCCGTTCCCTGCTTGCTTCCATCGAAAGTCGAGGTTGCCGTGATCGTGTAGGTATCCAAGGCCGCGTCTCCCGCTACCGTCACCTTGCCCGTGCTGTCCACGGCAACTTTGCCGCTGACATCACTGCTGGTCCAGGTCACCGTTTGCTCGGCCCCACCAACTGCGCTTACCTCCGCGGTAAGCTGCTGGCTTCCTCCTTGTATTACGCTTTTACTGCTCGGACTAACGACTACGCTTGTCACGGCCGGTATAGCTGGCCGCTCCGTGACTGTAATGGTCGCCGTTCCCTGCTTGCTTCCATCGAAAGTCGAGGTTGCCGTGATCGTGTAGGTATCCAAGGCCGCGTCTCCCGCTACCGTCACCTTGCCCGTGCTGTCCACGGCAACTTTGCCGCTGACATCACTGCTGGTCCAGGTCACCGTTTGCTCGGCCCCACCAACTGCGCTTACCTCCGCGGTAAGCTGCTGGCTTCCTCCTTGTA
>NZ_JAGGLD010000012.1 GCF_017874255.1 Paenibacillus shirakamiensis | reverse complement strand
CCACACGTACCCATCCCGAACACGACCGTTAAGTCCTCCAGCGCCGATGGTACTTGGACCGCAGGGTCCTGGGAGAGTAGGACGCCGCCAAGCAACTATTAGAAGCACTGCCATTAGGCAGTGCTTCTTTTTTTAGAATATAATGATAACTAAGAAAATGATAACTAAGAATTTGGTTATTTAATTTCTTTTAAATAAGCTTAACTTAGTGTGTTACATAAACTAAATGCATATACTAATGATCTTTCCTGTGTAACTACACAATTAATATATAGGGGATAAAATTATAAACAAAAAAAGAAATGGCAAGAATTTAGTATAAAGGCAGATTGTTTGTATGTTGACAGTCAATATCCCCTTTGCTAAGATGGTACAAATAATTCCCGTAAGAACGATCTTCGGCCAACAAGAGAGATGGATAGGGGCTGCTGGGACAAGAATACTGAGGAGGAAAACCCTGGTGTGGCAAAGTAAATTTACCAAAGAAGGTTTAACGTTTGATGATGTTCTTTTAATTCCTAGAAAATCAGAGGTTTTACCCAAGGAAGTAAATGTATCTACACGATTAAGTGACAAGGTACGTCTTAATATTCCTTTAATCAGTGCGGGAATGGATACGGTAACTGAAGCTGCTTTAGCGATTGCTATTGCGCGTGAAGGTGGCATAGGCATTATTCACAAGAATATGCCTATTGAGAGACAGGCTGAAGAAGTAGATCGTGTAAAACGTTCTGAGAGTGGTGTCATTACAAATCCTTTTTCTTTAACTAAAAAGCATTTGGTATCCGACGCTGAAGAAGTTATGGGAAAATATCGGATCTCCGGCGTACCGATTGTAGACGACAATCAAAAATTAGTTGGGATACTAACGAATCGAGATTTAAGGTTTATTCATAATTACAATATTGCGATTGAAGAAGTCATGACACATGAGAATTTGGTGACTGCGCCGGTAGGAACAACTCTTCAGGAAGCAGAGTTAATCTTACAAAAACATAAAATTGAAAAACTACCCCTCGTGGATGAGCAAAATGTTCTCAAAGGGCTCATTACGATTAAGGATATTGAGAAAGCCATTCAGTTCCCGAACGCAGCAAAAGACCAACAAGGTAGACTGCTGGTAGGTGCAGCCATTGGAATCTCAAAGGACACGTTTGAGCGTACTGAAGCTCTTGTGCAAGCAGGTGTGGATGCTATTACTGTGGACTCAGCCCACGGACATCATATTAATATTTTAGATGCGGTGCGTGAGTTGCGCCGTCGCTATCCTGATCTCACCATTATTGCAGGAAATGTAGCTACGGGGGATGGAACAAGGGACCTTATAGAAGCGGGTGCTTCTGTAGTGAAGGTAGGTATTGGTCCAGGTTCTATCTGTACAACGCGTGTCGTGTCGGGTATAGGGGTACCACAGGTTACAGCAATTTATGACTGTGCTACTGTGGCACGTGAATACGGGATCCCTATTATCGCAGACGGCGGTATTAAGTACTCTGGAGAAATTCCAAAAGCTATTGCTGCTGGAGCTCATGCCGTGATGTTAGGTAGTTTGTTCGCTGGAACGGAAGAAAGTCCGGGTGAATCCGAGATTTACCAAGGACGTAGATTCAAAGTATATCGGGGTATGGGATCGCTGGGTGCCATGAAACAAGGTAGTAAAGATCGTTATTTCCAAGATGATGATAAAAAACTTGTGCCTGAAGGTATTGAAGGACGGGTGGCTTACAAAGGCCCGCTATCCGATACAATTCATCAGCTTATTGGAGGATTACGCTCTGGTATGGGTTACTGTGGTACAGCCAATTTGGACGAACTTCGCAATGATACTGAATTCGTTCGGATTACAGGTGCAGGACTACGGGAAAGCCATCCCCATGATGTACAAATTACTAAAGAAGCACCGAACTACTCTTTCTAAAAGATTACTGTTGTGGAATTGAAGATAGGCCGGACATAAATCGTTCGGTCTATCTTTTTTTGCGATACCCCCTGTGATAGAATAGAACAAGAATTGAAAGAGATGAGAGGAGCTTAAAGGGCATTGAAATTTCTTGTAAGTCATAATTCGAAACGGCGGATTCTACGAAAAAGTGTGACGTCGCTTCTATTAATTAATATGTTATGTATGTCTATCAGCCCAATTGCTATGGGAGGAGTAGCTCTAGCAGCTCCTGCCAAAAAGGCTGCAATTACGTCTACTACTTCAACGGATGCTTTAGGGTTACAGGTTAGATCTGCGATACTTATGGAAGCCACGACAGGTCAAATTATATATTCCGTTAACGGGGACGACCCTATGCCTCCAGCAAGTATGACCAAGATGATGACGGAATATATTGTTGCAGACCAAGTAAAGCAAGGTAAGCTTAAATGGACGGATAAAGTGAGCACATTGGAAAATGCATCCAAGCAAATCGGCTCAAGAGTATTTTTAGCTCAAGGGGACGAGCATACGGTAGAGCAGCTCTATACCGCTATGGCTATTGCTTCAGCTAATGATGCAACGGTGGCTCTAGCTGAGAAAGTGGCAGGCACAGAGCAAAACTTTGTGAAGCTGATGAATGATGAAGCAAAGCGGATGGGCATGAAAACGGCCTATTTTGCAAATTCTACTGGACTAAATGTAGGTGATATGCCTGAGAATTATCGTCCGTCAGATCCAAGAGAGACTAAAATGTCTGCTCAAGATGCGGCGACGCTTGCAAAATATATAGTAACGGACCATCCGGATTTTACGAAATTCACTACGATTCAATCCTACAAATTCAGAGAGCGTGACAAAACGCTACTTCAGAATTTAGACTGGATGCTTGAGGCGAATAAATCCAATATTAACTTTAAACAGTACGCATATCCAGGTCTAGATGGATTAAAGACAGGCCATACGGAAAATGCGGGCAACTGTTTTACAGGTACAGCCGTACGTAATGGGGTTCGTTTAATCAGTGTGGTGATGGGTACAGATGCCAAGCAACAAAAGTCACGTTTTGTTGAGACGAAAAAGCTGCTTGATTATGGTTTTGATAATTATGAACTGAAACAAGTTGTTGCTCCCAAAACTACGGTTAAGGGTGCAGAACATGTAGCTATCAAAAAATCTAAACAATCTGAAGTAGCTGTTGTTACTGACCAACCTGTGGGCTTTATGGTGAAAAAAGGTGCTAACTTAAGCGGAATTAAACCTGATGTGAAATGGGTGGATGCAGACAAACTTGTGGCACCTTTGAAGAAAGGAACAGTTGTAGGTACAGTAACTTACACGTATAAATCCGACAACAGTGCTACGCCAACTGTTAAATCTGTCAATCTCGTCACTACAGAAGATGCGGAAAAAGCGGGCTGGTTCAAGCTCTTTTTACGTGCCATTGGTCAATTCTTCGCAGATTTGTTCACGGCTATCAAAAATTTATTCTAGCACCATAGAAGATGAGCTAATTCCGACCGTATAGGTTGTATATTTATGGATTATCTTGTAATATAACAAGTTAGAGCAAGCTAGTATTATGATAGAAATTCTGCTGTATAATAGCAAATAATGATATATTTTGGGAGGCAATGACATGGAAACAGGAACATCTCGTGTAAAAAGAGGTATGGCAGAAATGCAAAAAGGCGGCGTCATTATGGACGTCATGAATGCGGAACAAGCCAAAATTGCGGAGGCTGCTGGAGCTACAGCGGTTATGGCTCTAGAACGTGTTCCTTCTGATATTCGTGCAGCTGGTGGCGTAGCCCGTATGGCGGATCCTACAATTATAGAAGAAGTGATGAAAGTAGTATCTATTCCAGTTATGGCTAAGGCTCGAATTGGACATTATGTGGAAGCTAAGGTTCTTGAATCTCTTGGTGTTGATTATTTGGACGAGAGTGAAGTATTAACACCAGCCGATGAGGTCTATCATATTGATAAAAGCGAATTCACTGTTCCTTTCGTTTGCGGAGCAAAAGATCTGGGTGAAGCATTACGCCGTATTGGCGAGGGTGCATCTATGCTTCGTACAAAAGGAGAACCAGGAACAGGTAACATAGTTGAAGCTGTAAGACATATGCGTCTAATTAACAGCCAGATTCGCAAAGTTAAGAACATGTCCAAGGATGAGCTGTATGCAGAAGCAAAAAATTTAGGTGTAGCTTATGATTTGCTCCTTGATATTCATGTCAATGGAAAATTGCCTGTAGTTAACTTTGCAGCTGGTGGTGTAGCTACTCCGGCCGATGCGGCATTGATGATGCACCTAGGCGCTGACGGCGTGTTCGTAGGCTCTGGTATTTTCAAATCCGAATTCCCTGAGAAATTCGCTCGTGCTATTGTAGAAGCGACGACTCACTTCACCGACTACAAATTGATTGCGGAAGTATCCAAAAACATCGGTACGCCGATGAAAGGAATCGAAATCTCTAAACTTAGTCCAGCAGAACGTATGAGCGACCGCGGCTGGTAATTCTAATTTTTAAGCATTAAGATACGAATTAGAAAGATGAGGACTGGTCATGAAAATAGGCGTGTTAGCACTGCAAGGTGCGGTGGCAGAGCACATCCGAAGTGTTGAGAAGACAGGTGCTGCAGCAATAGCCATTAAGCACAAAGAGCAGTTGCAGGAAATAGACGGACTCATTATACCTGGAGGAGAAAGTACGACCATCGGCAAACTCATGAGAAGATATGATTTTATCGATGCTATTCGTGAATTTTCTGCTCAAGGAAAAGCATTGTTCGGTACGTGTGCAGGACTTATCGTACTCGCCAAGCACATTGAAAGTGGAGAAGAATCTCATCTGGGACTTATGAACATTTGGGTATCCCGCAATGCCTTTGGTCGGCAACGAGAGAGCTTTGAGACGGATCTACCTGTGAAAGGATTAGATCAACCGGTGAGAGCTGTATTCATTCGGGCTCCTTTAATTACAAAGGTAGGTCAGACGGTTGATGTATTATCCACTTACAAGGATGAGATCGTAACAGCTAGAGAAGGTCATATTCTTGTTAGCTCCTATCATCCTGAGCTGACGGATGATTTTTCACTCCATCAATATTTTGTAGATATGGTACAAAAAAAGAAATAATTATCGACTACATCTGGTCTGGAATCTTATTCCGAGCCGGATGTAGTTCAATTTTAGCCTATAAAAGAGGCTTGGGGTTTAAGGTTTTGTTCTAGGAGGGACATGTTATGTTAGATGTAAAAATATTAAGAAATGAATATGGCCGGGTAGAAGAAGCCTTGAAAAAGAGAGGCAAATCCCTAGACCTCATTTCTAGCTTTCCTCAACTTGACGAGAAAAGACGTGAACTTCTTCAGGAAAGTGAGCTCCTTAAGAATCGTCGTAATGTTGTATCTGCAGAAGTAGCCAAGCGGAAGAAAAATCGTGAAGATGCAGATCAACTCATCGTAGAGATGAGAGAGGTCGGCGATCGAATCAAAGTGCTAGATGAAGAAGTCCGCGCTCTTGAGGTACAGATTGACGAACTGACGATGTCCATTCCTAATATTCCTAGTGATTCTGTGCCTCTAGGCGCTTCAGAAGAAGACAATGTGGAAATTCGTCGTTGGAACGAACCGCGGTCATTTGATTTCACACCCAAGGCACACTGGGAGATTGCTTCTGATTTAGGCATTTTGGATTTTGAGGCTGCTGCTAAAGTCACAGGATCTAGGTTCACCTTTTATAAGGGGCTTGGAGCTAGACTAGAACGTGCGCTAATCAGCTTCATGATGGATTTGCATAGTAATGAACATGGATATGAAGAGATGCTTCCTCCCTATATTGTAAATAAGGATAGTCTATATGGAACAGGACAACTTCCTAAGTTTGAAGAGGATCTATTTAAGCTTCGTGACACAGAGTATTATCTAATTCCTACAGCAGAAGTACCTGTAACTAACTATCATCGTGGGGAAATACTGAGTCTTGAGGATCTTCCTCTACGTTATGTGGCATATAGTTCTTGTTTCCGCTCGGAAGCTGGTGCATCCGGTAGAGATACGCGAGGCCTAATTCGGCAGCATCAATTCAATAAAGTTGAAATGATCAAACTTGTGCATCCGGAAGACTCTTATGCAGAGCTTGAGAGCATGACTCAGAACGCTGAGCGCGTACTGCAGTTACTTAACCTGCCATATCGCGTACTAGCCCTCTGTACAGGAGATATGGGCTTTACTGCGGCGAAGACCTATGACCTCGAAGTATGGTTGCCAGAAAGCGGTGCATATCGCGAGATTTCTTCTTGTTCTAACGTTGAAGATTTCCAAGCCCGTCGAGCAAATATTCGATTTAGACCAGATGCTAAATCCAAACCGGAATTCGTACATACCTTGAATGGTTCTGGACTTGCTGTAGGACGGACGGTAGCGGCTATTATTGAGAATTACCAACAAGAAGATGGTACGATTGTGATTCCTGAGGTGCTGAGACCTTATATGGGCAATATCGAAATTATTTCTTCAAAAAAATAGTTGCTAATTCGCTCAAGGCTTGATATAATCTAACTTGTCTTTGTTTTTAACACATGAAGACATTAGTCTTATATCTGGAGAGGTACCGAAGCGGTCATAACGGGGCGGTCTTGAAAACCGTTAGGGGGCAACTCCACGTGGGTTCGAATCCCACCCTCTCCGCCATTTATAATTCAACTGATGAGTCTGCTCTTAGGAGCAGGCTTTTTTTGTTATATTTTAAGCATGTATTCTGTATAAAATAAGGGCTCTTATCGCAAATTACATAGGCATTATAAGTTAGATGAGATGTATTTTTTAAGAGAGGATGATAATCGATGAGCAAACCAAAGAGCATGGAAGTACCAGGTCAGAATCCTAAGCCTAATCAACGGCATAAGGCAGAGAATTCAGGGAATCAAGAACCCTTATCGGGTTCCAAAAAGGTAAAGAATCAAAATCACGTGGATCATCATAATCGTGAAGGTGGTTAATCTCAGAATTGCCCGAATTCGGGCAATTTTCGTCTATTTTGCGACTTTTTGCCCAAATGGCAAGACACGTCTATGAATTAATGTAATAATAGAGGTAGGGATACTGAATTCCCGATGAACACTATATTAGGAATGGAGAGATCGGAAAAAACATAAATGAAAGGATTGTGATTTGATGACAGATAACCACATGACAGATCAGATGCAGCCACCTATCCCTTTTCCCCAGATGCCACGGCAACACAAAAAGAAGCCGTTAAGAAATATTCTCCTTCGTTGTTTGTTTATAGTTCTAGGAGCTATATGTTATGCTGCAGCACTTGAGCTTTTCTTAGTGCCTAATGACATTACAGATGGAGGTGTAACCGGAATCTCCGTTATCGTCTCGCACTACACCGGTTTACCTCTAGGTATTTTCTTATTTCTACTTAACCTCCCCTTTTTAGTCGTAGGATACAAACAAATTGGTAAAACCTTTGCGTTCTCTACACTCCTTGGTATTTCGGTCATGTCGACTACTACAGCACTTTTACATCATGTTCAGGCGTTCAGCCAAGAAACGTTACTAGCCTTCGTCTTTGGAGGAATTCTTTTAGGTCTCGGGACGGGTATTGTTATTCGTTTTGGCGGATCGTTAGATGGTACGGAAATCATAGCGATCTTAATCTCTCGAAAAACTCCATTCTCCGTAGGAGAAATTATTATGATTTTGAATATTTTCATTCTTGGTGGAGCTGGATTTGTCTTCGGGTGGGATGCAGCTTTATTTTCTATTCTTGCTTACTATATTGCTTTCAAAGTCATCGATATTGTGATTGATGGTCTGAACGAATCCAAATCGGTCTGGATTATCAGTGACAATATTGATGAAATTGGAGATGCCATCATCAGCCGTCTTGGACGGGGCGTAACTTATCTAGCGGGGGAAGGCGGCTTCTCAGGCGATCCTAAAAAGGTCATATTCTGTGTCATTACGCGACTGGAAGAAGCTAAGCTCAAAGACATTGTGAACCAATTTGATGAACGTGCATTCTTGGCTGTAGGGAACATACATGATGTCAAGGGCGGTCGGTTCAAGAAAAAAGATATCCACTAAATTTAAGTATTCTCATTCAGGGGTTTCTACAAGCCCTAAAATGGTTTATCATAATTAGTGTGTTCTGTAACAATTTAGGGGAAACACGAGGGGAGAAACAGATGAGAAAACGTATTATGGGGTTAACACTGGTTCTAATGCTGACTGTAGTTGTAGTACTTTCAGGCTGTACTAGTAAAAAAGAACCCAAAGAGGCACTTCAAGCTGCGGCCGCGAACGCAATGAAGATGGATACTTATGTAGTAGACAATCAGTTCATGATCAAAGATTTCACTACTAACATGGGACAAGGTCAGGAACAAGTGGGGCAAGTTGTCCAAATGCTTAAAAATGCTGAATTTAATGTCCACTCCGTCTATCAAAAAGCACCTATGCAAACGGAATCTACATTGGAAATTAAGCTAAAAGGGGATGTAGCTACTACAATTACCATTCCTTTTGTCATGACACCAGAGAAGATATACGTTAAGATTCCTAGTGTTCCATTCTTACCACTGCCAAAAGAATCTATTAATAAATTCTTGGTTCTTGACCTGAAGGAATTGGCTAAAGAAAGTGGAACGGAACTTAAAGCGGATATGTTCAATCCTGAGAAAACTCAAAAGTTAGGGTCGGAAATATCTAATGCTGTTTTTGCAGAGTATGACTCAGCTAAATATTTTAAGAATTTGGATAAAAAAGATATTGCCCTTCCTAAAGATTATAGCGAAAAGCAAATTGTTCAATTTTATATTACTAACGAGAATGTAAAGGAAGCTGTAACCACATTTGTGAACAAAGCGCTTCCTAAGATCTTGGATATCATTAGCAAAGATGAGTATCGAGATATGCTACAACTCTCCAAAGAGGATATCGACAAAGCTAAAAAAGATATAATGTCGGGAAATCAAGATGAGCTTAATAAAGCAATAAATGAAATGAAAAATAACTTGAAAATTAATCAATTTACTGTGAATACAGCTATTGATAAAAATGATTATCCTTCCTACCAAAATTTAAATGCAAATGTTGAGATTAGTGATCCAAGTACAAAACAAGATGTGAAACTTAACGTTGAGGGAAATACTACGTACACTAAAATTAACGAAAAGCAGAAATTTGATATTGGTATTCCTACCAATACGATTACTTTAGAGCAACTTCAGCAACAAATGGGTGCTGCTTCAGGTCTACAGTAAATAGAATTGAAAAGAGCACTTGCGTAATTAGCAAGTGCTCTTTTTGTTAGATCTTATTTCGTAATTTGCGGAAAAATTGCGTTAACATCGCAGAGCATTCGGGTTGCAGCACTTCAGCCGTTATTTTAGTCTGATGGTTAAAGCGCGACTCTTGCAGCAAGTTCATAAGCGTTCCAGCGCAACCTGCCTTAGGATCGGTGGTGCCATAGATTACATGGGGAATTCGGCTCTGTACGATGGCTCCTGCACACATAGGACAAGGTTCAAGGGTAACGTAGAGACGACAATCCAAAAGGCGCCAAGATTGAAGTTTAAGGCTAGCCTGACGTATTGCAATGATCTCGGCATGAGCGGTGGGATCATGATTAATCTCTCTAAGGTTATGTCCTCGGCCAACAATCTCTTCATTCCATACGACAACTGCCCCTATAGGGACCTCGCCTATGCATTCTGCTTTATAAGCTTCTTCCATAGCTTGTCTCATCCAGAATTCATCATTATACATACTTACTCGATCGCCTCATTCTGTTTTATATAATTTTGTTATTCAGCGAACAAATATTCGTTGTGAACAGGGTGTGCATAACTTTGTGCATAACTTTTTAGTTATCCACAGCTCTTTTAAATTTAAAAGGTATAACAATTTATCCCTGATTAGTGCATTCTTAATCTTTGCAAAAGATGTCGATAAAGGTATTATAAAGTAGATATGATTCCAATTTTCGGAAGTTGGACGGCTAGGAGTGAGCAATAAGGTGTCGATAAAAACCAAGCTATCCATTATTATATCTTTTTTGGCAGTAGTATTGTTATCACTCAATATTATTCTCAGCTACTTTACCACGAAGGAAAATATGCGTAAAGATAGTGAAAATAAGATGATGCTAATGGCTAAGCAAATTTCTCTAGCAGTGGAGCAAAGTAGAGAAAGTTCGGAATATGCAGAGCGGCAGATGGCCAAGAAGTTAAGGCTTGCTTCTATAATAGCGCAACATGAACTTGGTCCTGATATTAATAATGTAACATCTACACAGTTAGTAGCCATATCTAAGAAGGTAGAGGTTAGTGGCATTGCCCTTTTTGTAAAGAAAGCTGATGATATAATTATAGCTCAATCTTCGAATCCAAAGGAAATCGGTCTTTCTACAAAAAAATGGGACTTATGGTATGCAGCCTTAAATCAGCTTTTAGACAATAAAGAGATTGATATAAAACAAGGGTATACGTTAAAAGATTTCTGGACGGGCCCATTCGAATATGCCGTTTCTAATCCAGGTTACATAGAAAAATGGGGTTATTATTACGATGGAACAAGCAACTACATTATAGATCCCTACATTAATGGCGAAGAAGTAGATGAGTATTTCAAAATTATTAATCCGGATAGTATTATTGATAAGTCTAGAGAAGCAAATGCAGGAATCATGGAGATTACAGGAATCAATCCAGATCCTTTTACCATTACAAACCGTTGGGGCGGAAGCTTTGAGAGTCAGAAATCTGTAGCTAGAAATGACCGGCCTATTGCTTTTGGGACATATAAGTTGAGGAACCCCCAAGAGGATATGAAGCAAATGAAGGAAGCCCTAGATCGAAGTACCGTAACTCAATATGAAGAGAGGATGAATGGAGAGCGTATTATTAAAACATTTGTACCTATTCATTCGAATTCTGAGAATCGATCTTATATTATTCGGATTATCTCCAGCTATGATCCTATTTATTCGGTAATTTCTAAGCAAATGGTCAGTCAAATTGCAATCTCACTAGTCTTACTTGAAATTGTGATCTTCGCAAGTTATATACTAGCAGGTTTATTAATTCGCCCGATTCAAGATATTTTGATTAAAGTAAATGGAATGGCAGATGGGGATTTTGGAACAGCACTTGAAGTAACACGTAAGGATGAACTGGGCTTATTAGCTACAAGAATTAATGCAATGGCAAGAAACTTAGTAAGATATACAAGGGACCTTCGAGAGATCAACGATGAGAATCGTTCTGTTAAAGAACATCTAGAGTCTATAATAAGACAGACGGCAGATGCCATACATTTGACAGATCCTGCAGGACGAGTCATTCGCGTAAACAAGGCATTTGAGCATCTCTATGGGTGGAGTAGTGAAGAAGTCATCGGCAAGACTCTCGTCTATATTCCCAAAGCATATGAGCAGGAAGAGCAAAGCTGGTTCTATCAACTTCACAAGGGAATCCCTATTATCTCTGCGGAGACCATGCGTCTGCACAAAGATGGACATGAGGTAAGGGTAAGTGTAAGTCAGTCTCCTATTGTAGATGAAGAAGGGCAAATCACTGCGTTCGTTATTATTTCTAGAGATATGAGTGAGCGTAACCGAATGGAGGAGCTTCTGCGGCGTTCTGAGAAGCTTACAACGGTAGGTCAGTTGGCAGCCGGGGTGGCACACGAAATTCGTAACCCTCTAACGACGTTAAAAGGCTTCCTTCAGCTTCAACAGAGGTCCTTACAAGTTAATCTTCGTCATACAGATATTATGATGTCAGAACTTGAACGAATTAATCTCATTGTGAGTGAATTCCTGATTTTAGCGAAGCCTCAAGCTGTACATTTTCAAACGAAGGACATTCGATATATACTAGGGGATGTCATCTCTCTTCTGGATAGTCAGGCCCATCTATTGGGCATAGAGTTTAATCCATCTTTTTCACAGGAGACGCTGCTTATTTTTTGTGAGGAAAACCAGTTGAAGCAGGTGTTTATTAATCTGTTCAAGAATGCAATGGAGGCTATGCCTGAAGGAGGAGTAGTGCATCTGCATACTTGGCGCGGTGATAAACGTAGCGTGGTTATTCAGATTCGCGACGAAGGATGTGGGATTCCTAAGGATATTCTAGCCAAGATAGGAGAGCCCTTCTTCACTAGTAAAGAAACGGGTACGGGCCTTGGTTTGATGGTGAGCCAGCGGATTATTGAAAGTCATAAGGGTACGCTTGATATAGAAAGTGAATTGAATCAAGGAACCACGATCACCTTAATGTTGCCCATGGTAGCGGTACGTAAGTAAAAAAGAGATCAATTGTAAATAGTAGGCGTATAGAAGAGGTGTAATCATATGCGGATAAATAAGTTTATCAGCGAATCAGGCTTCTGCTCCAGAAGAGAAGCCGATAAGCTAGTGGATGCAGGGAAAGTTACAATTAATGGTGTAGTTGCAGTGCTTGGAAGCCAAGCTGAAGAGGGGGATCATGTTGTAGTTAACGGACAACCGCTGAACAGCCAAGAGCAGCATGTGTATCTTGCTCTATACAAGCCAGCAGGTATTACTAGTACAACAGAAACTCATATCAAAGGGAATATTGTTGATTTTGTGGGACACTCGAAGCGAATATTTCCCATTGGAAGATTAGATAAGGACTCTGAGGGACTTATTCTCATGACGAATGATGGAGACATTGTCAATCGTATTCTTCGTGCTGAAGGCAGACATGAGAAGGAGTATATCGTAACTGTAGATCGAACGCTGACTTCATCTTTTGTTAAGGCGATGAGCGAAGGAGTGAAGATCTTAGGAGAGATGACGCTTCCCTGTGAAGTTACACGAGTGGGCGATCGCGTTTTTCGTATTGTTCTCACAGAGGGGAAAAACCGTCAGATTCGTAGAATGTGCAGTGCTCTAGGCTACGAGGTAAGAAAATTACAACGCATTCGTATTATGAATATACATCTAGGTGAGCAAGCTAAAGGAACATGGCGGGAATTGACCTTAGATGAGAAGCAGAAGCTTGGAGCAGAGCTAAATTATACTTTACAGTAGTTCAGACTATGAAAAAGGCGACTCGTAACAGTGAATTCACTGTACGGTCGCCTTTTGACTTATTTGGCAACAGAAACGGTCTGCGCGGCTGTTTCGTTTTGATATTTACGGATGACAGACACTTCAACACGCCGATTTTTAGCGCGGCCCGCCTCGGTATCATTGGGAGCAATAGGATGATATTCTCCGAAACCTGTATTTACAAATTTTCTTGGGTCTAGCTTTCCATCAGACAACAAAATTTTCATGAAATTCAAGGCTCTACTGGAACTTAGATCCCAGTTTGAAGAAAATTGATAGTTATCAATAGGTATATTATCCGTGTGTCCCGATACGACAATATCGTAGTCTGGGAAACTCTCTAGCATCTTGGAGATAGCTATGCCTAATTGCTGAGACTCCGGCTTTACGACAGCGAGCCCTGAAGCAAATAGCGCCTGATCACTGATCGTAATTGTTAGTTGGGATTGATTCAGCTTGGTGTTCAGTTGGGCGGACAGACCATTTGATTTGATATATTGATCCATGCGTTGTTTTAGCTTCTCTAAGTCTATCTGCTCTTGACGGACAAGCTGGCTTCTAGATTTAGAAATATTTTTGCTCGAGCTTGGATCAATTTCATTTTCCTGAGGAGTATTCTTAGTACTGCCATCAATAGATGAATGGTCAAGTACACCGGAGCCCCCATTTAATGCTACGCTAAATGCCTTGCTCATATCTTCAAACTTTTTCGCATCGGTGGAACTCATACCATAGAGTACGATAAACAGGGCAAGTAGCAAAGTTAGCAAGTCTGCATAAGGAATCAGCCAACTTTCATCTGCATGCTCCTCATGGGGTTCATGTCTAGTCTTTTTGCTCACCGTCAGAACCCTCCTTCTCCTGGAGTCTTGCTCGCTCAGTAGGAGTTAAGAAGACTGCCAGCTTTTGCTGAATGGCAATAGTAGAGACACCGGATTGAATGGAGAGGAGACCTTCGACCATCATTAGGCGAATTTCAATCTCACGTTTAGATAAGCGTTTTAGCTTGGTAGCGATGGGATGCCATAATACGTATCCTGTAAAGATACCGAGGAGAGTAGCTACAAATGCAGCTGCAATCGCATGACCTAGCTTCTCCATGTTGGTCATATCCGCAAGGGCAGCAATTAGACCGATAACAGCCCCGAGTACCCCGAGGGTTGGAGCATACATTCCAGCTTGAGAAAAGATAAGGGCACCTGCACGATGACGTTCTTCTGTAGCTGCAATATCTTCTGCGAGAACATCCCGAACAAATTCTTGATCATTTCCATCAATAATCATACGCATACCCCCGCGAAGAAAGTTATCATCGATCTCTTCAACACGGCTCTCAAGAGCTAACAGTCCTTCTCTACGTGTAATGGAAGCCCATTCCATAAATAAAGTAATGAGTTCTGGCTTGGTTATCATTTGTGGTTTGACGAACAGAAGTTTCAATAACTTGGGAAACTTCTTTAGTTCTGAAATGGGGAATGCAATAAAGATGGATGCTGCTGTACCCACAAAGATAATAATATAAGCGGCGGGGTTATTGACCAAATTGATAAGGGGCGCGCCTTTTAATAACATACCGACTAATACAGCGCCAAGGCCAAGAATTAGACCTATCAGTGTTGAAATTTCCATGCATACACCTCGTCCATGAGATAGATTCAATTCATTGGTACCGCCTCTTCGGTATCCTTCCTATGAGACGTCTAGTTGCTTCATTCAGAATAAGGAACCATACACGCATATTCTGCAAGAAACGTGATATCCTTGTTATCGACATAAAACCCTTTTTTTTTAAGTAGTATTTTCAGTTATAATGTAAACATTGGTTCTAAGATGAAGACGAAGGAAGGCGGAGACAACTATGGGAGTTAAACATGCAAGGGAATATGATCAGATTTTGGCTGAACTTACATCAGCTGTAGGACTGATTCCAGATAGTTATGTATTCTTCGAAATGGAGACGGAGGATTGGGAACGCCTGAATGATGAGGATCGCCACGAGGTATTAGAAGCCTTAGCAGAGGACTTATTCTACGGGCTAGGAACAGAGCCTCAAATCACAGTTGGAAGCGGGATTGTTCAACATGACAGTAATCAGCACCGAATCCATGTGTTAATTGGAGAGTCTGAGATTAGTTCAGTCCTACTTGTGTAATAGGGTAAAGGGGCAAATGTGGATTTCGGCTATTTGGCATGTTAATATAGCCTGAGAACCCCTTATTCATGGTTCAATGAGTAAGGGACAGGGCAACATAAATAAGATGCCAGATGGCTTTATTCATGTACATAGACCATTTCAATGGTGTTGTTGAGAACAGGAGGAACGAAAAACATGCCATTTACGCCACAAGAAGTGGAAGTACACTTAGAACAGTTGGAAGGGTGGGAGATGGAAGAGGAGCGCTGGATTATTCGTAAATTCACGTTCTCTAGCTTCATGAAAGGAATTGCCTTTGTCGATGAGGTTGCAGCAATCTCTGAGGCATTTAACCATCATCCTTTCATTACTATTGATCATCGTACCGTAACGCTTCGGCTGACTTCTTGGGAGGTCGGTGGAATTACGGGTATAGATATCAAGGAAGCGGCGCAATACAACGAAGCTTTTGATAAAGCCCGAGGATGAAGGATTCATACTAAAGCAGTAGGGTGACGGCCTCAGACTTCATTACTTTGATGTGATGATGCTAGGTTAAAGTTCACTTCTATCGAATCTGGATATATGTAAAATAAAAGCACGTCCATATCCTGTAAAAGGAATAGGGACGTGCTTTTATTTTACATAAAATTATAAATTATTTCTTTGCAGCAAGGAACATCGCCACGTTAGCGATCTCTTCAGGTTTTAACTTGTCTTTGAAGGAAGGCATGTTACCATTCCCCTTAGTGATAGTTGTGAAAATTTGCTCATCTGTTAACTGGCCACCAATTTTTTGTAGATTAGGACCAATTTTACCTTCTAGCTGATCTCCGTGACATGAAATACAGTTGGCCTTCATCGTAGCTTCCGCAGCCGAGGCATTCAATGTTACCTTAGGCATGGTTGGCTTTGCATCCTGTGCAACCTCTTCTTTACCGGGTAAGGTGAAAATGAGCACGATAGCAAAGGCACAAGCAATAAACAATAAACCGCTCATGATCCATTTTTGCATTTCAATCGTTCCTCCTATGTAAGCTAACTAGTATTATTATAGCGGAACATACCGCATGATCATAGCATTTGTGACAAAAAAAAGAAACATTTTATTGACATTTTAGACCAAATTAATCGCTTTCAATTTCTTTTAAATGGAATTATGGTTGATAGACCATACAATAAAATGACTTCAGTCCCTCTGCTGTACGAAGTTCATAACTATCCGTGATTTGGAAGCCGGCTTTCTCATAGACGCGAATTGCTCTCTCGTTCCAGGTAGATACTTCTAAATCAATTTCTGCATGAGGATTACGTCTTCGTGCTTCTTGGGTAACCGTCTGTACAAAATTTTTACCCATGCCTCGCCCGCACCAATCAGGCTTCATGCCAAGACCGAGACGCAGGACTCCTTGTAACGGGAAAATCTGACTGAATCCACACAATTCTCCTTCAGTGGACAAAATGGATATATATTGCTTCATCCGAATATCGGGGTCACCAAATTCTATATCCAAAGCTTGCATCTCTTCCCAAGGGAGCCATCCATATATATCATAAGGTGGTTCGTAGATCCAACCGCATATTTCTTTAGCTTGTAATGCAGTCATAGGTTCAACAATGAACTCTGAGGTTGATGGTGAAGTCACGTGTACTGCCCCCCTAATTCTATTATATTTCTATTCTACATTCCGAGATATTATAGCTTCATTCAAAAAATAAATAAATTAAAAAAATATGATTATGACTGTTTCATCGTCCATAAAGCGGGTAAACATAATTATAAGAAATATATGGAATTAGTATCATACAAATTAGTGAAACCTTTTGAATGAATTTTACGTTCTACTAGATATAGATATAAAAAAGACCGTATCGATTCCGGCAAGAATCGTACGGCTTAATTAAGACAAGAGAGAGTAATCCATTTAAGGGAATGGATTTATAGATTCACTGCATATTTTTTGTATCCGGCTTTGCTCAAAATACGTTTGGCTCCAACATAGCGTTTGTTAAAATAGGTGTTACTAAGACGGTCAATGTGAATGCCCTTAGAAGAAGAGGCGTGTGCAAATTGGCCGTTTCCGACGTAAACCCCTACATGGGATACACCATTACCTAAAGTATTGAAGAATACCAAATCTCCGGCCTTCAATTGACCTCTAGCCATAACGGGTGAACCTTGTTTGAATTGTGCTTTTGACTGACGGGCAAGACTTACACCCATTTTCTTAAACACAAAAGACGTAAATCCAGAACAATCAAAACCGCGGGAAGTTGTGCCTCCGGTTTTATATGGCGTTCCATATACACTTTTCACGGCATGCGTGAGGGTGGAATCAGCAAAAGCGCTCCCTGTTCCCATCGTGAATAAGATTGCCAAGCTCGTTGCGGCTGCTGCAAGTTTCTTTCTCAAGTTGTGTAACTCCTTCCAAGGCCTGCGAGGTTAGCTTAAGGATTCGGTTGAAGGTTCCCTATGATCCTTCCGTATATCGAAGATCAATTCACCCATAACTGGTTCCCCCGTTTCCCAGGTGCGTGGGAATTCGGCTTGTTTTTTTGGTTTGTTGCACCCGTACTGAAATTCTAAATTATCCTATTCGTTCATCAGAATCTTCATAGAATTAGATTTCAGGACCCAGCGTTTCTAAAATACTGCATGGTTTCTGCGGGAATCCTTGACAGTTTTTGATACGCTCCGACAAATAACGACAATGATTACAAACTTGTTACTAAATTCTTGATCATTGTATCAAAGCGACCAAGCTTTGGCAAGGTTGTTTTTCACTATTTTTGTCAGAACAACATATAATTACGTTTAGAACCAATCGAATAGGGTAATAAATAATAAGAAGATTTACACAAAAAGAAAGACCCGCAGCAAGGATTCCGGCAAGAATCTCTACGGGTCAAGCAATATAAGGGAATGAATTAATAAGTTACTCTACATCGTCACTTGAATCAGCGACCGATTGAAAGGCTTCATTGCTCAAAATACGTTTAGCTCCAACATAACGGTTCGTATAATAGCTATCACTGAGTTTGCTAATGGTTACTCCTTTTGAAGAAGAAGCATGTGCGAACTTGCCATCTCCAACGAAGACTCCAACATGAGACACGCCACTACCTAAGGTATTGAAAAATACTAAATCCCCGGCTTTCAAATCACCTTTTGATACGGATGAACCCATTCTGAATTGGGATCCGGATTGGTGAGGAAGGTCTATTCCTAATTTAGCAAATACATACTGAGTAAAACCAGAACAATCAAATCCATTGGTGGAAGTTCCACCTGACTTATAATCTGTTCCAATTACGCGGTCCACTACTTTGTCGAGTTTGGAATCAGCGAATGCGCTTCCTGCTCCTAATGTGAATAAAATGGACATAGTAACTGCTACTGCTGTTAATTTCTTCTTCAAAAGCGATAGACCCCTTCCGATGCCTGCGAGGTTAGCTTAAGGATTCGGGTTGAAAGGTACCCTATGATCCCTCTGTTGCAAGATCAATTCACCCATAACTGGTTCCCCCGTTCCCTAGGTGTCAGGGATTCGGCTTATAATCATTTTTTTGCACCTATATACATATACGACATGGCTGTCGAATTTCCTGCTTAGTTATTAAAAATAATTACAAAGTTGTTACTCTAAAATCTGTGTCCATTGTAGCAAGGTAGGGAACTTTTGGCAATGGTTAATTTACAAGATTTAACTTGTTATATAACGAAAAAAAAGGCCTTCGTCTATCGAAAGGCCTTTAGGTATGGGTTTTTTAGAGACTGTTATAGTATTTATTTCTCTTCATTCCATAGTTGGTATTGAGAAGCGGTGTGCCAAATACTGAGAAGAGTTCGTAGAAAGGGATAGGTTTGTTGCAGAATAAGAGCGACCATACCTGTCCAAATCCAAGATATGCTAGTGAATATTCCAAAAAGGATAAGGGTAATGAAGCCTAAAAAAAGAGAGATACCTATAACTTTTAAGATATGTCTACAGACAATATAGAAGGATAAAGATATGCTCGACCGATAAATATAGCCAAATTTTATATATAAAAGAAGCTGATGAACAAAATATCCATATATAATCCATGCCACTATATAAAATCCTGCGTAGATAAGAGGATCTGTACCGGTCTGCATTCCGTTAATTATAAGTTCTAAGATCTTGGGCACAAGCCAGTAGGCAGGGAATAGGATCAAGATAAGTTCCAAGATGTAGAAAAGAAATACAGGCTTCCCAAAATAGCGAATTCCCTGAAAAAATACAAGCCCTGCTCCATCCTTCTGATTCGGCTGAAGTCCGTACAGAATCCCTGCATCTATAAAAGGAGTCAGAAAGAGACGAAGGGCAAACATTCCTCCTAGTAACCATAAATAAGTATGGACATCCGGGCTGTTCTTAAGTTCGATTTGTCCTTCGACTAAGAATAACATTTTACTAAGTTGGCTGGGAGCTGGATCGGGATAACGTTGAAGCAAGGGAATGACGGCGGACTGAACGAGACGGTAAAGGAATACTCCCCATAGCAATTGATACAGAAATAGAATAATAACCACGGGAATTTGATGTCGGGTGCTTTCCCACCCCTTACGTATAGAATTCATCCCTTTCACCTCACCATGATAGCAATCCAAGGGCTGATTCCAGCACTTTGGAGATGCTCAGATTCCACCGGGTGCCTGTCTTTTCCTCGACTTTGGCTTTTAGGTAGTTGTTAATATGTTTGTTCTCTAGAACGAGGCTGTAGGCTGGATCAATCATGGCCCAAGCTAAAGGTTGTTTATAGGTAAGTTTATATACAACCTGACTCTCTTCACCGTTCCATTCTTTTCGAATTACATGTCCATCCTTGAAAGCAAAAACGATAGGAACACGCGGGAGGGTTCCACCTAGACGGCTGATCTTAACCGTAGAATCGTATCCCCCTGATCTGATATTAGGTATAACACTGATCTGATCGACGGAATAGTTGGCCATGCGACCGTCATATACATACTGATCGAAATAGTCTTTCCAAGGCTTATGAGTAACTTGCTCCACTACTTGCTGAAAATCTGTAGTAGTCGGATGTCTGAAGCGATACCTTTCAGCGTAACGGGCTAGAATCTTTTTCATCGTAAAGACTCCGACTTGCTTCTCGATTCCGAGTAGAACGAGTTTCCCGCGAGTATAGACATTTTGGGCATAAGTATTTTGATTTCCGTATTTCCAAGCTTCTTTATTCAGTGGCATGGGATTTGTTATGAAACTTGATTGAATAGGAAGATTCGGGATAACTCCGTAGGCTTGCTCCATCACCTTGTCCTCGGCATAGGAAGTAAAAGCTTCATCCAGCCAAGGTTCCTCAAATTCATTGCTGGCAACCATCCCGTAGAAATATTGGTGGCCGATCTCGTGGACTACGGTACGCTCAAGCTCATACCCGGGGGAGTTATTTGTAGCTCCAAACGCGGTGACGAGTGTCGGATATTCCATTCCTCCTGCACCATTGCCCGCTGAAGGCGGTACGACAATGGAAAGCGTGGAGTAGGGATAGCTTCCATAAGCTTTGCTATAAGCGGACAGTGCGGATTTGGCGGCGAAGAAATACCGGTCTTTCAGATCCTTATGTAAAGGATCTAAATATAGCTTGATGCGTACGCCTGGAACGCCAGGGGATGAAAAGGGTTCTTCCGCATAGACGAAGTTTGGGGAGCCTGCCCAAGCAAAGTCATGAACATCATCTGCATAAAATTGATAGGTCTTCCGATCGTCACGGGTAACGGGCGTCTTGATTGGAAATCCTGTAGCAGCGATGATATAAGAGCTAGGAACGTTAATGCGGACACTGAAAATTCCAAAATCTGAGTAGAACTCCGAATTCCCATGGTATTGATGAAGATTCCAGCCTTCTGTGGTGCGCCCACGCGTGCCTACAGGCTCATATACACTAAGTTTGGGGAACCACTGGCCCGCCATGACAAACGAACCAGCGGTGCCCATACGTGCGAATATTTTGGGTAGTTTTACTTTGAAGTTGATGCGCAGGGTGATACTTTCACCGGCGCTTACGGCGCGAGGTAGACGAACTTTTACCAGAGTGCGGTCTTTAATGTTCCCATCGTCAGGTTGCACATACTCCAATCGGTGCAGGAGAGAGGTCCCCTCGGTTGTCCGAATTTCGGTCAGGTCCATAGAACCCCATCCGTCTTTGGGCATGCTGTCTTCTCGGAGTTTGCCACCTGATTCTAAGAGAAATGTGCTGTTCTTGGATTCAAAAGCATTCGGGTAGAGGTGAAAATATAATTCATTCACTGCTTTTCTACCTGGATTGTTCCAAGTTACGCTCTCGCTACCTGAAAGTGTCTGATCCTGCTCGTTAAGATTCACATCAATATGATATTCTGATACACGCTCACTGAGTTGTTCTGAACTTGTACTACGTAGACCTTCGGAGGGAGCCGGGCTTTGGACAAGCGGGAGCTTGCCCCCTTCTTCGGCAAGAGAAGATACAGCTACAGGTTCATGTTGTGGAGTAAGCCAGAGTGCTCCTCCCACTAGAGATACAGTTAATATCAGGGTGAGAACTATTGAATTGCGAAATCGACTCATTACTGTGGATACCTCCCGTTGACAAGCATCTACAGCATGTATATGTTTGCATCTGAGAGATTATTAGTTAAAATTAAATATAAGATATCTGAGCCCCTAAATATGGCGGCTTTAAAGCGGAGGTAATTATGGATAACGCAAAACCGACTGGCAAGAAGCCCATTGCCTTAAATATCATTAGTAGTAGTGAGAAGAGTTCCAAGCACAAAGGATTTGGCGCAGGGAGTATTGATCTGAATAGTGTATCTCCAATCATCATTGATGGGGGAGAAGCGAAGATTGACGTTGGAGCAATGCATGCGAAGAGCAAAGTGGAGCGAGGTATTAAATTTTCGGCCAACAAAGAAGACGTACCCAATGGAAGACAAGTGTGGCTTGTATGGGTTGCTGTTGATCGAACGCCTGAAGGTCAGCTATATGGCGGAGCTACAGCCTGTGAGATGTGGATTGATACAGAAGCCAAGCGGGGATGGAAGATCCTTGCGGATCATGTAAACAAATTGGATTATGCAATCAAAAGGCGCGTTATGTTGAGTGAGCTAGGACCAGTTGACAAGCAGGCGCTGCGTACATTGTTAGTCTCTCATAATGAAGAATGGTGGAATCGCTCTTCTGATGAAATGAAGTCAGCACTCGAATCTTAATAGTAAAGGCGGCCTTCTCAACCAAGAGAAGGCCGCCTTTTTTATTTTAGTCATGCCACTCCTCTTGCGCTTGGGCTGCTACAGGAATAGAGGGGCGAATCGTTTCACGTTCTGATTTGCGAAGATTGGCAAAGACGAGTCTATATGAATCTTCAAGCATACCAACTAAGATGTCAGAGGGAACCTTGCCGTTTAGTAGGATGGTGTTCCAATGTTGTTTGTTCATATGGTAACCAGGGAGCACTGTACCTGGATAAGCTTCTCGTAACATCCAAGCTTCTTCAGGAGTGGTCTTTAAGTTAACACTAGGGAATCCTTCCTGATGACCCAACAAAGCGAACATTTTGCTTCCTACATAGAAGACAGGGAGATCGGGATCAAAAGGATACTTTAACTGCGTGCCGGGATAACTTAAAGCAAGATGGGTTAGTTGGTCATGATTCATCTTTTAATATCACCTCTAAAGGAAATAATATCCTATTTTTATTCTATTGTAATATAGTTTAAATAAAAAAAACAAAAGGTACTCTCCCATAAAACAAGGAAAAGCACCTTTTGTTTTTTTATTTATCCTTACCTAGTAGAATTGTAAGGCCGAGTAAGGTCACTACAATTGTAGCTCCCATATCAGACATCACCGCAATCCACAGGGTGAGCAACCCAGGAAGGGTGAGTAACAGTGCAATAATTTTGAGCCCTAGGCTGATACCGATGTTCCACTTGATAATGCGGTTGGCTTGACGAGCGATTTTGATAACCGTAGGTAGTTTACCTAAATGATCTTGCATGAGTACAATATCTGCGGTTTCAACAGCACTGTCTGTTCCTTTACCCATGGCAATACCAAGCTGGGCTGTAGCTAGTGCTGGAGCATCGTTAATTCCATCTCCGACCATTGCGGTATTCCATTTACTTGACAGTTCCTTAATT
Source organism: Paenibacillus shirakamiensis (assembly GCF_017874255.1). Classification (GTDB taxonomy): domain Bacteria; phylum Bacillota; class Bacilli; order Paenibacillales; family Paenibacillaceae; genus Fontibacillus; species Fontibacillus shirakamiensis. The sequence goes on along the minus strand of NZ_JAGGLD010000012.1, from coordinate 28,888 downwards.
CGATCGACTTTTTGTTCAGGGAGCAGACCTGCGTACCAATCGGTAACACCAGTCTTGGCGGCTACAGCCTTCGCAGTACCTTCATGATCTCCCGTTAGCATAACCGTGTGTTGAATGCCTGCAGCATGGAGCCTTGCAATGACATCAGGACTTTCAGGACGGATTTTATCCGCAAGACCTGCAATACCAAGCACGTGATCACGATCCGCAGTAAGGACAAGGGTGAGGCCGGCTTCCTTTAGTCGCTTCAGATCTTCTTGAATGCGGGAGTGTTCGGATTCAGCATCGGTCAACTGATTCAGAATTTCTTCACTACCCACCCAGTAAGTCGTGCCTCCTACTTCAGCCTGTATCCCTTGGCCTGCTATAGTGTTGAGATCTTTAGGTTCTACAAAATCTTGAATTCCTTTTTCCTTAGCACGTCGAACGATGGCTTGGGCTAGAGGGTGAAGGGAGGATTGCTCGATGGCACCCGTAATGGCATAAAATTTATCTTCATTATAGATCACTTCTTCCATAACAGCCGGGCGACCTTCGGTTAACGTTCCTGTCTTATCAAAAGCGATGGCATTAATCTTGGCCAATTGCTCCAAGTGAATGCCACCTTTGACGAGAATCCCGCTCCGTGCAGCTCGTGTCATCCCACTAACCAAGGCTATCGGGGAGGAAAGGACAAGGGCGCATGGGCAACCGACAATGAGAATAGCTAGACCTTCGTAGACCCATTTCATCCAAGGAGCACCAAAGAATAGGGGAGGAATAAGGACCACTAGGGCAGCAATGATCATAATGGCAGGAGTATAATATCTTGCGAACTTATCAATGAACAGTTCCGTAGGTGTCTTCGTATCTTGTGCCTCTTGAACGAGGTGCATGATCTTTGATAAGGAGGAATCTTTATATTCCTTCTCTATCTTCACTTTAAGTAGACCGTCTGCATTGACACTACCACCAAATACGGTATCCCCAGGTTTCTTACCAACTGGAACGGATTCCCCAGTGATGGCCGCTTCATTTACTGCACTTTGACCTTCGGAGATCGTTCCATCAGATGGTATTTTCTCACCTGCTCGAACTTGCACGATATCCCCGATTTGAAGTTGTTCAATAGCAATCGTCTCGGTACGATCTCCCCTTATAACGACGGCTTGTTTAGGAGCAGCAGTAAGCAGGGATTCCATGGATTTACGAGCCCGGCTCATGCCGTACCCTTCAAGCAATTCATTTAATCCAAACAAAATAGCAACTAGAGTGGCTTCTTTCCATTCTCCGATGACTACGGCGCCAGCAAGAGCAACGGTCATCAGTGTATCCATGTTGAATTTAAGACGAACCAAGTTCTTAAGTCCACGCCAGAATGTCGAATATCCACTAAGGACAATAGCGACGATGTAGAAAATGATTCGCACTGTAGGGGATAGGAGGTCGCCTAAGAGGAACGTACTTAAATAAAGAACGGCAGCTGTTCCTAATAACCATAAAATGCGCTTATTGTCTTCATCCCCGTGTTCGTGCGTATGACCTTCTTCGCCATGATCGTGGTTAGCGTGATCCTTTCCTCCTTCGGTATGAGTATGGGAGTGGGTGTCGTTGTGCGTTCCTTTTGTAGTGGAAGCCTTGCTGGAAGCGGAGGAGGCTAGAGTAGGCAACGAAGCGCCATCACTTTTCAATATTTTGCGCACCTTATCCATATCGACTTCGGGACGAACGATTAGACGGCCGCTGTTATAATGTAGCGAGGCATCTTGGCCATGATCCAGTTTACGGATTTCATCTTGTAATTCTCGGGCACAGTTGGAACAGGATAATCCTTGAACGGGGTACTCTATTGGACTAGAGGAAGTACTCCCTTGTTCTTGTGTCGATAGTTTAGATTGCGGGGTAGAAGCGTCTTTAGGCTTATTCATAATCGTTTTTCTCCCTTTGGTGCTCCAGCGTCATCGCAATGAGCGTCTGAATATGATGGTCTTTTAACGAGTAAAAGACGTTCTTGCCTTCTTTGCGTGATTTGGCAATGTTCGTAGTCTTAAGCTGGCGTAGATGATGGGATGCAGTAGCTACCGAACATTCAAGCAAGGAGGCGATGTCGCATACGCAAAGTTCCTTCCCTTGGTCCAGTAAAAAAGCAATCTTTACACGCATGGGATCGGATAATGCTTTAAAAATTTGAGCCATGCCCATAATCTCTTCTTCTTGTACAATGCCTTTAAGTTTAGATGTGATGTCTTCATGTTCAAAAAATACTTCACAAGTATCGTTGGGTGTTACGGTTTTGGTAATCATCAAGTAATCATCCTTTCCACTAGTCATTCAAACGTTCTTTATAATGTTTGAGTTTAGTATACGCTATGTGATCTATATATTCAAAGATGTATTTGAATGTTACAGGGATAAATTTATCTTATATAAACTAGTGAATTAGTCTATAAGACCTGACCCTTACGAATTTCGTTTCATTAGATATTAAGACTGCAATAATGATCATTTTTAATATTGAGATGCTATATCTATGAACGTTCCAAATGCGGTTGGTTGTTTGTCTTTTACCGATACAAAAGAATTTCCCTCGATATAAAATCGCCAAGGGAGGTCCGCGTATTCTTCGGCATAGGCAATATTAATACGTGGGGCCGCAGAAATAATGAAATTCTGTTCAGCATCGCCAATCTCTAACCAAAGGGGGCCTTGAGTATTACGTAAATCATAGCCATTAAGGGACCTATCAATACGTAGTGCACGGCATAACTTACCTGGTCCATTGCTTAACAGAGCTTTTTTCCCCGTAGGAATATCTCGATATGTACTCATGATTACTCGATCTATCTCATCAAGAGGCTCAACGGCACGAATGAGTACAGCTTGCGGATCGTCTTGGGCTCCCGCTACAACATTCAAACAATGATACATCCCGTAGATGAGGTAGATGTAAGCTACACCACCGGGTTCATACATGATCGAGGTCCGACTAGTGTGGCGCCCACCAAAAGCGTGGCTTCCTTTGTCTTCAATTCCCCCATAACTCTCTGTTTCTACAATACGGCATCGTATAGTACCTGCTTCCGTGTGTCGCACTAAGGTATGTCCTAATAGACGAGGGGCAAGCTCCAAGGCGGAAAGAGAGAACAGGGATGTGGGTAATTCATTTGAATGTGAATCCATAGAGAATACCTCCGAACGGATATAATGATTGTAAATACATATATAACCATTGTTGAAACGTTATAATCGCCAGCTGTACCCAAAGAAAAAGGCTCCTCCTGTACTATTAAAGGAAGAGTCTCTGGAATGTGATTATTGTTTGTTCATCCACCAACGCTTGAGGTCGCTCCACCATCCATGATTCGGATTTACAGGAGGCTCTCCAGGTATAGGCTCAGGTTTTCCATGCGTATGGAGGGTGCATAATTCTTTGGGTTCTGTCCCCTTGATAAACACCTCGAGTTGTTTGATAGGACAATCCGCGGTAGCTAGCTTCCCTGAATCTGGATCTACGTAGACACTTACCACCCCGTCTGGAATAGGAAAAATTTTAGGCGGAACTTGCTCCAACGCTTTTTCCGTGAAGGCTGCAAAAATAGGGGCAGCCTTACGAGATTCTGCGGTCGCTAATGCCTTCCCTTTGTCATAACCAATCCATACTGCCGTAGACAACTCTGGCGTAAATCCGACCAGCCAAGCATCTGTATTCGTAGTCCCGGTCTTTCCTGCCACAGGCCGTTTCATGACGGAAGAAACTCGGTTACCTGTACCCCCTGTCTCAAATACACTCTCCATCAAATGGGTCATAACATATGCAGCCGCTGGACTCACAATCTGCTGTGGGGTAGATGGGAGAGGTGGATTCTGATACAGAGTATCCCCGGAGGCATCTGTGATTTTGAGAATGGATACAGGCTTTACGCTCTTCCCTTGATTGCTTATTACTGCAAAGGCTGAAGCCATCTCAAAGGGGCTCACAGGTGAGGTTCCTAGGGCAAGGGAAGGAACAGGTTCCATCGGACTGTCTATACCCATATTCCGCGCCATCTGGATGATGTTCTCAGCACCAACAGTCATCAAGGTGTTCACGGCATAGATATTGTCGGAAGCGGCTATGGCATGGCGCATGTCGATTTCGCCGAGGTATTTTTCCCCGTAATTTCTAGGACTATAAGTTTTTCGGTTATTATCATAATGGAACATAGTAGGCTCACTTTTGAACACACTAGCTTCCGTCATTTTGAGCGATGAGAGAGCGGACAAATACATAATGGGTTTGAACGAGGAACCCGGTTGGCGCGTACGAGCCATAACATGATTGTATTGATTGTTTGTGTAACTGGTTCCCCCTACATAAGCTTTGACATAGCCTGTTCGCGGATCTATAGAGATTAGAGCCGCCTCCAAGTCTGGGCTTGAAGCAGCATTAGCGGTTACAGCATTTTCTGCAGCTTGTTGAGCCTGGCGATCGAGCGTGGAGTAGATGGTAAGTCCGCCGTGGTCCAATAGATTCTCATCGATCCCCAGCTGATTCACAACAACTGTACGAATATAGTCCCGGAAATAAGGAGCTTCATCTACAGCTGTTCGCTGAGATAACGGTTTGATATCTAGCAATTGAGCATAGGCCGCATTCGCTTCTTGGCGTGTAATATTTTGGGTATCCACCATCGTACCTAATACGGTCTTCTGACGATCTTTAGCATTTTTCATAGAATTATAAGGGGAGTAGTACGTTGGGCCTTTAGGAACACCAGCTAAAAGCGCACTTTCTCCAAGCGTTAACGATTTTGCGGATTTGCCAAAATACATCTGGGCAGCTGCCTCAATACCATAAGCACCATGCCCATAGTAGATTTCGTTCAGATACATCTGCAAAATTTCATTTTTGCTATATTTCATTTCTAGTTGTGCGGAATACATTGCTTCTTTAAGCTTGCGCGTCCAAGTGCGCTCATGGTTCAAGTATAAATTTCGAGCAAGTTGCTGCGTAAGGGTACTAGCTCCTTGTGCTTTATCTAATCGCTCCACATTAACCAGGGCAGCTCTAGCCATTCCTCGAAGATCAAACCCGATATGATGATAAAAATTTCGATCTTCCACGGCTAGAGTGGCTTGGATAAGATATGGGGAAATCTGCTCTAATTTCACACCTGTCCGGTTCTTAGCATTCGATGAGAACGTAGCTAGAACATCACCATGTGCATCCAAAAGTTTGGAATTGCGATCAGAATCGGCAGTGGGCAGGGGCGTTCTTGCAAGATAGAGTAGTCCTATGCCTATGATTAATATCCCTAGCAGAAAGGAACCTAGCGTTAGCTTCAGGAGCAGTCGTAGACCACGCCGGGATTTGTGTTCCTCATTCGCGTGTCGGCGCATGATAAGCAGCCTCCTTGTTGTAGGTGCATGTATAGAATCAGTATGGGAAAGTTTGGTTGGGTTAATTCATGCATGAACCAAGGAAATGACAGCTAGTGCCTAATTATCATGAACGATCTAACAAATCCGGTCTGTTAGTGAGAAACTTGGTGTATAATATATTCAAGCTTCCTTACGATTTAAGTATTCAGATGGAGGGAAGTATCTTTTAAGGGAGGCAAGCATGGGCAAAATCGTTACCTTACTTTTCGCGGTGTTCCTTATCATTCCATCAGTACGTGTTGCGGCAAGTTGGACTGATCCTTTCGTGACCTACTCAGATGGAGTATATACAGTGACGGAAGAACTGGTAGAAGAACAGTTACTGGATCATCAGATTGGCAAAGTTACGCTTCATTCTCCAGAAGAGGGCAATTATAGTGGGAATTTCTCAAATTCCTATCCCAAGGGGACTGCCTATTATTCCATTAAAGGCACGAGCAAAAACAAGGAAATCGCGATTAAAGCGGATGATCATACATTTTTCAAGGCTACTTTTGACCATTCGAATGGAGCTGCTGCGAAGGTTAGCGGGCACATCCCTTGGACTTTAGTAATTATGGGCGGGGCAACTGTACTGCTGTTATATTTTTTTAGGAAGAAAAAAAGGCATGAATTACGAAGAATATAACTCGGGACAACGAAGAATATAAGTCGGGATAACAACGTAAGAACTTCTACCCTTTGGGATAGGAGTTTTTTTGTTATATAGTGTTACTTTTTAGGAAAAAGTGCAATTAGGCTGTTTGATTATATCCCAAGGAATAAAGTCACAAATTCCAGCAACAGATGAGAGACCTGGTAAGGGCAGAAATAAGTCCGTTCCGTCTATTTAAAGAAAATAAGTTTCCGTTTATTCGAATGGATAATCGATTGGATACAGAGTATGTATTTAGTCGGACTTTATTATTAAGTTGGTTGAACCAAGCTTTGCTCAAAGGACAGAGCTATTCCAAAGGTGAACGTAAGAACTAAGGGAACTAGGGCAAGCGGGAAGAGGAGAAGATGGATTTTCGGAACTTTTAGCACCCCGTATTAAAGCTTCGATGCTTACGTTACTTTTTCAGCGTATAATAAGGGCATCTAATGTAACCAAAGATAGGAGCATATGAGGATGGACAACCAAGACAACAACAATGTTACACTCCATAAAGAAGTCTGGAATACGGGTACATATGAGGCATGGGTAAAGAGATTTGGGACACCTGAGGTTGCGGCTCAGAAGCTAATAGCAGACCCCGCCAAAAGGTTAGGCAGCTTATACAAACATATGAATAGTAGTCTGGATGGTAAACGAATTATGAATCTAATGGGCTCTAATGGGAATAAGGCGGTCGCCCTTGCTTTGCTTGGAGCTGAAGTGGCTGTAGCTGACTTTTCACAAGATAATGAACGTTACGCTTTAGCTCTTGCAGAAGCAGCTGGGGTTCCTCTTCATTACATCGTGTCGGATGTGCTAGATCTTCCCGCTGACGAACTTAGACCCGTATATGATTATGTAATGATGGAAAATGGAATTCTGCATTATTTTGAGGATCTTCATCCTTTATTCGAAGTGGTATCGCGGCTGCTTAAGCCTGGAGGACGTTTGATTTTGCAAGATTTTCACCCAGTCTCTACCAAATTAATTACATCTAAAGGCACGACAGCCAACATTAGAAAGCATAAAGTTAGTGGCGATTATTTCAGTACAGAATTAGAAGAAAAAGAAGTGGCTTACTATAAATATCTGGAGTCAGGCGGATTAGAGAGCAGTACGTACAAAGTATATTTACGCAAATGGAATCTTGGGGAGATCGTAACTTCCATTGCCAAGACAGGTCTATTCATGAAGCAGCTAGAAGAGTTACCTAACCAATCTTCAGAGCAATTCGACAAAGGCATTCCCAAGACATTCACAATTGTAGCAGAGCGGCTCTAAATGAATTGAAGCGGTGCGGGTAAATGATGGAGATTGTTCACACGAAGAGTGTTGAGTTGACTACATTTCAAAAAGCTTGCTGGTCATTCTAGTTGTTGCATACTTCTTGGCCTGTATATAGGGTATGAATTTTGATAATGTTTACCTGTAATCAATAGTGGTCTCTATTCGTTTTACACTTGGGGGGGGAATCCAGCTATGCATTCATCTATTACTTTTGCGGAATTATCGAAGTTGACGCCAGAAGTTACAGTACAGTTGTCCTCATTGTTAATTGAGGTAGTAGATCAAGACGCATCTTTAGGTTTTCTCCCGCCACTAGGTATAGATGAAGCTCGCACATACTGGGAGGGCGTCTTGACCCCTGAAGTTAGGCTGTGGGTTGCCATCAAGGATGATCACATCCTCGGTACCATTCAGCTTCATCTCGTCATGAAACCTAATGGAAGGCACCGGGCTGAAATTGCTAAACTCATGGTACATCCATCAGGTCGGCGTGAAGGCATTGCTCGAACACTCATGCTATTAGCTGAAGAGAACGCCAGAGCTTGCAACCGGACTTTACTAGTGTTGGACACAAGAGCGGGTGATCCTTCCAATTTTTTATATCAATCTCTAAATTACATAGCAGCGGGCAGTATCCCGAACTATGCAAGGTCTGAGAAAGGACAGCTGGATGCTACCGTAATCTATTACAAAATAATTACCTGATGCAGAGGACGTGTAAAGCCTTTGTATTAAAGGGTCTAGATGTCGCCTTACGCGGTCCTCATGTGTTATTATACATGTTGTTTGGTACAATATAGGAAGTGACGCGTACAGTGTAACTGATGACCCCGCTGAGGGGCTGAATATGGCGGCTAAACGCTATTTTAATTGGAAAGAAGGGTTATACAATGGAATTATGGTATACGGAGAAACAGACACCCGAGTTTGGAATTACTGCAAAAATTCGCGAGACGTTGGTAACGGAAAAGACTGATTTTCAAGACTTAGCCATGATCGACACTGTGGAATTTGGTCGGATGTTGGTATTGGACGGTATGGTGATGACCACCATTAAGGATGAATTTGTATATCACGAAATGGTAGCACATCCTGCACTTTTCACTCACCCAAATCCTAAGCATGTCCTTGTAGTAGGCGGAGGCGACGGTGGCGTTATTCGCGAAGTCCTTAAGCACCCAGCTGTAGAGAAAGCCGTCCTTGTAGAAATCGATGGTAAAGTTATAGAGTATTCCAAGAAGTATTTGCCAGAGATTGCTGGCGAGTTGGACAACCCGCGGGTTGAAGTTCTTGTGAATGATGGATATATGCATATTATTGAAAATAAAAATAAATACGATGTAATCATGGTGGACTCTACAGAACCTGTAGGCCCTGCAGCACCATTGTTCGAGCGTGGATTCTATCAAGGCATCTACGAAGCGCTCAAAGAAGATGGTATTTTCGTGGCTCAGACAGATAATCCTTGGTTCAAAGCAGATTTGATTCAAAAAGTGAACAAAGATGTGAAAGAAATCTTCCCGATCGTTCGTGTATATGGAGCGAACATTCCTACGTACCCAAGTGGACTTTGGACATTTACACTCGGAAGCAAGACACACGATCCACTTGAAGTGGACGAGTCTCAAATTGCAGAAATTGAGACCAAATACTACACACCACGTCTTCACAAAGCAGCTTTTGTATTGCCTAAATTTGTCGAAGATTTGGTTAAATAATCTGTACAACTCCAAGAGCACTCGTTGCTGCCTCAGGCAGTGCGGGTGTTTTCTTTTACATTCGCCATAAGTGTTGAGGTGAGCTGGATTCGGGTAATTATATATCAATAATGCTATATACATTAACTCAGGAGGTGTAGAACTTGAACCCTAAACGTTCACGATGGACAAAATCCGCTTTTGTATTCGTTGTTTTAATGATGGTATTCAGTGGATTTTCCGCTTTGCAAAATTCTACAGTTACCGCAGCACCCACTTGTGGAACAGGAGACCATGGTCTGTTAAAGAAAATGAACAATACTAAAAGTCCTCTGCATATCACAGATATCTCCTTTCTTAATGAAAACACAGGCCGGGCTGCCGGTAATGGATTCTTAATTGGTACTTCGAACGCTGGATGTACGTGGCAGGAAATCTATACAGGACAATGGCAATTTGACCAAATTCTATTTCCGAACAATGTGCATGGCTATGCATTGGCACAGAGTGCAGAAGGAAAAGCGGAGCAACTCATTGCCACCAAAGATGGCGGTTCCCATTGGAATCCTGTATACAGTGCAGGTAAAACATTTACAAATATAAGTGTACTAGATGAGAAAACGCTTGTAGGATACACTTCAAACGGTGTCTTCAAGACCAGAGATGGTGGCAATACATGGGCGAAAATTCCTACACCAGCGAACACTAGAGCATCTTTATTTACAGATAAAGCTCTTCAAAAGGGATGGGCTTTAACGGTTCTACCCAATACAGGATACAAGATATACAAGACTATGGATGGTGGGCATAGCTGGAGCACAGCCCTATCGATTCTTTCCAAAGTAGCTTATGGAGGTCAGCTCTATAGTTCGGGGTCTCAGGTATGGGCTTTAACGTATGGAGATGCAGGCATGTCTCAGGTTTCATATAGCTTGTATGCGAGTCAAGATCTTGGCAAGCGATGGAATAGAGTAATAGCACAGAGTACAGCAGGAGGAGGCCCGGCACCAGGAGTGGGATCAGCCCTAGTCAATAAAGGCCCTGCAAGCCCAGGTGGGCATCCCGGCAATATGCAATTAATCGGTAATCAAACAGCTTATTTGGCCGGTGGATCACCAGCCGCAGGAAAGGCAGGGGTTGGGCGTTCTTATGATGGCGGTCGAACATGGTCCAATGTTCCAGCAGTATTGAATGGATTCGATGCAAGCATCTCCTTCCCTAGCAGCAAAACAGGTTGGCTAGCTGTAACTAGCGCCTCTGATTCCGCCGTATATATAACCCATGATGGTGGCGTTTCTTGGAATAAAAAGTTTGCTCTTCCTCAGCTTTAATCTGGAAGAAAAGGTTTGAAATCCCCTCATTCACGGGCAAAATGCCTGTGATGGGGTTTTTTATTTTACCCCCTATTTGTTACACCACATACAAAGAACCCATATAGGCATTGAACTCGGCAAGGGAACTGGATATAGTAGTACAATAGATAAAGTAGATTGGAGAATGTAGCATGCCCGATGCAAGACAGGCTCTCATCACCTTGACCAGTCGTCAGAGCGGAGAAGAGACGGAGACGGTTCAGGAATTTGTAGGCCGCATATTCGAGATGGGTCCTTCGATACATGTATTATATGAAGAACAGGATTCTGCTCCAGGTCAACAGGGAGTCATTCGTAATAGACTTACGCTCCGTAAAGAGGAGCTGAAGATCATACGTCATGGGGGCATTGAGTCTTCCCAAACTTTTCAGCAGGGCAAGAAATTGCCTGGATACTACAGAGCACCCTATACGTCTTTTAACTTGTCTACAGACACGCAAAGTTTGGATGTGGACATGAATGGATACTCAGGTAGCGTGCGGTGGTCTTATGACTTATATGTTTTTGATGATTTAACTCAACACTTCGACATTAGTCTGCATATACAGGAGGAAGTACAGAATTATGACACACAATCCATTAGAACAAATTAATCAAAAAGTTAGTGAAGCGATCGCGGATGCCATCGTAGCTTCCGGGCTTGTGGCCCGTGAGGATCTGCCTGTCTTGACCTTGGAGGTCCCTAAGGAGAAGACACATGGCGACTTAGCAACGAATGCAGCGATGCAGCTGACGAAGATCGCTAAAAGAAACCCACGCCAAATTGCGGAAGCTATTTTGGAACATATGGACTATTCCACGGCTTCAATTAAGAAGGCGGAAATTGCCGGCCCTGGTTTCATTAATTTCACATTGAATAAGAAGTATCTCTATCCTGTTCTGGAGCAAGTGTATGCACAGGGTGAGGATTACGGCAGAACTTCCAGTGGACAAGGCCAACGAGTTCTTCTTGAGTTCGTATCCGCCAATCCGACAGGAAGTCTGCATTTGGGTCATGCTAGAGGAGCGGCCGTTGGGGATGCGCTAGCGTCTTTGCTAGATTATGCGGGTTATGAAGTTACCCGAGAATATTACATTAATGATGCTGGTAACCAGGTTGTGAATTTGTCGAAGTCTATCGAAGCTCGGTATTTACAAGAGTTAGGCCAACAAGTGGAGATGCCGGAAGATGGTTACCATGGAGAAGATATCAAAGGATTCGCTAGAGAGCTTGTAGCTGAGCAAGGTGAAGCTTTACTTCATATGGCACCTGGCGAGCGTGCAGGATTCTTAAGTAAGTATGGTCTGGATAAAGAGTTGGAAAAAATCAAACGTGATTTGGGTCGGTTCCGTGTTCATTTTGACAACTGGTTCAGCGAGACTTCTTTGTATACCAATGGTCAGGTTGAAGCTTCTTTAAAAGAACTTACCGATAAGGGCCAAACCTATGAACTCGATGGGGCTACTTGGTTACGGACCACAGACTATGGTGATGATAAAGACCGGGTACTCGTGAAAAATGATGGAACCTATACGTATTTAACGCCGGATATTTCGTATCACCGTGATAAGTTCAACCGGGGATATGACCGGATAATCAATATCTTTGGTGCAGATCACCATGGTTATATTCCGCGCCTTCGCGCTGCCATGGCGGGACTTGGCAATGATCCGGACAAGCTGACGGTTCTCATTGCTCAGATGGTTAGCTTGTTCCAGGATGGCGAGAAAGTAAAAATGTCCAAACGGACGGGTAAAGCTGTAACCATGGTAGATCTCATGGATGAAGTTGGCGTGGATGCGATCCGTTACTTCTTCAGTATGCGTAGTATGGATTCGCATCTAGACTTTGACATGGACCTTGCCATCTCGACTTCTAATGAGAATCCTGTCTTTTATGTGCAGTATGCTCATGCGCGGATTTGTAGCATTTTCCGACAAGCAGAAGAGCAGGGTATCACTATTCCGCTTCCAGCAGATGCGGATCTCACTCAGCTCAATGCACCGCATGAATATGAATTGCTTCGCAAAATTGGGGAGCTTCCTCAAGAAATCGAGACGGCCGCTGGACATTATGCTCCCCACCGCCTCGTTCGTTACGTGTATGAGCTGGCTTCCATGTTCCATAGCTATTACAGAGCTGAGCGTGTCATCACAGAAGACGCGCAGCAGACCGCAGCGCGCCTCGTGCTGCTCGGCGCTACACGCAGCGTGATTGCGCGCGTGCTCGCGCTCATCGGCGTCGAAGCGCCGGACCGCATGTAGCACGCGGTCCCCCCGCGCGCCGCATGGCGCGCGCGCAAAAGGGCCGCCCCACCCGGAATTCCCGGTGGGGCGGCCCTTTTTGTGCGCTGCGTACCGCAGGCGGGGAGCTACTTGCTCCCCCGCCGCAGCAGCCGCAGCGCATGCACTTCCGCGGGTGCCGTGCCCCCGCGGGAAAGGCTCTTCCCGGCCCCAGCTAAGGGCCGGGCGGAGCGGCGCAGCAGCTGCTTGATCTCGGCCGGCGATATGCCGGGTCGGTGAGCCAGCAGCAGCGCGATGGCGCCGCTGACATGGGACGTAGCCATGGACGTCCCATTCATCTCTTTATGCTTTCCGCCAAGCCAAGCGGAATAAATCTTCTCACCGGGCGCATAAATATCTACATGCGCCCCGCGATTACTGAAGGATGCAATGCGCCGATTACGGTCAGTGGCCCCCACCGAGATGGTCTGCGTGTATCTAGCGGGATAATCGACACTTCTGCTTTTAGTATCATTTCCAGCCGAGGCCACAATCACAATCCCTGCTTGAAGCGCTTTGTTCACAACATTTAGTAAGGATTTGCTTTTGGATCGCATACCGAAGCTCATGTTAATAATGTCTACTTGATTACGTACACACCAATCGATGCCCAATATAATGTCGGAGACATAGGCAGAGCCGTTATGATCGAAAGCCTTGACAGGAAGAATAGCAGCCCGAGGGGCAACCCCGATAATCCCATCACTGCCGCCTGCGGCCGCGATAGTTCCTGCAATATGCGTACCATGCCCATTATCGTCATGGGGCATCAAATTCCGGTTCAATAGATTGATACCTCTTCCCATAGAATGGCGAAGATCTGGATGGCTAAAGTCTGCCCCCGTATCAATGACTCCAATACGAATTTGGTGTCCCGTAGACACCGACCAGACCTCAGGAGCATGAATGTGCCGGACACCCCAAGGAATGGAGGGGGTGTTTTCTTTTCCCGTTGCAGCCACTGCGTGCATATGGATACGTACATCCTTTTCAATGATAATCCCCTTACCATAACGATCGGGAACCTGTTTAATGGTAAATGGACAGATAAAAGCATGCAGCAATGTAGACGTGCGGATTTGCTGCAAAGGTTCAGACAGAGACTTCCACTTATTTAGCTCTCTTAGACATGCCTGGTAGGCTTCCGGACGGATGAAGCGGATCAAGCTTCGTTGACCTCGGGCAGGCTGTGTTCCCTGATCGTGTAGATAGTTGAGGAATCCGGCGTAATCCATTACGAGCAGCCCCTCCTGACAAAGCGTGTTGTTGAAGTATTGTATGAGAGGCCCTTTGCGGCGGAATGGGGAACATGCCCCATAGGCTGGGAAATAGGCCAGGGCTCGTTTTATTTATAGAAACGTTAGATTCAGCGTGTCATTTAGAGCAAAAGGACATAGGATGTGGTGAAGGCTCTCAAGCAGCTTTCAGCTTACGATCTCCAGAGGTCCGTGTATCGGATTTTGGGGGAAGGATACAGTCAAGAAAGGCGGGGGGCCATGCTCTCTGCTTTTTTCTTTTTAGAAGATAGGAGATTCTCACCATTAAAACTTGCATTTATCGTTTAAATAGGTTTTACTTATGTGTGATAAAGCACAGAATGGATGAAAGAGTGATTTTTCTTTCTTTTGGCTTACAGGTAAAAAGCTTCCCTAAATAATGATTTGAACATTGCGTGAGAGGACGTGTTACGTTAGTGAGTACACCGCTCAATTTAAAGCTCGATCCGGAGAAGGTCCATGAAATTCCGATGGTCGACCTAGCCTTTATGATTTTAAAAGTGGCCAATACGCCATATTACTATCGCGATCTTATGAAAGAGGTAGCGAAAGTTCGTAAAATGTCTGACAAAGAAGTGAATGACTCCATTGCTCAGCTGTATACCGAGATTAATATTGACGGACGTTTTGCGTGCGTGGGTACGAACCTATGGGGTCTCAAACGTTGGTATCCGATCGAACGTTCTGAAGATCCAGTAAGTAACGCGAAGCGTTCACGTATCATTAATGATGATGATGACGATTTGGATGATGACTTCGTAGAAGAAGAAGAGACTTATGTAACGGATGACGACGACGATTACACCGCTACCGATGACGATGCTGAGGATGAATTATTCCCAGATGAAGATGATGACGACGCAGAGACCGAAGGCGAAGAAATTATCGATGATGAAGAGCTGGACGATGATGAAGATGTAGATGCAGAAGAAGATGAAACAGCAGATGAGGATGAGGACAAATAGTCCTTGTTCTCCTTGCCTTCTGCACTTGAGATAAGGGATAAGTAACCCGCCGGATTCGACTTGACAGGCGACGGGGTAACGGGTACACTATCTCATGGGCTTATGATTCAGACCTATAAATATGCTTATTCTAAAAAGTGCCCCGTCTTCTTCGGGTGTCACTTTTTTTGTTTTTTTATGTCCTTTTTGGCTATGAATTACAGCAGATTGGGTTACGCTATAGCGTAGATTAGACCACATTTTTGCTTCGAACATGTGGAGGTTTACCGGACTTTTTTCGGAATATGTATAGGGGGTTTGTGAACGGTGACAAAATATATTTTCGTAACAGGTGGGGTCGTTTCTTCCCTTGGCAAAGGGATTACAGCAGCTTCCCTTGGAAGACTTTTGAAGAACAGGGGATTGAAAGTAACAATACAGAAATTCGACCCTTATATTAACGTAGATCCGGGAACTATGAGTCCGTATCAGCACGGCGAAGTATTTGTAACCGATGATGGTGCGGAGACGGATCTGGATCTTGGACATTACGAACGGTTCATCGATATTAACTTGTCCAAGAGCAACAATGTAACGACAGGGAAAATTTATTCTTCAGTTATTAGTAAAGAACGTCGTGGGGAATATCTGGGTGGAACGGTTCAAGTCATTCCTCATATCACTAATGAGATCAAAGAACGTGTCTACCGTGCGGGTCGTGAGACGAATTCAGATGTAGTCATTACTGAAATCGGGGGCACCGTAGGCGATATTGAGAGCTTGCCTTTCCTTGAAGCAATTCGTCAGATTAAGAGCGACATTGGCCGGGACAATGTTATGTATATTCATGTAACCTTAATTCCATATATCAAAGCAGCAGGAGAGGTCAAAACCAAACCTACTCAACATAGCGTCAAAGAACTTCGTAGTATTGGGATTCAACCGAACGTCATCGTATGTCGTACCGAATATGAATTGTCTAGTGAAATGAAAGCCAAAATCGCTTTGTTCTGCGATATCGATGCTAATGCAGTTGTAGAATGTCGCGACGCATCTACCTTGTATCAAGTTCCTTTGAACTTGCGTGAAGAAGGTCTGGATGAGATTGTAGTGAATCATTTGAAATTAACTACACCGGCACCAGATATGACTGAATGGGAGAACCTAGTTAGTCGGGTTAGCAAGTTAGAGAAAACAGTGGAAATTGCTATCGTGGGTAAATATGTAGCTCTACACGATGCTTACCTCAGCGTAGTTGAATCTCTATCCCATGCAGGATTCGATGCGAATGCAGATGTGAAAATTCGTTGGGTTCATGCAGAAGAAATCACCGATGAGAATGTGGAAGAACACTTAAGCGGAGTAGGCGGAATCTTGGTTCCTGGTGGATTTGGTGACCGCGGCATTGAAGGTAAAGTATCTACCATTCGTTATGCTCGGGAGAACAAAATTCCATTCTTCGGGATTTGTCTTGGCATGCAAGTGGCTGTTATCGAACAAGCTCGTTCTTTAGCTGGACTTAAGGATGCGAACAGTTCGGAGATTAATCCTTCCACGCCTTATCCTGTAATTGATTTACTTCCAGAACAAAAGGATATCGAAGATTTGGGTGGCACGATGCGGTTAGGTCTATATCCATGTAAATTAACCCCGGGTTCCCTTGCAGAACAGTGCTATCAGGACGAGCTAGTCTATGAGAGACATCGTCACCGGTATGAGTTCAACAATGCTTACCGTGAGACCATTGAAAAAGCGGGACTACGTATCACGGGTACATCTCCGGATGGCAGACTGGTAGAGATCGTGGAATATCCTGATCATCCTTGGTTCCTAGCGGTACAATTCCATCCCGAATTTACTTCGCGTCCGAATCGTCCACAGCCTTTGTTCCGTGAGTTCGTAAAAGCTTCGATTGCAAGTAAGTCCTAAGCAACCTCCTATAAGTCGTCAAAGATATACACTCTTTTTCTAAGGCGGAGAAGGAATTTGAATGTGCGAAGCGAATTAGTACAAATCAGGCTCGCTCGTTTCCACATTATGGAAAGTTTTGACGGCTTAGATTTTAGGATTTAGGAGGGTTATGTGCGTGGATGAGAAGAAGCTGCTGATCGTTGATGATCAGAACGGTATCCGAATCCTGCTTATGGAAGTATTCAGCACGGAGGGTTACCAGACTTATCAAGCTGCTAACGGCAAACTCGCTTTGGACATTGTTAGGACTGAATCGCCGGATCTAGTTCTTCTAGATATGAAGAATCCGGGGATGGATGGCCTTGAAATTCTCAAGCACATCAAGACGCTGAACCCATCTATTAAGGTCATTATGATGACTGCTTATGGTGAACTCGATATGATCAAAGAAGCGACAGAACTTGGAGCTTTAATGCACTTCACCAAACCTTTTGATATTGATGAAATGCGTTTAGCTGTGAACATGCAGCTCAAAGGCGCTGTGATTTAAGAACTTCGACAACGAAGTTCTTTTTTTTTCGACAATTTGCATAGCAAACCATGTTAGTATTTTGTGCTTATTGTGGTATAATAAGCAGGTGTGAGAGTCGGTACGAGATATACAAATAACCATATATCCAGGAGGATGAAACCATGCCATTAGTATCTATGACAGACATGTTGAACAAAGCACTTAAAGGTAAATATGCTGTAGGTCAGTACAACATTAACAACCTTGAGTGGACTCAAGCTATTCTTGCTGCTGCTGAAGAAGAGAAATCCCCAGTAATTCTTGGTGTTTCTGAAGGTGCAGCTCGTCATATGAGCGGTTTCTACACTGTAGTTAAAATTGTAGAAGGCCTGATTCATGATATGAAAATTACCGTTCCTGTAGCCATCCATTTGGACCATGGTTCAAGTTTTGAGAAGTGTAAAGAAGCAATTGATGCCGGATTTACATCCGTAATGATCGATGCTTCCCACGGACCTATTGATGCGAACATCGAGACTACTAAAAAAGTTGTTGAATATGCACATGCTAAAGGCGTTTCCGTTGAAGCTGAAGTAGGACTAGTAGGCGGACAAGAAGATGATGTTGTAGCTGATGTTATGTATGCTAAGCTTGACGACTGTGTACGCATCGTTAACGAGACAGGAATCGATACCTTGGCACCTGCACTTGGATCTGTTCATGGACCTTACAAAGGCGAACCAAAACTTGGTTTTGCTGAAATGGAAGAAATTCGTAATGCAACGAACATTCCATTGGTACTTCATGGTGGTACTGGAATCCCTACTCACGATATCAAAAAAGCGGTATCCTTGGGTACTTCCAAAATTAACGTGAATACAGAGAATCAAATCGAGTTCACTAAAGCCGTTCGTGAAGTTCTTGCTGCAAAAGCAGATGCTTACGATCCACGTACATTCATCGTACCAGGCCGTGAAGCGATCAAACAAACCGTAATTGGTAAGATTCGTGAGTTTGGATCTAACAACCAAGCTTAATAGAATCTCATATAAATTCTCTGAGGGAGAGATTTCGCTACGGCGAGATTTCTCCTTTTTTGACGTGTGCTCATTGGACTAAAGATGCTTTTATGTTCTATAAGTGTTATCATGGAAAAGAATTGTCAGCATACCATGGACTGCAGGAGGAACTTTCCCTTTATGGAAAAATTGATGATCACTGGTGGACGACCGCTTCAAGGAACCGTCCAAATCAGTGGAGCCAAGAATAGTGCAATTGCCCTTTTACCCGCAGCAATATTGGCGGAGACAGAAGTGGTATTGGACAACTTACCGGAACTTAGCGACGTTGCTGTATATACAGAAATTCTTGAAGACCTAGGCGCACATGTAACTTGGTCCGGCAATCAGATTCGAATTGACCCTAGTCAGATAAAATCCATCCCTATGCCTAACGGACCCGTGAAGAAATTACGTGCATCCTATTATATGATGGGGGCGCTTCTAGGACGTTTTGGTGAAGCTATTATCGGTTTACCAGGAGGCTGTAATTTTGAGCCTCGCCCTATTGATCAACATATCAAAGGTTTCGAAGCTCTTGGAGCTACCGTTACAAATGAACATGGTGCAATACATCTCCATGCGAAAGAGCTTAAAGGCGCGAAAATATATATGGATGTCTGCAGTGTTGGGGCAACAATTAATATTATGTTAGCTGCGGCTAGAGCTAAAGGTTCTACCGTAATTGAGAATGCAGCCAAGGAACCCGAAATTGTTGATGTAGCTACGCTGCTCAATTCAATGGGAGCTAGTATTAAAGGTGCAGGTACAGAGACGATTCGTATCGAAGGTGTGAGGGAAATGCACGGTTGCCGCCACTCCATTATTCCGGATCGAATTCAAGCAGGAACCTATATGATTGCTGCCGCCGCAACACGAGGGAATGTATTAATAGATAATGTAATTCCTAAGCATTTAGAAGCTCTTACTGCCAAGCTTATTGAGATGGGTGTCGGCGTAGAGGAATTAGACGAGTCGATTCGGGTCATTGGAGCCTCCAGATATGGACATGCCGATGTGAAAGCTTTAATTTACCCCGGATTCCCTACGGACATGCAGTCACCGATGACCAGTTTGCTTACACAGACAGAGGGCGTGAGTGTGCTAAGTGATTTCGTATATGGAAGTCGATTTAAGCATGTTCCAGAGCTGGTTAGAATGGGTGCGAAAATTCGTGTAGAAGGTAGATCTGCTATTATTGAAGGCGGCAAATTGAACGCTGCAAAAGTAACAGCTACAGATCTTCGTGCGGGTGCGGCACTGGTTATTGCCGGTCTTACCGTAGAGGAAGGTATTACTGAGGTGTCTGGCGTAGAACTTATAGATCGAGGGTATGATCATTTGGTTACGAACCTTCGAGACTTGGGTGCAGATGTCTGGAGACAGAACGAATAGTTTTCTGATACCAGCATAGTAATGCTATAGAGCCAAGGGGCCTTTTCTAGACCCTTGGCGTTCTCTATGCTTTTGCAAATCTACAAAACCTCGATTAATTTGGTGTTTTCCGCATATCTACCCATCAGGCGGGTATAACTATATAGATTGCAGTTTTTTGCCGTTATATATTATAAGGTAATCCATAGACTCCCTTCTTTTCATAGGTTTACCCCAGGATAGGTTTGTAATCCACCTCCTTTATCTCTCTCAAACTTTTTCATTCCTGTACACTTTCCGAACGAACTGCATTATATAAATTGAATAGGTGGTTAATGATATGGATCTTCAAATCGCTGATCTGGAAGATAAAAAGCTTACTGATCTGTACAAGCTGGCCAAACAGTATCAGATTCCTTATTATGGGCAGCTTAAGAAAAAAGAACTCATTTTTGCTATTTTGCGTGCTCAAGCGGAGCAAAGTGGTCTGATGTTTATGGAAGGCGTATTGGAAATTTTACCTGAAGGGTATGGATTCCTGCGTCCTATTAACTATTTACCGAGTACTGAAGATATTTATATTTCAGCTTCCCAGATTCGAAAGTTCGATCTTAGAACGGGTGATTTGGTATCAGGTAAATGCCGTACTCCAAAGGAGAATGAGCGTTACTTTGGTCTCCTTCAAGTGAATGCAGTAAATGGTGAGAATCCGGGACTTGCTGCAGAACGTCTGCATTTCCCTGCACTTACACCCTTATATCCTCAGACCAAACTCCCTTTGGAGACGTCTTCAACGAGTCTATCCGCACGAATTATGGATTTATTAGCACCAGTGGGTTTAGGACAACGGGGGCTTATCGTAGCACCACCCAAGGCAGGTAAAACATTACTTTTAAAAGAAATCGCCAATAGTATCTCTACGAACAATCCGGAAATTTCGCTGTTTGTTCTCTTAATTGATGAACGACCGGAAGAAGTGACAGATATGCAGCGCTCTGTGAAAGGAGAAGTGGTCGCTTCCACATTCGATGAACTTCCAGAGAATCACATCAAAGTAGCAGAACTTGTTCTACAGCGCGCCCTTCGATTGGTGGAACATAAAAAAGACGTTGTAATTCTAATGGATAGCATTACCCGTTTGGCGCGAGCTTACAACTTGGTAGTTCCTCCCTCAGGACGAACGCTAAGTGGGGGTATTGATCCAGCAGCTTTCCATCGTCCCAAACGTTTCTTTGGCTCGGCACGGAATGTTGAAGAGGGCGGAAGTTTGACAATTTTGGCTACGGCCCTAGTGGATACAGGTTCCAGAATGGACGATATTATTTATGAAGAATTTAAGGGAACAGGGAATATGGAGCTTCATCTAGATCGCAAATTAGCAGAGCGCCGTATTTTCCCAGCGATAGATATACGCCGTTCGGGAACACGCCGTGAGGAAGTGCTTTTAAGTAAAGAAGAGTTGGATACCATCTGGTCAATTCGTAAAAATATGAATGATAGCTACGATTTTGTGGAAGGCTTCCTCAAAAAACTACGTGATTCAAAAACGAATGCGGAATTCCTGGCTTCTTTTGATGTCGCAGGGAACACGCCTACACCTTCCCCAGGAAGTAATACAACAAGAAGGCCTGCACGCCAAACCTCGTCCACTTTGAACACTTAATAGAAAGGCTCTGAATTCAGGCCGCATAAGTTGTATGGCCATTTAGAGTATGAGGAGAATACTATGTATTTGGTATACGCTGATGAAAAAGGAAATGTGTTTGATCATCCTACATTACAAGGATTAGCCCGTAGCGGAGATATGATAGTGGAGATTCTGGAAGATGAATTAATTCCTCTTCCAGATGGAGCCACACTTGTTGGTTTACCTAGTACTCGTCCCATAGGAATGGACCCTCACACGGGAGAGATGAAGCCACTACCCGGAAATGTTCAAGCTGTGGGGGCTTTGCTGCCTCAAGGGTTTACGCGTCTATGCTTACCGGGATATATGAAGACCGATAAAGATTATAAATTACCTCTGTTTGGCTATTCGGCTGTAGTCTGGAACAAAGGCAACTTCTATGTAACGGCTAAATTGACCGATGACCCAGAGAAATGGAATCCATTAAATTGTGATCCATTTGAGCTTAAGGGCCAAGTTAAAAAATATAGAGAACAATATCCAGACAATCGACTATACGAACATTTATCTAATTGTGCATTAGGTTATGAATGTCTGACCGCATCCAATACATTTTTGAATCGGTGGGAAGGGGCTGTTCCCGTTTCCTATTCATGTAATGCGGGATGCTTTGGATGTATTTCGGAGCAACCGGATGATAGTGGGTTCGTATCGCCACAGACGCGTATGAATTTTAGGCCGCGAGTGGATGAATTGGTCCAGGTCATGCTTGAGCATTTGAAGACGCCGGAATCCATTATAAGTTTTGGACAAGGTTGTGAAGGAGAGCCATCTACGCAAGCTAAAATTATTATTGAGGCTATGCGAGAAGTTCGCCAGACTACGGATATGGGTTTTATCAACATAAATACGAATGCTGGACTCTCTGATCATATTCGTGGAATTGTAGATGCAGGACTGGATCTCATGCGAGTTAGTACAATTAGTGCATTAGATGATCATTATAATGCTTACTACAAGCCAAGAGGCTACACTTTAGCGAACGTAGAAAAATCATTGCGATATGCCTCGGAACAAGGAGTCTATACTTCCATTAACTATCTCATATTCCCGGGTGTTACAGATCGAGAAGAAGAGATTGAAGCCATGATTGAATTTGCTCGTCGAACGAAGCTTCGTTTGATTCAGTGGCGTAATTTGAACATTGACCCAGAGAGTTATCTAAATCTCATTCCGAAGGCGCAAGGCGACATTCTTGGGATGAAACAAGCCATTGAAATTTTCCAAGAAGAGTTACCAGATGTAGTCATGGGATCGTATTCTCATGTTCCACCGGCACAACTGCAACGGCAAAAACGCTCTGTTCACAACCTATAGTAGAATTTGCAATTCGCATATTGCTATGCTATAATCTAATAGTGCGTCATATAACTCTGGGTCCGCATGAGTCTCAGGGCAGAGAAGAGGTGAATGATATGAACCAAGCTATTCAACCGAAATATCACATAACTAACGTTACTTGCGCTTGCGGTAATACGTTCGAAACGGGTTCTTTGAAAGAAGATCTTCGCGTAGAAATTTGTTCCGCTTGTCATCCGTTCTATACTGGCAAACAGAAATTCTTGGATGCCGGCGGTCGCGTTGATAAATTTAAGAAGAAATACGGTATCTAATACGACATGCTGCGTAGCAGCTTAGCGTCTTATACACCTTCCCTCGACATTGTCGGGGGAATTTTTCGTTTTTTTACTAATATAAGAGCATAAAAATGAATTATGAGTCTGCTAAGCAAAATCCCCTTCTGTCTACAATAGACACAAGGGGATTTTTTGAATTCATTTTTTTTGAATTCATTATGGAGTAAATACAATGGATTCCTGAACAGCAGACCATATATTTTGACTGCCTAATCCTAATCGCCAGAAAGCAACGCCTTTTAGATCATAGCGCTTGGCTAAGCCGATTTTCGTAAGTAACGTGTTTGCATTTTCGCTAAATAAATTGATGCCTAAAACTACTTTTTCCTTAGGAATAGCCTTTAGAGCTAGTTGAATAGCTTGATCTACTTTAGCATCGGGTTGGGGTAGTGTCTCTTTGATGTATGCATAGGCCATAACGACGACCTCGTCAGCTAGTTGACCAATGCGCTTGTAATCGTAACCGTGATAAGCCCCGTTGAGTGGTGGCAATTCTACGGAAAGTAAGAGTCCCTGTGCATGAGCTGCATCTGCAAATTCTTTAACTACAATATTATAGTCCGCTTGTACTTTTTTTGCATCACCTGTTAATCCTAGACCCTCAAGATCAAGGTTAATTCCTTTGAATTGCTTACTAGTGGCAGTATCTACGACCTGTGCAATTACCGACTGACGAAGGGTCTTATTCTCTAGAATCTTGGTTAATTCAAGTTTAGTATCTCCAGAGAAGACCATCAGATAAGGTGCGGTTCCAGTAGAAGAAGCACGGGTAACTAAGCTTTCAGGAGTTACGTCGCCATCTGGTTTTGGCCATCTATAATCCGTTCCTGTTGTGGTGTAATTACTTTGATTATCAATTCGGCTCCAGCCAAAGGCAACACTATTTAATTTAGGAAGTAAAGAGACTTCTTTATAAGAGTCTATGGCATAGAATGCAGATACATATATTTTTTTCTGAGGTGAGGTAATCGATACCGTATGGGTTGCACCGTCCCAATTTACTTTAGCTCCGAATTGTTGACTGAAAAAACTTAATGGAATCATGGTAGTTCCATGGAGAGTCTGCGGAGCAATGGCAAGTGGTGCAGATTGGCCATTAACAGAAGCCGTTTTGCTCCCGAGTGTAAGAACTACTTTTGAGGAGCCTTGTTCTAGATTCTTCACGGCAACAATTTGTTTAGTCTTAGATTCCCAGTTAACTTGGATACCCAGTGCTTCTGAAATCGCCCGAAAGGGGACTAGTGTAGTTCCTTTAATAATAGTTGGCTCCGTGGGAAATGGTAGATTATAGCCGTCTAACATGATCTTTACTTGTTCATTTGCAGCATTTACATGGTCTGGGGTTAAGGATGCGCTACTCAATGTAGCAATGCTTAACATAGAGGCGAGCAGTACTCTTGTTGCCTTGGATTTAAAAGACATTAGACAGTTATCCACCTTTCTATTTCTATAAATCTACTAAATTATAACAGACAATTCTAGTAAATTACAAAATTAGGAATGGTAATCGGATGCAGGCTTCCGTTGGTTTGCATTTTGTACAACCTTGAGATATACTTATGTTCGCTGCGCTAGACGGGGAGGTAGCGGTGCCCTGTAACTCGCAATCCGCTGTAGCGAGGTTGAATTCCTGATAGAGGTCTTGTCGATGTGAGGTTTGGTCCTTGCAGTCAATGTTGACGGCTGGGTCCTCCGCAATGAGTAACTGTGAACCTGGTCAGGTCCGGAAGGAAGCAGCCATAAGCAGTCCCACTCTTGTGCCGGAGGGTGGCCTAACCCGAGTTGTTCTGCAAGGGAGCCGCTTGGATCGCAATGATCAATATCAGGTGCGCGGTATAATGATTAGAACAAACCAACATGTTTGCCTCTCAGGTGAAGATGTTTTTTTGTATGCCCAGATAAGTAGAAGTTTTGCTCGTCCGAGGAGTATAGTATAATCAAAGTATGTTTACAAAGTTAATACTGGGAATGTAAAAGGAAGGTGCCGCAAATGGAACACATTGCTTTGTATCGTGCCTGGCGGCCGCAGTCATTTCAAGATATGGTGGGTCAGCAGCATATTATTCGTACCCTTCAGAATGCGATCCGAGAGAATAAGCTATCTCATGCCTATTTATTTAACGGACCTAGAGGGACGGGGAAGACCAGTGCTGCTAAGATTCTGGCTAAGGCTGTGAATTGTGAAAAGGGGCCCGCAATTGAACCTTGTAATGAGTGTGAGTCCTGCAGGAGGATTACAGCTGGAGCCGTCATGGATGTGCTCGAGATTGATGCGGCTTCCAATCGTGGGGTTGAAGAAATTCGAGACCTGCGTGAAAAAGTAAAGTATGCCCCAACTGAGGTCCGGCACAAGGTTTATATTATAGATGAAGTACACATGTTGACTACGGAGGCTTTCAATGCTCTATTGAAGACCCTGGAAGAACCACCCCCCCATGTCATGTTCATATTAGCTACTACGGAACCACACCGATTGCCGGCGACTGTAATATCCCGCTGCCAACGGTTTGACTTCCGAAGGGTATCTCTCGAAGAACAAAGTGAGCGACTAATGTGGATCTGTAAGCAAGAAGGCATAGAGGCGGATACAGACGCCGTTCAATATATTGCTCGCCTGTCCGATGGTGGAATGCGTGATGCCGTAAGTATTCTGGATCAGACTTCTTCTTTTACAGATGGGAAAGTCACGCTTGAACATGTTCTGTCTATGACTGGGGGAATGGCTTCTGCTCAGTTTGCTGAACTTGCTAAAGCGATTTCCCAAGGGGACATAGGAATTACCCTTCAAATAATTGAGCGTCTAATGCAGGAAGGGAAAAGCGCGGATAAATGTATGGAAAACCTTTTGTATTATTTTAGGGATCTATTGATGATTACAATGGTTCCTAATGCAGAGGGAATGACTGAACGAATCTTGGATCCTACAGATTTCGGAGAGGTAGCAAAAACCTTTACAAAGCGCCAGCTCTTCGGTATTATCGACACGTTGAATCATTATCAGACTGAGATGAAATACGCAGCTCAGCCTCAAATGTTGTTTGAAGTGGCTTTACTTAAATTATGCAGTGGTGCTGAGCAGCAAGAGATTATTTCTATTCAGGCGACGTCATCCACTGCATTAGATAAGACGTCCGTTTCTAGTTCGGAAGTAGATCAGCTTAAACGTCAGTTAGCTGCCCTAGAGAAAAAATTAGATCAAGCTGTAAGCCAGGGGTTGTCTACAGGTGGGAACAATGTACCTGCAGGAGCTATGAAATCTCAAGCAAATCGAGCGCCGACTCCTAGAATCTCTTTTCTGGCTAAAGTACCAAGTCAAATTGAAAGCTATATTAGTCAGAGGAACTCGCCCGAATTTACAGTGGTACAGAACAAGTGGAACCAAGTTCTTCAGCGGGTTAAGGAAGAAAAGGTCACAGTCCATGCTTGGTTTATGAATGGAGAACCTGTTTCGGTGTATCAAGATGCTATTTTAGTGGCATTTAAGAATGATATCCACCGAGAAACTACGGAGAAACCAGCTAATAAGCAGGTCATTGAACGAATCTTAGAGCAGCAGCTAGGTAGCCCTCATAGACTAGTTAGTATGATGCAGAAGGATTGGAACGATGCTGTAGAAGGTGCGGGAATTTCAGAGCCCATACCCCTTGATTTAGACAGTAGCCCTGAAGAGAATAGCAAGGAACCATGGGTTGATGAGGCGCTTCAATTATTTGGAGATGACTTAGTAGTTATAAAAGATTGACCGATTCCTACAAAAACAACAATTACCTTTAAGGAGATGTCAGACATGAACAATATGAACAGTATGATGAAACAAGTGAAAAAAATGCAGGAACAAATGCTTAAAGCTCAAGAGGAGCTAGCAGACAAAGAAATCGAGGGGACTTCAGGCGGTGGTGTAGTTAGCGTTAAGGTGAATGGCCACAAAAAAGTTCTTTCCGTTGTAATCAAACCCGAAGCTGTTGATCCTGATGATGTTGAAATGTTGCAAGACCTTGTCATTGCTGCTGTTAATGATGCATTAACTCAAGCGGAAGAACTGGCGAACAAAGATATGGGCAAATTCACGGGCGGTATGAAAATCCCGGGCTTGTTCTAAACTGATATTGAAGGAGCACGCTTACTTTGTATTATCCTGAACCGATTGCCAAGCTGATTGATGCCTTTACCCATCTGCCCGGGATCGGTCCGAAGACTGCTGCTAGGTTAGCATTCCATGTGTTGCGTATGAAGGACGATGATGTGGTGGATTTTGCTAAGGCACTTGTCAGCGTAAAGCGTAATCTTCACTATTGTTCCATCTGTTGTAATATTACTGATACAGATCCATGTCGCATCTGTCAGGACAAGTCACGTGACCCATCCACCATTTGTGTAGTGCAAGAGTCGAGAGATCTTGTAGCTATGGAAAGAACCAAAGAGTTCGACGGATATTATCACGTTCTTCAAGGTGCAATTTCACCCATGGAGGGCATTGGTCCCGAAGAGATTCGTCTAAAGGAGCTTTTGAATCGCTTAGGGGATGAAAGGGTTAAAGAATTAATTTTAGCTACTAATCCCAACATAGAGGGAGAGGCGACAGCGATGTACATCTCTCGTCTAATCAAACCTTTTGGTATCCGCGTCACACGTATTGCGCATGGATTGCCAGTCGGTGGGGATTTGGAGTATGCAGATGAAGTCACGCTTTCCAAAGCTTTAGAAGGACGACGTGAAATTAACTAAAATTACAATATCTATATTATGCATCTGTTTATCTGAAGCATTTTCTAAGAGAAGGCCCTCTAGGCCTTCTCTTTTTTTAGTTCTAAGATTGTCCCTATCTCGATATGAATGATCTATATAGTATTTTTAATCTAGGAGTCGCCATAGACATGGAAGACTCTTTTTCGCGAGAGGGGACAAGGGACAATGAATCTTAAATGGGGAAGTTGGACTGAGCGAGGTCATCGAAAGCAGATTGCAGAGGAGAACATGAGTAGAAGACACAAATTAAGCGAAGAAGTCGAGGATGCGAGAGCGGAATGGGAGAGGGCTACGCATGCATTCCAAGAAGCTAGAGGCATGGATGAGATAGATTTTGCTATTTACACTCTAGAAGCTGCTGAGAGAAGATATCAGATCCACCTCAAAGAGGCGAAGAGACATGGATACCTATGGGGATTGATGGATCAGCAGGAATCAAAAAAACAACAGCATCCCAATTTTTAATAACATTTAATTAGTTAAGGAGGGATAGGATGAGATACTTACTACTTGGTGTATTAATAATAGCTACATGTTTGCTGCTGTATATATGGATTAGTCGAAGACTTGGCTTGGCTTGGATCACCCGATTAGGGTTGCATATTGTAATAGCTGGATTGGGTTTATACTTAGTTAATTACTCAGGTGTTTTTACAGATACCTATATACCGTTAAACCCCGTCACTATGAGCACTGTAGTGTTGTTGGGTCTTCCTGGGGTTGCTTTATTATTGGGAATCAAATTAAGTTTAATATAACAGTTGACGGCGATTTAAAATGTGTGTTACATTATAAGTCGCTTCTCAAGCGGGACAAGTCATTTGGACAACATAATGAAATATGAGTTGAAAAAAATGCTTGACTGCTAAATACGAGTTGTGATATATTATAAGGGTCGCTGCTGAGACAAGCAAACGACAAATCAAGATGAAATTGATCTTTGAAAACTGAACAACGAGTGAGTAAAACATATGAACGAGAGACGATTTCGATCGGATCGACATTCATTTTAAGAGAAGCAATTCTCGTCAGTTTCAAAATGAGCAACTCAAACACCTGATTAAAACGCCTTCTCCTTTGGAGAAGA
>NZ_JAGGLD010000011.1 GCF_017874255.1 Paenibacillus shirakamiensis | reverse complement strand
AAACTCCGCTCGACTTGCATGTATTAGGCATGCCGCCAGCGTTCGTCCTGAGCCAGGATCAAACTCTCCATTAAGGATTAAAAGGTTCTTCTCTGAAAGAGAAGATTTTTAATCAGGTGTTTGAATTGCTCATTTTGAAACTGACGAGAATTGCTTCTCTTAAAATGAATATCGATCCGACCGAAGTCGTCTCTCGTTCATGTGTTTTACTCACTCGTTGTTCAGTTTTCAAAGATCAATTTCTCTTTCGTCGTTCGCACTGCTTAACTGCGACAACTTTCTTAGTATATCATGCCCTGCCTAACTTTGCAACTCTTATTTTTTTTTCAAAATTTCGAGTTGTTGTTAACTCTTCTGAGTTAACATTGTTTTTCTTGGCCGGAATTAGAATATACCATCCCTTAAGTTATTATGCAAGCATTTTTTAAATTTTATCTTGTATATAGCTAATATATACTTAATAACTACTGATATATCAGTAATCTATAGTAACTCATACACATAATTACTCAATGTCGCCCTCATAATCGACAAGGCCCTATTAAGGTTTAAAAATTAACTTTGCTCTAAGATTATAATTTATAACCTCTAAACATTCTCCACTTTTATTAACTAGGCAACTAATTGAAGCATAAATCTTTTAATTTATATTTTTCAGGTTACTGAATGCTTAACCTTTTGGAGAGGTCTTATTTGCGCTTTGTCATATTCCCGATGTAACTCTTAAGCAACAATATAGCTAAATAATAAAAGTCCGAACCAGAGGGGTCCGGACTTTTTATTATTTACTCGTGTGTACGAGGACGCATATGCGGGAATAAAAGTACATCACGGATAGAGGCAGAATTGGTAAGTAGCATTATAAGTCGATCTACCCCAATTCCAAGTCCACCTGTAGGCGGCATACCATACTCCAATGCACGGATAAAGTCATCATCCATCTCATGTGCTTCATCATTACCCTGCTCTTTCTCTTGAAGCTGAGCTTCAAAGCGTTGACGCTGATCGATTGGATCATTCAGTTCACTAAAAGCATTGGCATGTTCGCGTGCCACAATGAAGAGCTCAAAGCGGTCAGTAAAGCGCGCATCGGTATCATTTCTCTTAGCCAAAGGAGAAATCTCCACTGGATGACCTGTAACAAAGGTTGGTTGAATGAGTGTCTCTTCCACAAAATGTTCAAAGAAGGCATTCAAGATATGACCAAATGTCATATGCGGCTCCACTGGAACTTTATGTTCTTTAGCCAAGCTATGCGCTTGCTCATTCGTTAAATCTGCACCAAAATCCACACCTGTTACTTCTTTTACTGCATCAACCATAGTTACACGACGCCACTGCGGACGAAGATCAACCTCATAGTCTTGGTAAGGTACAATCTGAGTGCCTAGCACCTCTTGCGCAATATGTGCAATTAAGTTCTCTGTAAGAGCCATGATATCCTTGTAGTCTGCATAGGCCTCATATAGTTCAATCATCGTAAACTCAGGGTTATGCCGTGTTGACATCCCTTCATTTCGGTATACACGTCCAATTTCATATACTTTCTCTAGACCGCCTACAATTAGACGCTTGAGATGCAGTTCAATAGCAATACGCATATAGAGTTCCATATCTAATGCATTATGATGTGTAATGAAAGGACGTGCCGCAGCACCACCTGCAATACTATGTAATGTAGGGGTCTCCACTTCTAAATAGCCTAAAGAATCTAAGTACCTACGCATGGACTGAATAATTCGGGAGCGTGCAATAAAGGTCTGTTGTACATCTGGGTTAATGATTAGGTCAACATAACGCTGACGATAACGCAGTTCTACATCTTTTAGGCCATGATATTTATCAGGTAGCGGATATAGGGATTTGCTAAGTACTTCGAGATCTTTGACTTTAATAGAGGTTTCCCCCGTCTTCGTCTTGAACACCTCGCCGCTAATTCCCACGATATCGCCAAGATCTAATAGATCGAACGCATCATATTTCACTTCGGGTACAGTATCTTTGCGGACATAGATTTGAATTTTACCACTTAGGTCTTGGATATGAGCAAAGCTAGCCTTACCCATCCCTCTCTTGCCCATAATACGCCCAGCAATTCTAACTACAACATTCTTCTCATCCAGTTCTTCCTTAGTCAGACCATCGTATTGTTGAAGAATATCCCCAGCATTATGCGTACGCTCATATTTCTGTCCAAAGGGATCAATTCCCATGCCACGTAGCTCGTCCAATTTATCGCGCCGAACTTGCAACAATTCGCTCACTTCAACTTCTTGATTTGTATTTTCTTCGCTCACTCGTCTTCAACTCCTCAGTAGACTTCATGCCGCTGTACGGCAAATCGCTGTATTACAGGGAAAGAAGCTTCCCTTAGGAAGCTTCTGAACCATGTCGGGCTTTTGTTATTTCTTAATTCCCAGAATTTTATATTGAATGACGCCTGCAGGGACGGCTACGTCCACAATTGTTCCTGTCTTTTTGCCTAATATAGCTCTTCCTACGGGACTCTCATTGGAAATACGGTTAAGAAGCGGATCTGCCTCTGCTGAACCTACAATTGCATATTCCATCGTATCTCCAAACTCTAGATCTTCTACGGTTACCGTAGCTCCGATACTAACTGAGTCCGTATCAATGTCGTCATTATTAATAATTCGAGCATTACGAAGCATTTTCTCCAAAGTAATGATACGACCTTCAATAAATGCCTGTTCATTCTTAGCATCTTCGTATTCAGCATTCTCACTAATATCTCCATAGCCAATAGCGATCTTAATTCGCTCCGCTACTTCGCGGCGTTTGACGGACTTCAAATTCTCCAATTCTTCCTCAAGTCTTCTCAGACCGTCCTGTGTTAGGATGACTTCTTTATCGCTCATTCAACCGTTCTCCTGTCATGGAAATAATTTTCGCAAATACACGCATCACCTGAGAATATCATATGCAATCTCATAGAGATGAGAACATCCCTACATGGTGGAAGTTATCTCCTGAGGCGAATTTATATTGTGAAATTATAGGGTAAGCACCGGTAAAAGTCAATCCGCCCAGAAGATGAATTGTAAACGGTTTATTATGAGGCGGATTCTACTGCTTCTTCTTTAAGTGTTTTTAACTCAGCTACATAATCTTCCAAAATTCGTGCCATTTCATTTCGTTTTGTCTCTTCCATAATCATGTCTTTGACGCGGGTTCCGTCTTTCATTCCTTTAAGGTACCATGATAGGTGTTTGCGCATTTCCCTAACCGCTACACTCTCACCCTTAATAGCAATTAAACGATCCATATGGAGTATTGCTATGCGAATCTTCTCTTCCGGTGTAGGTTCAGCTGCAAGCTTACCTGTCTTGAGATATTCGATAGTGCGGTAAAGCATCCACGGATTTCCGAGGGCGCCTCTTCCAATCATAACACCATCGCAGCCCGTCTCGTCCAGCATTCGGCGTGCATCCTCGGGTGTATTGACGTCTCCATTTCCGATGACAGGAATCGACACCGCTTCCTTCGCCATTTTGATATAACTCCAGTCTGCATGACCTGTATAGAGTTGTTCCCGCGTACGACCATGCACACTTATAGCCTTACCGCCTGCTTGTTCCACTGCTTTGGCATTGTCCACCACGAAAATGTGTTCTGCATCCCAACCAATACGCATCTTAACGGTCACAGGTTTGCTTACAGCATCTACCACAGCAGAGACCATTTCAAAAATTTTGTTAGGTTCGAGCAACCAACGCGCTCCGGCATCACACTTCGTAATCTTAGGCACTGGGCAACCCATATTGATATCTATAATATCAGCATTGGTCTCTTGATCCACTACCTTAGCAGCTTCTACAAGAGAAGCACGATCCCCGCCGAATATTTGCAGACTCAGTGGCTTTTCACGCTCGTCGACAAATAACATCTCTTTAGTCCGCTTATTGCCACTGATAATACCCTTGTCACTAACCATCTCTGCGCAGACTAGGCCTGTGCCAAACTCCTTGGCAATCAGACGAAATGCAGGATTACATACCCCCGCCATAGGCGCAAGCACGACTTGATTTTTCATTTCTATATCGCCGATCTTTAACATTCTTCATTTCACCCCTTTGGTATCAGACACCACTCACATTGGATACTAAGAAATTAAGCAAATCCTTCGATCGTGCTTATTCAGAACATTTATATATCATTCATTATTGCCTATTATGAGTTGTGACTTAATGTGAGTTCATCCATACTAATACCTAAACAATCTGCAATCTTCGTCATCACACCTTCTTCAGGGCGACGATTCCCCCGTTCGATAGCACCAAGCACAGCCAGGGATATGCCAGAGTGTTCTGCGAGCTGCTGTTGTGTGTATCCTTTTAATTTACGAAATGCTCGAATGCGTTGGGCCAACTGCAAGTCTTCCACAAGAAAATGCCTTCCTTTCCAATCCCTGTTTCTATAAGTTCTTTCACCAAGGGATATAGTCCCGTTGTATCCAAAGATGAGACGATATCGTGTAATGGTACGATAACAAAAGCTCGTTCCATCATTCGTGGATGGGGCAGGGTGAGAAATGGTGTATCTAAGCTCATACCATCTACCCATAGTAAATCTAAATCTACCGTACGTGGACCCCAACGGATATGACGCTCCCGCCCAAGATCAAGTTCAATTTGAAGCATAACCTTCAGAAGTTCTTCAGGAGAAAGATTTGTACTTACTGCAATAGCCATATTCACAAAATTGGGTTGATCCAGATAACCTACGGGTTCGGTCTCATATAAATTAGAACAACGTAAAACCGTCACACATGGATGGTCATTCAAACGTTCGATGGCCTCCAGCAACGTATGTTCACGGTCTCCCAAATTAGCCCCTAAAGCAATATAAGCCTCTGAATGTTCAGAGGTGGAATGTGCATTCATGATTATTTCTCACTTTCTTGATCTAATCAGTTCAATCGTAACCCCTTCGAAATGAACATCGAACGGTGGATTAGGCTTAGTAACTTTCACTGTTAATTCATCTATAACAGTATAAGTGTCTAGTAGAACAAGTGCAATATGCTCAGCCAAGGCCTCAATCAGCTTAAAAGTCTTCTTTTCCACAACTTGTTTGACGACTTCATGAACCTCTGCGTAGTTAACGGTAGCCTCTAAATCATCTTCTGTTCCGGCTTTATGAAGGTCTAGCTTCAATTCCAGACTGACGTAAAATTTCTGGCCTAATTTTCTCTCTTCCTCAAACACACCGTGGTAACCGTAATATTCCATGCGAGTTAGTACTATTTTATCCATTCGTATGTCGCCCCTCCCAATGATCACCATATACTATGGCGTCACATACATCTACAGTACGCTTCATCGCACTCACATCATGCACTCTTACGATTTGACAACCTTGGGCAATTCCAAGTGCAACTGTGGCTGCTGTACCCTCTACAACGTCATTCGCTGGTAGATCTAAAATGGTACGAATAAACTTTTTGCGAGAGGTAGCCAGCAACAAAGGATAGCCCAAAGCATTTATTCTATCTAACGCCTGCATAACCTTTAAGTTATCCGCATACTCTTTTGCAAATCCAATGCCTGGGTCTAAAATAATTCGTTCTGGCGCAACTCCCGCTACTAGAGCAAGATCGATACTTTCCTGCAAATCAAGTATTATGTCCTCCACGATATCGTTGTAGTCTCTGTCCTTTCGATTATGCATTAATACTATAGGACATCCATATTCAGCTGCAACCGAGGCCATTAGCGGGTCGAGCTTTGCTCCCCAAATATCATTAATCACGTGCGCTCCTGCTTCCAGTGCTTGGCGAGCGGTTTCTGCCTTGTAGGTATCTATAGAGAGGGGAATGTGCGGAGCAGCCTGATGAATCGCTTTTATTATAGGAATGACTCGGCTTAACTCCTCTTCTAATGATACAGGGGCATGTCCAGGTCTCGTTGACTCCCCCCCAATATCAATAAGGTCGGCACCTTCCTGATAAAGTTGTATAGCCCGTTCTACAGCGCGCTCGATATCATTAAATTGACCGCCATCAGAGAAAGAATCAGGAGTTACATTCAGAATGCCCATAATTAATGTTCGGCTTCCTAATTTTAAGGAGGTATTGCCAAAGTCGTATTGCCTATTATAAAAAGTAGGTTTCATTCCTGTTCCCTCGCCTTCTTCCGATAGAGTTCTATAAGTTCCTTAGTAATTGGACCACACGCACTCCCTGCCAAGGGAGTCACATTCGTACCGTCCGTTCCAATGAGCAAAGTTATGGGTACAATTTCCTGAATGGAATTGGTAATGAAAACCTCATCCGCCTGTAACAATTGCTCCCATTTATACCATCCCTGTTCTGTCTTCCACCCTTGGGATGCTGCTAGTTCTAGCACACATGCCCGTGTAATTCCTGGTAAAATTCCCGCTTCAATGGTTGGAGTATGCACAATGCCCTCGTGGATAAAAAACACATTACTTACGATTCCTTCGGCAATATAACTAGATTCCGTGAGCATAAGGCCCTCGGCAGGGGACTCACCTGGCAGCATAATGTTAATCAATTCTCGCTTAGCGATGATATTATTCATATAATGCAGCGATTTTAAACGCACAGATCCTTCCGGCGTATTGCGGCGCGTCTGTAAAAGGCGCAAGGCTTTCCCTTTTTCATAGAAGTGCGCAGCCATTGTAGGTAATGGTTTTATATAGATAATCTCTTGAGGGTGCAGATAATCACCGCTAGGTAGTCCTAAATCATCTATTCCAGCCGTTAAAGTATACCGTATATACCCGTCCTCAAGCTGATTTGCACGCAGCAAATCTTGGATATAGTGACGTAATTGATCCTCATCCGGCTCATAGACTATTCCCAGTGAAATACAGGCACTTCTCATTCTGTCTAGATGTCGACGAAGTAAAGAAGGCACACCTCCATATGTACGAAACGTCTCAAACAGCCCCACACCATATAAAAAGCCGTGATCCATAACGGAAATCGTCGCTTTTTCTGAACGCACTACTTTACCATTCAGACCTATACTGCTCAATTCTTCGCACCTACCTTATATGTACCGAAATTGAATATATCCACTTTAGCCAAAGCTTTGGTTACACTAAGCCTAAGTTAAAAAGGATTATAGTTAATAACCCTCAAAAGTGAATTTATATAAGCTACCTATGATTAGATTCCATAGTAACACGCTAGTCCATCCCATCCTATAGTAAAGGGTGAACTCTAAGAAAACTTTTTACATGGAAAAAGACCCCTGGGTCTCCACGAGGGAAACGGTCCGGGGTCTAGTATGTCATTCATCACAAGAAGCCTACGCTTCGAAATTATAAAGTGGTGTGCTTAGGTAACGTTCACCATTACTTGGAATTACTACAACAACCTTTTTGCCTTTGCCCAGTTCCTTGGCTACTTTAAGAGCAGCTAGTACTGCAGCTCCTGAGGATATCCCGGAGAGAATCCCTTCTTCCTTCGCCACTTTACGAGCCTGCTCAAACGCTTCTTCATTCTCAACATGAATAATTTCATCATAGATCTCACGATTTAGAATTTCAGGAATAAAGTTTGCACCTAAGCCTTGAATTTTGTGTGGCCCTGGCTTACCTCCAGCAAGTAGTGGTGATGCCGCGGGCTCAACAGCGTAAATTTTGATATCTGGATATTGTTTCTTCAGTACTTCTCCTGCTCCTGAGATGGTGCCGCCTGTACCAATACCCGCAATAAATGCATCCAAAGGGCCACCGATGGATTCAATTGCTTCTACAATTTCTGGTCCCGTAGTCTCGCGGTGAATTTTCACATTGGCTTGGTTCTTAAATTGATCAGCCAAGAAGTAGTCTGGATTCTCTGACAGAATCTCTTCGGCTTTCTTAACTGCACCGTTCATT
Source organism: Paenibacillus shirakamiensis (assembly GCF_017874255.1). Classification (GTDB taxonomy): domain Bacteria; phylum Bacillota; class Bacilli; order Paenibacillales; family Paenibacillaceae; genus Fontibacillus; species Fontibacillus shirakamiensis. The sequence continues at coordinate 49,607 of NZ_JAGGLD010000011.1, read as the reverse complement.
CCTTCTGATCCTGGAGTAAGGACAAGCTCAGCACCATAAGCACGAAGCAAGTTACGACGCTCAATACTCATGGTCTCAGGCATAACAATCACGGATTTGTAGCCTTTAGCCGCTGCTACCAATGCAAGTCCAATCCCCGTGTTGCCACTTGTCGCTTCAATAATCGTGCCACCTGGCTTCAGATGACCAGCTTTCTCCGCTTCCTCTACAATACTAATTGCAATCCGATCCTTGACACTTGAACCTGGGTTTTGGTATTCAAGCTTTGCATAAATTTCGGCGCTATCTTCAGGGACAATACGTTGTAGACGTACAAGAGGGGTTCCACCAATAAGTTCTGTGACACTATTCACTACTCTAGCCATAATTAAATCCTCCCTAATATATAATTGCTATATCTTCTATAAAATGAGTTTCACTCTGGTTGTGTATAAAAACAAAAGTACGGCGTTATGCTCCATACCGGCTTTTATGATTCCCGACTAAATAACTAGGCTTTTATTACTATTATATTAACAACTCCTATAAGGGATTGTCAATCGTCCTAAATAAAAAATACTCTGCCCGTTCAGCTCATGCTGTCTTGGCAAAGTAGGGGGACTACACAACTTTAGTTCTTAGCTTGTTCTAGTAAGGTACGGATATCATCCTGATTGAATACATACGCATTTCGGCAGAAATCACAGACCACTTCGGTCTCTTCATCTTCCTCCATAAGTTGAGTAAGTTCGGTCTCACCTAGAGAGATTAATGTTTTCTCCACCCGTTCTCTGGAACAGCTGCAAGCAAACTTAATATCCATTTCATCTAATAATTTGAAATCAGGCAAAATACATTTGATCATCTCTTCAAGCTCCAGCCCCTGATCTAGCAAAGAAGTCACAGGGGGAAGCTGACCTACTGCTTGTTCGATTGCCGTAATCTCCTCATCTTCAAGACCCGGAAGGAGCTGTATAATAAATCCACCTGCTACAATGACAGATGCATCGCTCTCTACCCGAACTCCTAACCCTACAGCCGAAGGCGTCTGCTCCGATACTGCAAAATAATAAGTAAAATCTTCGCCTATTTCACCAGATACAATAGGGACACTTCCACGATATGGCTCTTTCATCCCTAGATCTTTGGTCACGTGAAGGAACCCCGATGTACCTACTGCACCAGCGACGTCCGGCTTGCCCATACTATTGTTGGGAAGATGAGCCTGTGGTTCGTTAACATACCCTCGGACCTCACCTAATGCATTAGCATCTACTAAGATCTGGCCTAACGGGCCATCTCCCTTAATCTGAATGGTAAGCTTCTCCTTACCTTTCATCATGGAGCCCATCATCGCTCCAGCAGTAAGCGTACGACCAAGAGCCGCTGTAGCTGTAGGATACATATCATGACGTCGGCGAAGTTCTTCTACTAGCCCTGTAGTTCTAACTGCAAAGGCGCGTACCTTTCCGTCTATAGCGGTTCCCCGAATCAGACGATCTTTTGTCTGGCTCATGCTGGCCTTCGCCTCCTTCTTTTTAGCCTTATGTTCTTGTGTTCTTTTGTTTTTGTATTCTTAAGTAAATTAATGAAATTACTTCGTTCAGCTTTAAGTCTGATTACGTTCATAAATTAACCGAAGTCCCTCCAAGGTAAGCATAGGGTTCACTTCTTCAATAGACGTGGTCTCACTAGCGATAAGCTCCGCTAATCCGCCCGTAGCAATAACCTTGGGCTCTGCCTTCATTTCCTTGCGAATTCGTCCTACAATTCCATCCACTTGACCCGCGTAGCCAAAAATAATGCCGGCCTGCATCGCATGAATTGTGTTTCTGCCAATGACTTTTTTTGGCTTCTCCAGCTCTATACGAGGTAACTTGGAGGCTCGCTGATACAAGGCTTCCGTTGCTATGCCAATTCCAGGCACAATGGCACCACCTAGGTAATTACCCTGATCATCTATACAATCAAACGTAGTGGCTGTACCAAAATCAACCACAACTAACGGTCCACCGTAGATTTCAACTGCAGCAACCGCATTTACTATCCGGTCTGCTCCTACCTCGCGAGGGTTCTCATAGCGAAGATTAAGACCTGTCTTAATCCCAGGACCCACGACTAACGGCAGCTTGCCAAGATAAGTCTGGCACATCTGTTCCAATACATTCATCAATGGAGGTACTACGGAAGAGACAATGACTCCTTCGATCTCTTTAACATTAATATGAGACATCTGAAATAAATTATGAATCAACACTCCATATTCATCTACCGTATAATGCCGATGCGTCCCAACACGGAAATGGTGGAGAAGCTCACGGTTCTTGTAGATCCCGAGTACGATATTCGTATTTCCCACGTCAACCACAAGGATCATGGCTCTCACCTCTCTTTCTTTGCATTCAAATCTAGACTGATATCTAAACTTTCAAATGAGTACGTTAATCTACCTACACTTATAACATCCACGCCACTTTGTGCGATACCTCGGATGGTCATCATATTTACATTGCCCGAAGCCTCTACAATAACATGAGGAGCTTCTTTTTTGATATGAGTAGCAGCTTCTTTCATAAGCTCATTCGTCATATTATCCAACATGATAATGTCCGCACCCGCCTGCAATGCTTCAGACACTTGGTGTAAGTTCTCAGTCTCCACCTCAATTTTCATGGTGTGGGGTATTTGTTGGCGAGCTCGGTTTACAGCCTGAAGAATACCGCCTGCTCCCTTAATATGATTGTCCTTAATCATTACAGCATCGTAAAGACCGAATCTGTGGTTAGAGCCACCACCTACACGAACAGCATATTTCTCTAACATCCGGTGACCCGGTGTAGTTTTGCGAGTATCGACAAGCCTTACAGGAAGACCGTCAATAACCTCGATAAATGAGCGAGTGCGTGTAGCTATTCCAGATAACCTTTGCAGTAAGTTAAGGGCAAGTCGTTCACCCGTCAAGATACTATGCGTACTGCCTTCTACCTCGATTAATATCGTTCCCTTTTCTACCCTCTGTCCATCCTCTACATGTGATATAAAAGTAAGCGATGGATCAACGATTTGGAAAACGATCTCAGCTACAGGTATACCCGCTATAATGCCGCTATCTTTCGCATGGATAATTCCTTTTGACTCATGACCAAAGGGAATTGTAACCGCAGTAGTAATATCTCCGGATCCTACGTCTTCTTTAAGCCAGCTCTGAATGGATTCAATTAAGCCCTCATTATATCCGTTAAACATCATCAATTCCGGCCTCCAACATTCCTTTTTCCCGGTGGAACACCAGATGTTTGTACCATGCATCATCATCACGATCTGGATAGTCTTCCCGATAGTGACCACCGCGGCTTTCCTTCCGCTGAATAGCTGCTTCTGTAACGAGTAGCGCGCACATCAACATATTGGCGAATTCGTATTCTTCTACCTGTTTTAATTCCATTTTAAAATAAGGCATATGTTCTTGTAATTCATGCAGTCCAGCTTGAAGAGAGTCATCATGACGGCGTACACCTACGTGGCGTACCATTGTTTTTTGGAGTCTAAGTCTCCGCTCAGTCGTCTCCTGTATACCAAATCCCACTCGATGTTCTTGACTCGCCATGCCTGCCCCTGAACGAGTAAGCGGACTGAGTTCCTTTAACTTCTTCACGATTCGAGCGCCGAATACAATGGCTTCAGAAAGAGAATTACTAGCGAGCCTATTTGCACCGTGGACTCCTGTAGAAGAAGCTTCTCCACATGCAAAAAGTCGCTGAACATGGGTCTCACCCCAAAGATTTGTCTCAATGCCGCCCATCATATAATGTGCAGCAGGCGCTACAGGAATCCAATCTGTTGTCATATCTAGTCCGTATTGAAGACAGGTCTTATATATGGTAGGAAAACGATGTTTTATTAAATCTGCTGATTCATGTGTAATATCCAAATAAACATGAGAAGATTTAGAGGTTTCCATTTCAGTAACAATGGCTCTAGCTACAATATCTCTTGGGGCTAATTCAAGTTGAGCATGATACTTCTCCATGAATCGATCCCCTTGAGCATTGCGAAGTATCGCACCTTCACCTCGGACTGCTTCCGAAATTAGAAAACGAGGAGCACCCGCATAATTCAACGCTGTTGGATGAAACTGCACAAATTCTAGATCGCGAATGTGTGCGCCTGCTCGGTAAGCTAGGGCTACACCATCTGCTGTAGCTACTTCTGGATTTGTCGTATATCGATAGAGCTGCCCTGCTCCTCCAGAACAAATTAACGTAGCCTCTGATCTTAGATATATACGTTCTCCATTTGGTTTCTGAATCAAAGCTCCTAGACACTCATCATCTTTTGTAATCAAATCGATAACATAGTGATGTTCCCATACCTCAATATTTTTAGATTCACTCACCCTTTGTGCTAATGCTCGAACAATCTCGTGCCCTGTCGCATCTCCATTGGCATGCAGAATCCTACGATGACTATGAGCCCCTTCTTGAGTAAGAGCGATTTGGCCACATTCTTGATCAAAAGATGTTCCCATTTGGATCAACTCTTGAACGCCTTGCGGCCCCTCTTGAACAAGCACCTCTACAGCTTTTTCTAGACAGAGACCCGCTCCTGCAATCAACGTATCTTCTAAATGAGACTGAGGGGAATCCTCTGCTGAAAATACAGCAGCAATTCCCCCTTGAGCATAACGTGTATTACTTTCCATCAGTCCGCTTTTCGTAACTAAGATTACATTTCGATCTTCACTAGCCTTCAGGGCAGTAAATAGACCAGCAATACCCGTGCCTATTATAAGAACGTCCGTATGAATAGTTAAAAGTTCATCTATATTAAAATCCACTAAATATTTAGGAAACATAACAATCACCTATCTTTAGGGCAAGAGAGTAGCGCATGCTACTTGACTTGTAACATGCGCTCTAGGGAAGATCTGGCTTTGTCTGCAATTACAGGAGGGACATATATTTGCGGACTCATTGTCTCAAGACATTTAACCAGCTTCTTCAAGTTATTAACTTTCATATTCGGACATACTAAGAACTTGGTTGCAAAAATAAATTCCTTGTCCGGACTGTCCAGACGCAGTTGATATCCGGTTCCGTCTTCTGTCCCTACAATGAACTGTTTGCTGGTAGAATTCTTGCAATATTCTAAAATAGCTGTAGTACTACCGATAAAGTCTCCCAACTCGACGACCTCGGGCCGACATTCTGGGTGAACTACAAATTCAGCCTCAGGATATTTCGCTTTCATCTCAACGACATCTTTGACTGTAAGCATATCGTGCGTATTGCAGTAGCCTTCCCAGATAATCATCTTCTTGTCTGTATGTTGTTGGACATAGTGTCCGAGATTTTTGTCTGGTACCCAAATAATCTCATCCGCATCTACAGAATTAATAACTCTTACAGCATTTGCTGAAGTACAGCATATATCCGTCTCTGCTTTGATCTCAGCAGAAGAGTTAATGTAGGTCACCACTTTTGCCTTAGGGTGTTCTGCCTTCACCTTACGAAGACCTTCTACATTGACCATATCCGCCATGGGGCAACCCGCTCGCTCATCAGGGATTAACACCGTTTTGTTAGGAGCTAGAATCTTAGCGCTTTCTCCCATAAAATGAACTCCACAGAATACAATAACTTCAGCATCCGTCTGGGCTGCCTTTTGTGCAAGCAAAAAAGAGTCTCCACGAAAATCAGCGACCTCTTGTATTTCATCTCTTTGATAATAATGAGCCAATATGATGGCATTACGTTCCTTCTTTAATTGTGTGAGCCTCTCCCGTAATTCACGGTTTTGCTCAGCTTTGCGCTCTAAAGCTAAAGCTTCCACCAGACGTCCTCCCCTAGTGCCTCACAGCTATTTTAAGGCTGCAGGCTGCAGCAATCCGGGTATCTCTTTATCCCCATACTTTGTGCATTGTTTAACAACTAATTTACACAACGTTACTTGCTCTGTCAATCTACTCTACTACGCAAAAAAGCCGGAAAACAAGTGTTTTCCGGCTTAAGAACTGAACCATGCCCGTTTGAGGCATTTCATATTTATTTATACGATTGGATTTCCACCATTACCGCCACGTCCGTCTTCGCCATCCTTCGGTGCGGGAGCAATAATGCCTCCGTCCGGTAGTTCGCGAACGGGTCCTTGCGGTGTATCTGTAGGTTGATCTCCACGGATATCATTGGAGGAACTGCCAGGTACATTATTAGGGATGTCGCCCGTAGGAGTACTTGGTTGAGATTCATCATCTTTGCCTTGAATTCTTACGCGTACATCACCAATATTATCAATAACAGGCGCACCTGATTCTCCATCATTAGATCCGCTATCCGTCTCTGTAGTCGCATCTGGAAGTTTACCCGTCTCAATTAAAGACTTGATTTGTTCAAGTTCCAGCGTCTCCACTTCTAATAACGTCTCTGCAATTAGATGAACTTCCTTCGCGTGCTCTGTAAGAAGCTGTTTACAACGTTCATAACTATCTGCGATGAAACGCTGCATTTCTTGATCAATTTCATAGGCAATGGCATCACTATAGTTCTGCTCATGACCAATATCACGACCTAAGAACACTTGACCTTGAGAGGAGCCGAATTGCATCGGTCCAAGCTTGTCACTCATACCGTACTCCATAATCATGCTACGTACAATGCTTGTAGCTTGTTGGAAGTCACTGTATGCACCTGTACCAATTTCGCCAATAAAGAGCTCTTCTGATACACGTCCACCTAAGAGACCCGTTACTTTATCCAGTAATTCCTGCTTAGTTACAAGCATACGGTCTTCGCGCGGCATCATAATTACATATCCGCCAGCACGGCCCCGAGGAATAATCGTAACTTTATGCACCATGTCAGCATGTTCTAAAAAATAACCAACAATTGTATGTCCTGCTTCGTGGAAAGCGACAATTCTCTTCTCGCGGTCACTAACTACGCGACTGCGTTTCTCCGTTCCTACGATGACACGGTCAATCGCTTCATCCACTTCTCGCATTGAAATATCTTTGCGGTTACGGCGGGCTGCAAGCAGTGCCGCTTCGTTCAGAAGGTTCTCAAGATCCGCGCCAGTAAATCCGGTAGTTCTCTTAGCAATAACATCCAGTCTAACATCTTTCGTCATCGGTTTGTTGCGAGCGTGTACTTTAAGCACAGCTTCACGACCTCTGACATCTGGACGATCCACCGTAATTTGGCGGTCAAAACGTCCTGGACGAAGCAAAGCAGGGTCTAAAATATCAGCACGGTTTGTTGCAGCCACAATGATAATTCCCTCGTTGCCACCAAAACCATCCATTTCAACAAGCAATTGATTCAGTGTTTGTTCACGCTCGTCGTGTCCACCGCCTAGACCGGCACCACGTTGACGACCTACTGCATCAATTTCATCGATAAAGATGATACAAGGTGAATTCTTCTTCGCGTTCTCGAACAAATCCCGTACACGCGATGCTCCGACCCCTACAAACATCTCTACGAAGTCAGAACCAGAGATACTGAAGAAAGGTACGCCCGCTTCACCCGCAACTGCACGAGCAAGCAACGTTTTACCGGTACCTGGAGGGCCTACAAGGAGAACCCCTTTAGGTATACGAGCTCCGACGGCCGAGAATTTACGAGGATCTTTAAGGAATTCAACTACTTCCACTAGTTCCTGTTTCTCTTCATCCGCACCAGCTACATCTTCGAATGTAATTTTCTTCTTCTCTTCGTTATATAAGCGAGCTCGGCTTTTGCCAAAGTTCATTACTTTGCCGCCGCCACCTTGCGCCTGATTGAATAGGAAGAAGAAGAGTATGAACATAATCGCAAGTGGAACGATGGAAGTAAGGAAGGTTAACCAAATGCTTTCACCCTGCATTTTTTTCCAAGTCAAACTGAAATTGTTGCTCTCGCTATAATCACGAAGCTCATTCACTGTGCTTGTATCAAAAGGAGCATAGGATTGGAATTTTTCCTTATTATCCACTTTTTTAATGTATTCACCAGTCACCAGATAGGCATACCCATCGAATTGGGCTGTAACTTCCTTAACATTGTTCGCCTTAAGCTGCTGGCGCAACTGAGCATATCCAGGGGTACCGGCCGCTTCACTGCTGTTAGTGAGGAATTGGACGATGCCCACCACGACTAAGAAAAGAATTAAATAAAAACCAGAATTCCGGATGAACCGATTCATCCCCTACCTCCTCTCAAAACACTTAAGTTATTTTACCACAGCCTGTCTGGCGTTCTCAACAAAGGCACAGATCAGGATATGTAGCACGGTTAAGGCGTACTCTTATTAGTTGGTGTAGATTTCAGGTTTCAGAACCCCTACATAAGGAAGATTGCGATACTTCTCCGCATAGTCTAGTCCGTACCCTACCACAAATTCATCAGGCAAAACAAACCCTGTTAAATCAGCTTCAAGATCTACAGTACGACGTGCGGGTTTGTCAAACAAAGTAACTACCGTTGTTGATTTTGCATTTCGACGCTGTAGTACATCAATGAGATAACTAAGCGTTAGGCCACTGTCGATGATATCCTCTACGATAAGTACATCTCGGCCTTCAACAGAGTTATCTAAATCCTTGATAATTTTTACTACGCCGGAAGATTTGGTGGAGGCTCCATAACTGGATACCGCCATGAAATCAAGCTCAAGCGGTACTGTTATTTCTTTAACCAAGTCCGCCATAAAAATAAAGGCCCCTTTGAGAATACAAATCACTAATGGGTTACGGCCTTCATAATCCTTACTAAGCCGCTGGCCTAATTCAGCAACTTTCTCCTGTATCTGTTCGCGGCTGATGAGTATTTCTTGAATGTCATTATGCAACTGCTTGAACCTCCTACGTTATACTATGAAAGCCTGACTATGGCGATAACCTGTCGCTTTCTAACTCCATAAAAACCATTGATGTCGTAGTTTCGCTTACTACCGCAAGTGCGGAGCGGCGAACCCCCGGAAGCCATAATATGCGGCCTGCTCCATCTGTAACCATGGGAATCTTCGTTCGGAGTGAAGGGGGTATTTTCTGATCAATGAAAATATCTTTTACCTTTTTGCTTCCGTTTAGTCCCATCACTTTCATGACGTCTCCGGGCAAGCGAGAACGCACGATCAGCGGATACACAAGCTCATCCGCATCAAACACTGCTTTGTCGTTACTTCTCCAATTCCAGACGTCTAGATCAGGCAAAACGCCGGATGCTGAGGCCGTAACGGATAACTGGCTTCTGGTTCCGGGAATAGGGTACCTTGCGGGAATTTCCTCCAATTGGTATGTATATTCCTGCTTAACTAAACCCATATAATCCGGGAGAACGTAGATGGTATCGTATTCACGAATACATCGCAGACCCCCACCAATATCAACAGTCCAAGTGGTAGATCGATCCTGTACAACTTGTTCACGGATACGCTCTATGGTTGTGTACTCCATATCTTCTTTACCTTGAGGCAGGTAATTTAATATTAGTTTAATCAACCTCCGTTGTAAAGCAACATGTAGCCCTGTATAATCCTTCACCGAAAAGACAATCCCTGCACCATGCTGACCCACAATTCGATCATAGACCACTTGGACCTCATGTTGCATGTAATCATCTTCTTCGCCTGCAACCTCTGCCAGACGATTAAGCGACTGAACCAGTTGAGCATTATATTGCCCCAAAAAAGGTAGCACATCCAAACGTACAGCATTCCGTGCGTATTTATTACTCAAATTACTACTATCTATTCTATAATCCAAGCCTGAATTACGGCATACCTCTAGTAAGTCCGTCTTGTATATACGGAGGAAGGGGCGGATAAGTTCCACTTTTTTTTGCTTTCGCTTGAGCTTCATGCCTGCCATGCCTGTAGGACTTGTTCCTCGAAGTATTCGAAACATCACTGTCTCAGCCTGATCATCTGCATGATGAGCAAGTGCAATCGAGTTAGCCTGATATTTAGAAGCTACATCATGAAGGAATTCATAGCGTTTCTCGCGTGCAGCTACCTGTAGCCCAAGACCCGCTTCTATCATATAACTTGTAACATCAGGTTCTCCAAGTTCAAAAGGAATCTGCAAATCGCTCGCAATCTGGCGAACAAAATCTGCCTCTTCTCGAGATTCTTTTCCCCTAAAACCATGGTTAATATGAGCACAAATTAGTTGAAATGACCCCTCAGCCTCTTGTGATAACGCATGTAGTACATGTAACAGGGCTATAGAATCTGGACCTCCTGACACTGCTACAACGATACAATCACCCCGTGACCATAATTGCGAGGCTCTCCCTACTTCCCGGGTTGTATTTAATAAATTAATAAAATTCATACTATTCACTATACATCCCTTCTATTCCTGTCCTTTATCTGACCTAAGTATGTAAATAGAAACCTAAAACCGAAAGGTCAGATATATAGCACAGACAAGAAGAAAAACTGACAGGGCAAACGCACCTTTTAGCCAGCCCGGGGTGCTTCGAACAGGCCGCCTTACTGAAGAACGAGATAGCAATAATCTCCAAGTTCGGCAAGCTTCTTCTGTATCGGAGAAACCTATGTTCAAGGCCCTCTTTAACCATTTAGCATAAGGACGAAGTCTAGGTGCTTGGTCAACGATCTGATTCAGATCTGCTAAGCTTCGCATCTGTGGTAGTTGAAGTGCCGCTTTCTTAAGCTCACTTTCGGCTAGCATATGGATGCATACTACGGAAAAGGAAAACCAATCGTACGAAGGTTCCGCAACTCGGGTGCCTGCATTCCAGAATCCTCTATCATACCATTCGGTGAATTGTTTAACACTTCTGCCTATGGGACTAACTCCACCATAATCGATAAGTTCGACCTCTCCATAAGAACTGACAAGGATATTATCAGGCTTCAGATCACCAAACACCCAGCCCGCCTTATGGAGCCTTACAAGTTGATCTAACAAATTCAGCCCTGCAAGATCAAGCCACTGCACTCCTCTACGATTTAAAAATGCACTGAGTGGTTCACCCTTCACGTATCTCATGACATAGAAAGGAATCTCTCTATCTTGTTGGGTGTAATCATCCACCTCCACTAGATAGGAGAGATCCCGCTCGCCTGCATCATGCTTGTGACGTTGCCGCTGCAACGCCTTCAATACATTAATCTCCGATTGCAGATCAAAGGTGTCAAAACCCATCTTGAGGGCATATTGCCTGCGGCTGCTTACCTGCTGAACTAGGTATACAACACCATTCGCTCCCTGACCGAGCTTTTTCTGAATTACATATTGCCTACCGTTCCAACGACCAATGACGAGCGTTCCCTCAGGAAAACTCGGTTTATACAACGTAGTCACCGAGCAATCCTTCTCTTTCATGGTTATCCTCCGGCCTAGTATGGTTTCCATTTCCATTAAGTGTACCATAACGCAAGAAATCAATCACCCTAACCATGGCGGGCCCTGTTGGCGTAGCTCCTCGCATATTCATACGTTGAAAGATTGTGCGAATATCCTGAATATTCGTTGACCAATCTACATCCATGACAACCTCTTCACCACCATGGCGGCCAGGAAAATGAAACACACATATGCGGCTCAGACCTTCTCTTGCACCTAAGCTAAGCATTAAATCCCGAATTGCTTCTTCTACAAATGCTAGCTTGGGCTTCATGCTTGCACTTGCATCAATTAGTAGAGCAACCTCTAGAGTTGAGGTCTCAGCCAGCTCTTCCATAACTTCAACAACTTCTGCTCGCTTATCCGGGGAAAGATTCTCCACACCCGAACTTCCTAAGATTTGTCTCAATTCCTTATTAACCGCTTGCTGAATCGTCTGAACCACCGTTTTGCGGGTCATCATCTGCATTGTTCTGCCTAAATTCTGTGTACCGGTGATTTGACTCATCCCTCCCCCAGCCTTGGCGATTTCCCGAATTTCTAGACTGCCCAACTCCCCAATCGTTCCATAGTCTACTACTCCGATCACATTCACTGTAATTCCTTCTTGCCTTGCATAGGATGCGGTCATCACAGGACTCTGTCCTACATTGGAGCATCCGTCCGTAATTAATAAAATTTGTTTCATCAATATCCCGCCTCTACCGAAAAGATTACACGCTCTATCTCTCTATCATTTCCCATTCCTTCAAGGTCCAAACCTGAGAGAATAACGAGCGCGTATCTATTCATTTGAGGATATACAAAAATAATAATGATGCTATATTAACTTACTGTACGGGGGCGCTCCAATCGGTTCATACCTGGGATATGCAGCGTAGACCACTGAGGACGGCGATGCTCCACTTTAGCCACAACTACCGTCATATCATCGATGATCTGATTACCTTGATATCTTATTACAGACTCCAATAGACAGTCAGCCATTGCCTGAGCATCGTCGCTTTCGGTCTCCTGAATAAGACGTTTAATCCATAGTTCCTTATTCACTGCATGGCCGGGAGCATCATACATACCATCTGTCATCATGATGAGTGTATCGCCGGGCTCCAACTGAAGCGTGACTAGATCTACCTCAATATCCTGGATAATCCCAATCGGCAAATTACTAGCGGTTACGGGTATGACCTCATGACCTCGTTTAATAAAGCTTGGAGATGAGCCTATCTTTAAAAAGGTTGTCCGTGCAGAATATTCATCAATTAAAGCCATATCAACTGTGGCATAGATCTCGTCAGGGGAACGTAGCATTAAAATAGAGTTGACCGATTTGATAGCTAACGTCTCATCCATACCGGATTGCAGCAGCTGCTCTAAAATGTTGAGTGCTGTACTACTCTCCAGTCGAGCTCGTTCTCCATTTCCCATTCCATCGCTTAGAGCTACGGCAAATGTGCCATTCCCGAGTTCTGCCGCACTAAAGCTATCACCTGATAAAAGATTTCCTCCTTTAGCTGTTCCAGCAGCTCCAGTTAAGATCTCATAAGTTTTAGCTGAACCAAACGTTACATTAGCGAGACCCTCTCGCCCTATAGGTCCAGTCTCTGTAGTAACAGCTATCTGCTCGTCTAGAATATCGGATAGAAGCGGCGCGATAATTTTCCGACACTCATCATATCCTCGTGTATAGGCATGAATAATCTCGATCTCTACATTGCCATGATCTAGACAGATGATATCCACGCTATGAATAGACAAGCCCATTTTCTCCAGAGCTTCTCGAATCTGTTCTTCTTGACGATACATAGCTTGTCCTTCTCTTTTTATTTCCTTAGCCAGATCTTCCATTACCTGCGACACGCCAGATAATTGTTCAGCCACAAGCTGTCTGCTATCGTATATTTGACGTTTCCAGTGCATATCATTTTGGTAGAGCTCATATTCCCGCTTCATAATGTGCATAACTTGCTCCGTCTTATTGCAAATCTTTCCCCACTTAGGTGGAAGCTGATCTTTGGTTACATCGGGATTCTCTTCAATTGTCGTCATCATATCCGTCATATATTTATAGGTCTGATAGAACTTACCGTCCCAGCACTGGTTTTTTCGAAAACAGGTGGCACACGCTCCTTCTGTAGCCGCATTCATGAAATGTTCCAGTTCTTCTCCTCTGCCTGCGATCTCACTGGAACCTGAGACCTGGCCAAAACTCCGAGATAATTGCTTGAATACATCTGAGAACTGCGTCACTCGCTCTGCAGTAATATCTCTTATCCTTTTTGCATATTCATGCTGGCTTTGAGTATGGTCTTTTGTTCCCGGAACATATTTGGCTACAAAGCCGATTATAGTTTTAGGCGTGAGCAAGAATAATACGACGGCAGCGCATGTCTCCCAAGTAGAATTCATGATATCCGAAGGACCTGTTAAATAGATGGACAAGATCGATGTGCCCAACAGCATGCCAAGACCTACCGCCCACTTTCTCCCATCCTTAAGCATTCCTGCAAGCATGCCACTAAAGGCCAACAGACTCATCTGGTAGATCGCAGTCATATCCGCAAGACTCAGTATCAAGCCTGTAATTACGCCTACAGAGGCACCTAACGGAGCGCCGCCTACCAAAGCAAATATTAGAATTAAGTATCTCGATAAAATATGTTCAAGAGAAAGATTGTGAATCTGCCACCCTACAGCTCCAGTCATGACAGAAGCTAATAGAATAATGAGACACAAAATTTCTTCATTACGGAGATTGTAGTTCTTCTTGCGGTAAGTAAAAATAGGTACAGCTTGCAAAAAAACAAGAGTTAGTACAAAACTGAGTACCGCATCTAGGACCGTCATGGTCATCCCATACCAGTTCAGCGAAGGTCCAAGTACCGCTGAAAATAAATTCACAAAAAATGCAGAAGTGAACACCATTAAAGGAGCGTAAGAGATCTCCGATTTCTCAAACGATTCTAACCCCTTTTGCATTAGGAAGACGATGACTAGTTCCCAAACAACAGAAAGAAAATGGTGATGCTGTGCGAAAAGGGCTCCTAATACAATGGAGGCGAATACGGGAAGCATCAAATCTCTGCGCATGAAGGTAATTACGGCAAAGTAGGCTACAGCAAATGGAGATAACTCATTTAGAATGGTTGCTTTACCCAATAAAAATCCCATTATGGTTAATAAGGCTGTCCATTTGTTCGTCGCAACAAAACGACTTGTCTGCATAACCCAAGATCTTTCTCTCCAATTCAGCCCCCTAGATTTCTTTGACGTATCCCCAGTTGTAGCTTTCTTCATACCCGGAAAAGCAATCACATTCCATTTCTCCATTGTCGCACCCCTATTCGTTTTGTTAAGGTATGTCCCATTATAGGAGCCTGTCTACGGAAAGTTTGTCATACCAAGGTAGATTGCTCTAAGAAATTTCCGACAAATTGAGAGACCCGGCAGAATAACACAGGTCTGTTAGCTACACGCCTAATTGGCTCTTTCCCGTATCTATGTTCGTATCTAAAACATAGGCACGTTTACTACGTTCGTATAGCGTTCTTAGCGATTTGCCCGAGACCTGCCGGAAAACTGCAGGAAGTTGTCGGTAAAAAAAACAGAGTCGTCCCTCGGCGACAAAAAAAACCGTAAGCCCTCAGGGCCTACGGTTTGTTGTCTATATGGGTATTACATGCGCTTCGCGCCGCGCCCACCACGTTTACCTTCGGTGTTCTTCTTCAGCGAGGAAATGCGCTCTTCACTATCCTTAAGGAATCGTGAAACCTTATCTTCGAATGAGGCCTTACCGACTGGAGGTTTGAAGTTACGTCCTCCGCGATCTCGGTTAAATCCACCGCCACCACCACCACCGCCGCTTGGGCGATCTCCGTCTCTTCCGCCGCTAGTTGGGCGATCAGGTCGGGGTGCACGTGGAGGTCTAGGGGCTTCTGCCGGTTTATCCACGGTCTGCTTAATAGATAGTCCAATCTTGCCGTCCTTATCGACATTGATAACCTTAACGGTAACCACATCATTAATCTTGAGGTGATCGTTAACGTCCTTGACGTAATTATCGGCGATTTCCGAGATGTGAACGAGACCGGTGACACCTCCTGACAGATCCACAAATGCTCCAAAATGCGTGATGCCTGTCACTTTGCCTTCTAACTTGGTGCCCACTTCTATTGCCATAAAATAAAATGATCCTCCCTTAAAAATGTACACCAAGAGCTCATGATCTTGGCTGTGGTGATTTGATTATACCGAATGCGCCATACAAGGTCAACAGACGCATATCCTGCTAGCTATATCTATTCTCCTCCAGAAGAAGGCGTATAGATTGGAATCTCGCCAGGTTTGTAGAGGCCAAATTTTTTCTTGACAATTTGCTCGATATATTCAGGTTCCTTCAGACGTTCGTTCTCACGTTTCATTTGATTCAAAGATTGGATATTTTGTGTTTCCGTATCCTTCTTTTGGGCATATTCTAAGGTATATGTTTTAATTTGAGAAGCTTGGTCAATAAAACGATATGCAGCAAATCCTAAAACAACCAACATGAATACCATCCATAATTTAAGACGTCTGCGGGCGCCAACATTTTTGCCTGCTGATTGATTTTGATTAATTTGATTATTTCTCCGTTCAAACTCAGCACGCATATGCAGACACCTCCCATTCGTATTAATCTTCAGGTTCCTTCGGTCTAGGTTTCAATAATTGCATTAAAGAACTCCATATATGTTGAATTCGCAGTTGCAAGGCTCGTACTTTTTCAGAAATTTGAAAACGTATTACTAGAGGTCTGAACATCCATGCAACCAAGCGCCATAAGGGCAATAAAAATATTCTTAATAAATATAGCAACATGATCCATAGAAACCCGAAAGTAAGCTTGACCGCTTTGAAGACAAGCATCAGAGGAGCAACAATGAGAATTTGGAATAACCGTATAAAAAAGTTAAAAACCCTCTTTGTTACCATCATTAACATTACCACAATTCTTTCGGTTAAAACACTGAGGTATAAATAATATACCCATACCCCAATAAACAAACCAAGAAACACATAAAATCTTAATTGACCCTGATTGCTCATATATAACATTCTAAATACAAAAAGGGATGCCACTATCCAGTAGAGCAAGTCCAGCATGTGAATACTCCAGCGCGGAAAGCGAAGTTGTCCTGACACGACGCGGTAACTGTCAAAGGCGACCCCGAGCACCGCCCCAGAACATAGCATCCACATCAGGGTCACCCACTGTGTGTGTAAATTCATTTAAATAGCTTACCCATCAAACTCTTACTTTTAGGACTAGATCCGGGGTTCAGATATGATAAGGAATTAATGACACCTTCAATTGCAACCAATCCCTGCTCTAGACTAAGATTTTTGATATGCAGATTCTGACCGCGTATGGTTAAGTGTCCCAATTCAGTCTGTAGTAAAAATTCCTCGCTGTCAAAGCTCTCGACATTGTTGACGCCTGAAATCTCCAATAGCTTTCGGTTATGTAGCCGCAATTCTTGCAGCTTACTCTTTCCCTGATCGTTCATGGCATGTACCCCTCCCTCTACACTAAAAGCTTATGGGGAAGAGAACAGCTTTAGAACAAAAAAACTGCCCCTGTACAGACTAGTCTGTGATCGGGGCAGTCTTCCTTAGTGCAAAAAATCAGTTCCAGTCGAGTCCCGTCTCTTTTACTATCGGCTCTTCTTTCACTAATGTATATAGGCTAGACGCCTCATCCTTACGGGTACTCTCAGCTAGCCGCTCAACCTGGATCGTCACCAACTTTTGACCAAATTGAACGGTAATTTCATCGCCCACCTTGACCGTACTGCTGGGTTTGGCTTCACGTCCATTAATTAGCACTCGGCCCTGCTCAGAGACATCCTTAGCTACCGTACGCCGCTTAATTAGCCTGGACACCTTTAGGAATTTATCAAGACGCATTATTTTACAGCTTCTTTAAGTTTGTTACCTGCTTTGAATGCAGGTACAGTGGATTCAGGAATTTCGATCGTTTTGCCGGTTTGCGGGTTACGACCTGTGCGGCCAGAACGTTTGCGTGTCTCAAATGTACCAAAACCAATCAGTTGCACTTTATCTCCTTCGGAAAGTGCGTCTGTAATTTCACCTAAGAAACTGTTAAGAACGACTTCTACGTCTCTCTTCGTCAAGCCGCTTTTGCCGGAAATGTTGTTGATGAGATCTGTCTTGTTCATAATAAAAGCCTCCCAATATTAAAAAAAATAGAGTATATGCGGTGGTCATAGGCATTATATCCTATAGTACACCTGCGAAGTTATCCCTAATCAGTATTCTTGGTTGATGCTGGGATTCCTGCTTTACATAGTGATTTTCTACTTTTTTTATACTTTTTTTATATTTTTTCTAAAAAATTCGCTTCATTTTATAAGGATGTAGATGTTCGCTCTACTTGCTTTGCTTCATCCCAAAATCTATCCATCTCTTCCAGATTGCTCTCGTTCATGGTCTTGCCAGCTGCAAGAAGCTGCTGCTCAATATATTCAAATCTTGACGTGAATTTGCGAATCACCCGGGTTAATGCCTCTTCGGGATCAGCGCCAATAAAACGCGAAATATTAACTACAGTAAAGAGTACATCGCCTAATTCTAGGACCTGATCATCCTGAGTATGCCCTTCTCTAACAGCTTCTTTAAGTTCTGCGACCTCTTCATCCATCTTCTTAAAAGCATCGTCAATATGATCCCAGTCAAAGCCTACTTTCGCTGCTTTTTTCTGAATCTTATAGGCTTTCATCAGAGCAGGAATATCTCGCGGAACGCCACTGAGCGCAGAAAGTTTCTCAGGTTCTATTCCTTTCTTACGTTTCTCCTCAGCCTTCATAGCCTCCCAGTTGTTCAGTGCAGATTCCGCATCAGGGGCAGTTATATCACCAAACACATGGGGGTGACGGAACAGCAACTTCTCATTTAGACTTCCGATCACATCATACACGCTGAACATGCCGATTTCTTCTTCCATCTGTGCATGAAGCATGATTTGAAGCAGCAGATCTCCCAATTCTTCTTGCATATGAGCGGGATCGTCTTCATCGATTGTCTCTAACACTTCGTAAGTTTCTTCAATAAGATTTTTGCGAATGGACTGGTGGGTCTGTTCTCGATCCCAAGGACATCCTTCTGGACTACGAAGAATAGTGACGATCTCATGAAGGCGTTCAAAACTTGTGTTGCGCAGATCATCGCGCTCATCTTTAGGGACATAAATCACGGAAAGGTTGCCGTAACCCTCCACGCGGTCTAGATCGTATAAAGGAATTTGCTCTATTTTCTCTTGACCGGCTACTCCTAAAGCATGTCCTACAGTGACTACATAATCAGCCGGGTAAATCTCCATCAAACTAAGTTTCACATCTGAAGCTGTAAAAGCATCGTACACCTGACCAATCAGCGTATGTAACCTCGGCTCTACTAGACCCGGCTTCAGACCCGACGCGTCGAGGAGCTGAAAACCTTCAATGGGATCAAATCCAAGACGGGCAAACGCTTCATCTAGGAAGCTTTCTCCGCCGACAATATTCAGTTCAATCTCCTTGTCCTTGCAAAATTGTTGCAGCAGCTTAACCGTAGATTCCGCCACCATGGGATGACCAGGCACTGCATAGATCAGTTCTCCCGACGTTAAGCCCTCAGCCTTTTCTACAAGTAGACGAGTAATTTCTTCATATACCGCAGGGAAATTATCTTTGGCTTCATAGACATGATCAAAAGAGGTGAAGGTTATATTATGTTCTTCTTGAAGCCAGGTTACTACCGGATGCTCTATAGTCCGAACATACACCATGCTCGCTTGCTGAAGTTTTTTTAAATTGCCAAGCGTCAATCGATCCGGGTCCCCTGATCCTAGACCCACCACGGTAATCGTTGCACTCATGATTCGTCACACTCCTGTATGCGGCTAATGTATTAAAATAGTATAGATAAATAGCGTATAAATGTACAATTCCGCTGTTATTTAAGAGCGATTTGGCAGTAACTTGAGGCGCCGAAGCCAACGGACGAGCTTCGGGCCGATTTTGGGCAGGGCGAACAGCTCCTGCTCCGTCATCACGCGCAGCCGCAGTACGCCGATAGCGAAGACGGCGGCGCCAAGCGCTACGCCAAGCAGGCTTTCGGCTGCGGCGGCGCTTCGCCGGCCGTGTAACAGGCCGGCGGCGTCCGTTCCGAGCCGCAGCGTAAGCACGGCGAGGGCCAGCGCTGCGACGAGCAGCGCTGGCTTCAGCACAGCTTCCTTCAGGCGTAGCCGAAGGGAAGTTGTGCTGAGAAGCAGCGCGAGGTTGAGCGCTGCAGCGAAGCTGTATGCCGCCAAGCTTGCGATGGCTGCGCCGTCAATGCCAAGCTGCGGCACAAGCAGCAGGTTGAGCAGGATCTTTAACACGGCGGCTCCTGCCAAGTGTAGGGCAGGGCGACGCACGGCGCCAAGGCCTTGAAGCAGCGCAGCAGTTATAGTTACCATCGTACTTGGAGCTGCTGTAAGAGCGATCCAACGCAGCGCACTGGTTCCGGCGATATCTTTGTACATCATGATGTTGATAGGCTCTGCTAGCAGAGCCAGCCCCGCAGATGAAGCCAGGCCAATCAGCCAGAACCAGCGTAAGGCTAACCTAGTCTGAGACTGGATAAAGGCAACTTCGCCCTTAAATTTAAGCTCAGCCATTAAGGGAATGAACAACATGGACAAGGAGCCTCCAAGCATCGTTACCAGTTGAACCAGGGGAATACCTCGATTATAGACCCCCACTTGAACTAGAGAGGACATCTCCTCTATCCCTCCTTGCTGCAATAGGCGTGGTAGGGTAAAGGTATCAACAAGACCGATCAGCGGAACAGCCAGCGCCGCAAGGCAGATTGGAATTCCATAGACCAGAAGCTCTTTAATTAGCCTTATATTGGATACAGATAAGGAGGCGGTCTGTTTGTTCTCTTGAGTTAGAATTGCAACCTCCCTCTGATGACGCCGCCAATAATAGATCATAATGATCAGTCCTGCTACGCCTCCTGCCGCTGATCCCACCATAGCCCCAGATGCCACCGTACTATCGTCGGCTCCCGTTGTATGAAAATACATTAACAACACAATCATTACACCAACACGTAAAGCTTGCTCGGCAACCTGAGATACAGCCGTCGGCAACATATTTTGAAGTCCTTGAAAATATCCACGTAGCGCAGCAGCCGCTGGTACGAATATGAGCGCAGGAGAAGCACTCCGCAGTGCAGGAATCAGTTGCTTACTTCCAATCCAGTGTGCCAATATCGGAGCACCCATATATAAGAGGATGGCTCCAATAAAACCTAAGATCACAATAACAAGCCCAGACACCCTTAACACTTGTAGGGCACCCCTTCGGTTCTCTGCCGCTTCTTGCTCTGCGACAAATTTGGACACTGCGGTTGGAAAGCCCGCCGTTGCGAGTGTGAGCAGCAAGGTATAGAAAGGATACACGGTGTTGTATATACCAAAAACTCCATCCCCCCCAATATTCTGGAGAGGAATTTTTTGCAAAGTTCCTAACAATTTAGTCAATAAAGCTGCGATCGTTAACAGTGCTGCACCTTTTAACAACTTCCCCGCTGAAGAGGTTTCTTTCATTGCTTTCCCCACTTATCTCTTATGAATCTAATGAGATTCCCGTTTCTCAACTGTATTCATTATAATCCCAACGGGGGTAATTACATAGCAAAACCCCCTATGCCCTCTACCAGGCGTGAGCCAGGAAAGGTAAGGGGGTTCTTTATAACTATCATGCAGCGCTTCTTATTGCTCCATCTGTTTGCCCAAAAATCCAGCAGCTGTTTCTGCCATTTTGGATTCCATTTGTGACATTTTGACGGATTCGTCTTTGTTCAAAAGAACGACCGCCCCAATCGGATCTCCACCCGAAATAATAGGAGCAATCACAAAGGTAGAAATCGCTTCTGCATGGTCTTTTGTAATTTCATAACTGCCAGAACTTGCTTCCACTATAATTTTTCGATTATCCATACTGTTCTCAAGCAGTGATCCTACAGACTTGTCCAAATATTCCTTTTTGGAAGCCCCCGCCAGAGCAATAATGGTATCTCGATCTGCAATAAGGGTGATATGACCTGTACTTTCGAATAAGGACTCTGCGTACTCTTTAGCAAAATCTCCTAATTCTCCAATCGGAGAATATTTCTTCAAAATAACCTCGCCATCACGATCCACAAAAATCTCCAGTGGGTCTCCTTCACGAATTCGTAAGGTACGGCGTATTTCCTTGGGAATAACGACCCTGCCTAAATCATCAATACGACGTACAATTCCAGTAGCTTTCATTCACATGTTGCCCCGCTTTCTTAAGAAGTTTTGAACTACTGTTCCTTTATGGGTAGAAGAAGGGTTCAGTATATTTTAATTCTTGGCCATAGTATTCAACTGCTGCCAATTCCTTATACATGAACTTTCCTCAAAATACACTCCATCTTATCATGGTCTTATTACGAAAACAAAAGCAGCGCGATTCTTACTCGCGCTGCAGCCATAAAGCTTGTCTAACTTCGCTAAGCCGTATTACTTCGTCGTCTTAGGTTCAGTAGTGTTAGGTGTTGTCGTACTAGGTGTTGTTGTCTTGCTATCTTCTGTCTTGGTTTCCACTTTAGGGAGATCCGTTTTTTTGATAAGTTTTGGAAGATCATTTTGCATAAATGTATCTAGTTTCGTTGCAGCTACGGATGTTTTAAGTGTATCTTTTTGTTCTTGTGTCAATTGGTCATACGTTTTCTCGGAACGAGCTTCTACACGCATAACATGATAACCATAATCCGTTTTTACAGGATCACTAATTTTGTTAAGTGGAAGTGTTAGAGCCGCTTGTTTGAACTGTTCAACCCATTCTCCAACAGCTACGTCCGTGTATAAACCATCTTTATCCTTGGAACCTGGATCTTCCGAATATTCTTTGGCAAGCTTACCGAAGTCTGCACCCTTGTCCAGCTTAGCTTTCAATTCTTTAGCCAATTTCAAGGCATTTGCATCGGTACGATCTTTACCATTAGCATCCTTAAGAGTGATTAGAATATGGCGAACAGTTGCTGTCGTATAATCTTTTTTCTTGGTTTCGAATTCTTTAGCAATTTCTGCATCCGTTACCTTAGCTGTTTCGCTTTCAACAACTGTGAACATTTTGACCATATAAGCCTTCACTTCAGCTTCTGTTATTTTTTTTGCATCTAACATTTTCTTGAATTCAGCATCTTTGACCTGCTTTTTAATCGCAGCTAGTTGATCTGTAGCCTTTTTCTCCCCAGCTTGCTTAGCTTTGTCATCTGCTTTTTTCGCTAAGTAGTCATAAGCAATTTCTTGCTTAAGCATATACTCACGGAATTCATTCACTTGAGCGAATTGTTCCATATCTGGAGACAACAAAAGCATGATCCGTTGTTGAAGGTCGAATTGGTTTGCTGTAATTTGACCTCCTTCATACGTAGCGACTACCTTACTTGTGTCTTTTGGCTGTTCTGTAGTTGTGTTTGTTTTGTCTGTAGCCGTGTCGTCTTTCTTGGAACAACCTGCCATTATGGAAAAGGCCATCACTGCGATTAGAGCAATCAACAGCGTCCTCCATGTACGACTTTTACTTTGCAACATTGTGTACTTCCCCTTTCAATTTGAATGCATCCTTGAGAGACTCAAGGAATTGCTCAAGCCAATTCATCATCTCTTTATCTGCCAAATCTTTCACTTTGATCTGAACGATTATGCCAGGCCCTTGATTAAATTGTACACGTCTTCCGTACTGATTTCCAATTTCCGCAAATTTAGTTGGAATTAAATCTTTTTCTCTACCTTCGTGGAATTTCAAAATGACTTCATCCCCACGTCGGGTAATCGATTCAATGCCATAAGATCTGGAATACACTTTTAATTTCGCAGCAGAGAGTAGGTTCTCTACAGCTTCCGGTGCTTCACCAAAACGATCCAGCAGCTCGTCCGCAAGCTCTGTAGCTTCTTCAAGCGACTCTATAGCTGCAGCCTTCTTATAGATTTCAATCTTCTGAATACTATCATAGATATATTCTGGAGGTAAATAGGCGTCAATGCTCAAGTCAATCACAGTATTCCAGACTTTTTCAAGCGGTTCAGCCTCACCTAATAATGTAATCTTACGCTTTTGAATCTCTTCTGCAAGCATCTGAGAATACAGGTCAAATCCAACCGAAGCGATAAATCCATGTTGTTCAGCACCTAATAGATTCCCCGCCCCACGAATGGATAAGTCTCTCATCGCAATTTTGAACCCTGATCCAAGCTCAGTGAATTCCTTGATAGATTGCAGACGCTTCTCCGCCACTTCAGTTAAAGATTTGTCTTTTTGATAGGTAAAATAGGCATACGCAATACGATTCGAACGTCCTACACGTCCCCTTAATTGATAAAGCTGCGAAAGACCCATTTTATCGGCATCATGCACAATCAATGTATTCACATTCGGGATATCTACACCTGTCTCAATAATGCTGGTACTTACTAATACGTCATACTCGCCATCTAGAAAGTCCAGAATCGTTTTTTCAAGTTCCTGTTCAGACATCTGTCCATGGCCAATACCTACCTTAGCCTCAGGTACAAGCATAGAAATTTGGGCGGCCATTTCTTGAATGCCTTGCACCTTGTTATATAAATAGTAGACCTGACCCCCCCGAGCTAACTCTCGTTCAATCGATTCTCGAACCAAAGCATGACTATGCTCTACCACATAGGTCTGTACCGGGAAGCGGTTCTCTGGAGGCGTCTCAATGACAGACAGATCTCTCACGCCAAGCATCGACATATGTAGCGTTCTGGGAATAGGTGTAGCTGTGAGTGTAAGGACATCGACATTCACTTTGAGACGCTTCAGCTTCTCTTTATGCGTTACACCAAATCGTTGCTCTTCATCTACAATAAGCAGTCCTAGGTCTTTAAATACCAGATCTTGGGATAATAAACGATGCGTGCCAATTACAATATCCACAGTGCCCTGTTTGATTCCCTTAGTCGTCTCATTCTGTTCCTTACGACTGCGGAAACGGCTTAAGACTTGTATATTAATGGGATATCCAGAGAAACGTTCACGGAACGTCTCATAGTGCTGTTGTGCCAGGA
The DNA here is from genome assembly GCF_017874255.1 of Paenibacillus shirakamiensis. Taxonomy (GTDB): domain Bacteria; phylum Bacillota; class Bacilli; order Paenibacillales; family Paenibacillaceae; genus Fontibacillus; species Fontibacillus shirakamiensis. Next base: position 25,125 of record NZ_JAGGLD010000011.1, on the reverse strand, counting down.
TAGTCGTAGGAACGAGTACAGCAACCTGTTTCCCCTCAATTGCACTCTTAAAGGCCGCTCGAATGGCTACCTCCGTCTTGCCGTATCCTACATCACCGCACAAGAGACGATCCATTGGACGGGATTTCTCCATATCCTTCTTGATCTCTTCTATCGCACGTTTTTGATCTCGGGTCTCGTCATAAGGGAACATAGCTTCAAATTCAACTTGCTCTGGCGAATCCTTTTCAAATCCATACCCTTCGGAAGCCTGACGATCCGCATACAGCTTAATTAGTTCATCTGCAATATCTTCCACCGAGGAACGAACTTTATTTTTGACACGAATCCAGTCATTTCCACCCAGTTTATATACTTTGGGCTCTTTGTCTTCTGATCCTACATACTTTTGAATCAGGTCAATCTGATCAATAGGAACCGATAGCTTATCTCCCCCAGCATACAAAATGTGGAGATAATCTTTGTGAATTCCACCCACTTCGAGTGTTCCAATTCCTATATATTTACCGATACCATGATTCTGGTGAACCACATAATCCCCCAATTTCAGTTCGGTATAGCTCTTGATTCTTTCGGCATTATCCATGCTGCGTCCCACTTTGCGGGCTTTACGCTGCTTCTGGGAGAACATCTCGCCTTCTGTAATGACAACAAGGTGAATGGATGGAAGCTCAAATCCGGTCTGCATATTACCCTGTATAAGCGTTGGTTCATCAATGTTGTAATCTTCCAGTACTCGGCGCATTCGCTCGATGCGCTCCTCATTGCTGGCCAGCATAATAACACGGGCTCCACTTTTCTTCCAACGTTCCATTTCAGATTTCAGGACATTCATCTGACCATGGAAATCTTGCATCGCCCGACTAACAAAATTCAAAATATTTTGAGGCTGAACATGAGGAACTTGGCGTAAAAACAACGAGAGAAAAAGGGTCTGATACGGGCGCTGATAAAGCACCTGATCACTGTTTACCGAAAGTGGAAGTTCCGGCAGGCTTTTGCTATTTTGAAATAAATGAAGGTTCCATTCTGCTTCATCTCTTTCGAGCTGTTTGCCCGTTTCTAGTAATCTGGCTGGTTCATCCAGAATGAGCAGCGTGTCCTCAGGCATGTAATCATACAAGGTAACCTCTTCTGGATAAATCAGAGAAATGTATTTATACATTTCTGAGAAGTTCACATGCTCTCTTAACAGTTCCACATCACGAGAAATCTCTTCCTGCAGACGGATCTTGGCTTGACGGTCTGACATTTTGTCCAGTTGATCTTTAAGGCGAGCTTCTAAAGTGACTGCTGCCTGATCCAACCGTTCACTCGGTGCGATAATTTCTTTGCAAGGAGGAATGCGAATGGCTTGAACTTGGTCTACGGATCGTTGGTCTACAGGATCAAATGTCCGAATCGAATCAACATCTTCATCAAAAAGCTCAATGCGGTAAGCAAGTTTGGACGTAAGCGGATAAATATCGATAATTCCGCCCCGAACGCTCATCTCCCCTCGCGATTCTACTCGCTGAACGCGATCATAACCAAGTTCCACTAGCCGTAGTAGGAATGCATCTAGAGAGAGCGTTCCCCCTACTTTTACTTCTACTTCAGCCCTTGCCAACTCACTAGCAATTGGAACGTATCTCCGCACCCCTGAAAAAGGCACAACAACAATCCCGCGAAATCCCTGCGAGCATTTTAGGAGAACTTCAATTCGCTGTGCTAACGTCTCTGGGCTCGAGACTGCTGATTCCGCTGCTACTAATTCGTTAGCTGGATATAGCAACACCTGATCGGGGTTCAAGGCTTCTTGCAAATCTTCAGCAATTCGCTGTGCAGAGAACATATTGTGCGTCACCACTAGGAGCGGCCTGTCAATTTGACCATGTAAAGCTGCTAACATTACCTGCCTAGAAGATCCAGCCAACCCCGAGATCAGCTGTTCTTTCATGCCGGCTTTTACACCTGAGGATAAGGATTCGAAATCAGGTTCTTTAGAAAATTCTTGTATGAGTGCTTGTAACAAAAGTTGCACCTCTCTTATGCTTCGACTAATAAAATTTGGAAAGTACTAAAATAAGCCTCAGCATTCGTGCCAAGGCTCTATAGCGCATTATCCGGGATCATCTGATTCACCGGAGACACTCCACCTTAGATTACTGAAGTGGGCTAGACAAAAGTGTAAGCTCAGGATGGCTCTCATAAGCTTCCCGGCAATAGTCACAAGTTACACGAACTGTTATATCTCCATTTGGATCATACGCTATTATATCTCTCCGCTCATCGGGGGTCAAGAAATGGAAGCCCAACCTAGATTCGGTGATTTCTGTCGATTCAATACTTCCCATAGATGCCCGGCAATGCCGACATACATAGTTTACTGCCATTGTTATGCCTCCTGAGGGTCATTTATACCTTTAGTATGCCCACTTCTAGAAGGATTAGCCCTTGTATGCTATTACTTATTAAACTTGGCCATCGTCTGCTCAAATGAATGATTCAGACTGTATTCTAATGCAAGAACAGCATCGTCGATTGAGGATTGTAAAAGTTCTTGTTCTTTTTTAGCGAACGGAGCCAGAACATAGTCTACTATGGGGTATCCTGTCTGCGGACGAGATATCCCCATACGAATGCGATTGAACGTCTGGGTCCCCGTATGTTGAATCAAAGATTTAATTCCGTTATGTCCACCAGCGCTGCCTTGATAGCGCAGACGATTTCTCCCAATCTCTGTATCTAGGTCATCATACACGACAATCATATCCTCAAGGGACACTTTATAATAATCCATGAAAGCACGGACAGACTCTCCCGACAGATTCATGTATGTCATAGGTTTAATTAAAGTTACTTTGCTACCGGCTACGTTCCCTTCACCAATCAATGCTTTACACTTATTTGTCTTTATTGAAATTCCATGCTGTTCTGCAAAAGAATCCAAAGCCATAAAACCAATATTGTGACGTGTACGTTCATAGTTGGGTCCCGGATTCCCGAGCCCGACGATCCATTTCATGCTCGTAGACCCCATTTCAGATAGCTTTTTAATTTAATTATTAATAATATTCATAATATTGGCAAATTTTAAAAAGTAATCGTTCTCATTTGCTCCATTTTTGATTAAAATATAGGCAACGAGAGTCTTACACTCCAATCTTTCAGGCACAACTTTATTATCATATGGTTAGAAGGTGAATCATCCTTGCAAGTGTTTGGCGCAGAACTTACTCAAGATTCCCACTTCCAAGACCATCTGGATCATGCCATTCCTGTTCAGGTCTATCGCATGGGTAATCATGTAGATATTGGCTGGATCAAGGACTTTGACCAACATGCTGTCCTGATTGGTGACACGTTATACAAAAGGAGTGCTTATGTTTTTACATCCCGGCCCGGCTACTAGAGTTCATCTTGGTGCTTACCGGGTTCACCACATCTTTACCATGCTCATGTATCACTTGCGATACGCAGGTAGGGGTTACTTCTCCATAGCAGAGAAGTAACCCCTTTTCATCCTTTTAACCTACTCAATTTCGAACAGTTTACTAATCGAAAGCTCTTCATGCACCCGAATAATCGCTTCCCCCATCAAGGGAGCTACTGACAACACCTTAAGTTTGCTAGTCGGATTCGGATGTGATATAGGAATCGTATCGGTAACAATAACCTCTTTTAGCGGAGAATTCTCAAGTCGTTCCATGGCCGGACCCGAAAGTACAGCATGTGTACAGCATGCATACACTTCTTTGACGCCGCCTTCTTTAAGTGCATTTGCTCCCAAGACAATGGTTCCGGCAGTGTCAATGATATCATCGACTAGAATAGCCGTCTTGCCTTCAATATTACCGATGATGTTCATAACTTCACTTACATTCGGTTCAGGACGGCGCTTATCAATAATAGCTAGCGGAGCATTTAAGAAGTCTGCTAGTTTACGAGCGCGAACTACTCCTCCATGATCGGGAGATACCACTACTGGATTCTCAATATGTTTAGAACGGAAATATTGAGCGAGAATCGGCACACCGAGCATGTGATCCACAGGAATATCGAAGAAACCTTGAATTTGCATAGCATGAAGATCCATCGTAATTACCCGGTGGGCACCCGCTTTTTCGATCAAATTCGCTACTAGCTTGGCCGTAATAGGGTCACGCGAACGAGCCTTCCGGTCCTGCCTAGCATAACCATAATAAGGAATGACTACGTTAATACTTTTGGCTGAAGCCCGCTTGAGAGCATCTACCATAACGAGTAGCTCCATAAGATTATCATTGACAGGCCCACAAGTGGACTGAACAACATACACATGTGAACCCCGAACACTCTCGGACAATTTCACTTGAATTTCACCGTCACTAAAGCTCGTTGTCTCTGAATCTCCCATAGGAATCCCGATATAGTCGGCAATTTGGTGCGCGAGCTTAGGGTTGGAGTTACAGGTGAAGATCTTTAGCTTGGAATCACAATAAGTCATAGAATGAAAACCCTCCGTGCAATTTAAATTGAACTAAAGAACTATTCAAGACCTTACTTTAGTTCAATTGCTAAGGTCATTGAATATTCCGCGTATTCTGAAAATAGGACCAGACTAAAAAACTTTAGTCCTGCTCTCTCTGTTTCTTTGCAATGGCACGCGCACGAATTTTCTCTGCATACCCTGATTTGTTCTCCTGACGTTGTCTAGCAATGGCTAGATCGTTATCAGATACGGAATGAGTAATAGTAGATCCTGCTACGACATAAGCACCCTTACCCACTTTGACTGGTGCAATTAAATTGACATTGCTGCCAATAAAAGCATCATCTTCAATTTCGGTAATCGATTTATTATACCCATCATAATTGACAGTTATTGCTCCGCAGCCGATATTTACATTCTTACCCACCTTCGCATCCCCGATATAACTGAGATGAGAAACTTTCGAACCATCATCTAAGGTAGCATTCTTAATCTCAACAAAGTCGCCTACCTTCACATCTGCTCCAAGTTTTGTCCCTGGACGCAAATAAGCGAATGGTCCGACGCTTGTTCCACTGCCGGCCTCCGCCTCTTGAAGAACTGAATGTTTGACAGTCACACGATCTTGAAGCACACTATCGGCAATTTCTGCACCAGGACCAATAGTACAATCTTCTCCAATCGTCGTATGACCGGTTATCCATGTTCCCGGGTAAATGACAGTGTCAGATCCTATAATAACATCTGCACCTATATAAGTGGAACTAGGGTCAATAATGGTAACACCGTTAATCATATGCTTTCTTGTAATTCTCTCTCTCATAAAACCTTCTGCCTCAGATAATGCAATACGATCATTTACGCCAATAGATTCAGCATGATCATCTGTTACATAAGCTCCTACGAATTCTTGATCATTTACTAGAATGCCAATGACATCCGTCAAATAATACTCATGCTGAGCGTTACTATTAGTAACCTTATCCAGTGCTTCAAATAATTTCGCATTATCAAAACAATACGTACCTGTATTAATCTCCTGCACCGCATCTTGTTCTGGTGTGCAGTCCTTTTGTTCTACAATTTGAACTACAGATCCATCTTTAGCGCGAATGACACGGCCATATCCTTTAGGATTATCCATAATAGCAGTGAGTACTGTTGCGGCTGCATTCTTACTTTGATGAAGTTGCATTAACTCTTCGAGCGTCTCTGAAGTCACTAATGGTGTGTCACCACAAATTACAATGGTTGTTCCCTCTTCGCTTCCAATCAGCGCTTTCGCCTGCTTCACGGCATGGCCAGTTCCAAGTTGCTGCTCCTGTAACACATATTCAGCCGATGTTCCAAGATAAGACTGGACGGCTTCTGCACCATGGCCTACCACCACGATACTACGTTCACAATTGACTGTCTTCACGGTGTCAAGAACATGTCCTACCATCGGTTTACCGCATACGGGATGAAGCACTTTGTATAATTTCGACTTCATACGTTTCCCTTGTCCTGCAGCAAGAACAACTGCTAATCTTTTCAAGGCCTCGGCCTCCTTCTCTTGAACTCATTACTGAATATATCTTATTCTGCGCAAAAAGAAAAGAGAGCCATAGCACATGGCTCTCTTCCTTGAACCCCAATAAGTTAAGACATAACTCCTATACAGAATATACTAAAAACAACGAAATCGGGCTGTCCATTCTATAGAATGGGGCCTGTTATCCGGCTTTAGTCTTACTCTGTACTTAAGCCCCTTCTTCAATGACTTCTTCTTCGACTGCTGCTCGATCGTATTCTGCAAGAACTGCAGCTTGGATCTTCTCGCGTGTGCCCGAAGAAATCGGATGAGCGATATCCCGGAATTCGCCATCCGGCGTGCGCTTGCTAGGCATGGCAACGAACATTCCATTGTTACCATCAATAACGCGAATGTCATGAACGACGAATTCGTTATCAATAGTAATGGAAGCAATCGCCTTCATTCTGCCCTCAGAGCTCACTCGGCGGAGTCTTACATCCGTAATTTGCATATGTGTTCACCACCTTTTTCCATCAGAGACTTGGTGTAATATTCCACATAGCATACGGAAATCCTTTTTTTTTACGAACAAAAAGCCCTAAAATCAGGAATTTTTTTTTGAAAAATGAGACTTTCGACATAAGTCGGTAATTTCCGATCAGATCCCAAGGGTTTCGACAAATTATCGCCGCTGCAATCGGCTGAAATAGTTCCCCGGTTGAACCGAAATTTCCTTTTCTTTTGCATCCACTACAGTAAGCGTAGCCAACGAAACATAATCCTCTAGTAGTTTTTGTTCTGTATCAATCTCACCAGACTCCACCAGTACCCCAACCCCGGCTACGGTCGCATTGAATTCAGCCAATAAATCGACCATACCCTGAATTGTTCCGCCTGCCTTCATAAAATCGTCCACAATCAGCACTTTAGCATTGGGCTTGAGCGCTCGCTTGGATAGTGTCATCGTATGCAGACTTTTGTGAGAACCGGAAACATAGTTAATACTTACCGCTGAGCCTTCTGTTACCTTATGATCTCTTCGCACTAAGACTACCGGAAGATTCAGTTGAGCTCCTGTAGCATAAGCCAGCGGTATTCCTTTGGTCTCAACGGTCATAATGACATCAATATCTGCATGGGCAAACACCGTAGCAAATAATTTCCCTGCTTCATTCATAAGATTAGGCAGGCCGAGCATATCCGACATATACAAGTATCCGCCCGGAAGAATCCGACTTGAGTCGGATAGCATGGAGCATAGATGATTAATGAATTCTTCAGCCTGTTCCTGTCCGGCCTTGGGAATAAACTTAACACCTCCAGCAGCTCCTGCCATAGTAAGCAAGTCCCCCATACCTTCCTCTTCAAATACTTCTTTGATAATGGACAAATCCTCACTAATCGAGGATTTGGCAGCTCCATATCGATCCGCAAATGTTGTAAGCGGTATTAAATGATGCGGCCTATGTAACAGATATTGGGTCATTTCGACCAATCTGGCGCTTCTCTTTAACTTTTTCACGAACGAACCCTCACTAGCTAAATGGACTAAAATCCGAATATTTTAAAGAAAATATACCATCTTTGTACGGAAAAGTCCAAGAAATGTTGATTTTAGTGTTACCTTTCCTATCATGTCAACATCCGTACGGCATATACCTCTTTACAGAAGCCACGAAGACCATTATAGATTCGAGCTACTTTGGATTCTTTGGACACAAGACCAAATACAGTAGGACCGCTTCCTGACATCAGTACACCATCCGCACCTAGACGCATCATGGTCTCCCTAAGCTGCGCTACTTCAGGATAAAGTTGAAGCGTCACATCCTCCAACACATTACCTAATTGATTGCAAACCGCTGCAAACGATCCCGATTCAATAGCCCCCTGCATGGCAGCGGCTGATGGATGCTGCTGAATCTGCTGCACGCGAAACCGTCCATACACATCTGCGGTAGATACATTAATCGGGAGCTTCGCTAATATGACCCAGCATTGTGGTGGATTTGCAATTGGAGTTAACTTTTCACCTCGTCCTGTAGCTAGGGCTGTCCCTCCTGTAACGCAAAAAGGCACATCTGATCCAAGTTCCGCTCCTAGTAGTTGTAGCTCCTCCGGGGAAATCCCTAAGTTCCAGAGCCGATTCAGTCCACGTAACGTAGCCGCAGCATCACTGCTCCCTCCAGCGAGTCCCGCCGCTACAGGTATCTTCTTATCTAGATGAATATAAACCCCACTACGGACGTTATAGCGATCTTTAATAAGCCGTGCAGCCTGAAAGGCCAAGTTCTTCTCATCCAGAGGAATATAGCCTGCTTGGCTTGAAATAATAATCGTATCCCTTGGCAGTTCTTCCATCTCCAAGCGATCTGCTAAGTCAACCATCGTCATAATCATTTCAACCTCATGATATCCATCAGGCCGCTTATGTAAAACATCCAGCATTAAATTGATCTTCGCTGGTGCTTTTTCGTATATTTTCAAGGCCCTCACCCATCCTTAAGTTTCCATCAACAAATCTATGTACAATAAATTAACCATTATGGAGTACATTATAGCAAAAAGTGAAGATGAATTCCTATTCTGGGTATGAAAGAAGCTCCTCCAGTTGGAGGAGCTTTGTCTTAATCGTTACGAGAAGCCGCACGTTCTGCCATTTCAATAGCCCTTTTAACCATGTTCCCGGCATCTTTGGCTTTGATTCCGCCCCAACCTTCTTTTTGAACGGTATCATAAAATCCCAAATCCTTGGCTAATTCGTATTTCAATTCTTCCGACATCACACTGCGTCTTCTTCTTGACATGTATCCATTCTCCTCACCATTAGGAATAGAATATAGAACATGCTTAGTATGACGCAGTAGAAGCAATCTCATACCGTTCAGTGAGCTTATATAGATAATAAAAAAAGCAGCCTAGGTTAAGAACCAAGAACCGCTTCATTGCTGAGCATATATCATACTTAAGGTTTAATATACGACACCTTGAGCTCGCTGTTATCATTATCGTTACAAATCGTGACTTCCACAGATTCAGTAAGGATATCGGCATAGCTGTAGGATACGCGCTTGAAGGATTGTTGCTCTTCATCAAGCTTTACAATAAATACAGAGGGGTAGGTTTCTTCCAGAACACCCGTGCGTTCTATGGTCTTACGACGACCGCCATTCGCACGAAGCAAAATCTTCTGTCCCACGTGAGCATCGAGATTGTTCTTAATTTCAGACAGCGTATTTTTCGCCATTGCCTATGACCACCTCTTTCTTGTCCATTATACTCCTCTCTAAATCACTTGTCAAATCAAAATAAATAATTATATCAAGCTGTAAAAAGTATTGTCAATGATTTTTTTTTGGATCGACTGTATACGAAAAAAACCCCCTTCCGGGGGCATGGTTCTTAAGGCGTAAGCTATCCATTTATTGTATAGACGGAACCACTGTCAAGGTAGAAAGGTCTCTAAGCTTAGGTAAACCTATACGGTAACTCCCCCGTGTCTCAATACCCCCCACCCCTTGAATTCCACTGACCGTATGGTTCAGCACATCCGTAATGTGAAGTGTACTACGAATTGGCGTGAATGAAGCCTTAGCCGCAATGTAGACGGGGTCTAGAGCATGGATGAGAATACGAGCAGGAGAACTTGCAAAATTAGCTCCCGATTGCAGGAGAGCCTCAAAGTGGGACTGACAAGCACCCGCCACAATCGTTAAGGCATCGAAATTACGTTCATAGCTTCGTGCTGTTTGGATCGCATCCACAAAATTGCGAGAATTTTTGTAACTGTTCAGATTGTACAGATCATAATTCATCTGGTTCTTAAGTACACCATCATGACCCGTCAAGACCAGAATATCTGGGTTTACCTTCGGTAAGAGACGGTACACCGCATCCGCCATGCGGCTTTCACTGACGTAATAACCTTCTGCCGGAACTCGCAGTTTCTCGTACAGTTCGAGACTTTTTTTTAAATAGTTGGCATCTCCATCTAAATGTAATACTTTTCCAGGCACCTCAAAATACGATGGAGCATTAGAACTGTATAATTCTGACATCAACTCTTCGCGTGTTCGCTCCACAAGAGCTCTACGATCTTTCTCCAATCGCTCCAAGGACTCGGTTGCTTTAATTTTGGCTTGCTGCAACTTCTCGCTTGGAGGAGGGGTTGATACTTGAACCAAATCCGAAAAAGGGGCATCAGCCACTAGACGGAAATCAACACCTTTAATTATCGCCCGAGTGCGTTCTATTAACTCCACACGGAAGGTAACATCCCCTCCGTAGGACCTGCGAACAACCAGGTCTCCTAAATTCGTCAACTCCATCACCTCTAACCCCATCGTATGGGCGAAGCTGGGCTTTGGTTCCTTTATTTTATGATTTAAGCCCTGCCTTCAAGAGGATATCGCTCAATCGTCCGAACTCCTCTAGACTGAGTGTCTCTGCCCTACGCGTGGACACGATATCAGCCTCAGTTAAATACTGTTCTAGCCGCTCCCGGCCTTCTTTAGCAAAAAAACGGCTTTTCAAGTTATTCGCAATCGTTTTTCTTCGCTGAGCAAAACTTGCTTGGACTACTTCAAAGAAGAATGCCTCGTCCTCCACTTGAACCGCAGGCTGTGTACGTACTTTAAGACGAATAACGGCAGAGTCTACATTTGGCTGAGGAATGAATACAGTATGGGGAACGACACATACAAGTTCAGGCTCACAATAATATTGCACCGCAATACTTAGACTTCCAAATTCCTTCCCACCTGGAGAGGCTGCCATACGTTCAGCTACTTCCTTCTGAATCATGACCACAATATTCTCCAGTGGCAAATGCTCCTCTAAGAGCTTCATGATAATAGGGGTTGTCACATAATAGGGCAAATTGGCCACAACACTAACGCCGCTAACTTCACCGAATTGTTCTTTGAACAGTTCTGCTAAATCCAGTTTTAACACATCGCCATGTATAACCTGTACATGAGGAGAAGGCTCTAGCACTTCGCCCAAGATAGGTATAAGTCTTTGATCAATCTCAACAGCTGTGACCTTCCCGGCAACTTCTGCGAGCTTCTGGGTTAGCGCCCCAATGCCTGGTCCAATTTCCAGTGCACCCTTCGTCTGATCAAGCTGTGCCGCACTCACAATTTTACTAAGTATATTCTGATCGATCAGAAAATTCTGTCCTAGACTTTTTTTGAACGAAAAACCATGCCTCTGAATAATTTCTTTCGTACGGCGTGGTGTAGATACATCCTCTATCTTACTCATGCCACTATACCCCTTTGTTCTCTAATTGTTGCCATGCCGCCAAGAACTCTTCCCGGCTGATGCAAAAGATTTGAAGACGTTTATGAAACTGTTTGCCATTACAATAACCAATATGGAGTAGCTCCCCCATAATTCTACGTCTGGAGGCAGCCGCAGGGTGTACAATTAGTCCCGCCTCTATAAGGTCCTCAAAATCGATTTGTGGGGCTGCCTCAGTAGATTCGCTATGTACGCGTCCCAGAGCACGACGTATGGCTTCAGGAGATGCATTCTCCACACCAATGTCGCCACGGCGAGTCGCTTCGTCTTCTGTAATAAAAGCATGCTTACATCCAGGGACTTTAGCTGCAACAATTTTACGTATACGTTCACCCGCATGATCCGGGTCTGTGAGTATGATAATGCCTCTGCGTTCCTGTGCTAAGGCAATTTTACGCAGAACTACCTCTCCTATAGCGGAGCCACCTGTCTCAATAGTATCTGCTTCGACAGCTCTTTTAATGGCAACCGTATCATCTCGGCCTTCAACAACAATGACTTCCTTAATCATGGATGTCATCTCCTCTAATCAGTGTTCGATATATAACAAAAAAGAAGAGGATCATCTCCTCTTCTTCATCCTGTACATATTCATCAATTGTAATAGTATATGATTCCCGGCTTAAAGTAAACGATACAACGTTCTACTAGTTCAGTTCAGGTTTTACTGGACCGATGACATATACCGTACGACCTTTTTTGCGGCCAAAATCATTTGCAGCTCTTAGTGAGTCATAATAGACATCTATAATATTTCCTTTAATTGCACTACCGGTGTCCTCAGCGCGGCGGAAACCTACGCCTTCAATATATACCCACCAGCCCATAGGAATTACGTTCGTATCTACTGCAATGGTTCTACCTTCTGTTACACGCGAACCAGACGCTGTGCGTGTACCCATGCCCGGTTCCTGGGATGAATAAGCAGTAAGAGATACATTTTGCAGAAGTTTTTTATATTTAAATGCAACGCCGCCCTTTTGGGTGCTGTTGTTCTGACTTATATTCACTGCATTCGCTGAACGGTCAATGCTTGCTGACAATACCTGCGTCTTCGGTGCAGGTTTGGTTCCAACGGCAAGCACTTTTGTTGCTACAGGTCTAGTTACAGACTTAGAGACAAGGCGCTTGGAGACGAACGTTCCATCTTTATACACTTTCTCAATTTCATGAACAACGATACCGCTTTGACCTTGTTGAATCAACTTCGTTTTACCTTTTTGTAATGAAGGATCTGAAGTCTTAACAAAATCATAAGGCACTTTGACTTGTAACTTCGCTGTATGAGTATCGACGCGTACGATGCGAATGTTCAACCCGGAATCAATTGGCGTTGATATAGCCGGTGTAATTTGATCTTCACTGGAGACAGCTACACCAATTCTGTGAAGTGTATCTTGAACAGATCCTTCAGCAGCAAAATATTGCTTGGTACCGCCATCTGCCGTAATCGTAATCGGTACAGCACGATGAATGAACATCTGGTCGCTATTCCGAACACTGTTATTCAAAGGTCCAGCTATTTCATCTTGAGATTTCAAGATACTATCGTGCTCATCCACTTGAGGGACTGCCGTTGGTGCCTCTACGGACTGCGACTGTCCATCAACCAAATACATATTTTTATTCGCTTGCTGGTAGAACCATCCTACAATACTTGCAAGCAATGCGACGGTGATGAATGCTGAAATGATAATTTGACGCTTATTTTCTTGCTTCCACCGCAACGCGTAAGACCTGCTGGATGATCGTGAACCATGGGTAGTTTTTTTCTGGTCGAAAAAGCCCACTTCTTACGTCCTCCTTCATAGCCTCGTCGTCTAAGATCGACTCTAGAAATATGTGACGTGACTATTTACCGTTTTTTACGTCCGACCCCTTACGGCGTCATTCGTATCCTGCTCCAGCCTTTCAGGCCTCTGTGTCCCTGTCATACCAACGTATGAACATTCTATCTCCTTTATTCAAAAACAAAAGAAGCCTAAAGAAAGAGAATTAGAGGGTCTCTTTCGTGGCTTCCTGATTGTAAAAAAGGAAAGTTAGGATGCACGAGTTATGCCTCTCTCTGCTACGCTTACGAGGTTAGCTGTCGGGTTCGGACTAGAGAGTAGCCCTATCTTAATCTGTCCGCTCATGGCGCAACGACCTTGAATTCACCCCAAAGACCCTTTAAAGAAATCAAATACGTTCACCCTGTTCAGCGTGGCGTATTGGTTCCCCCGTTCTCCATTTTAGGAGATTTAGCGAGACTGGTTCTTGGAACCTTGTAACCCAGTTGTAATCAAATGGATTACTGAGAAAGATTCTAACCTGTTTGTATGCATGTTGTAAAGCAGGAATCAAGCGGATTTTTTAAAAATAAGGTTAAATTTTTGTAATATTCGGGCATTTTATTATTAAAATGCCTTCATTTTTACTATTTTCTCACGATTTCATCTGTTTTACTCCATAATTCATTTAATACCAAATCGGTCCAGTGCGTTTTTCGTTGTAATATCAGCGATTTCTTCAAGACTAACTCCTTTTAACTCCGCAGCCATTTCTGCAACCAGTCGAACATGTCCAGACTCATTCCTTTTCCCACGAAATGGATGTGGAGTCAAATAAGGGGAGTCCGTCTCAAGCAATAGTCGGTCCATCGGGACCTGTTGGAGAACTTCTTTAGGTTGTTTGGCATTCTTGAATGTAATCGGTCCTCCAAACGAGAGATGAAAACCAAGATCAAGACACATTTTAGCCGTCTCCCAGCTTCCAGAGAATGAGTGCATGACCCCGCCTACCTCGTGTGCCTTTTCCTCCCGAAGAATACGGATCACATCTTCATGGGCATCCCGATTATGAATGACAATAGGCATTTGAAGGCTGCGTGCTAAGCGAATCTGCTGACGAAAAACATCCTGCTGCACGTCCTTAGGTGAAGTGTCCCAGTAATAATCAAGACCAATCTCTCCTATAGCCACTACTTTAGGATGAGCACATAGCTTGGCAATCCACTCCAGATCTCCATCTTTCATCGTAATTGCATCTTGTGGGTGCCATCCGACAGCGGCATATATAAATTCATACTTCTCAGCCAACGCTATGGTTGTGGGAATCGTCTCCCGGTTAAAACCGACATTAATCATTCGCGTTACCCCCTGCGCTAAAGCCCGGGCAATCGTCTCTTCACGATCTTCGTCGAATTGTGCTGCATCTAGATGAGTATGCGTGTCAAACAACATCGTTAAAATCCTCCTTGAGTTCCGTGCGTTGAAATAAAACAGCTATATGCCGAGGTAAACGGTCTATTACGGGAGCAATTTTATTCGCTGGGTAATACAAATGATATTTTCCTCGGTGAATGCCACTGATAGACCTTACAATATCCGAGACTTCTGAAATTTCAAGCAATTGGTCCTGTTTGTCCAGCAACAGAATTTGAGTCTCTTTAGACTCGTCCTCGGGACGAAATACATCATAGGGAAGATCAGTAGGAAAATCAATTTCGAGATCATAATTAGGATCAAGTCCTACATCACGAAATGAATATCGTATTTCATCAATATTTTCCATATCTAACATTTCAATTTCTACATATTGATACAATAACCGATTAATAAAACGTGTACATAAATCTGCCAATAGCTCATCGTCTTCTTTTCTCCATTGCATGAATGCGGTCTGTATTAAAGCTTCATCTAGTTGAAGATATTCTTCTGTTGTCATCTCAAGTCTGAACAGACTAGGCAGAGGTTCGGGAAGGAACTTCAATTCAAAACCATATTCATGCAATTCCTTCACTCTCCGGAAAATTTGACGCAAAATAATTTCCGAACTTCGGGTTACCGGATGGAAGTATACCTGCCAGTACATCTGATACCTCGACATTAAATAATCCTCAACTGCGTGCATTCCCGAATCTTTTACCACAACTCGTCCTTGAAAAGGCCTAAGCATCCTTAAAATCCGATCTATATCGATAGTGCCGTAATTTACACCAGTAAAGTAAGCATCTCTAAGCAAATAATCCATGCGGTCCGCATCCAGAGGGCTGGAGACCAGATTTACAACAATCGCTTTATCGTAATCTTTGCGAATGACAGAGGCTACTTTGTCAGGAAAGTCAGCGCCCTCTTCCAGAAGGATGCGATGTACTTCCGTGTCCCCCAAAATAATACGACAAGTCCATTCCTCATGATCCATATCAAAAGCTTCTTCTATAGAATGAGAAAATGGACCGTGTCCTAAGTCATGTAACAGAGCAGCACACAAGGTGACGAGACGTTCTTCTTTTGGCCAATCGGTATAAAGTGAACGTTCAAACTGAGAAATAATACGGCGCGTAATCTCGTAGACTCCTAAGGAATGAGAAAATCGACTATGTTCTGCTCCATGAAATGTGAGATATGTCGTACCTAATTGACGAATACGGCGTAATCTTTGAAATTCAGAAGTATTGATAAGAGACCAAATAAGTTGATCTTGAACATGCACATAGTTATGAACAGGGTCCTTAAATACTTTCTCTTCGGTTAAAGGATGCAGCATAGTTCTTAAGCTCCCCTCAAAATAGATAAAATAACATTAAAAATTGACACATATTGTCGAATTATGTCGTATAATGAAGTGGATCGGTTTTCCAAAATCTAAATTGCTTCCATAGCTTGTTATATCGATAAGATATAAGGCTATATAGGGGTTACCCGACATGAATCTATTAATATAGAATGTGATAATCTAATAATAGGTTGACTGTTTTGGCAATGGTTGGTATTATAAATATCATAAAAAAGAGAACCGTGTCGAATTATGACATTTTTAATTTATGGCGAGAGGGGCTATCATCAGTTATGATGAAATCAACAGGTATTGTAAGAAAAGTAGACGAGCTAGGACGCGTTGTTATTCCCATTGAATTGCGCCGTACTCTCGGAATTGGCGAGAAAGATGCGCTCGAGATTTATGTAGACGGTGAGCGTATTATGCTTAAGAAATATGAACCTGCTTGCATTTTCTGCGGCAATGCTGAGAACGTAACTTATTTCAAAGGCAAAATTGTTTGTAATGAGTGTTTGTCTGAAATTCCTGCACCTGTAACGAACTAATTTTCTATTACCTATACTATTTATAACTAATCTATTATTAATTCAAACCTTTTTATATTTCCTTGATACCTTCCCAGGCTATACACCTGGCGAAGGTTATTTTTTTATCTCTAAGAAATGAATGTTTAGTCCAGCAAGGCGTTATAAATATCTCGTTTAGAGACACCACGATCAGCTGCTACAAGCTTCATGGCATCTTTACGACTTACATCCTTCTCCTGTTCATATTGAGTTACATGTGCTTCTAAAGATAACTCCTGCCACCAAGCATCCTTACGCACCTGAAGATCTGCTGCACTGGCCCCTTCAACTACGATGCAATATTCACCTAAAGGTGGATGCTCCTCAAGCCAAGCTAAGCATTCTATAACAGAGGCGCGCACAATCTCTTCAAATCGTTTAGTGAGTTCCCTAGCTAGAGCAATGTCTCGATCTCCACATACCTCTAATAGATGCTCCAGCGTCTTGATCAGACGATGAGGGGATTCATATAATAAGAAAGTTCCCTCTTGCTCCCCTAATGACTTTAACAGCAGTTCACGATCTTTTTTATCTCTGGGAAGAAATCCTGCAAAATGAAATCGCTCTGTAGGCAAGCCTGACACGATCAAGGCAGACAAGGCCGCATTTGCCCCAGGGATAGGAATGACCGCTATATCCTCTTGAATGGCCAATTGTACAAGCTCTCTACCTGGATCAGATATCGCTGGAAGACCTGCATCACTAACTAGTGCCAGATTTTTTCCTTCTATAATAAGCCTGACTAATTCCGGTCCACTAGCTATTTTATTGTGGTCATGATAACTAAGTAACCTTTGGGGAGAAATTTCAAAATGTGATAGCAGTTTTCGAGTCTGTCTTGTATCTTCAGCCGCTATAATATCTACTTCTTTTAGCGTTCTAATGGCTCGGTAAGTCATATCTTCCAAATTTCCGATAGGCGTAGCTACAAGATATAATTTGCCGCTTCCTCGTTCATTAGCTTCAAAGCTTTTTTGTATTTGTACACTCATAGATTTCCCTCTTTTGCGCCGTAATAAATGTCCATGATTTCAGGACAATACTGCCCATCATCCCCGTACACGATCAGTGGAGGCAGGATGCGTAGATCTGGTTTTCCATCACGTAATGCTTCGATCAGGACTATATTAGCTTCCATGTGCTTGCGAGGGTGAACAAAACGCACAACTTTAGGCTCTAGACGATATTTTCGCAGTAAACTTAAGATTTCACCCAAACGCTGAGGTTTATGTACCATGGATACCTTCCCGCCGTTTCGAATAAGCTTCATTGAGGACTGGATAACCTCTTCAAGAGTGCAATGCACCTCGTGCCTTGCTATAGCCTGATGGCTATTCAATTTTAAATCCCCGCCTGTCAGAGGCATATATGGAGGATTGACAGTGATTGCATCGTATACGCCGTGCCCCGTTTCCTTTACCAACTCCCTTAGATCTCCGAGACGAATCTGAATTTGGTCTTCAAGTCCGTTCATCTGCACACTTCGCTTAGCCATATCCGCAAGGCGCTCCTGAATTTCTATACCTTCAATATGTGAAGTAGTCCTTGTTGACAATAATAAAGGGACCACCCCATTACCAGTACACAAATCTAGAATTCGACCTCCCTGTCTGGGAATCGAAGCGAACCTAGCTAGTAAGACAGCATCCATGGAGAAACTAAATACTTCATCACTCTGTATAATATGAAGTTCATGGGTAAGCAGATCATCGATTCGTTCTTGTTCGTACAAAGGTACACTAGTCATGATGTGTTCTTCCATTTCCTTTAGAATTTGAAAAAAACCGTAGGAGTCACCCCACGGTTTGTTATTTATTAAGAAAAGACAGGCAGAAAAGGCAGTCCCCTTCTGTACGTAAATGCCCATAATATACATTACAAATGTGAAAGCCCTCATGATACAGACGAGCTAGATTATCATAACCTTCTCCCACAATATCTATGTTATCCGGCAAATCTGCATTTACTTTTCGAGCATCATTAAGA
The DNA here is from genome assembly GCF_017874255.1 of Paenibacillus shirakamiensis. Taxonomy (GTDB): domain Bacteria; phylum Bacillota; class Bacilli; order Paenibacillales; family Paenibacillaceae; genus Fontibacillus; species Fontibacillus shirakamiensis. Next base: position 6,761 of record NZ_JAGGLD010000011.1, on the reverse strand, counting down.
TCGCCCGTACCGCCTTCAACTTCACGCTTTAACACTTTACGCAATTGTTCATTTTCAAGCGAGTAGCGCTGATTTTCTTCAAGCAACTTCTTGATCTCCATTTTTAAGACACCAAGTTCGCCATGCATTTTACTCATTTGTGTTTCTAGATCCAGCAGGTGTTTAAAAATATCTTTTTTATCCAATTTCCCACCCCAAGAGTCAACTCTATGGTTTACTTGACGACTACATCATCTAAAGGAAGCTCTCTAACCTTGCCAATTTCAAATAGTTGGACATGAACGGTACGAGACCCGGCATTAATTCCTACGACCTTACCATCCCCTTGGGAGGTAACGACCATTTTGCCCACAGCCGGTAGTTCTTCTCTTACGCTTTCGTAATTATCATGCTCAAATTTCAAACAGCACATAAGACGACCGCATAACCCTGAAATCTTCGTAGGATTTAGGGAGAGGCTTTGATCTTTTGCCATCTTAATAGATACAGGCTCGAAATCTCCTAACCAAGACGAACAGCACAGCACACGTCCGCAAGGACCAATTCCTCCAAGCATTTTTGCTTCATCTCTGACACCAATCTGACGAAGTTCTATTCTGGTACGGAAGATACTTGCTAGATCCTTAACTAACTCGCGGAAATCGACTCTTCCCTCGGCTGTAAAATAAAATATAATTTTATTTCGATCAAAAGTGAATTCGACATCTACCAGCTTCATTTTCAGATCATGGTCTTTGATTTTATTTAAACAAGTGGCAAATGCATTCTTCGCCGCAAGCTTGTTCTCATCTACTACTTTAGCATCGGTGTCATCCGCCACTCTAATCACTTTCTTCAGAGGCAATACGACATCAGACTCTTCGACCGTTTTCTTGCCCACTACGACTTTCCCATACTCAATCCCTCGTGCAGTTTCTACAATTACATAATTCTCTTTATCGATCTGCAGTTCTAGAGGATCAAAATAATAAATTTTGCCCGCCTTCTTGAAGCGAACACCCACTACAGTATACAAAAACTTACCCCCTCGTATAGCTTATGCTAATTCGGCTCATCTCATTAACCTGTAAACCTTTGTGGGAGAAGTTTATCTATAAGCCGTACTCTCAAGCGCCGGCGAAGTTCCTGTCCATCAGTCCGATCAGGAACTGTTCCAGACAGAGCTGACCATTCATATTGTATCGTAATTTCTTCTTGCAGTCTGCGGCCAGTGCCATACAGGACACCCACTCGTCGGCGCTGTGTGTTCTGGCATTCTTGGAGATAAACTCCCACTCATCTATAAAAACGATACCCTCGTGCTTTTGAACCTGAGCTTGCAGCATATCCTTGAACCATAAATGGAATAGATCAAAAAACACATCCAAATGATCGCCAAGTCCTGCCTTTATTACACCCTGCTGAGCTGTAATTAAAGTAGATCCAGCTCTACCAGTGGTTTCCCTCCCCAATTGTACCACTACGTTTCTAATTTCTGCAAACCAATTCTGTTGCAAAAGCTCTCTAGCTGACTCGGTTCCAGCCGCTAAATTCACCGCGCAACTTACCAAAGGGACAGGAAATCCTTCATCAGATAATACTTGAAGCATTATAGAAGGAGGAAGTGCTACAAACGGCACCCACTGCACTCTAGATTGAATTGTAGGTAACAGAGCTTGTCCATTATCCGTAAGTAAAATAGCTACCGCAGGTGATGGTGGCTCTTCTAGGAACCTAAGCAGACTATTGGCGGCTTGAACCGTCATTTTTTCTGCTGCTTCAATAATATATATTTTACGATTTCCATTTTCCGAACGATATGAGAAAATCCGCTGCAAATCGCGGATTTGGTCTATTTTTATAGAATTGCCCTCAGGGGCTATCAGGAGTAAGTCGGGATGATTTCCATGAGCTACTTTTCGACACTCTAAACATTCACCACAAGCATCATCCATAGCCTCTGTGCAGAACAGGGCTTGAACAAAGGTTAGCGCCATCTGTTTTTGACCACTACCAGCAGGACCATTAAATAGATAAGCATGGGAGATTCGCCCTTGCTGCAGGGCCCTTTGCAGCATGGACTTAGCCGCATCCTGACCTTTAATTTCACGAAAAGACATGGCGTCCCTCACTTCCTAAGTACAACAATATCTTCATTTTATTCATTTAAAAGCTAAAATTAATCAACATGCCTCGGATCTCTCCTATTTTCTGCAACAGTTCAATTTTACCTTGTTCACTTTCCAGCAATTCCTCGGCCATCTCGAGCAAAGTTGTATCGATTTCATCGAGTAATTTATAACGCTTCCCTCGGCCTCTTCGATCCCATCCCTTGATATCCTTAGTTCCTACCCCACGACGAACGGTATCTTCCAAGAACCGTTTGACCAACAAGCGATAGGATTTAAGTTCTCTAACCGTCATAGAATAGGCAAGACGATCTCCTTGGATCTGTATCTCTTTGACACGACGCTGAAGTTCTTGCTGTGAAGCTTGTTCTCCTTGCTGCTGCATGGTATCAGAGAACGTTTTGTTCTGAATCGGTCTTGTATTCCCATCATTAACACCACGTCCACTAGATAAAGGTCTATAGCCCGGTTCAATCTTCAATCTATATCACTGCCATTCTATTAGAATGTATATGAATTACCTTAGAAATGCTCGAAGCGATCTACTGGCATAACAAATACTGTAGCTCCGCCTACTTGAACTTCAACGGGTAATGGGAGATAGGAGTCTGTTGTTCCGCTCATAGGGGTTACAGGAGTTACAAGCTGTTCTCGTACCTTACAACTGCTTCGGATGACACCTAGTACGGTCTCAACTTGACTGTCTTCTACTCCAATCATAAACGTTGTATTCCCCGCACGTAGAAAACCGCCAGTGCTCGCTAATTTAGTTGCCCTAAAATTGGACTTCACTAAAGCGCCAGATAGACGATTGCTGTCCTTGTCTTGAATAATCGCAACGATCAGCTTCATCTTACATCCCCCTTTTAATAAGTTAGTCTAACGCTTGCTTAACTTTCATTATACCATTACCCTATTCCCCACGAAAACCTTTTATCCAAGGCTCTAAATGACGCATAATCTCGCTAATCACAGTTTCTACATCTCTTTCAGCATTAATGGTAAGGATACGATCCGAGAATCTTTCTGCAATGGACAGATACCCTTTTCTGACAAGTTGATGAAATTCCAGTTGTTCCAGATCCAATCGATTCACCTCTCGGCCTTGGCTCGCTTCAATTCTAGAGAGTCCTATGGACGGCTCGATATCCAGATAAAATGTAGTATCGGGCATTCTGCCCTCTGTAGCAAACGAATTTACAGCTAAAATCTCATCTATACCTAATCCTCTCGCATACCCCTGATATGCCAGACTACTATCAATAAATCGATCACATAAGACTAAATTGCCTGCCTGAAGCGCTGGTATTACACGCTCAACTAGATGCTGTCTTCTTGCTGCCGCATAAAGTAAGGCTTCGGTTCGTCCATCCATCTGAGTGTGTTCAGGATCTAAAATAATTCCCCGAATCTTTTCGGAGATTTCAATTCCTCCAGGCTCACGGGTAATAATTGTCGGCACACCCTCCTTCTTTAGATGTTCTGCAATCGAATGAATAACTGTTGTTTTTCCAGAGCCTTCTCCACCCTCAAAAGTGATAAAGTATCCTTGTTTATTCAACATACTGTTTTTCCAACTTTCCACTGGATATGACTCTTAAAGTCCTTAATGTTGTATCTGATACACCCTGACATTTAAAATTAGCTAATCTACATCGCTTTAAAACTTCTATGGTTTCTTTACTTATCACTTCACCTATATATAATAACGGAATACCTGGTGGATAAGGTATAACCATTTCCCCCGATGAGTATCCTTCCACTTTTTCCAAAAGTATGGTCTCTAATTGATCTTCTTTCCATGTACGAAGGTTGAAGGGAACGATATCTGATATTTTGTTTTCGTTAGAATTGTTCCACGTGGAAAGTTGATTTTGTTCACCTATCATCAATGGCTCATTTGGTAGGTTATTCTGTTTGATAATTGGCAGGATATCCGCTAGCTCATCTTCTATTGAATTCATAGCATTGATCAGATGATCTATCTCTTCAGAACTTGTCGCTAGACTCAACGCCAGCACCACATGTCTGTGGTCGCTCATTTCTGGAATACACCCTTGCTTCTCTAGCATCTCTTGTAGTTCATAACCACTTCGTTGCTCAAACTTATCATATATTACAATTTTAAAAGGGTCCTGCCTACTATAGCCTTCAATACCCTCAGGCTCTACAATACTCAATCTTTTCCCCTTTGCGTAATCACGAATTCGATTACACTGAATTAATGCCTCTGTAAAAGCATCTTCCCCTTTTTGTTCAAGTTCACTGCGAGTAAGATCCAAGGAAGCCATAATTGCATAGGAGGGGCTTGAACTCTGTAACATGGCTAATCGCTGCTTGAGCAGGGACCGATTCAAGTAATCTCCTTGTATATGAAGCATTGAACCCATGGTCAAAGCCGTAAGCATTTTATGAGTAGACTGCACTACCCCATCTGCTCCCTCAGCCATAGCACTTACAGGAAGATCAGTATGCAGACCAAAATGTGCTCCGTGTGCCTCATCTACAAGTACAGGAAGATCATGTTCATGACATAATTCAATGATAGATTTAAGGGACTCTCCCATTCCGTAATAATTAGGACTTGTTACTAGCAGACCCTTTGCTTCAGGATAACGAATCAGCGCTTCGGCTACCGTAGTATAAGATGGAATTATGGCTAGACCACTTCTCGCATCAAACTGTGGTGTTAGAAAAACTACGTGCGCCCCAGCCAACATGCATCCATGAATGATAGACTTATGAACATTACGTTGAACTAGAAGAACATCCCCAGGCTCCGTACATACTGATAAAATTAGAGCTTGATTCCCTACCGTACTGCCGCCTACCAGAAAAAAAGATTCATCGGCCCCATAGAAGCGGGCAGCTCTTTCCTGAGCCTGCGCAATAACTCCTTCCGGATGATGAAGATCATCTAAGCCTATGATCTCTGTAGCATCTATTAGTGCAACCCGCTCAAGATACCCAGCAGCTTCGCTCCTCATCATTTTAAAGGCATGCCCATTCTTATGGCCCGGCACATGAAAAGATGACTGACCAGCCTTAGCATAATTAACAAGTGCTTCTGCAAGTGGGGCTTGTTGCTCAAATTTCGACATAATTGATATCCTTCCAGAGTAACTGTGTTTTCTCTTTATTTTATAGCATAATATTATTATCGCCCAGCTTGAAATGACCTGATCTGCTGTTGAACGCAAAAAGGACCTGTCTATAGTTCAACAAAGGTCCTTTTATTCAAATTCATGCATTATTTTGCAACCAAATCTGTTTCATTTGATGGATAAAAAAGTGATATTTATCGTCCTTTACATCCGTGTGAACCATCTCGGCTTCACAGGCATCACAGATAAATTCCGATACAATCACAATCCCGTCCTGTTTGTGTTCACCACAGATAATACACTTTTCAACGTCCTGTCCGTCCATTAAAGATCCCACCTCATCTTTTTTACTATCAGTATGGCACAGTATCTATTATTTTAAACCTATTTCATAGGCATTGCAGACTTAATATATACTTATGCAGCAAGCTTCGATTAGGTGTTTGTACAGGGCAAACCTTATAATATTCTTTTTATTATCCGATATATTCAATATGAGTAGTTACGCTCAATGAACCTACTGAAGGAGGACTGGCTTCTTTCATGTCTCTCGACAATCATACTCAGGCAACTTTTTATCAATATCGTTTACTCAAAAAAATCACCTTCTCCAAACCATTAATTATGACGTATTTATTACTACCCGGAATAGTCTTAATTCTTGAGTTGTATTATTTTAAGTGGATAAGCCTATTTTCAATTATTTTCACTTTACCCATCATCTTATATTTTCAATTTGTTGTTTCTAGATCAACGCTTGCTATCATTCATCACTCTTATCGCAAAAAATGGCGAATCAGCTTTAGATTACCTTGGTTAGGTTACATGCCAGATCAGCATACGAACTATCGTACTTTTCAAAGAGTAGAGCTTCATACCGCTTGGTTAGTCCTGCTCTTAATCGCCATATTTATTCCTTGGGCACCTATATCGTTTGTTATCTCCATGATGTTCTGGCACCTTTGGATTTTACTACCTCGTTGGTATGCCTTTTTAGGCTTACAGCACCAACCACAGGGTGGAATGATCAAACTTAGTGATGAAGATATTTCTTACTATATGCCTTAGATAGCTAGCCTCAGTTACATTTCCTCCATGCAAATAAAGAACCTTCTTATATAAGAGGGTTCTTTATTTTCATAAATTTATATTTGTATAAGCAATTGAAATAATAGTTGGCATAATTCTTATTTCATTTATTTATATAATTTCTGTGGTTTACTAAATTAGTTTCTAAATTTTTTTGTTTATTAAATTAAAGTTTATATAAACTTTAATTTATATAATTTCAGTTTTACTTTTTTCGTCTATATATAACCTTTAGTCATTATGAAGCTTGTCTAATGATTTCAACTTATATCTAATACATTCAGAAAGCACTCAGAGAGTCTTATCTTTTAAGTAAAGTAAGGATATAAAATAAAAACCACCACCGATGATTCGGCAGTGGTTCTTCGCTTGGCGGCGTCCTACTCTCCCAGGACCCTGCGGTCCAAGTACCATCGGCGCTGGAGGACTTAACGGTCGTGTTCGGGATGGGTACGTGTGG
>NZ_JAGGLD010000010.1 GCF_017874255.1 Paenibacillus shirakamiensis | reverse complement strand
CAAGCTTCGAATTAAACTCCGCTCGACTTGCATGTATTAGGCATGCCGCCAGCGTTCGTCCTGAGCCAGGATCAAACTCTCCATTAAGGATTAAATGCTCTTCTCCAGAAGAGAAGGTCTTTTAATCAGGTGTTTGAGTTGCTCATTTTGAAACTGACGAGAAATTGCTTCTCTTAAAATGAATGTCGATCCGACCGAAGTCGTCTCTTGTTCATGTGTTTTACTCACTCGTTGTTCAGTTTTCAAAGATCAATTTCTCGCTTTTGTTCATCACCGCGTCTCAGCGGCGACCAATATAATATAACACATGTTGATACTGCTTTGCAACAACTTTTTTTAAAGTTTTTCAACTTCATTATATTGTTGTTGGCTTTACTTCCCGCTCCGCCCAAAAAGCGGAACGAGAAATAATTTATCATATATCTAGCAACCAAGTCAACACTTATTTTAATTTTAATGTTTGGCTTGAGGAAATCGGCCCTTAGGAGCATATCTAGACAATTCCTTGGTAGGTGCAAAACGCGCATACATACGAAAAACAGTCTTATATCTATTGGAGATAGCTTGTCTTATCTCATGATCGAGACGTGTATCTCCCATATCCAATAACATCTCATCCAGCTCTTTGCGTAAGACGTAATCTAATTCTTTGCATTCTTTATCGTTGAACAACATGCCTAGCATTCTGTACAGCCCCTTTAATATTAGGATCAATTTTTGCCGTTAATAGGGTGCGTCTCTTATAAGTTGTATCGCACTGAGGAACCGCTTTATTGTTATGCACAAGTTTTGGCAAAAATATGAATGCATCCTCTTATTTTAAAGATTGTACCAAGTGGTATGTTAGCGTACTTTCAATAATTGCTGCAATAAAGAGCAAAATTACAATCCAAAACGAAGCTCTAATACTTGTTTTCATGAATGTTTTCCATTCCACTCGCGAATCACTGCGGTTTTTCGAAAATATATTAACTATCTTCTTGAGAACTAATCTGCCGAACTTCATTCCGTATGCACAGGCGATGATTATAGCAGGTATCTCAATAATACCATGAGGTAATAAGCCCACAAAAATTAAGTCACTAATACTCTGACCCCGTGAAGCCTGAAGCACAATGAAATACCCCAAGATTAAACCATTCATCATTAAAAAGATCGCAGGTAAGATGCCAAGAAGGATTCCCGCATAAATGATGAGTACGGCCTTAATTGCATTGTTAAAGAAAATAAATATAAAAAAACTTAGCTCGGGTATCCGAGATTGCGACAGCATATCCTTTGCAGCAGTTAGATCTTTTAATTGTGGAGCGACGAAATTTTGGATGGATTCCGCATTAACCGTACCTAGGACTATACCTGCCGCAAATAGTAAAACGGAAAAAAGCAACGCCTGCTTTAACTGCCCAAGGTCCTTTAAGAATTGTTTTAGTGAGAGCATACTTTATCCTCCTTAATTAGTGAAAGCATACTTTAATTATACAAGGCAGTAATAATGTTCCGGTACGAGCATAGATTGTACTAAAGTCATTTAAGGCTTGGGCCAAATTCAACATTCTGAAGTGAGAGGGGTTAACAAAAGCATGAACAATTTCTTCTATGTCTTAAATGGGAAGAAAATAAAGCGGTTCTTTTTTGTGTTCGCGGCCGCTATGTTTGCTGCCGGTATTATTTATGTAGAGAGCGATCATATCAGTGTATTCTCAGAAGGCAATCCCTCAGCCGTGTACAGTGTTGCTACGGATAAAAAGGTGATTGCGCTCACCTTTGATATTAGCTGGGGAGATAAACGTACGGAACCTATTCTTCAGGTACTCAAAGATAAAGGCGTGAAAAATGCGACCTTCTTCCTCTCTTCGCCTTGGAGTAAAACACATCCGGATGTAGTAAAGGATATTCAAACTCAAGGATTTGAAATCGGCAGTCACGGTCACAAACATGTAAATTACAGCACCCTTACGGAAGAAGAGATCAAAGAACAGTTGAAGAGTGCCCATTCTATTTTAACCGACCTTACTGGAAAAGAACCCAATTTGCTTCGACTACCTAATGGAGACTTCGATAAGAAAGTTCTTAAAGTGGCAGATAGCCTTGGCTACAAAGTCATTCAATGGGACACAGACTCTCAAGATTGGCTAAATAAAGGAGTAGACAACATTGTTAATCGCGTAGTTAGCAAGTCTCACCCAGGAGATATTGTTTTGCTACATGCGAGTGATTCCAGTAAACAAACGCACGAAGCTCTACCCATCATCATTGACGAGTTGCGTAAAAAAGGTTATGAATTCGTAACAGTATCCGAACTTTTGAACCAATCTGCTGTTAAGGGATCTGAAGTACGCGATCAAGCATGGATACAAAAACAATTTGAAAACGCTGCTGGATTATAGAATGTATCATTTACAAAAAAGGACCTCCGCTTTAATGCAGAGGTTCTTTTTCTCGACTTATGGGTTTCAAATTGACCTAAGCATCTATTGCATTCTTAACATTTGTTTTGCGAACTAATCGATGTAATTGCATCATTTGGAATGCGTTACATGCGATTAGAGGAACCGCAATTAAAATCGTAGCGTTATTGTCCTGAATTCTTAGTACCCCTACAATTTCTACAATTGCCCCAGCAATCATAAAGAACAATGTGGGTATCCAAGCCGACGCATTCGTTGCCTTAACCTTGAAATAAGCGACTCCTATGGCAACAACCAGAATAATCAAAGCCAGAATAAGATCAGAGTATCCTTTGTTGCTTCCATCTACAAAAGAACGGAAGAACATTAATTCCATTAATGCAAGCGCAGTCAAAACAATTTGAATGTATTCCCACGTCTTTTGAGAAAAAACCCCTGCCGCCATATAATTCAGCATTAAATAAGCAAAGAAACCTAACTGAGCATATACACTCACCATAATGCCTGTCCCCGCAAGCAACAGAAGATTCATAAAAAAGTCCTGTGTTCCCTTGAATACAATCGTGTCACTAAACTGCATTACGCCTCCTGAGATCAGTGCAAATACTGCTCCCACTAGAAGTGTTGACCCAAATAAAAACGCCCATCGTTTTAAATTCAACCTTCATCCCCCCACCCGAACATTTTACCAACCTTCTGGCTAAAAAACCATTCCTTTCCCAACATAAATCCTTTTTAAGGTTCACATACTAACCGCATGAGATGACTTAAGGAGGATGGACCGAATGAATTGGAAAAGAAATTACTCATATTTATGTATGATCTGTTCTTTCCTCTTGCTGTTAACAGCATGCGGCTCCGAACAACAAAGCGCTTCTTCCTCTCAGGGAGAAGGCGGCGGATACAAAGAGACTAAGACTATGATTCTCGATATACTCAAGAGTGAAGATGGCAAGAAGGCCATTATGCAGTCCCTAAGTTCCAGTGGCTCAGATAGCAGTAGTAGTGAGGGAGACAGTGGCGGTGGGGACTCCGAATCTGGTGGCTCTGGTAGTGATTCCAAATCAAGTTCAGGTGGCTCTATGGGCGTAAAAATGTTACTTGCTCCTCAGACTACCGAGCAGGTCCGCGTAGCAGTTAAAGACACGTTAACTTCACCGGAATATAAATCAGAACTTGAAAAAATTATGACGGATCCTAAATTCGCAGGAGATTTTGCCAAAGCCATTAATACTCAGAATAAACAGTTACAAATGCAATTGATTAAAGACCCTACGTATCAGAAGTCCGTTGCTGATATTATGAAATCGCCAGAAATCATGAAAATGTTCTTAGATCTCACGAAGACACCTGATTACAGAAAACAATCAATGACGGTAATGCAAGAAGCTATGCAAAGTCCTCTGTTTCGTATGGAAGTTATGGATCTTCTCAAGACTGTAGTTCAAGAACAACTTGTCCCCAAAGTTCAAAAGCAGCCTCAAGGAAAGGGTCAAGATAGCGGGGGTAGTGGAGGAAGCGGAGATAGTAGTGGGGGTGACAGTCAATCTAAAGAAGGTGGTAGTCAAGGAGGTTCTTAATTCTTTTTAATCAAAAAGATGATTACAAAACAAAAGGCTGGACCCTCAGGGTCAGCCTTTTTGTTCACACTTATCAATGATCTGCTGAGCCATTGCGTTATACATCTGACCAGCATTGCTGTTGTCCTTATAAATTGATGGGGAATAATCCGCTTCGGACAAATGATTGTCTGGTGCTCCAAGTGGAATCTGAGCTAATAGTTCTGTATGAAGAGTCTCCGCCAACCGTGGACCCCCTCCTCTTCCGAATACATAATCGCGCTCGCCTCCAGCGCTCTCATAATACGCCATATTCTCTACGACTCCCAAAATTTCATGGTTAGTCTGTACAGCCATGGCTCCCGCTCTTGCGGCTACAAAGGCTGCCGTAGCATGAGGTGTGGTCACTATAATCTCTTTACTTTGCGGCAACATTTGATGAATATCTAAGGCGATATCTCCTGTGCCGGGGGGCAAATCCAGTAAAAGATAATCTAAATCTCCCCAATTCACATCCCCTAAAAACTGACGCAACATCTTACCGAGCATGGGCCCCCGCCAAATTACAGGACTATTCTCTTGAATAAAGAAACCCATGGACATTACTTTTACACCAAAACGTTCAACAGGCTTAATCAACCCATCAATGACAACAGGAATTTCTTCTATTCCCATCATGTCCGGTACACTAAAACCATAAATATCCGCATCAATTAGACCTACTCGCTTACCCGCACGAGCAAGCGCAGCAGCTAGATTTACAGTAACCGTAGATTTACCTACTCCGCCTTTCCCACTGGCCACTGCAATGAAGCTAACTTGGGAAGCTGGATCTAAAAGAGCTACCGACTCCAGTCCTTCACCGCGGCCACGGAAAGGTTGCTCTTGTTCAGGCTGTGGAGAAGTAAGACCTAATTCGTTTTTTTCATGATCCGAAGCTTCTCTAAATCGAATATGAATATTATTAGCGCCTGCTGCTGTAAGAAGGTTTCGCACATTAACTTCAATTTCTGCTTTGCTTGACTCATCTTGATTCGCACTAACAACGGTTAAGGAGATGCGCTCTTCTTTGACCATAATGTCACGAATCCACCCGAGTTCAACTAGACTTTGTTTCGTTATTGGCTCGGCCACAGGCCGCAAGGCCGCTTGTACTTGTTCTCTAGATAACAATAGTAGCACCTCGACTTTAACTCTGGGATAGTGTGTGAAAGGGTTTTCTTCCCTATTATAACACTACCTGATGCTCCCTGCAGATGGGCTTGTTCTCTCCCCGGAACTATAACGTAAAATACCATTATAGATAGAGGCTGCTACTTTTCGTTGGTACTCCTGATCGCCTAATAATTTTGATTCCTCTGGATGAGATAAAAACCCCACTTCCACCAGTACTGAAGGAATCTTAATCGAATCCATTAAAAAAACATTCTCCGCTTTTTTAGCTACACGATCTGTATTCTCTAAATTACGCTTCAATTCTTGCTGTACTAGGTCGGCGAGATGTGCACTTTCCGGTTGATGCCCTGGATAGAAGGTCTGAGCTCCACTCCAACGATCAGAAGGGAAACTGTTCATATGAATACTTACAAACATCTTCGCAGACTTCTCCTCTACAAAACGAAGTCTACTTTTTAGATCTTCTGTCTTCCGCTCTTTGTAACTCTTCGTGTCTGGGCTTGCTAAGTCTCGATCGTCTTCACGAGTGATCACGACAACTGCCCCGGCTTGTTGCAGATAATCCCTTAAATATAGAGTCACAGATAAATTAATATCTTTCTCGATCAGACCTTGTGGGCTCACCGCACCTCCGTCCACTCCCCCATGTCCAGCGTCTAAAGCAATAACCTGACCGGCCAATGGAAGTGCCCAGTAGTTCCAAGCTTTCTCAGTGGGCACTTCATAGAGAGCTACACCAATAATTACAGCTAATAAAGCTAGTCCTATAAAAGCCTTTTTAATCTGGCTCATATGAATCCAAACGGTAACTTTATCCGAAGAATTGGACAAAAAAAGCACCTCCGCCCCTTAAATGATTCTTAATCATCTATATGGGACGAGGTGGACAAATATACCGTTATATCGTAACTTGCTCGTTCAGACCTTCGATAAGGATTTGAGCGACTTCTGGGCGTGTAAATTCAGGAGGTGGACATATCCCTTCTCTAAGTAGGGCCCGAACTTTTGTACCGGAAAGGGTCATATGATCTTCTTTCGGATGCGGGCAGGTTTTGCTAGAAGCCATATTACCGCATGTTTTACAGAAGAAGCTGTGTTCAAAAAACAGTGGCTCAATTCCGAGCTCATCAGAAGTGAAATTGGAGAATATATCTTGTGCTTCATATGTACCATAATAATCCCCAACACCCGCATGGTCTCGTCCAACAATAAAGTGGGTACATCCATAATTTTTACGTACGATCGCATGGAAAATAGCTTCTCTTGGACCTGCATACCGCATAGCGGCAGGGAATACTCCTAAAAACGTACGATCTTTGGGATAATAATGCTCTAATAAAGTTACATAACTTTTCATGCGGACATTTGCTGGAACGTCATCCGACTTCGTCTCACCAACTAGCGGATTCAAGAAAAGAGCATCTACGATCTCCATCGCTGTTTTTTGAATATATTCATGAGCCCTATGCACAGGATTACGGGTCTGAAATCCTACTACCGTTCTCCAACCGTTCTCCGCAAACATTTCGCGTGTATGAGCGGGATCAAAATAAAATTCACCAAAGCGTTCAGGTTGTGGACGATTCAGTACTTGTATAGGCCCACCGACATAAGTAGAAGAACGTTCATTGAGCTTTTGAACACCAGGATGATTAGGATCAGCGGTCTTAAAAACTTGTAACGCTTCATGATGTTGATCTACATGATAAATACTCTCCACGGTCAGCAGGCCATAAATTACGTCATCTTCCCCTTTTAGTGCCACTTGCTGTCCCATAGAAAGATGATCTGCTTCAGACTTCTCTACCGCTAGAGTAATAGGGATACTCCATACTGTACCATCCGAAAGACGCATCTGGTTAACTACAGCGTGGTAATCTTGTTCGTTCATGAATCCAATAAGCGGAGAAAAAGCTCCAACACCAATTAGGTCTAAATCCGAAATCGTCCAATTATTAATTGTAAGTGATGGCAAAGAATGAGCTGTTATCAGAAGCGTATCACGTTCAGCTCCTTCAATTACACGATGAACGAGAGAGCCTCCATGAGGCAAGATTGCGGTCATATCCATGTCTCCTATATTAGATTATTTATGAAGTCCACATTCTGTCTTATCATTACCAGCCCAACGCCCCGCGCGTGGATCCTCTCCAGGCATTACTTGACGTGTGCAGTATTCACAGCCAATACTCGGATAATTTTGATCATGAAGTGGGTTATAAATAATGTGATTATCGCGAATATAATTCCATACATCATCATTCGTCCAGTCTGCAATCGGATTAAATTTGATAAGTCCGAATTTATAATCATATTCAATCTTTCTAGCGTTCGCACGTGTAGGTGCTTGATCTCGGCGAATCCCTGTAATCCATGCATCATACTGAGATAAAATACGAGTAAGCGGTTCAACTTTACGAATGTTACAGCATGCATTGGGATCACTTAGCCATAGTTCATGACCATGATTCTGCGCTTGTTCTTCTGGGGTGAGGAGAGGGGATACACGCACAAAATCTAGATCGTAATGGGCCGCCATCTGATCGCGTGTCTCATACGTTTCTTTGAAGTGAAAATCTGTATCGAGGTAAAATACATCCGCAGTTGTACTTATTTTGCGTAGCATATCCACGAGAACGACATCTTCCGCACCAAAACTGCATGCAAAAGTAATATTAGGAAAGGTCTGCACAGCCCAAGAAATAATCTCTTGCGGCGAGGCTGTCTCCAGCTCTTCTGCCTTTACACGAACCAATTCCTCTTTTTCCATTAAATTCATGAATATCCCCCATTTCATTAAATTAACGATATACCGTGTAAAAGTCCAACTATCCTAATATGAATTACTGTTAATAGTATAAATCTTCTCAAGTTGATGTCAATGCCGTTTACCAAAAAAAGGCTTCTCCAGATTAATTAGAGAAACCAAATCAGCTTAAGCTTATAAATGTTAGTTCAGACTTAACGCTTTTTGTGCAGTACTCACATCATTTGCAAGTAGCTGATCTAAATCATAAGCAGGGTATAAGTTACGCTCATACAAAATTAAAAACACTTTGTATTGTAATTGAATAGCATTATTCTAATTGTTCAGTATATTAACCGGTATGATCCTCTTCGTTCTTGCATCAGTTCATAGTTGGGGCATGCGGATAATATTGCAGTAGCTCCTGAATATTCTGCGTTAAAGCGGTAATCGCTTCTTGATATAAGTTGCGAAGATTAGGATCTGTAACATGGTTAATACTCATCTTGAGTCCAGTTAATTGATTGGCTTTTGACGCAACTAACTCGTGCAATTCTAAAGTTCCATGACATGCTAAATGATTTCGTGAAGCTCGGTGGATTGTATAACAGTATACATCCCTCCAATGTACTAATCGAGTAATCTATGCCTAGTAAAGTTCCGAGCAGATTGTCTAGATAAATAATAAATTGAACTATCTTAAATTTATGTAACCCTCGCCTAAGCGAGAGTGGTGGTGCCATTATACTATTGGACTAAAGAATGAACGCTCTAGAAATAATAACAAGCAAGATGAACAGAACCAGAATCGCTCCAGTCGAAGTCCAGCCTCCGCCGTATCCTCCTACAACACCGCCACCACAACCACCAACACCACTCATTAATGTCTCCTCCTTTACTTTTAAGGGATACCATAACGTATGCGTTCGTTTTAAGTTTAGTAAGGGCGTTTCACCCTTTAACGAGCTTTTGGGCAAGACAGAGTCTCTGATCAAAGAGTAGGGAACAAGAAACAAGAAACAAAAAACAAGGAACAAAAAAGGCAAAGAATAACGAACAAAAAAGGCAAAGAATAACGAACATTTAACAAAGAACAAAAGAAAAAAGCACAAAAAAAACGAATAACGAAACAACGAACAACGAACAACTTATGAGTTCCGAGTTACCTGAAATCTTTAATTTGATGGCGCCTATGCGATTCGTTATAATAACTTCAACTTGTTCTCCATTTCTCATCATTCCATTACATTTTTAAGAAGATAATTATGAAACAGAACAAATATGATACTGACGAATTCTTTTCTGCTTACAAGCAGATGGCTAGATCTATTCATGGTCTTGAAGCTGCGGGTGAGTGGCCTGTACTAAAATCCTTAATTCCAGACCTACGTAATAAAAGTGTTCTTGACTTAGGTTGTGGGTTTGGATGGCACTGCAGGTATGCTAGTGAACACCATGCGAGCTCAGTCATTGGTGTGGACATTTCACAAAAAATGTTGCATCAGGCCCAAATGCAGACTTCTGATCCTAAAATTATGTATATTCATAGTGCTATTGAAGATATCAACTTCACCGATTCCCAGTTTGATCTAATTTTTAGTTCACTAGCTTTCCATTACATTGATTCGTTCCAAGCATTCTGCAACAAAATATATCAGTACACGAAGCGTGGAAGAAATTTTATCTTCTCAGTAGAGCACCCTATGTTCACTGCACGAAGTGAACAAGATTGGTATGTCGATGAACATGGAGAGCGCCTACACTGGCCAGTAGATCATTATCAGGCAGAGGGGATACGAGAGACCCATTTTCTTGCAAAGGGTGTTATTAAAATATCACAGGACCCTCTCTAGTTATATAAATCAAGTCATTGAAGCTGGCTTCTCGATCAAAGCAGTCAAAGAACCCATGCCAACGGAAGATATTTTACAACAGGACCCTTTAATGAAAGATGACAATAGAAGACCTATGTTCTTCATTATTTCTGCTGTAAAAGCTTAGAGTTGATTAAAAAGTTATCAATTAAAACTTTAAATTTAATATGTACATAAAAAACCCTTGACCAATATGGCCAAGGGTTTGAACTGCATGATGATAAGAAAATCTTAACGTTTCGAGAACTGTGGAGCACGACGAGCGGCTTTAAGACCGTATTTCTTACGCTCTTTCATACGTGGGTCACGAGTCAAGAATCCTGCTTTTTTCAAAGCTGGACGGAAATCCGGATCTGCTTTAAGCAGAGCACGGGAAATACCGTGACGAATTGCGCCTGCTTGACCTGAGCTACCGCCACCATGAGCAAGTACGATAATATCGTAGCTGTTTACAGTTTCAGTAAGGTTAAGAGGTTGTTTTACGATCAGTTTAAGAGTTTCCAAACCGAAATATTCATTAATATCACGTTTATTGATGACAATGCGTCCTTCACCCGGTACAAGGCGAACACGAGCTACCGAATGTTTACGACGACCTGTCCCATAGTATTGTACTTGTGCCATGAAACTGTCCTCCTTTTAATTATCCGCGAAGTTCATAAACTTCAGGATTTTGTGCTGCATGTGGATGCTCAGTGCCTGCATATGCTTTAAGTCTAAGCTTCATTTTGTCACCTTGACGAGTTTTTGGAAGCATGCCATGAATAGCGAATTCCAGAACGCGCTCAGGTTTAGTTTTCAGCAAATCTTGAGCAACGGTCACTTTCAAACCACCTTGGTACATGGAGTGACGGTAGTATTTCTTGTTTTGCATTTTCTTACCTGTAAGATGAATTTTCTCAGCATTGATAACGATAACGAAATCACCAGTATCAACGTGAGGAGTAAATTGTGGCTTATGTTTGCCGCGGATCAAAGCAGCAGCCTCACTTGCCAGACGACCCAAAGTTTTACCTTCAGCATCGATGATGTGCCAAGTACGCTCTACTTCGTTTGGCTTAGCCATATAAGTGGTACGCATGAAAAGATCCTCCTTCATTCTTATCCGAAATCTAAGTTACTATGATTAAACTTCAAGAAGTAAATCATATATATCTTGTTCGAGTTCATTTGTCGTTAGTTAGTGAAGCTTAATAAAACATTTTGTATGGTTTTCATGATTGGGGGCTGTGGGATAGCCTTCAAGAAAACACAACTTTTATTTTACAGGATACACATCCAATATGCAAGCCATTTTCAAAAAGAAATTTTGAATCTCATATGACAGACAGGTTGATTAATTGGGTCAGTCGAAAAGATCCCCAAAAACATCCATCATTGATTTCTTTTTTTTAGGTCTTGCATAGTTAGAACCAGAAGAATAGGAATTGCTATTCCTTGAATTATCTTCTACATTCCTCGAATAGTCTTGATTAGAGTGATCCTGCTGTTCATTATACCAAGCATTATAACTAGGGCGTGCTTCGTTAACCTGAGTCATAAGCTTATCTAGCTCCCCTCGGTCAAGCCATACTCCTTTACAACTAGGGCAAACGTCAATCAGTACGCCATTCTTCTCTATTTCTCTTAGCTGGACCTTATCACATACAGGACAATTCATCACAAATTCCTCCTTAGGATGTTGTAGCCACTTACTACGTGTCCCAAGCTTTGAAGTTTCAATCCTGATCATGAGTTTATAATGAATGTTCCTTAGGAGAGGGGAATTCCTCTGTAAAGTCATAAAGAACATCCCACAGCATAAGCCCCTTACTCTCAGCAGTGGGTCCAGCCTTGGCTCGATCTTTAGCCTCGAGAATAGTTTGAAGTTCAGAAGGTTTCTTTTTACCTTCACCCACTTGTAAGAGCGTACCTACAATGATCCGAACCATATGTTGAAGAAATCCATTTCCCGTTATATATAAGGTGATGAGACCTTGATCACGAGGCTCCCCAGGCCTACACATGGAGGTATCTAATTGAATTTCCGCATGATAGATCGTTCTTACGTGATTAACTTTCGTGGAGTGCCGTGAGGCAAATGAGGTGAAATCATGTGTTCCTACTAAAGAGGTAAGGGCTTCACGCATGCTTAAAACATGAAGTTTGCCCGGGTGATGCAACTGGGTATGACGTTGAAATAGATCAGGGAACTGATTGGCATTAATACAATATCTATACGTTTTTTGCTTCGCTGAATGCCTGGCATGAAAACCCAAAGGTACCTCAAAAGCATGGGTAACTACTATATCATCGGGTAGTCTTCCATTGAGAGCCATACACCAACGTTCGATAGGAATTAAGGATTCTGTATGAAAGTTAAAGATCTGTCTTCTTGCATGCACTCCTGCATCCGTACGACCCGATCCTAAAACTTTAAGTTTTTCTCCGGTTAGATCATGGAGCCCCTCTTCTATATGGTCTTGAATCGTATTGCCCCCAGGCTGCGTCTGAAAACCATAATAAGCGGTCCCATCAAAACTTACGATCATACATACATTTCGCATGTTAACTCCTTAAATAGTCCATCATTTAGAGACATTAGAAATATTATAAAAGCTCTTTCCTAGTCATAGGCAGAAACATAAATAATATCAAGTAAAATTCAATGTGTACTCCATCAGGCAAGAAGAGCAAACCCCGTGTAGACCCAAAGGTCTCACGGGGTTAAGAAGTGTCTGTTACCTAAGTATAAGACACAGTTCTCTATGCATGTCCCTTGTTCATGCTGCAATATATTGCAGCCGAATCAAAGGCAAGTATTCCTCATTATCCATGCGGATAACTTAACAATACTAAGCGCGCTCTACAAGCTCCAAATACACCATAGGAGCTGCGTCACCACGACGAGGTCCTAGTTTGAGGATACGAGTGTATCCGCCTGGACGCTCAGCGTAACGAACTGCGATGTCCGAAAACAATTTTTGAATTGCATCGGTTTCACCATCTACGGATTCACGGCGTACAAATGCAGCTACTTGACGACGAGCGTGCAAGTCACCACGTTTTGCTTTAGTGATCAGCCTTTCAGCAATAGAGCGAACCTCTTTTGCTTTGGCTTCAGTAGTTTGGATACGCTCATACAAGAACAAATCTGTTACCAAGTCGCGGAACAATGCTTTACGGGCACTTGAATCACGACCCAATTTTTGATATGCCATTTATTTCACCCTCCTTTGCTAAACAATTGCTGCTATTCTTCTGTACGTAGTCCCAAACCAAGTTCCTCAAGTTTCTCTTGTACCTCTTCCAAAGATTTGCGGCCCAAGTTACGAACCTTCATCATATCTTCTTCAGTCTTGGTCGTGAGTTCTTGTACGGTATTAATACCAGCACGCTTGAGGCAGTTATAAGAACGAACCGAGAGATCAAGCTCTTCAATCGTCATTTCAAGTACTTTTTCTTTTTTGTCTTCTTCTTTTTCCACCATAATCTCAGCATCTTTAGCTTCATCCGTGAGACCCACGAACAAATAGAGATGCTCGGTCAAAATCTTGGCCCCGAGACTAACGGCTTCTTCCGGTCTAATACTACCATCTGTCCATACTTCAAGCGTAAGCTTGTCATAGTTAGTCACTTGACCAACACGTGTATTTTCAATAGCATAGTTAACCCGGGAGATTGGAGTATAGATAGAATCAACAGGAATTACACCAATCGGTTGATCATCACGTTTGTTCTTATCTGCTTGAACATAACCGCGTCCACGATTGGCAAAGATACGCATGTGGAGTCTTGATCCAGGTGCCAAAGTAGCAATATGAAGTTCTGGATTCAGAATCTCCACGTCACTATCCGCACGAATATCACCTGCAGTGATTGCTCCATCGCCATCAGCATCAATCTCGAGAACTTTTTCCTCGTCAGAATGAATTTTAAGCGAAAGAGCCTTCAAGTTCAGAATGATTTCCGTAACGTCTTCCATCACACCAGGAATCGTAGCGAACTCATGCAGAACACCGTCGATTTGAACCGAGGTTACTGCTGCACCCGGAAGTGAGCTAAGCAAAATCCGGCGAAGTGAATTCCCCAGAGTTGTGCCATAGCCACGCTCAAGAGGTTCCACTATAAATTTCCCATAGGTGCCTTCACTGTTAACGTCTACGGTCTCAATTTTTGGCTTTTCGATTTCTATCACTGCAATACCCTCCTTCGAAACGTCGCTTCTTCTGATACGGTCACCTTTTTGTGAGTCTATCATGTAGTATGCCTAAACAACCATTCTTACCAAGTTGTGATGCGGTTATACCACATTAGAGGTTGACTTCATTAGACACGACGACGTTTTGGAGGACGACATCCGTTATGTGGCACTGGAGTTACGTCTTTAATCATGTTAACTTCGAGTCCTGCAGCTTGAAGCGAGCGGATTGCAGCTTCGCGGCCAGCGCCAGGACCTTTAACCATAACTTCGACGGATTTCATGCCATGCTCCATTGCAGCTTTAGCAGCGGATTCCGCAGCCATTTGAGCAGCAAAAGGAGTCGATTTACGGGAGCCTTTGAAACCTTGACCACCTGAACTTGCCCAGGAGATCGCGTTTCCGTGTGGATCCGTAATCGTAACGATTGTATTGTTGAAAGTGGAACGAATGTGTGCCACTCCAGATTCAATATTTTTACGGTCACGACGTTTTGTACGTACGACTTTTTTTGGTTTAGCCATTGTCTGTTATCCCTCCTTCTTATTTCTTCTTGTTAGCTACAGTACGACGAGGTCCCTTACGAGTACGGGCATTAGTCTTCGTACGTTGTCCACGAACCGGCAATCCACGACGGTGACGAACACCACGGTAGCAACCGATATCAATGAGACGTTTAATATTTAAAGAAATTTCACGACGAAGGTCACCTTCTACTTTGACTTCCTTGTCGATCGATTCGCGTAGTTTGCTTACTTCATCTTCAGTCAAATCCCGAACTCGAGTGTTCGGGCTGATGCCTGTTGTGCTCAAGATTTTCTGTGAAGTCGTTTTACCGATTCCGAAAATGTAAGTCAAGGCGATCTCAACGCGCTTATCACGTGGCAAATCCACACCAGCTATACGAGCCATTACGCTACACCCCCTTCTTTAACCTTGTTTTTGTTTGTGTTTCGGATTTTCGCAAATAACCATTACTGTGCCTCTACGGCGTATAACTTTGCATTTTTCGCAAATGGGTTTTACAGAAGGTCTTACCTTCATATCAATTACCTCCTAAACGTTTTACCAGAGTAAAACATAATTCGAAAGCATACGGTTGACCAGAATCAGTCCACCTCCAAAGTAAAAAGTTTCTACGAAGTAAAAACTCCAACTTTGCTATCATACCACGAAAGTGTTTACTTGCGGTATGGAATCTATTTACGGTAAGTTATACGGCCTTTCGTCAAATCGTAAGGCGATAACTGAACAACTACTTTATCTCCAGTCAAAATACGAATAAAATGCATCCGTAATTTCCCTGAAACATGAGCAAGAATCTGATGACCATTCTCAAGCTCTACTTTAAAAGTTGCATTCGGAAGCGGCTCAAGTACCGTTCCTTCAACCTCAATGACATCTTCTTTAGCCACAGTTAGTCTCCTTTCTGGTCTGCTTAATATCGTTAGACTGGATAAATGATCTCACTGCATAACGCAGTTTTCCATTCGTTACCCGACCCATTTCATTTAAACTCTGAACAACCTCGCTGCTTATATGCTGCATGAATTCCAGATGCTGAATGTTTTTTCGCTTGGCCTGATCAAATTTACGTTTGTCGCCATCTGCAATGCAGACAAATTTCTCATCTACAATCTCAACAACAACTGCAATTCCGCCAGCATCTCTGCCTTTAAGAATTTTAACGATTTGACCCAACTCTGCAAAGGGACGATATCCAGACATAACTTAATCGCCCAACTTTGTTAGAATTTCAAAACCATCAGGTGTAACTGCTACCGTATGCTCAAAGTGAGCACACCATGAACCATCTACCGTTACTACCGTCCAGTCATCCGAAAGCGTCTTAACATATCGTTTGCCTATGTTGACCATAGGTTCGATCGCTAGGACCATACCTGGTTTCAAACGAGGACCGCGATCTGCTACACCATAGTTAGGGATCTGTGGTTCTTCATGGAGCTTAGCACCAATACCGTGACCTACGTATTCTCTAACTACCGAGTAACCTGCATCTTCGATTACCTGCTGAATTGCATGCGATATTGTAAATAAGCGAACATCTGCTTTGATAAGATTGAGTCCTGCATAAAGTGAGGCTTCCGTCACGTCCAAAAGTCTTTGATTCTCTTCTGAAATCGTTCCTACGCCATAAGTCCATGCTGAGTCACCATGGTAACCATTGAACTCTGCTCCGATATCAAGGCTAATGATGTCACCTTCGTTTAATTTACGTTTGCCTGGAAATCCATGTACTAACTCTTCGTTTACCGAAGCGCAGATGTTATAAGGGAAACCGTTGTAGTCTTTAAAAGATGGAACTGCATTCTGACTGCGAATATACTTGTCGGCGATTTGATCAAGCTCTCCCGTCGTAATACCGGGCTCGATTGCTTGTGCCAGAATTCTATGCGTTTCCGCAACAATCCGCCCCGCTTCTCTCATATAGCCTAGTTCCGTTTCGGATTTACAAATGATCATTGTCGCTAACCTCGCAGTAAGGATACGATTTCTTTGGAGACCGTATCAATTTCCAGTTCACCATCGATTTGACGAAGCAAACCTTTTTCTTCATAGAACGTAAGAAGTGGTGCTGTTTTGTTAATATACTCGTCGAGTCTTATACCTACACTTTCCTCATTATCATCGGAACGTTGGTATAACTCGCCGCCGCATTTATCACATACACCTTCCTGTTTAGGAGGGTTAAAGAGCACATGATAGGTTGATCCACATGATTTACATATCCGGCGTCCTGTAAGACGAGCGAGTAGTTTATCACGATCAACCTTCAGGTTGATGACATGCGTAAGATTTGTTCCCAACTCATTCAGCAACTGTTCCAGCGCCTCAGCTTGAGATAAGGTTCTTGGAAAACCATCCAATAAGAATCCTTTTTCGCAATCAGGCTGTTGTAGCCTTTCACGAACAATTCCCACGGTAACATCATCAGGTACCAGCAGACCTTGATCGATGAATTCTTTGGCTTTAACACCAACTGGAGTTCCTTGTTTGATCGCTAGGCGAAATGCATCACCTGTTGATATGTGAGGAATCCCGAACTCACCAATAATGACTTCTGCTTGTGTTCCTTTTCCTGCTCCAGGAGGCCCCATGATTAAGATATTCACGTTAGTCACTCCCTTCAAGACTAGCTTGAGTGCAAGAACATAACAATAGGTGCCGGTGCGAGTTCATGTAATGAGACCCGTCCGGAACCTATCGACTACTTATTGATAAACCCTTTGTAATGGCGTTTCATCAATTGGCTTTCAATCGTCTTCATCGTATCCAGCGCAACACCAACTACGATGAGAAGCGAAGTACCACCAATTTGTACTGAGCTAGGTAATCCAGCCCAGGAGCCTAAGGCAATCGGAAGAAGTGAAATTGCAGCCAAGAAGATTGCACCGGTCATCGTCAGACGTGACATTACACGTGTGAGATAGGTAGCCGTTGTCTTCCCTGGACGTACTCCCGGAATATAGCCTCCGTTCTTCTTCATTTGATCCGCCATTTGAGTCGGATTCATTTGAACAAAGGTGTAGAAGAACGTAAATCCGATGATCATAATCACGTAGAGTACCATAGCCAAAGGAGCACCTTTATTAATTGAGAAATTATCGATTATCCATTGTGCCCATTTATGTGTGGACCAAAAGCTAGCGACAATCCCTGGGAATTGCAAAAGGGAAACAGCAAAGATTACAGGGATTACACCAGCCGCATTGATCTTAAGCGGAATATGTGTATTTTGCCCACCGTACATCTTGTTGCCCACCACACGCTTAGCATACTGAACCGGAATTTTCCGGATAGCTTGCTGAATATAAATAACACCAACAATGATTAATGCCACCACGATAGCGATCATCAAGAATTTTGTGATATTTAAGAACGTCTGGCCTTCAACGATGAAATCTGATTTCACCAAGCTTTGAATATGGTTCGGGATACCTGCAACAATACTCGCAAAGATAATTAACGAGATACCATTACCTATACCTTTTTCTGTGATTTGTTCACCTAGCCACATAAGAAAAGCAGTACCCGCTGTCAAGACGATAGCGATTAAAGCATAATCTGCAAATGTAGCATTAGGAATCATTTGTGTGCCATATATCCGGTTAAATCCGATAGACATGGCAAAGGCTTGAATCAGACCAAGCACAATCGTTAAATACCGAGTGAGTTGTGCTGATTTCTTTTTCCCCATCTCACCCTGTTTGGCCCATTCCGCAAGTTTGGGAACGACATCCATAGACAGGAGCTGTACGATGATGGAAGCCGTGATATATGGGTAGATCCCGAGCGCCAGTATCGAAAACTGTTTGAGAGCGCCGCCCGAGAAAGTGTTCAGGAGGCCGAACAATGCATTGCCTGTGTTATTTGTAGCTTCAAACACAGCTGTGTTAACTCCCGGAACGGGTACAAATGTACCGATCCGGTAGATGAAGAAAACAAACAGGGTAAACAAAATCCGGTTGCGTAAATCCTTAACATTCCATATATTCTTGAGGGTTTTAAACATTAGATCACCTCGGTTTTACCGCCGGCAGCCTCGATCTTCTCTACCGCAGATTGAGAGAACTTGTTTGCTTTTACAGAAACTTTTACAGTAACATCACCGTTGCCAAGAATCTTAATTCCGCTTTTCGCGTTCTTAACGATACCTTGTTCAAACAACAGTTCAGGAGTAACTTCGGTATCCGCCGCAAATTTGTTCAGTTCCTCGATGTTCACGATCGCATACTCTTTACGGGTTGGGTTTACGAAACCACGTTTTGGCAAGCGACGATACAATGGGTTTTGTCCGCCTTCAAATCCAGGACGAACGCCACCGCCGGAACGGGCGTTTTGACCTTTGTGACCACGACCTGATGTTTTACCCATTCCACTACTAGTACCGCGTCCAACGCGTTTGCGTTCTTTACGGGATCCAGGAGCTGGAGAGAGCTCATGTAACTTCATCGTTCGTTGCACCTCCTTCATAATTGTGGATAAATCTATCTTTTACTACTCTTGAGTTTCTTGTACAGATACCAAGTGTTTCACTTGATTGATCATACCACGAATCGCAGCATTATCATTGTGAACAACTTGTTGGTTGATTTTACGAAGTCCTAAAGTATTCACGGTAGTACGTTGGTTCTCCGGACGGCCAATCAAACTCCGTACGAGCGTAATTTGAAGTTTTGCCATGAGATTTCCTCCTTAACCGAGAAGTTCTTCGACGGTTTTGCCGCGCAATTTCGCAACATCTTCAGCACGTTTCAGACGGGACAAGCCCTCTAAAGTCGCATTGACCATGTTCATGGAATTCGAAGAACCTAAGGATTTTGTCAAAATGTCGCCAACGCCAGCAAGTTCAAGTACTGCACGAACTGGACCGCCTGCGATAACTCCGGTACCTTCCGATGCCGGTTTCAAGAGAACGCGTCCGGCACCGAAGTGTCCGGTCACTAGGTGAGGAATTGTCGTTCCAACCAACGGTACGTGAACCAGATTCTTTTTCGCATCTTCAATTCCTTTGCGAATTGCATCTGGAACTTCGCCCGCTTTACCAATTCCAGCGCCTACCCAGCCATTGCCATCACCGACAACAACCAAAGCACTGAAACTAAAACGACGTCCGCCCTTTACAACTTTAGCTACACGATTAATATTTACAACTCTTTCAGTCAGTTCTAAAGCGTTAGGATCTACACGCAAGTCGTTAACCTCCTTATTAGAAATATCTTAGAATTCAAGTCCAGCTTCACGTGCTGCATCAGCAAGCGCTTGAATTCGTCCGTGGTACAAATAACCACCGCGATCGAATACGACATTCTTCACATCTTTAGCTTGAGCACGTTTTGCAATCAACTCTCCTACTTGACGAG
Source organism: Paenibacillus shirakamiensis (assembly GCF_017874255.1). Taxonomy (GTDB): domain Bacteria; phylum Bacillota; class Bacilli; order Paenibacillales; family Paenibacillaceae; genus Fontibacillus; species Fontibacillus shirakamiensis. The sequence goes on along the minus strand of NZ_JAGGLD010000010.1, from coordinate 43,844 downwards.
CTGATTCAACGCTACCACCGTTTTTGATGTTTTCAGTAAGCTCTTTATCTACTGTAGAAGCAGAAGCAAGAGTTACACCTGCTACATCATCAATCAATTGAGCATAGATATGTTTAGCAGAACGATAAACGTTCAATCTTGGACGTTCAGCTGTTCCCTGGATTTTTTTACGTACACGCAAATGTCTTTTCAGACGTGCTTTGTTTTTATCCGATTTTGTAATCATGAGTTTCGTTTCACTCCTTTCGGTTTACCCTACAAGCCAATTCATCTTAAGCCGCAATCGGGTGAAGCTGAGGAAGAAGCTTACTTCTTCTTACCAGCTTTACCTTCTTTACGAATGATACGTTCGCCTTCATACTTGATCCCTTTACCTTTATACGGTTCAGGTTCACGTACAGAACGAATTTTAGCAGCGTATGCACCGACACGCTCTTTATCAATTCCTCTAACGGTGATCTTTGTATTTGCGGGCACATCGAACTCGATGCCTGGTTCAGGAGCGATTTCAACTGGGTGTGAATAACCCACGTTAAGAACGATCTTATCCCCAGATTTGCTTGCACGGTATCCAACCCCAACTAGTTCAAGGTTTTTGGAGAAACCGTCAGTTACACCGCTAACCATGTTACTTACTACGCTACGCGTAGTTCCATGAAGGGAACGGTGAAGTTTATTGTCAGAAGGACGTTCAACGCTAATCACGTTGTCCTCAACACTTACTTTAATATCCTTGTGGAGTTCACGAGTCAAAGTTCCTTTAGGGCCTTTTACTGTGATTACGGTGTTATCAATAGTGATATCAACGCCACTTGGTACGTTTATTGGTTTGCGACCAATACGAGACATTTGCTGCACCTCCTTGTTTTGTGGCTTATATTACCAAACGTAGCAGACAACTTCTCCGCCAGCTTTGGATTGACGCGCTTCTTTATCGGTCATAACTCCCTTGGAAGTAGAGATAATCGCGATACCTAGACCGCCTAGAACACGAGGAACTTCATTACTCTTCGTGTAGACGCGAAGACCAGGCTTACTGATTCTCTTCAATCCGGAAATAACGCGTTCATTGTTTGAACCGTATTTCAAGAAGATACGGATAATCCCTTGTTTGTTATCATCAATATATTCAGCATCACGGATGAAACCTTCACGCTTCAAGATATCAGCGATTTGTTTCTTAATCGTAGATGCAGGCATTTCCACAGTTTCGTGACGCACTACATTGGCGTTACGAATACGTGTAAGCATATCAGCAATTGGATCTGACATAGTCATTCGTGTAAACCTCCTTCCCGTTGTTGATTGTTTACCAGCTTGCTTTTTTCACGCCAGGGATCTGGCCTTTATAAGCTAATTCACGGAAACAAATTCTGCAGATTTTAAATTTTTGCAGCACCGAATGTGGACGACCACAACGCTCACAGCGTGTATATGCACGCACTTTAAACTTAGGAGTACGTTGTTGTTTAACTTTCATTGAAGTTTTTGCCACTTAGCCTGACACCTCCCGAATCGATTCCTGGAATCGGATTTGTATTACTTTACAAAAGGCATACCAAGTTGAGTTAGCAATTCGCGTGACTCTTCGTCGGTTTTTGCCGTAGTTACGATAACGATGTCCATACCACGAGCTTTATCTACTTTGTCATACTCGATTTCAGGGAAGATCAATTGTTCCTTGAGCCCGAGTGTATAGTTACCGCGGCCATCAAACGCTTTGTTTGATACACCTTGGAAGTCACGAACACGTGGAAGTGTTACGTTGAACAATTTATCTAGGAAGTAGTACATGCGTTCTCCACGCAATGTTACTTTCGCACCGATAGGCATGTTCTCACGAAGTTTAAATCCAGCGATGGATTTCTTCGCACGAGTAATGACTGGTTTTTGACCAGAAATTAGTTGCAAGTCGTTGACTGCAGCATCAAGTACTTTCGAGTTAGCTACTGCTTCACCAACACCCATGTTGATAACTACTTTCTCGATTTTAGGCACTTGCATTACAGTTGTATAGTTAAACTTTTGAACCAAAGCAGGGGACACTTCAGACAAATAACGTTCTTTCAATCTTACTGCCATGAATCATGGACCTCCTTTCTTTCAATGCTGAGTTAGTCGATCACTTCTCCGGATTTCTTAGCGAAACGAACTTTCTTGCCATTGTCCAATACTTTGTAACCGATACGGGTTACTTTTCCGCTCTTAGGATCAATATGCATTACGTTCGAAGCATGAACCGGAGCTTCCTTTTCAATAATTCCACCTTGTGGGTTGAGTTGGTTAGGTTTTTGATGTTTCTTAACCATGTTAACACCTTCCACAAGCACACGATTCTCACGCGGATAAGCAGCGATGACACGGCCTTTTTTACCTTTGTCTTTACCACTAATCACGATAACCGTATCGTCTTTTTTGACGTGAAGCTTATTGTTATGGGATTCAAGAATCTTTTTCAATCTAGGCATTTGTTACACCTCCTGTTTCATTCAGCTTAATGATCGGTGTTTAGATAACTTCCGGAGCCAAGGAAACGATTTTCATGAAATCTCTATCACGAAGTTCGCGAGCAACTGGTCCGAAGATACGTGTACCCCGTGGGCTCTTGTCGTCTTTAACAACTACTGCTGCATTTTCATCAAAAGCGATGTAAGAACCATCTTTACGGCGAACTGAACGTTTAGTACGAACAACAACCGCTCTTACAACATCACCCTTTTTGACAACGCCGCCTGGTGTTGCTTGTTTTACAGAACAAACGATCAAATCACCGATTTGTGCTGTACGGCGACCCGTACCACCCAAAACGCGGATACACATCAATTCTTTAGCGCCAGAATTATCAGCTACATGCAATCGTGTAAATGGTTGAATCATTTGAATTTCCTCCTTTCAACTGAGCTGAAGAGATCAATTAGATAATTACCGCTTGTTCTACGACTTCAGAAAGTCTCCAGCGTTTATCTTTGGAAAGTGGACGAGTCTCCGTGATTTTCACGATATCGCCAATCTTAGCCGTGTTGTTCTCATCATGCGCTTTGAACTTCTTAGTGTGCTTGATGCGTTTGTGATACAACTCATGCTTTTTGTAAGTCTCAACAGCTACAACAATAGTTTTATCCATTTTGTCGCTGACAACTTTGCCAACTTGCACTTTACGGGCATTGCGTTCGCTCATGGTTAGCCTCCTTCCTGAATTCAGGCGCTGCTATAAGCTGCGTCATGTGTTGCTTAGCTAGTGATACCAAGTTGTCTTTCATGTAATACGGTTTTAGCACGAGCTATTTCCTTACGCACATCACGGATCCGAGTCGGATTATCTAGTTGACCCGTAGCCAATTGGAAACGGAGATTAAAGAGTTCTTCTTTAAATCCGGTAATTTTTTGTTCGATTTCAACCGTGGTTAAGTTGCGAAGTTCATTAGCTTTCATTTGCTTCACCACCCAATTCTTCACGTTTCACAAACTTAGTTTTAACGGGCAGTTTGTGGGAGGCAAGACGCATAGCTTCGCGTGCAATCTCCTCAGATACACCAGCAAGTTCAAACATGATCTTACCTGGTTTAACTACAGCAACCCATTTCTCAACATTACCTTTACCACTACCCATCCGAACTTCAAGAGGCTTTTGGGTAATCGGCTTGTCTGGGAAAATCTTGATCCACACTTTACCACCACGTTTGATATAACGAGTCATCGCGATACGCGCTGCTTCGATCTGACGGTTAGTGATCCATGATGGCTCAAGAGCTTGCAAACCGTATTCACCGAAGTTCAATTCAGTGCCGCCTTTTGCTTGACCTCTCAAACTACCGCGTTGTTGTTTACGGTGTTTTACACGTTTTGGTACCAACATGATTAGTTGCCTCCTTCCTGACTAGCTTGTTTCTTAGCTGTAGGAAGTACCTCTCCACGATAAATCCATACTTTTACTCCGATACGTCCGTAAGTAGTATGAGCTTCAGCTGTACCATAGTCGATATCAGCACGAAGAGTATGAAGTGGAACAGTTCCTTCACTGTAGCCTTCTGAACGAGCGATTTCAGCGCCGCCAAGACGACCGCTTACTGCTGTTTTAATACCTTTAGCACCAGAACGCATAGTTCTTTGAATTGCTTGTTTTAGAGCACGACGGAAAGAAACGCGACGTTCCAATTGTTGTGCAATGCTTTCAGCAACAAGAATAGCATCCAACTCAGGGTGTTTAATTTCAGAAATATTGATGTGAACTTTTTTGCCGCCTGCGATTGTAGTGATATCGTTACGAAGGTTCTCAACTTCAGAACCGCCTTTACCGATAACCATACCTGGTTTCGCAGTGTGGATAGTAACATTCACACGGTTAGCTGCTCTCTCGATTTCAATACGAGATACTGCAGATTCTTTCAACTTGCCTTTCAAATGCTCACGAATTTTAACATCTTCCATTAGAAGATCGCCAAAATCTTTGCCTGCATACCATTTAGATTCCCAATCACGGATAATACCTACTCGTAATCCGACGGGATTTACCTTTTGGCCCACACGTTTTCCCTCCTTATTTTTCGGATACCACCAAAGTAATGTGGCTGGTGCGTTTATTAATCCGACTTGCACGTCCCATTGCACGAGGGCGGAAACGTTTCATTGTCGGTCCTTGGTTAACGAAAACTTCCGAAATAACCAATTTATTTACATCCAATGAATAGTTATGTTCAGCATTCGCAATCGCCGAGTTCAAGAGCTTTTCCACCACTGGTGAAGCGGCTTTAGGAGTATGGCGAAGAATCGCGATCGCATCTCCGACTTGCTTGCCACGAATTAAGTCAACAACTAGCTTAACTTTACGTGCAGCAATACGGATTGATCTAGCATGTGCTTTTGCTTCCATGTTTGTTTACCTCCTCTCAAACGAAGAACTAATCTTAACGTCTAGTTTTCTTATCGTCGTCTGTATGACCTTTGTAAGTACGAGTTGGTGCAAATTCACCCAATTTGTGTCCTACCATGTCTTCAGTAACGTATACCGGTACGTGTTTGCGGCCATCATAAACGCCGAAAGTATGTCCGATGAATTGCGGGAAAATCGTGGAACGACGGGACCATGTTTTGATCACGACTTTTTTGTTACCAGCTGTAACCTCATCCACTTTTTTAAGCAGGTAGCCATCAATAAATGGCCCTTTTTTCAAACTGCGACCCATAGCTTGAATCCTCCCTTCATAAAACCTTCATAATTCAGTAACTTGTTAGCCGGAGAAGTAATGCGCTTAGGCGTATTACTTCGTGCGACGACGAACGATATATTTATCTGAAGCTTTTCCTTTTTTACGCGTTTTGTAACCAAGGGTTGGTTTGCCCCATGGTGACAATGGAGATTTACGTCCGATTGGAGCACGACCTTCACCACCACCGTGTGGGTGATCGTTCGGGTTCATTACAACCCCACGAACTTCAGGACGTTGACCTTTCCAACGATTACGGCCAGCTTTACCGATTTTAACAAGTTCATGATCTCCGTTACCAACAGATCCGATTGTTGCACGGCAAACTTTAAGAAGTTTACGCACTTCGCCTGAAGACAAGCGTACAGTAACATATTTTTCTTCTTTACCTAACAATTGAGCTTCTGTACCCGCAGCACGTACGAGTTGTCCACCCTTGCCTGGTTTCAATTCGATGTTGTGGATAACTGTACCTACTGGAATGTTTTCCATAGGAAGTGAGTTACCGATTTTGATGTCAGAACCTACACCAGATACCACTTCATCTCCAACTTTCAATCCTTTTGGAGCAATAATATAACGTTTTTCACCGTCAGCATAATGGATCAAAGCAATGTTGGAAGAACGGTTCGGGTCATACTCAATTGTAGCAACGCGGCCCGGTATTCCATCTTTAGTCCGTTTGAAGTCGATGATACGGTATTTACGTTTGTGTCCGCCGCCATGGTGACGAACTGTAATTTTACCTTGGTTATTACGTCCCGCAGTTTTGCTAAGAGGTGCAAGCAAAGATTTCTCCGGTACATTTGTTGTGATTTCTTCAAATGTAGATACGGACATAGCACGTCTAGCTGGGGATGTCGGTTTGTACTTTTTGATTGGCACTTGTTTTCCCTCCTTACTTCAAAAATTTCTTATACCGATTCAAAGAACTCAAGTGGCTTACTATCAGCCGAAAGTGTAACGAACGCTTTTTTCCACTCTGAAGTATATCCAGAATGACGTCCATAACGTTTAGGCTTCGCAGGAACACGTAGAGTATTAACATTGCTTACTTTAACGCTAAAGATCGCTTCAATAGCTTGTTTGATTTCGGTTTTGTTAGAGCGAATATCCACTTCAAAGACATATTTCTGTCCTTCCATGTATTCAGCTGTACGTTCCGTAATCACCGGACGTTTGATAACATCACGAGGATCTTTCATTACGCGAGCACCTCCTCTACCTTCTGAACTGCTTCCTTCGTAATGATCAGTTTGTCGTACGTAAGTACGTCAAGAACATTAATGCCGTCAGCCGCTACGAATTTAACGCCTGGAAGGTTACGAGCAGAAAGTGCTACTTTGTCATCATAGCTAGAAGCTACAATCAAAGCTTTACGTTCAACCTTCAGGTTATTAAGAATCGCTGCAAATTCTTTTGTCTTCGGCGTTTCGAAGCTCAGTTGATCAAGTACGATGATATCGTTATCGATAACTTTTGCTGATAGTGCCGATTTAATTGCTAGACGACGAACTTTTTTAGGAAGTTTAAATGCATAGCTACGAGGTGTTGGTCCGAATACCACACCGCCGCCAACCCATTGTGGTGAACGAATCGAACCTTGACGTGCACGACCTGTACCTTTTTGTTTCCAAGGTTTACGACCGCCGCCACGAACTTCAGAACGACCTTTCACTTTGTGAGTGCCTTGACGCAAAGATGCACGTTGCATAACAACAGCATCATGAAGGACGTGAACGTTTGGTTCGATACCGAATACGGAATCATTCAACTCCACTTCACCTACTTGAGCGCCACTTACATTAAAGACTGTTACTTTTGGCATTGCTTGTTCCTCCTTTCTTCAGATAATTATTTCTTGATGGTTTCTTTAATTTTCAAGAAGCCTTTTTTAGGACCCGGTACGGAACCTTTTACTAGCAACACGTTACGTTCAACATCAACCTTGATAATTTCAAGTCCTTGAATCGTAATCGTTTCGTTACCCATATGACCTGGAAGGCGTTTGCCCTTAGGAACACGGTTCGCTTGAATGGAACCCATGGATCCTGGTCTACGGTGATAACGCGATCCGTGAGCCATTGGTCCGCGGCTTTGTCCCCAACGTTTGATAACGCCGGCAAAACCTTTACCCTTAGAAATACCTGTTACGTCAACAAAATCGCCTTCAGCGAACACATCAGCTTTGACCTCTTGGCCAACTTCATATGCTGCCAAATCGATACCGCGAATTTCACGGACGTAGCGCTTAGGAGCAGTATTAGCTTTTTTGCTATGTCCCGCTTCTGGTTTGTTCGATCTGATTTCTTTTTTGTCAGAGAAACCAAGTTGTACTGCTTCATAACCGTCGTTTTCTGCATCTTTCTTTTGCAAAACAACATTCGGGCCAGCTTCGATTACCGTTACTGGAATTACATTACCTTCAGCAGTAAAGACTTGAGTCATTCCTAGTTTTTTACCTAAGATACCTTTCATGTTGACACCTCATTTCCTTCCCTAATCAAGAGCTTTATTGGACTTACAATTTGATTTCGATATCTACACCGGACGGCAGGTCCAAGCGCATTAAGGCATCCACTGTTTGTGGAGTCGGATTTACAATGTCGATCAAACGCTTATGTGTGCGTTGTTCGAACTGCTCCCGAGAATCCTTGTACTTGTGTACCGCACGGAGAATAGTAATGATTTGCTTTTCAGTTGGAAGCGGAATCGGTCCAGATACACCAGCACCCGAACGTTTTGCTGTTTCAACAATTTTCTCAGCGGATTGATCAAGAATTCTATGATCGTAAGCTTTCAAACGAATACGAATTTTTTGCTTTGCCATTTATAGTCCCTCCTTCTATCGCCCAATTTATTATCGGACATACTCCGCGAAAATTTTCCAACCCACTGACCTCATGGCAAAGGGGCCGGGTGTGTCGGTAACCTCTCGCATCATCGCAACGTCACAGAACAACATTTATTATTATATAGAATCTATAGGCTTATTGCAAGCTTTTATTAAAAAGAAGTAAATTCATCAACAAATCTCACTTTTATGATTGTAACTGTTATGTACCTAAGAAGCAATCTACTCAATCCTCCATTTTAAAAGTTAAGAGTTTATCTGATTAATAAGTAATTTCATAAAATAAAAAAAGAAGGCTCGTCTTCGTGGAGACGAGCCTTCTTCATATACATTTACAATACATTGTTGCTAGTTACAGTACACTGTTGCTATATCGTACGAATCAGGCTGAGGCCTAATTATTTTTGGATAGAAGCTACTGAACCCGCTCCAACAGTACGTCCGCCTTCACGAATAGAGAACTTAGTTCCTTCTTCGATAGCGATTGGAGAGATCAAGGAAACAGTTACAGTGATGTTATCACCAGGCATAACCATTTCAGTACCTTCTGGCAAGTTGATGATACCCGTTACGTCAGTTGTACGGAAGTAGAACTGTGGACGGTATCCAGTGAAGAAAGGCTTATGACGGCCACCCTCTTCTTTAGTCAACACGTAGATTTGTGCAGTGAATTCTGTATGTGGTTTAACTGTACCTGGTTTAGCAAGTACTTGGCCACGTTCGATGTTGTTACGGTCTACACCACGAAGTAGTGCACCGATGTTGTCACCAGCTTGAGCGGAATCCAGCAATTTGCGGAACATCTCAACACCAGTTACAACAGATTTTTTAGTTTCTTCATGAATACCAACGATTTCGATTTCTTCCCCAACTTTAACCGTACCACGCTCTACACGACCTGTAGCAACAGTACCACGACCAGTAATGGAGAATACATCTTCGACAGGCATCAAGAAAGGCTTGTCAGTTGCACGTTCTGGAAGTGGAATGTAAGTGTCGATTGTTTCGAACATTTCAACAATCTTCTTAGCATATTCACCTTCAGGGTTGTTCAACGCTTCACGAGCTGAACCACGAGTGATTGGAGTGTCGTCACCTGGGAATTCATATTCGTTAAGAAGGTCGCGAACTTCCATCTCAACCAATTCCAAAAGCTCTTCGTCTTCAACCATGTCGCATTTGTTCAAGAATACAACGATGTAAGGCACGCCTACTTGACGGGAAAGAAGGATGTGCTCACGAGTCTGTGGCATAGGGCCATCAGCTGCGGATACAACCAAGATTGCTCCGTCCATTTGTGCAGCACCAGTGATCATGTTTTTAACATAGTCGGCGTGACCTGGGCAGTCAACGTGTGCATAGTGACGGTTGTTTGTTTCATACTCAACGTGTGCTGTTGAGATTGTGATACCGCGTTCGCGCTCTTCTGGAGCTTTATCGATTTGATCGAATGCTACAGCAGCACCACCATAAGTTTTGGACAATACAGTTGTGATTGCAGCAGTCAAGGTTGTTTTACCATGGTCGACGTGACCGATTGTACCGATGTTAACATGCGGTTTGTTACGTTCAAATTTAGCCTTTGCCATTTTAAACAATTCCTCCTTAAAATAATTGGATTATTTTTGGTCTGAGTTGATCTTACTCAATAAGAATAAGATTCAACTCAGTAGTTAAAATATTAGTCAGTACCTTTAGATTTGGAGACAATCTCTTCTTGAATTGATTTAGGAACCTCTTCATAATGAGACAATTCCATAGAGAATACTCCGCGTCCTTGTGTACCTGAACGAAGTGTAGTCGAGTATCCGAACATTTCGGAGAGAGGCACCTTCGCACGAATAATTTGAGCACCACCACGAGCATCCATGCCTTCGATCCGTCCGCGACGGGAACTCAGCATACCCATAACATCACCCATATACTCTTCAGGTACTGTTACTTCGATTTTCATGATCGGCTCAAGAATTACAGGATTACATTTTTCTTTAGCAGCTTTAAGCGCCATGGATCCTGCAATTTTAAATGCCATTTCGTTGGAGTCAACATCATGGTATGATCCGTCAACGATTGTTGCTTTCACATCAACTAATGGGAATCCAGCGATAACACCATTTTTCATTTGTTCTTCGATACCTTGTTGTGCAGGTCCGATATATTCTCTTGGTACGGAACCACCCACAACTTTGCTCTCGAACGTGTTACCAGTCCCTGGTTCAAGTGGTTCGAATTCAACCCATACGTGACCGTATTGTCCACGGCCCCCGGATTGACGTACGAACTTACCTTCAACACGAGCTGGTGAACGGAAAGTTTCGCGATAAGCTACTTGTGGCTTACCTACGTTGGTCTCTACCTTGAACTCACGACGCATACGGTCAATGATAATGTCAAGGTGAAGCTCTCCCATACCTGCAAGAATCGTTTGACCGGTTTCTTCATCAGTATGAGCGCGCAATGTAGGATCTTCCTCAGTAAGCTTACCAAGTGCTACACCCAATTTATCTTGATCGGCTTTAGTTTTTGGTTCTACAGCGATCTCGATAACTGGGTCAGGGAAGTTCATGGATTCCAGGATAACTGGATTCTTCTCTTCACAAAGTGTATCACCTGTGCTTGTATCTTTCAAACCTACAGCTGCTGCAATGTCACCGCAATACACAATGCTGATTTCTTGACGGCTATTCGCATGCATCTGAAGGATACGACCGATACGCTCACGCTTATTCTTTGTTGCATTCAATACGTATGAACCGGATTCAAGTACACCAGAATATACGCGGAAGAATGTCAATTTACCTACATAAGGATCTGTCATGATTTTAAATGCAAGCGCAGAGAATGGCTCTTCATCAGAAGAATGACGAACAGTCTCCGTACCATCATCCAGGTGACCCGTGATGTCTGGTACGTCTGTAGGTGCTGGCAAGTAATCAATAACAGCGTCCATCATAAGTTGTACGCCTTTGTTACGATAAGAAGATCCACAGATGACTGGGAAGATCTTAACTTCTACTACACCTTTACGAAGAGCGGCTTTGATTTCTGCTACAGAAATCTCTTCACCCTCAAGGTATTTCATAGTAAGTTCTTCGTCTAGTTCTGCAACTTTCTCAATCAGTTCAGCACGAAGTTCTTCAACTTGTGCTTTGAATTCTTCAGGGATCTCAACGACTTCAATGTCTTGACCCAAATCGTCTTTGTACATATGCGCTTTTTGTTCGACGATATCAATGATACCGACGAAATCATTTTCTGCACCGATAGGCAGTTGAATAGCAACTGAATTCGCTTGCAGACGATCGCGCATATCTTTTACAACGTTTAGGAAATCGGCACCGATAATATCCATCTTGTTAACATATGCGATCCGTGGAACGCCATAGCGGTCAGCCTGTCTCCATACAGTTTCAGACTGAGGCTCTACGCCTTCCTTCGCACTGAAAACGCCAACTGCCCCGTCCAATACACGAAGGGAACGTTCAACTTCTACTGTGAAGTCAACGTGTCCCGGGGTATCGATGATATTAACGCGGTGACCTTTCCATTGAGCGGTTGTAGCAGCGGAAGTAATCGTAATTCCGCGCTCTTGCTCTTGCTCCATCCAGTCCATTGTTGCTGCACCTTCGTGAACTTCCCCGATTTTGTGCGTACGGCCAGTGTAGAACAAGATCCGTTCAGTGGTAGTTGTTTTACCCGCGTCAATATGCGCCATGATACCGATGTTACGTGTATTTTTCAAGGAGAACTCTCTTGCCATGAATAAAGTCTCCCTTCAAAAATGAAGTTTTTTATAATCCTACCAACGGTAGTGAGCAAACGCTTTGTTCGCTTCTGCCATTTTGTGTGTATCTTCGCGTTTCTTAACAGAAGCGCCTGAGTTATTGGATGCATCGATGATCTCAGCAGCCAAACGCTCTTCCATAGTCTTCTCTCCGCGGTTACGGGAGTAGTTCACGAGCCAACGTAAACCAAGGGAAGTACGTCTTTCAGGTTTAACTTCGATAGGCACTTGGTAGTTAGCACCACCTACACGGCGAGCTTTAACTTCAAGGACTGGCATAATGTTTTTGATAGCTGCTTCAAATACTTCCATTGGATCGTTACCCGTACGTTCTTGAATCAAGTTGAATGCACTGTATAGAATAGTTTGAGCAGTACCGCGTTTTCCATCGAGCATGATACGGTTGATTAGGCGGGTAACAAGTTTGCTGTTATACACCGGATCTGGTAGCACGTCTCTCTTTGTAACTGGACCTTTGCGTGGCATTGGTTATCCCCCTTTCAGAAATAGTTAGTTCTTATTTAAATAATATTACTTTTTAGCTTTAGGACGCTTTGCACCATATTTCGAACGAGCTTGCATACGGTTGTTAACTCCAGCTGTATCCAAAGCTCCGCGAACGATATGATAACGAACTCCCGCAAGGTCTTTTACTTTACCTCCACGGATCAAAACGACACTGTGCTCTTGCAAGTTGTGTCCAATACCCGGAATGTAAGCTGTAACCTCAAGACGGTTAGTCAAACGAACACGAGCATATTTACGAAGTGCGGAGTTTGGTTTCCGCGGCGTCATTGTACCTACACGAGTACATACACCACGTTTTTGTGGAGCACTCAAATCTGTAGTCTCACGCTTAAGGGCATTGTACCCCTTTTGAAGTGCAGGTGATTTAGATTTCTCGATTTTGGCTTGACGGCCTTTACGCACTAGTTGGTTAATTGTTGGCATGTTGTTGCCACCCCCTTCCTCAAATTTTCGTCTTTACAAACCTTTTTATTAAGCCCACAGACCCAGGCGGTTCATAAAAGAACAAAGGAAAGTTTCTGCCACAGGCTTTCGCCAGTAGCAAAAACATTTCAAACCATTATTGTTTTACAATCGCGACCACGGCCGCCCCTACATCAATTCCACATGCTTTCCCGAGTTCTTTCATCGTATCGACATATGTTACCTGAATTGATAGTTTTGTGCAAAGCCCAATGATCTTTGACGTAATACGCGGATCTGCATCTTGAGCTATATATACTTCATCGACCTCACCATGTTCAATAGCTTTCGCTGTTTGTTTGGCTCCGATCTTGACATGCGCAGTTAGTAAACCTCTATGATCAGACATCGTTACGATACCTCCAGCAATAAAGGATAATACCTTTACTCACGCACCTTTGCTATATTAGCACCCCTGTTGGGCGATGTCAAGCAAATATCAATATATTAAATGCAATAGAGTACCTAGATATACATTAAAATGTTTTACCTAGGCAGCTCTAATGCTTTTAATTTATTACTCTACGGATACCGGCTCTAAGCTTCCTTCAGTTGCACTGCCTTCAGCTTGATCATCAAATTCAATACTACGGTATCTATGCATTCCTGTACCTGCAGGTATAAGCTTACCGATGATAACATTCTCTTTAAGGCCGAGAAGTTTATCAACTTTACCTTTGATAGCTGCATCCGTAAGAACACGAGTCGTTTCTTGGAATGATGCTGCGGACAAGAAGGAATCCGTTTCAAGAGAGGCTTTGGTAATCCCTAGAAGTACAGGTTTAGCCACAGCTGGTTCTTTATCTGCCATAATCGCTTCCATATTCGCCGCTTCATATTCATGAATATCGACGAATGCACCAGGAAGAAGTGTAGTACCCCCTGCATCCACGATCCGAAGTTTGCGCAACATTTGTTTGATCATTACTTCTACGTGTTTGTCGTTGATTTCTACGCCTTGGTTACGGTATACGCGTTGAACTTCTTGTAAAATATAGTTCTGTACGCCACGGATACCTTTGATGCGAAGAATTTCTTTAGGATCAATTGAACCATCTGTGAGCTCATCGCCCGCTTCGATTTCTTGACCTTCAACAACACGAAGACGTGATCCATAAGTAACGGAATAAGTCTTGGTTTCTGCTTCACCTTGGATCTCAATTTCACGACGATCCTTAGTCTCGCGAATTTCCTTAACTACCCCATCAAGCTCACTGATTGTAGCTTGACCTTTTGGATTCCGAGCTTCAAACAGCTCCTGAATACGCGGCAAACCTTGAGTGATGTCGTCTCCGGCAACCCCCCCGGTATGGAACGTACGCATGGTAAGCTGTGTTCCTGGTTCCCCGATGGATTGTGCAGCAATGATTCCCACGGCTTCGCCAATCTCAACGAATTTACCTGTAGCCAAGTTACGACCATAACATTTCTTACACACACCATGTCTTGCACGGCAACTAAGAACAGAACGAATTTGAAGTTTCTCAATCCCCGCGTTCACAATCGCGTTTGCTTTATCTGTGTCAATTAATTCATTACGATGAACGATAATCTCCCCAGATTGCGGATGTTTGATTGTCTCAAAGGAATAACGACCTTCAATACGGTCAAAGAGATCTTCAATGATTTCTTTACCATCTTGAATACGGGAGACACTGATTCCTTTGTCTGTTCCGCAGTTGTCTTCGCGAACAATAACATCTTGTGCTACGTCAACCAAACGACGTGTAAGATAACCGGAATCCGCCGTACGAAGAGCTGTATCGGCAAGACCTTTACGTGCTCCGTGCGTGGAGATAAAGTATTCCAATACCGTCAGACCTTCACGGAAGTTCGCCTTAATTGGAAGCTCATAAATCCGACCCGATGGAGTTGCCATCAAACCACGCATACCACCTAGCTGCGTAATTTGGGATTTGTTACCCCGAGCCTTGGAATCTACCATCAACATGATGGAATTGAAGCGATCCATGGATCTCATCAGAACTTCTGTAAGTTGATCTTTCGATTTGGACCAGATATCGATAACTCGGTCATAACGTTCCTCATCTGTAATCAATCCGCGACGATACTGATTCGTAACAACGCGTACTTTTTCATCAGATTCACGCATGATGTTTTTCTTTTCCTCAGGTACAATTACGTCCGACACGGCGATACTGACACCCGCACGTGTAGAGTATGTGAATCCGAGTTGTTTGATTCTATCGAGAATCACAGACGTTTCGGTAGTGTGATAAGTTTCGAAACAACGTGCAATGATGGAACCGAGATACTCTTTACCCACTGCTCCAGCAATAGCTGGATCTTGAATTCGGGCAGCAATATCTGCACCCTTTTCATGGATGAAGTAGTGATCTGGTGTACCATTGAACAAGTTATCACGGGTAGCTTCATTGATATATGGGAAACTAGATGGGAAGATTTCGTTGAAAATGATTTTCCCGATCGTAGTTACTAGCAACGCATTCTGTTGTTCCGGAGTGAAGCCATCCTTTTTCAATGCTTTTGCAGGTATAACTACACGAGCATGAAGAGCTGCAGCACCACGTTGGTAGGCAGAGACCGCTTCGTTCATACTACCAAGAAGCATGCCTGAACCTTTAGATTGGTTGTCATCCATGGTCAAGTAGAATGATCCAAGGACCATATCTTGAGAAGGTGTAACAACTGGCTTACCATCTTTAGGGTTCAAAATGTTACCCGAAGCAAGCATCAGTATACGTGCTTCAGCCTGAGCCTCAGCGGAAAGGGGAACGTGAACAGCCATTTGGTCACCATCGAAGTCGGCATTATAAGCCGTACATACGAGCGGGTGAAGACGAATAGCGCGTCCCTCAACTAGAATCGGTTCGAACGCTTGAATACCCAATCTATGCAATGTAGGTGCACGGTTCAGCAGAACCGGGTGCTCCTTAATTACTTCTTCAAGAACATCCCAGACTTCAGGACTTACGCGTTCAACTTTACGTTTCGCGCTCTTGATATTATGAGCCAAGCCTTTGTTAACCAATTCTTTCATAACGAATGGTTTGAAAAGTTCCAATGCCATCTCTTTAGGAAGACCACATTGATACATCTTCAGGTAAGGACCCACCACGATAACGGAACGACCAGAGTAATCTACCCGTTTACCGAGCAAGTTCTGACGGAAACGTCCTTGTTTACCTTTCAACATGTGGCTGAGAGATTTCAAAGGACGGTTACCCGGTCCAGTTACAGGGCGTCCACGACGACCGTTATCAATAAGAGCATCTACTGCTTCTTGCAGCATCCGCTTCTCATTTTGAACGATAATATCAGGTGCGCCTAAGTCTAGAAGACGTTTTAGACGGTTATTCCGGTTAATTACACGGCGATAAAGGTCATTCAAGTCAGACGTTGCAAAACGTCCTCCATCTAGCTGTACCATAGGACGCAGTTCCGGAGGGATGACCGGAAGTACGTCTAGGATCATCCACTCCGGCTCATTGCCGGAATTACGGAAAGCCTCAATCACTTCAAGGCGTTTGATAGCACGATTACGACGTTGCCCTTGCGCTGTACGAAGTTCTTCTTTTAAGAAATCTAGTTCCTTATCCACATCGATATCTTGAAGAAGTTTTTTCACAGCTTCTGCACCCATGCCCGCATGGAAACCGTAGCCGTATTTTTCACGGTAGCTACGGTATTCTTTTTCGGACAATAGCTGCTTTTTCTCAAGCGGCGTGTCGCCAGGATCAGTTACTACATAAGATGCAAAATAGATGATCTCTTCAAGAGATCTAGGGGACATATCCAAAGCCAGACCCATACGGCTTGGAATCCCTTTGAAATACCAGATGTGCGAAACCGGTGCTGCAAGTTCAATGTGTCCCATGCGTTCACGACGAACTTTAGCGCGAGTTACCTCAACACCACATCGATCGCAGACAACTCCTTTATAGCGAACACGTTTGTACTTACCGCAGTGACATTCCCAGTCCTTAGTAGGTCCGAAAATTTTCTCGCAGAAGAGGCCTTCTTTCTCCGGCTTCAGCGTACGATAGTTAATCGTCTCCGGTTTCTTCACTTCTCCGCGGGACCAAGAACGAATTTTTTCTGGGGAAGCAAGCCCAATTTTCATAAACTCGAAATTGTTAACGTCCAACAAAGAGCATCCCTCCTTAACCAAATCCTGATTTATAAATCTATTCTACGCCGACTTCGGAGCCTTCAAGATTCAAACTGAGTTTGTCACCTGCTGCATCCTCTTCATCGTCAATTTCACGCATTTCAATCTCTTTTTCATCTCCACTTAGGATCTTAACGTCCATTCCTAAGCTTTGAAGTTCTTTAATTAATACCTTGAAGGATTCTGGAACCCCTGGCTCAGGTACATTTTCACCTTTGACAATAGATTCATAGGTTTTCACCCGTCCAACCACGTCATCGGATTTGACAGTAAGAATTTCTTGCAGTGTATAAGCCGCACCATACGCCTCAAGCGCCCATACTTCCATTTCCCCGAAACGTTGACCACCAAATTGAGCTTTACCACCCAATGGCTGTTGCGTAACGAGTGAGTAAGGACCTGTGGAGCGGGCATGGATTTTATCATCAACCATGTGCGCCAGCTTGATCATATGCATGACACCTACGGTTACTTCACGTTCGAAGCAATCCCCAGTACGTCCGTCATATAGAATAGTCTTACCATTCCGCTGCATACCAGCTTCTTCCATCGTATCGAATACGTCGTACTCGTGCGCTCCATCAAATACTGGCGTAGCTACATGAATTCCCAAGTGCATAGCTGCCATACCAATGTGAACTTCAAGCACCTGTCCGATATTCATCCGTGAAGGAACCCCTAGCGGGTTAAGCACTACTTGTACTGGCGTTCCATCTGGCAAGAAAGGCATATCTTCTTCTGGAAGGATACGAGCTACGACACCCTTATTACCATGACGTCCAGCCATCTTGTCGCCTTCAGAAATTTTACGTTTTTGGGCAATGTATGCACGAACAAGTTGATTCACGCCTGGCGGCAATTCATCACCATTCTCACGCGTAAACACTTTAACGTCGACTACAATTCCATCTGTACCATGCGGCACGCGTAGGGAAGTATCACGAACTTCACGCGCCTTCTCACCGAAGATCGCATGCAGCAAACGTTCTTCTGCTGTAAGCTCTGTAACACCCTTAGGTGTAACTTTACCAACGAGAATATCTCCAGCACCAATCTCAGCACCTACACGGATAATTCCGCGCTCATCCAAATTACGAAGCGCTTCTTCACCGACATTAGGAATATCACGAGTGATCTCCTCAGGTCCAAGCTTTGTATCTCGAGCTTCAGATTCATATTCTTCAATATGAATTGAAGTATAAACGTCTTCTTTAACCAATTTCTCACTCAGTAGAATAGCATCCTCATAGTTGTAACCTTCCCAAGTCATGAAGGCAACGACTACGTTCCGCCCTAGAGCTAGTTCACCCATCTCAGTGGAAGGACCATCTGCAAGAATATCACCTGCTTTGACAAACTCTCCACGTTTTACAATTGGGCGTTGGTTAATACATGTTCCTTGGTTCGAACGCATAAATTTGTGTAATTTATACTTAACAAGGTCACCTTTGACTTCCTTACCTTCTACTGTCTCAACCCGGCGAAGCCAGATTTCATTAGCAGCTGAACGTTCAATTATACCGTCATGCTTGGCAACAACGCATACGCCTGAATCCTTAGCGGATTTATGTTCCATCCCTGTTCCAACTAGCGGAGCTTTCGGGATTAATAATGGAACGGCTTGACGCTGCATGTTTGAACCCATCAAGGCACGGTTAGAGTCATCGTTTTCCAAGAAAGGAATTAAGGCTGTTGCTACAGATACAACCTGTTTAGGTGAGATATCCATGTAGTCAACACGGTCACTAGGCATGGTCAAAATGTTATCTGACTGCTTATTATAACGAACAATAACCTGTTCATCTTTAAAGGAGCCATCTTCATTCAACTCAACGTTAGCCTGCGCAATTACATAGTTATCTTCTTCATCCGCTGTAAGGTAGGATATTTGCTTGGTTACAATACCTGTCTTCGGATCCACCCAACGATATGGCGCTTCAATGAACCCATACTCGTTAATGCGAGCAAATGTAGACAAGGAGTTAATCAAACCGATATTCGGACCTTCCGGCGTCTCGATAGGACACATCCGGCTATAGTGAGAGTGATGGACGTCACGTACTTCCATGCCCGCACGTTCACGAGTCAAACCGCCGGGCCCTAGAGCAGATAAACGACGCTTATGCGTAAGTTCTGCCAATGGGTTCGTCTGATCCATAAACTGAGACAATTGTGAGGAACCAAAGAACTCTTTAATCGATGCAATCACGGGTCTAATGTTGATTAGAGCCTGTGGAGTTATTACATTCGCATCCTGAATCGACATTCTCTCCCGAACCACACGTTCCATACGGGATAGACCAATACGGAATTGATTCTGCAGCAATTCACCAACAGAACGCAGACGACGGTTACCCAGATGGTCAATATCATCCGTGCTTCCAATCCCATGCAATAGATTAATGAAATAGCTAATTGAGGAGATAATATCTGCAGGCGTAATATTTTTAACTGCCTTATCGATATCACGGTTAGCAATCACTTTTACAACCTTACCATCTTCAATTGGAGAGAAAACATCGATCGTTTGAAGTGGTACATCATCAGATTCAAGCACACCAGCCGTTACGTGATATGTTTTGAAACCTACACCATTCTCCAAATTTTCTAAAATCTCATCCAAAAGACGACGATCTACCATTTGACCCGCTTCAGCAATAATCTCACCAGTAGAGGTGTCGATTAAAGACTCAGCAAGACGTTGGTTAAATAGACGGTTTTTGATGTGAAGCTTTTTGTTGATCTTATAACGCCCTACATTGGCAAGATCATAACGTTTAGGATCGAAAAAACGTGCTACAAGCAGGCTTCTTGCATTATCCAAAGTAGGCGGTTCACCCGGACGAAGACGTTCATAGATTTCAATGAGCGCTTTTTCCGTAGAATCTGTATTGTCTTTGTCAAGCGTGTTACGAATATATTCATCGTTTCCGAGCAAATCAAGAATTTCAGCATCCGTGCCAAAACCCAGCGCTCGCAACAGAACAGTAACAGGAATTTTACGCGTACGGTCGATACGAACATAAATAATGTCCTTCGCATCCGTCTCAAGCTCTAGCCATGCTCCACGGTTAGGGATGACTGTAGCTGTGTAATTTCTCTTTCCATTCTTATCGACTTTTGTATTGAAATAGACGCTAGGGGAGCGCACCAACTGGCTGACAATAACCCGTTCTGCACCATTGATAATGAACGTCCCGGTGTCTGTCATTAGCGGGAAATCCCCCATAAACACTTCCTGCTCTTTGACTTCGCCAGTTTCTTTATTAATGAGCCGGACTTTCACTCTTAGCGGAGCCGCATACGTTACGTCACGTTCTTTCGCATCGTCTACCGTATACTTCGGTTCACCCAGACTGTAATCGATAAATTCCAAGATCAAATTGCCGGTGAAATCCTGAATCGGCGAGATATCATGGAACATTTCCCGAAGGCCTTCCTGCAAAAACCATTCATACGATTTCTGCTGGATCTCAATCAGGTTCGGTACCTCGAGTACCTCGTTAATCCGCGCATAACTGCGCCGAGTGCGTCGACCATATTGAACAAGATGTCCTGCCAACTTAAACTCACCCCTCATATCTACTCACTTTAAAAATTCATTGCGAACCCGTGTTTGTACCTATATAATAAGTCCATAGAAACGAGTTCGCGCACAAATAAAGAAAAGCCCTTATCGAAAACTTCGAAAAAAGAGCATCATTATTAGTGCCTTTCCTGTCGATGTCCTCATATTCGATAGATTTGCCAAAATAATGCATAATATACGCATTCAGCATTTGCTACCTTTCTGAAGCGAAAAATTAAGCTTGACATTTCAGCATACTAAAGCCATTTAGGGCATCCTAATACTGACATTTTATAATAATACCACACCAAAAAAACGAAGTCAATAGTTAATTCAACTTATTTATGCATGAATATCAGGTTTATTTTATAGCTTTTATAATCCAATACCCTTTTTCCTTGGTGATAATATCTACCTCATTGAATATTGTTTCTAACTTCTCCAAAGCTGAAGGCGCCCCTTGTTTCTTTTGAATAACAACCCAAAGTGAACCCTTCGTTTTTAAGCGCTCAGCCGCCCCTTCAAAAATTGCATGAACCGTCTGCTTTCCCGCACGTATTGGAGGATTCGTTAAAATAACATCGAACTGCTGCCCATCCAACTTTTCAAATAGATCACTTTGAATTATTTGTACGTTGTGTATTCCGTTACTAGCAGCATTTTCAGCAGCTAAATGAACAGCACGTTCATTAACATCGACCATCACGACTTGACCTTTAGGTGCTAATAATGCCGCAGATAAACCGATCGGTCCATATCCACAGCCCACATCTAAGACCTTATCTATCTCATCAATCTCCATAGCTTCTATTAGAACCTTACTCCCAAAATCTATGCCAGACTTAGAAAAAACACCAGCATCACTAATAAAGCGAAGCTTCTTCCCACGAAGAACTACATCCCATAATTTACGGTCATGAGCCGCATCCGGCTTAGTTGTATAATAATGATCCGGCATCCATTCTCCACCTTACCTTTGGTATATCTCTACTATGCCCTCTACCTATAAAAAAACAAACCCCTTGAATATTCTTCAAGGGGTTTGTGGAATGAATCAGGTACTATTTCACTTCTACAGAAGCGCCTGCTTCTTCCAATTTAGCTTTTACAGCATCAGCATCTTCTTTAGATACTTTTTCTTTCAATGCTTTTGGAGCGTTGTCAACCAAGTCTTTTGCTTCTTTCAAGCCAAGACCTGTGATTTCGCGAACTACTTTGATAACGTTGATTTTGGAAGCGCCAGCGCCTGTCAAAATTACGTCAAATTCAGTTTGCTCAGCTTCTACAGCTGCTACTGCGCCGCCTGCTGCTACTGGTGCTGCAGCTGTAACGCCGAATTCTTCTTCGATTGCTTTAACGAGATCGTTAAGTTCAAGAACAGTCATGCCTTTGATTTCTTCCAAAATTGTTTCTTTACTCATGGTAGAACCTCCGTTATATAATTTATAGTTTTTTTGTTAAATCAATTGAATTAGAGAAGTATTAAGCGCTAGCGCTATTCTCATCTTTTTCAGCAACAGCTTTAACTGCAAGCGCGAAGTTGCGCACAGGTGCTTGAAGCACACTGAGAAGCATAGAAAGAAGTCCATCGCGTGAAGGTAGTTCAGCAAGAGCTTTGATTTGGTCTGCGCCAACAACACGGCCTTCAACCACTCCACCCTTTAATTGAAGAGCTTCATTTTTCTTAGCGAAGTCGTTAAGAATTTTAGCTGGAGCAACTGCATCATTAGTACTAAATGCGATAGCCGTAGGGCCAGTCAACACTTCGTCTAATTCAGACAGTTCAGCAGCTGCAGTCGCACGACGAACGAGCGAGTTTTTCAGTACTTGGAACTCGACTCCAGCTTCGCGAAGCTGTTTACGAAGTTCAGTTACTTGGGAAACATTCAGACCGCGGTAATCAGCAACAACAGTCGTCACGCTCTCGCGCAATTTAGCAGTTACTACATCAACGGCATCTTGTTTAGCTTGAATCACTTTTGCATTTGCCACACTGTACACCTCCTGTTAGATTAACTAAGCGGTAAGATAGCAACGAGCTGCTCCTACCACTTTCCTGCCATATCGGTAGTCCGTATATATTAGGAAGATTCATTGATGAAATTAAAGCTCCTGCTAAAACTCCATCAAAAAAGCCTCCGTAGAATCACGAAGGCCTGATATATCATCATCTACAGAAAACTGCAAATTCCGAAACTCTATCACAACACCTCGGTAGGAAATTAAGCTTTACAGCACCTACTGTCTACGGTAAGCATATTCACATTTAATTGAAATCAATGCAACCACTTCACTATACCAGAGGGATAACCCAAGGTCAACCCTGAAATATTTACCAAAGGTATCTATTTCTTACTTGTAAGATGCAGTGTTCACACGAGCACTTGGTCCCATTGTGGATGATACCGCAATGTTCTTCAAGTAAACGCCCTTCGCAGCAGCCGGTTTAGCCCGGTTCAATGCATCTACGAGAGTTTTGAGGTTCTCGTTCAATTGTGCAGCATCAAATGATACTTTACCAATTGGCGCATGAATTTGTCCTGCTTTGTCAAGACGGTACTCAATTTTACCCGCTTTGATTTCTTGAACCGCTTTAGCTACATCAAATGTAACTGTTCCCGCTTTAGGGTTAGGCATCAATCCTTTACCCCCGAGAAGACGACCCAATTTACCAACTTCACTCATCATATCCGGTGTTGCTACGCAAACATCGAATTCGAACCAGCCTTGTTGGATTTTGTTAATAACGTCTTGATCACCAACGAAATCAGCTCCAGCAGCTTCCGCTTCTTTTGCTTTCTCGCCTTTAGCGAATACAAGAACGCGTTGAGTTTTACCAGTACCGTGTGGCAATACTACTACGCCACGAACAGCTTGGTCTTGTTTACGAGGATCTACACCTAGACGTACTGCAACTTCGACAGTTTCATCAAATTTAGCAGTTGCTGCTTTCTTTACCAAATCAACAGCTTCAGCAGGCTCGTAAGTTGCTTCGCTATCAATTAGCTTAACAGCTTCAAGGTATTTCTTACCGTGTTTTGCCATAAAAATTTCCTCCTTTGTGGTATTAGCGGATATTCCTCCCACTTATTGGCCGGACCCAGAGGTCCGGAGTGTTCAAAACTAGTCTTGAACAGTGATACCCATACTGCGGGCAGTACCTTCAACCATAAGCATTGCTGCTTCAACAGAAGCTGCGTTAAGGTCAGGCATTTTTTGCTCTGCAATTTGGCGAACTGTGTCGCGGTTAACCGTTGCTACTTTTTTCTTGTTAGGTTCGCCTGAACCCTTCTCGATTTTGGCAGCTACACGAAGCAATACTGCAGCCGGTGGAGTTTTGGTAATGAAAGTGAATGAACGATCTTCAAATACCGAAATTTCAACCGGAATAATCAAACCTGCTTGATCCGCAGTACGTGCATTGAACTCTTTACAGAATGCCATAATGTTGACACCCGCTTGACCCAATGCAGGACCTACTGGAGGCGCTGGATTCGCTTTACCCGCAGGAATTTGCAGTTTTACAACTTTGATAATCTTTTTAGCCATGTAAAACACCTCCTAGCACTAATAGTGGTAGACGGGATCATTGATCCCTCCCACAGAAAACTGAAGAACAACTATATCTTCTCCACCTGAGTGAAATCTAACTCAAGCGGCGTTTCCCGTCCAAACATGTTAACGTGAACTTTAACTTTGCTCTTGTCGGCAAGAATTTCTTCTACAGATCCGACGAAGTTAGCAAACGGACCAACTTTGATACGTACAGATTCTTTGAGTTCGAACTCAATAACCGCTCTCGGTTCTTCCATACCCATGTGGCTCAAGATCTGTTCCACTTCTTCTGGAAGCAAGGCTGTCGGTTTGGAACCGGACCCTGTCGAGCCGACAAAACCTGTCACTCCTGGTGTATTGCGCACAACATACCAAGAATCGTCAGTCTGAACCATTTCCACCAAGACATAACCAGGGTAAACTTTGCGCATCACGGTCTTTTTCTTACCGTCTTTGTTCACAATTTCTTCTTCCATAGGAACAAGAACCCGGAAAATCTTGTCTTCCATGCCCATAGACTCTACGCGCTTTTCTAAATTGGCTTTGACTTTATTCTCATACCCGGAATAGGTATGAACCACATACCATCTTTTTTCCATATCAAGCCACCTGGGACCCTTCTTAAATAATCGCTTTGATCACGGCAGAAATGCCGATGTCAAGAACCCAAAAATAAATTGCGACCACTGCGATTGTACCAAAAACAATCAGAGAATAATTCGTCAGCTCTTTACGATTAGGCCAGCGTACCTTTTTAAGTTCAGCCCAGCTTTCAGAGAAAAAAGAGAAGAACGATTTGAAACTACGTTTCATCCGCACCTACACCTCCAAAGACTATCTGGTTTCGCGATGAGGAAATTGCTCGTTACAGAACTTGCAAAATTTCTTCATCTCCATGCGGTCGGGGTGGTTACGCTTGTTCTTCGTTGTCGTGTAGTTTCTTTGTTTGCAGTTCGTACAAGCCAACGTAATAATTACCCGCATGATGTACACCTCCCGAAGACCTCTATAAGAGAAGTCTCTAATTGTACCGGCTATCAAACCGGCTGTTCGCAGAGAGACCCAAGCCCGTACCGACCTTAAATGACTTCAGAAAATATTAACAAATCGCTAATTCTCCTTAATTCAAAAAAAGCAAGCGCGAAATTTGGCCTACTTAAAACACTTTATCATAAGGGTAATATCATGTCAACGAGAGAATGGCCTTGACCCCCGCTATGTTCCGTGGCTTCGTTCTTCTTCATTTCTCTATAATTACTGGTCTCATCACTGTTTGCAGTATTTACGTATCACCTTAAGAATAAACCTATCAATTTGCATTTACTAGTTTTAGAACCAAAGAAAAAAAGACTCTAATGAGTCTTTAGAATTGTGTCTTAAGAACTACAAACCATCTCGCACCTCTAAATACCTTTCAAGCTTACGCTTTACTCGCTGGAGTGCATTATCAATGGATTTCACATGTCTTCTAAGATCTACAGCAATTTCTTGATAAGATCTTCCGTCCAAATATAACATCAGCACTTTACGTTCTAGATCACTTAATATTTCAGACATCTTGTCTTCAAGACCCACAAACTCTTCTTGATTAATTATGAGTTCTTCTGGATCGGAAACCTGAGTTCCACAGATGACATCTAGCAATGTTCTATCTGAGTCTTCATCAAAAATGGGCTTGTCCAGAGATACATAAGAGTTCAATGGAATATGCTTCTGCCGTGTGGCTGTCTTAATTGCCGTTATAATCTGCCTTGTAATACATAACTCTGCAAAGGCTTTGAAGGATGCCAGCTTATCGCCCTTAAAATCTCGAATAGACTTGTACAGTCCTATCATGCCTTCCTGGATAATATCCTCCCGGTCGGCCCCTATTAAGAAATAGGATCTGGCTTTGGCTCTGACAAAACTACGATACTTATTGATTAAGTATTCCAGGGCTTCGCTATCGCCTGCCCGGAAAGCTTCAACAATGTCTTCATCGCTCTGAATCTCATAGTCAAATTTTATCACTACTTTGAGGTCGACACTCACCACAATCCCTCCGGCTGCAACGCACGGTGCCCCGTCACTTCAATCAAGTTTAGTGTCAGTATATATGATGGAATGACAGAGCGTCAACCACATTAGTCCTAAAAAATGTAAAAGTCGAACTTTGTCAAGTGAAAAAGGGTGGAAATATGACATGAACATTTTCACTCTCTACGCCAGCGTTCAAACCGTTTCAACACGTCGGGGCTGAGTTTGCCACCAAGTGTATTGCGCTGCGAACTAAGGCGATCTTCCGCAATTTTCGACTGAATCTGTTGTTCATTCTGTTCAATCTGTGTGAGAAGTTCTCGAGCCGAAATTCGTAACGCCCCTTGCCCAAAGATAACATGCTGCTCTACCATGTCACTGGTAGCTACATAAATCTGACGACGACGAGCAGTAAGTTCACGCACCAGTCGCTCGATACACTCGTCGGCCGTTTCCTTCTCTCTTGTAAAATAGATTTGAATCTTATTCTGTGCAAAAGACTTACCGAGTCCGGGTACAAGGTAAGCATCAAAGACGGCTATAATACGGAGACCACTAAAAGCCTGATAATCTGCAAGCTTCTCTAGAAGTCGATCCCTAGCTTCTTGCAATCCAAGCTTAGCCAACTTAGTAAGCTCTGGCCAATCTCCAATCATGTTATAACCATCTACAAGGAGAACATCACGGGTCTCCCCCATGTGAGATTACCCCTGAAGTCTTCTTTTACGAAGCGTCTCGTACATCACGACCCCGGCTGCCACGGAAGCATTAAGCGAATTTAAACGTCCGTTCATTGGCAACTTCAGCAAAACATCACATTTCTCCCGAATTAAACGTCCCATTCCTTTTCCTTCATTTCCAATGACGATCGCAACTGGGCCTGTAAATACGTTGTTATCATAAATTTCTTCATGAGCATCCACATCTGTACCTACTACCCAGACTCCTGCTTCTTTCAGTTGTTCGATGGTCTGTGCCATATTGGTCACACGAGCGACCGACACATACTCTACCGCACCTGCTGATGTTTTAGATACGGTTGCTGTAACTGCAGCAGAACGCCTTTTTGGGATAACCACCCCATGCACTCCCGTGCACTCCGCCGTACGAAGAATCGAACCTAGATTATGAGGATCTTCTATCTCGTCCAATAAAAGAAGGAATGGCGCTTCTCCTTTTGCTGTAGCGTTAGCCAAGATATCTTCAATTTCTACATACGCATAGGGCGCCGCTTGAGCTATAACTCCTTGATGCTGTAAGTCGGGAACCAATTGGTCCAACTTCCGCTTGTCCACATGTTGAATGACGATACCATGCTTCTTAGCTTCTGCAACAATAGGTTGCGTCAAATGTTTTTGAGCAGTATCTGCAATCCATATTTTATTAATGGTACGGCCCGCACGAAGCGCTTCAAGAACTCCGTGTTTCCCGCCAATATATTCTTCATTGTTGTTATCCATTGAGGATTCCTCCGTTATGTCGATTGTTGTCATTAAGTTTCCTGAATTAGAAGAGGCAAGCCGTAAGTAATTAGATACGTTAATCTATCATGATCTCCGTTGTAATACAAATAACCGATTAATGTCTCGAAAGCTGTCGCATGCCGATAATCAGCTACACTTGCATTTTTAGGAACTGTACCGGATTTTGCATTACGGCCCTGACGCACCACATCGAGCTCATGTTCAGTTAGTTCCCCTTCAATTAGACCCAATAACTTAGCCTGTGCCTTAGCGGACACAAATTTGGTCGATTGCACATGCATATGATGCGGGCGCAAATTAGGTAAAGAAATCACATACTGTCTGACGGCAATTTCAAATACTGCATCTCCCATATAGGCCAGAGCTAATGGAGGAAGAAGTCTTGCCGGCTTGGACGAGGGATATGGGAACCAAAGCGACGGCTTCTCTAAGCCGCCGTTTTGGGAGTTGAGTTGTTCCGTCATTTACGGCGCCACCGGATACCTTGAGGTGTATCCTCCAGCACGATTCCTTGTGTATCGAGAATGTCCCGAATCTCATCCGCACGAGCCCAATTTTTCGCTTGTCTTGCTTCCGTACGTTCTCGAACCAATTGTTCAATATCTTCTCCAGGCAATACCGTCTCTTCCACTGCATAAATGCGCAGCACTGTATTCATTTCGTCAAACAGTTCTTTGGCTGCTAACAAATCAGCGCCCTTGACCACTGGATGACCTAATAGGGCATTTATTTCATTTACCCATTCAAATATCGCAGTAATGGCATCTGGGGTATTAAAGTCGTCTTGCATTTTGCTATGAAAAGTATGTCGAATAGCCGTTAGACGCTCCTGGACTTCCGGGCTAACTGTTGCTTCATTATGACCCACGGCTTGCAGACGATGGTTCAGATTTCCCACGGCGATTGCAATTCGTTCAATACTTTTCTCCGCTTGATCCATAACCTCTTCGGTAAAATTCAAAGGATTGCGGTAATGACTAGACAGCATAAAGTAGCGGATGGCTTCTTTTTTATAGTGCTGACGAAGGTCTTTAACGAGGACACCATTCCCCAATGATTTAGACATCTTCTCACCACTGATATTAATAAATCCATTGTGCATCCAGTAATGTGCAAGAGGTTCTCCTGTGCAAGCTTCTGACTGAGCGACTTCGCATTCATGGTGAGGGAACATCAGATCTTGTCCGCCTCCATGGATATCTAAAGTGTCTCCAAGCAAATTCCTAGCCATGGCTGAACACTCAATGTGCCATCCTGGTCGACCGTCTCCCCATGGACTGCTCCAAGAAATTTCACCAGGTTTTGCTGCTTTCCATAATACGAAGTCTTGAGGATTCTCTTTGCGCTCATCGACTTGAATCCGAATTCCGAATTGGAGTTCATCGATATTTTGATGAGACAATTTCCCATACCCCTCGAATTCGTTCGTCCGATAGTACACGTCCCCACCTTTTTCATAAGCAAACCCTTTAGACTCCAGATCTTTAATGAAATCAATGATGATATCCATATTCTCGGTTACTCGGGGATTAGCCGTAGCTCTTGGAATACCTAAACCCTCTAAATCCTCGTAATAGGCTTTAATGAATGTCTCCGCAACATCGGGTACCGTTGTATTCATCTCATCGGCTTTGCGAATTAACTTATCATCCACATCTGTAAAGTTAACTACGTAATTCACATCATACTTTTGATTTTCTAGGTAACTCCGAACCACATCAAAGAAAATCATCGGTCGTGCATTTCCAATATGAATATAGCCGTATACAGTAGGGCCGCACACATAGACTTTGGCTTTTCCAGGTTCCTGACTTATAAACTCTTCTTTTGTTCGGGTTAATGTATTGAAAATTTGCAGTGCCATACTAACATCCCTTTCATCATGCTTTAGAAAATTCCGGATGACCGGTGATTTACTATTACTGTATATTCATCTAACGTCTCCACGGGTTACGATATCTCGAACATATTCATGCTCCTCGGACCTCTCCTGCTTCAACTCATCTAGTTCCTTCTGTAGATCTTCAATTTCTCTCTGCAGCAAGCGTAATGTATCAAAAACTGGATCTAATAAGTCGTGTGTCAATCGATCCATTTTTTTGCCACCTTGTTTGACTACTTTACCAGGAACACCTACTACCGTACAGTTGGGAGGCACTTCTCTTAACACTACCGAGTTGGCTCCTATATTACATTGATCACCCACTGTAAATGAACCAAGAATTTTAGCCCCAGACCCCACAACCACATTATTCCCAATTGTCGGATGTCTTTTCCCTTTTTCCTTCCCGCTTCCCCCGAGAGTGACCCCTTGATAGATAACCACGTCATCCCCAATTTCGCAAGTTTCGCCAATGACAATGCCCATCCCATGATCTATAAAGAGTCGATTTCCTATTCTTGCGCCGGGATGTATCTCAATGCCTGTAAAAAAGCGACTAATCTGAGATATAATACGGGCGGTAGTAAAGAATTGTCGGCGATACAAGGCATGGGCAATTCGGTGACACCATATGGCATGTAAACCGGAATAGGTGAATATTACTTCAAACCATCCACGTGCAGCTGGATCATTATCAAAAACAGCTTGAATATCCGAACGGATCTTCGCAAACATACGACGTCCCCCCACTCCTTTTAATTCTCTGCCACAACGAGAAAAAGCGCCCCTGCAGCATTCGCTGCAGAGACGCTTTGAACGCGGTCCCACTCTGCTTAAACATCATAATTCCATCGATGTTTCTCTTAAGCGCCTTTAACGCAGACGATACGGCAATATCTACCCATGCAAAATTTGCACGCTCAATTTTGCGGCTCCTGGGTGCAATTCGGCGTTCTGCATGTAGATAACTCTCAGCCAAGCGACCCTAAAGTCTCTAGGTTATCCTCTCTGGACATACAAGAATCAGCTTACTTCTCCCACTCGATGCCGTTCCTGTTCAATTCATGTAATAGCTTTCTTCTATATTAGCTAAAATTACAGCACCTGACAACTGATGAATAAAAAATTAGGCGCCGCGGATTTGTGACTTCAAGCGATCTATGACCCGGTCACGGCCTAATAGATAAATCGTTTGGTTCAGATCTCGACCATGGGTTTGTCCCGTTAGGGCGACACGAATTGGCATAAACAATTGCTTGCCTTTAAATCCTGTTTCTTTTTGCACTTCTTTGATCAAGACCGCCATATGCTGGGCTGTGAACTCAGAAGACGCTTCAATTTTATCTACAAAAGCCCGAAGTACGTCTGGAACTTGAGGCTCCGATAGAACCACGGCAGCATCGGACTCCAATTCTAGATGAGTACGGAAGAAAACATCGGACAATTCTGTGATTTCTGAAGCAGAGGTCATTTGCTCTTGATACAATGCAACTAACGCTTTGGCCCACTCCAGCTTCTCTTCACTTAACTCAGCAGGAAGACGCGATGCTTTTTGAAGCTGCGGAATGGCAAGTTCTGCTATGCGTTCAGGATCTGCTTTTTTAATGTATACGTTATTAATATGCGCAAGTTTTTGCTTATCAAATACTGCAGGACTCTTGGATAGTCGGTGAGCATCAAAGATTGAGATCAACTCTTCTTTACTGAAAATCTCCTCTTCTCCTTCTGGAGACCATCCCAAGAGAGCAATAAAGTTGAACATCGCCTCAGGTAAATATCCTAATTGATCGTACTGTTCGATAAATTGAATAACCGATTCATCTCGCTTGCTGAGCTTCTTATGGTTATCTCCATAGATCAAGGTCATATGCCCAAACACAGGGGGTTCCCAGCCAAGAGCCTCATAAATCATTAATTGACGAGGTGTGTTGGAAATGTGATCTTCCCCGCGAAGTACATGGGAGATTTTCATCAGATGATCATCTACAGCTACAGCAAAGTTATAGGTAGGAATACCGTCTTTTTTAACAATTACGAAATCTCCTGAAACATTGGATTCAAAAGAAATCGGTCCTTTGACCATGTCATCGAACGCATAAGTCTTATCCTCGGGTACACGGAAACGAATACTTGCTACGCGCCCTTCTGCCTCAAACGCTTGTTGTTGCTCTTGAGTAAGACGACTATGTTGTCCAGCATAACGAGGCATCTCTCCTCTTGCTGTCTGCTCTTCCCGCTCTTTCTCCAGTTCCTCTTCGGTACAGTAACAACGATAAGCCAAATCTTTGTCTAGCAGTTCCTGCCAATAGGTGCGATACAGATCTAGTCGTTCCGTCTGACGGTAAGGACCATAATTACCACCAACATCTACACTCTCATCCCAATCCATACCCAGCCACCTTAGATATTTAAGCTGACTTTGCTCCCCGCCCTCAATATTACGCTTCGTATCGGTATCTTCAATTCGAATAATGAATGTACCACCCAAACTACGTGCATATAGATAATTAAATAAAGCCGTCCTTGCATTTCCAATATGTAAATGGCCTGTCGGACTTGGCGCATAGCGCACTCTAACCTCGGTCATCGTAATCCCTCCATTTGCTGGTACTGATATCCTTACAACTAAGCTATCTCACGATGATAGCATACCTTTTACAAGGCAGACAACACACTGCGCTGCGATGCCTTCCCCTCTACCTGTGAACCCAAGCTGCTCTGTTGTGGTAGCTTTCACGTTAACTTGATCCACTTGACCTCCAAGAGCCTTGGCAATCACTTCCACCATTTGAGGAATGTACGGAGCCATCTTAGGACGCTGCGCAATAATGGTTGCGTCTACATTACCCAATTGATATCCTTTACGTTCTGCCAAAGCCCATACATGTTCAAGCAGTTTTAGACTGTCCGCATCTTTGAAATCAGGATCTGTATCTGGGAAATGTCTACCAATATCTCCTTCACCAATAGCTCCTAATATGGCATCACTAATCGTATGAAGCAAGACATCTGCATCGGAGTGACCAAGAAGACCCTTTTCGTAAGGAATAGTTACTCCTCCTATAATACAAGGACGTCCTTCTACCAGTTGATGTACATCAAAACCTTGCCCTACTCTTATCATGCCCTATCTTCTCCTGTCTTTGCAGCCTTAGTTCTGATAAATTGCGCATAATCCAGATCCTCTGGCGTCGTTAATTTAATATTACCGTAGCTTCCTTCCACTACTTTTACCTTTATCCCTATCCGTTCAATCAGCATGGAATCATCAGTACCCATGAATCCATCCTTTTCCGCTTGCTCGTGTGCACGCAAAAGATCTTCATGCCGAAAAGCCTGTGGGGTCTGAATCGCCCACAAGCTACGACGGTCTGGTGTAGCGGTAACATAACCTTGATTGCCTACCTGCTTCACCGTATCTTTTACCGGAACTGCTAGTACAGAAGCTCCACTTTCCTGAGCTGCATCTAGACAAGCCTGTATATGTGTCTCTGTGACAAAAGGGCGCACTCCATCATGTATAAGAATCCAAGGCAAGGTAGTAGCACGCAGGCCTTGAAGGACAGAATCCTGACGCTCCTTGCCCCCCTCAATAACTTGATTCACTTTATCTAAATTATAGTCCCTGACCCATTCCTGACATCGGCTTCGATCTTGCGCACCTGTAACCAAAATGATCTCACGGATAAAAGGAAGACGATTAAATACTTCTAGAGTATGTACAATAATGGGCTTGCCATCTAGTTGTAAGTACTGCTTGCTCTCTCGAGTCCCCATACGAGTACCTCGACCCGCTGCTACCACAATTACTGCCGCTTCCGTTAGGTTCGTCATAAATTATCCCTGCCTCGCCTTATTGAACTTTACTGCGCCTAACCCTTTTATATAGAGGGCAGTTAGTCCCATCATACCTTGTTTATTGGGCTTTTTCCAATAATTTTGGTTTGGCAAAGATCATTCTTCCCGCTGATGTCTGGAGAACACTAGTCACTAATACCTCGGTCACCGATCCAATGAAATCACGGCCACCCTCAACGACAATCATCGTACCATCATCCAGATAAGCTACACCTTGACCATGTTCCTTGCCATCCTTAATGACTTGTACCATAATCTCCTCGCCGGGGAGAACGACAGGTTTGACTGCATTTGCCAAGTCATTAATGTTCAGCACGGACACGCCCTGAAGCTCACATACCTTATTCAGGTTAAAATCATTCGTAACCACTTTACCTTGTAAAACTTTAGCTAGCTTGACAAGTTTGCTATCCACCTCAGAAATTTCTTCGAAATCTCCTTCATAGATCAGAACTTTCACATCTAATTCTTTCTGAATTTTGTTCAAAATATCTAATCCTCTACGTCCACGATTTCGCTTAAGAAGATCCGAAGAATCTGCAATATGTTGAAGCTCTTCCAAAACGAACTCAGGAATCACAATGGTTCCTTCAATGAAACCCGTCTTGCAAATATCTGCAATTCTACCGTCAATTATTACGCTGGTATCCAGAATCTTATGTTCTTGTGTCCAGCTTTCTTCCTCTACGGCACGTGTACTCCATGTACCTGACTTCCAAAGAGAACTTAATTCTTCTTTCTTCTCTAATCCAACACGGAGCCCGATATACCCACAAATCCATGTGAATAGAAGCTGTACCATATCACGAAGATTACCTAACCACGACAGACCTGGATAAATCATCAATGATAGAAGCAGCCCTGCCGTAAGACCAGCCACGCCTGCAGCTAGATCCCCCATGGGTAACTCGGCTAGAGTCTGAATCCCAAAACGTAGTCTTCTGGAAAGTGTATCTGCGAACAGAGAGAATAGGAACAGAAAGACAAGGGCACCCACAGCAGCAAATATTAAATGCACACCCAATACTCCTAGATTGTTCAGCTCATTTTGTATAGAGGATGGGAGTACATCCACCAGAGCATTTGAAGTATAGCCCAGCCAAGCACCACAAAACACAGCGATCAGTTGCAAAGATTTTTTCAGCATAAGCCCTTCACCTCCATAACAGATATAAACGCTTTACAATATCCAGTATGATCCATTTTTTGCAGGGGTAATCGGGTTGCTGTAACTTTTTTTTCCTATGTCCTGCATAGTGTTTAGCGTTCCTGTGACCTTTGGTAGCGCGATTTTCGCTTGATATGATGAATCTTCGTGATCTATAATGAACTCAATTCATAAAATAAGGTGGATGGAAAAAAATGAGCACACTCAGCTTACAGTCTTTCCAAGAACAAGTCTCCGAATTGTTGCTCCGTCACCGCAGTCTGCTGGATGTCTTATCAAAGAATGGACAAAGTAATGCTTCCGTCAATCGTGCTGTGACAAAGGCCGTTACTGAATGCGGTTGCATAGAACTGCATGCTACAAAACAGACTTTTGAAGATGGTATTGATCTACAACAAGCGATGGAATCCGCTGGCAAACATGTACGTGGGGAGCTATGTGAGAACTGTAAGGAAGCCATCAGTTCGGAACTCGGCCGGAATTTGTTTTACATGTCTGCACTATGTAATCTGCTCGATATTAATATGGATGAAGTAGTTGCAAGAGAATCCCAGAAATGCTCAACTTTAGGATTGTTCAATCTTTCTTAAAGCATTAAGGTTGGCCTACCTCTCTTTCTTCTATGAAGAGAGGTAGGAGCTAGAGCAATTACATATACATGCATACAAAAAAGCACGAAGCCTTAGAGGCTCCGTGCTTTTTGCAGTGAAATCTATCCCACTCTAATCATAATGGCATTCTAATCTTAGGAATGCTTAGAACGGTAATCATCTGAAGAATGTGAATTCGAACGTCGCTTTAACAAACGCTCAATGTTTTGTTTTATGCCATATAATGCATAGATCACCAGGGGTACAAAAATTAATTTTGTCAGTTCATCCGGAAATTTGACAGCAATTATGATAGCTATAATGACGACAACCGGCGCGTACCAGATCGCTTTTCTAGGAATCCCGATTTTTTTGAAATTCGGATATCTGACGGTACTAACCATTAAATAGGACAGCAATACCATCGCTATAATAAAATAAGGAGCTGTTATTTCTTTGTGGAATAAAGACAAAGTGGCTAATACACTACCCGCTGCGGGAATAGGAAGACCTATGAAATATCCTGGAATACCAGGTTTCACATTAAATCTGGCAAGTCGTACGGCTCCACACATTGGGAAAATTCCTGTTACAATCCAAGCCAAAGCTGTAGGCATATCTTGAAATGAAATAGTATACATCAACATAGCTGGCGCAATACCGAAAGAAATAATATCGGACAGAGAATCCAACTCTTTACCAAAGTCACTTTGACAATTCAATGCGCGGGCTACACGTCCATCCAGACCGTCGAGAAGCATTGCTACAATAACCATGATGGCAGCCAAACTATATTTACCGTTAAACGCCAGCATAATTGCGATCATCCCGAGAAATAGATTACCTAGGGTAAACAAGTTCGGAATCGATTTCGTAATCATCTCTTCACCTCGAATATATATTGCCCTCAAGTTCATCCTTAGATTGTATGGGAATTAAATTTGTCTGTCAATGAATACTTGTTCTTGAAGGCGCTTCAAACCATCTTTAATTGTCCTCGCTCTAACCTCACCAATTCCATCAACTTCATCCAATTCTTCAATTGAAGCAACCATCACACCAGGCAGGTGTTCAAAGCGCTCCACCAAATTGTGAATAATCACATTAGGTAATCTAGGGATCTTATTCAATACCCGATAACCACGTGGGGAAATCAGTTCTTCGGAAATTGCAGCTGCTGAAGGGTAGCCAAGAAGTTTTGTAATATGATGGGCATCAAGCAGTTCTTCGTCACTTGAACGTTTTAGACCTAAAATGAGTTCACGGATAACTTCCTCATCATCTTCACGAGCATAGTCTCTATACAATAACCAAGCTTCTTCTTCCATGTTGGAGACAAGCTCTTCCATTTGCATACTAATAAGACGGCCTTCCGTTCCTAGCTCATTAATAAATCGTTTGATCTCTAGCTTGATTCGAATAACCATCTCAATTCTTTGGATGACATTAATCACTTCAGGGATGGAAACTAGCTCTTCGAACTCAGAAGCTGTTAGATTAGTTAAGGCTTGGTTCAATACAGATCTATATTTCTCTAATGTCTGAATGGCCTGATTTGCTTTAGTTAATATAACTCCAATTTCTTTTAACGCATATCGAAGATTACCTTGATACAATGTAATAATATTTCTACGTTGTGAAATGGATACTACAAGCTTTCCTGTCTGCTTAGCCACCCGTTCCGCAGATCGATGTCTGATCCCCGTCTCAGCCGAGGAGATAGAGGAGTCAGGAATGAGCTGTGTATTAGCATAAAGAATTCGCTTCAGATCCTCACTTAGGATAATCGCTCCGTCCATTTTGGCCAACTCATATAAGTAATTGGGAGAGAAGTCACAGTTAATGGAGAAGCCGCCTTCCACGACCTCCATCACTTCTGGACTGTAGCCTACTACGATAAGACCCCCTGTCTTAGCTCGTAGGACATTTTCTAGTCCATCACGAAAAGCAGTACCGGGAGCAACGAGTCTCAGCAGATCGTTCACTTTCTCCAGTTGATTTGGTTCTTTCATCTCTATATGCCCCCTAATTTAACGCAGCAGCTAAGGCTTCTGCCACCGTGTTCACTCCCACTAGTTGAATGCCTTGTGGACTTTTCCAACCCTTCATGCTTTTTTCAGGTAAAATCACTCTCTTAAAGCCAAGCTTGGCGGCTTCACGTACCCGTTGCTCAGCTCTAGCTACAGCACGCACTTCTCCCGTTAACCCGACTTCGCCAAAAATAACATCATCTGGCTTTGTCGGAATATCTCGAAAGCTGGATGCAATGCTGACCGCAATCGCTAAATCGGCAGCGGGCTCATCTAGCTTAACTCCTCCAGCAACATTTACATAAGCATCTTGCGTCTGTAAAAACATACCCATTCGTTTCTCTAAAACAGCAATAATTAGATTCATCCGGTGATGATCTACACCTGTTCCCATACGCCTTGGTGAAGGAAAGTGTGTGGAAGCAATTAAAGCTTGCATTTCTACTAAGAGCGGACGTGTGCCCTCCATGCTGGCTACAACTGTAGAACCCGCTACACCTCTAGCCCTCTCCGATAAGAAAAGTTCCGATGGATTCAATACTTCGGTCAAACCAATCTCATTCATTTCAAATATTCCAATTTCATTCGTAGAGCCGAATCGATTCTTCACAGCCCGAAGCAATCGGTACGTATGATGCCGCTCTCCTTCAAAATACAACACACAGTCCACCATATGTTCAAGAAGACGAGGACCTGCAATAGCTCCTTCTTTTGTCACATGACCTACAAGGGCAGTAGCAATTCCTTGCCCTTTAGCAATTCGCATAAACCTTGCGGTACATTCACGAATTTGTGAGACGCTACCCGGAGCGCTCGTTACTTCAGGAATATATACCGTTTGTATGGAGTCAATTACCATAAAATCTGGAGAGACGGATTCGATGGCTTCACCAATGCTGTCCATGTTGCTCTCGCAGAGAACATATAGCTCAGCATTTAATGCACCTAATCGTTCTGCTCTCAGTTTGGTTTGCCTTACAGATTCTTCACCCGAAATGTATAACACACGTAATCCTGCCTTAGCCATCTCATATGAAGTCTGTAATAACAAGGTGGATTTACCTATACCAGGATCTCCTCCAACAAGAACTAAGGAACCAGGTACAATACCTCCGCCCAAGACTCGGTTTAGTTCACCGATTCCGGTTTGGACTCGTGGCTCTTTGCCACTTTCTACATGTATGATAGGCTGAGCTTTTTCCTTCGTCTGGAATAGCTCAGATGTCAGTCCTTGCGTTTTTACAACTTTCTCTACTTCTTCAACCATGGTATTCCAGCTGCTACAGCCTGGGCATTTTCCGTACCATTTCGCGGTTTCATAGCCACATTCTGTACAATAGAACTTGGTCTTAATTTTCGCCATCTATTTCTCCTTCAAGGGACCATCTTCACGATGGCTCAACAATCAAAGTTTACCATTTATTTTGTTTTATCGTAAAGTTTTAATCAAAATGTTAGAAAACTTTTGCAAATAAGCAAAGGGTTGCCTGACTGCTCTTGGTAGAGCAACCAGCCAACCCCTCTATTATAACCTTTATTTAATTCGTGGATAATGATCCTGTTTTGTTCACGGTTAGTGCCCCGTTCTCTTCATCAATGATTAGGGAGTCTCCCTTAGTCACGGTTCCAGAAAGCAGTTCTTCAGATAGACGGTCTTCAATATGCTTCTGAATAGCACGGCGAAGAGGTCTAGCCCCGTATGCGGGATCGAATCCTTCCTTGGCCAAGAAGGCCTTCGCCTTATCGGTTAGCAAGAAGTCTACATCATATTCACGCAGGCGCTTGCGAAGTTCTTCGGACATGAGCGTCACAATCTCTGCAATATGCACTTCTTCTAAAGAGTGGAAGACGATGGATTCATCAATCCGGTTCAAGAATTCTGGACGGAAGCTTTTCTTCAGTTCATCCAAAACGCGTGTTTTCATTGCCTCATAATTAGCCCCAGCATCATTTACTGCAGTGAAACCAAGTGTAGAGTTCTTCTTGATTACATCGGCTCCCACATTGGAAGTCAGAATGATTAAAGTGTTACGGAAGTCAACCACACGTCCTTTGGAATCTGTAAGACGTCCATCCTCAAGCACTTGAAGCAGAATGTTAAACACTTCTGGATGAGCTTTTTCAATCTCATCGAGCAAGACAACAGAGTAAGGTTTACGACGCACTTTTTCTGTTAATTGTCCGCCTTCTTCATAGCCTACATATCCCGGAGGCGCACCTACAAGACGAGACGTCGAGTGTTTCTCCATGTACTCCGACATGTCTATTCTTATTACCGCATTCTCATCACCAAACATAGCTTCAGCCAATGCTCTTGCTAATTCCGTTTTACCTACACCTGTAGGACCTAGGAAGATAAACGAGCCCATAGGACGCTTAGGATCCTTAAGACCTGCACGTGCGCGGCGGATTGCACGGCTTACTGCTTTGACAGCATCATCTTGACCAATTACACGTTCGTGCAGAATTTGTTCCATATTTAAAAGTCGATCGGTTTCTTCAGATTTAAGCTTAGTTACTGGAATACCAGTCCAGCTTGCCACCACCTGTGCAATATCATCAGGTGTAACTTCAGAGTCCGTACGTCCTTGTTTTTCTTTCCATTGATTCTTTGTAACATCTAATTCTTCACGAATCTTCTGTTCGGTATCACGGAGTGCTGCAGCCTTTTCGAACTCTTGGCTTTGTACCGCAGAATCTTTTTCTTTGCGAATATCATCCAGACGATTCTCTAATTGCTTCAGATTCGGCGGAATCGTATAGGAATTCAATCTTACTTTAGAACCCGCTTCATCAATTAAATCAATCGCTTTATCCGGCAAGAAGCGATCTGGAATATAGCGATCTGACAGCTTCACTGCCGCTTCAATAGATTCATCTGTAATTTTTACACGGTGATGCGCTTCATACCGGTCACGCAGACCATATAAAATTTGGATAGCTTCTTCTGGTGAAGGTTGATCCACTGTAATCGGCTGGAATCTTCTCTCCAAAGCAGCATCTTTTTCAATATATTTACGGTATTCATCCAGTGTTGTAGCCCCGATACACTGAAGTTCACCCCGTGCTAAAGCTGGCTTAAGAATATTGGAGGCATCAATTGCACCTTCAGCTCCGCCCGCACCGATGAGCGTATGCAATTCATCAATGAACAATATGATATTCCCAGCTTGGCGAATCTCATCCATTATTTTTTTGAGACGATCTTCGAATTCACCACGATACTTAGTACCTGCCACTACAGATCCCATATCAAGCGTCATGACACGTTTTTCGCGTAGAGTCTCAGGAATTTCATTGTTAATGATTTTTTGAGCGAGCCCCTCAGCAATGGCAGTTTTACCTACCCCTGGCTCACCAATGAGAACCGGATTATTCTTCGTTCTACGGCTTAGCACTTGAATGACCCGCTCAATTTCTTTGCTACGACCAATAACAGGATCTAGATTGCCCTCTTTAGCAATAGAAGTCAGATCGCGAGCTAAACTATCCAGTGTCGGCGTATTTACATTCGCAGGTGCCCCGTGGTGGCTTGAGACCGCTTCGCTTGAACCTAACAATTGAAGGACTTGCTGACGAGCTTTGTTCAAGCTGATTCCCAAGTTGTTAAGCACACGTGCTGCAACCCCTTCTCCTTCACGAATCAGACCTAGTAAAATATGTTCGGTTCCTACATAGGTATGACCCAGTTTGCGTGCCTCATCCATGGATAGTTCAATTACTTTTTTCGCACGAGGTGTATACGCAATATTCGTAGGCTGTTCTTGTCCACGTCCTATAAGTGTCTCCACTTCATCTTGGATTTTCTCAAGTCCTAGTCCCAATCCAATCAGAGCCTTAGCAGCAATGCCTTCTCCTTCACGAATCAGACCTAGCAAAATATGTTCAGTACCAATATTGTTATGCCCCAAACGAACTGCTTCTTCTTGAGCCAAAGCCAGCACTTTTTGCGCGCGTTCCGTAAATCTTCCAAACATCATATCTCCTACACCTCCATGATTGGTGAAATCCTCTAGTATTCCATTAATTATTTATTTACCCAATTTCTCTCGAATGAGCTTAGCTCTGTACATATCACGCTCACCGCGCTCCATATGTTCATTAAATGTCTTCTGTAAGAAACCTGGTTGCGTGAGTACATTCAATTCATTTAGCGCTGGCGCTGAAAGATGATCTATCAGACCAAGATCCACGCCTAGTCTTACATCGGACAAGCGCTGTGCGGCTTCTTTGGCATCCATAATGGAAGCATTCGACAGAATACCGAATGATCTCATAACCCGGTCTGTCATACGAAGACGTGATTCCGAAATCAATTTTTGTCGTGCACTTTTCTCATGCTCTATAATTTGTAAAACAACACCGTGTAAATTATCTATAATTTCAACTTCACTTTGTCCCAGTGTAATCTGATTTGAGATTTGAAACAAGTTACCCATAGCCTCACTACCTTCACCATAGATCCCACGAACCGTAAGACCCACTTGAGTGACTGCAGAAAGAATACGATTAATTTGCTGAGATAGGACAAGCGCAGGTAGATGCATCATCACTGATGCCCTTAGCCCAGTACCTACGTTGGTAGGACAACTAGTTAAGTATCCTCTTTTATCATCGAAAGCAAAATCCACATGTGATTCAAAAATATCATCTACTGCGGTCGCCTTCTCCCAAGCATCCTGAACATGAAACCCTGGGTACAAGCATTGTATGCGTAAATGATCTTCCTCATTAATCATAATGCTAAGACTTTCGTCTTCGCTAATAAGTACAGCTCCACTTCGTGATTCATTTGCCAAATTAGGACTGATTAAGTGCTTTTCCACCAAAACTTCCTTATCCAATTCGTCCAATTCATCTAATAAGAGCGTGTGCATTTGACCAAATTGATGCAGACGTTCATCTTGGAGAACATCTTGAAGCTTCGCAAGTACTTCTTCGGATTGAGAATTGGTAGCTAACATAGGAAAAGCAAGATGTTGAAGGTTGCGGGCAATCCGAACCCGGCTGCTGATGACAATATCGGACTCATAGCCTCTATTTCTCATCCATTCACTAAGGGGTTGTTCGGTAAACCGGACGTTGGACAATCTGCGCACCTCCTACTCTGATGGAATACCCTTTTCTAGCTCCCGAATCTGATCCCGAAGCTCGGCTGCTGCCTCAAATTCTTCATCTATAATACGTTGTTGCAGTTCTTGTCTTAAATCGTCTATTCGACGTTTGGCTTGAATGTGAGTTCCTGCCCTTACCGGAATCTTGCCCATATGTGTTGTATTACCATGAACCCGTTTGAACAGGGGGTCTAATCGATCATTAAAGTATTTATAACAAGAGCTACATCCAAATCGTCCGACCTTACTGAACTGGGCATATGTCATGCCGCACTCTTTACACTGCAAGGTCTCTGTACTTTTAACGGTGCTTGGCCCTTTGCTACCCGGCGTAATATCCAGTAAACCCGAAAGTAGACTATGAATGGAAAAGCCACCTGAAGTCCCAGGAATCGTCTCTCCTTTTTCACGGGCACAAGATTCACAGATATGAAATTCTGTCTTTTCTCCATTAACGATTTTGGTAAAATGAAGTGTAGCTGGTCGTTCACCGCATTCTTGACACAGCATTAGAAGTCCCTCCTTTAACCCTCACCGGGCGATTTAACCAATAATGAAATAAGCATCGCCTTCATAATTCTTGCACGGATTTCATCTCTGAAAGGAAGTTTCACTAATAGTACTTCCCTTGAAGTCGCTGCTCTCATAAGGTTCGCTTCCCTGGGGGTCAAAAAACGTGCTTCTTCCAACTGATAAATCAGTCCTTCAGCCGCCGCTTGGCCCATCTCTGTACCAATAGTGTGATGCAAATGCGTATGAAGCGTTGTTGGACCGGGTAATTCAACCCTGCGAATTCTTACATATCCTCCACCACCACGTTTGCTCTCCACGAGGTAGCCCTTCTCTAAAGTAAATCTTGTACTAATTACATAGTTAATCTGAGAAGGTACACAAGAGAATTGATCAGCCAAATCATTACGTTGAATTTCCACGGTTCCTTCAGGACTTTCATGCAGAATACTCTTAAGATATTTCTCGATAATATCGGAGATATTTCGCATTCACTCATCCTCCACTGCTGCATAATGTAATCTGCTGCGAACCGGGTATTAATAGTATTAGCCGCAAGGTCGAGATCTCAATCATTCCAACGAACTAACGGCTATGTTAGTTAACAGCTATTTAAGCTTTCTTTAATTGATTGACTTTGACTTTCTTTGACCTTATAATTATTATAACACATTATTTATTTTTGCCAAGTATCAATTTATAATTAGTCTAAATTCTTCTGTTTAATATTATATTTCTATTTATAATTTACCCACTCCAGCTACTACCCATTCAGTTTATGTAGGTCAGAAGCGTTTTTGTGTTGCCAATTCAATTCCACTACCTGATTAAAAAAATAAAGCCTTTAACATAATTTATTATTTAACCATCCTCGGCAATTAGGAATTTACCTATTATATGAGTCAAATTGACATAGGTACCTAGGACTAAATTATATAATTTTGTAGAAAACACATAAAAAGCACTGCCATTAGGCAGTGCTTTTTATAATCGCTTGGCGGCGTCCTACTCTCCCAGGACCCTGCGGTCCAAGTACCATCGGCGCTGGAGGACTTAACGGTCGTGTTCGGGATGGGTACGTGTG
>NZ_JAGGLD010000009.1 GCF_017874255.1 Paenibacillus shirakamiensis | reverse complement strand
TTCCACACGTACCCATCCCGAACACGACCGTTAAGTCCTCCAGCGCCGATGGTACTTGGACCGCAGGGTCCTGGGAGAGTAGGACGCCGCCAAGCAAAACCCCTTAGGGGGACTTTTTTATGAAATATATTCACATTTTGGGCCCTTAGCTCAGCTGGTTAGAGCGCACCCCTGATAAGGGTGAGGTCGGTGGTTCGAGTCCACTAGGGCCCACCATCACTTTACTTGTAATACATACGAGGGGCCATAGCTCAGCTGGGAGAGCGCCTGCCTTGCAAGCAGGAGGTCAGCGGTTCGATCCCGCTTGGCTCCACCAAATATTCCCTGATAGCTCAGTTGGTAGAGCACTCGACTGTTAATCGAGTTGTCACAGGTTCGAGCCCTGTTCGGGGAGCCATATGGAGAGGTGTCCGAGCTGGCCGAAGGAGCACGATTGGAAATCGTGTAGGCGTCACAAGCGTCTCGAGGGTTCGAATCCCTCTCTCTCCGCCACTATTTCTCTCTTATGTAAGGCCCGTTGGTCAAGGGGTTAAGACACCTCCCTTTCACGGAGGTAACAGGGGTTCGAATCCCCTACGGGTCACCATTTCAACTTTATTTATGGAGGCTTAGCTCAGCTGGGAGAGCATCTGCCTTACAAGCAGAGGGTCGGGGGTTCGATCCCCTCAGCCTCCACCATGATTTCCTTAAATGCTAAGGATGAATATTTTTCAATGACGCGGGGTGGAGCAGCCCGGTAGCTCGTCGGGCTCATAACCCGAAGGCCGCAGGTTCAAATCCTGCCCCCGCAACCAATAATTCTAACTGTGGAGCCGTGGTGTAGAGGCCCAACATGCCTGCCTGTCACGCAGGAGACCGCGGGTTCGAATCCCGTCGGCTCCGCCATTATAATTTTGGTTCAA
This sequence comes from Paenibacillus shirakamiensis, assembly GCF_017874255.1. Classification (GTDB taxonomy): domain Bacteria; phylum Bacillota; class Bacilli; order Paenibacillales; family Paenibacillaceae; genus Fontibacillus; species Fontibacillus shirakamiensis. Next base: position 105,667 of record NZ_JAGGLD010000009.1, on the reverse strand, counting down.
TAGGTAATACTAAACACCGTGCCGGTGTAGCTCAACTGGTAGAGCAACTGACTTGTAATCAGTAGGTTGGGGGTTCAAGTCCTCTCGCCGGCACCATTTCTCGGAGGCTTAGTGAAGTGGCTAAACACGGCAGACTGTAAATCTGCTCTCTACGAGTTCGGTGGTTCGAATCCATCAGCCTCCACCAGTTTTCACTTGTACTATGGCGGTCGTGGCGAAGGGGTTAACGCACCGGTCTGTGGCTCCGGCATTCGTGGGTTCAAGTCCCATCGATCGCCCCATTTTAATCAGTATCATTCAATTGTTGGGGATTAGCCAAGCGGTAAGGCAACGGACTTTGACTCCGTCACGCATAGGTTCAAATCCTATATCCCCAGCCATTTGAGCCATTAGCTCAGTTGGTAGAGCACCTGACTTTTAATCAGGGTGTCGAAGGTTCGAGCCCTTCATGGCTCACCATTTTACTTCTATTAGGAAGTGGAATGTATGTATTGTGCGCGTGTGGCGGAATTGGCAGACGCACTAGACTTAGGATCTAGCGCCTTTGGCGTGGGGGTTCAAGTCCCTCCACGCGCACCATTTTTTTATGCGGACGTGGCTCAGCGGTAGAGCATCGCCTTGCCAAGGCGAGGGTCGCGGGTTCGATTCCCGTCGTCCGCTCCATTTTTACTAACGGGACGTAGCTCAGCTTGGTAGAGCACCTGGTTTGGGACCAGGGGGTCGCATGTTCAAATCGTGTCGTCCCGATTGTTTTTAGTAGATAATATGAATAGAGTTAGAGATTTAAGAAATATTTACGGGACGTAGCTCAGCTTGGTAGAGCACCTGGTTTGGGACCAGGGGGTCGCATGTTCAAATCGTGTCGTCCCGACCATTATATGCGGGTGTAGTTCAATGGTAGAACTTTAGCCTTCCAAGCTAATAGCGTGGGTTCGATTCCCATCACCCGCTTCTTACAAAAGCGTTATGATTGTTCTCAATCATAACGCTTTTTGTTTATATATTTTTACAGGTCACAATCTTCTTGAAGTGGAGTAGAATAGATGTGATCTCTTTATTGAATTTTCATGGATAGAAAGGAAGTTGACCTTGAGGAATCATAACAATGAACTACTCCGAACCCTGATTTCAGAAGGAAGCGCCTATATTTCCTTATATGACTATCACCCGGATGCCATAAGTATTATGGATTTGGAGGGAAAATACATACATGCTAATCCAGCAGCCCTACAGCTTACAGGTTACTCATTGGATACCCTAATAGATCTACCATCTTACGAAATGTTCACCTCTGAGAACATGGAGCGTAGAAATTTTTATCTACAGCGAGCTAAAGAAAAGGAATCCCATCATTTTGATCTATGTTTTAGGGACAAGCAGTCTCAAGAGATTGAAATGTCCGTTACTTACATCCCCATTATCGTAAAAGATGAAGTAGTAGGTGTATATTCCATCTCTAGAGATGTCTCGGAGCATCGGCATACTCAAAAGAGGTTAGAACAGTCAGAGAAGTTACTACAGACCATTCATCAACAAGCCAAAGACATTATTGCTTTTACAGATCAAGATGGAACGTTCGTAACTATATCGAGTGGGTTGCAAGAGCTATTAGGATATTCTCCTGAAGAATTAATAGGAAGAAGTTTTGTGGAGCTATGTGCGACAGGAAATTCTACGGAGAACTATGGTCAATATTTTAAAAGTGGACTTTTAACTACGGAAATTCAGCATAAGCAGGGGCATAAAGTCTGGATTGAGGCAAGTATTCAACAGGTAAAAGATAATGAAGAGAATTCGGAGAAATTCCTAATCATAGCTCGGAATATTACCCCCAGAAAACAGGCAGAAGCTCATCTAGAGCGAAGTGAAAGGAATCTTAGACGTGCACAAAGAATCGCTCAAATCGGTTCATGGGAATGGGATATGGTGCAGGGGAAGTTAACATGTTCTGAGGAGCTGCATCAGATCTATAGAATGAATATTAATGATCAACCTGATCCGCTTGCTGCCTGGCTCTCATTGGTTCATCCTGAAGATCTAGAGCATATGCAGCAAGTGATTACAGATGCTACGGAAGGGATAGCAAGTGAGGATTATTTTAGGATCTTACCTGTCTCGGGGCAAGTTAGGGTCATGTTCAGTCAGACAGATGTCGAAAAGGATGAGAAGGGTCAGATTCGTAGAATTGTGGGCATTGTTCAAGATATCACGGAACGACATAAGATGGAGCAGCGATTACGTACAAGCGAGAAGCAGTATAGGCTAATTTCGGAAAATTCATTAGATCTTATTTCCAGACATGCTCTAGATGGTCAATACAATTACCTTTACGCTTCACCGGCAAGTTACTCCTTACTGGGGTATACACCTGATCAGCTAATAAATACAAGTCCATATGATTATATTCATCCTGAGGATAGACATATCATCCAAGATGAACTTAGTGCTCAATTGGCTACTTCTCAAAAATATAGTATTACTGTTCGATTTCGTCATAAAGAGGGTCATTATTTATGGTTAGAAAGTACAGGGAAATACACCTATGAAGAAAGTAGTGGAGACCTCATAGAACTTACTTGTATTTCTAGGGATGTTACGGATCGGAGGATAAGTGAAAGAAAACTTCAAGAGAGTCAACAGCGCTATAAATCGCTATTTGAGTATAGTCCATCTGCTGTATATTCTATGACCTTACAAGGCCAGTTTCAGACGCTCAATCCACATCTTGCGACGCTTACAGGCTACTCCAAAGAAGAACTCCTAAAGATGAACATGACTGACCTCATAGAAAAAGGGGACTTGGGAAGAACTGTGGAACATTTTGATGTGGCAGTTACGGGAATACCCCAAAAATATGAAACCACAATCGTAAGAAAAGATAAAGAACACCGGGAGCTAAGTGTTACGAATGTGCCTATCTATGTGGATCAACATATTGTTGGCGTATATGGGTTAGCCAATGATATTACAGAGCGAACAAGGTATGTACAGCAGATTGAGAAACTTAGTTATGAACATGCATTGATTCTTAATTCAGTATCGGAAGGAATCTATGGAACGGATATAGAGGGAAAAACCATATTTATGAATCCTGCCGCCTGTAAGATGTTAGGTTATCTACTTGGAGAGCTGATCGGGAAAGACACCCACGAATTAATTCATCATACGAAAAGCGATGGAAGCCTTTTTCCTATTGAAGACTGTTTCATTCATACTACATTTATGGATGGAAAACCTCGATTCGTGAATGAAGAAGTATTTTTTCGGAAAGATGGATCAAGTTTTTTGGTTCAGTATAGGGTCACTCCGCTTTACAATCGAGAACAGATTATTGGGGTCGTGGTGGTGTTCACGGATATTACAAATGAGCGTGAAATTATTCGAGCTAAAGAGTTAGCAGAACAAGCCGCTTTGGCCAAATCAGAATTTTTAGCTATGATGAGTCATGAAATTCGTACACCTATGAACGGAATTATAGGTATGACCGATCTACTTCTAGAGAGTGACTTACTTGAAGAACAAAGAGAATATGCTGACATTATCTCGCAGAGTAGCCGTGCTCTCCTGAATATTTTAAATGACGTATTAGATTTCAGTAAAATTGAGGCCGGTAAGCTAGCGCTGGATAATCAGCTTTTTGCATTAGATGAATGTGTATCTGGCGTAGTAGATCTTTTCATGAAACTTGCTGAGGATAAGGGCATTGCACTCTCTTATGCTATCGACAAAAATATTCCTGATGCGATAATTGGAGATCCGGGCAGAATCAGACAGGTACTCGTTAATTTGGTGGGTAATGCACTTAAATTTACAGTACAAGGCTCCATTGATGTAACTGTCAAAAATCTGGCTACTCTTCAAGATGAAATGCTCTGGTTAGAATTTAGTGTAAAAGATACAGGGATGGGTATTCCAACACATCAGATGCACCGTTTGTTCCAGTCCTTCTCTCAACTGCATCCTGTGATTAACCGCAAACAGGGAGGGACCGGGCTGGGACTTGCTATCAGTAAAAAAATGGTGGAGCTAATGGGCGGAACTATTGAGGTGGAAAGTCGTGAACATGAAGGTTCTGAATTCCGGTTCACTCTATTCTGTGGGAGTTCGGCTTGAGAACGCAGCAAGACAAAACAAAACATAGAAATAAAATTATACGAGCAGAAACATAAAAAAAAAGCAAAAACCAAAGCAAAAACCAAAGCAAAAACCTAAACAAAAGCAAAAACAAAAGCAAAAACCAAAGCAAAAACCAAAGCAAAAACAAAAACAAAAAAACAAAGAGAAAAAGCAAAAAAAATAGAAAAATCAAAAATTATAGAAGCAATAAGATATAAATAATAATCAATAATAGAAACAAATAAATAGAAACAAATTATCGAAACGAATCATCGAAACAAACTTAAGACCTTCACACTAAAGTGAAGGTCTTAAGTTTGTTTTATATAAATTCACACATTTGAATTAAATAAACTAAAATGATGCATAAATAATGCCTATAGTCTTGGGACCACAATGACTGCATATAACACAACCGGCTTCTGTAATCAGTACTTGTCTAGCCTTAGTATGCTGCTGAAGAGTGAGTTGGAGTTCCTTAGCTTCTGCTTCCGCCATCGTATGTACAACAATGATAGTGTCGTTATCCATGCTCGCCGTATATGAAAGGGCATTATTTCGCATCTGATCCAAAGCCTTCTCGCGGCTTCCTCTTACCTTATACGCGGGGGTCATTTTACCCATAATAACCTTAATCACAGGGCGGATTTTTAGTAGGCTGCCCACGAAATTTTGCATTCCTGAGCAACGACCTCCTTTATGCAGATAATCTAATGAATCGATAACAAATTCTGTATCTACCTTGGGACGAAGCTGTTCTAACATAGAGAGGATCTCGGGTATCGTTGCTCCATTTTCAGCAAGTTGTGCTGCTTTCAGAACTTGAAGGCCAATCCCGGCAGAGAGGTTGAGTGAATCAACTATACTTATCGTGCCTTCTGGGAACTCTCCAGCGGCAATCACTGCATTTTGGTAGGTAGAAGAAAGTTCAGAAGAGAGGGTGATACAAATAATATGATCTCCTGCATCGACATAAGGCTGAAATGAGGCGATAAAATCAGCAGGTGAGGGCGCAGCCGTCTTAGGAAGTTTGCCAGTTTGACCCACAAGATCGTATAGCTGCTTCGGATTGAGCTCTAACCCATCTTTATAGGTCTGATGATCGAAGACAACATATAGTGGAATAATACCAATCTGATAATCTCGAATCCAATCTGGATGAAGGTCGGACGTACTATCAGCGAAAATTTTGACATGTGCCATGTTCATTCCCCTTTTCTGACTGGATGTTAAGTGTTAATGCTTTAAAGAAAATTGACTAAGGATAGAATTGTAAATAGTAAAGCAGGAGCAGCTGCAATACCAAGTCCAAGAACAGCATAAAGTCTTTTTCTATTTTTCAGAGATATTCCAATAATAGATAAAATTAGACTAATTATGGTTAGTACTAAAGAAACTCCAATGACAAACCCGGAAATTGTTATGGAGGCATGGTTCATAATATCCTCTTCTGTTAATTCCGTTGTACCCATAGAATTCATGAACTTAAAGATGACATAGAAGCCAATAATATAACCTACTAAAGCTATAATACTAACTATAAATGAAGCTATCCCGGGACCTGAATGGCGTTTTTCTCCAGGGGATGCTATATTACTGACCGGATCAGAGAATACTGGATCGAATTCATTTAGTTGATCTTTCAAAAGGTCTAAACTCCTTTAATATCCATTTGTTGAATTAAAATTTGATTCTGATAATTATGGTGAAAACCAACTATCTTTTATGATTAACTTCTAATTGTGGCACCTCGGCTTAGAAAAATGTAAAATAAAAAGATTAGGTTACTAAGACAAGGAGTGAAACGCAAGTATGCAACGGAAATCTGTCGGTATTGGCGCCATCGTTATGCTATTAGGTGTAGCTATTGGTGCATTTGGTGCACACGCTTTAAAATCGGTTCTGGGAGATCATGCGGCTACTTATGAGACCGGAGTATTGTATCATATGATACATGGATTAGGGATTATCCTCATTGGTATAGCGGCACATGCATGGGGAGAATCAAAAAGGTTATTATGGGCCAGTAGATTGTTACTAATCGGTACGATTTTGTTCTCAGGTAGTCTCTATGTTCTAAGTATAACAGGGATTACCTTGCTAGGTGCAATTACTCCTTTTGGCGGCGTAGCTTTTATCTTGGGGTGGCTACTATTCGCCTTAGAAGCATTCAAAAAATAAACGAAGGGCATCTTTCGGGTTACACCCGGAAAATGCCCTTTTTGCATCGAAGTCGTTTCTATTCTAGCATCACAATTCTATGCATCAACAAAATCGATAATTTCACTAAGTGTGTACATATACACTTGCTTTTGATCCACATGATAGACATTAATGGTACGAGTATCTGAGGCATAATTTAAGATACGACAAGGTATTGTCATGCGTTCTCGATTACGTTCAATAGATAATCGAACTAGCCGATTGTCATCTATATAATTCTGAATCCAGGACTGAATAGCTTCATCCGACATGTGTTGGGTCAGATTATTAGTATTCGTCTCTTCTGATTCTGAGGCATGCTTTACTGCAAATTTCGGGCTGGATGAAATGACTTTTGGAGCTTTCTTCGGCTCATTCACTACGGGTGAGGTAACCGTCTCTGGGCCTTTAAATGTCTTGTTAATCATAGCTTGTCTCTTTGCAGACAATGTTGCTTCAATGACTTGACCTAACTCCACGCCAGACTTCACTCGGTAATCTACAAGCTCACCGCGATTAAGAAGTTCGATTAGAGATTGAAGTGCGAGTGCATTAGAACGGTCTTTAATTAAAATATCCACATTAAATAAATAGGCGAGTTCTTCGTTGTTGGATGAATTATTCATAGTTCCCTCAAATCACACTTTTTCTTAAATCATACCATCTTTTGGTCGATTTTAATAGTCCTAATGGCATGTTCAGCAAAGTGGATACAGGGACTTTTGCTTCACTTTTTGAATAGTTCTGGAAGCGTACTTAGATAAGGTTCACGAACGATTCCTTTTTCCGTAATAATCGCTGTCACATACTCATGTGGAGTTACATCGAAAGCGGGATTAAACACTTTGACACCGACAGGAGCTGTACGTTTGCCATAAAATTCAGTGATTTCACTTTCGGGACGTTCTTCAATGGGAATGTCTGCTCCAGATGCTGTACTCAAATCTATGGTAGAGAGAGGTGAAGCTACATAGAACGGAATACCATGTGCTTTTGCGAGGACTGCTACTCCATACGTTCCGATTTTGTTCGCCACATCTCCGTTCGCAGCGACACGGTCGGTACCCACAATAACAGCCTGTATCCATCCTTTTGCCATGACAACAGCAGCCATATTATCCGTAAGCAGAGTTACATCTACACCAGCCTGTTGTAGTTCAAATGCGGTAAGCCTTGCACCCTGAAGGACGGGACGTGTCTCATCAGCAAATACTTTGAGAGATATCCCTCGTTCTTTGGCTAAATAAAATGGAGCGAGTGCGGTTCCATATTTGGCAGTCGCCAAACCACCAGCATTACAGTGAGTAAGTACGCCCATCCCACTTTCAAATAAAGGAAGGGCATGCTCACCAATCATTCGGCATACCTCTTCATCTTCTTGATGGATTAGAACAGCCTCTGCCATCAAACTTAGATTCAACATTTTGATATCTGAATATTGTTCGCTTAGCAGCGTAGCACGATCTTTCATTCGATTTAGAGCCCAGAAGAGGTTCACAGCTGTGGGCCGTGAAGTGGCCAAATAATCAGCAGCCTTGTGTATCTCTTCAATCCATTGCGCAGGAATGTCTCCTTCGTAAGCTTGTCCAGCTAATACCACTCCGTATGCAGCTGAGATACCAATGGCTGGTGCACCACGTACTTTCATAGTAGCGATGGCATCCCAGATCTCAGAGACGGCTTTTAGCTCTAAGAAGATGATGTGCTCAGGAAGCAGGCGTTGATCAAGAAGAAATAAGCGATCTTCCTCCCAGCGTAGACTTAGCAAGGGTCCTTCACTAGTTGGTACGAGAGTAGAATTGTCCGAATTGATTGTCCCCATTATTGTCTGACCTCCTCCAATACAGCCGCTTTTGCAATGGTAATAATTTCTTGAATATGAGTAGCTTTACGTCCTAGCTTGACTAAAGATGTGCCTATTCGAAGCGCAGTTCGCTGCGCATGGATGCGAACATATTCATCTTCAATGGTATCTACATCCGCTACATGAGATAGACCGACAATGCGCCGGATCATTTTGGCTCCTGCAAAACCAATCGTGTCACGTAGAATCTTTTGAATATAGATATCCTGATAACCTGGCGTAGTTGCTGTAATATCCACGATATCTCGGTTCCAAAGTGCTATGAAATTGCTCTCAAAGTGTTCCCATACATTTAAGATAGTCTGTAGTAAGAACTCTCTTTGGCTATTAAGCTTGTTAGCAGTAGCAGACCAGCCGGGTTGAGCAGCATAATTCAGCAATAGATTACCGATTACTGCACCGATATCAAAACCCATAGGGCCGTAATAGGCAAACTCGGGATCGATAACTTTGGTTGAGCTCGCCGTGACGAATATGCTTCCAGTATGAAGGTCACCATGTAACAATGCCTCTGTATGCGTAAGGAAACTTTCTCGGAGTAGGGCGATTTCGAGTTTGAGTTCTTTATCGTTCCAAAGTGCTTCAGCATCCGTACGAATCGATTCAGGAATATTGTTGTTAGGCGAGTCTCGATAAGGGTCTTCGAAAATGAGATCCTCTGATATTTTGCATAGATCTGGATTGATGAAACGAGCAAGTTGTTCTTTCTTCTGCTGTTGGTTCATCCCGAGATCAGACGTATAAAAAAGAGTGTGAGCTATAAATTTGCCAATATGCTCAGCAAAAAGTGGATAGTGATGACCGTCTATCAGTCCCTTACGCATAATCGTATGATCACTCAGATCTTCCATTACCGTAACTGCCAGATCATTATCAAAATTGAACACGGCAGGAACTAAATCTGGAACCAAGGCATATTGAATTTGCAGCGCTTCACGTTCTATGCGAGCACGGTCCAGGCTTAAGGGCCAAGATTCACCGACAACTTTAGCATAAGGTAGAGCTTGTTTGATAATAATACCTTTTCTCGTCTTTGCATCTGTAATTCGAAAGACCAGATTAAGATTACCATCTCCAATTTCTTCACTTAGAAGTTCAGCTTGCTCTGAGAAATGGTTAGGAATGGAACGGGCTAATGCGACTGCCTCATCAAGAGTCAGGGGATGATAGTGGGACATCAACATACACCTCCGAATAAATTGCTTGTCTAATTGTTATTCTCATTTGTGTAAAGTTAGTATATCGGAAAAGTATTGGTTTTTGTATTTTTTTTTGAAAAGAATGGTTGTTTCGCTTGGAGCTCTTAAGGGTAAAAATAAGACAAGAAGGCACACAATCTTTACAAGTAACATTATTAGTCAGCTCTAGGTTTTCCTAGAGATGAAATAAATTTAACAATAATAGAAAAGAGGGATTTATCATGGCTAAGACAGATGCTAAAGCAACAAGCAAAACTACAAAAAATGCAGGACTTGAACAAGTACTGAATCAACAAGTAGCAAACTTGAACGTATTGTATGTGAAAATTCATAACTACCACTGGTATGTGAAAGGCAACAACTTCTTCACATTACATGTCAAATTTGAAGAGTTATATAATGAAGTAACTCTGAAAATGGATGAAATTGCAGAACGATTGCTTACCATTAAAGGCAGTCCAGCTGCTACCCTAAAAGAATATTTGGAATTGTCTACAATTCAAGAAGCAACGGGTAAGGAAGATCCGAACACTATGGTTCAAAATTTAATCGAAGACTTTGCAACATTGTCTGAGTCTTTCGCTGAAGGTATTGAACTAGCTGATCAAGCAGAAGATGATGCTACTAGCGACTTGCTTACTGGATTTAAAGGCGAGTTCGAAAAACATATGTGGATGCTTCGCTCTTACCTAGGTTGATCTGCAAAGAATATATAGTGACTATCGCTACCTTTCCAAAGGTGTGTAAGCACGAAAGAAACAGCTTGACTGCTTAGCAGTCAAGCTGTTTCTTGTTATAAAGTGTACAATGTAAAAGGCAGACAACTAGCCTTCTTGTCTCATTGATAAACATCTAGAAGTAAGGTAAAATAAATTGAGAATCAATGAGAATCAGTTAGAATAATTCTAATTAGATACTCATTATGATATAATGATTACACTAGGGAGCGTCCCTGATGAAATAATATGGACATCTCATTTAACGATTAGACGGAGGGATCAGCAGATTATGGCTACACAGTTTACTATTGAAGGTTTGAAAGCAACAATCGAAGGAAAAGAAATTTTGAAGGGCATTAACCTTGATATAAAAGGTGGAGAAATCCATGCTATCATGGGACCCAATGGTACAGGTAAGAGTACACTTGCCTCAGCTCTAATGGGCCATCCAAAGTATGAAGTAACTGAGGGTCAAGTAACACTGAATGGCGAAGATGTACTCGATATGGCTGTGGATGAACGGGCTCGTGCAGGCCTTTTCTTGGCTATGCAATATCCAAGCGAAATTGCTGGGGTAACGAATTCTGACTTCTTGCGTAGTGCGATTAATGCTCGCCGCGGTGAAGGTAATGAAGTATCTCTTATCAAGTTCATTCGCCAAATGGAAGGCAAAATGAAGGAACTTGAAATGAACCCTGAATTTGCTCATCGCTATCTGAACGAAGGATTCTCCGGCGGAGAGAAAAAACGGAATGAAATCCTTCAAATGCTTTTGCTTGATCCGAAGCTCGTAATTTTGGATGAGATCGACTCAGGCTTGGATATCGATGCTCTTCGTATTGTAGCTAATGGAGTTAACTCTATGCGTAGTGAAGATCGTGGATTCTTGATCATTACCCACTATCAACGTTTGCTAGACTACATCACTCCTGACTATGTACACGTTATGATGCAAGGTCGTATCGTAAAATCAGGTGGTCCAGAACTTGCAGAACGTCTTGAAAAAGAAGGATATGACTGGGTTAAAGAAGAGCTAGGTATCGAAGATGAAACTGTTGGGCAAGAGGCTTAATCGATAGGAGGAGAACAGATGACCACACATACCATTCTTCCGGTTGACCTCGAAGCTGTTACAGCCTTCTCAAAGTCAAATGGCGAACCGGACTGGTTGACAGAAAGCCGTACTAAGGCTCTCACGTTAGCCGCCGAGTTGGAACTGCCAAAACTGGAAAAGACAAGAATTGACCGCTGGACCTTGAACAATTATGGAGCGCCTCGTTCTGGTACACAGATTACAGAGGAGCTTCCAGAAAGTTTATCCAGTCTTATAGATATTAATGAACACAGTAATCTGATCGTACAACGCAACTCAGGAGTTGTATTCACTAGACTTTCTTCGGAATTGCAAAGTCAAGGGGTTATCTTCACTGATCTAGAAACTGCGATTCGTGAGCATAGTGAATTGGTTCGCAAGTATTTATATACGGCAGTACCTGTGGAAGAGAACAAACTGACTGCACTGCATTCTGCTCTTTGGAGTGGTGGTATTTTCTTATATGTACCTAAGAATGTAGAAGTTGAAATTCCTCTGCAAGCCGTATTCCTAGTAGACGATACATCTGCTGTATTTGCTCCGCATATTCTTATCGTGGCAGATAACAATAGCCGTATTACTTATGTGGATAATTATATTTCTGGAGATCTAAAAGAAGAACTGGTTCACAATGGCGCAGTTGAAGTGTTCGTCAATGATGGTGCTAAAGTCCAGTTCGCTTCAGTACATCATTTGGGCGTACAAATTACGGATCTTATTTATCGCCGTGCTGTAGTTGGTAATGATGGTAGTATCGAATGGATTCTAGGTGAGATGAATTCAGGTAACGTAATGAGCGAGACCCTTAGCGTGCTTAAAGGTAACGGTTCAAATTCCGATGCTAAAGTCATTGCTGTAGGTACTCACAACCAAAAACTGAATTACACTACCAAGGCTGTTCACTGGGGTAAGAGTTCAGATAGTCAAATGATCACTCGTGCTGTAATGCGGGATGAGGCTACAGCAATCATTAACGGAATTACCAAAATAGAAAAAGGTGCTACGAAAGCAAACGGCGAGCAAACAGAGAAAGTTCTGATGCTGAGTCCTAAAGCTCGTGGAGATGCTAACCCTATTTTGCTAATTGATGAAGATGATGTAACAGCAGGTCACGCAGCATCTGTAGGCCGGGTAAATGCGGAACAAGTATACTACTTGATGTCTCGTGGTATTTCTCGTGCTCAAGCTGAGCGATTGATCATTTATGGGTTCTTAGCTCCTGTCGTATCCGATATTCCACTTGCGCAACTGCAAACTCAGTTACAAGCTCTTGTGGAAAGGAAGCTGGGACAATGAACAGCGAGTGGATCAAGGAACATTTCCCGATCCTGAATCAAGAAATTAACGGCCATCCGCTTGTATATCTAGATAGCGCTGCAACTGCTCAGAAGCCACGTGCTGTTATTGAGGCTATGAAGCATTATTATGAATGGGATAACGCTAATGTTCATCGTGGTGTTCACACGCTAGGCAGCCGGGCTACGGATGCCTATGAAGGTGCACGGGAGAAAGTGGCTCGCTTTATCAATGCTGCTCGTACTCAGGAGATTATTTTCACTCGGGGTACGACTACGGCATTGAATATTGTAGCTTCTTCGTACGGCCCATCTGTACTAGGTGAAGGCGATGAAATTGTAATTACACAGATGGAACATCATAGTAATTTCATTCCTTGGCAACAGTTAGCTCTTCGTACGGGGGCAACCCTGAAATTTATTCCTCTTCAAGCCGATGGAAATGTAACTGTAGAAGAAGCTGAGAATACTATCACTTCTCGCACAAAAATTGTAGCCATTGCTTATGTATCTAATGTTATGGGAGTTGTCAATCCGATCAAGCAGATCGCTGACATCGCACATCGACATGGAGCTGTTCTCGTCGTAGATGGAGCGCAGAGTACACCTCATATGAAGGTAGATGTCCAAGATTTGGACTGCGACTTCTATGCATTTAGTGGTCATAAAATGTGCGGACCTACGGGCATTGGGGTACTCTATGGTAAGAAGGCGCTACTGGAAGTGATGGCGCCTATCGAATTTGGTGGGGAAATGATTGATGATGTGGGCCTATATGATTCCACTTGGAAGGAACTCCCTTATAAGTTCGAGGGAGGTACACCTATCATCGCAGGAGCAGTAGGTCTAGGTGCAGCGATTGATTTTCTGGAAGAGATCGGAATGGATAATATAGAACGACATGAGACCGAACTAGCCGCTTATGCGATGGGACGTCTCTCAGAAATTGAGGGTATTCAAATTTATGGACCACGTGAAAGATCCGTAGGCTTGGTGACATTTAATCTCCAAGACGTACATCCTCATGATGTCGCTACTGTACTGGATTCCTCCGGGATTGCTATCCGTGCAGGACATCACTGCTGTCAGCCTCTCATGCGCTGGTTAAAAGCCAGTTCAACGGCTAGAGCAAGTATCTATCTGTATAATACAGAAGCCGATATTGATCGTCTGGCAGCAGCACTGGTTCAAACAAAGGAGTATTTTGCATGAGTCAACTTGACGATCTCTACCGGCGGGTAATTATGGATCATTACAAAACTCCTCGAAACCATGGTAAATTTGATGAGGATGTAGTTACAGTGGATCTCAACAATCCTACATGTGGTGACCGCATCTCTCTTCAGTTGAAAGTGGAAGACGGCATCGTACAAGATGCACGTTATACAGGAGAAGGTTGCTCCATTAGTATGTCTTCAGCATCGATGATGACGGAAGCCGTAAAAGGAAAAGGTATTCAAGAGGCTCTGGATTTTGCGGATCGGTTCTCCTTGATGATGAAGGGTGAAACGGTAGATTTTGATGATTATGAAGATATTGAAGCCCTGTCTGGGGTAAGTAAGTTCCCTGCTCGAATCAAATGTGCAAGCCTTGCATGGAATGCACTCCGTAAAGGAATAGACGCAGAAGCTTAAGTATTTTAAATTATAGGAGGTTATGGATATGGCTAAGAAAGCGCCTGATATGGAAGAATATCAATATGGTTTCCGCGATGAGCATAAATCAATATTTCAATCCGGTAAAGGATTGACTCGTGAAATCGTAACTGAAATTTCCAAGATCAAAAACGAACCCGATTGGATGCTCGATTTCCGTCTGAAATCACTGGAGCAATTCGAGAAAATGCCGATGCCTAAATGGGGCGGGGATCTTGATGATCTCGATTTTGATGACATTCAATACTATGTAAGACCTTCAGAACGTCAAGGAAAAACTTGGGAGGAAGTGCCTTCTGAGATCAAAGAAACGTTCGACAAGCTCGGTATTCCTGAAGCAGAGCAAAAGTATCTTGCGGGAGTATCTGCTCAGTACGAATCCGAAGTTGTATATCATAGCATGCAAAAAAGCTTAGAAGATCAAGGCGTTATCTTCACAGATACCGACACTGCACTTCGTGAGCATCCAGAAATTTTCCGCAAATATTTCAGCACTATTATTCCTCCAGCAGACAATAAGTTCGCAGCACTCAATAGTGCCGTATGGTCTGGCGGTAGCTTCATCTATGTTCCAAAAGGTGTGAAATGTGAAGTTCCTTTGCAAGCTTACTTCCGCATTAACTCCGAGAACATGGGACAATTTGAGCGTACACTGATTATTGCTGACGAAGATAGCTTCGTTCACTATGTAGAAGGTTGTACAGCTCCAATCTACAGCACAAACTCCTTGCATAGTGCCGTGGTTGAAATTCTTTGCTTGAAAAATGCACGTGTGCGTTATACAACCATTCAAAACTGGGCCCCGAACATTTATAACCTAGTTACCAAACGTGCTGTGGCTGAAGAAAATGCTACTATGGAATGGGTTGACGGAAATATCGGATCTAAGCTTACGATGAAATATCCTGCGGTAGTTCTTAAAGGACGCGGCGCTAAAGGATCTGTACTTTCTATCGCTGTTGCTGGTAAAAATCAACATCAGGATGCAGGGGCTAAAATGATTCACCTTGCACCAGATACAACCTCTACAATTGTATCTAAATCCATCAGTAAGCATGGGGGTAAGGTTACGTACCGGGGTCTGGCTTCCTTTGGACGTCAAGCAGAAGGTGCGAAATCCAATATCAAATGTGACACATTGATCCTGGACAACGAATCTACTTCAGATACTATTCCGTATAATGAGATCATGAATGATAACATTATTCTAGAGCATGAAGCGACCGTATCGAAGGTATCCGAAGATCAACTCTTCTATCTCATGAGCCGTGGTCTAACGGATGCTGAGGCTACTCAGATGATCGTTATGGGCTTCATCGAGCCATTCACCAAAGAACTTCCTATGGAATATGCGGTGGAAATGAACCGTCTCATCAAGTTTGAGATGGAAGGTTCTATCGGTTAATATCCTATATATTGATACATTCAGGTTTTAAAGATATTGATCTGTGAAAAATGGTCGTGCTTTGTTTGTGCCGATCATTAGATCTTGTCATGTAGGAGGCGAACTTTAAGTTCGTCTTCTTTTTTCTGTCATCAAGATAGTTTTCTGCTTTTGTTGTGAATAATTTCACCGATAGGGTTTTAATGCTACGCTTATGGAGAGGATAGAATGGTGTTCTGGCAATTTGGCAGGATTTCTTTGGCTAATATATATAGTTACATTTGGCTTTCTACTAAAAGATTAATTATTTAGTTTTAGGTCATCGATGGAATGAACTTGTTGTAATTCCCCGAACTTACCAATGTTCTCTTTAAACTTACCTTTATTATCACCACTTATAAAATCTGACCCTTCAACAAATACGAACTTACCTTGATAGGCTCCTTTGACTACATATGAATTACTAGTTACAGGACCAATGTATTTATCTAGGAATAGAATAGCCTTTTCCCCAGATTGAAGTACATAATTACCTTCAAGAACATTCTCACTATTGTGATAAAAACCACCTGTTTCTAAAACTTTAATATAGTCTACATTCAATTCACCTTTATAAATTTTATTGATTTTCACACGAGTTGATGTAAATATTGCATGGTTATATTCAAAAGATGTACCTTTGTCTGCTTCGACTTCAACAATAACTTCAGAGCTGTTCTTAAGCTCATCAACCGTCTCAAAACCTTCAGCTAGATCACCACTGGATATTGTTTTAGTGTCGTGTACATTTGCTGTTGCTGGTTCAATATCTTGAGAATTGCTGTGATTGATGACATTAAAATAAACTAAAACTCCGGTAATGATAGTAGTAGTTACTACAATAGAAATTATTCTTTTTTTCATATTTTTCTCCTTTAATAATCTGAATTGGCGCTTTTATAATTAGATAGTTAGGTGGATATTAATAACAAAATTATTAATATTTTCTTTTATGGACGTTTCTAATTCACTTTAAGTTGCATCAAAAAAAGATGGCCGCTTTATTCGCAAACCATAGCCTATCTTAGCAATGTGAAGGAGATCTTGATAACAAGGGGGGAATAGGAAATTAGATATTGTGAAATTAAATGAAGAGAAAGAAAAAAAGAGCATTGGGGCCGACCGAGTAGCATCATTCTGCTGAAATACTTACAATTGACAAGAAGGTTGTCCGTGGGTTAATCCCAGCGTGTATGGCAGTGAGTAAACTCATTATTTCTTCTCAATGTGTTGCACGGATTTGGTTCAATAAAAAAATTCTTATGTGGAGTCAGTTATATATCTAAGTCAAGGTTCTATTGTAAATCTGATCCATTACTTAGAAGATTCAATTGAATTCAGATGAGGAGATTCAAATTTTTTATAGTCATAATCTGTAATGTAATGTCTCAAAGATGACTTGTATCTAATCATTTTTCCAAAACAGATATTGTACTAATTCGATTGGAATCATTTTATAATCGTGATCTCTCTGTATAATCTGTTTAGAGCAATTCTTTATTGAAGCTAAGTAAATTTATTTGTTGTTGAATTGAGAATCCTCTTGTAATTTCCCAAACAAGAGAGAATGACCATCATACCAAGTCTTTAGGGTTCGTATTTGATAATTCCAGCAAAAAGTTTCAGATGAGGAGGGATAGGTCTCTAATAAGGTAATATGCTGTGAATTATACTTTTGATAAAGCTGCATGTGAAGATATTGTTTTGATATACACAGCACTATTACATAACAGAGTAGACATGTACTTAAGATTTTAAATACAGTTGAACTAACAGTCGAAAAAAAACTGAAAATGATTATGAGTGTGAAAATTACAAGCAATATATAATCAACTTGATTAAAGATTGCATATTCATATTCTTTCTTTGTGAGTGGGTATAAAAGAGCAACTCCGTTTTCCAAGAAATCAAATAAAATATGACTTAACAAACACATAATTGAAATCATATATGTAGTTAAAAAGTTATATTTATTATGTTTATATAATTGTGAAATAAAAATATTCAAAAGAATCGATGCAAATGGTATGACAAGCATGGAGTGTAAAAAAATTGAATCTATCAATTTTTCGATATCTGGTAATACTGCAATTATGCCTCCATATATACAATAGTAAAAGTGTCTAGCCTTGATAACAAACACATTAATAAAATAAACTATGGTGAAACCCATAACAAAATGTATTAATTCATGTAAGTAAGATGACATAACATAACCCTCTTTCTATTTATGATTATAAAAACATTCAATGATTTTCTCTGTATTATTGTTCTCACTTTTAATACAATTTCATAAATTTATGGCTTGATCATTTTATAAAATTTTGACAAGTGAGTACCTTAAATAAACAACATTTTTGTTCTTGGTCAGTTATAAATTCGGATTAATGCAAAGCAATTTAATAAGCCAGCTGCTCAAAGATGTTGAATAGAATAGGCTAGTTGAATGAAGTCAGCATATTGATAATAATTTACAGGTAGTATGCAATAAAATTAGAGGAATACGGGATAATACTAAAATCTAAAATTATTAAAAAAAAGAAATCCAAATATCATTAATGATGTTTGGATTTCTTTGTGTAGATCTAGTATTCAGATAAATATCTCCTGTATATCAATATGAGATTCACGAGATAGATCGGCGAAACGCGTCTCGGTCTTGACGAGAGGGCGAAAGAAATCTGCAGGGTTGGTCATGACGATGGAGCCAAGTTCTCCAGAGGAAAGGCGAACCTTCTTACCTATAAAATTCGGGATCATGTGGCGAATGAAGGCCTGCGTGGCCTCAGGGTTGAATTTACCGAAGCTAAGCCTGTACAATTCATGTAGTACAGAAATGAGTTCTTTTTTATTCTGGTAGACGCGATTGGAGGTCATGGCGCTATATACGTCTGCGATGGCAGTGATCTTAGCAAAAGGATGGATTTGTTCGTCCCTCAGGCCGTTCGGATATCCTGTACCATCTTCTCGTTCATGGTGCTGCAAGGCCACTTGGGCGGTTAATTCATCTTGAACGGAATTGCGAATAATTTCGTAACCATGTAGGGTATGTAATTTGATAATTTCATATTCTTCGGGTGTGAGCTTGCCTGGTTTGTTCAGAATTTCATCTGGAATTTTGCTCTTGCCGATATCGTGTAGAAAACCTGCTTTACCTGCTTTGTATGCATTCGGCTGGGAATAACCAAGCCATAAGGCAATATAATAAGAGAGCATGCCTACTTGCATAGAATGGTTGTATGTATAATTATCCTTACGATCTAACATTAGAAGCAGTGACACTACATCTTTTTGATCCGTTAATTCATGCATGATAGGCTGAAGAAGATCATCGACATCACGTTCATCGAATTTCCCTGTGGTTAAAGCCTCTAGAAAAATAGATTCAAAGGCATGTATGGCCTCATTGAATTGAGGTTCAAGCTTCTGAAGAGATGAAGTCTGGTGTGGTTCTTCAGTTATATCTTCTACATGCTCGATATCTACGTAGTCTATGTTGTGTTGTACAAGCTTAACGATGGACTCGCTCGTGAGTGGGGTACCTTTGCGAAGAACAAATACGCCATTATCATTGAAAATGTCACTCTCAAGTAGGTCGCCGGGGTTGACTTCCATTACGTGCTTTCTCATGGCTTGGCCTCATTCCTGATGGTTGTGGGATAGTCTGATTTTATCAGGTAATTTTTGGTGTGACAATGCTTTAATGGGGAAAAGGACACCCTTTAGAGGTGTCAATTCGGTTCAAGGGGATTCCAAGGTCCTTGTTGATATCCCAGCCAAGTAGAACCATTGTCCCAAATTTCCTTTTTCCAGATCGGGACTGTATTTTTTAGACGTTCTATGGCATAGCGGCTAGCTTCATAACAAGCATCTCTATGTGGGGAAGAGACGGCGATAATTACGCTGATCTCCGAGACATGAACTACACCTATTCTATGGCTTATTGCACAGAGGGTACCTGGCCATTTATGATGGACTTCAAGCCCAATGTTCTGCAAGGCTGTAAGCGCCATGGGAATGTAAGCTTCATATTCCAAGTGAATGGTCTTCTGTTCACCTGTCATTTCTCGTGTCGTTCCCACAAAGGATAGGGTAGCTCCGTGATTTCGATGAATGACTTTCGAAGTGACTTGATCTACTTGTAGGGGGTTGGAAGTAATTACATACATTCCGTCCTCCGTAGCGTGTTCGGTTACGTTATGATGTTGCTCTGCTGTCTCTTCACCTCCGGATACGGGAGGAATGAGGGCAATTTCATCACTCGAGTGAATGGGTCTTTCAGGAAGGGCATATTCTTGATTGACAGCTACAAAAGAAACTTGGAGCTGTGAGGTTGCTGAAGGATAAGCTGTATATAAAAATTCCTTTAATTCATTAACAGTTAGCGTGGTAGTGGGGATATCTAATTGCAACGTGGACGTGCCTAGTCGGTCAGCGAGACCCGCGAACAAGTGTATGGTAATATGCATGTTGGTATTCTCCTTATTATGCTTTTAGAACCC
Organism: Paenibacillus shirakamiensis; assembly: GCF_017874255.1. Classification (GTDB taxonomy): domain Bacteria; phylum Bacillota; class Bacilli; order Paenibacillales; family Paenibacillaceae; genus Fontibacillus; species Fontibacillus shirakamiensis. The sequence goes on along the minus strand of NZ_JAGGLD010000009.1, from coordinate 85,599 downwards.
TTTTAATATATCATAGATAGTAGAACGAGAGGATAGACGGGTGAAAACTCCAACATTAGCCAAAGGAGGCGTTCATGCGGGTGAAGTCAAATCAGGAAATGCTAACTATTGTCCATACCAATGATCTGCACAGTCATTTTGAAGCTATGCCCCGCATTGCTCAGATGATTCAAGATGAACGTCACAGCACGACGGAGCATATGCTGGTCTTTGATATTGGAGACCATATGGATCGAATGGCTTTGGAGACGGAAGGTTCAAAGGGACAAGCCAATATCGATGTCATGAATCTGATGAACTATGATGCGGTAACGATCGGGAATAATGAAGGGCTAACATTCACTGCGGAAATGCTTGAACAAGCCTATGCAGGATTGACCTGCCCTGTTGTATGTTGCAATATTCACGAAGCACATACCGAGCTTCCCCCTCTATGGATGAATCGCCATGTTCTGCTGCAAAAAGGAAGTATACGCTTCGGTGTAATTGGAGCGACAGCGCCCTATCCAGATTTTTATGACTTATTAGGCTGGACAGTTTTAGATCCTTTGGAATCCATTCGATCTCAGGTGGAGCAGATTCGTTCGGAAGTAGATCTGATTGTCATTCTGTCTCACTTGGGGTTACCCACGGATAAGGAGCTAGCCATGCACGTCCCTGGCATTGATCTTATTTTAGGTGGTCATACGCATCATCTTCTCGAAAAATCTTTAGTAGTTGGGGAGACGACACTTGCCGCAGCTGAGAAGTTCGGGCATTATCTGGGAAAGGTTATACTTCAAAAGAATAACTTGACTGGTCAAGCATACATTGTATCAGGTCAAAGTATTCCTGTGGTCGCTGGACCGGAGGATATACTAGTTAAGCAGTCTATAGCCATGCATAGAGAACAAGCTATGGTACAGATGAATCATACCGTGGCAATTACTAACCATGTGCTGAGTATTGATTATAATGTTGAGTCTCCCTTCCCCAATCTTCTTGCCCAAGCTGTGCGAAGATTCACGCAAAGTGAAATATCGCTAGTTAATTCTGGACAGCTACTAGGCGAATTACACCAAGGAGATATTACAGAGCGGGATTTGCATGCCTTATGCCCATCTCCTATTAATCCTTGCCGAATGTATCTGAAAGGAGAGGATATTCTCTATAGCCTGGAGCAGTCGCTTCTTCCAGAATTTACGCAAAAAGTAATTTATGGATTTGGATTCCGAGGTAAAGTGCTTGGCGGGATAGCCGTGGATGGAATCGAAGTTCTTTATGATCCGCTGGCTCCTCCTTATGAGCGCATTCTTGAGGTAAGCTTGCAGGGCGTCCCGCTGCAAAAGGAAAAGGAATATATCGTGGGAACATTAGATATGTTCACCTTTGGTATTGGTTACGAGCGCTTGAAGCAAGGCACGCAAAGAGAATATATTTTACCGGAATTTCTTCGAGATCTATTGAGGTTGGAACTGCAAATACCCGGTGCTGTAGAGGCTTCCTATTTGGAGCGATGGATTCCGAAGAATAAATGCGAATTCATGTAAAGTTTCATCGGTTCTGCCGATAATATGATGTAATGCCTATATTTTAATTCAGGAGGATATTATGAGTATATTTGTAGCAATTATTTTAGGTATCGTGGAGGGGCTAACTGAATTTATCCCAGTCTCTTCAACAGGGCATATGATACTAACCGCAAAATTATTAGGATTCAATGATCAATCTCCTGAAATGAAAACTTTTGAAATCATTATTCAGTTGGGTGCTATTCTTGCCATAGCCATTGTGTACCGGGAACGTATTCTTAATCTACTCGGTATTACAAAAACAAAACCATTATTTAAGAATCAAGTGCCATCTCAGCGTCTCAATTTAGTTCACATTATTTTAGGATGTCTACCTGGTCTAGTCATTGCTTTTATTTTCCGTCATCAGATCAAAGATCTGTTCAGTGCAGGTACGGTTATAGGGGCTCTCGTAGTCGGCGGTTTGTTCATGATTTTCGCAGAGTGGTTCGGTAATAATAAAGCGCGCGTTACAGCGAAGGAAATCGATCATCTAACGTATAGACAAGCGCTTCTAATTGGGTTTTATCAATGTATATCCATTCTGTGGCCTGGATTTTCGCGTTCGGGTTCTACCATTGCGGGGGGGATGTTAAGTGGAGCAAGTTATCGAGCATCCGCAGATTTCTCGTTCCTGATCGCGATTCCAATGATGTGTGCAGCCTCAGGATATGAATTGCTGGAATCATACAAGTATATTACTGGTGGAGCTTTAGGTTATTTTATACTCGGATTTATAGTGGCATTCGTAGTAGCGTATATTGTAGTAGTAGCCTTCTTGAACTTGCTTCAAAAAATTAAATTAAGGCACTTCGCATATTACCGGTTCGTGCTTGCCGCCTTATTCTGGATTTTTATTATGAACTAAACCGGCTTATTATTGTTGAGATGGAGTGAACTTAGTGCGTTTATTACCAGTTACATCGCTCCAGCCTGGAATGAAGCTGGCCAAAAAAATCTATAATGATGAAGGTCTTACGCTTCTGTCTGAGAATGCAGAACTCACCAGCAGTCTAATACGCAGGTTAAGTGAATTAGGATTGAATCAGGTTTATGTCGCAGATCAATTAACGGAAGATATCGACATTCCAGAAATGATCTCGGATGAGACGAATCGTCAGGCCATGCACGAAATTCGCCACAACTTTCGTAAGATGATGGATACGTCGATGAAAGGTTTTGTCTATCCTTTTCTAGGCAAAACCTTCTTGAAAGTTGTGGAGAATATTCTCGATGACCTCTCTTCGCGTGAGAATGTCATGATTATGCTCATGAATATTAACAGCACAGATCAATATTTGTATCGTCATTCACTTAACGTTTGTATTTATACTATTCTGCTGGGTAAGGTGCATGGCTACAGCAAAGATGATCTAGCTATACTAGGGTTGGGTGCTTTGCTCCATGACTTTGGAAAAACGAAGATCTCGCCTGCGCTGCTGATGAAGCCGGGTAAGCTAACCGCTGCGGAATTCGAAATTGTGAAAAGCCATGCAAATATTGGGTACCGTCTTCTTAAAGATGAACCTGGCATTCCACTATTGGCCGCCCATTGTGCTCTTCAGCACCATGAACGAATCAATGGCAGTGGTTATCCGCGGGGACTTCATCAACATGAGATTCATGACTATGCCAAGTGGATTGGAATTGCAGATTCTTATGATGCGATGACCACGCACCGAGTATATCAGACCGCACTTCTTCCGCATCAGGCATCTGAGATGTTGTATGCAGGGTGTGGAACCTTATATGAGAAAGAAAAACTTGAAATTTTTCGGGATCATGTAGCTGTATACCCGTTAGGAATTACTGCAAAGTTGAGCACGGGTGAACGTGGGGTTGTCGTAAAGATCAATTCTGATGTACCTCAGCGTCCAGTTATTAGAATTTTTGAGGACAGCTACGGACAGGATGTATCTGCTCCTTATGAAATTGATCTAGCTACCCAATTATCTATTGTTATTACTCAAGTTGAAGGTAGTATGATGGAAATGATTTATGCCTAACTGCATGGAGCTAAGCTTGGCCCGTCCCTTTAAGGGGCGGGTTTTTGCTGACTGTGCGGATTTTTACGGATCGTGGTATGATGAAAGTTAAGAAAAATTACTTGTTAGGTTTAACAATAGAAATAAGGTGTGTACATTATGAGTATAGTTAATTCAGCAACACAGATTTACCCTTCGATGAGTCCAGCTAATGATCCATGGGATCCTATTCATTCTCTTCGAATGCACGGCCGGCATATGCTGACCAGCGTAGAGATGACGATCACGAACCTATGTAATATGCGCTGTGAGCACTGCGCAGTAGGGGATAGTCTTGTCATGAAGGAGCCTGAGCAAATTCCACTGGAGCTGATGTTACGTCGTCTGGATGAGGTGGAGCATTTGAGAACCATAAGTATCACAGGCGGAGAACCTACATTTCGCAAACAAACGGTCGAAGACAAAATCATTCCATTACTTCGGTATGCCTCGGAGCGTGGAATCAAAACACAGATCAATTCGAATCTAACGTTAGATTATGAACGATATGAACAACTTCTCCCTTATTTAGATGTAATGCATATCTCTTTTAACTACACGGGACCGGAAGATTTCCATGAGGTAGGATTTGCACGAAGTGGGCATCCAGTTCGTCGTGAGGTAAGTGATCGTATGTATCATGCCATGATTGAGAATACACAGCGGCTTAGCGCAGCTGGAATGTTCATTAGTGCGGAGACCATGATTAATTACCGAACACATGAAAAATTACCGGAGATTCACAAGTTGATTCTAGATATGGGCTGTCAGCGGCACGAAGTGCATCCTATGTATGCAGCAGATTTTGCTGAAGGGCTACCTGTCCTATCCTTAGAAGATATGCGTAAAGGGATTCATTCGTTACTAGATGCTCGTGATCCCAAAGTATGGATGTTATTTGGCACGTTGCCTTTCTTTGCATGCAGTAACGTCATGGAAGATCTGGAATTGGTTCGTAGACTACGGAAAGAGCCCATGGTTACGGTGCGGAATGACCCCGATGGAAGGAATCGAGTGAATGTAAATATGTTCACGGGAGATGTATTTGTTACGGATTTTGCAGCCATTCCTTCTTTTGGCAATGTGATGGGAGAGAAGCTGGATGATATCTTTAACAAATGGATCGATACGCATCCTCTGAACCAGACTGTAAATTGCCACTGTGATGCTGCCGCATGCTGTGGACCAAACTTACTCGTCTCGGATATGTATTACAAACAAACAGATTTCAAATCGCGTCAAGCGATTATATAAAAGAAAAGAGGCGTTATTGTTGGCAGAATTTGAGATAGGCAAGTTAATCCTTAATTTGTGTATTGTATTTGTTCTGGTCTTCCTAAATGGCGTATTCGTGGCTGCTGAATTTTCCTTAGTGAAAATGCGGCAGTCTCGTCTGACCCAGCTGGTGAGCGAAGGGAATCGCCGGGCCGGATTCGCACTGAAGGTCAATCAGAGATTGGACGCCTATCTGTCCGCAACTCAGCTAGGGATTACGCTGGCTTCACTTGGACTGGGTTGGGTCGGAGAACCAGCCATTTCTGAACTTCTCATCGAACCGTTAATGCACAAAATGGGTGTGACGGATGGTACACTCATCACAACTGTATCTGTAGCGGTAGGATTTGCTGTGATTACCTTCCTTCACATCGTTCTGGGTGAACTTGCTCCTAAATCTTTAGCCATCCAAAAAACAGAATCGACAACCCTTTGGCTATCGGCACCACTTATGTATTTCTACAAGATTTTCTTGCCGGTCATCTGGCTATTGAATTCAGCTGCGAATGGAATCTTGAAGTTAGTAGGCATCGAACCTGCCAACGAAGCAGAAGCAGCTCATTCTGAAGAAGAAATTCGAATTTTGATGAATCAGAGTGCTAAAAGTGGCGTGATTGATAAAGATGAAATGAAATTAATGGACAATATCTTTGATTTCTCAGATCTTCTAGCTCGTGAAATTATGCTGCCTCGTACCGATATGGACTGCTTATATACGAACATATCTTGGCAAGAGAATATGAAGATTGTAAGTGAAACGAAGCATTCCAGATATCCGGTAGCCGTGGAAGACAAAGATCAGATTATTGGATTTGTACATATTACCGACTTATTACTTCCTGATCATGAGCCGACAGAACGATTAGAAGACATCATTCGTCCGATTTTGAACGTACCCGAATCTATGGAGATTAGCCAAGTGCTGAGACTTATGCAGAAAAAACATGCTCAAATGACACTAGTGGTTGATGAGTATGGCGGAACGGCGGGCTTATTAACAGCGGAAGAGATTCTAGAAGAGATTGTAGGCGATCTCCATGATGAGTTCGAAGACGAACGTCCAGAGCTCGAACTGCTGCCCGATGGAAGTTACTCCGTCGATGGGAGATTGCTCCTCGAAGAAGTGAATGACCTGACGGGTATCGAAATTGAAGACGATGAAGTGGACTCCATTGGAGGTTGGCTTTTCAAAGAACTAGAAGGGTCTCCCGTCAAAGGGAAAAAGATTCAAGTTGGCAATTTTGTATTCGAAGTATCCGAAGCTTCTCGCCTTCGTATCTTGCGAATCCATATTCGAAGGTTAGTATCCAAGTCTGAAGAAGTGTTGGAAGAGAATAAGGAATAGAATGAGGAATAAAGTAAGGTATAAAATATAAGTGAAAAAGCTCCTTTGGTCCTGTAAATGGGAACAAGGGAGCTTTTGTTGTTAAACTGCAAGAAATTTGCACTGCAAAAGGACAGCTATACAGCATTTCAAAAATGCATCATCAGTTCAACATCCCTCATTTGTAAAATAAAGCGATTGGCAGATCGCCCATACTTTAGAGCAAGGACGGCAAAGTTGAGTCCAATCTGTCCTTTTTTATATATGAGATCCTCCCCGGTAAGAAGGGTATACGTATACCTTGGAGTCTCTTCTATCTCATAACGCTGGTAGGGACCATCTATAGAAAAAAAGAATTCTACATGTACATTCATAGCATCTGCGCTAGCTTCTACTAGAATTTGTGAAGGTTCTGCTACATCTGCATTCGTATCATAATAGGCATAGACTTGTATGCCTTCGATCGGTTGCTCTTCTCTAGGTGGCACGTTGTGAGGTGCAGGGACACTTAAGAAAGCATCCCATTGCCCTTGTAATACTCGCCGTTCAATTTGATCCAGCCGCTTAGCAGCAAAAGACAAAGATACTTTGAAGGTAGCCGAGATATATCCAATAGCTTCTTCCCGAGGTTCAGGTATAGGACATGTTCTGAGCATGAAAAAAGGAATGGCTGCATACATCCCGAATTGATCCGCCTCCATTTCTTGCCCCTCTCGAAATAATTCAGGCAGTGTTCTTTGATCTCCCACATGCCTAACAATATGACCCACTTCATGTAAGAAAATTTCGCGCAACTCTAATTCATTCGAATGCTTATTAAGAAAGATAAGTCGATCTTCCTTTTCGGAAAATGAGTGGCAGCTTACGTAAATTACTTCAATATCAAAACTTGCTGCGATGGAATGAATATCTAAATGTTCGGGAGTAAGAAAACCTTGTTCTATGTAATGTTGGCTTATCAATTCTTCAAGTAAAGTACTTCTATAGTAGGAATAGGGCATAGGTTAGCCTCCGTTATGGGAATATACGTTCTGTTTTTTGCTAAAAAGAAAAGCCATTTCTGGCAAAGTTTTAAGTGTTATGTTTCTCTTTTTTGTAATTGTTCTTGCAGACGTTGTTTGGTCTTACGGTATCTCGCAAGGGCGGCTTCCATCTCTTCGATCTCATCGGGAGTGTACTTGTCTGGTCCACCAAAGAAAGAAAGGCTATCTTCTTGAGATGCCAAAGGTAAGGTGTCATCGGTTAACCCCAAAAGATAATCTGAAGTAACCTGAAATAGATTACAAAATAACACCATCTCGCTATCCTCAACAGGTCTCTTTCCAGCTTCAATTCGTGAAAGCACACTGTTGTTGATTCCTATACGTTGAGCAAGATCAAGTTGAGTCATCCCTCGAGTCTCTCTTTGTTTTCTAATTCGATCTCCAGCTAAAGACACTTCTTCACCACCTCATCCTAGTCCTCATAGATAGATCATAACACTTCTCTAAAATAGAAAACAAATATTATTGCTAAAACAACAAAATTGTGTTGATTATAATGTTATTGATGTTTAATATGTTAATATATTTGCTGAAATAGAAAATAAAAAATTTATAAATTTAGATTTTAGTTAATTCTTCTTTATATTTTTGATTTATTGCTATTACAGCAAAATAAGATATCTTCTTGATTTTATAACTACTTAACTTACGGAGGAATATTTATGATTGGACAAAGAAACCACCTTACAGATAACGAAGAGCTCACAACTTTAGATAAGTTGAACATGAGAGATGCTCTCAATCAATATATGAAAAACAAACGGATGATCGATCAATTATCTAAACAAGCCACACTTACTCCACGGCAGACAGAGATTCTAGAGCTAGAGAAATGGAGCATAGAGAATATCGATATGGCGTTCCAAATGATTGAGGATGAAGAAGTGAAGCGGATCATAGAGCACCGTTATATCAAATTAGGTCGTCATAAGGATGCGGTGATGTATTACCGAAGTATTATGAGCGAAAGAACGATAGATCGCCGAATTAATGCTGGGATTGAGAGCATGGCGAGGACCTTAAAGTTATGGGGAGTACTTTAGCATAGACGGGATCGTGACGGTGTAATGACAGAGTTATGGCAGAAGCTGGGAGATATATTAGACACAGGTAGAAGATACCTGGTTCCATTGTTCCTTGACAAAGCTGCTAGTGTTAAGAGCCATATAGGTCGTGTGAAAAGCCGAAACGGCGAAGTAGACGGGAAAGTAGGTGCGGTATCCGTAAGTTACGCGGAGGTTCAGATGCCTTGTTCCGAAAAGCGACCCTTCAGAAGTGAGGTGATGATCAGCACTATGGAGGATGAATCAGTCTGGTGGATATACATCAAACGAATTCAATCCATTAACTGCGAAAGGTGGGGGTTACAATCATCCCATTACAACAAATCTGTTCTACGGTCATTCAAGGACTAGAAGAGCATACGGGTCTTCTGGTCTATGAAATGGATGACAGCAAAGATCTGAGCCAAACGCTGTGTCTAGGCTATCGATTCTCAACAAACATCGTCAAAGGACGCGGGTTCCCCATCTTAATTCAAGAAGGCGATATACAAAGACAGTTTGACACGATTGGCATGACATTATCTATTTTCTCATTCGCTAAGAATGAAATGGCAAGGTTAGAGAACAGCTTGAAAGTGCGTGAATGGTTCGATTTTCAAGGAAGGTTGAAGCTGAAAGAAGCCGTTAATGTCGTTGTAGTTGATATTGGACAGAACAAGGATATAGAGAACAATCTAGTAAGTTATGAGACCTCAGCCGTAAGAGTAGATGTTGTACTTCGGACCGTCGATATTACGGAACATGCAGTGAATACGATTGAACAAGCAAATTTAAAAGGAGCTGGACATATTGGCACAACCTAAAGATGTGAACGTCATTATTGATATCAAACGACCTACCCCTGTAGTAGGCTTTGGAAAACCTTTAATTATTGGAAGCGGTGCTGCTGCTAAGGCCTACACTTCTTATTCTAATTTGGAAGAAGTAGAACGTGATTTTGCAAAAAATACGGAAGTGTACAAAGCAGCAACGGCTATTTTTATTCAAGAACATCGTCCTTCTGAAGTAGCCGTCATGATTAAGAAAACCGATGATCCTTGGGAAGCTTTCTTGGCTAGCGTATTTGATAAAGACTTTTACTTCCTGATCTCAACCAGCAGTACTTTAGCTAATATTCAAGCTATAGCTGATGCTGTAGAAGCTAATGATTCTCGTCAGTTTTTTGCGAGTTCTAGTAGTCTAGTAGATGTAGCTACACTTAAGGCGAAGAAATATAAAAATACAACGGTCTTCTACCATACCCATGTAGATAATTATCCAGAAGCGGCGCTTGTTGGTGAAGCCGGATCCAAACCCGTGGGCAGTATTACTTGGAAAGGCCAGCGCCTAACTGGTGTACTTCCTTTGGATCTCACTGCAAATGAAGTAAAGGCCATTGAAAATGCAGGAGCGCTTACTTATGTGAACAAAGCAGGAGATGCTGTAACTTCCGAGGGGAAAACACTCAGCGGCGAATGGGTTGATGTCGTTCATGCCAAACATTACACCATCCATAGCATTGAATATGAAGTGCAGAAATTGTTCAACAATGCGCGCAATCAGAAGATTGGATATGACAATACGGGCATTGCCCAAATTGAAGGGGCCGTACGAAATGTGCTTCAGCGCTGTCTACTTCAAGGCGTAATTGCTCGCGGTGAAGATGGTAGCGGTCTATATAGTACACAGTTCATTACTAGAGAACAAATTACAGCAATCGATCGAGCATCCCGTGAGTATAACGGTGGCAGCTTTGAATTTGAATTATCCGGGGCTATCCATGAGACTACAATTCGTGGACTAGTTACTTACTAAAGGAGGAATAGGGACTATGAAAGGAACTACTTACGATCCGAAGGATCTTACAGTTACGGTAAAAGGCATTTATTTAACAGGATTTTCAGAGAGTATGGCGGAATTTGAAAAGGATGAAGAGAACTGGACCGCTAAGGTAGGAGCTCAAGGGGATGTGGCCCGTTCCAAGGTGAACAATCCACTAGCCACCCTGAAAATCACTTTACTTTCAACCAGTCCTCAAGTGGCACTCTTAGATAAAATTGCAACGTCCGGTGAACTGGTGCCGATTTCTGTAATTTTCAATGGTTCTCCCAAGGAGACCTTAACGATTACGGAAGCTTATCTGAAGAAACCCGCAACCCGTACCTATAGTAAAGAGATTGAAGACAGGGAATATGAGTTCCAATGTCTAGATGCAGAAATGAACTAAATTTTAATATAGAGAGGAAGAACAACCATGCCAAATTTTAAACAAAAAGAATATATTTCTACCTCTGGAGCTGTGTATACATTTCAGCATCCAGGTGTGCGTACCGTCTCCAAAATTAATGATGGAGCCAAAAATAAACATGGCATTGTCTCAGAGGAACGGCTGTCCGAAGAAATTCTAAAGCATGTCATTGTTCAGCCCAAAATGAACATTGATGATTTCACCGATTATAAAGAATATAGTGAAATTATTAATGCGGCCTATACCTTCATTACGGGGATGGAAGGTGAACAATCTGATCTCCAAAGTGGAAGCGGAGAATAGAGCTAGAGAACGCTGGTCGCAGTGGCGGCTGTTACTATCCGATATGAATATCACTTATACGGACTTAATGATTATGGACGATGAAGATATTGCGGAGGCTAATGCGGCACTGGATCTATACCAAAAATTAATGGATAAGCAGACTAAGAAGAGTTAAGAACGCCTAAAAGGCGTTCTTTTCTGCATAGAAAGGAGGAGAACGATGAGTAACGCAGATCCTCTTGAAGAGGCCCAAGCTAACTTAGCAGAGTTCCAGAAGAGTATAACTGCCGTAGCTAAAACGGGGATCCAAGCTGCTAAAGACCTGGCATTAGCATCATTCAAAGCCGCGTCGAACTTCGAGGGTGCGATGTCCTCCATTCAGATGGCTACAGGGCAGACAAATCAACAGATGGAGGCTACTAAAGATGTGGCAAAGCATTTATATAGTCAGAATTTCGGAAGCGACTGGAAGGACTTAGGCGCTACGATTGTTGAGACAAGTCAGCTTACTGGACTTCAAGGTAAGGCGCTAGAAGAGACAACGAAGAAGGCCTTGCTACTTAAAGATGCTTATGGCATAGGTGTCAAGGATTCAATTCAAACGGCATCTTCGTTAGTAGATCAATTCGGAATCTCAAGTGATCAAGCGATGTCGTTATTAGCTCAGGGTAAAGAGAAAGGCTTGGACATTTCTGGAGATATGCTGAATTCAACCAGCAAGTATTCCGAATCTTTTAAGAAGCTAGGCTTCAATGCCAATCAGATGTTCAATACGATGGCGGCGGGCGGGCTACGCGGTAAGGTGAGTATGGACAAGATTGGAAGTGCGGTGAAGGAATTTGGCACGCTATCCAAGGGTGGAAGTGCGGGAGCCAAAAAGGCATTCCAGACGTTAGGTCTAGATGCAGCTAAAATGACAAGTACCTTCAAAGCAGGGGGACCTGAGGCGCAGAAGGCTTTTACTAACGTAATGAAGTTGATCGGTAATATCAAAGATCCCTTAACCCGCAATGCTGTTGGGGTGAGTCTAATGGGGAATTCGTTTCAAGATCTTGAACTAAAAGCGGTTAAAGCGATGGGTTCAGCTCAGAATCAATTCGATATGACCAAAGATAAGATGACAGCACTCAATCAAACCAAGATCAACTCTCCCGCAGAGGCTCTGAGTTCTATTTCACGGCAAGTGGAGACCGGTTTGCTTATTCCTTTAGGTGAGAAGATGTTACCTTATCTGATTCAGTTCGCAGATTGGATGCGCAGCATCACCCCTGAAATTCAGAGTGTAGGCAGCGCCCTTGGAGAAGGTCTAGGTTCCGCACTAAGTATCATTGGGGAGTCAATTAGCTTCTTGTTTACCCATCTTGATTTGGTAGTATCGATGATCATAGGTCTAGGTAGCTCCATCTTGATCTATATGATTCCAGCTATAACAGCTTGGATCGTTGCGACATGGCCGGCCATTGCCGCAGGTTTTGCAACAGTAGCAGCGTGGTTACCTATTATTGGATTGGGTCTTCTTATTGGAGCGGCAATCTATGGTCTGGTCAAAGTTATACAGAACTGGGGAGCGATAAGTGACTGGCTGGTTGTTAAGTGGAATGCTTGTTGGTTATGGATAACGAATCTTTTTAATTCGATGCTTCAGTTTTTTGTAACCTGGGGTACGTTCTTACTTCCTTATATCACAGCACCGATCATCACCGTGGTGGACAGTGTCACAGGTTTTTGGAATAGCATGTATGAAGCTACGAAAAGAATTTGGGAGTCCATTGCGAACTCTGTTAAAGTGGCAGGATCGACTTTCCTTGGTTATATCACGGATGTAGCAACAACGATTGCTAACACCTATTCGAATCTCTGGCTTGGCATATCGTTGGGAGTCTCTGGTATGTGGGACAACATCAAAGGCTTTTTTGTAAGTGGTGTTAATTGGGTCATTAACAAATTGAATGACATGATTACCAAACTCAATGAGGCTATGAATGTCGAACTGCCGGGCGTAGGAAAAATAGGAGTTACCATTCCTAGCATTCCCACGATTCCGACCAAATCGGATAAGCCAACAGCTAAGCCCAATGTGAAACCTTTTGTTACACGTCCGATTTTCGTTCCGCCACATTCCAACCGTGCTGTGGATGGAAGTTATGCGAAGGGGCTGGATTATGTACCTTTTAATGGCTTCATTGCAGAGCTTCACCAAGGTGAGCGCGTATTGACCGCAGAAGAGAATAAGACCTATTCAGCCTCATCGCCTGAATCGGCCCCCGTCAGACGCTGGGGCAGCACAAATGCGAACAAGATGGAGGTAAATCTTAAGGTAGATGTGCAGGGTTCTTCGATGAATCAAGCACAGAACGCAGACTTCTTACTCCAAATGAAGCAGCTTATGCAGTCTGTATTTGAAGAAACGATACGGCGTGGTGGAATGGAGGGAACAGCTAGCTAATGGCGACCATCAACGGTAGGTATGTAACCATAGAAAAAGAAGATCTGGGATTTGATGTAGATATCACCCAGCAACCTGTGGAGCGAGAGATCGATGTTAGCGATCATGTGCAGTGTAAAGCTAGAACACTATCGCTTAGTGGTCTAGTTACAGGGGATCAGGCGGCAGAGATTCATCGTTACTTAATTGAGACGAATGATAAAGGAAAAATCGTTCAATATACGGGACGTTCTACCTTTAGGGGGCTCATGTCTGGTTTCTCCTCAAGTCGAGACTATAATATTGCCAATGGATTCACCTTTTCGATGACGTTAACCGAGGTTCATTTTGGTAATGCTTCTTATGTAGTGAATCTACCTACTCCTGTGAAAGTTCAGGCCGCGCCCGTGGTGAATAGTGGTGTGAAGCAGACGAAAGAGAATAAGAATAACCCGGCATCTACACCAAAGAAAACCAGTACTTCGGCAGCAAAAGGGAAGTGAATCTGTACAAACGCATGTATAGGTAGCGTGCAGCATAGTTGAAAACATAGCTGGTGGACCCATGAGGAGGAGGAAGATGGAATACATCGAGATTGAAAAAGAATTAATCCCCTATCGCTTTGATATGAGTCTAGGCGATGAAATGTTCACATTTGAGGTGGGATATAATCCAGATTATGATTTCTTTACGGTGGATCTGGAGAAGAACGGAGAGTTACTTACGCAGGGAGAAAAACTTGTGTATGGAAAGCCGCTGTTTAGCGAGGTGACAGACGGTCGGTTTCCGAGCATCCCGATTATCCCTTATGATGAGTCGAGTCGTACCGATACAGTGACTTGGGACACGCTATCTGAGCGTGTTTTTTTATATTTGAGTCCAGTAGAGGGGGGACAAGATGAACATTAATTTTGGACGGATCTGTGAAGTGATGACGGGAAATCTGAAGTTCACGATGCAAGATTTTAATATGGAAGCCACCATTCCTTTTGATCATGATCCTCTTCCTAATGAATCCGAGATCAAGATCTGGAATCTCTCAGATGTCACTGTGAACAAGCTCAAGACCGGGCAAGTTCTTACGATGAATGCAGGATATCAAGGAGATACAGGGCTCGTGCTGCAAGGGAATATTTCCAAAGTGCAGACGAGCTGGAGCGGAGTGGACAAGATCACTACCATTAAAGTGCTAGATAGCGAAAATCTAGACAAGCGGGAAGTCAAAGATATGGCGTTCGCCAAAAATACATTTGGAGGCTCTATCATCAAGCAGATGGCAGGGTATATCGGTCTGCCTATTGCACAGTTTGATCTAGTAAAAAATTATCAGTATAAGGAAGGGTACACCGCAACAGGTAAGGTCACGGAGATCATTGCCAAGGTTGCGAAAGACTGTGATACCGAGGTGTACATTAACAAAGGTAAGCTGTATGTACGGAATTTGAAGAAGGGGAAGGACTCCGTATTCAAGCTGGATAAAAGTAAGGGCATGATAGGCTCCCCTGAACGATTTGAAGATGAGGGAAGTAAGGGATATAACCTAAAATCTCAGTTGCAGTACCGAATTACAACCGCCTCCGTCATAGATTTGAGCAGCCAACTATTCACAGGAAGACTCTATGTTCGCTCGGGCTCCCATCATATCAGCCGTACAGGCGATTTCACGACAGAAGTGGAGGCAATTCTATGACACCCAAAGTAGATCCGGCATCTACACTTTATAACCTTTTGGCACGTTATCTGGATGATCGGATTACAGCGCTTCGAGTCGGACTTCCTTGCAAAGTCATTGCCTTTGATACGGATAGCGCTACAGCAGATATTCAGCCTTTGACTCGAACATCCAAGACTGATCCCGCCATGCTTCACAGCGTTCCGGTGTTATCTCAGCGCTACCATGTTCATGGGGGAGATCCGCAGGTGTATACGCCGGTTCTTTATCCAGGAGATGTGGTGTTCGCGGTGTGTGCAGATCGGGAACTGCAAAATGTAAAGTCAGGCAACGTAGCATCGCCAGATACGAATCGGTCCCATAGTGTAAATGATGCGGTTATCGTGGGGGTGTTCGGATGGAATCTTTAAGACTCGATGACCATGGCGATATCCAATTCGAACTTATTGAAGGGATAGAAGAACTAACGCAGAGTTGTCGATTGATACTAAGTACAAATACCGGGGAGTGGTTCCTTAATCCTACGCTGGGGATTGCCTTCGATAAGTTCATGGGAAAGCAAGTACACGAAGCCGAGATGAGATCTGAACTTACTCGTGGACTGTTACAGGAATCGAGAATTCAATCGGTAGACGATATCCAATTTAGTGCAGATGAGAAGTCGCGCACGTTACGGGTTAGCTTTCAGGCTACAGGATATAACAATGAAATCATCGCAGCGGAGGAGGTGAAGATCAATGCTAGATAAGACGGGCTTTAAGCGTAAACGTTATGAAGATGTATTGCTAGATATGGAGGATAAGGCTAAGGAAAGTTATGGGGAGAAGATCAATACTACGGAGCGATCTCCATTGGGCATTCTTTTGCGAATCTTCGCATGGTTCTTATCCAAGGCATGGAATACGGCCGAAGACGTATATAACAGCGGATATATCTCTACGGCGACAGGGGCAAATCTCGATCGATTGGGTCCTTATGTAGGGATTAGCCGCATAGTAGAGCAATCTGCAACGGGTGAAGTTACGATTACGGGTAAGGTGGGTCATACCGAAGCTGCAGGGTTTCGCGTAGGAACCTCGGCGGGTCTATATTTTGAGACTGTAGCGGACTTCGTAATTGGAGCAAGTAGCACGGTGACCGTGAAGGTCAAGGCCATTGAGCCGGGGCAAAGTTCGAATGCTGCTGCGGGAATGGTGACCGTCATTGCAAATCCTAATCCTGATGTAACTAGCGTGACCAACAGTCATGCCATAACCGGGGGACGAGAAAAGGAAACAGATCCTGAATTCCGTTCGCGTTATCAACTATCTGTAGCTGGTGGCGGTGCTGCTTCCGTTGATGCCATTCGCGGCGCCTTGCTTCGCTTAGACCATGTTCGAGCGGCAGCTGTGATCGAGAATAATACGATGCAGGTCGACGTAGCGGGGCGACCTCCCAAATCCTTTGAGGTGTATGTGCTGGGTGGAGATGAGCAGGAGATCGCAGAAACGATTTTTAAAACCAAGTCTGGTGGGATTGAGACGTATGGGAAGATTATGAATACAGTTAAAGACGTTGCAGGTTATGACCATATAATTAAATTTAGTCATGCGGAAGAAATCGGGATACAGGTCCGTATCGACGTTACCACAAATGAACGCTACCCCGCAGACGGAGATGAACAAATTAAGAATGCCATCATTCGCTACGTGGGTGGGGAAGATGCGGCAGGCAGCTATTATAATGGCCTGATTATGGGAGCTTCAGTAGTGTATACCCGTCTAATTAGCGCGGTTTACGCTGTGGAAGGCGTAGAAGATGTTACGCTCACTGTAGGCAAGGGAATCGATAGCTTAAAAAATATGAATGTGGCTATCCAACCATTCCAAGTCGCCCAGACCAAGAGTTCCCGCATCGAGGTGAACAGCCATGTATAGTGCGAAAGATATGCTGAGTCGTCTGGCAGATGTGTTCACGAAGGAGCCTAACAGTAACCTTGGACGTCTGATTCGAATCGTACACGAGCAATTGGAACAAGTGGAGGTAGGTTTGGATACGGTTCGTCAATGGAGAAGTATTCACACGGCCCAAGGGGTTACCCTAGATAACATCGGGCAAAATGTAGCCCAGCCTCGGGGTGCTGCAACGGATGAAATATACCGAGTGTTGATTCAGTCAAAGATTGCTCGTAATTTATCCAAGACAGATATCAATACCATTATTCAAGTGTTGGCTTTGGCACTGAATTGCGACATGCAGGACATACGTATCGACGAAAAATACAGCGATAGTGCAGCACCTGAACCTGCCGCTATATCGTTAATTCGTGTGCCTATCAAACGTCTGAATGAGGTGGGTATGTCTCCGATGCAGTTCGGGCAGATCATTCAGCGCACCGTAGCCGCAGGCGTGCGGGTGGCTATGGTAGAGCTGGCAGGAACGTTCCAATTATCGTCGCAAGATTCTGGGTTAGAAGCTGGTGTAACAGGATTATCAGATATAGCGATGAACAAGGGTGGAAGCTTAGGCGAAGTCTATGTGCCGGGCTATGACTATGGTCTACCATTATAAGGAGGGATAGCATGTCATTTAATGAGAAATTGCCGACATGGGAAGCAACAGGCGTTGAACCGCCGGATACGAAGAAAAGCAGCGGCTGGCAGGCGGAGGATAAGCCTCCTGCCGCATGGTGGAACTGGCTTCAAAATAGGACTTATAAATCGATAAAAGAACTTCAGACCAAATCTGCTGAAAAAGATTGGGTCACGGAGCAGATTAATGGAGTTAGTATTCCAGATGCGTCGCTCAGCGTTAAAGGTAAAACAGCGCTGAGTAGCTTAACGAATAGTATAGATGAGACAAAGGCAGCAACGCCTAAAGCGGTTAAGACGGTGGCGGATTCCGTAGCGGCGCATTTGGCGGATTACACGTTGCAAGTCCCATATGCGGTTGCTACTGGTACAGCAAATACCTACGCTATAACGCTACCTATTGCGTCTTTGGTTACGGGCATGGCGGTAACCGTTAAATTAAACGTGGATAGCACGGGAGCCGCAACGCTTAACTGGAGTGGTAAAGGCGCTAAGGGAATCAAAAAAGCTAACGGTACAGATGCGACAAACTTAAAGGCTAACGGAGTCTATACGCTACGCTACGATGGCACGGCTTTTATCTTACAGGGTGAAGGGGGTGGTGGAACTGTACAGGCCGACCAAGTAGAGAGTGGATACACATTTACAAATGATTACGGAGAACAGATTGGAAAGCTAGATAAACAAGCGTTCATAGATGCGCTGATTTCGAGAGGGATATCTGCATCAATTAATGATGCATGGAGCTCTCTTCCCGACAAAATCAAGCAGCTTTTCGGGGTAGGCTCCAACATTGATGTTAATCGAGTTATTCCGCCAGTTATTTTACCTACAGGTGGCAAATCGCAAACTAATCCCTCATTTAACTCAATATATTACTACACTACTGAAGGAGGATATGGTGACTCATTATATCGAAAGTACGATTTAAACGGGAAATATCTTGGGTCTTTCGGTTTGAGTGGATTGAACGATTCAGATTATCATTGGAGAGGACCAGTATATCCAGTCCCTTTTACGGCTGGATTTTATTATATCACCAGTAATTCTTACGATGGCGATATTAGATATGGATACAACTCTGGTCCAAATAATACTATGGTATATGGTTCACTTATGTTTGCGCAGTCAGGAGAACAGAATTCAGCAGGGGGGAACTTTGGGATTCTAGGTGTTGCTCAGGATGGTTCCTTGTATTGTTACGGAAGAGATGGTATGTACAAAAAAAAGGTTGGTTCAACAACGCTAATCTGGTCTACTACCAGAAACAATGCTGGCTATAGACTGTTTTGGCCGATTGAAAATAACTTGGTTGTATATATAAATTTCTCTAGTAGTTATATCAATATTCTAAATAATTCTGGGATTTTAGTGTCATACATGAGTATGAGAGAAGATGGAGCTTCAAATTCAAGCACTCCACAAACAAGTTTTTATGATTATGAAGCTAACGAGCTTTATATCGTTCTTGGATACAACGGAGATAGTTTGACCGCAAGAGAACGAAATAGTATAAAAAAATATAAAATTAATACTTTCAATTCTTCAATTGCTCTTGTTGCCACATATGATTTAAGTACCTTTTTTTCTACAAGTGGAAAATCAGCCTCTTACTTTAAATTTGGAGCAACATTTGAAAATGAATTAATATTTACAGTTGGCGCAACGGCTTACTCTACTCCAGAGGCCTATTCCATAAATAAAGCACTTACTTCTTTTCCGGTAAAGCATACCTATTTAACAGATAATTTTGACTTAATCTACCGCTGCGTTTCTACAGATATGGGAAGGCGATATCTAATTGATCAAGGGATTCTGAATAAGAGTTTAAAATACACCATTATTTAAGAAGGAGGCATTTGTATGAAATATCTAAAACTGTTGAACTTTAAGAGTGAAGTCGGGGATTACGTAACATATCATTATATGGGCCTAGACATGAATAAATTTGCAGGTTCTTTTATTTTAAATGAGGATGAAGAAAGTATATGTTATGTGGCTTATGATGACCCGCTACCTAACAGAGTTTTCCCCGAAGGAGTTGAAATAATCTCCGAAGAGACATTTAATGCTAAAAACCAAACCTATATTAATAACTTAGAAAGAGATCGAATTAACTATGAGATTAAGGTAATCAATCTTGAAGAATTAATAAAAACTCAAAGCGTAGATATAGCCCAGTTGATTATGCAGTATGCAGAATTAGATGCAGACAAACAGAAATTAATTGAGGAGATGGTCTAAATGAATTGGTTTAAGACTGTGAAAAGATATTTTGATATGGGGATATATACGACAGATGAGACTAGCTCATTATATGTTGGTAAATTCGTTTCGACTGGGAAGATTACAGCGGAGCAATATAAGGAAATTACCTCAGAAGATTTTAAGTGAGATTCGCGCGCTTTCCTAATTAGGCAGTGTATTTTTTATGCCCCCGTACCTTCGGGGGCTGTTCTTTTTCGTTGAAATGTGCTTTAAAAGGAGGAATTATACTGCAACAATCAGAAAGGATGGGGGATATGCAGGATGTAAATGCACTGGTTACGCTACAGATTTCATTAGCAAGAATTGAAGAGACGCTGAAACCTCTTGCGGCGCTGGTCCAGACCGTGGCTGAGGTGAAGGATGTGTCCAGAGAAGCGCTGCTCTCTGCACATCAAGCGAATCAAAAATTAGAATTGCTGGAGCCTGCGGTTAGCAGGGCTCAGGAAGCCGCAGAGGAAGCATTAAGAAACGCAGCCACAGCCATGGAGAAGCTAAATACGCAGGATGAGAACCGGAAATGGGTCCGTCGGTCCTTTTATGGTCCGTTAATTTCTTCAATAGCCGCCGTGTTGTCTGCTGCCATTCTAGCATACATTGGATTATCAGGGAGATAGGAGGGAGATTAGATTATGCTCACCTTAGATCAAGTACGGAGTAAATCAGCACCACGGCTTATCGGCCTCCACCCTATTGTAGCCTTGGCGGCTTATAAGCTGATGGATCGCTGTTATCGTCGTGGTGTGCCGATTGTGATTACCCAAGGATTACGCTCTATTGAAGAGCAAAATAAGTTGTATGCACAGGGCAGAACGACTCCCGGGCCAATCGTAACTCAAGCTAAAGGCGGATATAGTAATCACAATTTTGGTATGGCCATTGACTTTGCACTGCTCTTGCAAGACGGCAAGACTGTCTCGTGGATGTTAACAAGGGATGGAGATAGTGATGGGCAATCAGACTGGGTTGAAGTCGTTAAGGAAGCCAAAGCACTAGGATTTCATTGGGGTGGAGATTGGAAAAGCTTCAAAGATTATCCCCATTTAGAGATGACATTTGGACTCAGCACAGCTCAGCTCCGAGCAGGTAAGTCGCCGTTACCAGCCAATTTGGACCAGATTCTTGAACTTCTTAGAAAGGGCGAAGAGACCATGACCAAAGAGGATGCCAATCTTATTATCAGTAAATTTCTGCGACCCGCTTACAGCCTAGCAAAGACGAATGAAGAACGAGCAGAAATCGGTAGGTTAGCGGATGCACTGCGTACAGCTTCAGGTCAAGCTCCACAAAATAATGAAAGCAAGGGATAGATGAATTCATGCAAAATACAAATTTAACATCCGTCTTGGCCTTCGCTTCGGTGTTGGCCATTTTTGTGTTGGCAGGGGTACAGCTAGTGAAGCAGACTCTGAGCGTGAAAAAGAAATTTCTTCCCTTAACGGGGGTGATCATCGGACTCATAGTTGGCGCAGCCGCATCTCCGTTCACGGATTTAGCACTTACCTTGCGGCTGTGGTCGGGTGCACTAGCTGGCTTAAGCGCCACCGGTTTGTTTGAACTCGCGTTCAAACCTTCTTTGAGGCGAACAAAGTAAGTGTGAAATGAAACGATATGCGTGATATAAAATTCTTCTACAGCTTGATATCATCTGTTAGATGGTCATTGCAACCCTTCCCTAACTCCCTTATCATGGAATATAAGACCGTTGGAATAGGAAGGGAATGAATAATGAACAGCGTGAATACGAAATTATTGAAGAAGCCCGAAGCGATGATCTTTGATATGGATGGCACTCTTTTCAAGACAGAGACCTTACTGATTCCTGCTTATGATCGGCTATTTACACAGCTTCGTGAAGAAGGGGTATACACGGGAGAGACACCACCAGTCGAACGGATGCTGTCTAGCCTTGGCATGGTGCTGGATGATCTATGGGAACGTGTATTGCCGGGTGAGGATAAAAAAGTACATGAACGGGCAGATGAACTGCTGCTTGAGAATGAACTCACAGGATTACATCAATTCGATACACAGCTGTATCCAGGCACGAAAGCTATGCTGGAGGAGCTAAAGTCCTCAGGCGTAAGATTGTTCGTAGCAAGTAACGGCCTAGAAGGTTATGTAAAAGGAATTGCCGATGCACATCACATCACTCCTTTATTTGAAGAGCTATATAGTGCAGGTCAATATCAGACGGCGTCTAAGGTAGACTTAGTCCATATCCTGCTTGAGAAGCATGGCATCTCCAGTGCATGGATGGTAGGCGATCGTTCTTCGGATGTGGAAGCGGGTCTTCAAAATGGTCTGACTGTCATTGGCTGTGCCTATGCAGGATTTTGCGGTGAACATGAGCTAAAGGGTTCGCACCAAATCATCCAGTCCTTTAAGGAGTTAACTTCTTTGTATCTTAAAGCGGAAGAACAGTGAGGGCATAGAGTCTGAACCAGATCTTATCACTTCTGCATGGTCAAACCTATTGGATCAGAGCATAGAAATTCAGACACCAAAATAAATAGAAAATAAAAAAACTATACGATACAAAAATAAGAAACACAAAAACACGAAGCACTTAACTTAGAAAGCAAAATACAAAACGCTCAACAAAGTAAATTAGATAAATTACAGACCGCGAAACACAGAAACTAAAACTCAGGTCAAAAGAACAAAGAAAAAAGAACATAGACCCAGAGAACAGCTGTAGAATAGCGAAGTTAGACACGAAAAACCTTATTCAAGAAATGAAAAATCGATGTACCAAAACACCCAGAAGCCCAACATAAAATACAAATACAAACACCGACACCGACACCGACACCGACACCAACACCAATACCAACACAAAACCAAAACAGCAACCAAACCGCTCGCTATTCGGCGACGGTCTGGTTGCTGTTTTTCTTTTTGTGCAGCCACATGGCATACTCTAGGGGCCGAATGATGGCATTACGGTAAGCCTCCGCATCGCCGCTTCGCTTGAAGACTTCTCTTGCCGGCTTAGGATTAACTTCCAGCACATAGATGTGTCCGCTCTTATCGATGGCCAAATCCAGTGCCAACTCACATAATGCACCATAGGTGTCTTCAAGATACTCGGCAATATCTAGGCTAAGCTTCTCTGCTTCTTTTCGGATGGCATGGCGCTTCTCTTCGGCCTGGAACCAATACTTCAATTGAGTATTCATTTGTACCGCATGACCGCCCCCGTGTAAGTTGGACGTTACGCTGCGCTGAGCACCAATTCTTCCAGCACAACCCGTGACACTCCATACGCCAGATCCATTCTTCTGTACGAGCATTCGGTAGTCGTGGACACGGCCATTGGGAAGTTCGATCTGAATGCCTTGTTGGACAATATAGCGTGTAGACGATCTCCAGTTCATCAGATAGGGGCCTAGGCGAGATGGGTGGACTTTCTGGGGAGCAATAATGTTGCGCTTCTGATTGCGTCCCTGTATTTTATAGAGCTGCGTCCCTGCTTTTTCAATCCGTAGAATTCCCCGGCCTCCTGTTCCATTAATGGGCTTCATGTAGACGGTCGCATTGTTCTTAAGTAACTGCGTCACATCACTTAGGCCGGTGAACATTACAGTATCGGGCAGATGGGAGCGAAAGCGGGATTTCTTGGAAAGGATTTGATGGATCGTCCATTTGTCCCGAAGCGGCCGGTTCAGGAAATGAAGGTGCCCGTAGCGAGAGCGGAACTTCTTCAATTGCTCGAAGCGAACGCTTCGCTGAATTCGGCACCGATCGAAGATCAGCGCGGGGAATGGCCGCCATTTGCGGGACCATTTCTTCGTCTTGGGATCGTACATCATGGCATGGATTAATGGTTTGGTGCTATGCACATCCGCTGGGGTGAAGACAAAGACGTCGAGTCCCATACGCATTCCTTCTGTAATCATACGCTGATAAATGGGGCGTTCTTCTAACTGTTTGTTGGCATTCATATACAAGGTTAGAATGCCTAGGACGGGTTGTGGCAAAGTGAGGTTCACCTTCTTCAAACAAAGTGTGCTGGTTGACTCTGCGCGGGCAAAGGTTGAGTATATTCAAGCACCAGCGTGGGTTTACCTGTAGGTCCAAGGAGTAATTTGCGTGCAGTAAGCCCGGCTTGAAAACACATTTTAAGACTGGAGATGTTATCTAAGGCCACCCTGCATCGGATACTGCCTAAGGTTAGAAGCTGAGCCTCCAGTAGCTTCGTGCCAATCCGCCTTCCCCGGTAGAGCGGGTGGACGACGACAAGACTTGATCTGTGGCCCAGATCTGAAGTCAGGGCGATTCCAGCTAGGCGTCGTCCATCTTCTGTCTTCAGGGTAGCGAGGGTCCATGCGTTACCCACATTAGCAAGGAGTTCAGGGGTCATCCGTTGGACTTCTTGATAAGCATAATTTGTAATGCGGTTGCCCCCATATCTACGAATGAACTGCATGATTGTACTGTGTGTTCTACTCCAAGAGGCATCCGAATCAGGAATGAATTGTGTTATCTCCATACGAATTATCCTCGTATCTTTTTATTTGGGTTGCTTCACTAAATACTGACTATATTGAAAAATACGTTCCAGCGATTTTCTGCGAATATGCGGTTCATCGAATTTCATCGGCTTGGCATTGGCTTCAAAGAACCAAATCTTGCCCTCTAGGTCCACGCCTAAATCCATCGACATTTCTCCAAGATCATGACCCGAGGCACTTTCAATTTGTTTGGCTAAGAGCAGTGCTCCCGATTTCACACGGGTCATTAGACTCGGTGTCTCTTCCGCCCCGAACACGGGAGCGAGTAGTTTCTCAGGATCCTCTACGCTGCCGCCTTGGGGAACATGCGTAGTGATGCGGCGGGGGCCTGCGAGTCGTGCCCCAATTCCAGTCACCACCCACTGACCTTTTCCGGTCTTCTGAACCAAAGCGCGCAGATCGAAAGGTCTGCCTTCATGCGCTACGAGCTCAATTCCTTCTTGCACGATATAGAGGGTATCTTTCATTTCCACCTTAATTCGTTTCCACAGTATAGAGAGATTGGGCGCTTTAATGACCGTGATTTTGGTAGGAGACTGAATGGTTAGTTGGAACGGATTACGTTGATCTTGTACGTACTTTAACTTCATGATTCCCTTACCGGCCTTGCCACTCTCTGGCTTCAGGTAAAGACTCGTATAACTTTGAATCATCGTACGTAGCGCACTAAATCCTGTGAGTTTGCGTGTAGCGGGAACGAAGGATTTCGTTGAACGGGATTTCTTTAACCACGCGAACAGCTCCCATTTATTGAAAAAATAAGGGTTATACAGATGAATCTTAGGATGCTTAAGGCAGGCTTTAATCTTCTGCTGTACCGCAGATTTTTCCTCATGTTGACGCAGCGGAATACGATTGTAGATTACGTCAGGCAAAGGGAACCATTGCTCCTGCCATAGCTTTTTCTCCGGAACAAAGGTATAGCCCAGGACGCGATTGCTGTTCAGGTTAAGATCTCTTGCAGTCAGAATATAGACGGGAATGTCCATCTCTCTTCCCGTTTTGACGATATCACGGAAATTTCTGCGGTTGCCCTTGAACGATTTCAATTTATCATGGGTGGTCAATATCGCAATCACAGGTTTGTGTTCTTCGGGCGTCCAGCCGCTCATGGTTCTTCCCTCCTCCGGAACTTGCTTAAATAGAGACAGTGTTCCAGAATGTGTTCGACAGAGGCTTTCCCTTCGGAGCGAAGAGAAGGATGCTTGAAGATGGAGCGGCCCGGCTTTGCATTCGCTTCGAACATCCATATGCGTTCATCTTGATCGATTCCAAAATCGAATCCAAGCTCCCCGATCAGATGCTGGTCTCGTCGTTCGATAGCTTCGGCAATGACGACCGCTGTCTGCTTGGCATTACGCAGAACCTCTTCTCCGCGAGTACCAAAGGTTCGGCTTAGCGCTTGTTGAGGGGTAAGTAATGAACCTCCATTTTTTAGATGAGTGGTCACGCTTCCCCGGCCAGCCTTTTTGGCTCCTACACCGACGACAACCCACTGATTTTTCCCATTCTTATGCATGTGGAACCGGAAATCCAGCGGGCATCCATCGATCTCAATCAATCGAATGCCTTGCTGCACTACATAGCTTTGGAGTCCACGTCCGTGGCGAGCTTGTAAGGTCTTCATTAGACTGTTAAAGGTTGAGAAACGCTGAAGCACATTGCCTGAACTTTTGCGATATCTGGCATAGTATCCCTTTTTAGGAACATACGATAAGCGGTAGATGCCATTACCCAGACTACCTGCGGTAGGCTTGTAATAGACAAAAGAATGACGCTCTAGCATATCTTTAATCTTATCGGGATCTGGATTCATATGAGATTCAGGAATGTACTGTGAAGCAGCGCTATCATTCTCAAGCAAGCGATAAATATCGGATTTATTGAAGAAACTCCAATTGAAAAACGGAATTTTTTTACGGATAAAACGCTCTCTCAGTTGATTAATAGAAGAAGAGAAATCATTTCGTCTACTCGGCAGACGATTATAGACTACATCAGGCAAAGGAACCTTCTTTCGGGTGAATCGGTCATGATCGCTAAGGAAATATCCATTCACCGTCTCTTCGGTCCAATTGATATCTTTAGGGGTAAAGGCGAAGATATAGGATTTATTTTTACCCTCTCTTAGCAACTGACGAATGAATCCTGTACGGGCCCCAAAGGGCTGCAATAGGGAAGAGCTGTGTCCATCCGACAGAACGCCTATTAGTGGACCAAGTTGAACTTCCCCCTCATCCAGATTACGGAGGTACACCCCGCCTGATTTTGGGATTTTGATCCCCTTTCGAATTCCCGAAGCCAAGTACAGATGGTTCCCAGGTTTGCTAATGGATTTCACAGTCGCTGGGATCTGTTCGCCCCCTAGTCTGATTTTCACTGATTTTTTGCCCGAAAGCTTGAGACTTTTCATCAGTGAGCCAGAGACATAGACGATCTTTTGAGGTTGCTTCGTGAAATGTACGTTGCAAAAGGTCATGCTCATGTAGTTACCCTCCTAAATTGTCGAAGCCATAAATAGCGGGCGTATACCACCGGATTGTCTACCGATTGTTGAGCGCACTTAAGGTCTCCGATTTGAAAAAAAGCGGAACGTCCTGGCTTAGAGTTGACTTCGATAATCCATAGTTGCGCATCCCGGTCAATCCCAAAGTCGATGCCGAGTTCAGCCAGTCTACCAAAGTGACTTTCGAGCTGTTCGGGAATGTGAGCAGAGAGTTCAGTAAGCTTAGCTATAAGTGTGCTGGCTGTATGAGATCCGAATTCTTTAGCAAGATATTCACTCGCGCCCGTTGCTGTACCGCCCCCGTGCAAATTTGAGGTAATGGAGCCAGATTCACCGATCCTCGCGGCCATTCCGGTTAAGGTCCAACGGCCTTGATCGTTCTTTTGCATGAGCACACGGATATCAAACGGCTGTTGGTCTGTGTTGGAAAGTTCAAGATAAGGCTGCAAGATGTAAGATCGGTCTCCGATGAAGGTATCTAGGAATTCTTCTGCCGAGGACAAGTCAGCAAATCTACGCTGAAACGGAACATTATTAGGGTCTCTTCCATCTACTCGGATGGATTCAGATCCGTCTCGCAATACGCGAAGTGTTCGTTTGCCGTGTGTCCCACTATGGGGTTTGAGGAACACCCCTTGGGGATGACGACGAAGCCTAGATTGCAGCTGGGATGTATGCTTGAACTTCACAGTCTCAGGCAAGTGGGGAGACAGCATGGATAGGCGATTTAAGCACTGATATACCGTCCATTTTCCAGATAGGCCCCGAGCAAGATAGTGAAGAGGGGTACGGCCATGCATAGCGGCTAAATACTCCCGTGTTCGATGCACATGCTTAGCGTTTTTATAATTCATGCGATCATAGATAATGTCTGGCAGCCGGCTGGAGCCGTGAACCCATTGGCCTCGTGCATACGTATAACCGTCTAACTGATTCAGAAGCCCGGTAACATGTTCTGGACTGAAAACGACCACCTGCACACCATGCCTCTTCCCCGCAATGCTAAGTCGTTTGCAAAATAAGGACTCACTAAAGGGAGGCGAGCTTTGCTTTTCACTTACCATCACACCCATTAAAGGAAGGTCTGCCTGCTGTCTCACACTGTCTCCCTCCTTCATGAGCTGGATAAGTAAGAGGCATAATCGAGCATACGCCTTACAGAAGGTCGGATTTTCCCCATAGCTAGTGGGGTATTATCATTTTTAGATGGCTTGGAATTGACTTCGATCAGCCAGATTCTACCGCTGGTATCCATAGCCAAATCAATGCCTAGTTCACCAAAATGGGCGTGGATATGTTGATCAATGCCATCTGCCAGATCGAGTGCTGCTTTTTTAAGACGAACCGCAGCTTTAGCTTTGATATCAGCGGGAAAATGGGTTTTAGCCATCGCCTCTTTTACGGTACTAAGCGTGCCGCCGCGAGCTAAATTGGACACAAAATGATGGGTTCCCGCCGTTCGAGCTACAATAGAAGTAATCTCCCAAGCACCTGTTCCGTTCTTTTGTACCAAGGCGCGGAAATCAACAGGTCGACCACTTAGATCAATTAGATTCAATCCCTGCTGAATTTGATAGCGAGTTGTCTTCATCTTCCCAGACAGGGAAGCGAAGAGTTTGGTGAGATTCTCGTAATTTTGCCTGCGTGTTCCTCCAACTTGCGTGGCTAGCGTCTGATAACTGCCCTCAGGATTGCGGGAGATACGGATAATTCCTTTTCCCAAGCTGCCTCGTGTAGGTTTGAGGAACACGACCGGATATCGGCTGCACATCCCTTTTAGCATGGCAAAGTTACGAAAGAGATGAGACTCGGGTAAGTATTTTAGCAGGGAGGGGTCCGCCTTGAGGGCATCGAACACTTCCGTCTTATCGAGGAACTTTTCATTGAAAAAGTGGCTGCCATAGCGTGATTTTACTTCTTTCATAAAATGCTGTACGCTAGGTTTGTTCTCCAGTTTGCGCGAAGTAAGCCGGTTATAAAATACATCGGCGGCAGGCATCTCTGCCTGATGCCAGCCTTCTCCATAAATCCAGCCGTTGACTTTGGAAGAACTGCTGCCAATATGGCTTGGTGTGAAGAAATACACATAAGCACCCTGCTTCTGGCCAGCATGAACCATTTCTCTGCAGAACATCGTGATGGATCCAAACGGTTTGTCAGGCAAGTCTGGATCGTCCCGGCTGATTAGGACTCCAATCAGTGGGCCAAGTCTTAGGCCAGATCCAGACTGATAGGACAAATGAAGTGTCGGTTTCGAGACAATGCCCATCTTTCGGGCTAACCCTTGACTGAGGCGAAGACCGGTATATTTGGAGAGGGATAGGACTCTTACCTTTTGTTTGAAAGACCCAAAGGTCAGTTGTAAGGGATAGTTCGTAGGGATTCTCCATCGTTTCACTAGGGCTTCCCCTAGAACCAGACAGTCTTCTTCAAGCAGACCAGGGTTCATAATCTGTACCGATACTTTTTTGGAGGACATAGAGTGGATCTCCTTCCAACCGCAACTGAGATGGAATGTATACAGAACAGATGAACGATAGGATTCGCATTCATTCGGACTGCAAGCGGGTCATCTGCGGAATACATGTAATTCACTATATGAGGACATTTATCCCTTGGTGATTGACCCAGATTTCTAATTTGAGGAGGAATATTACAATGACAATTCATGACAAAGCGCACGAGCTAGCTAGAGCACTGAAGGAAAGTCCCGAGGTTCAAGAGATTACGGAAGCGGTCAAGCTTATCGATGGGGATGCTGAAAGCAAAAGAATGTTGGAAGATTTCCGCACACGTCAGAACGATATTCAGCAGCGATTAATGTCTGGAGATATGCCAAATCCAGAAGAGATGGAACAAATGGAGAAATTGTTCGAAGTCCTCAGCATGAATCCAAGCATTCATACGTTGTTTGAGGCGGAGCGCAGACTCAGCCTGATCATTCAAGATGTGAATAAAATTATTTCGGATAGCTTGGAGCATCTATACGGAGCAAACGTTTAGAAGTTGAGAAGAAATTTTCTTTGAACTTGTCTCATATTTCAGAACTCTACTCATAGAATAGATATATAGATTCTGAGAGTACAAAGGAGCTGCTGATATGAAACGAACTAGCAAAGGAAAACATGTATTATACCTAATAGCTGCACTAGGCATGCTGATGTATGCGCTCCCCCTGATCTCTATTCGACCTGAAGCAGGATGGGTATCCATATTTGGATGGGTATGGGCAGCCTTTGCTTTTCTAGTGATTGGTGCCCATCTCCACTTCTTGCTTGGGGTAGATGCGGACAAGCAGAGGGCGCTGGATCAAGTGCGCAAAGCGAAACTTCAAGAATGGCAGAAGAAATGGAGTCAAGATACTCACCGCCATCAAGGTGTGGAGTGACAAAGTGAAGCTCTGCTTCGATAGGGTCATAGTAGGAATCGAAGGCATAAGAATAGAAGAAGAGCACCCGGAGTGATAGACTCTGTGGTGCTTTTTTGTGATGTGAAAGTAAATAGAAATATGCATTCTTAGGAATTGTAAAAAATTTTAAAAATAGAAATGTTTAACAATTAATAGAAAGGTTTAAAATAGAACGAGAGTTGAAATTCGAGGAGGCTATAATAGCGCATGTTCAAACGTATGGATGAGATTGCAATTGAAATCCCCGATGTAGAGAAACCGGACCCTAATGCAGCAGCAGCTATTCAGGAATTGTTAGGCGGTAAATTCGGAGAAATGTCAACGTTGAACAATTATCTATATCAATCCTTTAATTTTCGTTCCAAGTCCAAGCTTAAGCCTTTCTATGACTTAGTCATGAGTATCACGGCTGAAGAACTAGGCCATGTGGAACTTGTCTCACATGGAATTAATAAATGCCTAAGAGGTTCAACGGCTTATAAAGAACCCGATGATACACCATTAGGTTCGGCTAAGGACGCCCGCTTGTCTTATCATTTTCTTGCAGGTGCCCAAGGAGCGATGCCGTTTGATTCCATGGGAAATCCTTGGACAGGCGCTAACGTCTTCAACAGTGGGAATCTCGTAGAGGATCTGTTACATAATTTCTTCTTAGAGTGCGGGGCCAGAACTCACAAAATGAAAGTCTATGAAATGACAGATCATCCAGCAGCTAGAGCCGTAGTTGGCTTCCTATTAGTGCGTGGAGGAGTGCACGTCGTGGCATATGCGAAAGCATTGGAAATCGCAACGGGAGTGAATGTTACCAAATTGGTACCGGTTCCATCGCTTAGCAACAAAGCCTTTAATGAGGCCCGCAAATATGAAGAAAAAGGTGTACACACCAAATTATATACATGGAGCGATAGTGATTTTAACGCCATCGATCAGATTTGGAAAGGAACACATCCTGAAGATGGGCTTCCACTTGAAGTAATACAAGGTGCTCCTAAAGGATTCCCGATTCCAGAAGCTCCTGCACTTGATGAAGAATTTGCTCCAGGGATTTCCGCAGAAGATTTCAAAGAAATTGCCAAACGCCTTAAAATGGCCGGCAATATAAACGATTAGATTCCCATTTTCATATTAGACATAGCAGAAGCACAAAGGCCCTTGAGTCATCAAGGGTCTTTTTATGTTCTATTGGAACTTTTCATCGGTAGTAAGATAGAAAAATCAGAATGAAGAAATTATTTTTCAAAAAAATCTCAATTTCTAAATCTGTAATTGGAGACATGTATCGAGTCATGTGCAGTTCAAGTATTTTTTTGATATATTAGGCAGTATAATGAATACAGAGTGATACAGATACGGACAGGAGGTGTAACAGTTGGAAGGGCATGAAGAATCCATAACTAAGCATGAACAACTACTTCAACATATCGAAGGACTCAAAATTGGCACTAAAATTTCGGTGCGCAAACTAGCGAAGGAATTAGGTGTTAGTGAGGGCACGGCTTACCGGGCTGTAAAAGAAGCAGAGAACTTAGGCATCGTCATTACCAAGGAGCGAATCGGAACCGTTCGAGTGGAGAAGAAACCTCGTAATATTACGGATCAGCTGTCATTTGGGGACGTCGTGGACATCGTGGAAGGGCATGTGCTCGGTGGTGCTGAACAAGGGCTGCAAAAGACTTTACATAAATATGTAATCGGCGCTATGAAAATTGATGCGATGGCCCGTTATATTGATGCGGGAAGTCTGCTAATTGTAGGGAACCGAGAGGATGCCCACGTTCTCGCCTTGGAGCAAGGTGCAGGGGTTCTAATTACGGGCGGTTTTGGTACGAGCCGAGAAGTCAAACATTTGGCTGACAAATTGTCCTTACCTATTATTTCATCACGTCATGACACCTTTACAGTTGCATCTATGATCAACCGTGCGATTTTTGATCGACTGATTAAGAAAAAGATGCTGTTAGTTGAAGATATTGTGGTTCCAAGACCTAAAGTGAGTACCCTTAAAGTAAACAGTAATGTAGCAGATTTTGAAGACATGTCTAGAGATACGGGATATCAGAGATTCCCTGTTATAGATGAATGGAACCGTGTTATTGGCATTATTAGTCGCCGTGATATTGAAATCGCAGAAGCTCCGCAAGACACTATTATTGAAAAGTTGGTTAATCGTAATCCCATTACAGCAGGGCTACAGACTTCACTAGCTTCAGCAGCTCAGATCATGATGTGGGAAGGGATTGAATTTCTACCGATTGTAGATCGAAATCGAAAATTAATTGCTGCAGTAACAAGGAAGGAAGTCTTGCAAGCTATGCGGGATGCGCAGAATCAACCCCAGCTTGGAGAGACCTTTGATCATTTAATGTGGAATGGTTTTGCAGAAGATCGAGGTGAGGATGGAAAGCTATTTTTCCATGGATTTATCACGCCCCAGATGTCTACCAATATGGGCACGATTTCTCAGGGCGTGCTGACAACCTTATTGACGCAGTCAGGTCTTACGACCGCAAGAGATGTGAGTGGACATGACTATATTGTGGATCATATCACGACGTATTTCTTACGTCCGGTGCAAATCGAGAATGCAGTGGTCATTCTGCCTACGATTCTAGAGCTCAGCCGAAGAACCTGCAAACTCGAAATGTCCATGACCCATCAGGATCAGTTGGTGGCTAAAGCCATTATGACTTTGCAATCCATTGATCATGCTTAAGCATATTCTGAGGTGTTTTCTCGGAAAATCTATGGGCGCTGACGTGAATACAGGGTCAAATTACGAAGTCCTGCGAAAATGTTAAAAGCACCCAAAACGAGGAATAAAGCACCGATGACTACGCGCAGGGTGGACCCACTGAAAATGAACATTTGGATAAGGGCAAGGGAGATCAGCATGGCGCCCATGCTTACATTCATACGGGCTCCGCTGACGCCGCGCGTATGAGCGTCCAAGGAACGTCTAGATTTGAAGCTGAAGAACAGAGAACACACACAGGCAATGATTAGTGCGGCATACAGAACATATTCGATCGATTGAATCATGAATCATGGCAGCCCCTTTTACATAAGATCAGAACGGTCTTCGGCTCATTGTATCATGAAAATTTAGCTTCGGACATAGGGTTTGACCTCAATCCAGATCTGGAGCGAGCCCTCGCTTACAAGCATGGTTTTAATTTGGACGGCGTATTCCTTGTCACGTACGGTGTATACTTTTCGGTTCAAGAAAGTTCGGGCCATCTTGGCATCTGTATCAATCTCGAATATGCTTCGGCCGCGCATCACTTCTAGCTCTTCTTGTAATTTCTGAACGACTTGCTTTACGGCAAGGCTATCCAGTGGAGGGTCACGATCCTCCACTCTGATTTTGATGGATCTTATAATACTTTGACGTGTCGTGAATTTTTTCATCGTTTTCATTTCATCTTCAGCTTGATGAAGCTGAATTTCAAGGTCTTTATTCTGAACCCACAATTGGTTGAAGCTATAGTGAAATACTGTGTTATAGACCACCGCTCCGATGATCATCCCCAGAAGGAATAAGGCGGCTACCCGTATGCCTCTGCGCAGACTTATGCGCCATGCGCTGTCCCTATTCATCCTTTTCCTCCACAGACCCATTTCACCAGTTCCGAACCCATATGCGCGCCCATAAAGGCGGAGAGTAAGAATAACACCTGTTTGATAACTGGAGATAGATTCCCATCAAAAAAGTTACTCTCGATCACTCTCATCGGGTCAATGGTACCCCCTATAGCGGCGGCCAAGGCCCAGATTTTGATACGGTCCGATATATCTAGCATCGTCTGGGTTGGAGGTTGCAAAGAGATGACCGCACCGATTCCCCCCAGCATCGATCCTCCAATGACAATGCCCAGAGCGACAAAGAAATCCATTAATGCCTTACTTATAAATGCTGTCATTGTGGCAAGCCCCCTTCCATGAATTAGCAACCTTTGGCACATATGCCTGTCTATTGCATTCTATGGGCTTATCCCAGTGGTCTATGATAAAATATTTATTATAGAGAAAATAAGATTAGACCTTTCATATAGATGAATGCAGTGAAGATTTCTTGAACAAGAAAGGAAGCAGGATATGGACGATTTTGTACATCTACATGTACACAGTGAATACAGTCTGTTAGATGGTGCAGCGCGGCTAGAAGATCTAGTGAAGACAGCGGCGGGATTCGGGATGAAAGCCTTGGCTCTTACCGATCATGGAGTGATGTATGGGGCGGTGCCCTTTTATAAATATTGTAAGGCGCAAGGGATCAAACCGATTATTGGTTGTGAAATGTATTTTACCGCGGGATCTCGCAAGGAACGGGGAACTCGAAAGGATCAGCCAATCTATCACCTGATATTGCTGGCCAAGAATGTTGCCGGTTATCGGAATCTCATGAAATTATGTTCGATTGGGCATTTGGAGGGATTTCACTACAAGCCCAGGATTGATTGGGAAGTGCTTGAACAGCATAGTGAGGGGATCATTGCTCTTAGTGCTTGTCTAGGTGGCGAAGTTCCTCAGCAGTTGCTGCACGGGCATACTGATGAAGCCAAGAAGGCGGTGCTGAGGTTTCAAAAGGTATTTGGAGATGATTATTATATCGAACTTCAAGACCATGGATTGCCTGAGCAAAAACGGGTGAATCCGCTTCTCATTCAGCTTGCAGAAGAGTTAGATGTCCCGCTTGTAGCTACAAATGATGTCCATTATTTGCAGCAAGCATCTGCAGAGGTGCAGGACGTACTCATTTGTATTGGTACAGGCAAGACCACAGAAGATGAAGGTAGATTTAGAATACCAACCGATCAGCTATTTATGAAAAGCGGTCAACAGATGAAAGCGTTGTTCCCCCATATACCGCAGGCCATTCAGAACACACAGGTCATCGCTGATAAAGTTGAGCTGGAACTGGAGTTTGGTAAGCATATTTTGCCCGAATATCGTCCTATTCCGGCAGATCTGAGTGCAGAGAGCTACCTTGCTGACCTGTGTAATAAAGGTTTGGTTGCTAGATATGAGAACACGGAACGATGGATTAACCCGGAGACACGTGAAGAACTAGAGCAGCGTCTACATTATGAGCTGGATGTTATCGGGCGTATGGGATTCTCGGATTATTTCCTCATCGTCTGGGATTTTATCGCGTATGCTCATGAAAAGGGTATTGCCGTAGGGCCGGGCCGGGGATCGTCGGCAGGAAGTTTAGTAGCGTATGTTCTTCAGATCACCGATGTTGACCCGATGAAATACAATCTATTATTCGAGCGATTCTTAAATCCAGAGCGGATTTCTATGCCGGATATTGATATCGACTTTAGTGATGAGCGAAGAGATGAAGTAATCGCCTATGTGGTGGACAAATACGGCTCCGATCATGTTGCGCAGATTATTACGTTTGGCACCATGGCGGCTCGTGCCGCCGTACGGGATGTAGGTCGCGCGTTAAATGTACCGTTTGGGGAAGTGGACAAGGCCGCCAAGCTGATTCCAGGTAATCTAGGAATGACGATCTCAAGAGCACTCGAAGCAAGCCCGGATCTTAAGAAGTTATACACGGATCAACCTAGAATTCATAAGCTTCTAGATATGGCGCTGCAAGTTGAAGGGATGCCTCGTCATGCTTCTACCCATGCGGCAGGGGTGGTTATCTCCAGAGACCCACTAACGGATGCCGTTCCATTACAAGAAGGTAGCGAGACCACCGCACTTACGCAGTATTCTATGGAGAATTTGGAATCGATAGGCCTTCTGAAAATGGATTTTCTCGGTCTGCGCACGTTATCGATCATCGAGCGTTGTCTAAATTGGATTGAAGAGCAGACTTCGCGCAAGCTTGATTTTCATGACATACCCGATTTTGATGCA
This sequence comes from Paenibacillus shirakamiensis, assembly GCF_017874255.1. GTDB lineage: Bacteria > Bacillota > Bacilli > Paenibacillales > Paenibacillaceae > Fontibacillus > Fontibacillus shirakamiensis. The sequence continues at coordinate 49,569 of NZ_JAGGLD010000009.1, read as the reverse complement.
CAGACTTATGCTCTGCTTGGAAAAGGGGAGACGACGGGCGTCTTTCAGTTAGAATCTGCGGGTATGCGCCGAGTTCTCAAAGATTTGAAGCCTTCTGTGTTTGAAGATATCATCTCAGTCTTAGCCCTTTATCGCCCAGGCCCGATGGAATTCATTCCAAAGTATATCAGTGGGAAGCATGGACTTACCGCTGTTGATTACCCACATCCAGATTTAGAGCCGATTCTTGCAGATACGTATGGGATCATCGTATATCAAGAGCAGATTATGAAGATTGCTTCGTCGATGGCAGGATTCTCTTTGGGTGAAGCGGATCTGTTACGTAGAGCTGTATCAAAGAAAAAGCGTGAGGTACTGGATGAACAACGCACCCATTTTGTTGGGGGTAGTCTTGCTCAGGGCTACACAGACCAAGACGCCAATTCAGTGTATGACATGATCGTACGTTTTGCAGATTACGGCTTTCCCCGCGCGCATGCGGCGGCTTATGGGGTATTAGCTTTTCAGACAGCGTATCTTAAGGCTCATTATCCTGTTCATTTCATGGCTTCCATGCTCACTGCTGTCATGGGTAATCACCGTAAAGTAGCGGAATATATCGTGGAATGCCGCCGGATGAAGATTCCGGTTCTTCCTCCCGATGTGAATGAAAGTCGGGTGTATTTTACACCTCAGCCCCCGAAAGAAGAAGGACAAGCAGGAATCATTCGTTTTGGACTTGCGGCAATCAAAAATGTAGGTACGCAGGCGATGGAGACCATTTTAGAAGTACGGGCAGAACGACCTTTTGATAGTTTGTTAGATTTTTGCAGGCGGGTAGATCTTAGGGTCTGCAATAAGAGGGTCATTGAATCCCTCATTCAGGGAGGGGCTTTTGATCACCTTCCGGGGCACCGTGCTCAATTGTTAATGATGCTGGACGAGACGGTTGAGGCAGCGCTGAAGTGGCGCAAAGAACGGGATGATCTCCAGATTCAACTGTTTGATTTCGTGGAGACTCCAAATTGGGATATTGAGTATCCCGAGATTCCAAGGCTAAGCAGTCTACAGCAGTTAGATTATGAGCGTGATTTGTTGGGACTGTATTTATCGGGTCATCCCTTGGATGACTACGATTCTCTGTTAGATGGGGAAGGAATCGATCGTCTCATGAGTCTAAATGAAGCTCCCGATGAACATAAGACGATTGTGGCGGGCATGGTAGTCTCCATCAAGACCATTACCACGAAGCAGGGCAAGGCGATGGCGTTCCTTGAACTTGAAGATCAGATTGAGCGAGCCGAGGTAGTCCTCTTCCCCGAGGTGTGGAATCGCAGCCGTCCTCACATTGAGAAAGGCGCCTTACTTGCGCTGCGAGCTACGGTGCAGCAGCAAGATGAGGGCTTCAAGCTGTTGGCCGACGAAGTCGCCCAGCTTAGTGAAGCCTCGCTCGCGCAGCTGGCGCGGCGTCGCGCGAGCCGCACCCCGGCGGCCGCTCCGCGGCAGCCCGCGGGTGCGGTAGGCACGGCTGCTTCGCCGCCGCGCCAAAAGCCGCTGCAGCAGGCTATGCCTGCAGCGGCAACGCAGGGCGCTGCGCAGCCACAGGCTCGCAGCGTAGAGCCGAAGACCGCGGCGAAGCAGCGTGTCTTCATCAAGATCACAGCGGAGGCCGAGCAAGCGGCCCTGCTGGAACAATTGAAGGAGCTCTTAGAGCAGCATCCCGGGCCTTTGGCCACGGTCCTCTTTTACGAGAGCTCCCAGAAATTGCTCGCGCTCAGCGAACGATACCATATCAAGCCTTCGCCCGAGCTCATTCAAGAGATCGAACAACTGCTCGGACCCGAGACGGTGCGGGTCAAATAAATCCATATAACCCTGTATACCTCTTAGATCGGTGATGTACAAGCAAAAGAGAGGCAGATTTGGCTTCGAGTGGAGCCTTGTCTAGCCTCATCTGTTGCGGGTAAAATGGACATTATGGTATCATTACTCTATTATATGGGCTGGAAACTGAGGGTTAGGGGGCTTAGAAGAGGACATGTGGACGGTAATGTACATCGCACCTACCGCCAGAATAGCGGAGAGGATCAAAACAAGGCTTACGGAAGAAGGCTTTCTCGTTCAAGCGCGTCCCGTCAATTTGTCCAAGCAACAATTTGAAATTCTGGTGCCCTCGGGTGAATTAGAAGAAGTGCAGGAAGTATTTAATTCCATTTTGCATCCCTAAAGCAAATATGAGCTATAGATTGTAATCCTATGCAATAATGAATCAAGCAAATTCACGGCTGGAGAGGTGTAGTTGTGTTTAAAGACTTGTTCCAGAAAAAGAGAAAATATGCGACCATTCCATCGGAACGATTGGGTCGCGAAGATATGGCCGGTCAAGGTGAACGGCCTCGTCGGGAGATTCCAGAAGGACTTATGAACAAGTGCAGCAGTTGCGGCACCATTCAGTACAGTAAGGAATTGGACAAAAATCTTAAAGTCTGTCCGTCTTGCGGATACCATATGCGGTTGAATGCCATGGAGCGTATTCGTTACATATTGGATGAAGGAAGCTTTACGGAATATGATGAGGATCTTATATCGGAAGACCCCCTGCAGTTTCCGGGGTATGCTTCGAAGCTTGAGCAACAGAAATTAAAATCGGGTCTTCGCGAAGCCGTTATTACAGGTCAGGGCACAATTAGTGAATTACCCGTTATTGTAGCAGTTATGAGTTTTGACTTTTTCACCGGAAGTATGGGTTCTGTTGTTGGGGAGAAAATTACCCGTGCTATTGAAGCAGCGACAGAAAGCAGACTTCCGCTTATTATTTTCTCCACTTCGGGTGGAGCCAGAATGCAGGAGAGTATACTAAGTTTGATGCAAATGGCGAAGACGAGTGCAGCGCTATCTCGCTTGGATGAGGCGGGCGGTTTGTATATTTCAGTAATCACGGATCCAACAACAGGTGGAGTTTCAGCAAGTTTTGCCATGTTAGGCGACATTATTATTGCTGAACCTGGGGCAGTATTTGGGTTTGCAGGCCGGATTGTCATTGAACAGACCATTCGTCAGAAACTTCCAGATGATTTTCAGACATCAGAATTTAATTTGCAGCACGGACAGCTGGATATGGTCGTCCATCGTAAGGAACTGAAGAGTACCTTGCATAAGCTGCTTGATCTGCACACTGTGAAAGGAGGAGTCTGAGTGGCAGGAGAAATGCCCTTTGAAACACCTCTTCTAGAAATGCGTAAGAAGATTGATGAATTGAAGCAATTTGGTGAAGAAAAAGGCATTGACTTCAGTGATGAGATCGAACGCCTTGAGCTCAGGTATCACCAAATGGAAGAGGAGATCTATAGTACCATCTCCCCTTCGCAGAAGATGCATCTGGCTCGTAATCATCAGCGGCCGACTTCGCTGGATTTAATTCAGCTCATCTTTACGGACTTCATCGAACTCCATGGAGATCGTATATTTGGTGATGACCTCGCGATTGTAGGAGGGATTGCTAAGTTAGATGGTACGCCGGTTACGGTGTTAGGTCAGCAGCGAGGTAAGGACACCAAAGATAACATTGCTCGTTTCTTTGGTAGCCCGCATCCAGAGGGATTCCGTAAAGGTCTCCGTCTCATGCAGCAAGCGGAGAAGTTTGGCCGACCGATTATTACCTTTATCGATACAAAAGGTGCCTATCCGGGTATAACTGCCGAGGAGAGAGGGCAATCTGAAGCGATCGCCCGAAATTTGAGGGAGATGGCTTCCCTTCGTGTGCCTGTGGTTTGTATTGTGATTGGGGAAGGCGGAAGTGGCGGGGCATTGGGACTTGGTGTAGGAAATCGAGTACTGATGCTCGAGAATGCGATTTATTCTGTTATTTCGCCGAATGGTGCAGCATCGATACTGTGGAAAGATGCGACCAGAGCTGATCAAGCGGCGGAAGCCATGAAGATTACCGCTCAGGACATGCTAGAAATGGAAGTCATCGAAGACATCATTGTTGAACCTAAAGGCGGAGCCCACAAAGATTATGAACAAACTGCAGTAAGCATCAAAGAAAAGCTACTTCTCCATCTCGAACAGTTGTCTTCCTACTCAGCTGAAGAGCTCAGAGAAGACCGCTATCAGAAATTCCGTAAGATAGGAAAATTTGGTACGATTAATAAAAGCGAATCTGCTCCTATTATAGATAGTGCTCATCAGGGCAATGATTGAATATAACAAAGTTCCTATACAAATCATAAAATATGTAGTAGATTTAATTGTTGGAAAAAGAAAATACAGAGAGAACTACCAAAACGGAGGAAACCCAAATGCGCAAAACGAAAATTGTATGTACGATCGGTCCTTCTAGTGAGTCTTTAGAGAACACAAAAAAACTCATTCTAGCAGGTATGAATGTCGCTCGTCTCAACTTCTCCCATGGTGATTTTGAAGAGCACGGTAATCGGATTAAAAATATTCGTCAAGCCAGTGAAGAACTTGGTAAATCAGTAGCTATCTTGCTTGACACCAAAGGTCCTGAGATTCGTACAGGTAAACTCAAAGTTGAACCTATCGAACTAGAACAAGATGATTTCGTTACTTTGACTACCGAAGAGATTCTAGGTGATAAGGACCGTATCTCTATCACTTATCAGGATCTTCCTAGTGATGTTGAACCAGGTTCCACGATCCTTATTGACGACGGTCTGATCGGTCTGACTGTAATTGAAGTTCAAGGCACAGAGATTAAATGCCGTATTGTAAACGGTGGTACGATTAAGAGTAAAAAAGGCGTTAACGTTCCAGGCGTGAATATTTCACTTCCAGGGATTACAGAAAAAGACGCTAACGATATCATCTTTGGTATTGAACAAGGTGTCGATTTCATCGCAGCTTCGTTTGTACGTAAAGCGAGTGATGTTCTGGAAATTCGTGAATTGCTTGAGAAACATAATGCGACTTACATTCAAATCATCTCCAAGATTGAGAACCAACAAGGTGTGGATAACTTGGATGCTATATTGGAAGTTTCAGATGGTCTGATGGTTGCGCGTGGGGACCTCGGCGTTGAAATTCCTGCTGAAGATGTACCATTGGTGCAAAAAATAATGATTGAAAAAGGGAATCGCGTAGGGAAACCGGTAATTACGGCAACGCAAATGTTGGATTCCATGCAACGCAACCCTAGACCTACTCGTGCGGAAGCAAGTGACGTAGCGAACGCCATCTTTGATGGAACGGATGCTATCATGTTGTCTGGCGAGACTGCTGCGGGTAAATATCCTGTAGAATCCGTGCTTACTATGTCTCGTATTGCCGAAAAAGCGGAATCTGCCCTTAAATATCGTGAAATCTTCGAAAAACAAAGTCATGCACAGCAAACGACAGTTACTGAAGCGATCAGTCAGGCTGTTGCGAACTCTGCATTGGATCTGAACGCTAAAGCTATCATTACATCTACGGAGACAGGTTATACGGCACGTATGGTATCCAAATACCGTCCGAAATCTCCGATCATCGCAGTAACAACTGTAGATCAAACGATGCGTCGTCTAGCATTGGCTTGGGGCGTTACTCCTGTTAAAGGAAACCAAGCATCGACTACCGATGAACTGTTCGATCATGCAATGAGTGGTGGAATTCAGTCCGGTCTTGTAAAAGAAGGCGATCTTGTTGTCATTACAGCGGGTGTTCCTCTTGGACGTTCCGGTTCAACTAACTTGATTAAGATCAGCCAAGTGGGTCATTAATCAATTCTAGACTTACAACAGTGAACTAAAGCAATGGTGCATCCGGCAGCGGGGGACCATTGCTTTTTTGCTATATCAAAGCGTTACTTTTTATATAGATAATTCATAATTAAGAGAGGAGTTAATTCATCATGAGTGCACCTTCAGAACATCGTCCAAGCAAATGGTTCACCACATCTTTAAGAGTGCGTTATCAAGAAAGTGACCAGATGTCCGTGGTCTATCATGCCAATTATTTGAATTGGTTCGAGATTGGTCGTACGGAGATGATCCGCGAAATGGGTTTCAATTATCGAGATATGGAAGAAGCAGGAGTACTGCTGCCAGTAATCGATGTACAGATGAAGTTCAGACAACCTGCTCGGTATGATGATGAGATTATGATTTTCACTAAAGTGACAGCTTTTACTCCTCTACGAATTCATTATGAATATGAGATTAGACGTGTCCAACATTCTCCCACTAATTGGGAGATAGAAGAAGGTAGCTTACTTGGTGAACTGTTAGTTACGGGTACTACTCAGCATGTCTGGATCGGGAGGGATTGGAAGCCCAGTAGGCTGGATAAAAAGCTGCCAAAACTGTACAATGCTCTTAAGGAAATACTGCTTACACAGAAGGAGCCATCATAGAATGTTTAAGATACGGAAATGGATGATTTTACTGATTATTGTTGTTCCAATCATAGAGTTCTGGGCTTACGTAGAGGTCGGGGAACGGTTAGGTGTAGGGAAGACCATTTTCTTAACTTTGGCAACCTCTGTTATTGGTGGATTAATGATGCAGTTCGAAGGCCGCAAAGTTCTAGAATCCGTTAAAGAGCAAGTGAATAGCAGGCAAGTTCCAGGACGCACGGTCTTAGATGGGATGTGTGTGTTCATAGGGGGAATTCTGCTCATTATCCCGGGCTTTTTTACTGATCTTATTGGGTTTACCTTAGTTTTTCCTTTGACGAGACCCGTCTATCGACTGTTCTTGCTGCGTTGGGTTAGCAAAAAAATAAAAGACGGAACCATTACGTTCCGCCGTTAATATGAAGATACACTGTTAATATTCAGATTAAAATAGGATGAAAGTATTAAAAAAGCTTCCAGATCCTCTAATTGAGAGGGGTTATGGAAGCTTCTTTTAATTTTGTTATTTAGGTATGCTATTCTGTTTGCCATGCACAATATATTGTCTCAGATCACGGAACACATTCGCCCGATTAATAGCGGAGATGACAACGAAGGATACGGGACCAATAATAAGACCTACCACACCGAACAATTTCAGTCCTACGAACATTCCTATCAGTGTAGGTAGCGGGTCTAGGCCAACACTGCTAGCAAGCACCTTGGGCTCTATGACCTGGCGTGCAATGAGTATAATCCCATAGACAATCGATAGACCAATACCCAGCCGAATATCTCCTGACATATAGGTATAAATGAGCCAAGGTACCATGATGGTACCCACCCCTAGATAAGGTAGCAGATCAACAAACCCAATGAGGATAGCCAAAGCAAAAGCAGAATCGACTCCTAGGATTAAAAGTCCTATAAATACGATGACCGCTGTAATGGAGATCATGATGAATTGAGCTCGTAAATAGCCGAATAGAGCCTTTTGGAGGTCACCCCATACATCACTAATTGTTTTTCGCAAAGGAACAGGCATCCACCCTGTAAATGTTCGAACGTGCCGATCCCAACCTTTGCTGATGAAGAACGTAGCCAAAATGACCACGATTAAAATGACTCCGAGATTTGGTAATGAAGTAAGCAGGCTAACTACGCCGTTTAGAAATCCAGTAACAAAGCGGGTAACTACGGTACTGATAGTCTCGGTTGTCTTATTAATATTTTGAGTAATTGTACTTTGATAATCCGGATTGTTCTGAATGAAATTATTAATCTCACCAATGACATTTTGAATCCCATCGCTTTGGGCCCAGTTCATGAAGAAGCCCTTCCACTCCTCAATGTGTAAATCAAAGGATTCCGTTAATTTAATAATTTCCTTAACAAGACGAGTAACTACTGCAGATAGAACGAGCGCTGTTCCACCGAAGAAGAGCAAGATACTTAGAGTGACCGCTAGCCACTTTGGTAAATGGGCTTTCCGTTGAAGCATGCCGACGAATGGATTCATGGCATAGGCAATGACCCAAGCAATGAGAAAGGGATAAATAAGTGGGAATAGCCAATACACAGCGAGGAAAATGAAGACTATAATACAAAGTACCCATAGTCCGCGTAACATTCTTTTGACAATGAGATTGTCCAATAAGCTATCTCCTTTAAAGTTTAGATTTGGAAGTGTTATGTAGGTTGTCCATTCTTACTTCTATTATAGAATAGTATGCTTTAGAATTACCCTTTATTGCAAATGGATAAACCTGTAGTGCAAGTTTTAAAATCCGATATTATAACTATTTTCAACATTATATATTTAGTATTTAAAATAGTATTAATTGGATATATATGAGAAAAAAATCAGTCAGGAAATTTATTTGGTAAGGGCTTTTCATTACTTTTCCCAAATTATAATTCTTATGAATCGCTTTTGCTGATTACCTAAGCGTTAAAAGTACACAGACTCCCTCGTAATGAACCACAACACAGCAAAGATTATCTTTATATGACCGATAAAACAATTTGATGTTTATTTAATCTAAATAGCTGTTTATTTGTGAGTTGAAATCCAGTATGATGAAATAAGGTTTCATCTGGTGTAACATATAACTTAAGTTTTAAGTTCCCTGATGAGCTTGTTCTTATCGACTTTTAAATTGTAACGGTTTACATTGTGTTAATATTGATTATTTGTTCACAAAGGAGAGATATACGATGACGGCTACCAAGGGCCTAGAAGGCATTGTTGCAGCGACTTCTTCCATCAGTTCTATCGAAGATGGGGTATTAGCATACCGAGGGATTAATATTGATGACCTTGCTGAACATGCTAGTTTTGAAGAAGTAGCATATTTGCTATGGTACGGCGCATTGCCAACTCAGAGTGAGCTGGATCACTTACAACAATTATTTAGTGAATACGCTACCATTCCTTCCGAAGTGATCGATCAACTTCGTCTTTATCCGAAGGATACCAATACGATGGCAGCCTTGCGTACGGGTGTATCTGCACTTGCACTCTATGATGAGACGGCTGAAGATATCAGTCATGAATCTACGCAAGATAAGGCGATTAAGCTTCAAGCTCAATTGCCTACACTAATTGCAGCGTTCGATCGTATTCGCAAAGGACTGGAACCGGTTGCTCCTCGCAAGGGATTGAGCTTGGCCGCGAATTTCCTTTATATGATTTCAGGCGAAGAACCAGACCCTGTAGCTGTAAAAGCATTGGATCAAGCCCTTGTTCTTCATGCAGATCATGAGCTTAATGCATCCACATTCTCAGCACGTGTAACGGTAGCTACATTGTCGGATATTTATTCAGGTGTAACTTCAGCCATCGGAACACTCAAAGGACCTCTTCATGGTGGTGCGAACGAAGCCGTAATGAAGATGTTATCTGAGATTGGAACATTAGATAAGACGGAAGATTATATTCAGCAAAAGCTGGATAATAAAGACAAAATCATGGGTTTTGGACATCGCGTATATAAAAATGGAGATCCTCGTGCGAAGCATCTACAGCATATGTCCAATCAGCTTAGCGAATTGAAGGGCAATTCTACGCTGTATGATATGTCTGTTAAGATCGAATCCATCGTTACCGGCCAAAAGGGTCTGAAACCTAATGTAGACTTCTACTCGGCTTCTGTGTACACCTTACTAGGTATCGAACGTGATTTGTTCACGCCTATCTTTGCAATTAGCCGACTGTCTGGATGGTCTGCTCATATTATCGAGCAATTAGATAACAATCGTATTATCCGTCCTCGTGCGGAATATACAGGCCTATATAATCAGAAATATATCCCTATTGAACAAAGATAACTTGGTAGCTACTTGTCTGCCTTAGTTATGATAAAATATACAGAAGAGGCGGATCTTGGTGGAAGGACTTATCCAAGTTTCACCTCTTCAAATATGTACTGAACATCAATCTATTTATTTTCTAAGAGGAGGAATATCCCAACATGCCGAATTTTGACAAATACGAACTACCTATTGAAGGCGAAGTTATTAAAATTGAGAATGGTAATTTGCAGGTGCCGAACAATCCAATCATTCCATTTATTGAAGGTGACGGAACAGGCCGTGACATCTGGAAAGCTTCCAAGCGTGTATTGGATGCAGCTGTAGAAAAGGCTTATAACGGAGAAAAGAAAATTGCTTGGTATGAAGTATTTGCCGGTGAGAAAGCATTCAATACATACGGTGAATGGCTTCCTAACGATACCTTAACTGCAATTCGTGAATATATCGTAGCAATTAAAGGACCTCTAACTACACCGATTGGTGGAGGTATTCGTTCCCTGAATGTAGCTCTTCGTCAAGAGTTAGACTTGTATGTATGTCTTCGCCCAGTCCGCTACTTTGATGGAGTACCTTCCCCAGTGAAACGTCCTGAGCAAGTAGATATGGTTATTTTCCGTGAAAACACCGAAGATATCTATGCAGGAATTGAGTATCAAGAAGGTACAGAAGAAGTGAAGAAAGTGCTTGCTTTCCTTCAAAATGAAATGGGTGTGAACAAAATCCGTTTCCCAGAGACATCTGGAATCGGTATTAAGCCTGTATCTGAAGAAGGTTCCAAACGTCTAGTTCGTGCCGCTATTCAATATGCTATCGATCATGGACGTAAGAGCCTGACGCTTGTTCATAAAGGAAATATCATGAAATTTACAGAAGGAGCTTTCAAGAACTGGGGCTATGAAGTGGCTGAAGCTGAATTCGGCGACAAAGTATTCACATGGTCGGAGTATGACAGAATCAAAGAAGAATCTGGTGCAGATGCGGCAAATGCGGCACAAAAAGAAGCATTGGATGCAGGCAAAATCTTGGTGAAGGATGCGATCGCTGACATTGCCCTTCAACAAGTATTGACTCGTCCTACAGACTTTGATGTCATCGCTACATTGAACTTGAACGGGGACTACCTATCCGATGCACTAGCTGCACAAGTAGGGGGAATCGGTATTGCTCCAGGAGCTAACATTAACTATTTGACAGGGCATGCGATCTTCGAAGCTACACATGGTACAGCACCTAAATATGCTGATCTTGACGTAGTGAACCCAGGTTCTGTTATTCTCTCTGGCGTAATGTTGCTTGAGCATTTAGGATGGCAAGAAGCCGCTGATCTAATCTATAAAGGCCTTGAGACTTCCATTAATAATAAGACAGTCACTTACGACTTTGCACGTCTGATGGATGGCGCTACAGAAGTGAAATGTTCTGAGTTCGCTAATCAAATGATCAAAAACATGTAGGAGGCTTCTAAAACTGTGGGAATTCAACGTAAAAAAATTACTGTTGTTGGTGCTGGATTTACGGGTGCAACTACCGCTCTTATGCTTGCGCAAAAAGAACTAGGCGATGTGGTATTGCTTGATATTCCTCAATTAGAAAACCCTACAAAGGGTAAGGCGCTGGATTTGTTAGAAGCTAGTCCAGTGCAAGGATTTGATAGTAACATTCTAGGGACGTCCAATTATGAAGATGCAGCGGGTTCCGAAATTGTTATCATCACGGCCGGAATTGCTCGCAAACCGGGCATGAGTCGTGATGATCTAGTAAGCACGAACGCCAGTATTATCACTTCCGTCTGTGAAAATGTGAAGAAGTATTGCCCAGATTCTATTGTTATTATCTTAAGTAATCCAGTAGATGCTATGACTTATGCTGCATTTCAAGCCCTTGATTTCCCGAAGAACCGTGTGATTGGGCAATCTGGCGTGCTGGATACAGCGCGCTACTGCACATTCATCGCGCAAGAGCTGAATGTATCTGTTGAAGATGTTCGTGGATTTGTTCTGGGTGGGCATGGTGATGACATGGTACCTCTCGTTCGGTATTCGAGCGTGGGAGGCATCCCTATCGATACACTCATCCCGAAAGATCGCATCGAGTCCATTGTACAGCGTACACGAGTAGGTGGAGGCGAAATCGTTAACCTTTTAGGTAATGGTAGTGCGTACTACGCACCCGCAGCTTCTCTAGTACAGATGGCAGAAGCGATACTGAAAGACAAGAAACGCATTATCCCGGTCATTGCACTCCTTGAAGGAGAATATGGTTATCAAGATCTTTTCCTAGGTGTTCCTGCTATACTTGGGGGGTCCGGAATTGAGAAGATCTTTGAACTGGAACTAACTTCGGATGAGAAGGCAGCGCTGGATCAGTCTGCGGATTCGGTTCGCGCGGTAATCCAAGTTGTTCAAGGCTAAATCATAAATCTAAGCAAAGCCCATATTATTCCTAATCGGAATGTATGGGCTTTTGTTATGTTCACGGATTGTCCACAACCCTTGCATACACTTCTAATGTTTCCTTTTCAATATCTCAAAAACTGGATATAATAGATTGGAATGACTCTAAACTAGCTATAATTGAAAGGTGGCTACTATTTTGAACGTGTATCAATTTGTATTGTTCCTGCACATTCTCGGTTCACTAGCGCTTGGGTTTTATTTAATCCTTCCGTTCGTTCTCGGGCCCGTATTTAAGCTAGCAACTCCTGCACAAGAAGGTGCAGTAACTGCTGTTCGTACAGCAAATCGTTTTGGTCAATATGGTCTCGTTATTCAGCTCCTCTCAGGCGGATATATGATGAGCAAAGAGGAGTATCCTGTAGCTTGGATGGTCATCGTTGTTGTCCTATTCGTAGCCGCAGGTGCGCTTAGCGGAATTATTGGCAAACCGCTTCGTCTGGCGATTGAAGGCATTCGTCAAAAGAAAGAGGTACAAGCTCATTTCAATAAGGTGCGTACCCTTAGTACGGTTCTGGCGATTGTTGTCTTGCTGATCGTATTTGTGATGGTATATCCTAATCTGTTCGCTTAAATCTAACCCAAAGACTGTACTTCTTGCTGATAGACTAGCGAGAAATACAGTTTTTTTATTGTATTCACCTAGGACGCTTAGGGCTATTCATGTGACCAAACAACTAGAAAAAAGTTGTGATATTCAAAAAAATAAATAATTGAAAATCGTATCCAATATCAGGGCAAGAGCCCTATTTTAGAGAAAAAACTTATACAAAAACCCCTATGCCTTCAGCAAAGAAGGATGAGGGGCTTTTGTAGGATCATGTCAGGACGTAATCTTCTTGCAGATGATCTAAATGAGTGAACATAATTTTGAGCATATCCAGCACCATTTGTTTCTCCCTTAAGGATCGTTCAGCCATGATCTGGCGGACTTGTTCTGTAAAGTGATCTTCACGGAGCATAACAGAATCTTGTAGTAAATAGTCAATCGTTACACCTAGTTCATTCGCTAATCGAATGAGGGTATCGAGGGAAAGGCTACGTTCACCACGTTCAATTTGTCCTATGTATGCATCGGATACATCGATCTTTTCTGCCAGTTTTTCTTGGGTTAAGTGCATCTTCCGGCGTTCCTGGCGAAGCCGCTTGCCGAGCGAATCATAGTTCATATAACCCCTCCTAGTATAAAAGTAGTTAAAATGAGAGGTAAACTTAATAAGCTGTAGGTTGTATTAGGATTTACTTAGAGTTTTATTTGGGTTAATATGGAATCTGTTTCCTACCGATATATAATATTACCAACAAATGAGGTGATAAAATGCTATATTCTCATATTCAACCTAAGGTCTCTATTATTTTTGCTATTAAAAATGAAGGATTAAATGTGCTGACTACCCTTGAGTCTTTGAAAGTTTCCCTTACGTTATTGCCTTTTGAAGTTATTATTGTAGATGATCAATCTATAGATTCATGTTGCGAATTTCTGTTCGGTTACAAGTTCCCTACACCTATCCACTATGTAAAGACCGCGGGAGCTGGTCCAGCTGAAGCTCGTAATATTGGAGCAGCCCGAGCGAAGGGGGAGATACTGATCTTCTGCTCTGCGTATATGTACTTTAACGATTACTGGATGGACCAACTTGCGGAGCCTATTCTTGAGAGGCGAGTGGACTGTACTAGTCCAAGCATATCTTTGTATAATGCCCAAGGTCGAATTGGCTATGGACAAAAGCTTATCCTTCCTGAAATGAGAACCGAATGGATTCTAGAATCTTTAGACTCTGCTTCGGCCGCCATTATGCCATGGGAATGCATAGCTGTCGGACAATCTGCTTACCAAAATGCCCAAGGTTTTGAGGAAGGGTTCAAGGAAGGTCCTGCAATTGCTGCCGAATTCTCTTTGCGCATGAGACTGTTAGGGTTTAGTTGTAGCATCGCTCCAGACGTAAATGTTCAACTGATGAAAAGAACACTTTTTCCATACATAGCTCCTGAAGATTGTAGTGGTTATCATTTACTGCGAATGGCCTACATGCATTTCAATGAAGAGCGACTTGCCAAGTCACGAGATGCTATCTCTACTCCTGAAGATGTGCATATGTGGGAGACGCAGATTCTTGAAGAAGGTGTATTAGAACAACGGGAAAGGTACTTGGCCTCTCGGCAGTTCGATGATACATGGTTTTTCGAAAGGTATCATATTTATTTTTAAGTATATTTTTGCCTCAGGCTCTGGTTTGGATCCCCTAGTAGGTGGTAATTATGTTCATTAGTATGACAAGCATAATCACTCTACGAATGGGAAGGAGAATGAATCATGCCGGAGCAACTACCTCCAAAGCAAACGTTACCCCCACAACACCAATCTCAGCGCCCGGGTGTGGAGCACCAGATGGATCCACTTCCTGTATATAGTACTGAAGCATACCATGCCGCGGGCAAACTTACAGGGAAGAGAGCACTCATTACCGGAGGAGATAGTGGGATCGGACGTGCCGTAGCCATAGCTTATGCAAAAGAGGGCGCAGATGTCGCCATTGTCTATTTAAATGAACATGAAGATGCTGAGAAAACCAAGCAGGAAATCGAACAGATCGGTGCCAAAGTTCTTTTGATTCCAGGTGACATTGGAGATGAATCCTTTGCCAAAAAAGCCGTGGAACACACTGTAGAACAGTTGGGCGGTCTAGATATTCTCATTAATAACGCTGGAGAACAGCATCCACAGGAGAATATTGAAGACATTACCGAGGAACAACTGGAGCGGACGTTCCGTACAAATATCTTTGCGATGTTCTTTTTGTCCAAAGCAGCGATTCCACATATGCAGAAGGGAAGCTCCATTATTAATACGGCTTCTGTAACGGCCTACAGAGGGAGTCCAGCCTTACTGGATTATTCCTCCACCAAAGGAGCAATCGTAAGCTTTACCCGTTCGTTATCTATGAATTTGGCTGGAAAAAAGGGGATTCGCGTAAATGCTGTAGCTCCTGGTCCCATATGGACCCCTCTGATTCCTTCTACTTTTGATGAGAAAAAAGTAAGTACCTTTGGTTCTGACGTCCCCATGCAGCGGCCCGGTCAACCGGAGGAACTAGCAGGGACTTACGTGTTCCTTGCTTCTTCAGATGCTTCCTACATTAGCGGTCAGGTAATCCATGTTAACGGGGGAGAAATTGTCAACGGATAAAAGCTACATGAAAAGAAGTAATGAAAGAAACATGATATTTCCTTGATGTCTGCAACATAAAAGACATCAAGGTTTTTTTAGTTTGAGATGCTTACAATTCCGGCTGATCCCCTGATAATTCATCTAACGTTAATTCAAATCCTGGCACAAATTTTTCTTGAAAATAGCGAATTTCAGGCATGTTTAAGCTTTCTAGCTTTAATTGTAACTGGAGCTTAGCTGCTGCAAACTCTCGATTGCCAGAGGCTAGTTCCCAAGCGCATTTCAAGTAAGCATCTAGGCTGTCTGCGGCTTTGACATACGTTCGAATCTCATAATCGACATCCTGTTCAGGTTCGGGATGCAGAATGGGCGCATAGATATGTTTAAGCTCCGTAGGAATCATACTGATTAGTCGCTCGGCAGCAATACCTTCCATCTCTCGAAAGCTCGACAACAACTTGGGATTATGGTGCTTGACAGGGGTAGGAATATCTCCTGTGAAGACTTCTGTCGCATCATGGAACAATGCAAGTGTAGCAGCTCGGTCTGCATTCAACTGCTTATCATAGACTTGATTTCCTATTTCACAGAGCAGATGTGCAAGAATAGCCACATGAAAGGAATGTTCTGCCACATTCTCAGAAGAAGTACTTCGCATTAGACTCCAGCGCTGAATCGCGCGCAGACGATACATATATGCAGAGAAATGATAACTCATGACTTCCAACTCCTTCTTAACAAAAAAATAGACATGATAACACTGCGAACACATTTGCTATTATAATACTAATCAACAGCTCTTCAACAATACTTGCTTAATAACTTCATCAAAAAGGAAGATACAGAACCTATGAAGACATTTCGGACCCGCCTATCTTTAATTTTAATGAGCCTGGTTGGCATTTCGATGTTAGCCGCAGGAATCTCCATGGCTCAAGTGTTCAAAAGTTCTCATATTCAGGCCTTAGAAGAAAATATGGCCCGGGAAATAAATTTGTTGTCGAATACGACAACACTTCCGAAATCGAGAGATATAGCGTACTTTACGGATACAGCAAAGCGCCTAGATCATTTGATCGATTCTCGTGTAACGTTTATTTTGCTGAATGGAACCGTAGTGGGTGATTCTGAGAGTGATGCTCGTAAAATGAAAAACCATCTCGATCGCGAGGAGATTAAGTCTGCTGCAGCCCCAGGTTCTGTAGGACAGGCAATACGTTATAGCACTACGATTCATCAGAACATGCTGTACGTAGCTAAGCATATTACGACAAAAGATGGTTTTGATGGATATGTCCGACTATCGATGAGCCTTGCTGCTGTACAAGAAGGGATGCAAAAAGGGTGGTCGCTTATGATTGGCGGACTCGTACTCTTGTTCCTCTTGGCTGCGCTTGTGAGCTACAGGGTGGCTATGGGTCTCACTCGTCCTCTAGAACAAATTACAAAAGTCGCCCACCGCATCTCCAAGTTAGATTATGACGCGCGAGTTGATTTTGAGCGAAAAGATGAGATAGGTCAGTTGGGACTAGCCATTAATGGCATGGCCGACAGTCTCCAGCAACAAGTGAAGCATATCCGTGATAACGAAGATCTACTTCAAAGCGTCCTTTCGAATATGACGGGTGGCATTGTTATGGTAGATACGGATAACCGGATTGCTCTTGTGAATCTAGAAGCGGAGCGGATGCTTAGAATGAAAAATGTGGATATCATTGGGAAGTTGTACCATGATATCAAGCGAAGCTATGAACTTACGAAATTCATGGATGAAGGTATTGCAAGTAAAGAGTACCGAAGAGAAGAACGTACAATCTATGATCCAGAAGAAAAGATCCTACATTTCGATAGTGTGCCCATGTTCGAGAATGATGGATGCTACCGAGGTACTTTATTTTTGCTCCAAGATGTAACAGAGATTCGTAAGCTTGAAGTCATGCGAAGTGAATTTGTAGCCAATGTGTCGCATGAGCTAAAGACCCCTATAGCGGCAGTAAAAGGTTTTGCGGAGACGCTCCTTAGTGGTGGGGTCAAGGATGAGGATGTGGCACGCTCATTCCTCCAGATCATCTACGATGAGGGAGATCGGTTGAACCGTTTGATTGGAGATATTTTGGAATTATCGAAGATTGAATCTAGACGTGTTCCTTTGGAGTATGAGCCCGTGCATGTGCGCAGTCTACTTGCTAGTATCTTTGAAGTACTAGCTTCATCAGCGAAGAGCCATTCCATTGTACTTATGATGGAAGTGCCGGATGAGCTATACATGGAAGCAGACGAGGATCGACTGCGTCAGATTTTTATGAATCTATTGTCTAATGCGATAAGTTATACTCTTGAAGGAGGCAGAGTCAAGGTTAGCGTAGAGACGGTGGGCGAAGGCGAAGATGAGAATATTCGCTTCCTCATAAGTGACACTGGAATCGGCATTCCAAAGAAAGATCTACCTCGAATCTTTGAGCGCTTCTATCGAGTTGATAAGGCTCGTTCACGAAGTTCAGGGGGAACCGGATTGGGACTGTCGATTGTGAAGCATCTTGTTGAGCTGCATCACGGAACTGTCCGCGTGGAGAGTAAGACGGGTCAAGGAACGACCTTTATCTTGGATTTACCTCTACTTCACGAATTGAATTAGTTCAGGGATAAACTTATCTATTTTACACAACGTTAACACTGTCATGGTATGCTTGCGCTGTGAACAGTATCCAATCAGATTCATCAGCAACTATATGTATTTGAAAATGGGGGTACCGAACGGTTATGGCACAACGATTACTCGTTATAGAAGATGAGCCCACTTTATCCAGACTTCTTTCTTACAATTTATCTAATGAAGGTTATGATGTGACCGTAGAAGAACATGGTCAGGTGGGGTGTGAGACGGCACTTCGTTCTGAGTTCGATCTGATCTTACTCGATCTCATGCTTCCGGGAATGAATGGATTTGAGATTATGTCGAAGCTGCGTAGTGAAGGTCTGAAGACGCCGATCGTAATCCTCACAGCCAAAAATGCAGAAGAAGAAGTAGTACAAGGATTAAAGTCAGGGGCAGATGATTATATCACCAAGCCATTTGGCGTGGCAGAACTGTTGGCACGTGTAGCGGCGGTTCTCCGGCGTTCGACTGGACAAGATGAGCGAGACAAGATTCCACTTCAACCCGAATCCCAGATTTCACTAGGAGAACTTCGAATTTTCCCAGAGAAATATGAGGTAACGCTTAGCGGAGAGTCCATTTCCCTGCGTCCAAAAGAATTCGAGGTTCTCTTGTATCTAGCGCGCAAACCTGGCGTTGTCATGACAAGAGACGATCTAATGAATGCTGTATGGGGATTTGACTACATCGGTGGCCAGCGGACTGTGGATGTACATGTAAGTTCTCTTAGAAAAAAGCTGGAGCTAGATCCACAATCTGTACATATTGACTCCATTCGCGGCGTGGGTTACAAACTGGTCGTGAATAAGAAAAAAGGTGCCCTTCATTTCAATTGAAATGGGGCTTCTTTTAGATTTTACATTGCGTTAACAATTGTGGTTATTGCTCTTTACATAATCAAGCTAAGATCAATTGGAGTGTAAAGTGAAGGAGAAGTGACATGGAACCGATCATTCATATTGACAAACTAAATTTGTATTACAGTTCTTATCATGCTTTGAAAGATGTATCTATGGATATTCCAGAGAAAGCCATTACTGCGTTCATTGGTCCCTCCGGCTGTGGTAAATCCACTCTACTTCGGACCCTGAACCGGATGAATGATATGATTTCAGGAACTCGTATTGAAGGTAAGGTACAGATTGGTGGAACGGATATTTATAGTGAAGATGTACATGTGGAAGCGTTGCGTAAGCAAGTCGGTATGGTTTTCCAGCAGCCAAACCCGTTTCCTAAGTCGATCTATGACAATATAGCTTATGGACCACGTCTCCATGGAGTGCGCAATAAAGCAGAACTAGATCATATTGTAGAGACAAGCCTGAAGCAATCTGTACTTTGGGAAGAAGTGAAAAATTTCTTGAAGCGTTCCGCATTAAGTCTGTCTGGTGGACAACAGCAACGTCTATGTATTGCAAGAGCGTTAGCTGTTCAACCGGATATTTTGTTGATGGATGAAGCAACCTCAGCTCTCGACCCGATCTCAACGCTAAAGATCGAAGAACTCGTACAAGAACTGAAGGACAAGTATACTATTGTTATGGTTACGCATAACATGCATCAAGCTGCCCGGATTTCGGGGAGAACGGTCTTTTTCTTAAATGGTGAAGTAGTGGAAGCAGATGATACCAAGACGTTGTTCTCTACACCACAGGATTCTAGAACAGAAGATTATATATCCGGCCGCTTCGGTTAAGGGCATAAGGAGGCAACCTAATGATTCAAAGAAAAGAGTTCGACCAGAATTTAGATGAACTTCGTCATCTGCTTCATGCTATGGGAGATCATGTTAAGGAGGCGCTTCAAGGAGCCGTGGAAGCACTCCAGACGAAGAATATCGCGAAAGCCCAAGTGATTGTAAAACGTGATGTTGAGCTTAACTTAATGGAAGATCAGATCATGGAGATTGGATCACGTCTCATCGTGACTCAACAACCGGTAGCTAAAGATTTGCGCCGTATTATCGTTGCCTTCAAAATTTCCAGTGATCTGGAGCGAATGGGCGATTTGTCTCTAGATATTGCAAAAGTAACGCTGCGCTTAGAAGGTCAAGATCTAATCAAGCCTTTGGTAGATATCCCACGTATGGCGGAACTTGCGGGGATCATGATTGACGAATCACTGAAGTCTTATTTAGATGAGAATACAGACCTAGCTTACAAAATGGCCCAAGATGACGACGAAATCGATCATCTCTACAGCCAAATTACACGCGATTTGCATAGTTATATGATTGCGCATCCGGATAATGTACAACAAGCAATGTTGCTTATTCTTGTTGGCCGGTATATTGAACGGATTGCTGATCACGCGACCAACATTGGAGAGAGTGCGGTATACTTGGTGACAGGCAAACGTCCAGATCTCAATAGTTAGATTGCGCGACACATAAGCTTAAGGGATATCAGACCTTCTGATATGCTCTTGAGCTTTTTTTGTACCCTTGAGCTTTTTATTCTATTGAGAATCCTCTTATGCGTTAAGGTGAGCTAATGTGGAAATAAATAAACTTGAGCACACAATCTCTAACTTATACAGATTAGACATGAATTACACAAATAATGAGAGTTGGACATATATCTCCTATCCCTAAATATATGCTCAATTATGACCGCTAACCTTCTCACTGACCTTGTCGTTACAATTTCTTAAACCGATAAAGCTTGTGTTATTATAGGTAAAGATAGGTATGAAGGGACGATGCCAAGTATGGATAAATTGATTCTGATTGACGGCAACAGTATTATCTACCGGGCATTTTTTGCGATGCCGCCTTTGACAAATACGAAGGGTCAGCATACGAACGCCGTATACGGTTTTACGAATATGCTTCTGAGATTAATTCAAGATGAGAAGCCTACACATATGATGGTAGCCTTTGATGCAGGTAAAGAAACTTTCCGACATGAAGGCTATAAAGACTACAAGGGTGGACGGGAGAAGACGCCGCCAGAATTGTCTGAGCAGTTCCCTATGCTTCGTGAACTGTTAAAAGGGCTTAACATTGCGCAATTTGAGCTAAGTGGGTTCGAAGCGGATGATATTATTGGTACGGTAAGTAAAATGGCGGATGATCAAAATAGACAGGTTCTCGTCGTCAGTGGTGACAAGGATATGCTGCAGCTGGCTTCGGACAATGTAAAAGTTGTACTTACCCGTAAAGGGGTAACGGAACTCGAACCTTATGGAATTGCGGAAATTAAGGAGCGGTATGGTCTCACACCCGCACAAATTGTGGATTTGAAAGGGCTTATGGGCGATACTTCGGATAACATTCCAGGTGTGCCTGGCATCGGGGAGAAGACGGCGCTTAAGCTCTTGCATCAATTCGGTTCGGTAGAGGAAGTTCTGAGTCGTACGGATGAGCTCAAGGGAAAACAAAAGGAAAATCTGATTAATCATGCAGATGATGCGCGTATGAGTAAGCAGCTTGCTACGATTTTTAGAGAGGTTCCGGTAGAGCCATCATGGGAAGATATGGTTTTTTCTGGAATTGATGAAGAGAAGGCGGCTCCTGCGCTACGTAAGTTGGAATTCAAATCCCTACTTGAACGTTTGAATTTTGCTGTGCATGCGGGCTCAAGTGTAGAAGAGGGAGCTACGTCTCGCCCGCCACAAGCTCCAGTTGATGTGGTGTTACTTGATGAAGCAGGGATACCAGCGATGCTTGATCTTCTGAGTGATATTGATGTTCTTCATGTAGAGACCTATGGCGAGAACCCTCACCAAGCGAGTCTAATTGGTATTGCCTTGTCTTGCGAAGAGCGTCACTTTTATGTGCCCTTAGCGTTATTAAAATCAGAAGCAGCAACTCCAATACGCCAGTGGCTGGCTGATCCCAAGTCGCCGAAGAAGGGGTACGATCTTCATCGGATGGATCTTGTGCTTCACTGGCATGATATTGCCTTTGAAGGGGCGGCTTTTGATATCCAGCTAGCAGCTTATCTACTTGATCCGACGGAGAGCAATCAGACTTTAAGTGGGTTGGCTTCAAAATATGAATTGCCATTTTTGGCTCCAGATGATGAGATTTTTGGTAAAGGCGCTAAGTACAAAATCCCTGCCGATGATGTACTAGGACAGCATCTTGCGTACAAAGCCGCAGCGGCGCAGCTTCTAATACCTCTTCAAGAAGAGGAACTTGCTAGAAATGAGATGAATCATCTCTTTTATGAGCTAGAAATGCCCCTTTCACGGATTCTAGCCGATATGGAGAAGCAAGGGATTGCAGTGAACCGGGATGCGCTTCAAGCGTTAGGAAAAGAATTTGAAGGTCAGATCAGCAAGTTGGTCCATCATATTTATGAGTTGGCGGGAACCGAATTCAATATTAATTCACCTAAGCAATTAGGGGAGATATTGTTCGACAAGCTAGGACTGCCTGTGATGAAAAAGACGAAGACAGGCTACTCCACGGATGCGGAAGTGCTGGAGAAGCTTGCACCTTATCATGATATCGTGCAGTCTATTCTCTCTTATCGTCAATTGGCGAAGCTTCAATCCACTTACGTAGAGGGTCTGCTCAAAGAAATTCGTCCACAAACGGGCCGGGTACATACGTATTATCGTCAGACGATTGCGGCTACGGGGCGCCTTAGTAGTCAGTTCCCTAACCTGCAGAATATCCCGATTCGTATGGAAGAAGGCCGAAAGATTCGTAAGGTATTCGTTCCTTCTGAATCAGGTTGGCACATCCTGGCGGCTGACTATTCGCAGATTGAGCTGCGGGTGCTGGCGCATATTTCAAATGACGAACGTCTAAAAGAAGCTTTTATCAACGATATGGATATTCATACGAAGACGGCTAGCGATGTGTTTGGCATACCTGCCGATCAAGTGGACTCCGATATGCGGCGCTCAGCGAAGGCGGTAAACTTCGGAATTGTGTATGGAATTAGTGACTATGGATTATCGCAGAATTTGAACATCACTCGTAAAGAGGCGGCTCAATTTATAGACCAGTATTTTGAGGTCTTTCAAGGAGTTCGTAAATATATGGTCGATATCGTAAAGGAAGCCAAGCAAGATGGCTATGTGACTACGCTTCTTGAGCGTAGACGGTATTTGCCTGAGATCAATGCTTCTAACTTTAACCTTCGCTCCTTTGCGGAACGCACGGCGATGAACACACCGATTCAAGGAACCGCAGCAGATATTATTAAGCTTGCTATGGTGCTGATGAATGAGGCCCTCAAAGAACATAAGCTCAAGAGCCGAATGTTATTGCAGGTACACGATGAATTAGTATTTGAAGTGCCAGAAGATGAACTTGAAATCATGAAAAAGTTAGTTCCTGAGACGATGGAAAGAGCGTTACCGTTATCCGTTCCATTGAAAGCGGATGTGAGTGAAGGACTGAACTGGTACGAAGCCAAATAAAGGTGCTGAGGAACAGGACATTTTCCGGTATAATAGAGGTTGAGGTGAAGTCATTATGCCGGAATTACCGGAAGTAGAAACAGTCAGAAGAACATTGAGTGAGCTGATTACAGGCAAAACCATTCAGAACGTAACCGTGTCGCTACCCAGAATTATTCAGCGACCAGATGATATAGAGCATTTTGCCTTGGAGTTACAGGGGCATACGATTACAGATGTAGGACGTCGAGGGAAATTTTTAAGGATTATTATGGACGGATTGGTCCTTGTCTCTCATCTTCGGATGGAAGGGCGCTACGGGGTCTATGAAAGTGAAGAGCCGATAGAGAAGCATACGCATGTCATATTCCATTTCACAGATGGAACAGAGCTTCGCTACAAAGATGTGCGCCAGTTCGGCACGATGCATTTATTCCACCCTGGGGAGGAACTTACGCAGAAGCCACTGATGAAGCTTGGGCTTGAACCTTTAGATGATGGATTTTCATTAGAAGCATTCACCGAAGTCATTGGATCTCGCAAGACGAAGATTAAAGTGGCGTTACTGAATCAGGAATATGTAGTGGGGCTGGGGAATATTTATGTGGATGAAGCCTTGTTCAAGGCGGGCATTCATCCGGAGAAAGTGGCTTGTGAACTTAGTGGACAAGAACTGGCTCGTCTCTATGCAGCCATTGTTCAGACTCTGTCTGATGCAGTGAAAGCTGGAGGATCTTCGATTAAATCCTATGTGAACGGACAGGGTGAAATGGGAATGTTCCAACATGCTCTGCAGATTTATGGGCGTAAAGCTCAGCCCTGCGTAAATTGTGGAGCTCCTGTAGAAAAGTCCGTCGTAGGTGGACGTGGCACACACTATTGTCCAAGCTGTCAGCCCTTTGTGGCTGCTGTGGCAAAAAAGAAGCAATAATGAGGTGACGTTATGAATATCGGACTGACCGGTGGAATTGCATCGGGAAAAAGTACGGTCTCCCAGTTGTTCGTACAGCAGGGAGCCCTTTTAATTGATGCAGATGCCGTCGCTAGGGAAGTGATGCAGCCCGGGCATCCGGTGCTGGCCGAAGTAGCGAAGCGATTCGGATCTGTGATGATCCGAGAAGACGGCACGCTAGACCGAGCTAAGCTGGGAAGTCTTATTTTCAACCATCCAGATGAACGTAAAGCTTTAGAAGCCATTACACATCCAGCGATACGCGCTGAAATGAGAAGCCGAGCTGCAGCATATGACGCAGCGCAACCGGGGAAATTAGTGATATCAGATATTCCTTTGCTCTACGAGACAGGACAAGGGAATGATTTCTATGAAGTCTTGGTGGTCTATGTGCCGGCGGATATACAACGAACAAGACTCATGGCACGTAATGGCCTAACGAAGGAAGAGGCTGAGGCAAGACTTGCCTCGCAGTGGGACATCGAACGCAAACGAGAACTCGCAGATGTTGTGATTGATAATAGGGGGACTCTTGCGGAAACGGAGCGACAGATTCATCAGTACATGGCAGATCGGGGTCTGTCATGAAATGGCTTCGTAAAAAGAGAGTATTGCTTGTCTTATTCCTCTCCTTTCTAGTACTAATCTTCGTCAATACGCAGTGGTTAACTTTATTTTATCCTATTCACTATAAGGACGAAATTCGTCATCATGCCGAGACGAATAAAGTGGATCCCTTCTTAGTAGCCGCTATTATTCGAGTCGAGACGAATTATAAAGCTAGTCAAGAATCGCCCAAAGGGGCTTTGGGACTGATGCAGATTATGCCGGATACAGCCAAATGGATCATAGGAAAGGCGAATCTTCCGGATATAAGCTTAGATACACTCAAACGGGAGCCGGATCGCAATATACAGCTCGGTACATGGTATTTGAAATCGCTCTACAGTCAATTTAATAACAATGAAATTGCCGTGATTGCAGCCTATAATGCGGGACCTGGGAAAGTGAAAGGCTGGTTAAAAAGTGGCACATGGGATGGACGACTGGATACGGTGAAGAATATTCCCATTGGGGA
Source organism: Paenibacillus shirakamiensis (assembly GCF_017874255.1). Classification (GTDB taxonomy): domain Bacteria; phylum Bacillota; class Bacilli; order Paenibacillales; family Paenibacillaceae; genus Fontibacillus; species Fontibacillus shirakamiensis. The sequence continues at coordinate 24,269 of NZ_JAGGLD010000009.1, read as the reverse complement.
GACTCGGCACTATGTACAGCGAGTATCACATTATTATCAGCAGTATGTGGATATATACAAAGAATTTTAATGCAGGGGACGATCTAATAGGCTCTAAAAAGAAAGCATTGACCAGGTTTCCCTGAGCCAATGCTTTCTCATTCATTATTTGTATTGACCAGCCAATTGTTGTTCTGCTAGTGTCACCAAACGTTTCGTGATGTAACCACCGATCGAACCGTTCTCAAAAGAAGTCAAGTTACCTGCATATCCGTCTTGAGGAAAAGAAATGCCAAGTTCTTGAGCTACTTCGTATTTCATTTGTTCCAAAGCTCCAGAAGATTGTTTTACTACCAAGTCGTTTGTGTTGTTGTTTTGAGCCATTGTTGATTCACCTCCTCCGGTTGGTACAAGTATTATGTGCCGGAACCTCAAATCTCATAACACAAATATTATTGAAGATAATGGGAATCTTATTTTGGAAGGAAGTGATGCTGTGAAGTGTCCATACTGCGACTATTTAGGGACGAAAGTGCTGGATTCTAGGCCTGCTAACGAGAATCGCTCCATACGACGTAGACGAGAATGCGAGCAATGTAGCCGCAGATTTACTACGTTTGAGATGGTGGAAGAGACGCCACTGATTGTCGTCAAAAAGGATGGAAGCCGAGAAGAGTTCAGCCGAGATAAGATGCTGAGAGGTCTCATCCGTGCCTGCGAGAAAAGACCTGTTTCCATCGATCAATTGGAATCCATGGTCTCTGAAGTGGAGCGATCTCTAAGACATACGGCCATTGCCGAAGCGGAGAGTCGTCAAATTGGTGAACTTGTAATGGAACAGCTCTACCCTATTGATGAAGTAGCATACGTCCGCTTCGCTTCTGTGTACCGTCAATTCAAGGATATTAATATGTTCATGAAAGAATTGAAAGGTCTTTTATCTAAAAACACATCCGTAGACGAGTAGAGGCGAGAGGTGAAGATGAGAATGCGTGCAGCGAAGAAAGTCGGTCTTTCGCTTGGATTCTTAGCCAGTGAATTCACCATAATCGGAAGGAAGATGATATCGCATGGTATTTTCATGACGTATATCATACGCAAAGACCTGCTGTTCTAGCAGGTCTTTGCGTTGTAAGCGAAAAAAATAATTTATGTTCAGTTCTGTATTGTAGGGGGCGCTATTACCATGCAAGCTAGCAAGAAAGCCTATCCACATCTAGGCTTACTCATCATTGGAATCATCTCTATCGCGTTATCCTCTATTTTTATCAAATTATCATCGGCTCCTGCACCTGTTATGGGCATGTATCGCTTGTTCTTTTGCCTTATATTCATTAGTCCATGGTTGAAATGGCGTACGATAAATACACTTTTACGTAGTCTAAGTCGCAAGGAAATTGGACTCCTTTTTCTCGCCGGTCTTTTTCTAGGTCTGCACTTTCTACTTTGGATGGAATCATTAAATCATACGTCTGTTGCAAGTTCCATGATTCTTTTATCGTTACAACCTGTATTTGTAATGTCAGGTTCCTATTTGTTCTACCGAGTAAGAACGGCTTGGTCGGCGGCGGCAGCGCTATCCCTCGCGATGGTTGGTTCCATCCTAATTGCCTGGGGTGACATAGGGTTATCTAGTGAAGCACTATGGGGAGATTTACTGTCTTTGCTGGGTGGCGTAGCGTATGCGCTGTATATGTTAACCGGTCAAAATCTTTGCAAAAAGATGCCTTCTATGGTGTATAGTTTCTTCGTATTTGCTATTGGAGGCTTGCTTTTACTTGGATACAACTTAGGAAATGGCATAGAACTCGTAAAATACTCAGGCTCGAATTGGGTTATTTTCATATTGTTAGCGGTAGTACCTACCATCTTTGGACAGATGCTATTCAATCGTCTATTGCAAGTGATGCCTGCGTCTACAATCTCAATGGCGATTATTGGAGAGCCCGTATTTGCGATTGCTTTGGCGGCAATGTTCTTAGACGAACCGATAACCGCTTTTGCGTTGGTAGGAGGAGCAATGACACTAATTGGAATTGGATTGTATTTCTGGGTTGTACGCATACCTGAGGCTCCACTGCAGCAACAACCTTCGTGATGCAAAAAAAGCTGAAAAAAAAGGACATTCATCTTAATTCATCTTAAGTGGATGTCCTTTTTCAATATAAAAGTGTTAAAAAAGTTCTGTATCTAAGAAAATAAAAGCATCTTAGGATGAGAATGTTTAAATATATAAAGCATTCTCATGAATTCTCTAATGTAGGTATATACAAACTCCACTTCAGTTAATCCATTTTGTATACATATTTTTAATAGTATATTGAGGTGAATAAAGTAATTATTTACTTAGATGAATCCGGAATTGCTTTAAAAGGGTATTATTTTTTTGACTTTTATGACTTCGTAAGAATTGCAAAACCATCGAAATAGGGGAGTTCAAAACAGATGTTGTGCCGTAGTTAGTTGTATGAAAGGAATTTATAGGAATGAGTATATATTACGCTTCAAGCAAAGAGGATATCACTAAGGATGCACTCGAAGAGTTATTTTTATCGGTAGAATGGGAGTCTGGCAAGTATCCAAACGAGCTTTTCCAAGCCATCGGAGGGTCTCATTCCATTGTGACCGCTTGGGAAGGAGGAAAGCTTGTCGGTTTAATCAATGCTTTGTCAGATGGTATTTTGACGGTATATTTTCATTATATGCTTATTCATCCAAGTTATCAGAGTATAGGTATAGGTAAAGAAATGATGAATATAATGCTTGATCGATATAAAGGGTGTAAAACAAAAGTATTAATTTCTTATCCTCATGCAGTGGAGTTCTATAATAAATTTGGCTTTTATACAGAGGATGGGGCTACACCAATGTTTATCTCAGAGTTGATATGATTGAACTAACAGGACACGCTAATTCAAGAACAGCGGCAGTCTAAGACTCTATGATCAAGTCTTGTTCTGCCGCTGCTTTTTTAATGAATCCTTCTATAACTAATTTATAAAAGCTGAATACTCTCCAATTCAGAACCCCGTTAAATCAACATCCTCCATAAATCAACCAAACCCTATAATCCTTTATTTGCTCGGAATTAAAAGAAGTTATGGTAACAATTCCGAAGTAAATGTAGCTTGATTCTTGCCTGCTTTTTTGGAAGCATATAAGGCTTCATCTGCAAAACGAATCACTTGAAGCGGGTCGCTATCATCTAAAGGATAGACAGCTCCGCCAATACTGCAACCGATATGGATAAGGGCCTGATCGATAGAGAAGGGAAGGTTCAAAGTAGTGATTAGTCGTTCCGTTATCTTCCGCGCTTCCAGTATGGGATGTACTGCTGGCGTATGCAGCACAATTACAAATTCATCTCCACCCATGCGGCATATGAAATCTTGAGGACGGATACATTCTTTCATTCGCTGTCCGACAAGCTGGAGGAGCTGATCCCCGGTCTGATGTCCCCATGTGTCATTTACGTTTTTGAATCCATCTAAATCAATATATAGCAAGGTCAATGTCTCTTCATGTCCATGGACTTCTCGGATCGATCGGGACAGATGGTCTCCGAGGGCAATGCGGTTAGGTAGTCCAGTAAGTTTGTCGTGTAGAGCTAGGATGGACATCTGTCCTAGTTGATCTTCCGTACGTGTTAAGTTATGCACCAGATTTTGAAGAGATGAGGAGAGAATTTCAATATCCTTAATATGACGGTAGATTGGAATATGTACCTGTTCCCCACTACGAAGGAGATCTGCTGCAAGTGCAATTCGCTTGAGTGGGCGTGCGATCCAACCTGCAATAAACCAACCGAATATGGCAAATACCACCGCTGCGGCTGTACCCGTTAAAAGTATAGTATGACTAAGCTTCGTTGCCGAAGCAAAAGCAATATCTTCGGGTTCTCTTATCAGAATAGACCAACCTAGTCCGGCATAATTTTCATACCCTTGCCCATAAGCAAATCCCGTTAAATAGCTGCGTCCATCTGGATACTTGGCGAGTTCCCAAGAATTTTGACCTGCCCGAGCCTCGTCTACAAGAGGAATATTCAAGGGATGTCCAACCATTGAAGAAGGACCCAGCAGCACAGTGCGATCTTTTTTGCTAATAATGAAGATCTCAATATTTTTGTATCGGTTCTCCAGAGGTTTGAGGATAGATTGCTCTACTTGACGGGACCATTCCCAGCTAAGATGTGCGGCAAGAACACCTACGAGCTTTCCATTCTTAGCATAGACGGGTGTACTGATATCAACAAATTGCAGCGGTTCATCTTGTTTGTGAGGGATATAAGACGCTAGGAGTTTGGCATTATGAACATCCCCGATAAATAGGTCTTTTTGCGCTTCCGTAAAGACAGGCCTCTCTGACAAGTTCATTCCGGTAAGGATACCGTCGGTAGAGGCGAGTACATTTCCTTTGGTGTCCATGAAGCCTGACCACGTAAATACAGGGAAGCTCGTCTTTAATTGATCGAGTAGCTTACGGATATCTTCGGGTTGATCTGGACTACGGAATGCATCCAGCTTACTTAGCATTTGAATCTCTCCAGCTCTGGACCACATGAAATAATCTAGCTTTTCGGCCATCTGATAGGAGGTCTCTGCTAAAGATCCCCCGATCGTCTTCTTCACTTCTTCCGTCGACTCCCGCTCAATGATCCAGCTAAGAAGCCCTGTTAAGATGGCAATAAGAATGGCGAACACAATGGCAACAATAGAGCGTAAGCGTAAGGACAAGGGACATTTCTCCTAGCATGCATAAGTAAATGGCTGTAAATAAGTATAAATTGTCGAAAATGAACGTGATATGTAGTATATCGGCTGAAAATGTTGAATTGTAAAGCAGGCTATTTTTTGCTTATCAAAGTAGGTGGTTGCCCCTGACGCGACGATTTTAGACTGCATATCATACTTCGTAAGCTATCATAAAGGAGGAGTTACCATGTCAGGAATAGGTTGTGGTGGCGGAGCGGGATACGGAGCATTCACTTCTACAGGTGTTATTCTGGTATTGTTCATTCTACTTGTAATCATTACTCGGACATTTAGCTTGTACTAAACATTAGACGGACTCCGGTGCGCATTGCGCATCCGGAGTTTTCTAATTTTAGGATAAGCATTACACCTGACTCGCGTGAAGTTCAATACATAAGGTTGTGCCTTTTCCAGGCTGACTTGTTGCTCGAATGGTTCCTTGGTGAGCTTCAATAATCGCCTGAGTAATGGAGAGACCTAGACCAGCCCCACCTGATTTACGAGTTCTAGAAGATTCACTTCGGTAGAATCGATCAAAAATGTGTGCCAGATGCTGGGGTTCAATACCGCTCCCATTGTCTTGAATCTGCAAGGTGATCATATCTTCTGATGCCTGCAATGATACACGAATTAAGCCGTGTTCCGGATGCGTATGCTGCACTGCATTGTGGAATAGATTTAAGATCACTTGCTTCATACGATCGGGGTCTGCAAGAGCCGTTACATCTGCTGTAATATCCATGTCAACGGTTCGTTCGCCGGCCAGCATGTGGAGCTGCGGCTGCATTTCATAAAGTAAAGCGTCCATACGAACCTGCTGAAAAATCATTTGAGGAGCTTGATCGAGCTTCGTTAACAGCAGGAGATCCTCGACAAGTTTATTGATGCGTCTAGACTCGCCATGCATGCTTCTTAATGCAGCTTGTAACTTCTCTGGATTGTCCGCGGCTCCCCGCATGAGAACTTCCAAAAATCCATGAATGGAGGTAAGCGGAGTACGTAGTTCATGAGAAGCATCGGCAATGAATTGTCTCATGCGTTCTTTAGATTCTTTTTCCGCATCAAAGGAGTGTTCTAGTCTCTCAAGCATCCCGTTAAATGAAGCAGATAGACGGTCTATCTCGGTCTGTCCTTGGGCTTCGGGGAACCGTTCTGCAAGGTTCCCGGCATCTGTCTGTTGAACGACTTCCACCATACGAGAAAGAGGTATTAATGTTCTGCGAAGCACAGGAATATAGAGAAGAAGTCCTCCAGCTAAAGCCAGAACAGATAACACCGTGAAAATGAGAAGCTGCTGCAGTAACTGATCTCTTAGGGGGGCCGTATCCATTCCCATTTGAATAAGACTGGGTGTTTCACTAGGCGAATGTGTACGCGCATGACGTATGACAATAAGCTGTTCATTCCCTTTGTTATCTTGAGCGATTTCGTACTTGGATTCGTTCGGCGCCATAGGCAGTGTCTCTTTTTGCTGTAGTCGCTGGACATACACATTTTTCTGAAGCTGAGGTGCGGTCATACCATATTCAGCCGAAATGTCTTTGAAATTACCTTCTTGATCGATTAAAGCAAGCGAGGTCTCATGGAATAAAAAAGGTCTGCCGAGTTTTCGTACGCCAGCTTCGAACTTTGACGATTCTTCATCGGTCTGGGCAGGTCGATTCTCTATGGCTTCCTTTGTACCTAGGAGACCTCCAGGAAGGGACATAATCTGTGCCTCTAACGCTTCAGCCCGGCTTGAATATAGGAAATCTTTCATCAACCAATATTGCAATCCGCCAATTAGCATAAGCAGTGCAGCTAAGATGAACAAGGAGCGTACTAGAAGTTGGGAGCGCAAAGAACGAGGGGACAAGCGTTCCTTCAGAGATCGGGTAGGGGGGTGACTCCGCTTCTTGGTCATGGTAAATCTACCCGATAGCCCACACCGCGCAGCGTACGTATTAAGCGATGTTCTTTATCCCCCAGCTTGTCGCGCAAAGAGCGGACATATACCTCTACAATATTTTCTTCTCCTCCAAAATCATATCCCCATACCCGGTCCAAAATGAGCGTCTTGCTTAAGACAATCCCATGGTTCATCACCATGAATTTCAGAAGTTCATACTCCGTCGGCGATAGTTCAAGCACTTTATCTTGGTGCGTAATTTCTTTCCTGCGATCGTCTAGACGAAAAGGTCCATGCACCACTTCTCCGAGCAGGTCTGGGAACTGATTGCGCAGCCTTGCTTGAATACGTGCTAATAGTTCATCAAAACTGAATGGCTTAATCATATAATCGTCAGCGCCGAGTGTGAGTCCTCTAACTCGATTCTCCACCTCGTCTTTGGCTGTAAGCATAATAATGCCAGCGCCGTAGCTAAGGTTTTCTTTTAGACGAGCAATGGCTTCAAATCCGTCCATTTCTGGCATCATCACATCTAAGATAATGACATGCGGTTTGAATAAAGGGGCAATCTCTACGGCCGAGGCTCCATCGGGAGCGGTCTTGATCTCAAATCCCTCGCTAGATAGGCCAAGTTCTAAGAACTGAAGAATATGCGGTTCATCATCTACTAGTAAAATTCGAATTCCTTTTGGGGGTTTCATGGCGAATTCCTCCTGCTAATCTTTCTCTTCCTTAGTATCGTCCATCAAGCTGAATTTAGGCTGAAAAATACATTCAGCGAACATTCAGCGGGCACTCATACCCACTTCAGATAAGGATGGCACAATGGAGACAGGTTAATCAAGGGAGTGATGAAGAGAGATGAGAAATTTCATACAGAAATTAGGCAGAGATAAAGTTCTTTTGTTCATTGTAGTGATTGCAGCTTTTTTGAATGGGTATGGCATTTGGAATGACAAGTACGCGAATACGTACTACACCACAGCAGTCGCTAGTATGCTGGAGAACTTCCATAACTTTTTCTATGGTTCATTAGATTCAGCAGGGAGCGTAACGGTAGACAAACCGCCTGTAGTGTTCTGGATTCAGACGGTGAGTGCTTATATTTTTGGATTACACGGTTGGAGTGTGATTTTGCCACAAGCGCTTGCCGGTGTGGGATCGGTAATTCTAGTCTATCTGTTGGTCAAGCCAACATTCGGCCGAACGTCCGCAAGAATGGCTTCGCTAGCTATGGCGCTTACACCCATCGCGGTGGCGGTGAGCCGCACGAACAATATCGATAGTATGCTGGTCTTTACTTTGCTTCTGGCTACATGGTTCTTATTCCGTGGAGTTCGGCAAGGCAAGGTCATTCATCTGCTTGCGGCATTTGCTTTTATCGGCGTCGGCTTCAATATGAAGATGCTTCAGGCCTATATGGTCCTACCGGCGTTCTACTTATTTTATATTATGGCTTGTTCATTTCCTTGGAAAAAGAAGCTTGGCGTATTGGTTGCAGGCACGGCTGTACTTGCAGCGGTCTCCCTATCCTGGGCAGTTACGGTAGATTCCATTTCCAAGGATAATCGTCCCTATATCGGGAGTAGTCAGACTAACTCCGTATTGGAACTTGCTTTTGGCTATAACGGGGTGTCTCGTCTAACCGGGAATCAAAACGGTGGTGGTGGCGGAGCAGGTGGCGGCATGCCTCCAGGTATGAATGGGGAAATGCAGGGCAACTTCCCAGGCGGTCAGAATGGGCAGGGCCCAAATGGAAATGCACCTTCGAACGGAAGTGTTCCATCAAACAGCAGTACAGCAGACAATAATGATGCATCAAAGGGAACCGACCAAGCGAATGGCAATGGTCAGAATACCGCGGCAGGTAGCCCAAGTGATGGCAATGCAGTGACGCCTCCTTCTGGAACAAATAATGGTCAAGGAATTCAGGGTTCAGATGGCGGTAGCGGTAATGCAGGCCAGACGCAAGGAAATAATCCCTGGAACCGTGAGGATGGCGGTCGTAATGGTCAAGGCGGTGGTGGAATGGGAGGGATGTTCGGAACGGGAACGAAAGGCCCACTTCGTCTCTTCCAGACTGAACTATCCGGTCAAGCCAGTTGGTTGCTTCCTTTTGTACTCCTAGCTTGTATCGCTCTATTCGCTGACGTTCGGCGTAGACACTTTTTTAATAAATTCACACAAAAGCATAAAGAAAGTTTGTTCTGGATGGCTTGGCTTGCACCGGGAATGGTATTCTTCAGTATTGCAGGATTCTTCCATCACTATTACCTAATTATGTTAGCACCTCCAATCGCGGCATTAGTGGGTGCAGGATGGACCGTTCTCTGGACAGCTTACCAAGAACGGAAAGATTGGCAGTCATGGCTGCTTCCTATAGGAGTTCTGCTGACAGCAGGGTTCCAATATTATATCGTTCAAGCTTTTAATTCTAAGATTGGCTCGGGTTGGTCTATAGCTATATTAGTAGCAGGTATTGCCGTTACGGTAATATTAATAGTCATCAAACGTCGTGAACATGCGTGGAAACACACAGCTGCGGTAGCAGGTTTGCTTGTTCTGCTCATTGGACCTGCATTCTGGGCGCTGACTCCGATAACTTATGGACTGAACAGTATGATTCCCCAAGCTGGCCCGGGTACAAGTAATGGGATGGGCGGCATGGGCGGCGGTATGGGATTCCCAGGCGGTATGGGATTCCCAGGCGGTATGGGAGATAACGCTAGTGGTGAGATGACGATGCCACCAGGCATGAATTCAGGTAGCGATTCCTCGTCAGGTACGGCAACGGTACCGGGACAAGGAGACGTGTCTAATTCCGCAGATAATGATCATAAAACGACAAATCGTGATCGGGGTGGCAGCATGGGTGGCGGCGAAAGTGAGAAAGTCAACGCCAAGCTGCTGGCTTATCTTAAAGCCAATAACGCTGGTTATAAGTACCTATTTGCAACAAACAGTTATGGTACAGCAGCCCCTTATATGATTGACGAGCAACAAAAAGCAATTATTCTGGGTGGATTCTCAGGTTCTGATCCTGTATACACTACGGCGAAGCTCAAAACCCTTGTAGAAACAGGCAAAGTGAAATACTTCCTCATCGGTGGCGGTATGGGCGGCGGACGAGAAGGAACTTCCGATCTAACCACTTGGATCAAGGCCAACGGAACGGTAATTCCCGCTTCTACATGGGGAGAGACTACGACGACCTCTGAAGAGGATAGTGCGATGCCAGGACGCAGCGGAGCAGCGACATTATACGAAGTACAACTTAATTCTGCAGCTAAATAGAAGGGAGGATCCGCTATGAGTAAGCAGATCAAATATTCGATTATCATTCCTATGTACAATGAAGAAGCCGTAATTCAAGAGACCTATCGACGTATCAAAAAAGTGATGAGTACCACAGGGGATACGTATGAATTGATATTTGTGAATGACGGAAGTAAAGACCAAAGCGCTGAGATGATTAAAGATTACAGCTGCTGGGATGAGACGGTGCGACTCATTGATTTCTCGCGGAATTTTGGTCACCAAATTGCAGTTACGGCAGGGATGGATTATGCATCTGGGGAGGCGGTCGTCATCATCGATGCCGACCTCCAAGATCCTCCTGAACTTATTTTGCAGATGATTGCGAAATGGAAAGAAGGCTACGAAGTTGTCTATGCCAAGCGGATTAAGCGAAGCGGTGAGACCTTTTTCAAAAAAACATCGGCCAGTCTGTTCTACCGTGTACTGCGAGCGACTACCGAAATTGATATCCCGGTCGATACAGGGGATTTCCGCCTGATGGATCGAAAAGTCGTCGAGGAGATGAAGCGTCTTCCCGAAAAGAACCGTTTCGTTCGCGGCTTGGTAAGCTGGGTGGGTTTTCGGCAGACGCCGGTGGAGTACGAACGGGACGAACGTCTGGCAGGGGAGACCAAGTATCCGCTGAAAAAAATGATTAAACTCTCTTTAGACGGAATCATGTCCTTTTCCTATAAGCCGCTTAAGCTTGCGGGATATCTAGGTATGGCTTTATCCGCTTTTGGATTTGTGTATCTGCTCTATGTACTGTATCTAGCCATCTTCACGCATGCGACAAGTAAAGGCTGGCCCTCGCTTGTCGGCATTACGTTAATTTTTGATGGAGCCGTTCTAATTATGCTGGGTGTTCTGGGGGAATATATTGGGCGCATCTATGATGAGACCAAAGGCCGCCCCCTCTATATTGTTAGGGAGACGCAGGGGCTTGCAGATTCCAGAATAGCACGACGCGAACGCGCTTCTTCCTATGAATAAGCGACTAGCTCAACTGTTCAAATTCGGATTCGTCGGGGCCTTGAACACCATTATTGATTTGTGCATCTTTACTTTACTTAGTTGGGGTGGCGTAGGAGCCATCTTAGCTCAGATCATTTCTTATTCTTGCGGTGTACTGAACAGCTATGCTCTGAATAACAATTGGACTTTCCGTGAGCAAAAGGAACAGCATGCGGGTGCAAAATTAGCTCGTTTTATCATCATTAATCTAGTTGCTTTGGCAGTCTCTTCCCTAATTATCCATCTGCTATATGATCGGGCTACTTGGGGCCTTACAGCATCTAAGCTCACAGCAACCGCAGCTAGTATGATTGTGAACTATATCGGAAGCCGATTCTGGGTTTTCCGTTCTATACCCAAAGACAGGAGTGAATCCGTATGAAAGTAAGAAAAGCAGTTATCCCCGCAGCAGGATTGGGTACGCGATTCCTGCCTGCGACCAAAGCCCAACCGAAGGAAATGCTTCCCATTGTAGATAAACCAGCCATTCAATATATTGTAGAAGAAGCCGTGAAATCAGGCATTGAGAGCATTATTATCGTGACTGGGCGGAACAAGAAATCGATAGAGGATCATTTCGATAAATCGGTAGAACTGGAACGCATTTTGCGTGAGAAAGGCAAGTCTAAATTGCTGCATGAAATGGAAGCGATCAGCGAGTTGGCAGGAATTCATTACATCCGGCAGAAAGAACCACTAGGTCTAGGCCATGCTATCTTGTGCGCGCGCCAATTCATTGGTGATGAACCATTCGCTGTCTTGCTCGGCGATGACATCATGGTCTCCGATCCCCCGGCTACCCGCCAGATGATCTCCTTATTCGAGGAGACGGGTCGCCCTGTCGTTGGAGTTAAGCATGTACCTTTAGCAGATGTGAGCAAGTATGGCATTATTGATCCTTCGGGTGGTGGGGAAGGACGTTATGAAGTGGATGGACTTGTAGAGAAACCTTCTCCTGAGCAAAGTCCTTCTCAACTGGCTGTAGTCGGACGCTATGTGCTTCAACCTTCCATTTTTGATGTGCTAGAGCACATGGATCTCGGAGCAGGAGGCGAATATCAACTAACCGATGCTCTCCATGCTATATGCCGAGAAGAGCAGATGCTAGCTTTAGAACTGAGCGGCAAGCGATATGATATCGGCGATAAATTCGGGTATATTCAGGCCACACTGGAGATTGGACTGAATCAAGAGGAGCTTCATCCTCTCTTGAAGCCTTATTTGAAGCAGTTGGTGAATTGGTAACACGTTATGAACATGATACAACCCTCTTCGAGTTTAAACTTGAAGAGGGTTTTTTGAATTGGGGGATATATATCTTCAACAAAACGACGATAAATAGCCCTAGAAATAGGCCAACGGTTAATCCTTTTGTTAGATCAGATAATGTAGAACTGTGTAACACTAAAGGACATAGTATGAGTGCTAATAATGGAATAATAAATAAAGCGGGAATTGACTTTATCATATATAACATCCTAACTTTAATGGTTTGCATTCATTCTTTCTGTTAGTTCGTACAAGTAGTTCATTCTAGAGGTCTGCCAGAAAACCCTCTTATTGACATTGAATAAAAAATAGAAAATCGGATATAATACAAACAAGTGTTCGCATATTATAATAATGAACTATATAGATGAAGTAGAAAGGAAGAGAGAGTATGGCGGGAAAATTGGAGGCGAACGGATTATGGGAATCCTCCAGAATGATGTTACCTGAACATAAGGCGGCTATTCTACGAGCAGGACGTGAACAACATCGTCAAATGAAACCCATTCTAGATCCACAGGAAATGGAGGAGATCGAGCGTCTGTTAGATCAATCTCTGCGCAGCCACGTTCAGGTTACTCTTCGAATTTATGGGGAATATGAGACCCGAGAACTTCGAGGCATCGTTACTTCTATTCATACGCACAGTAGAGAGATTAAATTACAATGGCAGGATGGCTGGGAATGGATTCGTATTAAAGAAATCTTGGGTGCATACGAGTAAATTGTGTATCCTCATCCGTGTGTGGAGGATGACATACTAGAACAGAAAAACAATTAAATTCTCTTAGCAATGAAGTATATTTTTCAAACCATCTCTAGATACTATGTGAAATATAGGAACTGGAGGGACAATAATGAGACATTTGCTGAAAAAATCGGGGCTGGTCCTGATGACGGCCTTCATGGCCCTTGCTCTAGGATTAGCGGAACCCACGCAGACTTATGCTGGAACAGACCCTTCTTATGCCAAGTGGGGCACCATCGCTGTCAAAGAGACGCAGAAAAAATACAATGCAGATATTACAGACTATCTTCATGTCGGTCGGAAGCCGATTAAAGGGGATGTCGTAGAAGAACAGTTCAAACTCATTGTACGTAAAAAATCTGAACAAGAGTTTGGTGTCTTTGTGCATGTTCAGTTTGATGAAAAGTCAGGAGAACTTCTCGGTATTCGGTACGAAAAGACTCAGCCGTAAAGGTGAGTCTTTTCAGTTCGCGAATTGGTATATTCGAAACAAGAACTAATTTATAAGACTGAAGCCTTAAGGTACATGGGACTTACCCCATTCCCCCAAGGCTTTTTTTACTGGAAGCTAAAGGTTGCGAGAGTATGACTACAGAGAGGATAGAGGCAAAATATTAGAAGACGAATGAAGGACGCCGATCTCAAGATCTAGACCTTCTTTAGATTCAATTTCTTCTCGGACATAGGTGATTTGAATGTGGGCAAATCGCTCTAATTGCTTAAGAGAGGCATAGGGACGGAAAGCTTCGAATAAGGCATTCCCCCTTATGAAATGGCGATCATCTTGAAGTTGTTTGGAGTAGTCCAAGACATATAGTATACAGTCCATGGCGTCGTTAAAACGATGCTTCTTGAGATAGTAGATGGAGGCTAGATTGTAGGCAGATAGGCATGAATTTTGATAGAATTGATCGTACTGATGGAAGGGGAGAAGACTACTAAATAAAATGCTTAACTCGGCATGAACATCTAAATTATGTTCAATTGCGGCTTCCAAAATCGTAATAAGACCGGATAGACGTTCTTTAGGGTTCTCCATAAGTAGTCTCATATATTCCTGAAGTGGGGAGAGATCACCAGAAAGAAGTTTTACTGTAAAGGTATTCGCAATAGAGTATAGCAAAAATTGTTTTTTATCCTTTTCAGCTTCAGGTCCGGTTTCAAGAATCCAATCTAAATCGGCATACTTTTCTATGGAAAGTAAAGACTGTGAATACTGTTTTTTCTTATGGTAAGCAAGGCCTTGCATGAGATATCCAAACCCAAAATAATAAGTTATAGATCTTTGTAAAGACGAAGGATGCGGAGTATTTAATGTATAGGAGCTTGCCTGTGAGATTCTTGTAATTACCACGATCAATTGATTAGCAAGAGCGAGGGATTGATCCCAATTTTCCAATGAGAAGCTCATTTTTAGCATACTAACTATAGAATCTAGTGGAATATCATAATCTGAGAAATTATAATCTTTGAAATTGGCACCTCCATTCAAAAATATTATTACATAATATGATAATAAAGTTAAAATATAGTATAGTCTAGAATATATTTTAAAATTAATTTAGATGATAGACATAGTAACAAAATAATAGAAGGTCACTCTAGTCAACATGAAACATTAAAACCCCCTAGAAACAGGGGGTTTTTTGTAAACCTTCTTTATTGCTGAACACCAGATGATGCCGGTTGTCTGAAATGTCCGGGCTCAGGACGGGCAAGCCCCAGATGCTCGCGAAGTGTAGTTCCTGTATATTCTTTACGGAAAATGCCGCGTTCTTGTAAGAGAGGAACGACTTCATCTGTGAATAATTCAAAGTCGCCGGGAAGGACAGGCGCCATCACATTGAATCCATCGCAAGCGTACTCATTGAACCATAACTGCATGAGATCGGCTAGCTGTTCCGGCGTACCTACGAATTGTAAGTGTCCTCGTGCGCCTAGCATTTTTCGACCTAGCTCTAGAATCGAGACATTTTGCGTACGGGCTGTGTCCATAATGAGCTGCACACGACTTTTCATCCCATTGGATTTCTCTACGGGATCTGGAATGTCAGGTAAAGGTCCATTAGGGTCATAAGAAGAAAGATCAAAACTAAGGAAATGAGATAAGATACCAACGGCAGCTTCGACTGGAATCAGATCAAGCAGCTGACGCTCTTTCGCTTGCGCTTCTTCTACGGTCGCCCCCAGAATAGGAGAAATGCCTGGCATGATCTTAAGGCTACCGGGCTTACGGCCGGATTCCACGAGCTTGGCATTCAAGCCACTATAAAAGGCTTTGGCGGATTCCAGCGTCTGTTGGGCTGTAAAAATTACTTCACCGTATCGGGAAGCAAAAGACTGTCCTTGCGGAGAAGATCCGGCTTGGATCAACACGGGATATCCCTGCGGAGGGCGGGGAACGGTGAGTGGTCCTTTGCTGCTGAACCATTGTCCCTTGAAATCAACAGGTACAACTTTAGCGGAGTCAGCGAACTGTCCAGTCTTGCGATTGAGTACCAGCGCATCTTCGAGCCAGCTATCCCATAGACGCGTGGTGAGCTCTACGAATTCCTCTGCCATCTGATAGCGCAGCGCATGTTCTGGGTGTTTGTCGCGTCCGAAGTTGTGAGCTTCAATATCGAGTTGCGAAGTAACGATATTCCAGCCTGCTCTTCCTTTACTGATCAGATCCAGCGTTGCGAATTTGCGGGCAACATTGTATGGCTCATTATAAGTAGTAGATACAGTGGCTGTAAGTCCAATGCGGCTAGTTACGGCAGACAGTGCTGATAATAAAGTCATAGGATCCAGCATACCCACGGCCGCTTGGTCTACGTTCTGCACATGTAGCAAATCTGCAAAAAAGATCATATCGAACTTGCCGCGCTCTGCGATCTGAGCTAATTTTTGATACATTTCAAATTCGAATAATTCTTCCACGCCGGAATCAGGATGGCGCCATCCTGCATGATGGTGTCCCGCATAGTAGATAAAGGCTCCTAGATGAAGCTGATCTGTACGATTGCTTTGAGTCATAGAGTCATGAACCTCCTTAAAGTTAAATGTTGTTGGATAGATATATAGATGCGCTGTGTAGCTCCGCTCTTTCTCATCTATGGTAATTCAGGCAACTCCAGTAACTTCCAAAAATCATAGCACTCCCGAAACTCCCGAAACTCTGGTAATCCCTTTTGTGTGACCTAGTGAAATTTAATGGGAATCATCTCTAATCACCTGAAAAACTCAGTACATAGTAATGAACTTGCTTCCTATAGTAGAAAAGTTATCACCCTCTAGAGTTGTCCTTACTAGATGAATCGTCATAGCTCTTCACCCTGTGTACGTGTCACGCCAACCTAACAGTTTCTTTTCAAGCTTACGTACTACATAATCCGATAAGGCACCCACGATGGCGAATAGAATAATGCCTACAAATACAATATCCGTATTGGAGTAACCCCGAGCCTCCTCAATCATAATGCCGATCCCCGAGCTCGTTCCCATCATCTCTGCAAATACGAGAACTAACCAAGAGATCCCTAAAGCGAGGCGAAGTCCTAGCAAAATATTCGGTAGTGCCGTCGGAAGAATTAATCTACGGATCATCTGCCAGCGGGAGAAACCAAGAATACGGGTTACTTGGAACAGCTTCGAGTCCACACTTCGAATACCTAGGAACGTATTGAGGTATACGGGGAAAAATGCACCTAGTGAGATGAGCAACATCTTACTGAATTCCCCGATGCCGAACCACAGAATGAATAGGGGGGTCAGCGCTAACAATGGAATGGTGCGCAGCATCTGTAAGGAAGGATCAAGCGTTCGTTCAATTAGCCGACCTATTCCTGTAAAGGTACCTAGGGCAAGCCCAGCTATGGAGCCTAGGGCAAATCCGGCAATGGCGCGTACGAAGCTAATCGATACATGCCGATACAGTTCACCGTTCAGTGCAAGTTCAATGAATCGACGTAAAATGGCAAGCGGTGTAGGCAGCTGGGTCGGAGTAACCCATCCCAAGTATCCAGAGAGTTGCCAAAGTGCAAGCACCACAATAGGGACGAGCCAACCGTGGAGCCATGAAGGAATATGATTTAGCCAGCCGAGCCGAGAGTCTGAATTAGCGGTTACCTGAATTGGTGGATCTGAAGCAAAGTGTGGACGGGATTCAGCCATCATTAATGTCCTCCTTCTCCTTCGTAGTTGTCTCTCCAGCGAAGCAAGCGTTTCTCTACCCAGAAGACGAGGGAATCCGATAATTTCCCGGCTAAAGCAAAGATTAGAATACCTACGAACATCACAGTAGTTAGGGATAACGCGCGGGCGTCGTTAATGATGAAGCCGATGCCGGAGCTTGATCCCATCATTTCTGCAACGACCAGACCGATCCAAGCTACGCCCAGCGATAAGCGTGCCCCTAACAAAATGTTGGGAAGAGCCGCGGGAAGGATCAACTTAGCAATCATCTGCCAGCGAGAGAATTCCAGCACCCGAGCTACATCAAACAATTTATTGTCTACCGATCGGATTCCGAGGAACGTATTCACATACAGCGGGAAGAATGAACCCTTAGCGATCAATAGAATTTTGGAAGTCTCCCCAAATCCAAGCCATAAAATGAATAGCGGAGCAATGGCCAGATGAGGAAGCGTGCGTAACATCTGCAAAGAGGGATTAATCAGCCGCTCGGCTTTCACTGAGAAGCCTACCCATAATCCAGCCGCAATGCCGAGGCTCCCCCCAAAGATAAAGCCCAGCACGACACGCCAAACCGAAACACCCAGATTCCGCATAAGCTCCCCACTTTGAAGCATAGAGATCAGTTCTTCCCCGATATCTAGTGGAGTCGGTAATAAAATGGGATTCAGGAGGTCTGCCTGACCAGCAAGCTGCCAGATGACAATGATAGTCACCGGAAGCAGCCATCCGATGAGTCGATTCGTAAGAAGAATCTGGCGGGGCCGAGGTGCTCTTTTTCGCTGGGGCTTCACCTTAAGTTCTGGAAGTGGGACCACTTTGGGACTTGGATTTGCCTCATACATAGCGTAGCTTCTCCTCTCGTGAGTTACTTGGTGCTGGATTTGAGCGCTTCATTAATGAAGGTGTTATTGACGATCTTGGATACGTCGATTTTTTTGCGGATCGTTCCAATAGAAGATTGGAAATCGGCGGTCTTCTGAAGTTCTGCAGTTATTTCTGGGGTAACCGGAATGTTAATGGAAGTGGAACGTTGAAGCATGCCTTCTACTATAGGAACAGGAATTTTGTAATCTGCCGCATATTTTTTGGTGACTTCCGTATGATTATTTTTTTCCCACTGGAGGGACTTTTCATAGACAGACAAGTAGGTAGAGACTAGCTCAGGATACTTATCGGCGATTTCTTTACGTACAATATTGAACGAAGGAGCTAAGACACCTAGAGCTTCACCTTCATATAGCACTTTGCCTTTGCCGGTCAGGGTATTAATTGTAATGAATGGATCCCAAGTTGCCCAAGCATCCACCTGTCCCGAGTCAAAAGCAGGCTGAGCATCATTCGGCTGGAGCTGAATGATTTGCACATCAGAGGCTTCTACCCCTGCATCATGCAGACTGCGTGTAAGCAAGTTATAGGCGTTACTGCCTTTAGCTACCGCCACTTTTTTGCCTTTCAAATCCTTGATATCTTTGAGTGTGCTTTTGGCGGGCACAATGATTGCTGTATTACGCTTACCATCGAGTACCTGTGAAATAATCTCGAACGGAATGCCTGCTGCCTGTGCCGCAATGATGGGCATGTTGCCAAGTCCGGCAAAGTCTAGTTTGTTAGAAGCCATGGCTTCCGTCATCGGAGGTCCACTCTGGAATTCAGCCCATTTAACGGTTACGCCCAGCTTCTCAAAAGCCTGCTCATACCATTTCTCTTCCCGAGCTTTGGCGAATAATCCACCCGTTCCTTGTACACCTAACGTTAACGTAAGTCCTTTATAGTCCGTTTTTCCGTCTGCGGTTACGGTCTTCGTCGTATCTTTGCTAGCACATCCGGCTGTAGCTAGTACTGTAATGAGGAGAAGTAACGCAATTGACCATTTTTTCATGGAGATCGCTCCTTATATTTAGGTGGAAGACAGAATTATTTATGAAATTTTGAATTATGAATTATGAATTATGAAATTACGAAATTACGAAATTACGAAATTACGAATTATGAGATCTAGATAGTTATAGAATGTGAAAATGGATTACCTACCGAGTAAAAGTAAGTTAAATCCCAGCTCCTGGATCGATAGCGGGACCATCTACTTTCTCAAAAGCTTGCAGTACAAGTCGTCTTAACTCTTGGAAGGAAGACCCCGTGCGCGTCCGTGGAAACGGTAAGTCGATAGATAAAATTTCTCGAATATGACCAGGTCTTGGGTTCATAATTACGACTCGCTCTCCCAGAAATACAGCTTCATCCAGATCGTGCGTCACGAAGAGCATTGTTGTACGGTTTTTTTGCCAGATATCGAGCAGAACTTCCTGCATATGAGCTCTAGTAAAAGCATCCAATGCTCCGAACGGTTCATCCAGCAGTAACACTTCTGGATTTCTGAGCAGAGCCCGGGCTATAGCTACACGCTGTGCCATCCCGCCGGACAGTTCCCGTGGGTACGAAGATTCAAAGCCTTGCAAACGAACTAAGGCGATTAATTCCTGAACGCGCTGTTTGATCTCGGGCTTCTTAAGTGAGAGATTGGCGGCGATATTCTGCTCCACGGTAAGCCAAGGGAATAATCGAGGTTCCTGAAAAATAACCCCTTTCTCAATTCCTGGTCCTAGAATGGGCTTTCCATTCAGATGAACCTGTCCTTCGAATTCCGTATCCAGCCCCGCTACGATCTTAAGAAGCGTGCTTTTGCCGCAACCACTGGGTCCGATGAGCGTAATGAACTCCCCTTGCTTAACGGTTAATTGAATCTGAGATAGGGCATGGACAGGACCAGAAGGAGAAGCGAACGTGCGATTTAACTGATCAATGATCAAAGAAGGAGCTGACATAACCAACCTCCAATCTAATAATAAACGCATGAGAATTATCGGAATTATGATTAAAGAAATGACAGCTCTTGAGATACGAAGTACGTAACTCTTAAACTGCCGTAATCTCCAGTTGGTCTGGTAGATCTATGTATACAATATGAATATATATTCGGTTTGTTACATGCATTCTACCAAGGCGCGGAAGAATATGTCAATGGTTTTATCCCATCTGTTCACTTGGATTAATGTCGATTGCTAAATGGAATGTACTAGAGGGGGCAAAACAGACGTATGATCTGATCGACATTAATAGATACAGGTATTTCATAACCGGGTGCACGCTGAAGGGTAAGTCCCTGAATTAGACTAACAAAATAGAACGCAAGTTGAAGCGGATCACCATCTACGACGTGACCTTGGGATTGACCTCTCTCTATAATTCGAGCCATGGGCTGAAGGTTAACGGTGAAGCGATCCGTAACATCTTGCCGGATATGATGTGGAACCGAGACCGTTGTACGTGCACTTTGTAACATAATCGTATAGGCCCAATTAATAGGATTCGCAAGCCAGTCGCAGGCAAATTGATGCAGGATTTGGTAGGTGTCCAGTTCAGTATTTTTTTCTAAAAGGCTCAGATTGTGTCCATAATTCAGTTGTCCTTGCCTGAGGACCTCTGCGAAGATGTCATCCTTGGATTTAAAATAGTGATACATATTCCCGATGCTGATCCCAGTTGCCTTGGCGATATCACTCATACTTGCAGCTCCAATACCTTTGGTAGAAATTACACGTATGGCCGCATTTAGAATTTGCTCAATTCGTTCCTCACGTACTCGCTGATCTCGTATTATATTTCTAGGGGACAAGACGGGAGCCTCCTTGCTAGCTTATACTTCGAATATAGGTATCATAGCATAGGGATAATTTAGAGGAGGAAACGAACGTTTATGAGGAGTCATCGTCGAGTTGAATTTTCTGTTGAGACTGTGAAAAGTAAAAAAACTACAGTAGTTATTTCTTGGACGATAATCATCTTATTGCTTATATTTGCTCTAATTATATTTCAGAACTTTGCAACCAAGAGGGCTGAACTTGTAGATAATCAGATTCAAGATTCATACATCATGGGGGAGACCGCAAACACAGGTGTTTTTGAACTAAATGTTACCGATATATCGGAAAATCAAGGTCCTGATCGTTTCATAGGTTTTGAGGTTAGTATACATAATCGGTCCAATCATCCGCAGATGCTTATGAAAGAGACATTCTATCTTCAGCGTGCAGATGGTAAAGTTCGAAATGCTAGTTTGCTGGCTATTGCAGATCATTTAAAACCGAATGAGACGGTTAAGGGGACTGTGCTTTTTAATGTTCCATTGGATTTAAATATTGAAAAATATAATTTGTTCTTTAATCCATCTGAAGGAAGAAAAGTTTATTTTGATACAGTTAGAAAACGTCCATAATATAGTTTGAGGCACATTAGAACATTAGTGCATAATTATTGTTGGATTGTATAATGAAGTGTATTACCTCAGTTATGAAAGATTCATTAGCGGGGTGTGTCAGCTTGGTTATCTTCATATAAAAAATTTGCAATATATCTATGGAGTGTGATATATTATTCTGGCGGAAAGAAAACGGTAGGTAATGAGAACGTTAATTCCGAACGACAAGGGGCCTTAGCTCAGCTGGGAGAGCGCATCGCTGGCAGCGATGAGGTCAGGGGTTCGATCCCCCTAGGCTCCACCACAACTGTGGACTCTTAGCTCAGTTGGTAGAGCAGTTGACTCTTAATCAATTGGTCCAGGGTTCGAGTCCCTGAGAGTCCATCCATATTTATGAAAAAGACCACCATTTTAGGTGGTCTTTTGCTGTATTTGAGAAAGTAGAAAGCCAGCCTAATATCTAATTATAGTGTGATTGTTGTACAGAGGAAGGGGCGCTGTTTCTCTGTAAAACATAGGTGTATAATCAATTGAAATATCAAATGTATTTTTTTACATAGGATTTTATATAGGATAGGTATCTTCATTTATTCCAAGGCTCGAATAGATTACGGCTGGAAGCCATTGTATCCGACGTGGAGGACAGGTTTTGCTGAGAGTCTAGCACCTTATTAATAGAAGTATAAAGAGCCTCGGAATCGATCGGGATTCCAAGGCTCTTATTTGTTTATTAATTGTTTATTGTGTTTTTGTATAATAAATCAGATTTTTGTCGAAGAGAGGACGAGAGCTATGAATCATCAAAGAAAAGCGAAAATATGGTTGAGGAAGCTATGCTTCATGAGCATGGCGTTGCTTATTGCCAGTACATATATTGTACAATTTCCGGTATATGCAGCAGCTGAGACATGGAGTCAATTTGGCCGGATTGGGCCAATCAGCAGTTCGAACCCGGGAGGTTTTATCTCTCCTAAAGGAGTGGTGGTAGACAGCTCCGGGAATGTGTACGTGGCTGATACTTCCAATCATCGCATACAGAAGTTGACCCTGTCGACGAATACATGGAGTGAGTGGAAAAAGGTCGGCGGCGGCGTAGGAAGCGGTTTGGGTGAGTTTAATGGTCCAAGTGCAGTGGCGGTAGACAGCAGCGGAAATGTGTACGTAGCCGATTCAGGCAATCATCGCATACAGAAGCTGACCCTTTCGACGAATACATGGAGCGAGTGGAAAAAGGTCGGCGGCGGTGCAGGAATCGGTCTGGGCGAGTTCAACAATCCAAGGGGAGTGGCGGTAGACAGCAGCGGGAATGTGTACGTGGCCGATAGTAGCAACCATCGCATACAGAAGCTGACCCTATCGACGAATAGATGGAGCGAGTGGAGAAAGAGCAGCGGCGCCGGAGTCACAGGAAGCGGCTTGGGTGAGTTTAATTTTCCTAATGGAATGGCAGTAGACAGCAGCGGGAACATTTATGTGGGCGATACTTTCAACCATCGTATACAGAAGCTGACCCTATCGACGAATACATGGAGCGAGTGGAAAAAGGTTGGCGGAGGCTCAGGAAGCGGTTTGGGCGAATTTAACAATCCAAGAGGAGTGGCATTAGACAGTAACGGGAATGTATATGTGGCTGATAGTGCGAACTATCGTATACAGAAGCTGACCCTATCGACGAATACATGGAGCGAGTGGAAAAAGGTTGGCGGCGGTACAGGAAATGGCTTGGGTGAGTTTATTAGTCCAAATGGCGTGGCGGTAGACAGAAGTGGGAATGTATATGTCGCCGATGACGGTCATACTGTTCAGAAGCTGAGCGCAGCCAACAATACATGGACTCAGTCGAGTGTAATAGGACCGGTTAACGGAAATATTCCGGGCGAGTTTGCTTTTCCAAGAGGAGTGTCAGTAGACAGTAGCGGGAATGTGTATGTGGCTGATACTTTCAACCATCGCATACAGAAGCTGACCCTATCGACGAATACATGGAGCGAGTGGAAAAAGGTCGGCGGCGGTGCGGGAAGTGGCTTGGGCGAGTTTAGTAATCCAACTGGAGTGTCGGTAGACAGCAGTGGGAACGTGTATGTGGCTGATAGTAGCAACCATCGCATACAGAAGTTGACCCTATCGACAAATACATGGAGCGAGTGGAAAAAGGTCGGCGGCGGCGCAGGAAATGGCCTGGGCGAGTTTAATAGTCCGAATGGGGTGGCGGTAGACAGCAGTGGGAATCTATATGTGACTGATACTTTCAACCATCGCATACAGAAGCTGACCCTATCGACAAATACATGGAGCGAATGGAAAAAGGTCGGCGGCGGAGCGGGAAGCGGTTTGGGCGAATTTAGTAATCCATATGGATTGGGGGTAGACAGCAGCGGGAATGTGTATGTGGCTGATAGTGGCAACCTTCGCATACAGAAGCTGACCCTATCGACAAATACATGGAGCGAGTGGAAAAAGGTTGGCGGCGGCGCAGGAAGCGGTTTGGGCGAGTTTAGTAATCCAACTGGAGTGTCGGTAGACAGCAGTGGGAACGTGTATGTGGCTGATAGTAGCAACCATCGCATACAGAAGTTGACCGAATCGACGAATACATGGAGCGAGTGGAAAAAGAGCGGTAGCAGTAATGGAACAAGCTTGGGCGAGTTTTATAATCCATATGGATTGTCGGTAGACAGCAGCGGGAACATGTATGTGGCGGATACTTTCAACCATCGTATTCAGAAACTGACAGTGCCAGCCACGCCAGCCGTAACGCGTGTAGTTGTCGATCCGAGCAGCAAAAGCGTAGTACAAGGAGGAAGCCAGCAGCTTACCGCGGAGGTAAGCGCAGTTGGTGGGGCCGAGCAAACGGTGACCTGGACCAGCAGTGATGTCAGCGGCAAA
>NZ_JAGGLD010000008.1 GCF_017874255.1 Paenibacillus shirakamiensis | reverse complement strand
CGTTTCCGGTAGTTATCCCAGTCTTACAGGCAGGTTGCCTACGTGTTACTCACCCGTCCGCCGCTAAACTTAATTCGAAGCAAGCTTCGAATTAAGCTCCGCTCGACTTGCATGTATTAGGCATGCCGCCAGCGTTCGTCCTGAGCCAGGATCAAACTCTCCATTAAGGATTAAAATACTCTTCTCCCAGAAGAGAAGATCTTTTAATCAGGTGTTTGAGTTGCTCATTTTGAAACTGACGAGAATTACTTCTCTTAAAATGAATGTCGATCCGACCAAAGTCGTCTCTCGTTCATGTGTTTTACTCACTCGTTGTTCAGTTTTCAAAGATCAATTTCTCTTTCTTGCTCACCAGCTTGTCTCAAGCGGCGACTTTTATAATATACCATGTTACTAAGCAAGCAGTCAAGCATTTTTTTATTTCATTTATCTGCTAGCCAGCTTGTTAATTTGTAACACGTTTCAATCGCTTTTTAGCGAACGAGTTATAATTTATCATATAAATAACTATCTAGTCAACTGATTTCAGTAAATTTGTTTTTTCTTCTTTTATTACACCCAATATCGGATTTCACGTAGGGAAGAATTACTCCACGGATGAACACTTAGGGTCTCTTGAACAAGTGAACGATGAACTAGCTTACGCATAACCATTGGGAGTTCCTCATGTACATGAATTAACTCTGGATGCCGTATTAATTCTTGAATACTCCATGGTTCGCGCCGACTTAATAATATACGAATCAGAAATACACAGCAATCTTCCATTTTAGACATTACCGAAAATTCACAGGCTAGTAAAGCAAGCTGTAACCTCTGCTCAATTGTCTCCATGCTAGTGGTTAGTTCTTCGAATAATTTATGAACGACAGAATTATGATGACGAGCTTGTTCCCACACTTCATGTTCTGGATAAATTCCTTGTTCAATTAATTCGATTCTAGCAAAATGATGCAAGGCCTCAAGCACACTCCGAAACCCATCAAGGAACTGGCTTTCTTGACTGAATCGCTTAGCTTCTACATAGCGCCGAAGAAACATAGAGAACTCGCTAAACTTTTTCTGCTCTCTTATCGTCTGCTCAATATCTATAACATGTGACCGCAGTTGAACCAGCCTCCCTTGATCATCTTTAATCAATTATTCGTGCCCAACACGGAGTATGTAATGATTCCATTACTGAGTGCTATGAATTCTCACACGATTGTGGTGTTAACCAATATAAAAAGATTTTCTTCGTTCAACACACTTGCATCTAACCATAAAATATCTGAATTCGTGATCTTATTACTTCTCATTTTCATATAGACAAATTATGGATTGATCTTTGCAGTAGTAAAAATTAGATATCATTTCAAAATAAATCAAAGGCTACGCTGAAGAATAACTAAAAGCCAAATACCAATCTCGTTATTGCCTCTTCCTCAATCAGAAGTGAAAATAAGTTAATTTCTGCTAATCTCTAGCCTTGGCGAGCTAACATCAATTCGATATAATATAGTTCTACACGCCATTTAAGTTTCCTTCTTCTGATTTATGTCAATAAGAAACTACACGGAATTGAGGCTGTATCGCATGTTGTTAAAATCAAGCAAAATTAATGAATTCCGCTTATGGGGACTACTCCTCACCATGATTGGAATGGGGCTCATGATCCTAGGAACCGCTGGTGTCGTTTTCTTAGGAGGACAAGCCGGAAAAATCATTGCAGGGATCGGACTTGTCATAGGGTTGTTCAGTATGTTAGGCAGTATGGGGATCTACTTCTGGGCAGGAATGATGTCGACCTCCGCTGTTCAAGTAGATTGCCCTGAGTGTCACAAAATGACTAAGATGCTAGGTAAAACAGATCGGTGTATGTTCTGTAAGACGATTCTAACTATGGATGCTTCTAAAGCCAATATCACAGCAGATGAACTGGAACTTGCGCAACAACATAGCTCAAGCGGTTCACAGTCTAAGCCGATGTAAATGAAGACGAGGTGCCATAAAATAAAAAGACGGAGTGCCATGAGCACATCCGTCTTTTTGATATGAATTATTGAATAATTTCTGCAAGTGCGTCCCATGCTTCTGTGGAAGCAAGTGCCCTTGTCCAGCTAGCAACTCCAGCTAACTTTAGATCTTTGGCTAAAGCAACTCTACTCTTTAATGATAACGCATCTTCAAGCCATATCTTTTTTAATGCTCCATCCTCGGTGTACTCCACATAATTTTGTCCAGATTGATGATCTATAGTTGGGTGAAGAGCATATTTCTTTATAATCTCTTGTGTTTTATTCATCCCTACAGCTTTGGAACTCATATTAGTCTTGCCGTCCTTAGTCGTCTCGCTCCATATCCTTGCATACAGAGGTATCCCTAATATCAACTTATCTGCGGGTACATGATCTTGTGTTAAAATACGCTCCGTCACCGTCTTCACCCAAGGTAGAGAAGCCACCGATCCTGCAATAGGACTCGCTGCCCAATGTTCATCATAGGCCATAACAATCATGTAATCTAGCGATTGTCCAAGAGGCCCTCTATCTAGAAATTTAGACCACATCTCACTATTAGATTTCGGTGTGACATCCATAGAAATAATCAATCCCTCAGCTTTTGCCATCGGCATGAGTTCCCTTACGAATTGAGTGACGTTATCTTTATCTTTGGTATATACATTCTCAAAGTCCAAGTTTAGCCCATCCAGCTTGTAGAGCTTGGCCTGCTGAATGAGCTGAGTAATTGAATGCAGTCTATGCTCAAATGAAGATAGTGCGGTCGTTGTCCAATCTGGATTAAACCCATTGCTATATAGTCCCCATACCTGCATCCCTTGCTTGTGCGCCCAAGTTACATATTCAAGGTCGGCTTTACTCTGCACATTCCCCTCACCATCCTTCAATTGGAACCATGTAGGACTAACCACGTTCACACCTGGAAGGGTACCCACTTGTGTAGGCTTTATGGGAGATTGATACACAGCTTCCCAAGTCATATTTATTTTCTTTCCTGCCCATTTCTCCATTGCTGGATCAGAAAGCTTCGCTAGATTAGGTATTCTCTTGGCTTGTATTACGGATAAGTTCTTCTTCGGAATATATCCTATGTAGCCTGCTGGACTCTGGACATAAGACCAGTCCCCCTTCGAACTCAAGATTCGTAGTGTGGTGTCAGAATCCACATCTTCTACTATAGGCGAATGTATGCTCTCTCTTTCTCGTAGTGGAACCTTTGCCTTGCTATCCTTTGAGCTTGGTTTTGAATTAGCGCCAGCATTAGAGTCCTCAGCAATTAATGTAGCAGCCTGAATCTCCTCTCCTGCTTTCATTACCAATAAGGCTCCGGTCGTTGTACTTATTCGGACCTCTATCCCGTATAATTCTTCTAATAGCGAAACAGGTATATACTGAATTTCATCTATTGTAGTAGGAGCCGTGTCTAAATTGAATGATTTATTATTCCGCTTGGCCTTCGTATGGTCCATCGTTAACTGCACTAGATCACGGCGGGTAGTCATAATTACTGAGTTTGACGGTTCCTCATATATTATAGATGGATCGATATAGTCCCGTATTACAGGTAAAGGTAACTTCAAACTTTTACCTTCTCCCTTAGCTTCGTATTTCATCAGTTCTCCATGAATAAAAATGGGGTGCTTTATCGTTCTCCAAGTCGGAGTGATGTGTCTTGTACTAGGCAGCCAAGCAAAGACCCCTGCAATAAGGATCGTAGCAGTAAAGGCAACAATGCAAAATAATTTAAGTCTAGATTTTCTACGTTTAGGCCTAAGGTTGTATCTATAATGCTGCGAGTGTCTCAAAAAAGAGTACCTCCAAACTTCATACTTTTTTTACATAATAAAATAAAAGCGTACGGATCTCCTTATGGAATTCCGCACGCTTAAAAGCTGAACATGGCACTACTACCCCTGACAATGATTACAAATGCCGTAAAATTCCATGCGGTGGCCGAATACCTTGAAGCTAGTACTTTCCTCAGCTTTTCGTTCGATCTCTGTCAAAGATTCGCAGGCAAAGTCTTTGATCGTCCCGCAGGATTGGCATATTACGTGATAATGGTCCGAAATGTCCGCATCAAACCGACTGGAATTATCCCCGTAGGTAAGTTCACGAACCATACCTGCTTCTAGAAAAACTTTCAGGTTATTATAAACAGTTGCTACACTCATACTTGGAAAATTCGGCTCAAGCGCTCGGTAAATCTCATCCGCTGTGGGATGTCCCATAGAGTCCATAAGGTAGCTCAAGATGGCATGACGCTGCGGTGTAATGCGAACACCATTAATCTTGAGTTGGGCTAATGCATCCTGGACACGCGTAGTCATAAGCATCACCACCTAATCTTGCAGTTATAGAAATATAAAATATTTATGTTTTTATTGTAAGGTTCGCTTCTTTCATTTGTCAACGCAAGGTCAAGTACCTGAGTATAGAATGCAAATGTTATTCGATATATTTAACTATCTTCATATCGCTGTTTCCCTCTACGTTCACCTTGTATTTGCCCAAACCTAGCTCACCTTGAAGTGACTTATTCTTCATGACAAAAGGTAAATCCGTCACAATACTGCCATATCCACTTGAGCCTTGTATCGTGTAGTTACCTGACTCTGGAATAGCCATTTTAATATCCCCTACCGCACTATAGATGGACCAATCCCCACCTACAATAGGAGAACGCACTTCAATCTGTCCATTTAGGGATTCTGCCTGAAGTTTATAATACGCAGAATTCACTACTATATTTCCGTTTCTTGTACTAACCTTAATATCGTCATCCGCATGATTCACCGAAATGTCCCCAATCATCGTATCTAGGGTAATTGGACCGAAAATATCCCTTGCAGACATCCTTCCTCCTAAAGTTTCAGCATGAACTTCACCGGTTACTCCATCTAATTCAACGCGTCCATTTAGCGTTTTTGCAGAGACATCCCCGATTACATTACGCAAATAAATATTACCGCTTCCGGTCTGTAATGTAATCTTCGCATCCGCTTGAATATTAACAAGAGAGATCCCCCCATTGGTTGTGCTTAAATTGAAATCAAATTTAGTATTCTCTGGAATGAGAATGGTCAAATTAACTCGTGGATGACGTTTACCTGAAGCACCATAAGTCCGATCCTTCACACTAATTGAGGTCGTCTTACCCTCTTCTACTTCAATTCCTATATCTTTAGCAATTTTATATGCATCCTCAACCTTAAGTTGATCCACCCAAAGTACAGATTTAATCCGTATAGAGGGAACATCTGCTTTGATAATCCCTATTCTCCCGTTCACTCCATCCAAACGAATCTCCTTCATATCTGAGGTCACAGGGATCTCTACATCCTTAAGTCCCGACGTATATCCTTTTTGATCACTGAATTCGGAACCCGCTGCTGTGAGATCTAGGCTGACACGGTTCCATAGGTGAAGATAATGGTCCTGCTGTGTGATAGCAAAAAAAGAAAAAGCAAGTGCAGCTGAGAGAACTACTCCCCCAATGTCCAGTCTTAATCTACGACTAGTTCCCTTGCGTCTAACTCTTTTCCACAAAAGTAAGACCAAATATTCTAGACCCAGCGACACTAAAGCGAGAGGCCACCAATTCAACATCAACAACATCTCATCTTGATGGAATGCCTTATCTAAGATAGCTAATACACCGGTACTTATCATTACAGAACTAGCTGTAAACCTGCCCATACGAAGCTGCTTCCGGTAAATTTCTCGAACGAATTGTGTAATCCCCAAGGCTATAATTAAAGTGGCCGCTATATTTCCAGCGCTGCTCTGTATAAATACAGTGAGCCAAAGTGGCTTCTGGTGTAATGTAAATACAATTAGACCGCCTAAAATAAGGAGCATTCCAAATCCAATATCCTTTATCACTTTGGGAATTCGTTCACTGTGCTGAGGAATCATACCTCTCTTGTTCACATGATCCGTAGATTGAAGCACATCATACAAACTGTAGAAATAAATGCATGGAATGATTAAACCGAGAAAAATAAGCAAAGGTACATTAATCCCCACACGTACAGAAGAGAAATATAAAATGGTCGAAATTAAAATGATCAGTACATATATGAACAAAATCCCTCTCCGAATCATTTTTAAATACAAATGACCTAAACCGGGCAAAACCGCAGCTAGCAATACGGCAATAGCCTTACGCTTGCGTCTACGGGGCAAATAGCCTGAAGTGGGTTCTAAATTCCCTAGTATCTTTGGATTCTCTCTCTGTTCAGGGTGTTGACTCGAAGACATAGTTGCAGACTCCTCTCCTAATATAAGTCTCTCTACCTAAATCATACCCGATCTTTGTATCCGATGTAACTTGGGATCGACTGGACAATAACAAAAAACCTCCCTAAAGGGAGGTTCGAATACAAGTAATCCTGTTCACTCATTCTGACGAGACATTCGAATCAATTCAATTCCTAGAGCGGCTTTATATGTCTCCTTAGCTACAAATCCTAACGATTCATATAGACGAATCGCTGGTGCATTGCGTACACCTGCGTAGACTACGAAACAGTTGGCATTTGGATAAGCCTGAATAATATACCTGACCATTGCTTTTCCAAATCCCTGCCTTAGATGTTCAGGATGAATCATCAACCGATGAATGGCTATGACCTTGGGATCATCTTGACCTATCGTAATAGCTGCTCTTACTTCGTTCTCATCCGTGATCCAGCCAAAGAATAAATCGGTAGAGGCAGCTATAGACTCAAAGGTATCCGGTAGTTCTGGAGTGTGACGTAATCCGATTGCAGCTGCTTCCAACCGATAAGCCGCATGCTGCAGATGCCAAATCTGCTCTACCATGTCCGGATCTGAAAGTTCTAGTCTACGGATCATGGAATTAAGAGTTAAGAAGTTCAGTCAGTAGCTTATTTGCTAGTCCTGGGTTTGCTTTACCTTTACTACGTTTCATGACTTGACCAACTAGGAAACCGATGGCCTTATCCTTGCCTGCACGGTAGTCTTCTACAGAAGCTGGATTGTCAGCTACTACTTCTGTCACGATCGCAAGAATAGCTCCTTCGTCACTAATCTGTACAAGACCTTGTTCTTCAACAATATCTTGAGGACGTTTGCCATGTAAGAGCATTTCTTTGAATACGGTCTTAGCAATCTTGTTGCTAATCGTACCTTTTTCAATCAACCCAATCATTTCGCCTAAGTTCTGTCCTGTTAACTTCACTTCAGAAAGTTCTTGACCTGTGCTATTCAAATGTCCAAGTAATTCACCCATCATCCAGTTCACTACGGACTTGGCATCCTGAGTAAACTGCAAGCTGGATTCAAACAAATCCGCTAACGGCTTGGAAGATGTAATAACCCCTGACTCGTAGCTAGTTAAATCATAATCTTGAGTGTACCGGGCTTGTCTGGCATCAGGAAGCTCAGGAATAGATGCACGAATCCGATCCTTCCAAACCTGGTCAATGCGCAATTCTACAAGATCTGGGTCCGGAAAATAGCGATAATCATGAGCTTGTTCTTTGCTACGCATAGAGAATGTTTTACCTTGGGACTCATCCCACCGGCGCGTCTCTTGCACAATAAGCTCACCATCTTCCAAAGCTTCGGACTGACGGAACTGCTCGTATTCCAGCCCCCGCTGCACACCGCGGAAGGAGTTCATATTCTTAAGTTCGGCTTTGGTTCCAAGCTCTTGCTGTCCATGAGGACGAAGACTGATATTCGCATCACAGCGTAGAGATCCTTCCTCCATCTTAACGTCAGACACGTCACAGTACTGCATGATCGCACGTATTTTCTCAAGATAGGCTCTAGCTTCTTCGGGTGATGAAATCTCAGGCTCCGATACGATCTCTACTAGCGGTGTACCCACACGGTTAAAATCGACCAAAGAAGCATATCCACCATCGATATGGGTGAGCTTGCCCGCGTCTTCTTCCAAATGCAAACGGGTAATCCCAATTCGCTTAGTTACACCATTTACCTCAATATCGATATATCCATTCAGGCCAATCGGTTGATCCGCTTGAGAAATTTGATAAGCCTTAGGTGAATCGGGATAAAAATAGTTTTTACGATCGAATTTACTGACGTCTCCAATTTCACAGTTAAGCGCCATAGCTGCTTTCATAGCATAATCTACTGCCTGGCGATTAAGCACAGGGAGAACACCTGGATGTCCAAGACATACCGGGCAGGTATGAGAGTTCGGCGGTGCGCCAAAAGATGTGGGGCATCCGCAGAAGATTTTGGACTTTGTATGCAGTTCAACGTGCACTTCCAATCCAATGACCGTTTCGTATTTCGATGTTGACATGGAATCCCTCCTCAATCCTTACTGAATAGTAGCCAATTTATAAAATCGGACGTTGTTTGTGATGGTCTGTATGAGCCTCATAAGCATGAGCCGTGCGCAAAATCGTGCTCTCATCAAAAGCTTTTCCGATAATTTGAAGACCTACAGGAAGGCCGTCTGCAAAACCACAAGGTACACTAAGTGCAGGGACACCTGCTAAGCTCACCGGAATCGTGAGAATATCATTCATATACATCGTTAAAGGATCATTCACTTGTGAACCCAGCTCAAACGCAGTTGTCGGTGCTGTGGGCCCAACAATGACATCGTATTTCTCAAATACTTCATCGAAGTCACGTTTGATCAAGGTACGAACTTTTTGAGCTTTCAAATAATAAGCATCGTAGTAACCTGAACTTAGCGCATAGGTACCTAACATAATACGGCGCTTGACTTCCGGTCCAAAACCTTGGCTACGCGAAGCATGGTATAAATCCAACAAACTACCCGCATGGTCGGCACGTACACCGTATCTTACGCCATCAAATCTGGAGAGATTAGAAGAAGCTTCAGAAGAAGCTAGTAAGTAATAGGCCGCGACTGCATATTCTGTATGAGGAAGCGATACTTCCTCCCATACTGCTCCCAGTCCTTCGAGAACACGAAGAGCTTCAAGAACACAGGCTTTCACGCTCGCTTCAAGGCCTTCTAAATATTGCTTAGGCACTCCAATACGCAGCCCTTGGATATCCCCTGTTAAAGCACTTAAATAATCAGAGACTTCTACATTTGCTGAGGTGGAGTCTTTAGGATCATATCCTGCAATGGCTTGAAGGACATAAGCCGCATCTTCTACGTTTTTGGTAACGGGGCCAATCTGATCCAATGAAGATGCAAACGCCACTAGACCATAACGAGATACACGGCCGTAAGTAGGTTTGAGTCCAACCACACCACAATAAGATGCTGGCTGACGAATAGAACCACCCGTATCCGAACCTAATGTGAAGTAAGCTTCTCCAGCGGCTACAGCTGCTGCGGAACCTCCACTAGAACCACCCGGCACTCGGCTTAGATTCCAAGGGTTACGCGTCTTCTGAAAGCTGGAGTTCTCATTGGATCCCCCCATAGCGAATTCATCCATATTCAGTTTACCGATCGTCACCGTATCTGCCTGCTTCAGCTTGGTTACAGCAGTAGCATCGTAGATCGGGTCATAGTTGGATAAGAATTGGCTTGCACATGTTGTTCTAAGACCTTCCGTTACCAAATTATCCTTAATTCCAACGGGCAGCCCAAATAGAAGACCCTTAGGTTCATTAGTTAACAGCTTATCATCTAGACGAGCAGCCACAGCACGTGCTCCTGCTTCATCGAGTGTGAGATAAGCTTGAATCTGACTATCCTTCTTCTCAATAGCCGTAAAAGCTTCCCCTACTAAATCAGTCACCGATAACTCCCGCTTATGAAGCTTGTTATGTAACTCTTGCAAACGCAAATCAAATAATGACATCATTCGTTCCTCCCTTCAGACCTTTATTATTCTAAAACTGCAGGTACTTTAAATTGTCCATCTTCCTCATCGGGTGCATTAAGGAATACCTTCTCTGCTGGCAGACTTTCGTGCGTCACATCTTCTCTCATGACATTGCTAAGATGAAGAACGTGTGTAGTTGCTTCGACACCTTCTGTATCTAGTTCATTCAGCTTCTCTGCATATTTTAAAATGGCACTAAGCTGCTCTGTAAAGACTTCTTTCTCCTCTTGGGTTAAATCAAGTCTAGCTAGCTTCGCCACATGCTCTACATCTTTGGTTGTAATACTCATGTGAATCGTTCCCTCCTTCTAAGTTCTGATCGGCCGAGCTTGAAGATAACGTTACTAATTATAGGGTAGAAATGTCGATAACACAATAATCGGACCCTCTATATAAGGGCTACAGTTACAACAAAAAAGGACCAGCATTCTGCCGGTCCCTTCCATTAAATCCAGGCTCTTAAATTCACCTGTTTGATAAATTCAGCCTGTGAAATGCTCTCTTGTGTCGCTTCTTCCGGCTCTTCTGCTGTGTCCACTTCACCGTTCATCACTTGGAAGAACAGCTTTTCATTATGTGTGGCCAGCGCGAAATCTATTAATGCTTCACGTTCAACCCGTTCAACCTCTTGCTGAATCAGATTCACTTCTAATTCAATATCGCTCGAAGGAACGAAATAATTACGGTTGGTCTTCGGGGAACGGACAACATAATCGAACGCATTGTCCGGATTACGGTCATAAGCAATAATGTAGCCGTATCCTCCAACAGGAAGATTCTGCTCAAAGGCATCCGCGACGATAACAATTTTCTCTCCTAAACGTAGCATCGTCTACCTCCCTGATCTGATGTTCATATTTATTTTATTATCCTACTAAAAAACGATAGGAATGTCCACGAAAAAGGAAGAATGATGTCGCTTAAGATGATAGATTTCCCACAATGTTCAAATTAAACTTTATGTGCCTATAGCATTATGAAGGATTACGATGCTCTTGTAAACGAATGTACCAAGGCTGAGAAATTCCAGTTAAGGAACTCTTAATATGCCGCCATGCTATCATGCTTGAACCAGAACTAACCTCCCTATTATCTTCATTATTAAATATCATCTCTGCACTAGGATCATCTATATGTAAACTGGGGTATGGGGTAGTATTCAAAGACAATTCAAGACCCTTTTTCAATGATATTCCTCCTAATATATATATCTGCTCTACTATTTCCTTAAAAAAGGGCAAAAAAAGAACGCAAACCGGGATAAATTCCACAGCTTGCGTGCTTCGCGTAGTTAATAACATTTCTTTTATTAATGTACACTCTAACCTAGCATCTATCATTTGTCTAGCCTTTTCTTTGATTTCCGCCAAATGAAAGCGTTTTTTGTCAACTAAGCCATGTAGGGATTATGCATCTTCTCATATCCAATCTGCGTTCTAGGACCGTGACCTGGATACACAATAGTCTCATCCGACATGCGGAATAATGTACCTTGGATCGAATCATATAGATCTCTTTCACGTCCCCCTGCAAGATCAGTACGACCTACACCCATTTTGAATAACACATCGCCAGAGAACAAATGGGTACCACACAGAAAACTTACGCTTCCTGGAGAGTGTCCTGGTGTATGGAAAACTTTGAATTCATGCCCGATCAACTTCAGCTTCTGCCCTTCCGCCAGATCATACTCTGCGGGTGATGTAGATAAGGGACCCGTGACCTGAGACCAATTCAAAGAACCATTCAGTTTGGGTGAAGTTAACCAATCAGCTTCTAGAGGATGTAAATATACAGGACAATTCTTAGCTGTACGAAGTTCCTCTACCCCACCCATATGATCAAAATGCGCGTGGGTTAATAGAATGGCTTCAACCTCTATATCTTTGATCCGGCGGACAAGTGCAGCCGGATTCATACCGGGATCAATAATAATGGCTTTGCCTTCATCTTCACCTTTAATCAGGTAAGCATTGGTCTGCAGAGGTCCTAGGGAAAAGGATTCAATATTCAGCATCATCTACAACCCTGAAATGAGTTCACGCAGTTCGCTCAAAATCACGTGGTGATACTCAGTTCCTTCTCCATAGCGGGCTAAAATTTCTTTGCGAGCTTCCATTAAATGATCTTGATAATCTGCTGCTTCGCGGTCGGGATTGTCTTGTTTGAACTGCACCATCACTTCTTGCACCTTAGTAGGTCGAGGACCCCACTGGCCCATGACATGCCCTCCTGTATCTGCAAAAATGACAATCGGTACCGAACGACCTCCCATCGTAAGAAACTCATCCATCAGATCAAAATTCTCTTCAAGAATCAGCACTTCCACGGGGAAGCCTGAGACTTCTAGCGCATGGAATACTACAGGAATGTTACGCACAACATCACCGCACCAATCCGCAGCTAGAATCAGAACCCGAATATCGTCTCGAAAATTCAAACTCTCAAAAAATTCACGTTCTTCCTCTGTCCATACGAACTGGTCATACCAGGACTGAAATTCATCCTTATTATGATGCATGCCCTTCATGAACTGTTCAGGGGTGATGCCCGTTCTAAATTTATGACTTACATTATTCTGAGCCATGTTATTTTGCCTCCCGCTTTTTATTTTTGGAGCTATACCATTTGATTAAAAGATACACAATTAATACAGCAATCGCCACTAAAATGAAAGGAGTAACATAAGGGGCTGCTGCTTCATGAATAGTATCCCACTTGGTTCCGAGAATTTTGCCTAAATACACAAACAGGAAGGACCATGGGATTGAAGCTAATATCGTCAATGTAGAAAAACGCAATACGGACATTTTGGCTATACCTGCGGGGATGGAAATAACTTGACGCATGACGGGAACGAATCGGGCTGTAAACACGATTCCTGATCCATATTTGTTGAACCAGTTCTGAGCGATGTCCATATGATGGGGGGTAATTTTAATGTATTTGCCGAACTTATCCAAAAACGGGCGACCGCCCCACCTTCCGATATAATACAGAATCAATTGCTGGATCAGGGCACCTACGGTACCGAAAAAGACCGCTCCGTAGAAATTGAGATCTCCTTGGTATACAAGAAAACCTCCATAAGCCAATACGATTTCACTAGGTATAACTTCAATGGCTAATCCAAGAACGATGCCGAGATATCCTAACCCTCGTATAAGTTCAAATATCTGTTCGATAATGTCCGAAAGTATGTGCACACTCAATCCTCTCTCTCTGCTTGTTCTATTTGCAGTCTATTCTATCATAGGCGAGGACATGCATTCTACTTTCTCCAAAGCCCCGGGTATCCGGGAAGAGTATGGCCGCATATGGTATCACGAGAGGAGTTGAGAGAGTGCCCCATTTCTCTGATAAACATAAGTCTTCGCTGCCTTCCCCCCGTAAAATAAGACGCGGCTGTAGTAAGGAATTATATCGAACTGTGAAGAAGTTAAAGGTGTATATCCCCGAGAACAAAATAGAAGAAGCGGAGGATCTTTATTACCGCAAAGTTATCGGAAATTTGCTGTGGATTCATGAGAACAGCAGTAACCGTAAGGCGTTATCCGATTGGTGGGATGAGCAGGTAAGTCCAGAAATCGCCTCACTGTGGGAGGTCGACCGGGAACGGTTGTCTGATGCTTTCCGGCATGCTTTTGGCTCCTAAAGCGACAGAGGAATTAAGCCTACCTGATACAATTGCATGTACAAACCTGTGGGATAAACGATTGGCTTCTGCGGTTAAGTGAAAATTGCGGTCGTTACGTACTCCAGGGCCTGTCATCTGCTTAGCGAGTACACGATATTGCTCAAAACGAGCTGCTCCTAACTTAGCTGCCAATCTAGATTCACTATCTTTGCCCTCCTGCGCAAGTTGGAGGGTACGATCATACAGCGCTTTTATAATGAAATTTTGCTTCGCTGTATTAAACTGGTCGAGTTCTGAAGCCTGAATCCATGCAGGTATGGCTAGTGCTGACGTCTTCCCAGCTAACAGGTCACCAAGCTCCCACCACAATTCTGGACTACCTGGTTCTGCAGATAAAGCCGTTCGTACCTGTTCCTCTGCTTTTTCTATCGGCATAAAATGGCTAGCGACAAGCTGAATGGGTTCGCGCCATGGTGCAAGCTCCGCAGAACGAAATATAAGGAGTCTCCCCTTTTCCATGTTGCCTTGCTGAAAAGCTTGTACAGCTTGATGGGATAATTGCTCTGCTCCAGTGAATCGTAGACATAGGCTGCTAAGTAAAATCATTACCATCGCAGCTATGGATGATCCTGCTCGCCGTCCCATCTTAAATCCATTCGATCTAGGTAGAGATGTCCATTCGCGAAGGAAGAATTTGCTCCCTCTGCTGTTATGTAACGCTCTTGGAAATGGTATGGGCTGTACATCTGAAGGAGTACATAATCCAAGTGATGCGAATGCGATGAGCAAAAGCCAGATTAACCCATAATGCATATCAAAATCTATTGTCGCGTGGAGAACCAATACCAAAAAGGGTGCTAGCCACAGGCTACGTAGGCGAATTAATTGCCATATAATGAGACCCAGCCATAAGAACATAACCAGCAGACCGATGACTCCGAGATTGAGGAGAATGTCCATATATCCGCTGTGCATGAGCGAGCCTACATAAGGCTGGCTTTGGATGCTGCGGTAGGCGCTGCGCCAGACTTGCCCGCCTTGGCCCCACCACGGGGCCTCGCGGAATAGGGTCCACGCGTCGCGGTACATCAGCCCGCGCGCAGACCACGTGCTTGTCCCCACACGGACAAGCACAGACCCCGCCCCGCCAGCTATGCGCGGGGCAAGCCCCCACGCCGCCCATGCGTAGCAGGCGGCAAACACCGCGCCAGCGCAGGCGCCGCGCCGCACGGGCGCGCTCGCTGCGCGATGCGCCCATGGCGCCAGCAGCGCAGCTACGCTTGCGGCGGCGCCCAGCGCGAGCAGCGCCGGCAGCGGCGCGGGCGCAAGGCGCGCTGCGGCCAGCTGGCCGTAGAGCGCAAGCGCCGCCGCGGCGCTAGCTGCGCTCTGCAGCAGCAGCCGCAGGCGGACGCCGCGCCCGGCCAGCGCGAGCGCTGCGGCCCAGCCGGCAGCGGTGCACAGCAGCGCGCCACGCGACTCCGTCAGCAGTAGGCAGACGGAGCAGCAGAGCGCGGGCAGGGCCGCAAGCGCAAGGCGCAGCGGTGGCGTAGCCGCCGGAAAGCGCGCGAGCACGGCAAGGCGCGTGAGCAGCAGGGCGCCGAATACGGCGCCGAGCGTATTCGGGTACTGCAGCAGGCCCGCAAGCCGGGCGCCCGATGCTGCAAGTTCAGCGCTAGCTGTGCGCAGAACCGCATAAGGCATCGGAACCAGACCCATAATTGCGGCTAGTCCCGCGACCGAACCTGCTACACCTATGGCTAGTAATCCGGCACGAAGCAAAGCTCGAGACGTTCTATACATTAATGAAGCGGTTAGTGAAGCAGCTAGCAAACCATAATAGACCCATCTTAAGGCTTCATCTAACGTTCCTTGCATGGATCTAGGTGTCATCAATAGATGTACTCCGTAAAGGAAAGCAATAAGAAAAGGAGGAACACAGACGACATACCCCCAGAGATTTTTTCTTCGATCTTCCACTACGCCGTCACGAAGAGGAAGGGCTCCCCAAAAATAAGCACAGCCAGAAATAGCTAAGGCCGATGCCATATAAGGATACATGCCCCTTCCCTCATAAAATCCAGAATGCACACACATTCCCGTAATCAGTAACATCGAGAATGCTCCTGCGGACACTAATCTCAGC
Source organism: Paenibacillus shirakamiensis (assembly GCF_017874255.1). Lineage (GTDB taxonomy): Bacteria > Bacillota > Bacilli > Paenibacillales > Paenibacillaceae > Fontibacillus > Fontibacillus shirakamiensis. The sequence continues at coordinate 126,045 of NZ_JAGGLD010000008.1, read as the reverse complement.
CACTTCGTCATATGCTTCATCCTTCCTCTGACGTTCACTCCAGATGCACAACATAAAAAGGCCAACACTTATTTCAAGTGTTGACCTCATTAGTGGGAAGCAAACCTATACTATAATGCTAATACTGTGAAACTTGAAGTCTGATACTGTTGAGCTCTTGAAAATGGAGTTCTTGAGATACAGATGGAGCTCTTGAAATACAAGTTAAGCTCTTCAAATAAGTGAACTCTTTATGATCTAGGCAGCAGATCTTGACAGGCCTGCTCCAGATAGGGACGGGCTTGTAGGAAATCACGGAATACCATATACTCCCGCCATAATTCATTCTTGTCTCCAGCAGATCCTTTCACAGCACGGATCAAAATGTTCTTCGGGGTATGCTCCATATCAATAAATTCAAGAAGCTGTGTTTTGTACCCCATAATGTCCAGCAGTTTAGCCCGAATGGCATCTGTAGCCAGTGCAGAAAATCGTTCCTTCAAAATACCATGAGACAATAGTGGGCTTAATACGGTATTCTCCACTTGTGTGAACATTTCATGCTGACAACAAGGCACAGATAAAATTACAGAAGCATCCCAGCGTATGGCTTTTTCTAAGGCAGCATCCGTCGCTGTATCGCACGCATGAAGGGTAACCACCATGTCCACAGAAGATAAAGCATCATAATCCGCTATGTCCCCAACGAGGAAAGTAAGATCTGCATAACCAAGCTTAAGGGCGAGCGCGCTGCAATGCTCAATGACATCTTTCTTCAGATCTAGACCTATCACCTGAAGCTTTCGCTCCTGCTGTATTGCCAAGTAATGATATAACGCAAATGTGAGATACGATTTACCGCAACCGAAGTCTACGATTGTGATGGGTCTTCCTACTGGCAAATGACGTACGACATCTTGAACCATTTCAAGAAATCGGTTGATCTGACGAAACTTATCATACTTCTTAGCAAGCACTTTTCCCTCTACATTCATAATTCCCAGTTCAACCAAGAAGGCTACGGGCTGTCCATCCTCTAAAATATAGTTCTTCTGACGATTATGAGATAACACCGCTGCTTTTTTGCTGGGTGCATGGCTGAGAATAGACACTTTATGTTTTTTACTAATTAATATTTGAATATCTGCTCCAATTGTACAGAGGAGACCTTGACGGAACGTTTCTTGAAATAATTCCATCATCTTTTCTTCTAACTCAGTTACAGGTACATTCTCATGCATCACTTTGGTGTCATAGTGGTAAGCGAGCTGATAGTGCAAAACGTTCTTGATTTCTATCGGTTTGATCTGAACTTTGGCATATTCCGTCTCTCCTGCACGCCGCCGCTGACTAAGCGTTCCCGAGATTAGAGATCCTGCCTCTAGGATTGCATGAATACATTTACGCAGTTCTTCCATGATGTTAACCACTCACTTTTCTATAATCTATATATTCAGTGTTCCTTGTAGTATAGTCACTGCCTGTCCACCCAGAAGAATCCGGTCTCCTTCCATGGACAGATACAATACTCCACCTCGTGTTGATGCTTGATACGCAGTTAAGCTATCTTTACCGAGTCTCCCCAGCCAGTATGGAGCTAGACCACAATGGGCAGACCCTGTAACGGGATCTTCAGGTACACCTACTCGTGGAGCAAAAAACCGCGATACAATGTCATAAGGCTGATCTGTAGATTGAGCCGTTACGGAAACTCCTCTTTTATTGACAGAGGTCAGCTTCTCAAAATGGGGTGACATGGTCTTAACCGTATCATCTGAATTCAACACGACCAGAACATCATCTCCATAGCCCCCTAGATATTCGACATCGGTATGTTCGATACCTAAAGCTTCATAGAGTCCATCTACAGGTGGGATAGGCAGCACGGTATATGCAGGAAAATTCAATATTATTCTATCCTGCTCTCGCCTCGCCACCAATTCTCCACTTAACGTATAAAAATGTGCGCTTTGATTCGTTGGGAGCCGTCCAGTCTCCCATAAAATATGACTACTTGCTAGGGTAGCATGACCACACAGCTTGATCTCGATTTTCGGCGTAAACCATCTTAAACGGTATCCCTTCCCTTCTGGAAATAGAAATGCGGTCTCCGAAAGATTCATCTCCATCGCAATCTCCTGCATCCGTTTCGTATCTAATTCCTGGTCCGCCATGCATACCGCAGCTGGATTCCCCTTGAATGGAAGATCCGTAAACGCATCTACTATATATAACTCCATCGTAATCATCCCTCCATCCGAGCTGTCCTCATCCTATTTTATCCCTTCTTGCCTTCATCCGTTCGATGCCTTCCCTCACCTCATGCAAAGGCAATCCGCCTTGTTCAAGAACCTCCGAACTCACTGTCAGCCAGCGCTCATAATACTGCAAAACTTCAAGCGGTGAAATAGCCTGCTGTTCAAGCAATCGATACAAGGCATTCTCAGACTGATCGTATTGTCCTCTTTTTTCTTCATACATCAGGATAAGCTTCTGCGTCTCTACAGGGAGGGTATAGTCTTCTAACATACGCTTTAGTTCGGCTACACAATCATGTAAGTGCCACAGCTCGGAATCAGCTCCATGTACATAAGCAAAAAGAAATAAATGCAGTGCTTTGATCGCGCGCAGCACGCCTTCACGAGTCTTACCATCATCCAAGTAAATCTTACTTTCTTCCATCATTAATCTTGCTGCACTTTGAAGCTTATCCGTCTGTATTTCACCGGCAAATCGGAACAATTCTATGAGATCCTTAACGGATAGAGCATGCATCATTTGAGCATCTAGTCTAAAATGCTTTTTATATTGTTCATCCAATTCCCAAAGCGCCTCAATCCGCTTCTTTTCTTGTCTGAGTCCCAAAGCTACTCCAATAGATTCTGTCATTTCTTCAATCATTCTAAGGAGATAATCTCTTCTCAACATGAATTTCCTACCGCCTCTCTTAGGACAAAGTCCTGACCTCCGATACGACGTCTTTCGCTCCGAACTATAAGATATACCAAGATCCTACCCCATTTAAGACGGCTTTTCCACTGCATGACTTCATGACTTCACAAGAATGAACAGAAAAACCGGAGATTCCATAGGAATCTCCGGTTGATGTTGTAGTTATAAATGGACCGCTTTATTTTATTTTTCAGTAAAAATTGTGCTTAAGCTTGTGTAGAATGAATCTTGCCTAAGAATTCTAATATTATATTTGCCAATTGCTCAGGAGCTTCATACATACTCATATGGCCTACTCCAGCAATCGTTTCTTGAGTTACTTTAGGTCCTTCTGTAGTGAACGTTTTTTCTGCAGGAATTACGCCATCCTTTTCCCCAGCCACGAGCAGGATAGGCAACGTACTTGATGACAAAACATCTCTACGATCTGGACGTTCACGCATTGCCATTGCCGCGCCGGAAGCACCCTGTGGTGGAGTTTTATATCCAATTTCTTTTACGCGAATCACATCTTCTGTTAGCTGTTCAACATGATCCGGAGCGAATAGCGCTGGCACCAAATTCTCAATAAATGTAGTAATTCCTTCAGACTGAATGGTGGATACCGCTTTCAAGCGTTTTTCTTTAGCTTCTTCACTATCTGGATAGGCCGTAGAGTGTAGAAGTCCAAACCCATTCAAACTGGAAGCATAACGCTGCGCTACAGAAAGGGTCACATACCCACCCAAGGAATGGCCTAGTAAGGTATACTTCTCCACCCCGATGGATTCCATCAGACCTGTCACATCATCCGCTAATTGCTCGATCGTATATGCCCCAAGAGGTGCATCGGATGAACCATGTCCTCGAAGATCTGGAGTAATGACTCGATATTGTTTAGATAGAAGAGGTACAATTTTATCAAAATAGCTTGAACTTCCACAGAAGCCGTGGACTAATACGACAACTTCACCTTCGCCACGATCATCGTAAGCAATGGTTGATCCATTCACTGTAGCCTTTTCCATTGTATATTCCTTCTTTCGCTCGTATGTATGGGTTAATCAATATTCCTATTATTAAGCTAAACTGCACCTTCTGAAACTTAAAGTCTATAATTTAAATGCCTGACTAATGGCATGGACTACTTCTTCAACCATCCCCTTAACTTTATATAGTGATGTCATTTGCAGCGTAGAATACGGTCGAGGTCCAAATACATTTACAATTCCAGCTATACTATAGTGACCTATTGGCTTGAATTTCCCACCTACTGACTGCCCTGGTACTAGGGGCCCTTCGGCTACAGAATACATACCTACCGTGTCTACCTTACCTAGAGCAGCATCCAAAACAATAAGTTTTTTCTCCGAATGAATGTCTTCCATATAGGCTTGCAGATTGTCGGCATCACATGGATGTTCTAATGTTCCTATCACTTCGAAATCACTTAATTCGGTTAGTCTGCTTCCTACCCAAGGCGCCCAGGCATCCCCCGTCGACTTATCCGTTCCAATACATAAGAATAAGATTTCTGAGCGAAAATAGGCGCTTGCTATCCCACTGAAAAATTGTTCAAGTCCCTCATGATCTGTTATTCTAGCTCCAACTCGATCAGAGGAATGTGTTCGCTGTCTACTGGATTTCATGCATTGCTCTGCTCCTTCAAAAGAATACTGCTTTCTCTATATTGTACCGAATCACAAACCGCGCCGCAAAAAAAGATGATCCTCTCTCACTCACATGATACAATACCTAAAGAATGTTCTAAGAAAGAAGGGGACTAACCATGGATTTAACTCAAAAGACGCAAGAAAACATTGAATATATGATTGAAGCCATCAAAAACAAGCTTAGAATGGCCACAGGAGCAGCCATGCAAGCTTCCGCGTTTTCGGTAGATCGTTACGACGATATCCACGAAGTCTACGATATTGTGATTAACAAAGAGCGCCTAAGCATATCGGAAGTAGAAGCTTTAGCCTCTGAACTAGGTAGTCTAAGATCTTAATTTTTTTTGACCGTATGGATACAAAAAAGAGTCCTACTTATCCTTTGTACAGGAAGAGGACTCTTTTTGTATGTTGGATTACATTAAGGCATATCAATTAAAATAAACTCCGCAGGACATTCACTACCTATTCCTCGTATGAGTAAATCGCAACTCTTTTTAATTCGAGTAGCATCCCCAGGATTTAAGGTCAGTTTCTCGTCTCCACATGTGATTTCTATATGCCCACTAATAATAAACACATGACTTCTACGATTTTCGCGGTGTGGTAAAGACACTTCGTTCCCTGTTTCTAATGTGGAAAGATACACCGTTAATTCCTGATTAATCGGCAACGTACTCTCTTCTCCGCGTCCAGATACAATAGGTAGGAGAGCATTCAGATGATCTTGCTTTTCAAAAGATCGACTTTGCCAATATGGAAGTTCGCTCGGTTTGTCGGGTAAAAACCACATTTGAATGAACCGAACTTCTTCTTCACTCGAAGGATTATTCTCTTCATGCACTACTCCAGTACCTGCGCTCATTACTTGCACAGTACCTGCCTTCAACTCTTGCGTATTGCCCAGATCATCGGTATGGTTCAATGTACCAGATACCACATAGCTTACAATTTCCAAATCATGATGAGGATGTTTTTTGAATCCTTGCTTCGGCTTTAAGATATTCTCATTATGTGCCAGCAGGCAACCGAAGTGAGCATTGCTGGGATCCTCATAGTCTGAAAAAGAGAAACTGAATTCACTGTGTATCCAACCACGATCTGAAGTATGGCGCTCATCCGAAGTTATCACTTTAATCATTGGTATCTACCTCCATAGTCTTCAGAAACTTTGTTTATGTTCATGCCGTTTCTTTTCTTGTCTATCTCTTACCCGCATGATTAGAGCCTCAATCAACTATGGAGGGTGGTTTTTTTAAGCTATTTAGCTAGCTAAGGCTGGATTTTAAATGGAAAACGCCCTCTGCATATCCCACCTGTGTTCCAACATCATTCGTAATTTTTTTACTGAAATTTTCTTTTAAATGATGAATGGTATCTGATACATCGTATCCGATTTGTTCTAGTATACTTTGTACCACCCAACCCCATTCTTCTTCAGAACCGTCCAAGATTTTGAAGGCTATACCTAGACGCTCTTTCTTGAGACTAAAACAATATACGCCCTTAAATCCACCCTTCGCGATGATATTTTGATCTTTGAGCAGCAACGAATCTACTCGATCGCTTCCTCCTACTAATATAGGATAGGTATTCATTGCCGAAGTAATGGTCTCTACGGCCACGCGTGTAGCCTCATCTTGAATTAAATCAGGACATGCGAGCTTCACATAACCATACGCCAAGTTTGAAAGGGGCAACGCAAATACAGGGAATCCACATCCATCTGTACCTTGTATGAGATCGTCTGTACTCATCCCGGTCATGGTCGCAAAGGTCTCTATAATTTCCTGCTGGGCTGGGTGATCTGGCTGATCATATCCTTGAAGTGAATATCCCATCATTTTACTGTAAGCAAGAACGCCGAGATGCTTCCCTGAGCAGTTGTGGTAGAGTCGTCTCCGTCCTCCCCCTGCACGTAACCAATCTTCTTTAGATCCTTCATCTAACGGAAGACTTGGTGCACATACGAGACAATGCTCTCCAATTTCAACTTTTTCACTTAAATGTTCAAGGGTCTGCACGTGTACTTCTTCCGATCGATGCGAGGCAGTCATCACGGCCACCTCTTTAGTAGATAATCCATAATGCTCGTGAATTCCTGCCCGAATACCTGGGATGGCTTGAAGGGGCTTAGCGGAGGATCGAGTAAACGCTCGATAATGTGGATCGCCTAAAGCGTACACGACCTCTCCATATTCATTTACGATACTTATATGTCCATAATGGGCATTTTCCATCCAGTTGCCCCGATATTCTTTAATCATCATTTCAGGTGCTACTTGATTCTCTAGTTGTTCTAACATACGCTCTTCCCCTTCCAAATCAAAACTCCCCTTTAAGAGGACTATTCTTTCCTACATAATGATGCTCAACTCTAATAGTATAGTATACGAAACATAAACCGAACAGGAACTTATCCTTTCCAGTCTAAATTTGATGTACTGTTTCAGTGGGTATCCTCTAGTTTAAATACAAAGTAAGCAGCAAGCAAACGAAATGCACAACTAAAACTAAGGAGTGACTCATTATGAATAAAGCAGAGACAGAATACCCAGTACAAAGTGGTTCAACATTTACAAAAGGCCTTCTAATTGGTGGTTTGTTAGGTGCAGCAGCAGCTCTTTTATATGCTCCTAAGACAGGCCGTGACATGCGCAGTGATCTTTCCGATAAATGGGGCACGGTTTACGACAAATCTAAAGATGTGGCTTCCGTAGTAAGCGACAAAACAACTGAACTTGCTAAAAACGTAGGTACTAAAACTACTGATATGGCTAAAACTGTTGGCGCAAGTACAAGCACATTGCTCTCCAGCGTTAAATCCGCTTCAGGAATGGTAGCTGATGAAGTAAAACAAGCAGCAAGTAATGTGTCAGATGACGCTCGTGATACAGCTGAGACCGTTGCGAATGAAGCTAAAAATACTTCTGCTGACGTAGCTAAAGATGTTCAAAAAACATCCCAAGAGACAGCTCGTGAAGTAACAAACAAAACTCGTTCATCTTATTAATTCTTGATGAATAGTAACGTTTGAATAGCCAGCTTCTTCTTTGCTGGCTATTTATTTTCCCCATTTTTCTATTGAAAGGAAGTCATGCGGCATGGGAGAACTGAAACAATACGACACTAAGGATCATCCTTTTGAACTTAGACATGAAGTAAAGAAACTGAATACACGATTGGATGACATTGCTGACGCACTCGAACGATCCGATTTCAAGGATATTATAGAGAATTATACGAATCCTAAGAAACGGATTATCTCTAATTTCACGGCTGGCATGGCTCGTGGATTAGGACTAACCGTCGGTACAGCCTTAGTGCTCGTCCTGCTGGGATGGATTACGAGTTTCTTCGTCTCCATGCCGCTGATTGGGGAGTTTCTAGCTAATCTGCAAAGTTACATGAATGCTTACAAAAAATAAAGCCATCTTCTGAAAGGGGATTATCCTCATGAGTCCAACGAATCCAAAAGATGAACAAGAAGAATATACCCGCGATCAAATTAAGGAAGCTAAAGAAGGAAATCTTCCGAAGAGCAAAGACATCAATGAAGCAGAGAATGGCTCTATGGTAAATGATATGGACGATTTGAAACGCTTAGGTAAAGAAATGGAAAATATGGATACAACGACTGAGGTTGAAGAAAAAGGATTGAAAAACGATCCAGAACAATAAAATTCATATAGAAAAAGCCTGGGCTCTACGCTCAGGCTTTTATTGTTCAAGGTTTACCTCATAAGTTGCTTTTTTCATTTTCAACTTCCAGCAAGTCCCCTGTCCATCCCTTCGCTCTTAAGAACCACCACAAAGTGAATGTACCTGCAAATATCAGAGCCATGACGATCACAAACCCCCATACCCCATCCTTCACCCAAGGTAAGAAATCCGTATTCATACCCCATATTGCTCCGACCACAGTAGCTGGAGTGAACAAAGAAGCTAACAATGTCAACGTTTTTGTAATTTCATTTCCTCGGAAAGCAGAGATCGCATCATCGATTGAGATCAATGTATCAATTTCTTTCTCATAATGCTGAAATAACTGTTCCATCCGTTCTACTCTATACGTATAGCGCTGGAAATACACACTGTTATTAATTCGATCTAGATAGGCTTCCCGGGATGCCGTAAGCAGTTCTTGAAACGACATAAATAAGTTATGCCAGAACAAGAGTTCAAAACGGGACGTCAGAATCCAGTCCATAATATTCTTTTTGTTTCGCCGCTTCATCGTCTCTTCTACTCTACGCAGATTACCTTCAAAATGATCCATACCCGCGTGAAAGTAGTGTAATACAGTTCTAGATAATATGAACAGGGCATCACTTGGGTGTGTGCATGCACTTAATATCGCCAAACGCTCTGGCGTTGTCATTAACTCGCGGGTATTGTCATCCAAATTAATAGTAACGAATACGTCATTACTAATAAAAAAGTGAAATTTATTACACGAAGCCGCGGTATCAATTTCTTGTTTTACTGAATACATGAGTGTTCCAAAAATAATTGGATTCTCTTCGGTAGGAATACGTACCGATAAGTAACTAGTCTCCACGGCAGGAATTTCCTTCAACCATTCTTCTGTTAAAGGATACTTCTCTCTTAATTCCTCCACATCTGAATTGTCCCAATTCTCCACATTTAGATCGTGCCATGCCCAGCCTGCATCCGCGTTCCATTCTTTATGCATTTCCGGAACATGCTTAATATCATCTTCAATCTGCTCCATCATCATTCCTTATATCTCCTCTTCTTTAAAAAAGACACGCTACATCCCTTGAGGAATGGCGTGTCTTTTAATTTGTTAATTCAGAGCAATTATGAATTAGCATTGGACATAATTTGTTTTAATTTTTCCGTCGCACGTTTTTGAATACGCGATACGCTCATTTGAGATACACCCAATTTTTGAGCAATGGCTCGTTGAGATTGCCCATCTTGGAAAGCCAGCAATAGAACATTTTGTTCCTGTTCTTTGAGTTGGCTTAGCGCTTGCTGAAGATCCATTCTTTTCTCAACCGTATCATAATCATTTGCATCCGAACTTATGAGTTCACCTAGAGTCGCTGTGCTTTCATCTTGAGACAATGGAGAATCCAGAGATACATAATGATAGCATTCACGACCAGCCAATACTTCAATCGTTTCTTCTACAGAAAGATCAAGGAAAGCTGCAATCTCTTTTACATCTGGCGAACGTTCAAAGCGAACGGTAAGTTCATCGATAGCTTGTTGAACTAAAGCGCCTTTTTCTTTTATCCGACGAGGTACTTGAATGTACCATGACTTATCACGAAGAAAATTCTTCATATGCCCAATCATACTCTTCATCGCATAGGGTTCAAATGGAATTCCTAATGAGATATCATATTGCTGCAGAAGACGAATTAAGGCCATTTGTCCTACCTGATATAAGTCTTCATACAAATCTGGGCGGTTTCTGGCAATTTTACCTGCTGCCATTTTGACCATCGGCTCATATTTCTTGATGAGCACGGTGGCGATGTCGTTATCTTTCGTTTGTTGATATTCCCAAATTAAGCCGGTGGCTTCGTTCATAGACTCGGGGGGAGTCAGTTTATCGGTCATACGGTCTCCTCGCTGCGAGCAAGTTTACGAATCAGAACAACCTTTGTTCCTTTCCCTGCTTCGCTCACAACGCTCACATCATCCATAAGCGCCTGCATTAAGTAGAAACCTAAACCACCGATTTGAGCCTCATCCAATTCTTTATCGTGAAGCGTCACACGATCGCCGCCTGACTTATTCCACGAATCAAAGCTTTCCCCTTCGTCCTTCACCGTTATGGACAATTCGTCCGGCTTAACTTCAAAAATAACTTCGACTTTACCTTCTTCTTGCTTGTACGCATAAAGTACAGAATTATTGCATGCTTCGGATACTGCTACTTTCATATCTTCAATGTCCTCATAAGAGAAGCCCATCTTAGAAGCAATTCCATACAAATTCAATCTAACTATATCGACATATTCGGCCGTTGCGGGTAAGTGTAAAGAAACTTTTTGTACTTCGTCTACCATTATACGTTCTGTCCTTTCCTATTGGGAATTCTCTTTTGGAGCAAAAAATTTAGCAATACCCGTCATATCAAACAATTTTTGAATTTGCGGCGGTACTTCACGAACAAAGAACTGTGCACTCATACCATGTCTTGCTTTAAGGATAGATAATAAAATACCAATACCCGTACTGTCGATGTATTTCAGATCTTTAAGATTGATTACAAGATCTAAGTTACTATCCCCAACTAATGGCTCCATAACCTGTCTAAAATCAGGAGCTACGGACAAATCCAGTTCACCCGTCAAATATACGGTGCAAGTACCATCTTCCACTTGCGTTTCTGCATTAAACTTCTCGTTTTTATTAGTATTCATAGACAATCTCTCCTGAATTATGTTTTTCTATATCTTACAGCTTATTCTCTAATAAATAAACCTTTAACCCATCCTTTGAAACACAAGGACAGGCTGGTAATAAATTTCTTTTTAATTTTACCCTGTTGCATTGGAGTCCGATACCAAAGAATCGGAGTATTTGTTAATCATGTTTTTGATGTGATCCAGTTTCACGGGTTTGCTGACGTAATCTGTCATCCCTGCTTCTTTGCAACGTCCTTGAATACCATCCATCACATTAGCTGTCATTGCAAAAATAATGGGCCTTTGATTCTGTTGTTCACGCTCTGAACAAATTCTCCGTGTAGCTTCAAGTCCATCCATTTCAGGCATTTGAATATCCATAAAGATATAATCATAAAGATAAGAAGATCTAGCCATTTCAATCGCCTGCAGACCATCTCCAGCCACATCTGCTGCTAAACCTAACTTCCGCAGCATACTAACCATTAACTTTTGGTTAATAGGGTGATCATCTACAACAAGAACACGCTTAGTGTTTTCCTTTGGCATAGAATTTATTCTATCTCTCGTTATTCTTTGCAGTTCATGCTGTAGATCTTCTTCACTCTTCCCTACTTTAATGGTGAAAGTAAATGCCGTTCCTGGGCCTTCTTCCTCAACAGGATCAACTTGGATATCTCCACCCATCATCGACACTAAGTTCTTGCAGATTGCAAGTCCCAGCCCCGTTCCTCCATATTTCCTTGCCATAGATGAATCGAGTTGTGAAAAGGGTTTAAAGAGCTTTTCGGCCTTGTTAGGATCAATACCAATACCTGTATCACGCACTGTGAATTCAAGCATCATACGTTGATGTGCATGCTCTTTGGCAGAGACCACCAAATAAATACCACCCTGCTCAGTAAATTTCATAGAATTAGCAATGAGATTAATCAATACTTGACGAAGTCTGGCCATATCTCCTTGCACCACAGCAGGTATTTGCTCATCGATAAAATACACTAATTCAAGATTTTTACGATTGGCTTCTACAGTGAAAAGATCAAATACTTCCTTCACACCATGAATTAATTCAAATGGCGTTTCATCCAATTCCATTTTACCGGATTCTAATTTTGTGAAATCCAAAATATCATTAATAACTGACACTAAAGCATCCGAACTTTTACGTATAATTTCTGCATACTCTTGTTGTTCGCCTTCAAGTTCGGTTTCCATTAGAAGATCTACCATTCCAATAACCCCATTCATCGGGGTACGAATCTCATGACTCATCATCGCCAGAAAATCCGTTTTCGCTTTAGCAGCAATTTCGGCTTCCTCTTTAGCTTTTACTAATTCTTCATTTATTTTTTCCAGTTCTTGCGTCTTCTGATGCAGTAACATGGATTGAGTTTTAAGCTTCTTATTCGTAAGATACATACTTACAAAACCTTCAATTTTAGATCTTAAAATTTGTGGGATAAATGGCTTTACCATATAATCGATGGCTCCAGCTGAATATCCAGCAAATAACTGATCGGCTTCCTTATCGTTAGCAGAGATGAAGATAATTGGAATGTCCTTCGTCTTATCTCTTGCTTTAATTAACTTTGCGGTCTCAATACCATCCATTCCTGGCATCTGCACATCGAGAACAATGACTGCAAATTCTCCTTTAAGCAAATGTCTAAGAGCCTCTTCCCCCGAGGTGGCCTTAACAAGACTGTAATGTTCACTATCCAATACGGCCTCAAGAGCCATAAGATTCTCGGGGCGGTCATCTACCAGCAATATATGAATTGGTTCATGATACCCCATAGAATCCCCCCTCAATGTGTGTCATCTTATTTAATCTTGTTATTTAATCTTGCGGTACATCTTCTCGACGCGATCCAGCGGTTCATAACAATCCGAATAGTCCGTAAAACTGATGGATTCTTTAGAACCTAGAACGAGCACCCCAAAATTACTCAAACTTTCGTGGAACAATTTATGAACTCCGTTACGGAGAGTATCGTTAAAATAAATCATTACATTACGGCATAATATCACGTTGAACTCATTAAAGGAACGATCTGTTGCCAGATTATGTTCAGCAAAAATCATATTCTTACGAAGAAAAGGATGAAAAATTACAGAATTATACTTAGCTGTATAATATTCAGAGAAGGATCTTTTGCCGCCCGCCTCCAAATAATTTTTCGTATACAATTTCATTTTCTGTATATTGTAGATGCCTTCCTTCGCTTGGGCTAGGGAACGGTCGTTCATATCTGTAGCATATATTCTCGCTTTATCATAAAGTCCCTCTTCATGCAGCAAAATCGCCATGGAATAGACTTCTTCGCCTGTTGAGCATCCTGCATGCCATATTCGAATATATGGATACGTCCGTAAAATAGGAATGACCTTCTCCCGGAACGTACGGAACATCTCGGGATCACGGAACATTTCAGTTACAGGTATAGATAAATTATGGACTAGTCTGTCAAAATAAGCACGATCATGCAGCACTTTTTCTTGTAAACCGGAAATGCTTTTCAGGTTCTCTCCATGAACGGAATGCCAGATCCTTCTCTTCAAGGAAGGTAGAGCATAATTACGGAAGTCATGCCCATATAATCGATGTATTCCTTCCAATAATAGCTCTATTTCAATTGTCTCCCGTTCGTTCTCACCCGCATCTTGAGGGGATTGAACATCAAAATCATAAAAATCGCCTGAAGTCATGCACTAAACCCCTTCTACGTTGATCTGCTTTCAATATACCTTTACCCAGAAAGCACCGTTACGAATACAACCAAACACGCATTAATGATAAAAGTTGATCCGTTTGTATAGGTTTCTTCATATAATCAGAAGCCCCTGCTTCAATACACTTAAATCGATCGTCTTTCATTGCTTTCGCTGTCAGTGCAATAATCGGTAATTTTTCATACTCTGGCATTTGACGAATTAGAGTCATCGCCTCATATCCATCCATCTCAGGCATCATCATATCCATCAAAATAAGATCAAAATCCCCATGCTCTACCAGTGTATCAATCGCTTCGCGTCCATTCTCTGCAAAGACAACATTCATCCGGTACCCTTCAAGAACGCTAGAAAGAGCAAAAACATTTCTCACATCATCATCTACAAGTAAAATTTTCTTACCTTCGAAAAGTTCTTCTTTGTTGTGTAGCTTGCGCAGAATACTACGTTTCTCTTCAGGCAGGTCAGCCTCCACCCGGTGCAGGAACAGCGTCGTTTCGTCGAGTAATCGTTCAGGAGATTTAACGTCCTTAATGATAATCGATTCCGCATATTTACGAAGTTGAGTCTCTTCCTTATTATTCAGTTCTTTACCTGTATATATAATAATCGGTAAATCACGAAGGTTCTCATCATCCCGAATTTGGTCAAGTAAGGTAAAACCAGTCATATCCGTCAACATTAAATCAAGCACCATACAATCAAAATGTTGTTTTGCAAGTTCATGGATTGCTTCTTGCCCTGTAGATACAGCAGTAATCATAACATCGTCATGTCCGACGAGTTCTATAATAGCTTTCCGCTGAATCTCATCATCTTCTACAATAAGGAGATGCTTGAGACTTTTCTCAATATAAGACTCAATATGGTTAAAAGCTTGTTCCAATCCTTCTCTAGAGGAAGGCTTCTGCAGATAGGCAATTGCTCCCATCATCATCCCCTGTTTGACATCGTCCACTACTGAAATGACATGAACAGGAATGTGGCGAGTATCTGGATTTCCTTTTAATTCTGCCAATATAGACCACCCATCCATGACTGGTAGCTGAATGTCTAGAATAATAGCATCAGGGAGATAAGACTTTGCCATTTTTAGACCCTCATCACCTTGGGCTGACGTTAATGTCTTAAATCCATACCCTCTAGCCATATCAATAAGAATTCGAGCAAAATGAATGTCATCTTCCACAATTAACAATACTTTATCTTGGGACTGGATATCTGCACGATCATCTTCAATCATTGGAATAATAGTTCTTGATGAAGTAGCGGCAATCTGCGTCTTTGTGCGTTCACGGAAGACGGGATCAGCAGTTAATAATGATTCACGTTCCATTTTATTCACTTTGTTCATGACCAAAGAGCTCTCAGGCAAATAAAGAGTGAACTTGCTTCCTTCTCCCTCAGTCGTTGTAAGATGAATTGCTCCACCAAGAAGATTAGCTAATCCGCGGCTAATCGACAGTCCTAAACCCGTTCCGCCATATTTACGACTTGTTGTTCCATCCGCTTGCTGGAAGGCTTCGAAAATTAGATCTGTTTTATCTTTGGATATACCTATTCCTGTATCCCGCACAGCTAGTGCCAGATAAGAGCGAGTGGCATCCAGAGCATAAGGCAAATCATCTGCATGGGCTCTTGATACCTCAAAGGTGACTTGACCCTGACTTGTGAATTTGAAAGCGTTGGATAACAAATTTCTTAGAATCTGTTTGACTCGGTGCCCATCCGTAACCATGATTTCCGGTACATCTGAATCGACTTCAACACCTAAAACCAAATTTTTCTTATGAGCTACTTCCTGGAAGTTTTGCAACACAAACTTTCTCAGTTCATCCATATGAAGTTCCTCGCGGTTGATCTCCATCTTACCTGCATCAACTTTAGATAAATCTAGAATTTCATCGATCATCTTAAGTAAATCAGCACCTGACATATAGATGGTTTGTGCGTATTCTTTTTGTTTAGTGGAAAGGTTGTTCTCTTTGTTCTCTGATAACAACTGGGACAGAATGAGCAGACTGTTCAGAGGTGTACGTAATTCATGCGACATATTCGCCAGGAATTCAGACTTATATTTGCTTGTGAGTTCAAGTTGTCTAGCTTGTTCTTCCAGACGCGTCTTTGTTTTCTGAATCTCATCATTCTTCTCTTCCACTTCTTGGACCTGTTCTTGCAAAGCATGCGTCTTCGCTATTAATTCCGTATTGAAATGTTCCAGTTCTTCTTGTTGTCTTTGCAACAATTCTTCAGAACGTTTGAGCGCGATGGTCTGCTCTTCTAAGTTCTCATTAGATCGACGTAATTCTTCCTGTTGCGTCTGAAGTTCTTCCGATTGAGCTTGAAGTTCTTCACCTTGTGCTTGGGATTCTCTCAGCAGCTCTTCCACTCGAATTCTGCCCATGATACTTGTAAGAATAACACCTAGACTTCCAGTAAGTTCTTGCAATAACTGCATTTGAATCGGTGTGAACGGATGGAAGGCTGCTATTTCGACGACACCAATGGCTTCTTCTTCAAAAACGATCGGATAGATCATCACATCAGCAGGCTTAGATTCCCCTAGTCCCGAACGAACCGATAAGTAATTTTCTGGAACTTCTTTTAAATTCAGTGCAGTTTGATCCGCAGCCACTTGCCCAACTAACCCTTCACCCATTCTGAAGATGGAATGCGGCCTATTCGCTTCATCCATGGCATAAGCTCCTGTTAGACGAATTTCGTTGGGATTCTTCTCTGCTTCACGAATATAGATCGCACCATAACGTCCACCTAATACCGGTGTGAATTCATTAATGAACAATTGACAGACCTGCTTCAATGAATTAGCTCCACGGAACAATTCCGTAATTCTCGCTAAATTCGCATTGACCCACGTACTATCTTGTTGAGCTTGGGTATATTTCTGTTCCATTTCCTGTTTTTGTTCCAGATCTTCTGACATGGATTGGAACACACGAGCTACTTCTCCAATCTCGTCATCCGTCGTTACTTTAATCCTACGAATCGCTTTTAATTTCCCTTTGCCAAAGCTATTCATCATCAGATTGACGGTGTTCAGTCCACGATTAATACTTGGAAGAAGCCATAACATCACGCCTAGCGCTAGCAATAAACCTAAGGCCATGACTAGGACTGTGATTCTAACGGAGTTCTGATAAGCCACATCCGCATCCTTTACCTCTTGCTCAATCTCTAGGTCCTGATAATCGAGTAAAGAATTCAAAGATTCTATAATTTCATTCTGGATCTCAATTCCGGTTGACTTCCGATAAGCCATGGACTTTGCACGATCTCCTTGCTCAAGCAACGAGATCTGAGTATCCACATAAATTTTATATTTATCCCATACTTTTTGAACATTGTTCAGCGTAAGCTTCTCGTCAGAAGTCGATTGACTTTTTAGCAAGGAGTTCAAATTCTTATCGGCTTTATCTCTCGCACTATTCAAATCAGCTTTGACATCATTCACAGCAATATCTGTATTTAAAAGGGCATTGGCCATTTCCTTAGTCATTTCGTTGACCTGCCCGCGCATATCACTAGAATTCCGTACTTTCACATATCGTTGTTCGTATACCTGATCTACTTGTTTCTTAAGAAAGTCCATTCGGTCATAACTTATAAAGGTTAACACAAGCAAAATAAGCATAAGCGAACCAAAGCCGATCAGAAGTTTAGTTCTGATTTTCATCTATAAATCTCCTTCTTTTAATGATATCCAGACTAGACATTTATCATCGTCCCGCTCTTGTGGAATTGTGTCATCAAAGAACATCTGCTGCATCGCATCGATGTCCAGAAGATGCTGATCCTTCAGATGCACTTTCAGATAATCAATCTGTCTGTCTTGATCCCCTTCCAAATTCTCAAGAAGCCCATCCGTGTATAGAACCAGATGGCCATCCCCTTCATAGTAAAGCGTTCGAGAATCTGCCTCAATAGTATCAAATAAGCCTACAGGCGCACATGTTGTATCCAGTTGCGTGACTGTTCCATCATTCATATATAAAAGACCTGGCGGATGGCCTGCATTTACATAATCAATACGCTTCAAATTCGTATCTACTACAAGATAGATTGCAGTAAAATAGTACTGAACCAATTGACTATCTATATGAAGCTGGCTAAATCTACGATTAAGTTCTTGTACTACTTGTTCGGGCTCCACAAAAGTTGTAACTGCATCCTTCAAGACGGAAGCTACAAACATACAGACTAATGAAGAAGAAATACCATGGCCCATCATATCCAACAGAATGACCCCATACTTTCCATTGCCTAGGGGATACCAAGAATATAAATCACCTGCAAGTTCATAAGAAGGTTTGTATAGCGCATTTACTTCAAACTTCTCATCACTTATCGGCGGGCTTAAGACAGCATTTTGAACTAGAGCAGCAAGCTTTAATTCTTCTGATAATCTTTGATCTCGCTCCTTATGCCAATCTTTCTCTTGTTTCAGGCGAAGGGCAAGCCGGATTCGCGCCATCAGTTCAACCTTGTTAATTGGCTTCGTAACATAATCCACTGCCCCTGCATCTAGAGCTTCCGCTAGTTTCTTAGAATCTCCAACAGCAGTAACCATAATAATTGGAATATCTCGAAGTTCTTCATATTTCTGAATAATCTGGCAAGCTTCAATGCCATCCATTTCAGGCATCATCATATCCAGCAGTATCAAATCTATATCGGTAGGTCCCGTAACGGCCCCTGCACCATGATCCAAAGACAAATGCTCGAACATCTCAGCAGCTGAAGAAACAGCGATTGTCTTCCGGTAATTTTCTTTTTTCAATATTTCGCGAATAATAATGATGTTTGTTGGATTGTCGTCTACAATTAAAATTTTCATAATTCTCTCCTTCATGACTCATGAAAGTCGGCGAAATCCCAAATATGCCTTCCTATCGACTATGCCGATCTTTTTAACTATATCATTTATTAACGGGGTGTAATCAAGTAAAAAACGAGGAATATGGCGATTTATGCTGAAATATCCAAAAATATAGATAAGGAATGGGCACAATCCCCATTCCTTATCTATGCATGAGCTTCATTTAGCTATATTTAAAAATATTATTCACTGCGTTTTGCAATAACCAATACTTTACCCAAGTCTAATTCTTTTTCATAAAAATCAGCTTCGGATTCCGTGAATCCAAGAGACACAATCTTAGAGCGAAGTTCATCTCCACGGGAACGGAACAAGTTAGCAATAGAATCAAACATGCCTTCTTCTTTCATCCCAATTTCTTGTGCATTCGCAGTATCCACAATGCGTTCTGTACGGTCTTGATCATGAGCAAGTACAAAGATATGGTCTTTATCATAACCTGTTGCACTTAATTCTTTTACGGTCTCAACAGCATGTACTCCATTTTCCACTACTTTTGCGTATGATTTTGTTGTTTCAGCCATTACAGTCACGCTCCTTAATTTCATATGATTTGACACATCTTGTCGTTTCTTTCTATTGAACTTTTAACCACAAATCCTTGTGTATGAAACAGTTGTTCATAGGGCATTCATTCCAATTCATTATGAATTACTGTCATCAAAGAGATCTATGCCCTTAATGCTCTGAGTAGCGTCTTTATAGATCTTTATAGCACCAGATTCTTTCATATATACATCGCCATCTTCAGCCTTATAATCTGGGTTTCCTAGAGTTTGTCTCAACACATTCGGTTGCAGGGATATCCATTCATCATTAATCTTCATCTGTTGCGCCTCAGTGTTAACATGTACATAGTACACATGATCTTCATACATTCCTACGATAGTATCATTGTAGTGATATTCGGTATAACCTGTTATAGAGTCTGTAGAAATATGATTAGGTTCACCTTTAATCCGGATTACATCCGAACGTTGATCACTTAGAGCAATATCATTTAATGTATTGAAGTATTCTATCGGCTTAAGTTCAGTCTCGCTTGAAGCAATCGCTGAAGACGTTTGAGCTTTTACAGTCCAAGGATATTGGACCGAAGCAACCATGACATTTTGATGAGGGATGGTATGGGTCGGTCCCGTTAGTGGACTCATCATACTTAATAACAACGCGAATGTGCTGAACATGCTGCTCACCCTTTCTAGAACCTCTCATTCAAGCTATACTTTAAGCGCGATATCTTTGCCATACTCCAGCAGCAACATCTACCCATTTTACCCAGCTTTGTTTTGTCTTCTTGTCACTGTATACAGCTGCATATGAATCTACCGTTCTTTCAGAAGGGGATTGAACAGCTGCTTTGGCTGCCGAGGCAGAAGAGAAAGTTGATTCTCCACGAATCTCAGCCGGAGACTTCTTGAACCGATCGATTAGTGCAGAAGAAACTTGTTTAGCACTAATGGTCACTTCATTTAGAATGTCACCTACATTTTTAACCGTTTCTAGGACGGGATCAATCTTCTTCATCTTACCTTGAACATCTTCCGTAATTCCGTTTGCATGTCTAACGACCTGTTTGACTTCATAACTTAATTCATCAATGGTTTTCTGTACTTCTTGCAGAGTCTGTGATGTTTTATCCAAGGAATTCTCAGCGGCTTTCAGTGTCTTAATTAAGAACACAACCAGCGCTACAAATGCCAACGCAATCACGGCCACACTCAACTGCCAAATCAATCCATCCATACTTAATGACCTCTCTTTCTCATCTCAAAATAATCTTTGTTATTCCTTAGTTACCCTATCCTTTTTGGGACGAAACAACTGCTCACTAACTCTCCTATCGGGACTTCCGTCTTAGCGTTTCGTGGCAGGCCCCCCTTGGTTAAAGGACCCATACTACGTTCTCATGAGTCGAATGTAACTTTATACTTACATACCTCCCTAATTTTGTATGAAGAAAGGAGGGTCATCATGTTAAAATGGTCCTTTATTTTTCTAATAATAGCCTTAATTGCAGGTGTTATCGGGTTCTTCCATCTTGTATTTGCTGCTGTTGCTATGATCGCTAAAGTTATTTTCTTCTTATTTCTTGTTCTTTTCGTTATTTCTTTATTTAGAAGAAAGCGTCCTTTATAACACTTAAGGAGGTAGCAAAAGGGTGCATTCCACTAGGAATGCACCCTTTTGCTATGTTGAACACGTTATTTAGTTTAATAACAGCGGATAACGCAGACTTGACACTCTTCTTCTATACATTAATTTTAAATAGACTCTGAGCCTTCGTAGTAATGATATTGACTGAGACTAACTAGAGACTGGATGAAGAAGCTTTCAATTTAGAAAATGTTCAGAAGCTCTAGCCAATTCAATGTTAAAGGAATCTCTATTCCTTGATCTTGGAAGAGTATATCTTTGATCTGAATTACACTCGGTAACTCTTTATCGGGGGATACTCGCTCTACTTTTAAACCTAAATTTGATGGCTTAATATTGAGATCTTTAACTTTTACTTCTATAGGAGTAAGAACCATTAATCCTCCCTCATAATCTATTTCATAAACGGCTGTAGCTCCAAAGGGAATAATTCCCCATCTCCCATTAATTTCCGCCTTTATCCGATGTCCCTGCTGTATGAACTTTGCTCCAGTAAGTGTAAATGGAAGTTTTAGTGTGCCCTCATTCACAGCTGTAGCCAGTTTTTGCTTGGCTAATTGATTCACTTCATCCTGATTAAGATGCAGAATGGGGGTACGTGTCTCTAACATCTCCCGAAGTTTGGGCTTCCAGTTCATCTCAGATGCATTCAAGTCTAGCGTATGTACCGGTCTAATATAAAATACTGCTCCTGCAATGATAATAAGTATGAGTCCTATAGGAATCCACCATAACCAACGTTTTCGCAAAATTTCAGCCTTCTTTCTCTAGTAAACTGTGCAATCATTCCTAGTTTTTTAAAATTATTTTTAAATAAATGATTCTCAAGTCGCTTGGTTGGTTATTTAGAATATATAAATCAATACCAAACATACCCAAGGGAGGAAATAAAAATGAAAAAGATCGCATCCATCACAGCAGCACTAGCTCTATCCGCAGCATTCGCAACAGCAGCGTCCGCAGACGCTACAACAACTACAACTACAACTACGGGGACTACACCAACAACTACTACCACAACAGGAACTACACCAACAACGACTACACCTTCTACTACAACGACTACAACAACTACAATGAAACCCGTTATCTGGTCGGATCTGACGATCATCAATCCTCCAAAAAAATGGGACATCACAAAAATCACTACATTCTACAAAGATCCTAATGGTAAAGCATGGTCTACTTTAGATCCACAAAAGCTTGAGCCTACAGGTCAAGTTATTGGAAACTGGGTAGAAATCTACACTTGGTTGGGTAAAGGCTGGGTTTGGGCACCTGAGTACACTAAATAATATACAACATCATCTTGCTTACATCCAATTAAGCCGCGGCCTCATACATAGAACATTGACTACCAGTGCGGCTCAACGAGAAAAGATCGCTCCCCTATACCATAGGAGGGCGATCTTTTCTCGTTGAGCATCTCAGTTAATTATACTTCCCCCATACAGGAATCGACGACTCCAATTACCAGATAAGCTATCCTTGCGAACTCCACCTGAAATAGCCGAATATGTGTGCATAATCTGACCATTTCCTATATATATCGCTACGTGTGTAATTCTTTCCTTGGATGGATTAATTCCTTGATAATCATGATCAGATGAGCCTTTGTAATTCATGAAGAATACTAGATCTCCCGGACGTAAATCACTAATTTTTGTAATCACCTTACTATGATCTTTCACCCATGCTCCTTGCTGACGTGAGTCTACAGGAAGAGTTATACCTATTGCCTCTTTATAGATCTGTCTCGTGAAATCCGAACAATCGAAGGTCTTTGTTGTATCTCGGTCTGATCCAAACTCATAAGGTGTGCCTAAATACTTGGACCCTGTGTTTATCACAAGATTTATCTTATTCATGCGGTCTGCTGCGCTTTCTGAAGTTACTGTTACATACTTGTCCAACCTACGGATATACCCGGCTGTACCTTCTGAAGTTTGTACATGATAATAATTGCTACCCTTTTGACTTACAAACTTAATCTTTTCACCCTTCTCAAGCATTCTAATAATTTCTCCATCGGATGAAGGCGTAGCTCTTAAATATACTCGGTGCTGAATCGTTCCTGATGGTTCCGATGCAAATTCTGCTGCAGAAGCAGTGGAAGCAGGAATTCCGTCTGTCCAACCCAAAGATAGAAGCATGGCTGCACTTAAGAGGGCTAGGCTCCATTTTTTCTTCATGCTGTTCCTCCTATTGTGTAGTTCATGGATGAGATACCGTCTACTTTGCCTTCTTTACTCAAAAGACTTGCCCCTAAGTATAATCAAAGCCGGGTTCATGGACTATGCGACCATCTGCACATTTGACTACAACTTTTTTCCATAACATAGACTTAGGTCCTATGTATCACTTCAGGGACTTTATCACTAGTCAAACGCAAATAAGGTATTCTATCGGGCTTTTTAGGCCCCTGAATACCTTTTAATCTTTATGCAGTGGTAACAATTACCGATTCATTTGTTTGGGTTAAAAAGGACTGTCTCTGTTTTCAATTCGCTCACCAGGTTCCACATGGACGTGGACATGCAGTATATTATGGCTATTCGCCATATTCTCTTCAATACGATCCGTAATTTCATGACTTTCTGAGACATTTAGCATTGGATCTACGGCGATGACCACATCTACTAAGACAAGACTTCCATGTACACGAGCTTTGACATCCTTGATTGCCTCTACCCCCTCAACACGCGAAATGGAGCTTCGCATGTCATTCAGTTGCTGTACATCAAAACCATCGGTTAGACGATGCGTCGTATCCTTAAAAATATCATAAGCTGTCTTGCAGATGAGGAGTCCTACGCCAATTGCTGCAACGCGATCTAGCCAAGGCAATCCGAATTGGGCACCAAAAATTCCAATTGCCGCGCCAATGCTCACAAAAGTATCCGATAAGCTGTCTTTTGCTGCGGCCATTAAACCTTGATTATTAATTTTTTTAGCTAATTTGCGATTATACATATAGACGACGAACATTGCAGCGGCACTAAAAAGCGCCACACCCGCTGACAACGGATCAGGGGCTACCCGCTTCCCTTTATAGAGACCTCGCACCGCCTCAATCAAGACCTGAATTCCCACCGTAGCCATAATAAAAGAAGCTACCATCACGGCTACCGTTTCTGCGCGAAAGTGACCATAAGCATGATCGGAATCTGGTGGCTTTCTGGAGATTTTCAGTCCGACTAAAATAGCCGAGGATGCTATGATATCCGTAACATTATTGAAACCATCTGCTATTAGTGCGCTTGAATGAAAGCTATAGCCACTAACAAGCTTGATGGCCGATAACACGAGATAAGCTGCAATACTGATCCATGCGCCCCGCTCGCCTTTTTTAATATCATCATAAGCATTCAAGCCATCATCGGCCTCCTTTTTCCAAGCAAACTTACTCTATAATCATTATTCCCGTTGAAGGGGGATTTAAAAACGTATAGAATAAAGATTAGCACCCCCTCTACGTAAAAGGAGAATGATAAAGATGTCGGAACAACAAGAACCTAAAAAAATCGACCTAGCCGAAGCTATGCGTCTCAAGCTGCAGCAAAAGAAACAAAACCAAGCAACGGGTAAAGTAGGCGGCGAAGCCACACACACGACTAAGGCACTGCGTAGCCAAAATCATAAAAAACCTAACAACCAACGTCGTCGTACCGGAGGATCCTAAGATCCATCTTCATTTCTAATGGCACACAAAAAGGCAGCCTAAGTAACTTAGGCTGCCTTTGCTTTATATACTTATGCTTTTAGCATGTCTGCTGGATAATACTCTTTGCGAAGCTTTTGGACATCTTCGTTCTCCAAATATTCATCATAAGACATTTGACGATCAATCACGCCGTTCGGCGTTACTTCAATGATTCGGTTCGCAATGGTCTGAATGAACTGATGGTCATGAGAATCAAAGAGGATCGTACCATCAAAGTCGATCAATCCATTATTGAGCGCTGTGATCGATTCCAAGTCCAAATGGTTGGTAGGTTCGTCAAGAATCAGAACGTTAGCACCGTTCAGCATCATTTTGGCTAACATACAACGAACTTTCTCGCCCCCCGACAGAACACTCGCTTTTTTCAATGCTTCTTCACCAGCAAACAACATCCGGCCTAAGAAACCACGAAGGAACGTCTCATCCTGATCGTTGGAATACTGACGAAGCCATTCCACAAGGTTCAAGTCTACGCCATCAAAGTATTCAGAGTTATCTTTCGGGAAATAGGCTTGAGTTGTAGTTACACCCCAGTTGTATTCTCCCGCATCCGCTTCTGTCTCACCCATAAGTACGGAATACAAAGTAGATTTAGCTAGACTATCTGGACCTACAAAAGCGATCTTATCGCCTTTGTTCACCACAAAGCTTACATTACTGAAGACGGTCTCGCCTTCCAAAGTCTTCGATACATTGTCAACCGTAAGTAGTTGCTTCCCGGCTTCACGTTCTGCTTTGAAATGCAGGAATGGATATTTACGGTTCGATGGACGAATGTCGTCCAGTGTAATCTTATCCAGTTGCTTCTTCCGGGAAGTCGCTTGTTTGGATTTGGAGGCATTTGCAGAGAAACGTTGAATAAAGGCTTGCAGCTCTTTAATCTTCTCTTCTTTCTTCTTATTGGAATCCCGGTTCAAGCGAAGCGCCAATTGACTGGATTCATACCAGAAATCATAGTTACCTACATATAACTGAATTTTACCAAAGTCGATATCAGCAATATGAGTACATACTTTGTTCAAGAAGTGACGGTCATGGGATACTACGATGACTGTACCTTCATAATCGAGCAAGAAGTTCTCCAGCCAGCCAATGGAATCAATGTCCAGATGGTTGGTAGGCTCATCGAGTAGCAGGTTATTCGGATTCCCGAATAGAGCTTGCGCCAAGAGAACACGCACCTTCTCATTCCCGCCTAGCTCACTCATGTTCTTGTCATGCAGATCTTTCTCAATTCCTAGTCCAATCAAAAGGGATGCTGCATCCGATTCAGCATTCCATCCATCTAGTTCAGCGAAATCTCCTTCGAGTTCGCCAGCACGAAGGCCATCCGCTTCAGAGAAATCGGCCTTGGCATAAAGAGCATCTTTCTCCTTCATAATGCTGTACAGACGAGTATGACCCATAATAACAGTCTCAAGCACTGGGAAATCATCATATTCATAATGATTCTGCTTGAGGACAGCCATACGTTCGCCTGGTGTCATGTGAACATCACCGATGTTCGCCTCAATTTCACCAGACAAAATTTTGAGGAAAGTAGATTTACCAGCACCGTTGGCACCGATTAGACCATAACAATTACCAGGCGTGAACTTTATATTTACATCTTCAAAAAGTGCCCGTTTTCCGTAGCGGAGCGTTACACCACTAGTGCTAATCATGTATAATTACCATCCTTTATCGTTAATCGCGTACTTGACTCATAATTATATCATAAATTGCAATTGAATGGTTAAGTAGGACTTGACGACAATTAAAGTGGATGCACTATAGGATATCTTAAGGTTTGACCGTAATGGAGCACTTTAATAGCATCTTCTGGAATCTCTCGCTTTTGACGCTCTAGTTCCATGCGGTCTAATGCTTCGCGGGCTGTGTCATCGGCTAAACGAAACGTCCCGAAATGCATGGGAATCATTGTCGTCGCCTTAACATCGACGAACGCCTGAATCGCTTCTTCTGGATTCACGTGCTGGGAAGTCATGAACCATTCGGGTTCATAAGCTCCAATCGGCATCAGCGCCACATCAATGTTATATCGCTGCCCAATATCTTTGAATCCATCAAAATATCCGCTATCTCCTGCAAAATAAATAATTGGCTCGCCAGAACCTGGAACTTGCGGCTTCACCGGTTCAAGCACAAATCCACCCCAGTGGGATGAATTGGTATCAAATGGAGTTCTGCGCGTCCAGTGCTGCGTAGGTACGAAAGAAAATTTAATGCCTTTAATCGTCTGCTCCTCCCACCATTTCATCTCATGACAATGATGGAATCCTTTACGCTGCATTTTACGTTTCAGTCCGTCCGGGACCAGAATCGTTGTCCCACTCCGGTACAATTTTCGAATCGAAGAAATATGCATATGATCATAATGAGAATGCGAAATTAAAATGATATCAATAGGAGGTATGTGTTCAATCGGAATCCCGGGAGAACTCAACCGCTTTTGAAAACCCATGCGCGGTGCCCATACAGGATCCGTCACAATATTCAGTCCTTGATATTGAATGAAAAAGGTAGAATGTCCAATCCAAGTTATGGACGTCTCTTCTCGGTTATTACGTAAATAATCAAGTTCTGGATCCGCGTGTGGTACTACGTAGGAATAGTCTTTATTTTTGCCACGGCGCTCTTCGCGCCACTGACTGAACTGCTTCAGTGTCTTGTCGGTACTCACATTATCGATATTGTTGTAACGATATTTAGATTTCGGCATTGAAGAGGGCTCCTTCCTTCTGTGTTCCCTTAGCTATATATAGAGCAAGTATATTAATCTATTACCCCAATTTAGTAATACGTTAGCAGACCCACTACTCAAATTCAATCTTATGGCTCCCGATACTTTAGAGCGTACACAAATAAAAAGAGTACGGAACCCGCAATCACGATTTCGGGTGCAATCATCATCATAAAATGCTCAACCATTAGCTTATGATCCTTTCTCTGGTGAATTTCCACGAATGTACTGCGCATCGAACAAGAATAGGCGCATGATGAGTCAAGTGATAGAACCAATACGATGAAACATGCGCAAAATACAGTAATCATAGCAAGTGCCATCGCTTCATTCGTGAAATTCTGATAGATGTTCACATATTTATATAAAATGTAAGGTAGTTGGGATTTCCCATATCCATACCAAGCAGATGCGAAATGAAGCATGACGAGTAAGAAGGCCCAGCCCATGAATTTTTTCTTCCACACCCCTTACATAGCAATGACGAAACATACAAAAGGAAAGATCCGGTACAGTCGTTACCTCCTACCTAACTGCAATAATTGGATCGGACTGGAAGTAAGTTGCCCGTATGTTTCACTTTTTATTCCAATTCCCGTACACTTCTTTACAACTAAAAAAGCTGTTCCTCAGCCAGAGATCTGGTTAAGGAACAGCTCAAAGTTAATTGTTATTTAATAGACCTAAATTTACTTACTTATGATCCATCTCACTCCTATTGTCCATATTGCTCATATCATGTCCGCTACCTGAGGCTGAAGTGATCTCAAGTGCACTATCGATCTGACCTTGTACAAAGCGGTTAATTGAAGACATATCACCTGTAATCCAAGCATGATTATATGGCCCTTCGACAGGGGATATGCTATATTTCGGCTCCACCTGCATTAGGTATTTCATGGCGCTGTTTGGAAGCTTATCTTGGGCAGTCCATAACATAGGCGCATGCTTGCCCAGATGAGAGAATGGAGCGGCTGCAAGGGCTAGTAGCGGGATACTCTCACTAATGAAAGAGAAGTTATGTCCCGGTGTCGTGATGCCCCATCCAAAATCGGTCGCTGGATCTTTATAACGCGCAAAAGCAATCGCATTGTCAGCCGGACTGCTGCCTCCAATACGCACAACTTTACCATAGCTGGCAAGCTCTTTGGCTATTTGTTCAGAAATTACATCGACTGGTCCTAAAATATATATATTGGCTTTCCCTTCACGTGTCTTCAGTGCCTCCACCGTCTCGGCTGGGATCTGATCTTTGGATACATAGAGTAAAGGTTCAGGCATATGAGAAATCCAATTCACAGCAGGCAATGTGTAGGCCTTACTGGCCTCATCCGATGAACCGATAATCACAGACATCGGGTTAGAGCCCGCCGACTTGGTATAGTAGGCGTCGACCGCTTTAGCAACGGCAGCTGGACTCCCCCCTGGGATAATATCTGTCTTGAAGCCAAGCTTCTTCACTTGCTCTGCAACCTCAGCATTCATATCTCCAACTAGGATGACCTTAGTTCCTTGGTTGTCTTTCACCCCTTTAGGATTCAATCGCTGCAATTCTCTGAGGGTAGCATCGGGTATGCCCTCCGCATTCACATACAGCACTGGACCATTATTCGGATGATGAATCAGATCACTGCTTACAAGTGCAGTTTGCCAATTCGAGATATCTGTTAAAATGACGCCACCAGGTCTGTTGCTCTCTTCAGTAGACATCCATAACGTCTGCGATATAAGCACCGCAGCTTGAATGGGGTCACTAGAGTTAATGCGCGTCGTATTTTTAGTACCGACCCATGCGCTACTAGCCATATCATCCGATGTACCGCTATTCGTATTTTCTTGTCCACCTGACGAAGACATTCCGGGCATGTCCGCCATATTATGTTGGGCTTGGTTAGCCGCAGGTTGTGATGTGTTAAAGCATCCACTCAAAGAAAGAGAAACGAGTAGTATTACAGGAATCGCCAATCGCTTGCTAGTTGTCATTTCGGGTAACCTCCTATATAAGTTTCTTCAGCCGTTTGACCTTAAAGTCATGCTGCTATTTCTAAGTGTACCCATGACTTATGAAGAAACTGTGAAGGAGATGGACCGAAAAGTGGTTGCTGCGCTGATCTATGGGCTGAACTGAGGCTAACTTGAGGCTGAAATTTGGCGAATCTATGAACTGACTTAAGTGCTTTATTTTACAGCGACCGGATAAGTAGGCAGACTTAGTCTAAAAGAGGCACCCATAGTATAAGGCTCCGCCTGTATATGTCCCCCGTGTGCCAGAATCAAAGTCCGTACAATCGTGAGGCCTAGACCACTTCCTCCCGAATGACGGTTCCTAGACTTATCCCCTCGATAAAATCGCTCAAATACATAAGGCAAATCTTGTACAGGAATTCCCGGCCCCGAATCTTGAACACGAATAATAACATGGTCTTCTTCACGCGCAGCAAGAACTTGTACTTTTCCGTCAGAAGGGGTGAACTTCAGGGCATTGGTAAGCAGATTAACCATCACTTGAATCATACGATTGCGATCCGCCCATAAGATGAGATCGGAAGAGGATGCATAGACTAGATGTACATTTTTCTCTAGAAAAGCTGCCTTTACTCGGTTCACACTGGTATCTAATAACTCTGTAACGGTTACAGAACTGCATTCCATGGTAAAAGCGGGCGATTGGAGCATATTCAGCTCCTCTAGCTCCGTGACCAAATGCGTCATTCGTTCTATTTCTTCGTACAATGTGTGAATTCGAAGCGGCGTAGGCTCCCAAATTCCGTCTTGCAGTGCGCGAGTGTGACTTTGGAGTGTAGCCAGCGGTGTTCGAAGTTCATGAGCAATGTCCTCAGACATCTGTCTTCTCATCTTCTCCTGATCTTGAAGTTGTTCAGCTAAAGCATTAAAAGAATGACCTAAATCCGATAATTCATCTTGCCCTTTCACGTAGATCCGCATGGAAAGCTTACCTCTACGCATTTGATCAGCAGCGTGCCTCATTTTTAATAGGGGGGCCGAAATCTTTGAAGCGACGAATAGACTAAGAATAATGGCAAGTAGAATAGTCCCACCAAATGTCCATAATACCGATTGAATCATAGCTCTCTCCAAATGTTGATGCAGCTCTGGAAGTGCCTGATTCACTCCAGGATCTGAAGACTGTACCATGGAAATGTGATAATGCGTAATGAACAACGTACTGAGCGTTGAGATGACCAGCATGCTTCCGGCCATGATAATAATGACTGCAGCCAGCCGGGTCCGAATACGGAATTTCTTCATGCCTCTGCCTCCCCTTGAAAGCGATAGCCCATACCATAGACCGTTATAATGTACTTAGGTCGTTTGCTGTCAGGTTCAATTTTATGACGTAAATTTTTAACATGCTGATCAATTGTGCGACCATCCCCCTCATAATCAAATCCTAATACTTTTATGGAGAGTTCCTCTCGGCTAAAAGGTCGATTCGGGTGCCTAACTAAAAGGAGCAATAATTTATATTCATAAGGCGTAAGGTTGACAATCTCACCTTGTGACTGTACTTCATGCGAATAGGAATCAAGCACGAGCTCTTCATTATAAAATGAAATACGATCGGCTAAAAGTTCATCCTCACCGGATCTTCGCAAAATGGCGCGCACTCTCGCCATCACTTCCCTGGGGTCAAACGGCTTGATTACATAATCATCCGCACCTAATGATAACCCCTGAATGCGTTGATGGTCTGCCGCTTTCGCGGTCAGCATTAGAATTGGAATGCTGCTGAATCTGCGTATCGCCCGGCAAACTTCCTCTCCGCACAGATCGGGAAGCATGAGATCCAGAATGACGAAATCCACACGTTGCTCTCGGATCAACTGAACCGCTTCTCTGCCGCTCGTTGTCTGCAGCGCCTGAAATCCTTCCTTTATAAGGTACGCTGCTAAAACTTCTGTAATTGAAGGTTGATCATCCACCACAAGTACTTTTTTCAATAAAGTCACCTCCTGTATCTCCACTTCATTATACCCTATGGGGGTATATATAAAAATATTAATTTAAAGCTTACATTCGCTTAAATGGCCTAACACTTAGCAATACGTTTTGAATTCAGTTACACTAAGAGTGAACTTAAGTACGATACACATGAATTCGTTAGATGGAGGAATCTACCTATGAAAATTGTTTTTATAGAGCCTACCCCAAGTCCAAATAGTATGAAGCTTCATCTGGATGAAACACTGGCCGCGGGTATTCGCAAAACCTATACATTGGAGAATGTGCGTTCCGCCCCAGTCTGGATTCAAGACTTACTTAAAATTCATGGCGTTAAAAGTGTGTTCCACACCGCTGATTTTGTGGCTCTTGATCGTAAGTCCAGCGCCGATTGGTCCGATATTCTAGCTAGCGTTCAAGAACAGTTCGGTCAAGAAGGCGTGGAGTCCGCTTGGAGCCCTGAACAGGCTTCCGATGCTATCCATTATGGCGAAGCGCAAGTGTTCGTCCAATTCTTCCGCAGCATTCCCATGCAGATTCGGGTCAAATCCGGTCTGCAAGAAGAGCGCATCTCCTTATCTGCTCGGTTTGTCCAAGCGGTAACGGAAGTAGCTAGTGCAAGTCTAATTAAAGAGCGTAAGCTCGTAGACTACGGTGTACGCTATGGGGAGCTCCCCGACATTGCTAGAGAAATTGAACAGGAGATTGAGGCCGCTTTCCCGGCCGATCGGTTGGAGAGCTTGATTCAACAAGCCATTGCACACGGTGCAAAGGAAGACGAATTCGTGGAGGAACGCCGCGAGCTTCGTCTTGAAGAGGTGGAATCAAGGATGTTAAATGACGACTGGCGCATACGCTATGCAGCGCTGGATGCGTTACAGCCTAGTGGCGAAGCATTGCCGCTGCTGGGGCGTGCTCTTCAGGATCCGCAAATGCAGGTGCGGAGACTTGCCGTGATCTACCTCGGCGACATACGGTCGCCAGAGGCACTCGCGCTGCTGATGCAAGCGCTGCGCGATAGCTCTGCTGCCGTGCGCCGCACCGCAGGCGATACGCTCTCCGATATCGGTGACCCGGTCGCTACCGGGGCGATGATTGAGGCGCTTTCCGACCGCAGCAAGCTTGTGCGCTGGCGGGCGGCGCGGTTCCTCTACGAAGTAGGAACCGATGAAGCTAGGGAAGCGCTGCAAGTGGCAGCCGGCGACCCGGAATTTGAAGTGAGCTTACAGGCCCGTATGGCCTTGGAACGGATTGAATCCGGCGAAGAAGCCGCTGGTACGGTATGGCAACAAATGGCGAAGCGAAATGACTCGTCCGATGCTTAAAGGTATCGTTTGAATTATTTTGCAGTTGCCTATTCCTTAACGCTTGGCTTATACTGATTACTGGTTTAACCTAAGGTCAATTATGAATAACAAACTAAATATAGCCTCATCATCCAAGATGAGGTAGAGGTTGCGGATATAAATAGTACAACGAAGGAGACGCTGGAAGCCGTCGATGATGTCGTATGTGGAAAGGTGTATCCGCCGAAGTGAAAGTACGCAGCTTCCCTTGCGTGCTCTTGCTGGGACTAATTCCGAAAGGATTAGGACTGTCACCGCTTAGCTTATACCAAAGCTAGCGGTGTTGAGCTATCTTTAAAAGGTTGATGAAGCGGGTAGATCTATGAAGCCGCAGAAATCACATTTCTGCGGCTTTTTTGCATTCAGTTCTGAACAATATCAAGTTGTATATAGAATTCATATATTGGCCTCTAACATTTAACATCAATATAAAAAAAGGTATAAGTAAGGAGTGATTTACATGAGCCATCCAAAAGTTCAACCCACCTCTCTAAAAGCGGGACTGAAAGCAAGACATATGACCATGATTGCGTTAGGCGGTTCAATCGGAACCGGTCTATTCCTCGCAAGTGGAGGAGCCATTGCATCAGCAGGACCAGGCGGCGCTTTGCTTGCCTACGCCGCTGTAGGCATCATGGTCTATTTTCTCATGACAAGCCTAGGAGAAATGGCCACCTATATGCCGGATTCCGGATCATTCGGAACGTATGCCACTCGCTTTGTTGATCCTTCCCTCGGCTTCGCGTTGGGTTGGAACTTCTGGTACAACTGGGCTATTACGATCGCGGCTGAATTGTCCGCGGCTACCTTAATTATTAAATATTGGTTCCCGGAAAGTTCTTCTTTCCTATGGAGCTTGCTCTTCTTGGCCGTCATTCTAGGACTCAATGTACTCTCTGTTAAAGGTTACGGAGAATCTGAGTACTGGTTCGCTATCATCAAAATTGCCGTTGTCATTCTTTTTATTATCGTAGGACTTCTCATGATTGTAGGTATTATTGGTGGACAGCCCACGGGATTCAAAAACTTCACTATGGGAGATGCACCATTCCATGGCGGATTCTTCGCCTTCCTAGGGGTATTTATGGCAGCCGGATTTTCCTTCCAAGGCACTGAACTCATAGGAGTTGCCGCAGGAGAAAGTGAAAACCCACGACAAAATGTACCTAGAGCGATTCGTCAAGTATTTTGGCGCATCCTCATTTTCTACATTCTTGCCATCGCAGTAATCAGTCTTATCATTCCTTATACGAATCCCGATTTGCTGAAAAGCGGCGTAGACAATATTGGTGTTAGTCCCTTTACCCTTGTATTTGAAAAAGCAGGACTTGCCTTTGCTGCTTCGGTGATGAACGCGGTTATCCTATCGTCTGTCCTATCTGCTGGCAACTCAGGCATGTACGCCTCATCACGTGTATTGTATGGCCTCGCCAAGGAGGGTAAAGCACCCCAATTCCTTGCTAAGCTTAACAAACGCGGTCTTCCCATTAATGCGCTCCTGCTTACTACTTTGGTAGGTATGGTTGCTTTCTTCGCTTCCCTATTCGGTGATGGCGTAGTCTATACTTGGTTGCTCAATGCTTCAGGGATGTGCGGCTTCATTACTTGGCTTGGTGTTGCCCTTTGTCACTATCGGTTCCGCCGTGCTTACACTGTACAGGGACTAGATTTGAACAAGCTACCCTACAAAGCTCGTTGGTTCCCATTTGGTCCCTTGTTCGCCCTAGCCCTATGTATAATTGTTATTCTAGGTCAGAGTCTCAGTGCCTTCTCTGAGGGATCTATCGACTGGTATGGCATTGCTGTATCCTATGTGAGTATTCCTCTTTTCCTTATCGTATGGCTCGGATACAAATGGAAGAAAAAGACGAAAGTTGTCCCCTTAGCAGAGTGTGATTTAACTACAGGGGCTAGCATCGACTAAATATAGCGCGCTAACCCTATGAAAAGGGACGATCTAAAGCCACAACGGCTTTGAATCGTCCCTTTGTTACGAATGAATATTCCAATTGACTTTCACCTTAAGATCTCTTGTATCCTCCAAGGGTTCTGAAGAATAGGTAATTGCGTCGATGTCTAAATCGTATAGATTGGGGAGATCCAGGTGCAGCTGCGTCACAGTACCCGTATACCTTAAGGTGATGGACGTAATGCCCTGCGCCATCGCTTCTTGCACTTTTTGCTTCAGACCTTCTGCGGTATGTACAGCCTTACCGTTCTGATACAGATCATAATTCAAATCCGCTTGCAACGACTGTAAGCGGGTTTTCACAGAACCTTGTGCAGAAGAAATCGTATTCTCCAGAATCATGCGATAGTTGGATACGGCAGCAGGTACAGGCTTTTTCCATACATGGTCTTTAGCCATTTGGGCATCCGTACGGAGATAGTAGTTATAATGTACTTTCCCAAGCTGATCCGGGACTGGATCGTCCCATGTCGTATCCATGTGATACCATCGACCATCTAGCTGAATCAAGTTCCAAGCATGTAGCTGTCCACCAGCACTTCCCTCTGCAATAAGACTCAGAATTCCTGCTTCCTTTAAGAGTCTAAAGGTAAGTAAGGAATATCCTTGGCATACGGCTTCCCCTGTCTTCAATCCTTCATACGCCGTATACTTGCCGAGGGACTGATCATATTTGAGATGAAGCACAACCCAATCGTGGATAGCTTTTACTTTCTCGTGTTCATTCATAGATGTAAGCTTCAATGAGTTAATGATTGCTTTGACTTGAGCTGCCACATAAGCGGTCTGTGCCGCCGTCTCGCGGTAGGTCATCCTCACAGTGATCGAGGCGGAAGTCTCATTACCTCTCCAGCTAAAAGCATAGCTATCTACTACATATTTCGTATAGACATCCTGTTCCAGCGCGGTGTTCAAGGCATCCGTAAGCATAGTCTTTAGACTAGATGTAGGGCCTTTATATTTGAAAGAAATGGTCTCTTCACGATGTTGGGCTGCTTGTAAAATCTTAGCTTCGATCTGTTGTCGAGAAGCGAATGAAGATGTGTCAGCACTTGCATAGACCGTGTTCCAATGCATCGTAGAAGGAACAGCTCCTAGCAAAAGTGAACCGCAGAGTATAAATGAGAGCGTCTCAACTCTTCTAATATTCTTCATCCCAGATTTTCTCCGCCTTCCCTATGAATGCGTAGATCTATACTTTATATTTTCCTTTTTCTTCCTTACGGCCTTATTGTATCATAGGCTTAAGCGTCAAAGGCCTTCTACTTTTGTCGGATGAGGAGAGAATTCAAGACGAGTTTCGGTACAATAGACTTCAGATCGACTCATTTTTTATGAATAAAATTCCCAAATGAGAATGCTTTTCGTTATAATAGAAACAGCGTGCGATCGTCATTGTTGACCACAACCGTCACCATCTATGAAACGGAGAGAATAGCGTTATGACAATTCCTAATATTTCGGATATTTCAGTTCAAATGTTCATCACCGTATTTTTCTTCCTCTTAATTATTGCACCCTTGTTCAGTCTGGGGGCTCTTCGTCTATTCCAGTCGAGAAAGAAAGCCGGCTTAACTCTTATGGGTGCAGGTGTGGTGGCCTATGTAATCTTTATGATTGTGGTCAATCTAGTCACTTGAACTATACTTAACTTAATGTAGGGATGCATATCAAAAAGGGATGCTTGCAGACTTCAAACGTCTGTGGAGCATCCCTTTTCTAATCTTACGCTACATCCATTTTTCGCTATATCATCATCCTGCAATTCAAACGGGGTACTATGCTAGGGCTTTCTCGAATTGGAGCTTGTTCATTCCTACAATTTTGTATTCGCCAATTAGTGTAACAGGTACTGCACGCAGACCAAGATCCCATACTTGCTGAGCAAATTCATCACTTTGTTCAATGTTGCGTTCCTCATAAGACACACCTTTATCGCTTAAGAAGCTTTTCACTTGCTTGCAGTGAGGGCAGTTGGTACTTGTATAGACAATCGCTTGGGCCATCGTTAATCTCCTCCAATTTGTTATTTTGTGACTCTTGTATATATTACTGAACTACAACGGGATGTTCTACGAGTTCCAAATATTTCTCCGCATCCATGGCCGCCATACATCCGCTACCAGCAGCTGTAATCGCTTGGCGATATCTTGTATCCTGCACGTCACCGCAAGCAAAGATCCCTTCTACGTTCGTCTCCGAGGTTCCTGGGTTCACGACGATATATCCATTAGCATCTGTTGTAATCTGCCCCGCAAGAAAACCAGTATTCGGATGATGTCCAATCGCTACGAACACACCGCTCGCTTCGATGATCTCTTCTTTTCCTGTCTCATTGTTAAGCACCTTCAGACCCGTAACCCCTTGTTCACCCGCAATTACTTCAAGCGGTGTACGGTTCAAGCCCCATTCAACTTTTTCATTCGCACGAACACGGTCCTGCATGATCTTGGATGCGCGAAGTTCTTCGCGGCGGTGCACCAGTGTAACTTTGGAAGCAAAGCGAGTCAAGAAGCCTGCCTCCTCCAGCGCAGAGTCTCCGCCTCCGATGACAATGATTTCTTTGTTACGGAAAAAGAATCCATCGCATGTAGCGCAGGTACTTACACCCCGGCCCACATTTTCTTGTTCACCTGGAATCCCTAAGTACTTAGCAGTTGCTCCTGTGGACAATACCAATGTCTCCGTTACCACTTCACCGAAACCTTCTACTTGCAGTTTGAAAGGACGCTCCGAAGTATCCACACTATTCACCCAACCTGTGCGGAATTCCGCACCAAAACGCTCAGCTTGCTTGCGCATATTGTCCATCAATTCAGGACCCATAATACCCTCTGGGAAACCTGGGAAATTCTCTACTTCTGTTGTTGTGGTCAGCTGTCCACCCGGCTGTGGACCTTCAATAATGAGTGGGCTAAGGTTAGCGCGGGCCAAGTAAATGGCCGCTGTAAGTCCAGCAGGACCGGTGCCAATGATAACGGATTTGTACATAAATGATCGCTCCCTGATCTATATAGTAAGAACATTTCAATTAATTTGTGCACTACTAAATTCTTATTCTTATTATCCTAGCTTCAGAGAATATCGTCAATCGCTGGAGTAGCCACGTTTCGTGAAGGTTAAATGAAGGATTGATGAAGTTAGGAGCGAAGTAAGCGAAGTCCATTCAAAATCACCAGAATGGTACTCCCCTCATGCCCTACTACCCCTAGTGGAAGCGCTAGACCTTCAATAAAATTACCGGCAATCAGCAACAGAATAACTCCAATAGCGAACGTCATGTTCATCTTCACAATCTTTCGTGCCCTTCTAGCTAAAAAAATTGCGGCTGCAATTCGCTCCAAATCGTCGTTCATAAGCACAACATCCGCCACTTCCAGTGCAGTTCCACTACCACTAGCTCCCATAGCTATACCTACGGTCGCTGCCGCAAGTGCTGGGGCATCGTTCACACCATCGCCAACCATTACGATATGTCCATGCTGCTTACGCAGTTCACTTACGTAACTCACTTTATCTACGGGCAGCAAGTCTCCATAGACTTGACCTACCCCAGCTTCATTACCGATCGCCTCGGCGGTTCTTTGATGATCTCCGCTTAACATGACAGTATGGATGCCAAGGCGATGAAGATGAGCAATGGCTGCTTTGGCCTGCGGCCTAATATTATCACGCATCGCCACAAGACCCACCGCTAGCTTATCTTTCAAAATAATGGATACCGTCTTCCCTTCATTTTCTAATCGCCTAAGAGCCGAGCTTAAACTTGATGACAGGGGAACTTCTATCCCTTGCGGCTTACCTATTTTCCAGATTACCCCTTCTACCTCGGCTTCGATGCCCCATCCCGGAAGGGCTCGCATGTTCTTTGCTTGCAACAGTTCAATCCCCTCTGATTCTGCTTTAAGGACAATCGCTCGAGCAAGAGGATGTTCAGAAAGATGTTCAGCCGAAGCCACTGCTCGAAGAACTTGATTTGCCGGAAAGCCTTCTTCCACGAACAGATCCGTCACTTCTGGGCACCCCCGAGTTAGCGTGCCTGTTTTATCAAAAGCTACCACCGAGGTATAACTCAAATTTTCAAGATGGGCTCCTCCTTTGAACAGGACACCTTTACGTGCTCCATTCGACATGGCCGACAGCATGGCAGGCATGATGGACGAGACCAATGCACACGGAGAAGCAACAACTAAGAACACCATCGATTTATAAAAAGTCTCATTCCAACTCCAGCCAAATAATAGCGGAGATAGGATCAGTAAACTAGCTGTAACGCCGACCACAAGGCGAGCATAGATCCCTTCAAACTTTTCAATGAACCGCTGGGTCTGCGGAACTTCGCTCTGTGCCTCTTCGACAAGTGAAATAATTTTTGTGAAAAGCGATCCCTCAGCAGCTTGAGTTACTTCTATATATAAAGCACCCTCACCATTCACTGTACCGGCAAAGATTCCATCACCCACCGCTTTATCTAGAGGAATCGACTCCCCTGTAATCGAAGCCTGGTTCACAGACGAACGCCCCCCTTGTACGGTTCCATCTGCCGGAACCAGCTCACCGGGTTTGACAAGTAGTAGATCACCTGGGACAAGTTCATCCACATTCACTCTTCGCATGCCCTGTTCTTCTATACGTAGCGCCGTTTCAGGACGAAGCGAGATCAGTGCCGAGATATCCTTGCGACTTCGATCGTTAGCGAAAGACTCCAATGCCCCACTTAGTGCAAAAATAAAGATGAGCATCGCTCCCTCATTCCAGTATCCGATAGCCGCAGCCCCCATGGCTGCTGCAATCATAAGTAAGTTCACATCGAGATCTTTTTCTTTGATCAATGTCTCGATTCCCTCTCTCGCTTTGGACCATCCCCCCACCCCATATGCAAACACATACATAAAGACAGATACAACGGGTGAAAGATCGTGCATTGCCCAGGCACCAAGCATTAACGCTCCACTACCTAAGGCCTGCAGCATTTCTTTATGTTTAAGTAGGTTTAGTATTATAGACCGTTTATTTCGCTGTGGATTGGGCTCGTTGGTCAGCTTCAGCTTTGTCCTGCTTATTGTTATTTTCTTGGCTTGCGGTAGTCGCTTGTTCATAGCTTGCATGAGGATCACGTCCTTTTCTAATTGAGAATGATTTCCGTTATTAATGCCTCTAAAATAGTACATGCTGCGCTGGGAAAAGCCCCGCGCAGCATGTGATTGAGAATGATAATCATTGTTGTATTTGTCCAATAGTGTTTACTAAAGGAAACTTTTATTTTATAGTAATCCTTTATCTGTACGAAGTAAATAGGCGATGGTCTAAGATTTAATATTTTAAGCAAATAGTTATTTACATACAAAAAAGGCGTCATGCCTCGGTTTCTTCCGAGACATGACGCAATAGGGAGAATATACTACCAATGCCTTGCAAAACGTGCTGCTTTAACGCTGGCTGGCCTCAATGGCCTGCTCCAGATCATGCCATATATCATCAATCGACTCTGTGCCGATGGATAACCGAATCAGTCCCGGTGTTACCCCCGCATTAGCCTGCTCTTGTTCGGAGAGCTGTAAATGGGTGGTACTCGCTGGATGAATAATCAGAGACTTGGAATCTCCTACATTGGCAAGATGGGAGAATAGTTTGACGTTATGAATCAGCTTGCGGCCAGACTCTAATCCCCCTTTGATTCCAAAGGTTAAGATTGCACCTTGCCCCTTAGGCAGATATTTCTGCGCTAAACTATAAGAGGCATGGCTAGGTAGCCCCGCATAACTTACCCATTCTACATCCTTATGTGCCTCAAGAGCTTGCGCCACCTTCAGGGCATTCTGACTATGTCGTTCAACACGAAGATGCAGCGTCTCCAGTCCTTGAAGCAATAACCATGAGTTAAATGGAGATAAGGAAGCTCCTAAATCCCGCTGAAGCTGCACTCTTGCCTTGATAATATAGGCTAGCGGACCCACAGCATCCGTATAAATAATCCCATTGTAACTCGGGTCAGGTTCTGTAAGTTCAGGGAACTTGTCACTCGCTTTCCAGTCGAAGTTACCACTATCTACAATGACGCCACCAATGGTCGTGCCGTGTCCTCCAATGAACTTCGTAGCGGAATGTACGACGACATCTGCCCCAAACTCAATCGGTCTAAGCAAATAAGGACTAGGGAACGTATTGTCTACGATTAATGGAATCTGGTTCTCATGGGCAATCGCTGCCACAGCCTCGATATCCAGCACATCTCCTTTAGGGTTGCCCAATGTCTCTGCATAGAGTGCTTTGGTCTTATCTGTAATAGCTGCTCGGAAATTCTCGGGATTGGATGCATCTACAAACTTAACTGTGATGCCAAGCTTGGCCAGTGTAGTGGAGAAGAGGTTATATGTACCGCCATACAATGTAGAAGAACTAACAATTTCATCGCCAGCTCCCGCAATATTAAGAATGGAGAATGTAATTGCAGCTTGCCCGGAAGCCGTTGCTAGCGCTCCTACACCGCCCTCTAGCTCTGCAACGCGCTTCTCAAAAACATCATTCGTAGGATTCATAATCCGGGAATAGATGTTGCCGAATTCTTTTAGTCCAAACAGATTCGCCGCATGCTCCGTATCCCGAAAACCATATGAGGTCGTCTGATAAATAGGAACTGCACGGGATTGAGTCGTAGGATCAATCTCCTGTCCCCCATGAATAGCAATGGTCTCCAAACCTAATTTGCGTTGTTGATCTGACATAATGTGTTGCCCTCCCCTTTGCATTTAAAAAGTATGACATGAATAAAATGTAACCTTGAAAACAATAAGTTGATCTACCTTCATTCTCTCACAAGATTTGCCATTTGGGAAGGTAATTCCGATAGATTATATATGAATTAAAATTTAATTTTTGTATATAAAAAATCTATACACCCGTAATTAAGCATGTATTTCAGATTGTTTGGCATAAGGTCCCTGTTGATTCCAGACCGTACTTGGGATCTCTCGCCGAAGTACAGGCATAACATCCCGAGCAAAACGCTCCACTTGTTCCCGTTGTTCTGATTCCGTCAGGCCATCGACACTAATACTAAGCACTTGGTTACCATAAGCTCTTTGATAGTCCAAAATCTTCTCAATGACCTGATCTGCACTGCCAACAAGAGCAGGACCACGCTCTATATTATCTTCAAGGTCTCTAAAGGGCGACTGGTTATGCTTAGCTGATTCCGTAGATTGAAAAGCGTTGTAATAAGGACAATATTTTCTAACTGCCTCTTCATTCGTATTTGCCAAATATAACGTCCCTCCCCCAGCACCTACTATGGCCTTGGCTGGGTCATGCCCATAATGAGCTAAACGTTCCCGATAATGGTCAATCAATGCCTTATATTTGGCTTGGGGATGGAAGCCGTTCGAAGAGAAAATAGGTTCACCAAGCTTGGCTGCAAGCTCTGTAGATAATGTGCTTGAAGCACTCCCGTGCCATACGGGAATGGATGATTGAAAAGGTCTGGGTTGCGTTGTAACATTCGTAAGAGCTGTACGATACCGGCCTTGCCAGTTCACATGCTCTTCAGTCCATAATCGCTTTAATAAAGCATAACGTTCCGCTAGTGAATCCCACTGCTCTTCTTCGGTAATGCCAAAAAGCGGATAGTGCCGAGGATCATTGCCTTTACCGATAATCATTTCAAGGCGTCCTTGTGATAAATGATCCAGTGTAGCATAATCTTCAGCCACCCGAACCGGATCGAGAACACTCAGTACAGTCACCGTGGTCAACAGCCGAATTTTCGAGGTTCTGGCTGCAATCGCCGTCAATACCATTTGTGGAGATGAAGAAAGAAACGGCTCACCATGCCGTTCTCCTACGCCGTAAGCCTCAAATCCCAACTCTTCCGCCAGTACCGCTTGATTCAGTACATTTTGAAACTTTTGCTGCGCTGTCAGCGTTTCACCGGTAACCGAGTTCGGAATGTTCATCATGAGACTGAACAGTGCAAATTTCATGTTGATCTTCCCCTTTGCTTATGAGTGCCATTGGCACTGCATTGCCTTGATTCTGCAATGCCTCAACATGCAAGATTGCTGCCA
This sequence comes from Paenibacillus shirakamiensis, assembly GCF_017874255.1. Taxonomy (GTDB): domain Bacteria; phylum Bacillota; class Bacilli; order Paenibacillales; family Paenibacillaceae; genus Fontibacillus; species Fontibacillus shirakamiensis. The sequence continues at coordinate 83,475 of NZ_JAGGLD010000008.1, read as the reverse complement.
CCTCTTTGCTGGAATCCATGCCTTAGTAAATGAAAATTTCAGAGCATCCAGCATACATTATGGACGGAGCATCGATTATGTGCTCGCTTTTACCCGAGCATAGCGATTCACAGGAATAGGTACTTCCAGATTTCCACGCAGCGTATCCGCCTCGTAATCTAGACGATATAATCCGCGCTCCTGCAGAATGGGAATTACTAGGTCTACGAAATCATGAAGTCCACTAGCCAGTTCTGTATGAATAATAAAACCATCGGCTCCGCCCTCCTCAAACCATTGCTGAATTAGATCGGCAATATGCTCAGGAGTACCGATAAAACTACTTTTTGGCGTTGCCGCTTGAAGCGCTACTTGGCGCAGCGTAAGATGATGTTCTTTAGCCTTCTGCTTAATCTTATCTGTACCACTTCGGAAGCTGTTGCTTCCAAAATCCCCAAGATCGGGAAAAGGCTCATCCAGTGGATATTGCGAGAAATCATGATGCTCGAAGAAACGTCCAAGGTAATTCAGAGCATTTTCGATCGTGATTAGTTCAGCTAATTCATGGTATTTACGTTCTGCTTCCTCTACCGTTCGCCCAATGATGGGGCTAATTCCTGGCAAAATGACAATATCTTCAGGTGATCGTCCATACTGCACCGTTCTACTCTTTACATCCTGATAGAACGCCTTTGCTTCCTCCAGACTGTCGTGTCCCGTGAAGACAGCATCTGCACTTTTAGCTGCGAGCGTTTTGCCATCTTCAGAAGATCCTGCTTGAAAAATAACAGGCTGTCCCTGTTTGGATCTAGCTATATTGAGTGGCCCCTGAACCGAGAAGAATTCCCCCTGATGGTTCAGCGTGTGAAGCTTTTCTTTATCGAAGAATACACCCGATTCCTTATCTCTAATAAAAGCGTCATCTTCCCAAGAATCCCAGAGGCCTTTGGCTACTTGGAGGTATTCCTCGGCGATTTTGTAGCGAGTGGGGTGCGCCGGATGCTCAGTCTTACTGTAATTGTTAGCTGAACCTTCAAGCGGTGAAGTTACCACGTTCCATCCTGCACGGCCCCCACTGATGTGATCTAGGGAGCCGAACTGCCTAGATACGGTGAAGGGTTCACTATAGGAAGTAGAGAGCGTTCCGACGAGCCCAATCTTTGAAGTTACAGCAGCAAGTGCAGATAAGATTGTAATGGGTTCGAACCGATTCAGAAAATGCGGCAGTGATTTTTCATTAATGAACAATCCATCTGCAATAAATACTAGATCAAATTTCCCCTCTTCTGCCTTGAGCGCCTGACGTTTATAAAACTCGAAGTTCACACTCGCATCCGTACTTGCTTCAGGATGTCTCCAAGATGCCATCGACCCGCCTATTCCATGGATAAGAGCACCAAATTTTATTTTCTTCTTCTCCGTCATCATTGATATCCTCCCCGTAAAGAAGTAGTTTTTGACTAAGAATTCGTAGATTTCGCTCCTGCTTTAAATGGATTGCAGATTCCTACTTTGCTCTAGAAGTTGCTCCAACTTTTCTATATCGGCCTCAATCAGAGCACTATAAGTCTGGCCGTAGCCCACTTCTACTACGGGAACATGACGTATTCCGTACTTGGCTTCTAATACATCACGCAGAATATCATGACCTGCAACTTCAAGATTCACATAAGCATAATGATGTGCTTCTAAATAAGCCTTGATCTCTCCGCAAAAATGACAGCCTGTTTTACTCCACACTACAATGTTAGGTTGAATGGACATATAAGCACCTCCATAATTTGAATTATCTATTATTCCTACCCGTTAAATTGTATTTATGACGTTAATATACCATTCCACCATATCGAATCGATAATTAACTCTTTCTATACCTTAATAGATATCTTTAATGTAGTTGCTAATGCTATCTCATCAGCGCATAAGTGCTTCTTTTCCCGCCTCCAAAAAAGCATGACTCACGAGGGTATGCTCGCCTTGAATGGAAATGATGTGCGTATGCAGCGCATTTCCTGAAATTTCGGGTACATGCACAGGAATCAGCTTGTGATTTTGCACCTCGTTTTTCGTGCACTGCTCTGGAAGGAAGCAAATCCCCGCCCTATTCATGACCAGTTTTTTAGCTGTCTCCAGGTTATCCACATGAAAATCAATCTGCGGGGGTTGATCTAGGCTTTCGAAGGAACGATGAATTCGTACCCAATCCAGTGAACCACACTCGAAAAAGATAAAAGGTTCCGAGCCTAACTGCTCCGCTGATACCGTTTGGTGCTCAGCAAAGGGATGTCCTTCGTAGACATATAACTTAATCGGATCTTCCCACAGCTTCACGGAATGAATATGGGGATGCACGACATTTCTAACTAATCCCAAATCCGTTTCTTTGCGCAAGACTCGCTTCAATATCGTGTCACTCGTTGCGGTAGATAGCTTAATATTGATGTCGGGGAATGACCGCTTAATTCTTGGCAATATCTCGGGGATGATATAATTTGAGACCGATACGGTACAGTCGACTCGCAGTTCGTTGGGGACGGTCTCCTCACTTTGTAAATGTTGTTTGCTTCGCTGGTAGATTCTCAGAATCTGCTGAGCATCCAAGAGGAACTTTTGTCCTTTATCGGTGAGATTGATTTTCTTGCCGATTCGATCAAACAGCTTACAATCCAAATCCCGCTCAAGGGATTGAATTCTTGCGGTAACTGAAGGTTGAGATAAAAATAAGGCATCTGCAGCTTTGTTAAAACTCCCAAAATGCACAACGTAGACAAAAGCTTCAATGTTATCTATGTTCATCTTGTAATCATCTCCACCCTATAACTTATTTAACTTATGGATTAAGTCGGAATTAATGTTAAAATGTTTCCTTTTCTTGTTGGAACTGAGTATATAGTACAGCGCGGTAAAGCGTCAATCCTATCTATTTTAGTTTATAACTTGCGCTACACATATCATAAACTCAGTCCTCTTTGGACTGAGCTTTTAAAATTCAACGCTTAGATATAGAGACCTAACATGTTACAGCTCATCTTGCAATTCTACTACATATACAATTACATTTTAAAATGATGATGGGATTGATATAAACGATCTTTATCCCGTTTTCGAATAAAATAAGCTTCTTCGATCGTAGCTTGGACAGTGTGATATGCCTGGTGCGGATTCCGACTAGCCATAATGCGTACTTTCATGTGACTAGGTGTGACTATTCTGCTCATCAGGACATCTTGTTCTGGAAACTTTAGATAATCCCTCTGTGGTATGACCCCTTCCCATACCTGCAAAGGAAGTCGATCTTTTAAATATGTAGGAAAAACAGCAATAAATGTACTATTTTTCCTTCTACATCCAGGCTCACCAATCCTAAAGATACTCATATTCTATAATCTACAGCTCCATGTACATGGGTGGGTCCAGATCTGGACATGCGTCTATTTCTTTGATTGCCCTTGGCATAGATTCTTACGAGAACATTTCTAATGAAAGATGCAGGAAATTAAAATAGGAAAGTAACATATCCCTCCACAATATACTTAACATAAGGAACGCTGACTTGGAGGCGATTGCAATTCAGATGCTTGATGCATTAATTATTGGCGGTGGGCCCGCAGGACTAAATGCTGCATTGATTCTCGGACGTGCTCGGCGAACCACCGTGCTACTTGATGATGCGCATCCAAGAAACGAAGTGACCCATGCTTCCCACGGGTTTATTACGCGCGATGGTATAGCACCAAATGAATTCCGCCGATTAGCTACAGACGATTTAGCCCGATACCCATCTGTTCATAGAAGGCAGGAACAAGCTACTGAAATGATTAGACATACGAACTCGTTCGAGGTGCATACCCACAGCGGAAGTATATTCCATACCAAAAAACTATTGATGGCCACAGGTCTTCGAGAAGTTTTGCCTGAAATCAAAGGTATTGAGACATACTATGGCACCAGTCTATTCAGTTGTCCGTACTGTGATGGTTGGGAATTACGAGATCAACCTCTTCTTGTTATAGGTACTACGAATCAGATCTTTCAGATGAGCAAAATGGTGTATCACTGGAGTCGTCATCTAATTGTCTGTACCATGGGGCATGATAGTTTAGATCAATATCAGCGAAATGCCCTTTATCGGCGGAATATACGCATTATAGATCAACCCATCGTGGGCTTTAGCGGTCAGGGAAGATGTCTACAACGTGTTCATTTTGGAGATGGTTATTCCATTGAGCGAAGTGGAGGGTTCGTTATCCCTCAGGTATTTCAACATTCCAGAATTGGAGAATCTTTGGGTTGTGCCCGTTCTCCTGCAGGAGGCTGGGTGACAGATGATTATGGAAGAACTTCAATTTGGGGCGTCTATGCCGCAGGTGATACCGCGTTAATTGCTCCTGCTCAACTTGTGATTGCAGCTGCAGACGGGTGCCGTGCGGGTATGGGAATTCATATGGATTTGTTACAAGAGGAATTTTGAGCACGCAACGCAAAAAGACATTCATTCTTATCAAGCAGGAATGAACGCCCTTAAGATCGAAACTATATATATTCCATTTTTTAGTAATTTGAACCTTTTAGGAATCCGATGCTTTGTAGAGACTTGAAATTTGAACATGATCGGGTAATTTGAATGGGTTATCCGCATGAATACGGTCAAAGAACATGATGCCATTCAGATGATCGATCTCATGCTGCATCACAATGGAGGGAAATCCTTTGAAACGGAGTTTGACCTCACTACCATCTGCAAGATAGGCTTTAATCTGAATACGTTCATAACGAGGAACGAACCCCTGAATGGGCCGATCTACCGACAGACATCCTTCACTCTCCGGCAAATACGTCATCGCCTCAGAATGGCTAATAATTTTGGGGTTGAATAAGGCATATTCTGTGACTTTCCCTTTAACATCAGTAAGCAGTGCCGCGAACATACGTTTATTAAGTCCAATTTGATTGGCTGAGATTCCTACACCTGCTCTAAGCTTATATTTACGAGCCATCTCTTCATTTTGACTATTCTTCAGAAACTGCATCATCGATGCCATTTCTTCACGATCTTCCTCTGTTGGAGGCATACTCACAGGCTCTGTGTCTACACGAAGGATTGGGTTTCCCTCACGTACGATATCTTCCATTACAATGACATAATTCGCATTAAATTTACTCATAACCTAGAACTCCATCCACCTTTATTTGATGATTAATGTTATTAGAATTAGCAATTCAATTATCCCTATGCTGAGCATTCTTAAACTATCACTTCCCATGGTTCCTGTCAAAGCAAGCAGTCATTTACCCAAGCAAAGCGAGAACTGCTACTTCTAGGTTCAAAAACACCTAATATCATATACTTTACGCCTATTCTGCGTCTGAAGGAATGACCCTATGATGAGAAAAGAATAAAATTGCCGCGATCTTGTTTAATATGACCATAAATAAGTGTAAATCATAATAAAGGATATTTTTATAGCTTAAGCATCATATAATCGATTGTACCAGGAGAGGATCTTATGTACGAACAACGGGACGAGAAGCCCACCCCCACTAGAACCGTAAATAGAGGAGCAGCAGAACGCATCATGACCGAGAAAGCGCTCAAAGAACAGCAAATTATGGAATGGATGCCTGCTAAGATTAAGATGGCCCATTATTGGATAGAGAATGAGAAAAAACAATTAAGTCGAAAGATGGTACGAGGAGCTATACATTTCTGTCATTTTGGCGAAAATGTAGGTTGTGAGCAGAACGAGGAACGTCCTGTCGTTATCATTTCCAATAATACGGTTAATTCGACTTCAGGCAATGTCATTGTCATTCCACTTACAAAAAATTTAAAAGCGAAAACCAACTTCAAAACGAAACAACCTGTACTTACTCGGGACGGCAAACCCGTGCCCCGCTTTCAGAGCCATTATTTCTTATTCGTTAGTAAGTATGGGTTCTTGGCCTTTGATTCAGCTGCAAAAACAGAAGAAACTACGTCGGTAAGCAAAATACGTCTGAAAGAACATCTCGGAAATTTGGATGAAGAAGACATCAATCGATTAGAAAATCGAATGAAGTGGACACTCGGATTGTGAAAAAAAACGTGAAAATTGTATTGACAATAAATTACGGACAGGTTACTCTTAGTTCAGAGAGTTATTCTTAACCAGTAAATTATGTCTTCCACCTCGTCGTGGAAAAATTCACACGTTTTACGTGTCTTGAGTCCGAAGGGGAGCCTTGTAGCTCCCTCTTTCATTTTTACCCTACTTTTAAATAACTTCCTAATTTGGTATTAAATTTGATTTCCAAAGATAGGATATTAATATGTCGCTCACCAGGTCGTGAGCAAAGTCACCCCGTCCGGTCTTTCGGTCGGGGGTTATTTTTGTTCTATGCTTCCGTGTCGCTGGACCCCTGCCCCAGCACCCATTTGTACTTCTTGAGTATTGTTTACCCGCTGGGCTGAGACTTAATCACCTTTTTGGAAAGTCCTGCAATATAAGCATTCATGATATAGATAAGACTGTCTGTTTTGGAGATAGGCTGCATGAAAGCACCCTTGTGCTCTAGGTCACAGAAGCCATGTAAGATGCTTCTTAATCCTCTTATCGCATGCGTATGTTCCTTGCTAGGCAATGAGTAGTCCTTAAGCAAGGCTTTGATCATTTCCAGCAGATTCTGGCCTGCTTGTTGCCATTCCTCATCACCGGGTTCAGCAACCCTTAGGGATGCTTCATACAGCCCGGGATGTTCATCGGCAAAGGCAACATAGGCTTGGGCAAAAGCATGCAGCGCTGCTTCGCCTTGCACTCCAGCCTGAGCCTGCTCCAATCGCTGTTGGAGCAGGTTCAGGCCCCGCACAGCCAGCTCGCTGCGAAGCGCAGACAATCCGTCGATGTGATTGTACAGCGACGGACTGCGCACGCCCAGCCGCTGGGCGACAGCAGCGAGCGTCACGGCGCTTAGCCCGTGCGCATCCGCTAAAGCAGCGGCCGCGTTAGTGACGGCCGCAAGGTCCAGGCCGGCCCTAGGCACGGCCGCCTCCAGCTGCACCGCGCGCGAGGTGACGCGCCGCGGTAGCGATGGCCCGGTCCATAGCCGGGACCGGGCTACGCAGCATAGCGCCATGGCCTACGGCCAGCAGCGAAGGCTGAAGATCGCGCAGCTTCTGCGCGGACTTCAGCGATTCTTCTCCGCTCCACGTGGCCCAGGCGGGGAATGGGAACAGCGGGCGGATCTGCCCGCTGACAGCCATACCCCCGCGCAGCTGCATCGCATCGCCTGCGATAAGCGCTCCGCTGCGCACATCATATAGCGCCATGGAGCCCGGCGTATGATTTATGTTTTGATTTTTTCCTACGGAATGATTTTATCGCAGAAATAACCCCCTATCTCCACGTAGGAAAAAGAGGGCTTCAACGTATCTATTCATCAGTTTATTGCTTCATTATTTATCATATTCATTGAGCACTTCATACTTCACGAGGGGAAACTATTTATACCGTTGTAGCTGATCTCACATCAGACCATGGTGTTATCGACATTTGTCTCTCTTCCGATAATAGGGCATGCAGGTCACGATTGAACTGCTTGATCTGGAATAAAGCTACCTCTTCCGTAACTAAGTTCTGCGTCAACTTTAACGAACGAATTAATTCTTGCTTCAACTGACTTTTTTCTTTTTCATAATATAAGCTACAAATGATGACATTAAATACATCATCCAATCCTAGCTCTAACTTTCTCCGGTAATAATAACGGAATGTGGACGTATCTTTTAATAGATATAACGCCATAAACCTACTTTGACTAGTTCCAAAACGTTGAGCCGCAATCCATGTGCGCTCATCCTCTTCGCCATACTTCTTGACTCTACGTTGTTCCAGAAGTTGTCCGAATTTGTGCATATCCAGACCTGCACGATCTGAACTTTGGTAGGAACTTGGAATTAATAAATACATAGGAAAAGCCTCCCTTTATAGAACCATCGACCCAGTTGTTAGCGTGACCGTCCTCGGGTAAGCCTTCCGGTAGATCACTTCTCCCTATAATAATCGGTCTATTTGCTCATAAATTTCAGCTTTTCACAAAAATAGTTTTGTATCTTAATTCCAATTGCCTACTTCTGTATGAAAAGGACTAGCTATATCCATGAGTTTTCTTATCTTTTTCTAGTCCTTTTGTTCTTCTTGTCCGGGGAATTAAGATTCCGATACTACAGTGAATCGTTCGCCGATATGCTGGGGATGTTCGATTTCATCGACTACAGCAATAGCATAGTCTGCATATGATACGTAACTTTTACCGGCAGAGTTCACTAATAATTGATCTTTTCCGACTTTATATTCACCTTTTCGTTCACCAATCGCGAATTCTGCCGACGGACTAAGAAATGTCCATTTCAAATCCGGTGTGTTTTTCAATATCTCAAGATTCTTACCTTGATTGTTGGCTGTTGGTTTGATGAAATCTGGAAATTCAGGTGTATCTACTACACGAATCGTCTCCTCTGGATCTACGTATAAGCTACCTGCCCCGCCGACAACCAGTAGACGTGTATCTGTTCCTTGAAGTGCATGAATCAGTATATTTCCGGCATCCACATGTAGATGTTCTTGACCTAGAGGGGCCGCAAATGCATTCACTACCACTTCAAACCCCTTAACATCTTCATTCTTCAAATCTAAGATATCCCGTTCTATGATAGCATCTACGGGACTAATTAATTTGGATGCATCTCGAACGATCGCTGTAACCTGATGCCCACGATTGTTCGCTTCTTTAATGATCTGACTCCCTGCTTTACCTGTTGCTCCAATAACCGCAATCTTAGCCATGTTCATTCCTCCATTATGGGTTTATAATATAATTCCTGTAACCAATATAGTTACATAAAGTTTAAAAGTCAACTTTCTGACTGTCCTCCCATCTGTAGTCCATTCTCAAAAAAAAAAGATGAACCTGAACTTCCAGGTTCACCCCTTATCATTTGAACTTATGCCAATCTAATGCACTTTGCTCAAGCAAATGTTCAAAATTGTTGTCTAATTTCTTCTGCTCCGCTTTTCTGGTCTCTTCCGCTTGTTTTCGGATTTCCTCCGCTTTGCTTAATTCAGATGCCTTCATTTCAGCAGCTTGTGCTTGTAACTTGCCCAGCACCTCAGGTCGAAGCAAATCTTTCAGTGTAGTAGGCTTATCCTCTGTTCGCGTTGCTTTTACCGTAGGTCTATTTGTTTTTTTTGCCACTGTTTTCACCTCGTTAATAATGTAACTCATTTCATGAATTATACTTGTTCCATACCTAATAGATTTTATCACAATTAAAATATATACATCGCTCAATAATAAGTTAAAATTTAGGATATACAGAGAGGGGTTAATCGTGATGCAGTCTTTTTTTGAGAGAGCACCATCGGATTCATTCATGGCATTTTCTACGTCTCATTTGTTCATGTTAGGAATTTTATTGGCAGGGGCTATCCTCTTGTATCTAAACCGGCAATGGCTTGGAGCAAGTTCCCGTCGTAGAGCATTAGCCAAATATGCATTTGCAGGGGTACTTATTCTGTGCGAAGTTTCTCTGAATGTATGGAGTATAGAACAAGGTACATATAGTCTCAAGGAAACGCTACCTTTAGAGTTATGTAGTATTTCTCTATACATGTGTGTCTTTATGCTTCTACTTAGAAGTTATCGTATCTTTCAAATTGTATATTTTACCGGCATTGGAGGAGCACTTCAGGCTTTACTCACTCCTGCGCTGGACTATCCTTTTCCTCATTATCGATTTTTAGAGTTTTTCATTGCTCATATGGTCATTATTCTTTGTATTCTCTATATGGTGTGGGTTGAACACATGCGCCCCACGCTCAGATCTCTGGGCCTAACTATGATTTTCCTCAATATTCTGTTGGTCTTCATATCTATAGTGAATTATTACACAGGCGGTAATTATATGTTCCTCGCGCACAAGCCACTCACCGCTTCCTTAATGGACGTACTCGGGCCATACCCATGGTATATTCTATCGCTTGAGGGGGTAGCCTTAGTCCTCTTTTTCATTTTGTACCTTCCTTTTGCCCTACTGCCTACGTATAACAAACCTAAGCGACGGCATTCTTCATTTTAATATGAAAAGCTTAAATCCTAACCCTATCTTCTAAGGTTTTGGAATCTTACTATAGGTAAAAAAGAGCTAATCCGCTGCCCTTGGAGCAGCAAGGTTAGCTTCTTTTTAATGGCATCGTTTGTATCCATTACCTACCGGATTACATTGATTTATGCCTTTTTACATGGTTCATGCTCTTTTTCATTGTTCATGTTCTTTTACATTGGCGCAGATTGGGTGGCCGCCTTTTTCTTACGCTGAGACATAACCGACATTACATATACTGCTAGGAATAGAATCATGGCAATTGAAGATAGTCGGTACATCATTGCATAGTTCGTTGCTGAGGCAATGATTCCAAGTACCATGGAACCCGCCGCTACGCCGAAATCAATGGAGTTATAGAATAGACTGTTGACTAAGCCATGTTGTCTAGGCGGGGTCTGGCGGAGCATCCAAGCTTGAGTTGCTGGCTGAATCGCACCAAATCCTAGTCCATATAATAAAGCAGAGACAATCAGAAATCCCAGAGACTGTGTATAAGATAATACAATAAGACTTGCGAACACTAGTACACCGGCAGGAATCAATACCGCCCCCGGTCCCTTACTATCAAATAACCTCCCAGAAATGGGTCTGATCACTAATAAAGTACAAGCATTAAATAAGAAAAATAAGCCGATATTTCCTAAATGAATCTGTTCACCATATAGGGCTAAAAAGCCTAACAGACCGCCATACGTAATCGAAATCAGCATATTAAGTCCTGCCGGAAGAAGGATACCTATAGGAAATCCCTTTTTATTCTCTGTGTCTGCATCCTGAGCTATAGATACTACCGGCAAAGGGGCAGGGATACTCCGTGTAAGCAGAAGCAACGGGACGATGAATAGAATGACGATCGTTCCCATCACGGTAAGCAGGGGAAAGCCATAGTTTTTCATGACGGACAGGCCCACTAATGGGCCAATGGACATGGCTAGACTAGTAGATAATCCGAAGTAACCTATCCCTTCGCCCAAGCGTCGTTTGGGAATAATCTGTGAGACTAGCGTTGGCATGACTGTACTCGCCATCCCAAAACCAATTCCGAACAAGATGCGCAGGAGGAGCAGCTGAACCATGTTCCCTGCATAGGCGTATAGGATGGTGGCCAAACCCGCAAGGAAAATACCCAAAAATAAAATGATGTTACGATGTACCCGTCTCAATACAGGGATCATCGTGAATCTAGTCGCAATCGCCGATAGTGCGAATAGACTCGTCACTAGACTTACAGTAAAATCATTGGGATGGAACTGCTGTTTGGCATAAGTAGGAAAGGGCGATAACAACATCTGTAGCCCTAGGAATAACAATAAGTAACTGAGGGTGAGAACGATAAAAGCTTTGGTCCACAGCCCTTCATGATGTTCAGTAGGCTTCATTAGGCTCTCTCCTTCTGGTTGTGTTTATGCTTTTCACTGTCTTTATTTTTGTCTTCTTGGTCTAAAAAATGATCTGTCTGCTCAATAATTTGTTGCAGCATGGTTCTTAATTGGTGTATCTGAGCTTCGTCCAGGTTTCCTACTGCATCCCGAAGCACCTGTCTTTCTAGTGGCTGAGTCTGCTCCATTAATTGCTGCCCAGCAGCCGTGATATGTACCGTATACGATCTGCGGTCTTGATCGCCACATACTTTGTGAACTAACCCCTTCTCTTCTAACATCATAAGTATTCGGGTCGTCGTAGGTTTATCTTTGCCAGATTTCTCACCAATTTCTTTCTGAATCATACCGTCTTGCTCCCATATTCGGTGTAATACAACCCACTGCTCTGGTGTAATATCAAAACTCTTCATACGTTGGTGAAACAGTTGATTCAGTTTGCGATAAGCGATGCCCATATAGAAGCCAAACGAATCATCTAAAGAGGAACCCATATGCATTTCACTCCTTACTTATCGGATATAACACTTAGTTGTTAAGACAACTATATTCTGAATGATGGATGGATGTCAATGTACTCTAATGTACCCTCCTCTTAAAACAACAAAAGAACCGTGCCACGGCACGGTTCTTTCTGCTAGAAATATTTAGCGATCATATCCTTGATCATTTGCGATTTGATGGGCTTGCTAATGTAATCATCCATGCCCGCTTCCAAGCAAACTTCTCGATCACCCTTAAGTACATTCGCTGTAACTGCAACAACAATAGGTTGTCGGTCCTTGGCAATATCGCTTCGAATCATCTTGGCTGCCTCAAGTCCACTTAATCCCGGCATATGCACGTCCATAAAAATCATATCGTATTCCTGCTGATTGAGTGCCTCAAGCACTTTCCAACCATCACTAACTACATCCGCCGATAATCCTTCTTTTTGCAAAATCCGCTGAAGCACCAACTGATTGGTCTCGTTATCTTCAGCTATCAAAATATTCAGTTTACTCCGAGCATCTTCTTCTGCGCTAATTACATCGATGGCTTCTTCCATTAAATGCAGCTTAGGACTATGGAAACAGGCCGTAAACTCAAATAAAGCGCCTGCTGTTTCCTTGACCATCAGTTCTATCTGCCCACCCATCAGTTCAACCAATTTTCTTGAGATGGCTAGACCAAGACCTGTTCCTTCATAATTGCGGCTCATAAAATGATCTAATTGTTGAAACGGTTCAAATAATAGATCTCGTTGATGTTCGGGAATTCCAATTCCTGTATCTTCAATAGCGAACTTAAGTTTGATTCCTTCATGGTTATTCCTAAGTACTGAGACATGGATGGACGCTTCACCTTGATCGGTAAATTTGATCGCATTTCCTAGCAGATTAATAAAAATTTGCTTCAAGCGCTCAGCATCTCCCACAATCCGATCAGGAACATTATCATCGATTCTAGAATGCAGCTCCAAACCTTTTTTCATCACTCTAGGACGAAGAATATCCAACGTCTCTCCAACTATCGTTCTTAAGTCGAAAGGTTCTTCCGTGAGTTCCGTTTTGCCCGATTCGACTTTTGCAAAATCAAGAATGTCATTAATAATATTCAGCAGGGAATCTCCACTTTTACGAATAATTTCTACATACTCTTGCTGCGTCTCATCTAGCTCTGTCGTCTCTAGAAGTAGATCTGTCATACCTATGACCCCATTCATAGGCGTACGAATTTCATGACTCATAACAGCAAGGAATTCACTTTTGGCCTTGTTGGTCGTCTCAGCCGCTTCCTTCGCCATTAATAAATTACGCTGCTCCGTAACATCCTTCGCCATAACGTAACATCCGGCATTTAATCCATTAATAATTATGGGAGCAATGGTCAGAATGACTTCGGAGATGTGTCCATCTCTATGCGTCACTTGTATAATATTAGCTTCTGTCGATTCATCAGGACTTTGAAGCAGTATGGCATCGAGATGCGGCATTTGGATGAAGGTCGTGAAGCTGTTCCCTGCCATCTCGCTAATCTTAAATCCTGTCAGTCGTTCGGCTACTTGATTACAATTTATAATATAACCTTGTAGATCCAGTGAAAATACAGCATCATGATTGTATTTCTTCAGAGAATTATAACGCTCCACACTCTCCTGTAACTGTAACTCCATTTTTTTTCGTACCGTCTGATCTTGAATTGTTCCATAGACTCTAACGATCTGCCCCTGTTGGTCCAGAACAACCTTGCCTCTTAGATCTAAATATTGTAACCGCTGATCCGTTTGTTCCAAAGTGAATTCTAGATTAAATTGCGGCTCATATATCGCTTCCCTAATTAGCATAGCAAACCGTTCCCGCTCGGGCTCAGGAATTAATTCCAGAATTTGAGCCGGTGTTCTCTCCTTTACCTCCAGGGGTAACCGACACAGCTTATAGACTTGCTCAGAACAAGTCACTTGGTTCGTAGCCGCAATCCATTCCCAACTTCCAATAGCAGCAAGACTCATAGCCTCTTTAAGCTGAAGTTCGCCTTTACTTGGCAATGTCTTAATAGCGTCCGCATATACGATTAAGTAGACAGGCAGGGAGGAATTATCTTTTACGAGCGTGAGGCTCATAGTCACCTGAGATACACTTTGATTCGCATGCATCAGCTCAATTGTAATCCCTTTACATTCCTGCTCTCCCTCTAATATGGCATCTCTATATTGATAGAATGCGCTGAGACTCTCTGCTTGAATGATACTTTCAATAGATGTCCCCGTAAGCGTTTCTTCGAGTCCACCGATCAACGTTGCGAAGTTCTGATTGGCCCGAAGTATTCCGCCTTCAAGGGATAGCACAGCCATCGCTATAGGAGCTGTATCAAACACTTGATCATATGGCGAAGGTAGTGGGTTAAACGGTCCGTTCAGCATGCATACGCCTCCGTCATTATATAGTACATAACATGAAATATTTTGGTAATGAATTAGTAACTGCACCTAATGTTATATGTAACTCTTGCTATGTGTCAAACTTGAATCTTCTCTTCTTAAAGTGCTACTATTCTATAGAAGAACAAATGATTAGAAATCTCGAAAGATCTATATAAAAGGAGCTGTAAGACAATGAACTGGACAGAATTCACAACGGCTGAAGAATGGAATCAAATCTTGGAACAATCCGCTGAGCGCGGTCAATTGGTGCTTAAACATAGCACGACATGCCCTGTAAGTTCCAACGCTTTAAAAGAGTTTAATGATTACATTGAAGCTAACCCGAATTCCAATGTGGATTATCGCTTAGTGAAAGTAATTGAGTCCCGTCCCATCTCCAATCAAATTGCTGAAGACCTCGGTGTAAAACATGAATCACCACAGGTTATCTACATCAAAGATAAGGCTAAATACTGGAGCGCTACACACTGGGCCATCACAGAAGAGCACATCAAGGCCGTATTAGATTAATTAATTATAAGGATCACATGGATACGATTCACTTCAGAGCCATAGAAGGGAAAGTTTCTCCCTCTCTATGGCTTATTTTATGCCCGTTTATTCTGTAGAGAAATGCAGAGTGCCCTCTAACCGCCACATTTCCGTTCTCCCATAAAAAAGAGAGTTCTCCTTGGAGAACCCTCTTTACTTATCTACATTCCCTAAAGTTACATAGATCTTAACGCTTCGGCAACATTTTCACATAGGTATCCGACAAATTCATTAATTTGAGAATATAGTCATAATCTGTTTTATATTTGGTAAAGTCTGCGAGAGGCTCCATAGTTTTGAGGGAAACTGCCTTTCCATCTTCAAAACCTTTTCCAGGCACAAAAAGAATGTCGTTATTAAAAAAGGAACCTGTAGGAAGATAATAACGTGAACCAATGATATTCTTATCGGTATTCATGAGGTCATGTCCAAACGCCGTGAATTTTTCCTTACTTAGGGATATCCCCAATAGATTTGCCACCGTTGGCATAATATCGAGTTGACCCCCCACTTGCGTAATCACTTTGCCCTCTGTCTGTCCTGGAATATGGATGATTAATGGTATATTGAATCTTGTAATACGCTCATCATAATGAATCCCTAGCTGCGTACTGAGCGTCGATGGATCAATATCCTGGGGCTGCAGACCAAAGTGATCCCCATAAAACACGAGTACCGTATCATCCCACATTCCGTTCGCTTTCAGCTTTTCAACTAAAGTCCCAATGGCATAATCGGTGTAATTCACCGCTTTGATATATTCGCCAATCTCCGTACCCTGCATGTTCGCAGGAATGTTAATTCGAACTTGATCATCCGGAATTTTAAAAGGAAAATGACTCGATACCGTCACAAACTGACCATAAAACGGTTTATCTTCCGACTGTGACGCTGACAGCTTGTCTACCCCCACGCGGTAAAGTTCTTCGTCCGAAGCTCCAAAATCATTAAAGTGATCATTATTATAAAATGGCTTGTCATAGTACTGATTGAAATGAAGCGCAGGGTACAGTTTGCTTCGATCCCAGAATCCCACGTCATTCACATGGAACGTACTGGCTTCATAATTGTACTTCTGAAGCAGTCGAGGCAGACTCGGGAGTTCGCGATCCCCAAAACCTGAAGACATCGCTACCGTTCCTGTTGGATAAATGGAGGTATTGGACATGAATTCCGCATCCGAAGTATTCCCCTGCCCAATCTCTTGAAATACATTCGGGAAATACAACCCCTCCGAGGCCAATTGGTTCAAGACCGGTGTCACAGGTTGTCCATCCAACGTTAAATGAATCGGGAAATTTTGAAAAGCTTCCATTTGAACCATAATTAGATTTTTCCCTTTAGCTTTACCGAAATATGCAGGTGTTACCGCCGTCTTTAATTTGTCTGATTGATAGGGGTATGATGCCTGAAGCGCATCCACTTGGGCAATCGTATCTTGAATATTACCGCTAAGCACGGCAATATTTTCTTCTTTTGCCTTGAGCGCTGCCGCCACTTGGTAATCGAAAAAACCCAAATTTTCCGCTTGGGCAAGCTCGTTGGCAATGCTCTTACCGTTGTTAATATAGATTGCTGACAGAGCAAGGCTGATGATTGCAGTAAGAATCATACCTGTCTTTCTTATCGATGTTCTTCTAGGTATTCGCACTCCTCGAATTCGATAGATAATCCAAACGAATGCAAATACAAATACATCTACAAAATATATAAAATCCGACCATTTTAGTGTCGATTGAATGCTGGACTTAATCTTGGTGACTTGATGCAGTTCATTCAGTGCGGTGTACGTAGGAATTGAGTTAAAGTGGTTAAAATATACGGTCGATGAAAACAGCAGCAAGGAGAAGATTAGATTGAACATCCAATAGCCAACTCCCTTCGCTCTCGAAGGCAGAAGAAGTTCTAATATACTTAACAATGACAATACAGCAAGTGCATCTGTCGCAAGCCGCAGCCACTCAATCCCATCAAAGAAAAAATATCTAAGCAGAATTAGCTTCAGAAAAAGCAAAATAAAAACAGCAAAAAAAGGCGTCACAAGATAGTCGCCCCTTGTTCGATTGTTCATCGCAGATGCCCTATCCTCTCCCAAAAAAGTTAATAAAAATAGTATAACACCATCCACATCCTGTGGCTATTTTCCATGATTAAGTATCATTTTCTCCATATATCATTCTGTATTCATCTATTTTTAAAGACAGAAAAAGGTTCCCCATATTACAGGAACCTGATCCTTTATTTTGTAACCTATCTTATTTCTTGTTCAATACTTCAGTAAGTACAGGAACAATCTGTGATTTACGGGAAACTACACCTTTAAGCACTGCTTTGTTGCTATCTAGCTTAATGTTATATGCTTCTTCAACCGCTGCGGCTTGAGCACCGAGAGCTAGACCTACAGAATCATTGTTCAAGATATCTGTAACTACGAAAAGGAACAAATCTAGGCCCTTCTGTTCAATAACAGCCTGTAACGCAGTTTCTACTTCGGTTTGACGTGACAACACATCATTTGTATCGACGGCATTCACTTGGGCAATTTCCACTTTGAAAGTTCCCATTTGGAACTCTTTGGAATCAATTGTAATGAGCTGAGCAATGGTCTTATCACTAAGATCCGCTCCAGCTTTGAGTAGATCTAGGCCGTATACATCTGCATCTACACCAGCAATTTCTGCGAGTTCACGAGCAGCGGCGATATCTTGCTCTGTGCATGTAGGAGATTTGAATAGCAGGGAATCGGAAATGATAGCAGACAACATGAGTCCGGCAATCTCTTTTTTAATAGAAACACCATTCTCTTTATATATTTTGTTCAGAATTGTAGCGGTACATCCTACTGGTTCCGCACGGTAGTAGAGCGGACCGCTTGTCTCAAAGTTAGCGATACGGTGATGGTCGATAACTTCAACGACACGAACCTCTGCAATGTCACTCACGCTTTGTTGAAATTCATTGTGGTCTACCAAAATGACATCTTGCACTTCGTTCGCAACCGTCTCCACCAATCGAGGCGCTGCAATTTTGAAATAATCCAATGCATATTGCGTCTCGGAGCTAACTTCCCCAAGACGTACAGCTTCCGCTTCCAAGCCTAATTGATGTTTCAGATCTGCATAAGCGATTGCCGAACAAATCGTATCTGTGTCTGGGTTTTTATGTCCAAAAATTAAAGTGTTTGCCATTTCGGAAATTCCCCTTTATTCGTTATTTGACGACATATGCCGCCGGAATTAAGCCCTATTTCTGATTATAGCGGTTAATTCGCCTTATTCCAATGCCTTTAATCCTAATTATTACGTAAATTTCTTCACATAACAGCGGCTACTCTCACACTGCGTGTATTCACCGAAACGCTCCATTTCTTCAAATCCATGCTTTATGTAAAATTGAACGGCTTCATATTGAGGCTCTCCAGTCTCTAATCGCAGCTCCTGCACGCCTTGAGCCCTAGCTAGATGCTCTAAATGGACAAGCATATGATTCGCTACACCGCGATTACGAATCGATGGATCGACGTAAAATCGCTTCAACTCTGCAATCTGTTCAGTGTACGGTACGATACCGCCACAACCTACGGCTTGTTCACCATCATAAGCTACGATAAAATGCCCTTTATTCAATTGAACGGTGAAGATTTCCTCTTGGGGATATAAGGTCAGCAAGTAAGAATCTAACTGCTCAATTAATCTTTTCAAGTCTTCATGATCTGCATCAACTGTTCTGATCACAATCTCCATACGGCTCCCCCCTTCTTGTACAACCTACGAAAATAGCTATCTATTCTTCCATCTCACTTTCAAAGTTACTAGTGTTAGAGTTCATTATAACAGTCCTATATTCAAATTTCATATGTCGGTAAGCTTGAGAGAGTGCATCATCATTCGGGCTTGACGGGGTGAATCCTTGCCCCTATAATTGGAAAACATATAGAACAGAAGCGAGTATCAAAGACATGATTCCCTTCATGGCCTGCCAGAGATAGAGGTGTGTGGTGAGAGCCTCTTCAGATGACCAGAAGTGAATTACCCCTTTGTAGCTGTGATGCTGAACCTGCCTATTCGTATGAGGCGACATTAGACATCACCGATCTTTCCGGCGTTAACGGATACTAATAAGGATGCTGTACTTGTCTGTTCTCCGCAGTTTTTTTGCGAGGAATGGGCTATGCAGATCGAATTAGGGTGGAACCACGAGCTGAACGCACTCGTCCCTTGGGATGAAGTGTTTTTTTGCGTTCACAGCTCGGCGCGGTCATGCGTACATTTTGAAGTGGAGGTTCTACCCATGAATGTTCAAATTTTTTTATCCGATGGTGCTGTTAGAAGGTTCCCCGCTGGAACAACGGTGGATGAGATCGCCGGTTCGCTCAGTTCCAAACTCCGTAAATCGGCATCTGCCGCAAAAGTAAATGGCGTGTTGGTTGATCTAAGCTATTCCATCCATGAAGATAGTCAGCTTGAAGTTCTACTCTTAGATAGTCCCGAAGGACGGGAAATCCATCGTCACAGCACCGCCCATCTGCTCGCTCAAGCCATACAGCGAATCTATGGAGCTAGTCAAGTGAAGTTCGGAATAGGACCTGTTATTCAAGATGGATTTTATTATGATATGGATCTGGACCAGACCCTCTCTCCTGAAGACCTCGGGCGCATTGAACAGGAAATGGCTCTGATAGTAAGCGAGAACCTGCCTATTGTTCGTACAGTCGTTAGTCGTGAACAAGCTTTAGCTCTCTTTCAAGAAATGAATCAGCCTTTAAAAATAGAGATTATTCAGGATCTTCCCTTGGATGCAGAGATTAGTCTCTACCAGCAAGGTGAATTCGTAGATCTTTGCCGCGGACCTCATCTTCCCTCCACAGGAAAGATCAAGGCTTTCAAATTATTAAGCACAGCTGGGGCTTACTGGTGCGGAGATGCGAAGCAAAAGATGTTACAGCGGGTGTATGGTACAGCTTTTCCCAAAATGAGCCAACTTCAAGATCATTTGCAGCGTCTAGAACAAGCACGCGCTCGGGATCATCGCAAACTTGGCAAGGAACTCGGATTATTCATGTTCTCCGCAGAAGCCCCGGGCATGCCCTTCTACTTGCCTAAGGGAATGACGCTTTGCACAGAACTGGAGGAGTTCTCACGCGACATGCAGCGGCAATGGGGATGCGAGGAAGTACGAACACCTTTCATGATGAATAAGAAGCTATGGGAACAATCGGGCCATTGGGATCATTATAAGGACAATATGTATTTCACACAGGTAGACGAACAAGAATTTGCACTCAAACCAATGAATTGCCCCGGACACATGATTATCTACAAAAATAGTCTGCACTCTTACCGAGAACTGCCCATACGCCTTTCAGAGTTCGGCCAAGTGCATCGGCATGAATTCTCTGGAGCACTGAATGGGATGATGCGTGTTCGGACGTTCTGCCAAGATGATGCGCATATCTTCGTCCGGCCCGATCAGATCGAGGAAGAAATCCAGCAGATTATGGAACTGATTGACCGCATCTATGCCGTGTTCGGCTTCACTTACCATATAGAGTTATCCACTCGTCCTGAAGATTGCATGGGCGCTCCAGAACTTTGGGATCAAGCAGAGAATGCTCTAAGGCATGTGCTAGATAAGCGTGGAGTAGCGTATCAGTTAAATGAAGGTGACGGTGCCTTCTATGGTCCTAAGATAGACTTTCATATTCTCGATGCCATCGGACGCAGTTGGCAGTGTGGAACCATTCAACTTGATTTCCAGATGCCAGAGAATTTTGAATTGTCCTACATTGGCCAAGATAATCAGAAATATCGTCCTGTTGTGATACACCGCGCTATCTATGGTTCTCTCGATCGATTCGTAGGTATCCTTACCGAACATTACGGGGGCGATTTCCCGCTTTGGCTAGCCCCTGTGCAGGCGATGATTGTTCCGGTGTCCGAGCATTTTCTAGACTATGCTCTATCGGTTAAAGCTCAACTGGCTGCTGTGAATTTACGGGTAGAGGTAGATATCCGTAGTGAGAAGCTCGGGTACAAGATTCGAGAAGCGAACATGCAGAAAATCCCTTACACTCTTGTCGTAGGTGAAAAAGAGCAGACTGCTGGAGAAGTATCTGTTCGGCGCAAAGGGGCTTGTGAACTAGGTGCTGTACCTGTAAAGACATTCATCGATGAGGTAAGTGCCTTAATAGTAGCTCGGAAATAAACAAAAACGGTGTTCTCTCCTGAAGGAGGAACACCGTTTTGTTATAGAGGAATACCCTCAAAGTTTAAGCTACGCTAAGTTTCGCCTTGATATTAAAAGGATCTTTGGCATAATAGACCCCGTCATCCCCGTCATGCACCTCAGTTCCAGAGGCTCGCAAGCGTCCTACAACCACATCAAGTTCCTGCCGACTCGGTACTATAATCTCATAGAAGTCTAGCCCGGCAGCATTCTCAGGCACTGGACTTGCTCCAACACCTGCCCATGTGTTCAGGCCAATATGATGATGATATCCCCCGGCAGAGATGAATAATGCAGAATCACCGTAACGTGCTACAATCTCAAACCCCAATACACCTACGTAAAAAGCTTCAGCTTGATTGAGATCAGCCACATGGAAATGTACATGTCCAATCACGGTTCCTTCGGGAAGTCCGCTCCAAGTCAGCCCTTCCGATGCCGCAAGCAGACCCTCCACATCCACAGGATCTGTCGTCATTACAATGAGCCCCTGCTCATCACGGGTCCATGTATCCCGCGGACGATCGCGATAGATTTCAATCCCATTATTATCGGGATCACTAATGTACAGGGCTTCACTGACTAGATGGTCCCCCTGTCCAACAGGAATATTGTGCTTCACTAAATTTCGGACAACAAGACCCAAAGAGGCACGATCGGGGACCAGAATCGCAAAATGATATAACCCTGCTCCTGATCTTTGAGGGAGTACGGTCCCTTTCGTCAGCTCACTTAAGATTACGATGGAATGCTCCCCATCTACTGTAAGTTCAACTTTATAATCTGATTGATGCAATATATTTAGTCCTATTACTTCTGTGTAAAATATAGTTGAAGTCTCCAAGTCGCTGACTCTGAGTTGCACTACCCCAAGTGTAGTCTGTGGGTGAATGATCGTCATATTCTAACTCTCCTTATTCAGTAACAAATTTATGTTATCCTTGCTTCGTATCAAGCGGCTTCAAATTAGCTTCAATGTGTGCCCGTTTGGATTCCAAAAAAGGTGGCAAGGCCAGGGTCTCGCCAAGATGTTCAATCTCCTCATCTGTTGCAAATCCCGGGCCATCGGTCGCTAGTTCGAACAAAATACCATTCGGCTCCCTGAAATATAGGGAGTGAAAGTAGAAGCGATCTACATACCCCGAATTGGGCAGCTGCACTTGGCTGATGCGCTTAATCCAAGCTTGAAGTTCATCATCGTTATCTACACGAAAAGCAACATGATGCACGCCGCCTCTCCCTAAGCGTTCGGGGTCCAAATCACGCCGTTCTTCCACATGAATTTCGGCTCCTGAACCGCCTTCTCCTGTCTCGTAGACAAGAATATCTGGCTGTCCAGAGATCGACGATGGGTACGTTCCTTTAGCTCGGAAACCTAGAAGATCTTGAAGTACCAAGACCGTAGGTTCGGGATTACTAACTGTAAGCTTAACAGGACCTAAGCCTGTGATAGCCACTTCTATCGGCACAGGGCTCTTTACCCATGGCTTACCTGCCGCAACCCCCTGATTGTTCTCGTCAGAGACCAAAATCACACGTTGCCCTTCTTCGTCTCGGAAGGCTAGAGCTGAACGTCCACCAAGCTCTATGATCTCATCCTGCTCCACGCCAAACTCGGTAAGTCTCTTTTGCCAATACTGAAGCGCTGCATCATTTGGAACACGTAAAGATAGAGCCGATATACTATCTACACCATCACGGTTACGCCCTGCATTGGGGATTTCAAAGAACGTAAGTTCTGTTCCTGGATTACCCTGTTCATCTCCATAAAACAAATGATATACCCCGATATCATCTTGATTGACTGTTTTTTTAATGAGACGAAGTCCAAGCACTTTTGTATAGAATTCAAAATTGTGTGAGGCATGTGCTGTAATTGCAGATACATGGTGAATTCCTTTAAGTTCCATTATGCATACCTCCATCGAGTTAAATTGAGAGAGTGTTATATAAGTGTAAATAGCACATTAAATTATATTCATTAATTAACTAAAAGTAAGTTACTTTTAAATAATAACTTACCTTTCTTCTTATTTCAAGTGAAATTCAAAAATGCATCGATGTAGTATATGTAACTAATTAATAAGCATGCTTGCTCCCATTTGTGTGGAAATATATAAAAGCCCAACTCATCTCCACAATGCAGAGACAAGCTGAGCTTGCTTACTTTAAAATGCTTAGCTGGATATATTTCATCCCTTCATGCGCTGCAGACGGAGTGCATTGAGCACTACAGATACAGAACTTAATGCCATTGCGGCTCCCGCTAACCAAGGCGCCAAGAAACCAAGGGCTGCTATAGGGATGCCAATTATATTGTAAGCTAAAGCCCAGAATAGGTTCTGTCTAATATTGTTCATCGTTTTGCGGCTCATTGAGATCGCATCAGGAATACTATTCAGGTCCCCACGCATCAACGTGATGTCTGCGGCTTCCATGGCTACGTCTGTCCCTGTACCGATAGCCATGCCAATATCAGCCGTGGCGAGCGCAGGCGCGTCGTTGATGCCATCACCAACCATCGCTACTTTGAGTCCCGTGCTTTGAAGTCGCTGAATCTCAGCAGCTTTGCCTTCGGGAAGCACTTCTGCAAGCACTTGATCAATACCTACTTCGGACGCAATCGCACGGGCAGTTCGCTCATTATCTCCAGTCATCAAGGTCACCTCAATGCCGAGGTTTTTTATACGAGCAACAGCTGCTTTGGAAGTAGCTTTGAGCGTATCAGCAACAGCTACAAGCCCTACAGCTTGCTGATCTATAGCGATCAACATGGCTGTTTTGCCCTCAGACTCAAGTGCCGTCATCTTCTCCTCAAGTTCATCTGATGATATCTCAGATTGAGCTAGAAGCTTTCGTGTACCCACGAGAAGCTGATGGCCCGAGACCTCAGCGCGAATTCCGTAACCCGGAACCGCCTCAAAAGATTGCACAGCTGGTGGCTGGATTCCTCGCTTAATAATACCTTCCACAATAGCATCTGCTAGTGGATGTTCAGAGTTACGCTCTGCGGCACCCACCCATTCCAGCAATTGCTGCTCGGAATAATTACTAGATATGAGCCATACATCTGTCAGGGAAGGTTTTCCCTCCGTTACGGTCCCTGTCTTATCGAGTACAATGGCATTTACCCGATGTGTCGCCTCTAGGAATTCTCCGCCTTTGAACAGAACACCGAGTTCTGCGGCACGGCCTGAGCCAGCCATAATAGAGGTAGGTGTAGCCAACCCTAATGCACACGGACAAGCAATGACCAGTACGGCAATCGCTTTTTCAAGCGCTCCCGAGAAATTACCCCGATCTGCTAAGAAGTACCAGACCAAAAAAGTGATCACTGCAATACCTACCACAATCGGAACGAATATGCCCGAGATACGATCGGCTATCCGTTGAATAGGTGCCTTAGACCCCTGCGCTTCTTCCACCACACGAATAATCTGAGCCAATGCACTGTCCCGGCCAACTTTTGTTGCCCGTACACGCAGCGCA
Organism: Paenibacillus shirakamiensis; assembly: GCF_017874255.1. Classification (GTDB taxonomy): domain Bacteria; phylum Bacillota; class Bacilli; order Paenibacillales; family Paenibacillaceae; genus Fontibacillus; species Fontibacillus shirakamiensis. The sequence continues at coordinate 58,808 of NZ_JAGGLD010000008.1, read as the reverse complement.
CCATTCTTGTTCAACGTAGCTCCAAAGACCAGACTGCCGGGTTCTTTGGACACAGGAAGACTTTCCCCCGTTAGCATCGATTCATCGATGGAAGAAGAACCTTCAACGACCTCTCCATCCACAGGCACTTTTTCTCCCGGTTTTACTAATAAGATATCTCCACTTATCACGTTTTCAATCGGTACCTCAACCTCTTCACCGTCTCGCATAATTCGGGCGGTTTTCGCTTGTAGTCCCATTAACGTTTTGATTGCTTCTGAGGATCGACCTTTAGCCAAAGCCTCGAACAATTTACCCATTAGAATCAGCGTAATTAGAATACTACTCGTCTCATAATATAACTGAACTTCATGATGCCCTCCATGTCCTGCATTCATAATCGATTGATACAGACTATAAAAGAATGCCGCCGATGTTCCAAGCGCAACCAACACATCCATATTCGCACTACCATTGCGTAATGCCTTGTAGGCTCCTACATAAAACTGCGCTCCAATGATAAATTGAACCGGGGCGGCAAGGATCAGCTGGAACCACGGATTCATGAATAGGTCAGGTAGCCAAATGAACGAGGTGAAGGAAAAGTGACTTACCATCGCCCATAGTAATGGAAAAGAAAGGATAGCTGAAATTAGCAATTTACGTTTTTGCCTTGTAATTTCTTTTTTGCGGTGATCACCTGAATTAGGGACATCTTGCTTAGGGATAGCTTTATAGCCTAGCTGCTCTATTTTGCGGACCACATCCTGCACGGTAATCTCACCGGGCACAAATTCTACTCGCCCCGTCTCTAAGGCTAGGTTCACAGAGGCATGGGATATCCCTTCCATGCGGTTCAGCCCCTTCTCGATTCGAGCTGAGCAAGCTGCACACGTCATCCCCGTAATTTGGAGATCTACTTTCTCTTTGACCGTGCCATAACCGAGATGTTCTATTTTTTGTTCAAGTTCATGAGGATGAAGTTGGGAGGCATCATAAGTCACCGAGGCTTTTTCCAGTGCAAAATTAACGTTGGCCTCGGATACACCCTCCATCCGGCTAAGCCCTTTCTCAATGCGGTTCGCACATGCTGCACATGTCATCCCCGTAATCTGGAGGACCGCGTGTTTATTATTTTTACCTTCTTCGGTTGCTTTTTCGGTAGCATTCATTCGTTTCACCTCATTTAATTAAATCTCGCTCTCCTGCTCCAAACCAACTTTCATACTTTGGTCTAATTAAATATACCCCCATGGGGTATATTTGGCAAGTTTATTTTATTAATTTCGTGATATAAAATTATTTTGTGGGTTTATAATTGGAAAAGAAAGGGCGTGATTAAGTTGCGAAATCTTATTCCCTCAGTTCCAAAACCAAGACTACCCACACGACAGTCTCTTCTCCTTCTAAGCGGTGTCGGTATCTCTGGTATTGGCGATTTCATTTACCTCATTGCTATAAATATTCTAGTTCTGCAAATGACCTCATCACCTGCCGCTGTAGCGGGTCTATGGATGATTGCTCCCCTTGCTTCGATCTGCACTAAATTCTGGGCAGGCAGCGTTGTAGATAGGCATGATCAACGACGATTAATGATGTTCATGGACATCCTTCGAGCTATTTTTGTTGCCACACTTCCCTTGTTACCGAATATATGGATTATGTATGCATGTATTTTTATAATAAGCATGGGATCAGCTCTATTCGCACCCGCTTCTCAGGTGCATATGACACGTATCATCCCAGCAGAGAGCCGAAAACGATATAATTCCTCTCAAGCCTTTGTAACTTCTGGTGCATTCGTGTTGGGTCCAGCCATTGCTGGGGTCGTTCTTCTATATGGTTCCCCATCCATAGCCATCTACCTTGATGCCGTTTCTTTTCTAATGTCGGCCTTCCTGATCTCTAGATTACCTCGCCTACATAGTCAGAGGGACCCGCAAGAACTCCGTATAAAATTATCCTTACGAATCATTGCTAGCGACTGGATAACCGTCATTCAGTTCAGCCGCCGAGCTACCTTTATCATGACCATCTATGTCCTTTTTCAAATCATCTTCATTATAGGGGTCTCATTGGATGCCCAAGAAGTAGTCATGATTCGGCAGGTTATCGGCTTGTCGAGTGCAGAGTATGCAGCGCTAATCAGCCTTACGGGGATCGGTTATCTAGGCGGATCGCTGGTTAACTCCCTCATAATAAAATGGTCTTCTGTTCGCTATCTCATCGGATGCGGGGTAATGATGGTGTCCACCGGGTACTTACTTTTTGCCTTATCTCATAGCTTCTTTATGGCCGCAGCTTCCTTTGTTCTCCTCGGTTTTAGTTCAGCCTTCTCTAGTACAGGCTTCATGACTTTCTATCAGAACCATATATCTGTAGATTATATGGGACGAATTAGTAGTGTCTTCGGGCTTATGATTAGCGTGATGCACGTAGTAACGATTCTAGTCGTTGGCTTAGCCGCTGAACAATTTACCTTGCGAACTGTATATATTAGTGTGTCGGCTCTGCTGGTATTGCTCTCCATATGGCTCCTCTTCTTAACTTTAAGACCTTCGAGACGAGTGCACTTTAGTGATCAAGCACAACCCTCCCTAACTCTGTAACTCGCGACCTCTTGGCTTTTGTTCTACTTCTCCCAGCGCACAATAAAAGCCGATTAGAGATCCGTTCATCTCCAATCGGCTTTTATTGTTATTTCCTCTTAATGTATTGTGACCATCATCCTACATGCTTTTTTATCTATTATGCTGAATCTTCTTCAGCACATCATTCTCGCAAAACATACATTCGTTCCTTACACCTCGTCCTGAAGGGTAAAGCGATAGCCAATTCCGGGCTCCGTCATAATCAGCTTAGGCCGAGTGGGATCCTCTTCTAACTTTTTGCGTAAATGTCCTATGTAAATACGCAGATAATGGCTATCAGATTCATAATGATGGCCACCCCATACTTCTTGTAGTAAATAACGCTGGGTGAGCACCTTGCCTGCATGAGATGCCAATGCTTTAAGTAAATCATATTCCGTTGGGGTAAGCTTCACTCGTTCTCCTGCTAATTCCACACTCCGCTGGGCAAAATCTAACCGCAATCTCCCAAAGTTCAGAACCGCTTCCTGTACGGCCCCTCCAGCATGGCGCAAAGCCACTCGAATTCGGGCGACTAATTCCCCCATACTAAATGGCTTCGTCACGTAATCGTCCGCCCCACCTTCCAGTGCAGCGATCTTATCGGCATCTCTTTCCTTCGCTGTTAGCACGATGATAGGAATAGAAGACCATTCCCGAACCAGATGAAGCACATCCATCCCCGATTGATCCGGCAATCCTAAATCTAAAAGAACTAAGTCAGGGTGCTCCCGACTAATCTGATAGATGGCCTCTTCTCCCGACACCGCCTCGATCATCTCGAATTGGTGCGCCTGCAAATTCACTTTCAACAACTTGCGAATTTGTGGTTCATCGTCCACTACAAGAATTCGTGCGCCCTTATTCACCTGCTCCATGTAGCTACATCTCCTCCTCTCGTTCTATTTTACCCTCTTCTAGTTCCTTCAGCGGTAATTCGATCCGAATAATCGTTCCCTGGGGGCGATTCGGCTCTGCTGTAATGGTTCCCTCATGGGCTTCAATAATCCCTTTACAAATCGCAAGCCCTAGGCCCGTACCTGGGAGATGCTGTGCACGATGCGATCTATAGAACTTGTCAAAAATTTGTTCGGATTCCGCGGCTATGATGCCGATACCCTGATCCGATATGATGATACTCAGCTTACTAGGAAAACATTGAACCTGAAGCCGAATTTCACTGCCATCTGGTGAGTACTTAATTGAATTACTTAACACGTTCACTAATACTTGCTCTATTAGGATTTCATCCCCTTGAATGAAAGGAGTATCCGGATCGATCTCCACATGAATCTTCCGCTGGAGCTGATCCTCTTTCACTTGAGCTAGGACGACACCTAAAATATCCTGAATATCACACCATTCTCTGCGCAACCCCAGCATACCACTCTCCAGCCTAACCATCCCCAGCAAATTGCTAACCAATCGATTCATTCGCAGTGCACCTTCACGAATCGTGACTAGAAGCTCTTTTCTTTCCTCACTAGTGAACAACGCATCCCCTTCAAGCAAACCTGAAGCCGAGCCTATGATTGCAGCTAGTGGGGTACGAAGTTCATGAGAGACCGAATCGAGAATGGCTGTTCTTAGCCGCTCGGATTCTGCTGTGAGATGTGCAAGTTTGGCCTCCTCTGCAAGCTTCGTACGTGCGATAGCGCTAGCCGCAATGCCTGCAAGGGCTTCGATCATCCGCTGGTCCTCACTTGAAATCCCTCTACCTAGGTGTACACCCAGCACACCGTAGATTTGATCATCTATACTTAAAGGCAGATACATCCCGACTGCTTCGGGCAAAAGGGTTGACCCTTTACCCGCACGCTTGCGGTTCTGATAGACCCAATTCGCGATAACCAGTTCCGATTCAGTGGATCCCCACGTCGAATCAACCGGAGCATGAACAACGATCTCTAATGATTCCCTTTGCTCTGATTGAACATAGAGTACGGTCTGCGTATTCAAATCCATAGCAATTTGGCTCGCAACATTACTCAGTAATTCTTTAATATCTGTTATTGCAGTTAGTTGCCGACTGATATCGTATAGAGAAGCGGTACTCGCCTCGCGTTCCCTAGCCAGCCTGACTTGCTGGCGTAGCTGCTCAGATAACCTTGCTGTAAGTACAGCAACTGCAATGAATACAGCGAAAGAAATGAGATATCTTAAATCGGTTACGGTAAAACTAAGAAACGGGGGAACATAAAAAAAATCAAACGCCAATACTCCAAAAGCCGCGGCCCAAAGCGCTGGACCCATTCCCCAATATACTGCACTGAATAGGACAGGAAATAAATAAATCAGTGCAATGTTGACCAGATCAATGGATGGGGACGAATCTATAAGCCTTAGCAAAATTGTAAGCAGGATAATTACTGCGGTTACGCCCGTATATCTTTTCCACGCGGCCCAAGAACTGTACCCCGGGTTCACTTCCATGATGTCGTCCTCAACTTTCCTACTACACCTGTAGATCTATTTTTATATCATGCCACGCTCTTTCCTATTGTGCCACTATTAAAACATCTCGATGTCTGGAACTCCGAAGCACCACCCTAACTACAGAATGCTGCCACAGCCTATGAAGCAGATTTTTGCTTGAGAAACCCATCACTAACTGCGTAGCTTGCACTTCATCGGCCGCTGCCGTTAATTCATTAGCAATATGCCTTTGATGAGAGGCAGCGCGCAGCAAGAACGTTCCTCCAAGCTGTTCCGTCAGTCTCTTTATCTCCTGAAGCGTATGTTCAGCCGAATGACAGGGCATGCCATTGTGCTCAACGCGACCCCGGGGATATTTTCCTTTTGCACTAAAAGAACTCTCACTAACTTCGGACTCGGTATAAAACATATTTGAACTTAACCCTTCTGTATCCACCCAACAGACATACCAATCCGCTTTCAGGCGATGAGCTGTCCGAAATCCTCTACGAATAAGCTTCGCTGCATGGGGGGTCAATTCCACACATACAAAGATCACTTCCCGCCTACGCCAAGGTCCGCGCAGAGAAGTATTGCGTTCTTGAGACTCTAGTCTTTCATCTACATCATCCGCAATTTCCCGCAGGGCAAGTTCACGCAAAGCAATCAAGTTGCCCATCTTAAAAAAATGATTCAGCGCCTGCTGTATTTTGCTATTCGCATAGATTTTACCTTCTCGCATGCGCTGCTGAAGGGACTCTGGCGATACATCGATAAGCTGTACTTCATCCGCCCATTTGAGGACGCGGTCGGGGACCGTCTCACGCACACGAATGCCCGTAATTTGTTCCACGGCATCATTTAGACTCTCTAAATGCTGAACGTTCATCGTAGATATAACGGAAATCCCTGCATTTAGCAGCTCCATTACATCTTCAAATCTTTTCTTATTCCGACTTCCTACTACATTGGTGTGGGCCAATTCATCCACAAGCACAACTTCCGGTTGGGCTTGAAGAATGGCATCCAAGTCCATCTCCTCCAGGATCGAGTCCTGATAGGAGATCTGCTGCCGGGGAATGGTATGCAGCTCACCGACTTGCTCCATCGTCTCCCGCCGATTATGCGTCTCCAATAATCCAATTCGGACATCAATCGACTTCCCCAGCAGATCATTGCCTTCTCTGAGCATCATATACGTCTTACCTACACCCGGCGCAGCTCCAATGTAGACCTTGAATGTCCCGCGGCGAATACTGCCCACCTGTGATTCCACTTCTTGCTCTGTTAAGCGATGAAAGTTCTGGGGTAGCGGGTCTTTGATCATTTTAGCAGGGAGTACCCGTTCTCCTTCTATTTTGGTACGATCTGCCACAAAAAAGAGATCACACTGCCGAGATAATTGGAGTAAGTTCTCCACAATGGACCCTTGAGACCATTGCTGCCATTTGGATTGCTGGGTATGCCCTAGAATAATACGAGTCACATTCTTCTCTGCCGCATAGCGAATCAGAGCTGCAGGAAGTCGGCGCCGATTCCGAATGGGCAGCTCCTCAAAATGCCCACCTATTTTATCCACGAGTTTCTTCAGACTTCTCTTGAACGCTACCGCTTCCGCAGGCATCGGACGACCTATTTGCTGAAAAGTAACTACGAGAAGCTCCCCATTCAGGCGCTTCGCAATCTGTTGGCCGCGTCTTACATAAATTGATCCATTCCAGTGGTACTGGGTAGTGACTAATATTCGCTCTGCGGCGCCAGAGGGACCTGATAACCCCTGCTGCTCCCGATGCTCTTCTAAAGATTCATTCACATCCTCAGCTACCAAGCGAAGGGCAAGTTCACGAAGTACAGATAAATTCCCACGCTTCAATACAGAAGCATCCTGAATATGAACATGCCCCTCCGCCAGACGGTTCAATATCGTCTCCGGTGTGACATCCATAAGGCGGACCTCATCTGCTAGTTCCAATGTATCTGCGGGCACCGTATGTTTGACCTTGATCCCCGTCAACTTTCTAGCAATCTCCGTATATCCACTAAGTTCATATACATTAACTGTGGTAATTACACTGATACCTGCCGTCAGTAGTACTTTAATATCTTCAAGCCGTGTTCGATACTGTGCATCTGGCCGATTCACATGAGCTAACCCATCTACAAGCAGCACTTCAGGATTGCGTTCTAGAATGGCTTCCAGATTTAGATCCTTCCATTCGTCTTCACCTACCCACCAGTGAATGCTCGGAATACGTTCCAAGTCCCCAAGTTGCTTGACGGTCTCGGGTCTACGTAACGTGGAGACGGCACAGATGACTACATCAATGCCCTGCTGCTTCAGCATCTGTCCTTCTCGCAGCATGTGATACGTTTTGCCGGAACCACTAAAGGGACCGATCAGAATTTTTAATTTGCCACGATGTAATTTCGTTATGGATTCTAGAATCTCTTCAGGGGTCTTTCTTCTAAATGCATCCAATTCGTACCCGCCTCCCTTAATGTCCTGAATAATGGATGAAGGCCGCCCCCTTATTAAGGTAGCGGCCACTTCATATCTATTGAATTAATTTTAGTATCGATCGGTTAAGTTCATTGACATTCACATGCGGTTCTCCAAATACGCCAAGTGATCTTCCTTTTGTCGTTGATTGTACTAATGAAGTAAGCGTGGCTTCTGGAATTCCCGTGGCTTTGCTAATCCCCGGAATCTGAGCTAAGGCTCCATTTGGGGAAAGATCCGGATCAAGTCCCGAACCCGACCCTGTGACTAGATCCGCAGGAACAGTTTGGAGTGCAGGGTTAGCCTTTCTCCATTCTTCTACCTTCACTTTCTGATCGGCTAGATAAGTGTCCGAAGCTACGGCCTGATTCGAACCCGCAGAAGCCGTAGGATCATATTTGGCATTGGAAGCTCTCGGATGAAACAGCTTGGGAGAATCGACCGATTGGGCAATGAGCATCGAACCTTGAATGGTATTCCCTTGGGTCATCAAGCTGCCGTTAGCCTGATAAGGAAACACAACTTGCGCTATACCTGTAGTCACTAAGGGGTATACTACGCCGCAAAGTAGCAAAAGTACTAATGATGCCCGAAGAGGGATCAGAATCATTTTCATATGAATTACTCCTTCATTCTAATGTATTGCACCGTAACTAACACTTCTAACACTTATACTAAATGTAGACTCGATAGCACTACATCAATTAATTTAATGCCGATAAACGGTACAATGACGCCACCCAGCCCATAAATCAGCACATTACGAGTCAGCATGCGATCCGCAGTCATCGCCCGATATTTGACCCCTTTCATTGCAATCGGAATGAGTAGCAGAATGACAATAGCGTTAAATATAAGAGCGGACAAAATAGCCGAAGCCGGAGAATTCAGATGCATAATATTCAGCGATTGTAACTGTGGTAAAGCGATGATGAACATCGCCGGAATGATGGCAAAATACTTGGCGATATCATTCGCAATGGAGAAGGTCGTTAAGGCCCCTCGAGTAATAAGCAACTGCTTACCAATGGACACCACAGACAGTAACTTTGTCGGGTCCGAATCCAGATCAATCATATTGGCGGCTTCCTTGGCTGCCATCGTGCCTGAGTTCATAGCCATGCCGACATCGGCCTGTGCCAAAGCAGGGGCATCATTGGTTCCATCCCCCGTCATAGCAACTAATTTGCCTTCCTGTTGTTCTTTAAGAATAGCCGCAATCTTATCTTCAGGCTTCGCTTCTGCAATAAAATCATCAACGCCGGCTTCCATAGCAATGGTCGCTGCCGTAAGTGGATTATCTCCGGTACACATAATCGTCTTGATTCCCATCTCGCGCATTTCGGCAAAACGTTCTTTAAGCCCTGGCTTGACGGTATCTTTAAGATAAATAATTCCATATATCTTACCTACAGAAGCCACAGCAAGCGGAGTTCCTCCAGCTTTTGCGATGCGGTTTGAAATATCGCCTAGATCGGAGGGGATACTGCCACCATGCGCCAAGACATAGGTACAAATGGCGTCTACTGCCCCTTTACGAATCTCAGAACCGTCAGCTAAATTGAGCCCTGACATCCGAGTTTCTGCGGTGAACTCTATCACTTCGGCTGATGCATATTGATCTTCTTTCCAGACACTCCCCTTTTTGCCAGCTAGCTCAACAATCGAACGACCTTCGGGAGTTTCATCCTTCACAGAAGCTTGTAAGGCAACCCACGTTATATCGGCTTCCGTTATTCCTTGCACAGGGATGAATTCTGCCGCCATCCGGTTACCGTAGGTGATCGTACCTGTCTTATCCAAAATCAGGGTGTCAATATCTCCGGCCGCTTCAACGGCTTTTCCTGACATCGCTAAGACATTGAACTGAGTAACCCGGTCCATCCCGGCAATCCCAATCGCTGAGAGTAGGCCTCCAATCGTTGTAGGGATAAGGCATACTAACAAAGCGATCAATGTGGACAATTCCAGATGAACATTCAAATAGCTAGCCATCGGAACCAATGTAATAATCACAATGAGGAAAATAAGAGTCAGTACGGCAAGCAGCGTGGTTAAGGCCATCTCATTGGGTGTCTTCTGACGTTGAGCCCCTTCAACTAAAGAAATCATACGATCCAAAAAAGATTCGCCAGGATCGGTCATGACTCGAATGGTGATCGCATCGGAGACAACGCGCGTTCCTCCCGTTACAGAGGAGAAATCCCCTCCCGATTCCTTAATGACAGGGGCAGATTCTCCCGTAATCGCAGATTCATCGATAGAAGCAAGACCCGCGATGATCTCCCCATCCGCAGGGATAAGTTCTCCGGTCTGAACGATAATAATGTCGCCTTTTCTTAATTGGGTCGAGGGCACTTCTTTGGTTGTTCCATCTTTCTGCTCAAGTCGTGCCGTCATTTCTGTCTTGGTACTGCGCAAGCTTTCGGCTTGGGCTTTCCCCCTTCCTTCGGCCATAGCTTCTGCAAAGTTGGCGAACAGTAAGGTGAACAGAAGAATAAGAAACACAGCCAGATTATATCCCCGCCCCACGGTGGAAGAACCAAATAAGTCCGGTGCGATAGTAAGCAATAACGTGATGAACGTTCCGACTTCCACAATGAACATGACGGGATTGCGGAACATCATAACCGGGTTTAACTTTTTGATGGCATCGATTCCCGCTTGCAGGAGCATCTCTTGCGTCATCAATTTTTTGCTAGTTGCAGCCATGTCTTACATCCTCTCTGAATTAAGCTCATTCTAATTCGTTCTTCTTTTTATTTGGATACCCCTTGCATCAATGACACATGCTCGGCAATAGGTCCAAGTGCCAAAGCTGGGAAGAAAGTAAGGGCTCCAATCACCAAGATAACCATGATTAGAATGCCTGAAAATAATGGGGTATCCGTACGAAGTGTCCCCGAGGCTACAGGTGCAACTCGCTTCATGGCCAAGGAACCCGCAATAGCTAGCAGACAAATCATCGATACATATCGACCGAGTAGCATTACAATTCCAATGCTAATGTTATAAAAATCGGTGTTCGCATTTAGACCCGCAAAGGCCGAACCATTGTTCGCGGCACCTGAAGTAAAGGCATAAAGTACCTCCGATAGCCCATGAGACCCCCCGTTAGAGATCGACGCCACGGTTGAAGGAAATGCAAGAGCAATTGCTGTAGGCACGAGAATAATAAGCGGGTGAACAAGCAGCGCAATAGCAGCCAGCTTAATCTCTTTTCCCTCAATTTTTTTGCCCAAGAACTCCGGTGTTCTTCCGACTAACAATCCGCTAATGAAAATAGATAGAATAAGATACAGTAGTCCATTTAGAAGGCCTACACCTTTACCCCCAAATACATTGTTCAGCATCATCTCAGCTAGCGGAACCATGCCGCCAAGAGGAGTTAAAGATTCGTGCATATTATTGACAGAACCTGTGGTAGCGGCGGTGGTCACTGTTGTAAAGAGAGCTGATTCAGCAATACCTAATCGAACTTCTTTGCCCTCCATATTGCCTTGCTCAATGCCAAGCGACTGTAGAGCAGGAACCCCCTTATACTCCGCTAACGTGACCGTTAACAACATCACTACAAAAATCGCGCTCATCGCGCCAAATAACATCCAACCTTGACGACGATTTTTAATCATGAGTCCAAAAGCATATACAAGCGATGTAGGCAGCAGCATCATACATAAAATGTGTACAAGATTGCTTAGGCCTGTAGGGTTCTCAAAAGGATGCGCTGCATTGGTCCCGAACCAACCTCCACCGTTCGTTCCCAGATGTTTGATCGATTCAAATGAAGCCACAAGCCCTCTTGTAATCGTCTGTTCTTTGCCATCGAGCGTAACGGCATGAACTGCACCTGCCAGTGTCTGAGGCACACCTTGGAACACTAGAAACAGAGCTACAATGACACTAAGTGGAATAAAGATCCGTGTAATGGACCGCAACATATCGACGTAGAAATTACCCAAGTTATCCTGACGACCGATGAGCCCACGGATAAAAGCGATGGCTACCGCAAAACCCGTAGCGGCCGAAGTGAACATCGGAAATATAATCGCTAACATCTGTGATAAGTAAGATAACGCATTCTCTCCGCTATAGGACTGCCAGTTCGTATTCGTAATGAACGAAGCCGCCGTATTAAAGGATTGCGCCCATGGCATCCCGCCAATACCATCTGGATTGAACGGTAAGTGTCCTTGCAGCACAAGAACGAGAAACATAATGAAGAACATGAATCCGTTGGTCAGCAGCATCGCGCCAAGATATTTTTTCCAGCCCATCACTTCGTTCTCACGAATGCCAATCAGGCTATAAATTCCACGCTCCAAGCCACCAAATATCTTGTCTAGGCGGGTGGTCTCTAGGCTGAATACCTTGACCATATAACTCCCCATTGGCTTCACAAACAGCATAATGATAAGTAACGTAATTGCAATTTGAATCCATCCCATACCCATGATCCTCCCTATTTCACTTCCGCACTTTAGAATTTATCCGGTCTGATCAGCACATATCCCAAATACAAGATCAGCACACAAGCTACAATACCGATGATGAACATATGATTCTCCTCCCCGATCGTCCTCCTTGGAAATCTTACTCCCGTTTGCTGTAAACGCGTGGTAAAGATCTGAGGAATCGCTGTAAAAAAAATATAAAAAAAATCAGACCGATGAACGGATTGTAAATCATTGTCACATGAATTCAAGTATGATGAATGCCTATGCAAGATTACAAAGGAGTGTACGTTATGAAAAAGTACTTAGTATGGCTAGTCCTATCTATTTGTCTTGTTCCCCTTCTTCCTAACTCAAGCTTTGCTGCAATACACGCGCCAACGCTGGATGCTAACCGCATAAGTATTAATTACAACCTGGATCGAACCCAAAGTGATGGTGCATTTCATGACGGATTACTTTTGGCTGAACAGACTAATGGAGCACTGGTCTACTACAATGCAAAAGGAACCGTAGCATTCCATCTTCCTCCTGCGCTCCGGCCAGTCAGCGATTACAGTTCACAACGAGCAATTGTTCAAGATAAACTAACCAAGCTATATGGCTATGTGAATACCAAAGGCGTAATGGTAACCCCACTTCAATATGAAGAAGTTACCTCCTTTGCAGAGGGAGTAGCACACGTTCGGCGGGCAGACTCACACATAGAGTATTTAATTGATCGCGGAGGTAACATCCTACTACAACTCACGACACGCTATGATTCCGATTTCCACTTCTCTAATGGCCTCTCACTTGTAACGGACACGAAGACTGGACACATTGGCTATATCAATAAAAATGGTCATTTGACCATTCCATACTCCTACAAGTACGGACGGGACTTTGCTGAACAACTCGCCTTAGTTCAAAACAAAACAGGACAGTACGGCTTCATTAACACAAAGGGAAAGGTAACCATCCCCCTGCAATATAAAGCAGCTCAAGATTTCCAAGAGGGGGTAGCTGCCGTCCAGAATAAAGCAGGGCAATGGGGATTTATCGATAATAGAGGGCAAGTATTCCTTCCTTTTCATTGGAGCAGAGTGGATTCATTCAGCGAGGGTTTGGCTGCTGTATATAATCGTAAAGGTCAGGTGGCCTTCATTAACAAAAAAGGGGCACTTGTGATTCCTTATCAGAAGTACAATAAGGCCTCTCCTTTTAAGCAAGGGCTTGCTTTAGTGGGAATAGGCGATAATACCAATGGAAAATTTGGTTATATCAATCAAAAAGGCAGGTTAGTAACCGCATTACAATACAGATCTGAATCTTCTTCTTTTAGTGCAGAGGGTCTAGCTGTCGCCATCTTATCTCCGGGTAAAGCCTTAATTTTAAGCAAGTAGCCACCTAACTCGTCTTGCGAAGCATTGACTTTATTTCTTTCTCATTCTATAATTTGGATATCTTAGGTAAAGGAGGCTGATGAGTATGGATATTGTAATGATGATTTCTGTTGCTCATCGGTCTCAACGGTTCTAGAATCTATTACGAATTGGCTAGTTGACATATACATTAGTCAGCCCCTTTGTATTAGCTTCGTTAGATTAACCGCAGGAGACCGATATGGTCGCTTGTGGTTTTTTTGTATTCAAATTTAACGAAGATAAGGGGTAATCCAATTGACAACCTATCCATCTTTAACAGCCTATGGCTGGAACGATCAATGGAATGAAGCGTTACAGCAAGAATCTACTCTAATCCCGGCAAGAGTCTCCGCTCAATACTCTCATCAATACCGCATAATTACATCTGAAGGCGAGCGAACGGCAAGCGTATCCGGCAAGCTGGAGTATGAAGCACAGCGCCGCAGTGATTTTCCGGCCGTGGGCGATTGGGTGCTAGCTGAACCTCTTCAAGGAGAGAACAGCGCTGTCATTCGTAAGGTCCTCCCTCGCTTTTCAGCCATGTCCCGTAAGGAGGCAGGGAATGTCGTGGATGAACAGATCATCGCAGCCAATGTGAACTGGCTGTTCATTACGAGTGCACTGAATCAAGACTTCAATCTACGTAAAATCGAACGATTCCTGATTGCTGTCTGGGAAAGTGGGGCCTCTCCTGTCGTTCTGCTTACCAAAGCAGATCTATGTGAAGATCCCGAACGGTTCCGTGATGAAGTTGAAGCGATCGCACCCGGAGTCCCTGTCCATATCGTTAGCGCTCAGGAAAATCTGGGCAAAGAAGCACTTGCTCCCTATCTAATGTCTGGACAGACGATAGCTGTTACCGGATCATCTGGGGTGGGCAAATCAACGCTCATTAACTGGTTAGCTGGGCAGGATCTGAACCGGGTTCAAGGCATTCGTGAACAAGATGCTCGGGGTAGACACACCACCACGCATCGAGAATTATTTTTGATCCCATCTGGAGCTGTGCTGATTGATACCCCGGGTATGCGAGAACTGCAGCTATGGGATGCATCTGAAGGCTGGGAGGTTACCTTTTCAGATATTGTGGAACTTAAGTCCCATTGTCGCTTTCAAGATTGTCGTCACCTCGGTGAGAAGGGCTGCGCTGTCCAAGAGGCGCTTGCGAACGGGACACTCGATGCACATCGCTATGCCAATTATATTAAGACGGAGAAGGAACTTGCTCATCTCGAACTCAAAGCACTGCGCAGTGATCGCCGTAACCAAAAAAACGCAGGCAAATTCAGCGGTGCCAAATCCAAGAAAAGTGCAACTCGATCAGGCCCCATCCCTATCCCGCAATATAACGAATTCGACGAATAATCTTTAAGAGACATGGAAGCTTATCTCTTACAGCCCGTGCATCTCTCAAGAAAACCCTATATTTATGCACAAAGAACCCCCGGCAACATTCATGTGGCTAGGGGTTCTTTGCTTTTGAAGTTTTAGATCTTAATTTAACTCTGCTCTATAGATAACTTGTCTTGTCTAATTCAAAGATTTTTCGGATACTGTGGGCACTTCAGGAGTAAGCTCGGAACTTTCTTCCACAGCAGATAGGATTAGCATGTACACTCTGGATTCAAAGGGTCTCAAAGCCAGCGTCTGGATACTCTCGGCCGGATCTGCTTCATAGTTATGAATGAGCAGTTCAGTAGATTCGTATTCCCAATCAATAGGGCAGTCGAATAAAGCTTCATGCTCGGTCAGGTTGCAAATGACCAATAACTTCTCTGTGCCTAGCGTACGGCTGTACACATATAGATTCGGGTCCAGCTGAGGGACCAAATCATATTGACCATAGACTAGAACAGGACTGGAAGCGCGAAGCGCTATTAATTTTTTATAATGATGATAGATTGAATTCGGATCTTGCCTTTGTTGCTCTACATTGATCTCTGCATAGTTCGGATTCATCTTAAGCCAAGGGGAGCCTGTAGTGAACCCTGCATTCGCTGTGTTATTCCACTGCATCGGTGTTCTGGAGTTATCCCGGCCATTTTTCCAAATCACTTGCATAACCTCATCGTGACTTTTACCAGCTGCGAGCTCAAGTTGATACATGTTTCTAATGGCTACATCATTGTAGTCATCAATAGAATCGAACTGTACGTTCGTCATACCAATTTCTTGACCTTGATAGATGAACGGCGTTCCTTGCATAAGGAAGTACATCGACGCCAGTGACTTAGCTGAAGCGCGCCAGTGTTCCTGGTCATTGCCCCAAGTAGAGATCGACCGCGGTTGGTCGTGGTTCTCAATGAAGAGCGCATTCCAGCCGCTGCCTTCCAGTCCCTTTTGCCAGCGGCTTAGCGTGGCTTGTAGTGTAGCAATATCAAGTCCACCTGTTGCACTCTTGTTCCAGAGAGCCAGATGTTCGAACTGGAAGATCATATTGAACTTGCCGTTCTCCTCGCCCACCCATGCGTCCGCTTGATCAATATTTACGCCGCTAGCCTCGCCTACGGTCATAATATCGTATTTGTCGAAGGTCTCTTGCTTCAGCTCCGTCAAAAAGTCATGGATCCCCTCACGGTTCATATGTCCATCAAATGAAGGAACGTGTGTAAGTCCATGCGGATTCGGCATATCAGGGAATCCAGCAATTTTCTTGATATGAGAAATCGCATCGACACGGAATCCATCAATCCCTTTATCCAGCCACCAATTCACCATATCGTACAATTCACGGCGAACCTTTGGATTTTCCCAGTTTAAATCTGGCTGTTTGGATGAAAAGACATGCATGAAGTACTGCTGCGTAGCATCATCATATTTCCAAGCAGAACCCCCAAAAATACTTTCCCAGTTATTAGGCTCCGTCTGAAGTTCTATTTCTTTCGGATTGCTCCAAATATAATAGTCGCGCTTTGGATGATCTATGGATGAACGAGATTCTATAAACCATGGATGCTCATCCGACGTATGATTAATAACTAAATCCAAAATAAGCTTCATTCCGCGGGCATGAACTTCCGTCATGAGCAGATCAAAGTCTTCCATCGAACCGAACTCGTCCATAATATCTTGATAATCAGAAATATCGTATCCATTGTCGTCATTAGGGGATTTAAAAATAGGACAGATCCAAATGACCTGAATTCCGAGATCCTGCAAATAATCCAGCTTGGAAATGACGCCTTGAAGATCTCCAATACCATCCCCATTACTATCCATAAAACTCCGAGGGTATATCTGATAAGCCGTAGCTTCTTTCCACCAAATCTTGTTCATTATAGTAGCTCCTTAGCGAAAATAATCTATGGATAATGACAACGTGCAATCGATTGCACTGTAATTCCAAAATCATTTTACCGCTTTTTCAGTAGTTTGTCTCGGGTTATTTATGGATTTAAAAAAGTTTTTGAGAAGCCATCCAGCGTGGCATGAAATTACCAGAACAGTAACTTGTAACCGCTTCATTATTTAGCCATGCAAATAGACCCCATCTGCCCTATGGAGTCCTAACTTTGATAGATATTGAACAATGACTGTTTTTATTGATTTATTGATTTATTGATTTATTGATTTATTGAATTAATGATTTAATGATCTATTAATTTATTGCTCTAATCTCTTATCCCGTTGATTCGAGCTTTGATCCAGTTGCTCTTCCATCCAAGCTACCGTCCGTGCCATCACCTGATCTCTCCCTTTTTCCGTGTGAAGCTCATGACGAAATCCGGCCCATGAATGAAAAGTACAGTAGCGTGCGTCTGCTCGATCTGCAAACTTCGCACTGGCTTTGGCACTCGTTATCAGGTCAGCTTCCCCATGCATGAGTAGAATAGGTGTCCGAAGCTTATGTGCCTGAGTTAAGGCAATACGTCCTGCCCGATGTACACAGCTAAATAAAGTGGGGGTGATCATTCCATATCGAAGTGGATCTTGTGTATAACGCTGTAACATAACAGGATCTGATGTCGCCCGCTGATTCATCCCAGGATAGCGATAATTCGGTTGCAGTTGCTCCCTAGCTATGCCCCACAACATGGCTAGGGACGGAGGGCGCCACATTAACTTTAACCATGGACTGGCTACGATAGCACCGATAACCTTTGGACGATACCGAATTAGATAATTCAGCGTAATATTTCCGCCCATACTGTGACTATAGAGCAGTGCAGGTGCATCAGGATAACGCGTATCCATCTCCTTAATCAATATATCTACATTCTCAAGCAGTTCCTCGTAACTGGGTGTATACATCTTTTTGCCTTCGGTCTCTCCGTGCCCTCTTTGATCAAAGGCCATCACAGCGTAACCATAAGAAGTGAAATAAGCTGCCACATGTTCGTAACAGCCTCTATGTTCACCTAGACCATGTACAATACCGATCACAGCCCGCACTGGCTGCTTGTCTGTTGTCCATGAACAGGCAGATATTTTCGTTCCGTCCTTACTATACCAATAGAATGTCTCACAATGCATCATTCATCAACCTTTAGGTTTATTCGATCATACATTTACGTGTAGCCTGAACTAAATTATTAAGCAAACGCTCAGCCTGAGTACACAACTGTCACAATCTTTTCCCCTATACTTAAAAACGTACCGTTTCTTCATCTACATAACTATAGAAGGTGGAATCCAACATGAACATTTCCTCCGTATCCAAAAGCACGACCTCATCGTCATCCAGTACCAGCGACACGAGTTCTCTAGAGAAACAAAAGCAACAGCTTCAACAAGAACTTGTAAAGGAACAACAAAGTAAAGATGATGCCAAGACCAAAGCAACCCGGGTTCAGACATTACAGAATCAAATCCAGCAAATCGAGACCCGTATTGCTCAGCAATCCAAGTCGAGTAGTGCATCCTCCAGCGAAGAGGTAAGTAGCTCTGATGCTACTTCAGGATCGGTATCTGCATCCGAGTCATCCAGTGCGATCTCGGCCAGTTCTCTGTCCTTATCCGTCGGCAGCAAAACAAGTGGTAATTTATTCGATGAATTAATCTAGGAAAAGAACATGCCCTTCCGCCTGCCTTCCTCTATGAAGGAACACAGGCGTTTTTTTGTACTTGAGCATCTATTATAATAGTCTATCCCTTATGAGACAGAAATTCTGGACTAGACTGCACAGCATCTCCTTCAACAGACTTCTTTTCTGTTAATGTAGATAGCTAACTTATCTGAATCAGCCTTCCTCTTCCTTTAAGATATCTACCTCTACACTAGATCTTACCCCCTCATACTCTTTCCTTTGTGATAAGAAATAAGAGATACTGAAGGTAATTAGAGCCATTAATAACAGTCCTACAGAGTTTAAAAGTACAAGAAAATACTATTTAGCATTACGGTTACACCTGATATGAGCGTACTTATTTTCAAAAATTTATTATTATACCAATCTGCCAGCATATATTCTCTATCGCATAGATACTTCATATTTTCTACATGCATCTAGTCCCTGTTCTTTTTCGTTTCAATAGCTAAAGTTAGGGCCTCAAGCATTTGTGTAATCTCATCTTTCAATGCTGGACTTGTAATCGAACTTTCATCTACATTAAGCTTCAATGTAATATGCGGAATGATCATCGTGCTTCCCGTAACGATCTCTGCATGAATCATATGAAGGGTAAGCAGCAAGGAAGCATGAGCTTTGTCGCCACCCATCGGACTAGGCGAAGCGCTGATTACTGCGGTGGGTTTTCCAACCAGCTCCCCGGAGGATACAAGCCAATCAAGCGCATTTTTTAGCACCCCCGGTACACCATTCCCATATTCAGGTGTGCAGATCAGTACCCCATCAGCTTCGCGAAGCTGTTTTCTGAATAGCTCCACAGCCTTCGGGCCCACATTCTCTTTATCGAGATCAGGGTTAAAATGCGGTAAATCAACCAAACCTGTATACTCCTTGAACTGCATTGAATCTTCAGACAAACCCATAATTGCATGCATTAATGCTGTATTGCTAGATTGTTGACGAAGACTCCCTGATATGGCGAGAATTGTCCACTCTTTTGCCATTTCCATATTCAAATGCCTCATCTCATCGTAAATTGGGGACATGCTCTTCTTTGTCCCTTTTTGTTACAACACATACTCATTTCTTCCGCATTGAGGTAAGATGAATCTATCGTTTAATTACAAGCTAGAAAGTTAGGAAGAAACCATGAATTCGATTACAACTTATATTACACTAGTCACTACATCTGGTGTACTCAGTATTTTTTTATGTATATATGCTTGGTTACGTAGAAAAGAAATCCCGGGGTCGCACCTCTTTATATTATGGACCCTATCTTCAGCAATCTATATTTTTGCAGTGGCATTTGGCTTGGCTAGTTCTTCACTGACCCTGATGATGTTCTGGACCAAAATAGAATATATTGGTATGCCTTATATCCCTGTGCTTGGTCTCTTACTTGTCTTTCGTTATATGGGCTGGAGGTTATCTCGCTGGAAGCTTGCACTTTTATTCATTATTCCAATCCTTACAACGGGATTAGTGGCTACTAATGAATGGCATCATCTTTTCTACAAATCGATCTATCTAAGAACCGATACGGCGACACCAATTGCCAATACAGTGATTGGCCCCTGGTACATCGTACATGGAGCCTTCACCTTCAGTTGTCTACTCGCAGGGACGATCCTGTTAGCTAGACAATGGACCAGCACCAAAAAAGCTTATCGCTTGCAGCTCACCACCCTCATTTGCGGACAAATGCTTCCTATGATAGCATCTTTCATCTATCTTATGGGTCTAACCCCCGGTGGCATAGATCCTGTCCCTATGGTGATGTGTTTGACGTCTGCTCTCTACATCTGGGCACTCATCACTACTAGGCTGCTTACCATTATACCGATTGCCAAAGAACGTATTTTTGAAAGCATGCGAGATGGCGTGGTCGTTCTTGATTCATCGAATCGTATTATCGATTATAATCAAGCCCTTCTTCAGTTCATCCCTTCTATGACCCCTAAGATGATAGGACAATCGCTAGATGAGGTATGGGGTCAGTTGACAGGAAAAGCTTTTCCCGCCAGATATGCAGTGGATGGCTCTGAAGAGGTCGCATGGAATTCCACAACTTACGTACAAGTTCGCTCATCTGTCATCAAGCTACGTAATAATGAAGAAGCTGGCCGACTTCTAATGTTAG
This sequence comes from Paenibacillus shirakamiensis, assembly GCF_017874255.1. GTDB lineage: Bacteria > Bacillota > Bacilli > Paenibacillales > Paenibacillaceae > Fontibacillus > Fontibacillus shirakamiensis. The sequence goes on along the minus strand of NZ_JAGGLD010000008.1, from coordinate 38,272 downwards.
TAGATGTTACGCAGCAGACCCGCTTAGAGGAACAGCTTCGCTATCTGGCCTATCATGATGAATTGACTCAAATCTACAATCGAACCCACTTCATCCAGACGTGCAAGCAATTACTGCAGCATTGTGATGCAATCTATCATCCTTTATCTATTATTTTATTCGATGTGGATCATTTCAAACAGATTAATGATACCTACGGGCATGAACTCGGAGATCGCGCGCTCCAGCACGTTGTGCAGGTATGCCTAAGTGTAATTGATTCCGACTCTTTCCTAGCTCGATATGGAGGGGAGGAATTTGTCGTTGCACTGCCCGATTTGAACTTGGACCAAGCTGGAATCATTGCTGAAAAAATTCGAGCTTCGTTAGAGGCTACGCCTATGATGATTGATCAACATCCCGTGCTGCTAACCTCAAGCTTTGGCGTATCTACGGCTGGAGATGGAGCTGATACTCCACTAGAATTCCTACTCCGTGACGCCGATGAGGCTTTATATTTGTCTAAAAGAAATGGCCGAAATGCCGTACACCTTCATCATGGACGAGTGTCCAGCTATATTCATGGATACTGACTTATTTTACATTTCTATAATATAATCCACCCCCTCCGCTAATATATGGAAGATACCCTTAATAGAGTAACCGGACAACCGGTACTTTCGAATGGATAAGATAAGGGAGGATATTTATGAAGAACATGTTTTCGAAAAGAGTTATTCCTGCAGCTGTCGTGGCAGCCTTGCTGGTCACGGGAATTGGGTCCACTGAAATACCATTTGTAGCAGCCCAAGGCGATAATAAGAAGAATAACAACGAGATTCGTAACGTCATTTTCCTTATCGGAGATGGTATGGGTGTCTCCTATACAACGGCTTATCGCTATCTAAAAGATAACCCTGCCACCCCGCTCATGGAACGCACAGAATTCGATAAATATTTGGTAGGTAATCAAATGACTTATCCGAACGATGAGCATGAGAATGTAACAGACTCCGCTTCCGCAGCAACTGCGATGTCCGCAGGGGTGAAGACTTATAACGCGGCTATTGCTGTAGACAACAACAAAAAAGAAGTAGAAACCGTATTAGAAGAAGCTAAAAAACAAGGCAAATCCACAGGACTTGTCGCTACGTCCGAGATTACCCATGCTACTCCAGCCGCATTCGGAGCTCATGATATCAGCCGCAAGAACATGGATGGTATTGCCGACGATTACTACAATGAGAAAATTAACGGCAAGCATAAAATTGATGTCTTACTGGGCGGAGGGCTTACTAATTTTGTCCGTAAAGATAAGAATTTAGTGGATCTGTTCAAGAAAGATGGATACAGCTATGTAACTAACCGCGATGAATTGCTCAAAGACAAGAATAAACAAGTGCTGGGTCTTTTTGCCACTGGCGGTTTCGACAAAGCGATCGACCGCGCGCCTACAGCCCCTTCTTTAGAGGAAATGACGAATACCGCCATCTCCCGTCTGAATACGAACAAAAAAGGCTTCTTCCTGATGGTGGAAGGCAGCCAAATCGACTGGGCGGGTCATGATAATGACATCGTGGGTGCGATGAGTGAAATGCAAGATTTCGAGAAAGCGTTCAAAAATGCAATCGATTTTGCTAAAAAAGACGGTCACACGCTAGTTGTAGCTACTGCGGATCACTCTACTGGTGGATTGTCCGTAGCTTCGAACGGCAAGTATCTCTTCGATGCTAGCTCCATTAAAGCGGCTAAACGTACACCAGACTATATGGCTGCTCAGATTTTTGGTGGTGCAGATGTAGAAACAACGCTAAAGCAGTACATCAACCTCACCCTTACACCTGAAGAGATTCAAGCCGTGAAGGATGCCGCAGCCAAAAAAGAAAAAGATGCTACGTCCATCGACAATGCGATTGAAGCCATCTTTAATGTTCGTACCAATGTTGGCTGGACTACCGGCGGACATACAGGTGAAGATGTGCCTGTCTACGCCTTTGGCCCCGGCAAAGATCAGTTCGCTGGACTAATTGATAACACAGACAACGCTAAGGTGATCTTCCGTATTCTAAAAGCAAAAGGAAAGTAACCCTTCGCTCCTCATTACTGTGACCTACAAAAAAGACGGCATACCTTTAGAGGTATGCCGTCTTTTTATCATCTATGGACTGAACCGATAGACAACAAAGGTGCTCCACATTTATAGTTGTACTAAATTAAATGAAATATGTAATTCCGTGTTTTTAGAATTAGTAGCGTACCACTGCACAACTCTTGTTTCATCATCAAACTTACAATCTCCCCTCGCCAGTCTCGGATTGGAAATTTATCATCTTAGCCTATGACCTTTTCCAAACTACGCTGAACTTGGTTCATCTGAGCGTACACTCCCCCAAGGTCCATGAGCTGCTCATGATTCCCTCGCTCAACGATCTCTCCATGCTGAATGACTAGAATTTGATCTGCTCTTCGAATGGTAGATAAGCGATGCGCAATAATAAAAGTCGTTCGCTCTTTGCTGACTACGTCCAGCGCTGATTGGATCATGGCTTCCGTCTCTGTATCCATATTAGATGTTGCCTCATCAAGAATCAAAATGGCTGGATTATAGATTAAAGCTCTTGCGAAAGCAACCATCTGCCGTTGTCCAATAGAGAGCGTACTCCCTTGATCGATAACAGGTTCATCTAACCCTAAAGGTAACGACTGAATCAAGTGTGCACCCCCCACCTGAATAAGAGCTTCCACAATCTGCTCACGACGAACCTTAGGATGATTCAGACTGATATTACTGGCAATCGTTCCGGAAAGAAGCACGGTGTCTTGTAACACAATCCCTACGCACTGACGAATTTGCTGAAGAGACATCTGTCGTGTATCCACATCATCGATGGTAATAAGCCCTTGCTCGATCTCATAAAATCGTAACAAAGCATTGACTATAGAGCTTTTGCCTGCACCCGTATGCCCTACAAAAGCTATCGTCTCTCCGGATTTCGCCTCAAAGGATATATTTTTTAAAACGGGATCATCCGTAGTGTAGGAGAACCATACATTCTCGAATGCAACATTCCCCTGTGTCCTCGAAATAGGGGTTCCAACCTCAATAAGATCTGTACCGAATATATCCATTAATTCAAACACACGCTCTGCGGCAACTAAGGAACGCTCCAGGTTAGACAGTTGATTCACGATGCCGACTACAGGCTGGAACATGCGTCCAATGTAATCCACAAACGCATAGACTACCCCGAAGGTAATGGCACTTGCTGGACCAAGACTAGCTCCGCCAAAATACCAAATGACCAAGGCTAAGACTAAGCTTTTTAAGACATTAGCCAGACTATAAGAAGTTAAAGCATCTAGGCTTAGTAGTTTAGTCTGAGATCTATAATATTGCTCGTTAGTATGACCCAGCTTTTCTTCGAATGTCTTTTGACGACCGAACGCATGAATCAATGGAATGCCCCTGATCATTTCATTTAGGGAACCATGAATACGACTAAGATGTTCTCGATTTACACGGTTGTAGGTGGTGGCAAGTTTGCGGTAAAGGATAATCCATAGGATCAGACAGGGCACAATAAGCGTGCAAATCCATGCTAACTTCACATTCAGAATGAATAAAGCTACAAAGATACTCACTAAATAGACACTCCCCGACACTACACTCGACATCACACTAATAAATAGTTCCTTCACGCTTTCCGTATCACTCGTTACTCTGGACATCACACTTCCCGCCGGATTCTGATCAAAATACTTCATAGGCAGCTTATGAATATGATGATATACATCATCTCTCATCTGCTGAATTACTCGGTTCGCTGAGGATTGAAGGAAGTACACTCTTCCATATTCAAATCCACTTGCCACAACCATGAGCCCTAGGTAGAGAACTAACAACATGATCATTCCATTAAATTGGGGTTGATAGAAGGACCATAATTCTTTGGCGCTGATCTCCTTTGCTGGGTAGGTATGTAGGTTATCACCGTTCTTCATCGTTAACTGCTGGTTCTCAAAGCTGCGCTGACCTCCCTCAGGCACAGACTGTGGCACAAAAATATACGTTGTTCCCACTTGCAGAATACGTACTTCTTTGCCCTTAGCTTCTCCAGGTACAAAATGATCGCTACGCTTATATCGATGACCTTGATAGAGCACCGATTGCTTGGAGGCTATCTGCACCTCGTTCCATGGCTTCTCTATCCCTAGAATATGCACGTCAATGATTTTCTTCGCAATAAAAGGACCTGTAAGTTCGGCTACAACAGCTAGCAAGAGCATAATGATAGCCAGAATAAAGCTTTTCTTATATGTAAAAGCGTAATGTAAGAGCTTTCGTCCCGTCCCCACTTCCTTCACCCTCCTCTTATTTTTAAATATATTAATGTTTTTGGTTTTTCTGGAACTTTTTTATAATTTAGGGTGTCTATATAATGTAACTCTCCCAAATATAAGCTGGACATACAAGTGTACAATCTTCAACTAGCTATGGTTTTAATCTGGTGGAAGTATTTCTAATTCATTCTCAAGACTACATTAGGAGGTGTACCTTTTGAAAAAAAAATATATAACCATGATGATGGGCCTATTCGCTTTACTACTAACAAGTTCAGTGATTTACTCTCAGTCCAATAGTTCGAAGGAACAAATTAAAGATGGGTTTGATGAAATTCAATCAAGTCTTGAGAAAGAAAAATTAAATAGTAATTTAAGGGCTAATTCTCCATTGGTTGAAGGGGAAGGAATTAGAATTACAACAGATACATTTATTTTTTATAAAAAGAGTTCTGAGTTAGTCAGTGGTCTTCAAAATAATGTAGTGAAACAGCGTCCGCAAAGTGATGATGATATTATAAAAGAGCTTATTAAATCTGAACTTACAGCACTACATGCTAAAAAACTAGGACTCAAAGCAACATCTCAAGAAATCAATGGCGTTATTACATCGGAAAGAGCTGCGCTACACGATTCAAATCTAGATCCAGATCATGATCTAGTAAAAGAACTCATGTCGAATCGAATTAGAATAACCGGTTTAACAGAAGATAAATTTTGGAATAGTGAGGACACAAGAGTTGGCTATGAAAAAGCTATTTTAATTGGTAAACTCTACGATAGATTGTTAAAAAAGGGGACGATTAAGGATGTTGCTGATTTTGATAAATATCAAACAGGACTTTTAAACGATTCCCAAGGCAAATTAAAAATAAATTATGATGCTATTAAATAATTCATTTTAGAAGTAAACCCCATCTCCCACTAAAAGGATGGGGTTTGTTTCTGTATATCCTGTTATAGATTACCTTTGCCTTGAGTCCTATTCCAATGGTTCATAACGAACATGCTCCTCTTGCCCCTCCATTTACTATTTCCCTGTTCTTGATAAAACTCTTTCCGATTCGAGTTGTTGTCTATCGTACTGCCTTGCATACCAACCGTTCTGTCGCACAAGCTCTTCATGAGTCCCCCGCTCTATAATCCTCCCCTCATCCAACACTACAATAAGATGGGCATGTTGAATCGTTGATAAGCGATGCGTGGCAATTAGATTTGTTCTCCCATGTCGATCCTGCTGAATATGAGACAGAATATGAGCTTCTGTTCGGGTGTCGACGGCAGATAGCGCATCATCCAGAATGAGAATCTCAGGGTTCATTAACAATGCACGTGCGATCGCTACGCGTTGTTTTTGCCCACCAGATAAAGACATTCCTCTCTCGCCCACTTCCGTATCCAGACCCTTCGGTAAATTGCTCAGGTCCTCTGTTAAAGCAGCTGAGGTTATGGCATATTGAAATTCATCATCTGTTGCTTGATCATTTCCAAACATGATATTTTCTCGAATCGAAGCTGAGAATAAGAACTGCTCTTGTGGAACATAACCAAACCACGGCGAAGCCTGTTCTCTAGGGATCTGATCGAGCTTAAAGTGTTCTGTTACTTGAATACATCCTTCACCGGGTGAATACTCTCTCAAAAGCTGCTGCAGCAAAGTAGATTTGCCACTCCCCGTCTTGCCTACAATGCCCAAGGTCTCCCCCCGCTTCAGCATAAAGGTAATGTTATTCAGGTTGTTATGCGTGGACGAAGGATACTTAAACGTTACTTGGGAAAAGCGTATAAAGTCTGGCCGAAGGTCTGAAGGTGGAGATATAGAATTGCATAGAGTTTGAGATCCTTGCTTATGTACTTTCTTCTGAGCTTGCCTTTGAACTTGACCTTGCCTTATATCATCGCCATCCTTAACGTCAGGCGAATAGTGCAGTATCTCACGAACTCGCTGAAGAGAAGCGCGTCCTCTCTGCATGATGTTCACCAGTTCATTCAGTGCATACATCGGCCAGATCATCATGCCTAAATACACATTAAAAGATACGAGTTGCCCCAGTGTGATCTGATGATGGAATACAAGACTTGCCCCATAACCGAGTCCAATCACATAACTGATAGCCACCAAAATTTTAATGATAGGCTCCATTAAGGCTTCCATGCGAGTCACTTCAAGATTCTTTTGATATACGTTCGCAGTGGATTGATGGAACTTCTGTAGATATGCCGATTCTTGCACATAAGCCCGAATTACGCGTATACCAGTCAGGGTATCAAGCACCTGATTGTTCAGCTCCCCAAATGCAGATTGAGCGCCAGCATATCTAATGTTTATTTTCTCCCCAAAATACTTAATGGTCAAAGCAATCAGGGGCAAGGGAGCGAGCGCAGCTAGCGTTAAAGACCAACTTATAGTAAAGCCCATCATCAGCGTGATCGTAAGCATATAAAAAGATGAGTCCACTAAAGTCAATATGCCAAAACCCGCTGTCTGGCCTATAGCTTCCAGATCGTGTGTAGCCCTTGCCATTACATCACCCGTACGATGGCGTTCGTAAAATGGAGCATTCATCTTCAATAGATGCTGGATTAGACGAGATCGATAGGTTTTCTCTAATATGTAAGAGCCTCCATAGAGTTGGTAGGTCCATAGATATGTAAATAAATAATAGATGAGCGCTAGTCCCACTAGAACAAGGGAGATCCCGTTTAAAGTACTACGAGTTAAGCTCCCCTGCTGCATTTGGTCAATAATCCTACCTATTAGAGTAGGCGGACCTAATTCAAGAATGCCCACCACAAGTAGAAAGAAAATAGCAAGCGTATACCTCTTTTTATATATGCCAAAAAACCAGCCGAGATCCCTGAACATCGAGAACACTTCATCCCATCCCTTCGATATACTCAACTGTTATATTTTAACAATAGAGTGAGAGTAAAGCATCCTTTTTAAGAAAAAAATCGAAGTCTTCCTATCAATGTAGGCTGTCATGCTCATCATCGTTTTGATTACACATTTAAATTTATTGAAAAATAAACGCGCCGCTTCTCGCGCAATATGATCTTAGAGCAGATCTGTGCAACGTGTAGTCCGCGGGATAAGAAGAATTACTTAGACATCTGACACGTGTAAATACTGAATATGTACATATGTACGAATATAAAAAAACTCAGATGAACATATTCACCCGAGTTCACCTATCCTAATTTATTATCAAGAAAATCTAACTTGATTACTGAATATACTGATCGATCATTTCCTTGTATTCTTTTTCATTATGGTAACTAGCTCCTAATCTGCGACGATATTTTTCAAGCTTACAAATTAATAAAATAGATATCCTTTTCTCATTTTGAGTACTAAGCTCCTTAGCGGACCTTAGCATTAAGAGCATAATTCAACCATAAACAACACCATTTCATTTGGTTACACTAATCTTGTATTTTTCAATTAACCATCCAGCCCCACTAACACCAATCAATTTATAATTATTCCTGTAGTTAAGAGATATTGAAAGAAAAGCTTCCTCATTACCCTTAATATGACTCGATAGCACTACCTCGTCATTAACATATGTAGGATAGATCTGATAATTTCATTCCTCCTTCTCACCGCCATTTTTCATTAACAGAAATTTAAATTTTTATAAAAAGAGAACAGCCTGAAAAATTTCTTTCAGACTGTTCTCTAGGTGGAATAACATTTATATAGTGGTTCACGACTTTTGTCATCAGTTCACGACATTATTACTGGTTCACGACTTTTTTATCATCTGACATCATTGTTCGGAAATAATAATGTTTTAGACTGGGGTAATAGATCTGGCTTTATAATTAAAATAGAGAAATGAACTTTTTTAATAAATAAGTATTAGACTAACCGTCAATCTAGTATTCCACAATTAAAAATACAGAATAATAAAGTATTAGACCACAACTATTACATATTAAAGACTTCATTAATAGAGGGTAATCAGTAAGAAAAGCATAACTTATTCATTATCCAAAGTTTATAAGTATCCAGATGCTCTTTATAACTCATACCCTTTGATATTGAAATTGGTCTGTTTTCTACATTAAAGCATAGTGTTTCTAAAATTTAGGAATAATTCCCTATTTAGATAGTTATAATGATAATACTCAAATGGAAAGAGTGATGACATTATGTTGCTGCTCGATGAATTAACGACTAAACTTAATGAAAAAAAAGTTATTGCTCTTACTGGAGAACATATTTCAGTTTTGTCAGGAATCCCAAGTGCCAGAGAAAAAATATATAAAGAATTATCAGTAAACGATATTTTTTCATTAAATTTTTTAAAAACTGAGCCCCTTATTTTCTTCAAAGCCTATTTTAATATGCTATTTAAAACTCAACTTAAAAATCCAAGCTATATTCATGGTTTTTTAAAATCGTTAGAAATACCTGTAATCACACAAAGTTATGATGGATTACATTTAAAAGCTGGAACTGAGACAATTGAACTTCACGGAAACATCAACTATTTTAGATGCCATTATTGTGACCATATTCAGAAAGCATATATACCAAACAGCAACGTAACCCAGTGTCTGGATAGCCTAATTGCAGAATTAACTTGCCCCGTATGTAAATCTGGTTTACTTAGACCTGATGTTATTTTAGAGGGTGAGGAACTACTCTTATTCCATGAAGCTCTGAATAAATTATTTGAATCAGACATTCTTCTTGTGATTGGAGATCAGAACGATATTTGGCCTGCAAATAAGCTATTGAAAATTGCACAAAAGAACTCAATAAATATAATTACAATAGAAGAGTCCCAATATCCTTATTTAATGCTTAACCAATAAGTTCATTTCCATTCCCAAATATTTTTATATTATTTGCCACATTTGATACAGCGAGAATTGCCTGACCAATGCCATGATTTGTATAAAGTTGAGGCCTTGCTTTCTGTATTTCTAATGCTCTTGAAGTGACAGTCCGCATTAATTCAGTCTCCAAAGCTAGTTTAATCTTGGTAAAGGTCCAATTATTTAATATTGCTTCTTTGATTACATACTGGAAAGTATCTTTATAACAATCTCCGATAAATACATGATATTTTGCAGAAGCTTCTTTTTTATTTAATTTTGTAAAATGAATTTTATTTGCAAATCCAAGATAAACTTTGCAGCCCTCGCCATTCTTGTATGCTTCGTCCCCAAGATTCCGTGCAGTACCGCAAGAAATTGCAATAACCTTCTTATCTCTTAAACATTCAATATTCTTCTTATCTAGAAGTATCTGATGATTTGTTTTCCCATGATCAAAACGATGAAATATTTCAGTAGCCGAACCATGAGTAATAAATATTAATGTATCAGCCTCCAACATCTCACTAAGACAGACTCTTTTAATTGGATTAAAGACTAATTTTATAGAAAAGCCCTTTCCTTCTAGCTCTTCTGCTAACCTCTTTCCAAACTTTCCAAAACGTTTCATCTCTGAGTTTAGTACGTTTCTGTATATGCTAATCGACATGGTGCCTCCACTAATATTTATAATTCAAGAGTACTGATAAAACAGTTTTAATAACTTGTTCTCTGAAATGTTTACCTTCTTCACTATCGTTTAACAAATCGTTAAAGAGATCTGTAACCTCAATATCTTCACCTTTTGTATTAGTATATGCTAGACCAATATCATTTTTTCGATACTCGTTTAGAGTTTTCGAAAGAACCATTGGAAGTAAGTCCATTTGCTTACAACAGTCCGCAATAACTTCAACCATCATTTCGTAATTGTTTTTGGAAGCGATTTTATCAACTTGCCAAATATTTATTAATTCAAATACTTCTTTTGTAGAAAACGGGAATTTATATTTTCTTAATACAGGGTGGTATTCAAACTCGCTTGAATAAAAAATTATCTTGCTAATTTGGTTTCTACTACGAAATGTTTCAATGAATTCACTACCGAGTTGTTTGGAACTATTAAAAAATCCCTTCCTCAAGTTATAATCCACCATCAAAATATCGTATGGTTCATTTATATCATATTGATTTTCATTCTGAATTATCGTAAAACCAACATCTAAATTTGATTTTTTCTTTAAATCCTTAGAGAATTTCTCGAAATTTGCAGCTATTAAACTTTCATCATCTACAACGAGAATTTTGTATTTATATGACATTTTTCCTCCTCATGCCACTGGCAATCTTAATAAGAAAGTAGTTTTTTTGTTCTTCTCTTCCATATCCACATATAATATTTCTCCATTATGATCTTCCATTATATCTTTTGCACTAGCAAGTCCTACCCCTGATCCATTGGTATCAGAACTCCAGAGAGAAAAAATAAATGGAATCTTTTCTTCCAGAATACCAACCCCACTATCTGAAAAGTAAATCTCAACATTATTCATGGCAACTTTTGATTCAATATTAATAATCTTCTGTTGAGAAGTTGACAATGCTTTGAACGCATTGCTAAATAAATTTTCCAATACACTTTTTATCGAATCAGGACTACATCTAACTTGATAGCCAGCAGTATTAAAATTTGTTACAATCTCTATTCCTTCTTCTCTTAATTTTGATTTATGGAAATCAAGAGACTCCGTAATAATACTATTTACCAATATTGTTTCTTTCTTAAGCTTAGAATGATTCACTTTATCTAAGGCACCTGTAACTAATTTGTAGATATCATCAAAAGCGAGTTCAAGAATCTTTGTATTTATGGTAACTCCCTGATCAAGTGCTTCATCTTTAAAGTCTCTTAATTGAGAATCAATTACAGATAGCTTATTCTTGATAGCATGAAGCATCTCAAATAAAATACCTTCTTTACTTGTAATTTGAGAGAAAATTTTTATTTTGCTTTCTATTTCCCTTGATGCTCTATCTACTGTATCAATCCTTTTAATAAATTCTCTAGAAAACAGATCTAAATCATTATATCTGGCTTGATTTTCTATCGAAAGGTCTGATTGATTTAATATTTCTTTAAAAGAGTCTAAAATGCCACTTGCTTCTCTTTTTAGATTACTAGATTCATCTTTTAGAACTTTGGTCACTTCTCTTGCTTCAGTTTTAATTCTATTAAATACATAGTTTTGAAATATTTTTATGAGGTACCAAACAAACTCTTTTAGATCTTCAAACGCAGCGACATCTTCAATCAAACCAACACGATCAGTTGCTTCCTTTAGAACTTCGTTTTTCTTCTCAGGGTCATGTGATAACGAAATATGACCAATTAAATCCCTAGTACCGAATGTTCTAAAAAAACCATATGAGTGTATCTTATCAATACCGAGCCAATCATTATTGGGTTCACCATAGGGCATAACTCTAAAATTATCTCTAAATATCTTAATATTTCCATAATCTGCGGGCCTAATGCCCATTTTTCTAGTAAATATATTTTTATCTTGAGGATCTAGATAGAAAATTTTTACTGATACCTCTCCAAATGAAGATGAACTGTATAATTTTATAGATTCTCTTTTTTCTATTTCGAGGTTATCCTCGATATAATAATTTAACATTCCATCAGTACTTAGCTCAGCGGATAATGAAGTCTTCAGATAATCAAAGGAATCATTAACAATTTCTTCTTTTGATTGAATAACTTCTCCATTTTCATAATAAGAGTAAGATAAAAATATTCTAAATTCATCCTGCTCAAAGTATATTGGAGACAAAAATTTCTTTAGACTTCTTTTTAACTTTATAATGTCTAGATTAGTCCAATCATCACGTAATTTTTTTATTGTTAATTTAGTACCCGATAAATCATCGTGGCTTACAGGATGAACCTGATACTCGCATGGAATTTGTTCAATTAATTTGTTTCTATCATCAAAATCATTCCAGTTGAAATGCACTTCAGTTTTCGTCTTTCTATCTTGATCGACGGAGAGCAGATTCAAGTACGCCCCAATTTTATCTACTCCGAATCTGCCAATTCCTTTTTCTCCATTGACTGTCCTACTCACAATCATATCTATTTCATTTCTTCTAACTCGTGCTTTGCCAGTCCTCTCTTTTTCTTTATGAGAGGTACCCAATTCCATCCAATATTCTTCGATCTCCCTAGTAGTCATACCAACACCGTTATCTATAATTTCAATATTAGAGTTAGATGTCGATATTATTTCACTAAGGAATTTTTCTGATGGAGGAAGAAAGTCATTAAGTTTTATTTCAATTCTAGTTGCCCCTGCATCGTATGAGTTTTTAATAAGCTCAAATATTGCTATTATGTTATTTGTAATTAGCTCACGTCCAACCAAATTTTCAACCTTAGCGTTAGTTCGAAAATGGAAAATTGGCATAGATCTCACCTCTCAATCTCATTTCATACGAAGGTACTTTGAATTTCTTTTGTAAGAGAATAACCGATGTTGATCAAAGTGACTTTTAAAGTCTCATACAATAAAACTTTTTGTTAAAGTGGTTCTATAATGTTTATAATTCACACACACAATGCCTCAATTGATTCGATACTTCTTGCTTCCAGAGCTCCCATAATCGACTCTGCAATAGCTCGTGCAAAAAGAGGAGGAACAGCATTTCCTACTTGGGTATATTGAGGAGTCTCAAATTTCCTTCTTTCTCCACCTGTTGTTCTTTTACCGCAAAACTCAAAACTATCATCAAACGATTGAAGTCTAGCAAATTCCCGCACTGTAAGAATTCTTGGATTACTTTCATCGTAATGAATAATATCATCCGGAAGAGTGAGGACAGTAGGGGAAACTTGAGCTCTATCTAACTTGGAACATCTATATTTCTTAGTAAAATAATAAGCAAAATCTGTTTCATTCAGTCTGCCTAATAGTTCGGCAATAGTCTCGCCTGGGTTTAATTTTTCAAATCTATCTACCGTTTTATCTAAATGTTTTGACGCTTTATGATTCAACAACTCTTCGCATCTTATAGGTCTATCATTAGCATCTGGAGTAAGACCATTTCTTAACATTAATTGATAAGCCGTTTGCTTAAATTCCTCATTATAATTAGTTGTGCTCTCTCCATTTTTCAAGAAACTTAAATCAGAAATAGCCTCATGAACTGTAACTATTTTGTCTCTTTTTTTAGGTGGGCTTGGCCTAGGAACTATATCAATATAGTTCTTACCTTTTTTTTCAACTTTGTTTGCAATAAAAATAACCCGCGGCCTATTCTGTGGAACAGCATAGTCTTTTGCATTCAACTGAAGGCATTGAACTCTATAACCTAGTTTAAGTGATTCTTGCTCAATAATTTTTGACGCAAGCTCATTTATATAGACTTTACCAGATACACCTCTAATTTTAGTGAACCTATAAGATAAAATACCTTCAACATTTTCCATGACAAAGTACTTTGGTTTCACACTCTTCACAATTTTTAAATATTCAAGGAACATTTTATTTCTAGGGTCGTTTTCATCCCTTTTCCCTGAGAGACTAAATCCTTGACACGGAGGCCCCCCTACAATTACATCAATAGAAGCCCCATTTAAAAATTCGGCAAGTTTGGGCTTTCTTGAGAGTTTTCTGATATCTCCTTCAAAAAACTTAAGTTTAAGACCTAACTGAGCGTGTCGGTTTTTATACGTCACGGCCGCCTCTTTACTAAAGTCGCTAGCGAATGGAATGTTGAAGCCCGCTTGCATAAATCCTTCTGACATTCCGCCTGCGCCGCAAAAGAGATCCAGTACCGTATACTTCTTATTTTGTATGCTCATTACTATCCACCTGTCATTTTGGTTAATCTAAAACCAGGATATCATATAGTAACTGCATTTCATAGATAGCACTGTAAATAAGTTATGGTGCCAATTTGTATTACATTAAAAACCATTTTGAAGCTCCAGACCTAATAGACGTTAAGATGAATATTGTGTATTAAATTACAATATTCGACATGCATTTGTTTTTAACCTTCCAACTTTAATACTCTTGGACTATTTTTCCATATATTCTTTCTGCCCAAGCATCATTATCATCATTTTGATAATGCTTAAGTTTTTGAATATCTAAATTAATACAGTTATTCAAAATATATCGATCCCAATGTCCACCTTTTTTTACTACTTCCTCTAATAGATACTTAATGTTTTGTTCAATTTCCTAGACAGGCAGTTTGTTCATATTCGTTAAATTAATGTCGAGATTGACCAACCATCTGGACGGGCCATCTCAAGAATATACTTATTTGAAACTGCGGTCGTTACTTTAACAACTGCACATGCTCTTCGTATCCCATTTTCACATAAAGAATATCTCTTCCCTAAAGGAAGTTGAAACACACTCATCTTAATGTTCAATCCATAATCATCAATCAACTTACGAATAACTCTAAAGAAGTCCTCTAAACCAATATCTTCAGACATGGGAACAGCTACTAAGCTTTCAAACTCAATAGGAGGGACGTCTCCACCTACTGCCGTATCCTCCACACTTACTTCTTTTGCACCGTTTCCTTGATTTTTCCCACCGCGTCCTATCGGAATAATGACCTCTTCACCAGCATTTACTTTTGACGCTCTTTTCGATCTATAAGAATCTCTGGTTTATTAACAAAACCATAGAAGGTCGGAGGGACGTCCAATACATCCTGATATGTATTTTCTTTCGCAAAGTTATTTTCATCTGTTATTTCAACATCTTCTTCTTCAGATGAATCAGTTATTCTAGTCTTTTTAACTCCATTAACACCAATCTGTTTTTTCAGTATAGGATGAGTATAAACTAACTTTTCTGCCGGTAAATTCAAGTTAGAAATCCCCATTATCTCCTGAACTAAAACTTGATTCCCCTTTCGTATGCAGCGAACCATCAATTCACACGGCTTAAGCAGAGGTAAATCAAATTTTAACGGAATGCCCTCACGGAAAACATTTTTTGGATTTAAACTGTCCTTCTTCGACGCAGAACGAAACAGATAACTGTAGATAGATTCCCATGAACTTAGAATTTCTTCATTACCACGAACCCAGGCAATATGCAGTGCGCTATCCTTCTTCTGTGCAATGGTGACCGGAAACCGTTTATTGAAATCAATATACATGGTTTCTCTTCGTAGCTTTATATCATCGATTATTAGTTCCAATCCATGAGGTTGTAACATTAAGTTCGCCAGAGTTCTATTTTTGACGTACAAACATCTTGCCCACTCCATCATTGGCACATAATATTCCGTATCATGAATCTCGTATTTCCAAACGAATTGTCGTCCAAGATCTCTTTGCTTATCCAAGTACATTAGCTTGCTAGGGATATCAAACCCAACCACAACTTGTCCCTGTTGGACATCTTGTACTTCTATGCTTTCTATACTGCCTGCTACTGGTCTTGTCACTTCAAATACGCCGTCAGTATATAATTGTCCCAATCGAAGCATAGGCCAAATGCCTACTGGATAGTCCACTATCGCAATTGGCTTATTTGATCGGCGAAAAGCAACATTTATTCTTCAATCTCCCCTAGCACCTGTAAAAAGTGAACCTGTCCAGCATAATTCCACTGTTTCTCCCGCATCAAATGGCCATTTTCGGAGTTTAGCAGCACACATTAGATCACCTCATCATCCACATATGAAAAACTTGTTCGTGATATATGCTTTTCGATTTCAAGATCCACAGCTTCGGAAAAACCCGAACACAATCCAGCTGCCTTAATCAACTCCCATTTTTTCAACGGGTATGTTTCCCTTTGTTTTCGCGCAGCCCACTTTAGCCGGCGAATTTGAAACTGCTCAACAGATTCAATGTGTCGCTCTAGCGCAGCCATTGTCTCTGGAAGCTTATCCTTTCTATTTTCGATAAGACTCAATTTACCAATTTTCTTCGCAACTGTAGTAAATCTTACTCTTACAGGCTTTTGATCTGTAATTTGAAGCATTTCCTTGCATTTAGCCTCGACAAGACTGCTTAATAATTGATCTCGTTGAAGCCAGTTCACACGATACGTTGTAGCTTTACGCGAAAATACCTGTTTCATTGAACTACCTTGAAATGCTACAACCTTCGATCCCTTCTCAGTATTGACTGTTTCTATATCATGGGATCGAGTGTATTTAATAACCGTACCAACATCCACACCCAACATTCTTGCGATTTGTCTTAACGACAAACCTTCATTGAGATATTGTCTAGCTTTATTTATCCAAATGAATCCATATTCTCTAACTCTACCAATGTGCATCCGATCATCTGTTGATTGATCTGGATCTCGCCTAGAGTATATGAAGCCACATTCGCAAGCAAAGATCCCAATTGGCCTGCCCGTATCACTGCATCTGGATATTTGTAATGCCTTGACAACATTCTTTCCAAAATGATCTGTGGCTCTATTTAAGCAAGGCCATGGGTTATTTCCAAATGGTTGATACTTATTACCGATATTCTGAATAAAATCATTCCATGAACCGTACAAAAAGCGAATTAATAGTAAGTAGCGCACCGGACTTATCACTCGTCGTTCTTTTCTAGTCGCAAAATTCAACCAAGACGAATCTTTCGAAATGTCACTTTCCAATAACTCTAAAAAGTCTTCTCCGTAGAAAGCAATAAATTGTTCATGAAGTTGAGCCTGTCTTATTCTATTGGCAGGAGTAACATAACCTCTTTCTGCAAGACGAGCGAGAAGATACCCTTGCTTGAATAAAGGCATCCCACTTCCTTGGTTTTTAAGATATTAGATATATCTAAAGAAAAGTCGGCTAATTTAGATATCGTTTTCTCCGTTTTGATTGAAGGAAGACATGACCGTGACTCAAATAAATCTCTTGAAATAGGCAATATCGTTAGCCCGTGACGATCTTCTTTAGGCGATGTAATTACATGCAATAGGCATCTATGTTCCGAGCATACAAATACTCCAAGAGCTTGATGAATCCGATGCCAGTAAGGCTCACCATAGCGAATAATATCCTCGTCATAACAGGTAGGGCAAAAACATAATGCTTCCTTATCTGCAACACTTCCAGCAGACAAGCCAACTAAAGCATGTATGCCAGATCCGTTAGAGCTTCTCATCATATCTTTTAATTGATTTGCTCGTTCTTTGGGCATAAAGGGGACATAAAGTGAGAAGAGGGTATGACTTTCAATCCATTCTTCTGCCCCGATACGAGTGGAGCTGAATACCTTCTGACCGAATTCACTCAGTTGGCTAGGCAAGCCTGCATTAAGTACCATGGAATCCGTTCCAAATAGATTACTTAATGTCCACTTGGGGCTAGAATTTCCACTTCTAAGATGGTATCTACCAACTACACTGTACAGCAATTCGTCAGGATAAGGTACAGGGAAGAAGCTTAGCAATGGTTAACTCAAGAACTCCTTTGCATTCTTAATATATTGTGCTTTTTGCAATGCCTCATAGGCCGATAATTTACGATTTCTGCCTTGAAAAATGATTACTCTCAAGTCGTCTGGATCTGTTGGCTCAAGCTTTTTCTTTGTTACTGTAATGCGAGTTGTATCTGATGAATCCTTCATATTCTCGTGCTTAATACGTAAAGCAGCTTTTGCTCCTTCTTTCTGAATATCTATTTCGTCTATGGAGCTTAAATGGTTTGATATTACTTCTTCAGCAGCTTTTCTTGCGACTTCTTTTTCGTAACCTACTTCTACAAGCCATGAAGATAGCTGACGAGTTTCTTGTTCTTTAACGTCATATCCTAACTCTTGTCGAATAACCTCTAGCTGATTTGCTTGTCGTTGCTGCTCTTCTATACGATTTAAATAATCATCTATCGAAACACCAGCATATAGATCAGCATATTTCTGTATTTCCCGCTTTTTCCCCGAACGAAGAGCCGCTAGAGCATCTCTTACTAATGTCAGGCGATCCTTTGCAACGGAACGAATCAGCTCAGTGCTTATTGTCTTCCTTTTCTGATCCAGAGCACGCCATTGGGCCAACATAAATAATTTGATAGCAATATCTGTTATCCCTTGGCTTTCTTCATACATGACGTCGACAAACTCATCCGTCAACTCAATCTTCTCATCGGTCCATTGATACTTCCACAATCCCCTCAATAACCAAATCCATTCTTCATCCTTTTTCATATGTTCCCATAAGGAATCTCCCTGTCCACTACCGCGGCGCGCATTTCTAAACTCACCATTCAGAACCGGTAGGGCTTTATACGTCCCAACTACAACGACAGGTAATCCAATTGTATTAACCAACTGTACAAAAAAGTTCAACATTTGAGGCGCACGATCGTCTTTAGCCTCTTGAAGATTTTGGATTTCATCAATCACTAGCACACCTAGACAATGTACTGCGGCAGCCTGAGCCATGATTGGCAACAACTCATCCGTGTACTTTGAAGAATTGTGATTATAATATTTAGTCCCTACCAGGCTATCGACAGCCAATAGGAAATTTAAACAAAGACTCCGTATGGAGCCATCATGCGGGCAGTCCAGCTTTAGCCAAACAATTTGGTAGAGCGGCAGTTTATTCCCTTGATATTCATAATGAACAATCACTTGTGGATACATCTTGAGAATTCTCAGAAGAGTACTCGATTTACCGATACCCGAGATTCCTACCATTGCAAAACCGGATGATGTAGGTGTATTTAGAGGATAAGCATCCGTCAATCCTTTAACCATAAGGTCATAAGTATCCTTACGAGTCCGAAAAGCATAATTAGGAGTTAACGGATTTCTTCCGACATAACCATCTCTGATCAGGCGGGACAAGCTTTGCTCCAATTCTAAATGTTTGGACAAGGGCTGAAAGAAATCTCTGGAAACCCGTTGAACGCAATGCATACGCAAGTGAACTGGAAGCTCCCGTTCCCAGACCTTATACAGAGGCTTTGATGCAAGATTCTGAATAACTGTCGAGTCATCCCAAATAGGAGGGAGGGCTTCAAGCAATGGGTTATTTCTGTATTCTTCAAGAAGTGGATCTTGATAATCGGCTTCAATGGTAATTCCCGTATTTATGTTGAACGTTGGTATTGGAATCTGTTTCATTCATCATCCCCCTCTTCAAGGAGTACTAACTTGATTCTGTCGAGTTTATTTGTTGGCGGAATATAGTTATCTTTTGACTCATTTTCTTTTGACCGGTTAGTTAGCAGAATAACTTTTGGGGGTAACTCTTCTGATGGTACTATTTGTTCTCCAGGACGAAATGCCTCGTTAGAGCGATTTACTTCTTTTTCTATTTGACGATGAATTTTTGTTTCTTTAACACGTTGTCGTTGGCTCATTCCGCTTTGCTTCACGGCTTCGTCCGTTTTTTTCTCTGCTTCATTTATAATTGCTTTTGCTTTAGCATCCAATCGAATTTGTCCCAGCATGGTATCGAACCCACGTTGTCGACCTTCGTGTTTTTCAATCTCTAATAAATCTTCAACTTCTTCAAAACGTTTATTATGATAGCGTTCCTCTCGTTCAAGCAACGTACATACCTCAAATCGTCGTTCATCATCCAACCACACGTGTATCTGATTTGTCCATCTCGGATCGTAGCTTACCTTAACTCGCCAACTCTTCTTAGCCCTTGCTTTAATGAACCATTGTTCTTTAAGGGCTAGTTCGCAGCTATAAGACATACCTTTAAAAATGATTCCTGAATCCGTTACAGTAGCGCTCCCTTGGGGCATTAAATTAAGTTGCACAATGCTCTCAGGTTGCCTTTTGAGTCTTCCAGTCCGATTTTGCACACCCCATAACCAAAGTTCTCTGGGAATGGCCGAAACATCATCAACAACCATAAATTCACTTCTTTTGTAACCTTGCATGTGATGATAATTATTGTGCTGCAATACATGCCCAATAATAATCTGCGTAAATTCTCTCAATGTCAGTTTCGCATCCAGACGATAGTCCCGCTGGCCACGCTCACGTTCTCCTTCTTTCACAGCCCCAGGAATGAAATGTACAGTTCTCGAATTAAGCAATCGGAACTGTTGCTCAACTATGCCTTTCCAGTCCGCTCGATAGGGCGCAGTATTTTCAACGGCGACACCTAAAGCATCAATTAGATTTGTAGGTTGGTATCCCTCAAATTCTCCGCGGTCTGCCGTAATGGTCTGAGGTAAGTGACTGCAAAACCAATCCTCATGCTCTATATCTATTTCATACTCAGCACAATATTTAACCTTGTCCATCGTAGTATTTGCCAGTGCCATCATCGCACCAATCCAACTTGGCCCTTCTAGACCTATGTACATCCCAGTGATCATTCGGCTAAACACGTCGACAACAAAATACACCACTGGTCTACCAATGATCCATTCCCTACGATATTCGCTTATCAAGTAAACATCAGCAACAGTAGCGTCGATCTGAAAGCGAGAGCCCGGTCCAAAAGCTTCATAAGTGGAACTACCCAATAAGGGTCTAAAGCTTGTTTCAAACTTGGTTTTTCCAAAGCGCTTGATAATACTTTGTTGCAAATCTATATCTTTCTGATACCAGTATCGAAATTGTGTAAAAGAAGGAAGTTGATCCTCTGAAGGAAGTACTGGAATCTTAGCATTTCCCTCAACCTTATATCCTTTCGCAAAAAATCGAGCCAAAGTATCTCTATACGCTTTTTTCAAGGTTGCCTTTTGACGGTTAAGATAAAATAACTTAATACCAGCGACGAGTAGAGAACGGGTTTCTTCATTTACATTAATGCCAAAATCGCCCTCGATAAATTTACGAGGACGTCCTCTTTTGGCTTCCCCTGAATTCCGCTCTGATCCTGCAGCACCACAGTTTTGATAAAACGGAAGGAGTGTATTTTTCACTTTACCGCCTTGCCAATAACGACGAAGATATCGATAGATCGTACTTTTATGAAGGCTCGTCTGTTTTATACTTTCTTGTATCATAATGCCGCGCAATCTCGAATCATAACAATCAGGTTCATCCTGAACAATGCTTTGAATAGCTTCCCATGCTTTATTCCGTATATCTAGTTGCTTCTGCTCATACTGGTCATCCGTACCAGCAGGAATATTTGTATCATGCCAGTCAATTACTTTACAGTTTCCTGTTTTCAGCGCCATCATAACTTCATCTAAAGCTTGAATGTCGGGCAAAGCTTTCTCATTTTCGAGTTGAATTGTTATAACTGCGTTTTTCAGAGGATTAGTCCACAAGATACGTTCAATTTTAGGTACATCACTATCATAGGAAGACCATTGTAGTATTGTATTTTCAGATAGTAATTCCATTTGAAGATTGGCCCCTTCCTTAAGCTAGAGAACGTTGCATAGTAGAAACAATTTGTAAACTTTTAATTGGAAAATGAGGACTTATGAGTTCTGTCATATCAACTAGCCAGTATTTACGAGCAAGCATATATCTAAAAAAAGCAAGGGCTGTTCCTGGTTCTAGTCCCATAGAGTTATCACATAAAGCCGCAGCTTGATTGATAGGCTCCTCACTTTGCAAATACTTCAACATTAGCTGTTCCAAATTCCCTGTAAGAGTATATCCCAAATTAAAGACGTCCTCGTTGTCATACTCTCGATGAAACCAAGAGATATTGCGTACTATAATTTCGGGAATTTCGTTCTCAGTCACAATTGCCCAATCGATGTTTCTTTCCTTCCAGAAACGCCGTTCAATTTCAAGCTTTTCTATAACTCTATCATTCTCTAATCCACCTTCGGGTTTGATACATCTTGCTATATTTAAATTATTGATCGAAATAAAAAAATCAGTAGTCATAACAATCGGTTCGCCAGTTTTGGGATCAGTAGGATGCTTTACCCCCAGTTTTTCAGCGATGATTAATGTATCATCAAGAGGGAGTAACGGATATTGTTCTCGAATATCAGTCACGGAATCAGAAAAGTCCAAAAGATAAAAGTAATCGCGTTCAAGATTCGACATTAAGTGATGGTAACGATTGCTTGTCCATCCTTTAATACGAGTGGCAAGACCTTCAGAGGGGACATCTTGAATTGTAAGCCAAGGCTTATAATGAGATCCTTCACCTTGGCCTCTTCCTTCTTTTATCCATTTTTGAATTTTCTTTATGGTTATATCACGATTTCTTTTTGCCATAGTTACACCACTTTTCTTTTTACAGGAGATAATGGCTCTTTAATTTCTTTAATCTTCGATGGTTAGCACAATATTTCCGCTGATTCCGCTTTAACTTCTTCAATCGTTCTAGCTCCAAAAAATACAGATACTTTTTGTCTTCTGGTATAATCTGATGTTGGACTCTATTACAAACTATGAATTCCTCATTATAGAAAATATAGATACGAGACTTGTCCATTGTTCTAAGGCATACTTGAACTGACCAACCACCATGATGTACTGCCTTTGAAAACCATTGTTCCTGAATAGCTTGAGTGCAAGAATAGTGAGTTGCTTGGTACATTATTCCGTGCTCAGTTACTACTGCAAATCTAGTAAACTCCGAAATAGTCATATGGATCACCTCTTAATAAATTTGATAACCATTATTAACCTTTTCGGATATTTTATTCTTTATATAAGATAATTAATTCGGATATCCGATATTATTCTTTTTCGCTTTTATTTTAGCTATTTGAAGAAATTCATCTTTTTCCATGTCGGGCAAAGAACGAAGTAACTGAATTAATGCATTCTCTTGCACAGAGACATTTACGCCAAACAATTGAATATTGGATTCAGAATCCGACTCTTCATCTATTAGCCAATTCAAATCGCATTTAAAGGCCATTTTAAGAGCAATAATAGTCTCACAAGAGGGATAACCATTTCCACGCTCAATATCGCTTAGCGTGCCTTGTGAAACGGCTATACTGTCAGCGAATTCCTTTTGATTCATTTGATTGCTTTTACGAATATACCTAATTTTTTCACCTAATTTCATCTATGGTCCTCCTAAATACAAAGAACCCCGAAATTATGAAAACCATAATTTCGGGGTTCAGATGCATGATGTAGTCTTGAAGTTCTAGTTGGATGAATTGCCCGAGTAGAGTCAGTCTAGTACTTTATTATTCCAGTCTACAACTTTATTATCACAGTCTAAAACATTATTATTTGCGGACAGTCACAATTAAAATCATATTACCCCCTACTCCACCGTCACACTCTTCGCCAAGTTCCGTGGTTTATCCACATCATTGCCGCGTGCTAGCGAAGCATAGTAAGAGAGGAGTTGCAAAGGAACTACGGACAGCGCTGGTGTGAATAGCGGTAGCGTCTTCGGTATAGCAAAAGCTTGGTCCACAGACTTCAGTAGCCCAGCGATATGCTCTTCATGAGAGATAGCCATAACGTCAGCGCCCCGCGCTTTGACTTCCTTGATGTTACTTACGGTTTTTTCAAGAACCGCCTCTTGTGTAACCAGAGCAATGACGGGAATACCCTCCTCGATCAAAGCGAGTGTTCCATGCTTCAGTTCCCCTGCTGCATAAGCTTCCGAGTGAATGTAAGAGATCTCTTTAAGCTTCAATGAGCCTTCTTGCGCTACCGCATAATCTAGTCCGCGGCCGATGAAGAATAAATGCTCATGATGTGAGATTTGTTCAGCGTATGCTTTCATAGCATCGGAATTCTCAAGCATACTCTCTACTTGCTCAGGTAAAGCGTTCAATGCCATGATCATCTGAGCAATGTCGTCTTCGGTCTGTGTAGCACGCACTTGAGCTAGGTACATTCCAAGTAGATAAAATGCAATCAATTGAGATGAGTAAGCTTTAGTTGAAGCCACAGCAATCTCAGGTCCAGCTAAGGTGACAAGCACATCATCCGCGTCCCGGGCAATAGAGCTTCCTACTACATTCGTAATCGCCAAGACATGAGCACCCTTCGCTTTCGCTTCTCGAAGTGCCGCTAGAGTATCTGCGGTCTCGCCGGACTGACTCACTACGATGACTAGTGTATCTGGTGTAATTAACGGTGAGCTATATCGATACTCTGACGCCACATCACTTGCTACAGGGATGCGTACCAGTTGCTCAATCACTTTTGCCCCAACGAGTCCTGCATGATAAGCCGTACCACAAGCTACAATATGAACATTGCGAATGTTCTGAATTTGTACAGGTGTAATGTTTAATTCTTTTAGATCAATTTGTCGCCCATTGTCATGTACACGTCCACGGATGGTATCTCTGTATGCCTTAGGCTGTTCATGAATCTCCTTCAACATGAAGTGATCGAATCCGCCTTTTTCTGCTGTAACTGCATCCCAATCGACATGAATCATTTCCCGAGAAATAAAATTCCCCTCAATGGTCATCAGTTCGACAGCATCTTCCGTCAGCACAGCCATCTCACCATCATTTAAAATGTACACATTGCGTGTATACTCCAAAATGGCTGGAATATCCGAACCAATAAAGTTCTCCCCTTCACCAATCCCGATAATAAGCGGACTCGCTTGACGCACAGCTACTAACTTAGAAGGCTCATACTCTGTGAGTACACCTAAAGCGAAAGCACCGCGCATGAAGCCAATTGCTTTCTGTACAGCTTTGACAATATCGCCATCATACTCACGAGCTACTAGATGGGAAATGACTTCGGTATCCGTCTCCGAGACAAATACATGACCTTGATCCATCAGTTCTTCCTTTAGGTCCAGATAGTTCTCTACAATGCCGTTATGCACGACCGAGAACTTCTGCGTGTGATCCGTATGAGGATGAGAGTTCACGTCTGATGGTTTACCGTGCGTAGCCCAGCGAGTATGACCTATCCCTGCCGAACCCACCAAAGGTGCTCCTTCCAACTTGTTCTCCAAGTTCACCAGTCTTCCGATGGACTTCGTAATTTGGAGACCCTCTGGCGTAAATACAGCAATTCCTGCAGAATCGTATCCTCGATACTCTAGCTTCTTCAGACCCTCGATCAATACCGACTGTGTATCTCTTTTACCAATATATCCGACAATACCACACATAATTAAATATCCTCCGTTTCATCGTTTCACTCTAGTAGGAATGAAGACGAGAGAAGCGGAAGAATCGCGCAGTAGCGAAAGATGGTTGTATTATTCAATTGTGCAAGATCTATATATGATAATTTTTGAATACGATTAGGCACATTTTCATGAATGGACAGACGTCTCCACTACTGCGGACAAGCCGCTTTTTTGCTCTCGTACCTTCATCGATATTTTGTTACTGTGGCATCGATCGGGAAGTTTGTAAGCATGGTCGCCCATCCTTTTTGCTTATCCGAATTACGGTTGATGCAATCACCGGGAGGCCCCCGCCGAACATTTCGAACACCTCCACCTCGTCAGCTTACTTTGCCGTGAAGCACGTCTCCGGTAAAAGACGCCCTTCGTCCCGCGCAAAACTTAAGCTCTGGCGCTTGTTATTCTATAACCTTACGATCCTCGCTCTCTATCTATGAATATTGTTATTATATGCACAGGTCTGTCAATTTGCAATCCTACACCCGCCCTTTTCATTAAAATGTGACTTTACAGCTACATCGCGAACTATAAAAAAACCACTGGATGGAATTAACCCATGCCAGTGGCCTATGCCTAAATAATTAATTATGATTGCTAGGACCTATAGTAGAATTATACGAGTTCCCGCTCTACCACTTGCGTAATCTGGGAGACAAACTGTTCTAATTCATCCTTATCTGGCCCTTCAGCCATAACACGAATCAGAGATTCCGTACCGGAAGGACGCACCAACACACGGCCATTATCCCCTAATTGCTTCTCTACAATTGTAATAATCTCTTCAATCGCCTGATTACCATCGTATTTGGTCTTATCCTGAACACGAACATTAACCAGCACCTGAGGATATTGCTTCATCAAGTTCTTAAGTTCACTGAGAGGTTTACCCGCTTGCTTCAGCGTATCTACGAGCTGGATGCCTGTAAGAATGCCGTCCCCGGTTGTATTATAGTCTAGGAAAATAACGTGTCCAGACTGTTCTCCGCCCAGATTGTAGCCGCCACGTCTCATTTCTGCCATTACATAACGATCCCCTACAGCAGTCTTAGCCGTACTCAATGCGAGCTTCTCTGTAGCTTTGTAAAAACCAAAATTGCTCATCACAGTTGTTACAATCGTGCTATCATTCAATTTGCCTGCACGATTCATCGCCTCACCACAAATACACAAAATGTGATCTCCATCGACTTCCTGTCCATTTTCATCAATGGCAATCAGGCGGTCTGCATCTCCGTCAAAAGCAAGGCCCAAATCGGCCCCAAGACGTACTACCTCTTCTTTCAGGCGTTCAGGGTGTGTGGACCCACAATGTGCATTAATGTTAAGACCTGTCGGTTCAGCAGCAATCGTAATGACCTCAGCTCCTAAATCGCGGAACAATTTTGGCGCCAGTTCATAGGCTGCACCATTAGCACAATCTAGCACGACTTTCATTCCCTCAAAAGAATTGGAGATTGTCGTCTTCAAATGATCTAAGTATTTAAACTTAGATTCGTTATCTACCGTGACATTACCGAGTTTGTCGCCTACCGGGCGAGGAAGCTCATCCACTTCTTTATCTAGCAAATCTTCGATTTGTAATTCAGTTTCATCAGAGAGTTTGAACCCATCACTACCGAAGAATTTAATTCCATTATCTTCAACGGGGTTGTGTGATGCTGAGATCATTACTCCTGCATCAGCATTCATCACTCGAGTCAGATAGGCCACCGCTGGTGTGCTAACAACACCTAGACGAATGACATCCGCACCAATCGACAGCAGACCCGCCACGAGTGCAGATTCCAGCATTACGCCAGAAATTCGCGTATCCATACCGATAATTACTTTAGGCTTTTCTACTTCTCCTGCAAGGACATAACCTCCAATACGACCAATACGATAAGCTAGCTCTGCCGTTAATTCTTTGTTTGCAACTCCACGTACACCATCAGTTCCAAAATATTTCCCCAAAATACTCACTCCTCCATATCCATGTTTCACTTCTATTTTTATATCTTTCCGCTAATTTTTGTGTCTTTTGTGAGGGCAAGGTTAACCGGCGTCTTTTGGAATCGTCTCCGTATCCCCTTGCTTATCTGGATTCAAAGGCGTGGTAGCCCCCGAATCTGGTTCTTTCGTGTCATTGTTCGTTCCCTGTCCAGGTTTTTCAGTAGTATCCCCGTTAGGTTTAGGAGTCGTTGGCTTGGTAGTCGTAGGTTTTGATGTGTCCAACAGTTCTACTTCAACGTTCAGCATATTCCCCGATTCAGATAAAGTTACGAATTTGGGCAGTGTGATCTTAGGAGTCAACGTGTGCCTGCCTGCTGTAAGGTTAGAGACGTCAACACTAACTTTGATGTCCTCAGCCCGAATCGACTTCAACACATCCGTGGAACCTTTTATCTTCAGTGTCATCTTCCCAGTAGATGGGGTGAGTACCTTTGTATCCAAAGAGCTATTTGTATTCACAATCGTTACCGGAACGTCACGCACTTCCTGCTCTATAACCGCAGATGCTTTGACGACGACTTGAATAGAGCTCGGCTCGATTTTCTCAAAACCATCGGGTGGAGTCAAGTCAATGGTGAGGACTGAGGTATCTGGTCCTTTAAATTTACTCAGATCAACACTCGCTTTATAGGAATGAATACCCTCAAGCGCTTCTTTAGACCCATAGATCGCAACGCCCTCTATTTCTGTAGTAATGCCTGCTAAAGCAAATCCTTCTGGAAGACTGCCCGATCCACTCAGCTCAATCGGAACCGTCTTGTATAGCTTATTCACAGGAACATCAACGTTGACAGCATTAGGCGATATCGAAGCCCCTTCGATTTCCCGCCCTTTTTTATCATAAGCTTTAAGTTTGACCGATTTCCCTTTTACTGCATCTTCTAATCCACTTACATCAATAGTTCCTTGGATTTTATCTACACGATTCAAGTCACTTTCAGGTAAAGTCACACTTACACTTTCTTGCTTTGTAAGGACAGGGGTACCAATCTCAAGTCCACTGGTCGGCGTTCCCTTCGTTGTAATCGTTGGAGTGAAATCCTTCGTTACCTTGTTCTCAATGGTCACCCTTATCGAAGAGGGCTCCATAGAGACGAGTTCGACGCCTAAAGGCAGTTCATAGGTCAAAGGTACCGTTGTTGTGCCAGGTCCCACATTTTCTAAGTTTAGACGAACTTTGTAATCTGTTAATAAAGAAGGCAACTCTGAACGCTTCCCCTTCACTTCTAGACGAACTACAGCGGGATCAAGTCCTGTAAGTACATATTCCTTGTCATCGAGTCCATAGACTTGAATTCGGATATCATTGATGATTTTATTACTTGTATTTGAAGTCACAGGTGAATTCGTTGCACCACTATCTAAATGCACCATGCCCCATAAAATAATACTGAAACATAGAGCAATAATCTTGGCGATATTATTGTTATTAAGCCACTTATCCACGTTTTTTGCCCCCTTTAGGCTTCCAGAAAGGGGTTTTCTTTTGCTTCTGGTTTGTATTAGGTCGCAGTTCTTCATATAACTTGGAGATCAGGGATTCCTCGTTGATTCCTCGTACTACTTGTCCATTAATGGCAAGCGAGATTTGTCCAGTCTCTTCAGAGACAACTACAGAAATGGCGTCACCCACCTCACTTATCCCGATGGCCGCTCGATGCCTTGTTCCAAGCTCCTTACTGATAAATGGATTCTCTGACAAAGGCAGATAACAACCCGCCGCAGCAATCCGGTTGTCTCCGATAATGATGGCTCCATCATGCAGTGGTGTATTGGGTATAAAGATGTTAATTAGCAGTTCTGATGTAATCTGAGACTGCATTGGAATACCGGATTCTTTATATTCATTCAGCCCCGTATTACGCTCAAAAACAATTAATGCGCCTATTTTTCCACGTGCTAAATAATTCACAGCTTTAATAATCTCACCGATCTGCCTGGTGAACTCTTCTTCATCCGCCATAGATCTTCCGAACAATTTACCGCGGCCCAGCTGTTCCAATGCTCTTCTAAGCTCTGGCTGAAAAATAATAAAGACAGCCAGGACACCGAACGTAAACATCTGATTCATCAGCCATTTTAGCGTATATAGGTCCAGCCATGTACTTACAGCCCATATCACTACAAGTACTAATATTCCCTTAAGGAGCTGAACAGCCCGAGTTCCCCGTACAAGCAAAATCAAATGGTACATAATATATGTGACAATTAGGATATCAATGGTATCTTTAATGGCTTCCTGCCAAGTTAACTCCGCAAAATAATTCATAGGCAACCCCCGGCTTCCCTTATAACGAACATCTATATTATGTTGTCCCTAAACTCTAGGTTATAACGATCACACGGCAGTTGCAAGCTTCTTGTACCGCGCCGTGCTTATAAAGGTAACTTATTCCAATTAAATTTGTCCATAAAACAAAGAAAAGGCGCCCAATTCCCAAGGGACGGCGCCATAGTATACCTGATGGGGTTCATCTTCACTGATAAGCTACTTCGTTAAAGGTGTTCGTTATCTTGTACCAGACCCAATCCAGCGCTTGATCAATACTCTTCACGCTGCCTGAGATCTTAGCCGTTGAAGCCTGATATACTGAACCATCAATCACAGTTAAATTGCCATGAACTTCACCATAGATCTTGGCTTTCCCATTCTCTACAGTTAAATCTCCATCAATCGTTTTTCCGCTAGGGACAATAACCGTATCTCCCTCAAAAACAAGCTGATTAAGATCGTTACCACGTACGATTAACTGATCATCGACTTTCCATAGGGACATGGTGCTGAAAAACATAACAAACATGAACAAAGCTACAGCAGTCAGGGCCGGATGTCTCTTCACCCACGTGAACCAAGTACGCTGCCCTTTCTTGTTCGGGATATCCCTCATAATGCGGCCTACCAACTCATCCGAGGCGGTTGGCACGGAATTTTTAACCACCCGGAATAACATCATTTCCGTCTGCTCCAGCTCTTGAAAATGATGTGCACAGGCGGAGCAACCTTCCATGTGCAGCTTAAGCACTTGAGCATGCTCTTTAGACAACTCTTCATCCAAGTATTCATGCATGTAAGAGACGGCTTGTTTGCAATCCATTTTAGCCATTCCTTTCCGGTAGAATCTATATGCACACAAATCTTATTTATATATCTCATTCATCTGAGCACAACCAGCTACAGTTAGATACGCTGCAGACTCCGTTGCGTTTCAAAAAAACTTTAGATCATCTTATTTTCCAGCTTTTTTCGTAAAAACTCCCGTCCTCGATGAACCCGCGTCTTTACAGTCGTAACAGGCATATCGAGTACGTCACCAATTTCTTGAAGAGATAACTCCTGCAAGTAACGAAGCATAATTACAGACTTATATTTAGCCGGCAAAGTATCTATAGCTTGGTGAATCGTCATCTGTGTCTCCGAGATCAAATATTCACTCTCTGGAGTGCGATTATCCCCAGGAATTAAGGTATAACCATCTAATCCATCTTTATCGCCGAGTTCCGCATCTAATGAGTAACTGGGCTTCCTTTTACGCAAACGATCAATACACAGATTGGTGGCAATACGATATATCCAAGTAGAGAATTTCTGATTCTCATCATATTTCATCCAGTTCTTATGTACCCTTAGAAAAGTCTCCTGCACAATATCCTCAGCTTCGTGACGATTATTCAGCATCCGATAAGCTAAGTGATATATTTTGTCCTTGTATAATTCTACGATCTCTACAAAAGCTCCTTCGTCCCCTCGACGAGCTAGCTTTACAAGTCTCGCATCAAAGTTGTCAATCATCTTTTCTCCCCCAGATCCGCCAAAACGGTCTCCTGCCGGTTCCAAGCCAACATCCAATACTGTTGCCGCTTTCTCTATATACCTAACGCTGCGGCCTGTCCCGGCGCTTCTCATCAAGCGTAATGGATGTTTCTTTAAATTGCAAGCGCACTTCGGTGACTATAACTTAGCCACATCCCGCTCTATTCA
Organism: Paenibacillus shirakamiensis; assembly: GCF_017874255.1. Lineage (GTDB taxonomy): Bacteria > Bacillota > Bacilli > Paenibacillales > Paenibacillaceae > Fontibacillus > Fontibacillus shirakamiensis. The sequence continues at coordinate 7,123 of NZ_JAGGLD010000008.1, read as the reverse complement.
AACAATGAAAAAAGGAAGCTTCCTCTAAAGGAGCTTCCTTCATTTCTATGATTATAAGTTGAAACGGTATCTCAAGGTATCAGCCCGTGTTACGTAATCCGGCAGCAATTCCATTGATAGTCAAAAGCACTTCACGAAGCAGAATCGCATCATCTCCGCCTTGCTCTCTAAGTTCTCGGAGTTCAGCCAAAAGCTGTACCTGTAAATAACTAAGCGGATCTACATAAGGATTCCGCTGACGAATGGACTCTTGTAATGTTGGCTCATTGTCAAGTAGTTCATTTTCACCCGTTATCTTGAGAATAAGGCCCTTCGTAAGCACAAATTCCTCTTCAATCTGTCCAAAAATCCGATCCTTCATCGTATCGTCACTACACATATTGGCATATTCATTTGCAATGATTAAGTCTGCCTTCACAACCGCAAATTGCAATGTATCCATTAAGGAGCGGAAGAATGGGAAGTTTGCGTACATATCCTGGAGGATCTTAAGCTTCTCTTCATCATTATTGTAGAATTCCTGAATACCCGTTCCTGCTGCATACCATGCTGGGAAGAGATAACGACTTTGCGTCCAGGCAAATACCCATGGAATCGCACGCAAATCTTCAAAACGATTGCTATTTTTACGCTTAGATGGACGAGATCCTATATTAAGCTCCCCTACTTCCACGAGTGGAGTAGATTCCCGGAAGAACTTCATGAATTCCGGCTCACGGAATACAAGGTCTTGATATTTTTTAAGAGAAGTCTCAGACATCTGCTTAATGATGGCTTCCCATTTCTCTTCATACAGATCATTGCGCTGTGAAGTCCGGGCAGCTACCGCTTGTTTGATTAGTGCAGAAGTAGCTTGTTCTAAGCTTCGATATGCTATGCCATTAAGTGCATAACGTTCTGAGATTACTTCACCCTGCTCCGTAATCTTAATCCCCCCACCGACTGTGTGTGGCGGCTGAGCGAGAATACTCCGGTTCAGCGGCATACCCCCGCGGCCTAATGCACCCCCACGTCCATGGAAGAACTTCAGTTTGATGTTGAACTCATCAGCTGCAGCAGTAATTTCTTTGAGTGCCACGCGCAGTTCCCAGTTCGCTGTAACCATACCCCCATCTTTGTTACTATCTGAGTATCCAAGCATAATTTCTTGGAGATCATGCATAGCTGCTACAGATTCACGATACACCGGCATACGGAACAGCTCCCGCATAATTCCTGGTGCTGCATGAAGATCATCGATAGTCTCGAACAAAGGTACGGATTGCAAGGTACATACCACGGTACCATCCATTTCTTTGCGGAACAGACCTACTTCTTTTGCAAAGACCAATACTTCCATGATATCACTTGCCGCTTCGGTCATACTTATTAAATAGCTATTGATGCAGCCAGTACCGAATTCCTCCTGTGCCGCGAATACAGTACGGTATACATTAAGGCACTCTGTAGTGCTGTCACTGTAGTCCTGATAAGTAGAAGTAAGCGGGCGTGGATCATTAAGGATTTTCTCCAGTAAAATAACTTTCTCTGGTTCAGGAAGGTCTCTATAATTCTCCGTAATATTCATATGTGCCAAAATCTCAGCCATGGCGTTCTCATGCTCTTGACTATGTTGACGAATATCTAGCTTCGCAGTATGGAATCCAAAAAGTTCCACTTGGCGAATCATATTTCGAATATGGGTGTCCGCAACATAATCCGCATAGTGATGGCGCAGACTGCGATCAATAATCTGTAAATCTTCCATGAACTCGCTTACGTTGTTGTAACGCTCGGTCGTACCTTTTTTGGACTCATCAATGATATTATGGAGTTTCTCCGTCATATATGTCAGCTTGACCCGATAAGGTTCCTTCTCGTTCCGCCATTCTGGCGTACGGTTCAAGAATACGCGTACACTGTCCTCTTGAATGGACTTCATCAATTCTTCAGTAACTTCAACAATGGTTGTACTAAAACTAAGATAACGGAACAAATCGGCAATAATTCTTTGGTACTCTCGAATGGCCAGTTTGCGCTGCGTTAGTAGCGTCTCCCATGTAACCTCAGCTGTAACGGATGGATTCCCATCTCGGTCTCCACCAATCCAAGAGCCAAACCGCAAATACGTAGGAACATGCCAATTATGCTCAGGATAATATTTGGTTAAATTCCGTTCAAGTTCCAGATAAACTTCTGGTAACACATGGAATAATGTATCGTGGAAATAATACATGCCATTGCGTACTTCATCGAGTACAGTAGGTTTACGATCTCTAAGTTCATCGGTCTGCCAAAGCGTAATGACTTCGTTCAGCAACTTCTCACGAAGCTGTTCTCTTTCACGGAAAGTAAGTGTAGGATTGTCTAGTTGCATAACATCGTCCGCAATACGCTTGTGAATATCTAGAATTGCACGACGCATTGCTTCCGTAGGATGAGCAGTCATAACAAGTTCCAAGGAAAGTCCTTGCAATATATCTTGAACTTCATCATAAGAGAAACCACGTTCTTTAAGGTCCTTCACAGACTCTTCAATCGATCCAGGCTGTACATTCTCTCCTGCAGTCCGCTCATAATCACGTTTGCGGCGAATTCGATGGTTCTGTTCTGCAATATTCACAAGCTGGAAATAAATCGCAAAAGCACGAATAACCTGATGACGAATGTCTGGTTCCAGAGCATTAATAATCTGTTTGAAATCCTCATGCATTTCTGGCAAAAATTCAGCCCGCAGTGACTTACTGGCTTCACGTATCTTTTCGACAATATCTAAGAGTTCATTGCCACCTTGATGAACCAGGACTTCTCCTAGAATATTGCCCAAAAAACGAATATCACGCCGTAGTAGGTTGCTCGAATTGCTTTTGCTCACAGTTGCTAATTCAGTCATGCTTCTCCTCCCAATCCTTCTGTACCGACTTATTATGATCTTTTTAACATCATACAATAAACCCTAGTTAAAATCCTTACTTTATTTTGTGAAAAAAAGGGGACTTGAATCTCAAGATAGCAGAACCTTTATCCAAAATTCCGTATGAATATTCAGATTGATGTAATAGAGGATTTTCTCCCTCATAGGAATAATAAAAAGATATCTTCCATCTTACTCTTATACTTCTTGATGCATACTGCATAAAAAACCATAGTCGTTCAACTAATATATTACACTAACACTGCAAAGTGGTAAATTACATATTTAAAAAAACTTTACTTTAAAGGTTTTTTCTTAGCTTAAAATATTATACAAAAAAACATCATCTCAAGGATGATGTAAAGTTTGTGTATGGAGCGGGTGATGGGAATCGAACCCACGCTATTAGCTTGGAAGGCTAAAGTTCTACCATTGAACTACACCCGCATTATAAAATATGGTCGGGACGACACGATTTGAACATGCGACCCCCTGGTCCCAAACCAGGTGCTCTACCAAGCTGAGCTACGTCCCGATATGTATACATTCTCGCCATTTAACAGAAATGGCGCGCCCTGAGAGATTCGAACTCCCGGCCTTTTGATTCGTAGTCAAACGCTCTATCCAGCTGAGCTAAGGGCGCAAATGGAGCGGACGACGGGAATCGAACCCGCGACCCTCGCCTTGGCAAGGCGATGCTCTACCGCTGAGCCACGTCCGCATAAAAATGGTGCGCGTGAAGGGACTTGAACCCCCACGCCCGGAGGCGCTAGATCCTAAGTCTAGTGCGTCTGCCAATTCCGCCACACGCGCACATTACCTATGGAATCAATCCATGAGGTTAGCAGATCCCAACTGATTAACGTTGTGTTTTTGCTTAACGTTTATCTCGTTGGCGACAAGAAATATCTTATCATACTATCCAACTTTAAGTCAAGCGTTTTGATATAATTATTTTAAATTTATTTTTCGCTTAAATTTTTATTGTTTTTCAATTAGAATTTTATCTATTTTTTACTTGGCTTAACTGCTTTTTTTGTGAAAGAGATCTCTATTTATTAAAATATCTAGGCTAATTCAAATCATTTATGTTATCACGATTGGACGATTGGCCTATAGTGAACAATCAGGAATTTAAAATGTAAAAAAATTTTAAGGTGTTTTCTAATATGCTATTAGTTAAAACCGACAACCCTATTTTTATGTATTTGTATTATTTTATTATTTTATTATTTTATTATTTTATTATTTTATTATTTTATTATTTTATTATTTTATTATTTTATTATTTTATTATTTTATTATTTTCTACTCTTCTACTCTTCTACTCTTCTATTTTTCTATTTTATTTTCATTCTAATTTTATTCTTATATTTTATATTTTGAAAGTACTCTTAAACTAGATATATTGTCTAGTAAGCATAATATTTTTTTGATTTTCAAGTTAAATGGATAGAATTATAATTAATATTGCCGATGATAGGCTTTTCATAGGAAACAAAGAAACAAACAAATTAAATTAAGAAAAAAAGGTACGAACTTTGCAATGACATGCCTTCGTTGTCCTATTATATTATCTGAGGAGAACTTTCCTTAGGTCCATAGTTGTTTAAGATAGTATAGGCGCTCACATGGCTTGTTTAGGCTTCTACGTGAATCTATACGGAAGATATTCCAAAAGTATTGCTTATATGTTCTTATACGCCCCTAGGGCGTTAGAGCATGGGATATGAATTGTGTACTAGCCCGATGAATCACATAGACAGAATTAAAATTTACATACAAATGTAATCAGCTAAGAAATAATTAACATAATTAATTTCCTAAATATAATTTATGTAAGGAAAGGTTCATTAAATGATAAAAACCATAGCTCTTCCGCTTTTAAATAGTGATATTCCGTAGACGCTAATATAAGGGTAGACTACGGTCTTAGAAAAGGAAATTTTGGTGGAGCACTTGAAGGCTTACTAAACTCAGTTTCAAATAAACAGTACTTTATGACGCAAGGAGATGGTGTAGAATACTAATTTATTAACCCTTTAAACTCAACGGGGCATACCCATGGTTATCACCTAGATCAATATGGATACTTAGGCGTTAACCCAACAAACAGCTAGACTCTTATCGAGAACTACGGCCTAATGCTTACCGCATGGCATGACGTGCTGTTTATGCAACGCATATAGAAAATTAAACAATTAAAGCAAGGATTGCATATCGACACGTACCAATCTTTATCACAACGTGCTAGGAGAAGGCATCTAATATAAAAGAGAGCTTCTTAAGGATCTCTATGCCTCCAAATTTATCTTTTATGCGCTTTGGCCTGCTCTCTATCGGCTCTACATACAAAAAATTGTTAATATATAACAATCTAATCACTATGTTATAAGAAAATACCTACAAAATTAACCCCACTTATATATGATTTTATCCAATATATATTAGGCATGTTCTTTCTTTTAGAGCCGAATCAGGACTATATTCAAGACTCTTTAAGAAGTCGATCAACCCATTATCTTGAGCAAATATGCTATTTACTTATTAATTCATTATTCCAACACTTAGCTTATATTATGCCGAGAGAGAGCCTTAATTTATTATCTAAAGATGATCAAAAAATGACCTTTCGATGATTAATACAGAGAGTACTTAATCCTGATACAAATCAAAACTCAATAAAAATACCCATCACCATTTTAAATAGACTTTAGCAAAATACAATAACCTAATTAAAACATTTAGAAAACTTTCGAAGCCTTAATTGAAAAAATAAAGTTATACACAATGTAGAATTTAATTTTTAAAAAAATTATTATCAACAAGCTTATTAACATTTCAACAACACACTTGTATATTTCACTGAAGTACATTCTTCATAGTAAAGTATATTAGACTTCTACATAAACAGCTGCTTTCCTAGCCATCTTGTCTCGGAGCTTGAATTAATTAAGCTAGCGCAACATACAAAACGACCTATAATATCTGAAAATCTTCAAAATTCCATGGCAGTTCAGTTCAACTCGTCTTTTCTCAATTAATGAGCGTTAGGTGCATATTATCAATATATCCAACATATCGCCATTCCTTCTTCAGGAGTGCTGTAGGCCTCTTATTCGATTCGTTATACCCAAAGATGCTTCACTGCTACATAGAACAGGACAACAAACAATAGGGCTCCCTCCATTATCCACAGTCAACCTACCAAATTAAAAAAATCATTAATAAAAAATAGGTTTTTATTATAAACTTATACCCTGATGTGTATAGCCGCTGAATAACTTTGTAAAATTATGACCCAGCCTATCAAATATAAAGAATATCAATTTAATTTATCTTACTAATTTGATACTATCCACAACATACTCACTTATACTGCGGACCAAGTATTCCATTTATATGTTAATTTCCTAATAATCAATAATCCTGTTGAATATCTTTATTATTTAAAAGAATCACAATCTTTTCTTAATTACAGTTACAGTTACAGTTACAGTTACAAAGAAGTTCTATAAAAACAAAAAAAACTATCCCTAAAGAGATAGTTAATTCTTAATTATACTAAGATGAGCCATGAAGGGCTCGAACCTTCGACACCCTGATTAAAAGTCAGGTGCTCTACCAACTGAGCTAATGGCTCTTATATGGCTGGGGATATAGGATTTGAACCTATGCGTGACGGAGTCAAAGTCCGTTGCCTTACCGCTTGGCTAATCCCCATTAATTAGGACGACTTGTCCCATAATGATAAATGGTGGAGGCTGAGGGGATCGAACCCCCGACCCTCTGCTTGTAAGGCAGATGCTCTCCCAGCTGAGCTAAGCCTCCATATGTCTACAAATAAAAAAAGGGTAAATCTTTTTCACATAATTGTGAAAATAATGGTGACCCGTAGGGGATTCGAACCCCTGTTACCTCCGTGAAAGGGAGGTGTCTTAACCCCTTGACCAACGGGCCTAAATGGAAAATGGAGCTCTCTACCGGGATCGAACCGGTGACCTCATCCTTACCATGGATGCACTCTACCTACTGAGCTAAGAGAGCAATGGCTCCCCGAACAGGGCTCGAACCTGTGACAACTCGATTAACAGTCGAGTGCTCTACCAACTGAGCTATCAGGGAATATGAAAAATATCGCTTGGCGGCGTCCTACTCTCCCAGGACCCTGCGGTCCAAGTACCATCGGCGCTGGAGGACTTAACGGTCGTGTTCGGGATGGGTACGTGT
>NZ_JAGGLD010000007.1 GCF_017874255.1 Paenibacillus shirakamiensis | reverse complement strand
TTCTCCAAAGGAGAAGGCGTTTTAATCAGGTGTTTGAGTTGCTCATTTTGAAACTGACGAGAATTGCTTCTCTTAAAATGAATGTCGATCCGACCGAAGTCGTCTCTCGTTCATGTGTTTTACTCGCTCGTTGTTCAGTTTTCAAAGATCAATTTCTCTTATACAGCGCCGCTTTGCGTCTCTTTCGATGTCTCAGCAGCAACTCTTATAATATACCATAGCTACCAAGCAAAGGCAAGCTTTTTTTAAAAGTTATTTATTTAGCAATTCTTTTAAAATGCTTTTCCTTTAAAAGGGGCGAGAATTAATATAACCCATAAGCCCCTATTAAGTCAATACTTTTCATAATATTTCTTTAATATATATAGAACGCTCTAGAATTAGATTGATAATCTGTCCTTGAACAGAAATTAATGGCCTTGTTGGATGATCCCGCTCGGAAAATATAATTTCTCCTATGCGTTCATCATTTAATCTTACTCTAGCTCCATTATGGAACTGTGTAACCTTTTGAATGAATGTATCTACTATACCTGGATCTAATTTGCCGAAGGACTCAGCTTTGAGTTGCTCTAGGACAATGTAAGGTGATTGCGCTTTGCGATATCGCTTAGTTAAGGTCATCGCATGAAAAATGTCGGCTACTGCAACAATTCGGGAATAGCTGTGCATTTTATCACCCGTCAGCCTTAATGGATAACCTGTACCATCTACTTTCTCATGATGCTGCAAAGCCGATAATCTAACCCCTTCGTTAATGGCAGCTGAATTTCTTAGCATCTGATAACCATAAGTGGTATGCATGCGTATTTCTTCTATTTCTTTAGCATTTAGAGGGAGTGGACTATGCAGGACTTTAGGATCTACACGAGCATTTCCGATGTCATGAAGTAAACCCGCAAAAGCAACTTGCATCCAATCCTTTTGAGCCATGCCAGTCCATTGGGCAATTAAGTAAGAAGTTAAAGAGGATAAAATTGCATTATGATATATGTAGTCGTATTCATTAAGGTTGCGTGGTGAAAATGTAAGAATATTATAGTGCTTCAATTGACTAATTAAAGCTTCTAGTTGAACTCTTAAATCTAATACGGGAAGTTCTGAAGCTAAAATTGATTGAAAGGAGCCCTTAATTAAAGTAAGCATTCGCTCATATTCAGTATAAAAGGGTTCCATCACTTGTTGTTTTTCTAATTCATGTGTGCCTGCTTGAGGTTGATTAGTATTCTTAGAAGCTTCTTTTAAACCTGAAGAGTTTTTTGTATCAACAGCCTCAACTTCTATGGATTGAATCAGAAAAGCTCTAAGAATGTCGAGATCTCTTGGAAGAACTACTTTACCTTTATGAAAGAGGGTGCTGCCTAACGGTGTATGTACGGGTGCTGCTATCTTCACCCCAGGTTTTAAATCCGTAACTTGGATACTTGGCATGTGATTTTTACCTCGCCTATTGGACTTATTATTAAAATTTGTCGTTCTATCCATTATATTACGTGATCCATACCTTTCCTACAATGAAAAAGAAGACTTCCCCCTAGGAGAAAGTCCTCTTTTCGCTAAACTATTGTTCTATTCCTCGGTAGTATCCGATTCAGCATCTAACGTATGTTCATCATCTGTTAAGTCTAAGAGATCCTCAGGACCTGGAAGGGATACATTTTCTTCATCCAAGTAGTCTTCGGTCTCTTCACTCTTATCCGTCCGGCAAACTGTACCTACAGAGTCCTCATCACGGGTATTGATGAGTTTGACACCTTGTGTATTCCGTCCCATGGTCGAAATTCCAGCCATACTTGTCCGAATTAGTGTACCACTGCTCGTAATAATCATAAGGTCCTCTTCATCCTTAACGACCTTAAGACTAACCACCTGACCATTTTTGTCCGTCACATTAATGGTCTTAATCCCTTTACCACCACGATTTTGAGTTCGGTACTCACCTATTGGAGTACGCTTACCATAGCCCTTTGTAGTGACAATTAGAACATCCTGATCAGGGTCTACGATATCCATGCCTATTAGCGTATCTCCTGAATCTAACGAGATCCCCTTAACACCCGTAGCACTTCTACCCATGGAGCGAACATCACTCTCTGGGAATCGAATAGACATCCCCTGCGCTGTACCCATAATCAATTCTTGATTACCGTGGGTAAGTTTTACTTCGATTAGATCATCATCTTCACGAAGATTAATGGCAATTAGTCCACCTTTACGAATGTTAATATAATCATCTAAAGGTGTCTTTTTCACAATACCTTGACGCGTTGCAAAGAATAAATATTTATCTTCTTCAAATTTTTCAACTGGAATTACCGCATTTACGGTCTCCCCTTGCTCAATTTGAATTAAGTTAATAATTGGTGTACCTCTAGCTGTACGTCCTAATTCAGGAATTTCATACGCTTTAATTCGGTATGCCTTCCCTTTATCCGTAAAGAACATCAGATAGTGGTGTGAGTTGGTTACAAATAGATGCTCCACAAAATCGCTGTCCTTTGTATCCATACCGATGACGCCACGACCACCGCGTTTTTGGCTACGGTAAGTGGTAACTGGAAGGCGCTTAATATATCCTGTATGGGTAATCGTGATAATGACCTCTTCGCGTGGAATTAGATCTTCATCAAGAATACTTTCTTCGCCAACCGTAATTACTGTACGTCGCTCATCTGCAAATTTATCTCTGACTTCTTGAAGTTCTGTACTAATAATCTCAAGTACCAGCGATTCATTAGCTAAAATCTCTTGGAATTCAGCGATGCGCTTAAGAAGCTCATTGTACTCGGCTTCTATCTTCTCTCTTTCAAGTCCTGTAAGACGCTGTAGACGCATCTCCAGAATAGCTTGAGCTTGCTCAAAACTTAATCCGAATCTTTCTATTAGCCCCTCACGAGCAATTTCAGCTGTCTGGGAACCTCTAATTAACTTGATGACCTCATCCAAATGATCTAAAGCAATTCTCAAGCCTTCTAAGATATGAGCTCGAGCTTGTGCCTTTTTCAAATCGAATTCAGTACGTCGTCTAATGACTTCAATCTGGTGATCCAGATAGTGATGTAGTACTTCTCTAAGCGTAAGGACCTTAGGCTCTTTATTCACAATCGCAAGCATATTAATCCCAAAAGTAGACTGCATGGCTGTATGCTTATACAGGTTGTTCAGAACAACGTTAGGATTTACATCCCGGCGTAACTCAATTACAATCCGCATACCATTACGGTCTGATTCATCACGAAGATCTGTAATTCCTTCGATTCTTTTCTCACGAACCAATTCCGCAATTTTCTCAACCAACCGCGCCTTATTCACTTGATAAGGAATTTCATGCACAATGATTCGAGCCTTGTTATTATTCTCTTCAATTACTGCATTAGCACGCATTGTGACAGAGCCACGCCCTGTTGTATATGCTTGACGTATACCGGAGCGACCTAGAATAAAACCAGCTGTTGGGAAATCTGGACCGCTTATATAATCCATCAGTTCAAGTGAAGTTATCTCAGGATTCTTAATAAGGGCCTGAACCCCGTCAATTACTTCTCCCAGGTTATGCGGTGGAATATTAGTCGCCATACCCACAGCAATACCGGTAACTCCGTTAACAAGCAAGTTAGGGTAACGTGCTGGAAGCACGACAGGTTCATGTTCCTCACCGTCATAGTTAGGAATGAAGTCTATCGTCTCTTTGTTGATATCTCGAAGCATTTCCATAGCAAGCTTGGATAGACGAGCTTCTGTGTACCGCATAGCTGCAGCCATATCCCCATCAATGGATCCAAAGTTACCATGACCATCTACAAGCATATTACGCATAGCAAAATCCTGAGCCATACGCACCATAGATTCGTATACAGCACTATCCCCGTGAGGGTGATATTTACCGATGACCTCGCCAACAATTCTGGCTGATTTTTTATAAGGCTTGTCCGGTGACATTCCAAGCTCTGACATCGCGAAAAGAATACGACGGTGTACAGGCTTCAGTCCATCCCGCACATCCGGGAGAGCCCGGCTGACAATGATGCTCATTGCATAATCCATAAAGGACTCACGCATTTCCACACCAATATCACGATCTACGATTTGCGAGTGTTTCTCTTCCGCCATGTTGTACCTCCTTAAGTGTCTTCCCTACGTCAATATATATAGGAAAAAGCTATAAATAGCTTAAAAATACTCATAAACCGATAACATTAATTATATTACTTTCACAAACCAAGTACAATTAAACGTTCTCTATTCAGCTCGCTAATACGTATGCAAATACCTAAAAAATAGGGAAGTGTCCACTCCCATTCTTCCCCTATAACATACACTGTATATACAGATAACTCTTGAATTCCCCAAAAAACTTAGAAAATCCCCATATCTTATAATTATATCATTGTTTTTCTCTTCTGTCCTATGTTTTTCATGCTTTTATGATTTGCATTATTGCCCATAGAAAGGGATGAATTCGTCGTGATTATCCAGCGAATTGCAAGCAAATGGCAAAAGACTTTAGTTCTTCAGCAAAGGTCAAGTCTACTCCCTTATATTCCGGAAACCCGCAAATATTCGGCAGAGGAATTGAATCAATTATTGCTGGAGTATTCAATGATCTACATCAAACCAGATCGTGGGACTTACGGAAATGGAGTGATGTGCATTGAAAAATTGTCGAAGCAAACAGATCAAGAAGAAGAATTCTTCTATAAATTAAAATCTGGTATTCAAACCGAGGAATTCAACTCTGTTGAGGGGCTCCATCAAACAATTATGGATAAAATCAAAGGCCAAGAATACTTAATTCAACAAGGCATTTATCTTTTAAAACACCAAAGACGGAAGTTTGATATTCGTGTGCTTGCCCAAAAAAATTTGCAACGCAAATGGGAGACCACGGGATACATTGGCCGCGTCGCTGCTTTACAAAAAATTATTACCAATCATCACAGTGGGGGGACAACATATCCTGTTGAATTTCTTTTAGGGAAGCATATGAATTCTAGTCAACTCCAATTAGCGATGTCAGAATTACGCCAATTAGGAACTCAGGTGGGCTATCAATTAGAGAAGGTCTATCCAAATATTAAAGAAATTGGTCTGGATATCGCTATAGATCACGATTTTAAAGCCTGGATTCTAGAGGTGAATACCCTCCCGGCACTCTTTCCCTTTAAATTTCTAAAGGATAAACATATCTACAGTAAAATTAGACGTTACGCGATAGCCTATGGCCGTTACTCTGGAAGTAAAAAATAAAAAGGCCACAATAGATGTGGCCTTCGTATAAAAGAATTTAGAAATCTAAATTTGTTACGTATTTGGCATGTTCTTGAATAAAATCACGGCGTGGTTCTACATTGTCCCCCATTAAGGTGTCGAAGATAGAGTCAGCTTGAATGGCATCTGCAATGGATACTTGTTGCATAGTTCTACTCTCTGGATCCATAGTTGTCTCCCATAGCTGTGTAGCATTCATTTCGCCTAATCCTTTATACCGCTGTACGTTATATTTAGCATTCTCACCGAATTCAGCGATAATCTCATCGCGTTCCTTCTCTGATCCAGCGTAACGCACTACCTTGTTGCGCTCCACTTTAAAAAGAGGAGGCTGGGCAATATACACATAACCTGCTTCAATAATTTTGCGCATATAGCGATAGAAGAAGGTTAGCATCAACGTACGAATGTGAGCTCCGTCAACATCCGCATCCGTCATAATAATTACTTTATGATATCTTGCTTTGTTAATGTCGAAATCTTCACTGATCCCTGTACCCAAAGCTGTAATAATTGCACGAATCTCGACATTGCCCAAAATACGATCAAGACGAGCCTTTTCTACGTTCAGAATTTTACCTCTAAGAGGCAGAATGGCTTGGAAATGACGATCACGCCCTTGCTTAGCAGATCCACCAGCAGAGTCGCCTTCGACGATATAAAGTTCACTAATGGCAGCATCTTTAGAAGAGCAATCGGCCAGTTTGCCGGGTAGTGAGCTAACTTCCAAAGCACTCTTACGACGAGTTAGTTCGCGAGCTTTACGGGCAGCTTCACGAGCACGGGAAGCCTGAAGTCCTTTTTCCAGAATTCGACGGGAAGTTGCAGGATTCTCTTCCATGAATTCTTGCAGCTTCTCTGCAAACAAAGATTCAACAATGCCGCGTACTTCACTATTGCCAAGCTTTGTTTTGGTCTGTCCTTCGAATTGCGGTTCAGGAATCTTGACGGAGATGATTGCAGTTAGACCTTCACGTACATCATCCCCTGTTAAATTGGAATCATTGTCACGAATTAAGTTGTTTTTACGAGCGTAATCATTAATAATCCGCGTCAAAGCACTTTTAAATCCAGATTCATGCGTTCCGCCTTCATGCGTATTAATGTTATTTGCGAAAGAATAGATGCTCTCGGTATAGCTATCATTGTACTGAAGAGCGACTTCAACTTGAATCATATCGCGAGCCCCTTCAACGTAGATAGGCTTCTCGTGTAGGGCAACTTTGTTTTGATTCAAAAATTGAACGTATTCTCCAATACCTCCATCATATTTGAATGCGTTGGATTGACCTGTACGCTCATCATGTAGAGATAGAGAAATACCCTTATTCAGAAAAGCAAGTTCGCGAATACGCGTCAACAGGGTCTCGTAATCAAACGTAGTTGTTTCGGTAAAGATTTCTTTATCTGGTGTAAAAGTAACTGTCGTCCCAGTCTCCTCGGTATCCCCAATAATACGCAGGTCATATTGTGGAGCTCCGCGTCGATATTCTTGTTGGTGAATATGTCCCTCACGCTTAACTTCTACAACTACTTTTTCGGAAAGCGCATTGACTACAGATACACCTACACCGTGTAGTCCACCGGATACTTTGTAGCCGCCACCGCCAAATTTACCCCCCGCATGAAGTACAGTCATTACGACTTCTAAAGCCGGACGTTTCATTTTAGAGTGTTCACCAACAGGGATGCCACGTCCATTATCAATGACCGTTACGCTATTATCCTGATGAATAATAACATCAATACGATCGGCAAAACCGCCGAGTGCTTCATCGATACTATTATCTACTACTTCCCATACCAAATGATGCAGGCCTCTTGCGCTGGTTGAACCGATATACATACCCGGACGTTTCCGGACAGCCTCTAATCCTTCCAACACCTGTATCTGACTCTCATCATAGGATTCATTCATAGACATATCTTCACCTGTTTCTATTTTAGATTCAGCTTAGTTATCAAGCATTTGCCACAAAATGATTCGCCCGCTTCTTCAATGTCGCCGAAGATATAGGCGAATAATAGACGACTTTTTTTGTAACAACGATTGATTTGGATTCTTCTTCACTAATATAAATAACTTGTTTTTCTTTAATCGCGTGTGTAACAAATTGCTTAGAAATTTTTGAGGACTTCTCAATGGAGATATCAAATATAGCCACAAGCTCCGTGGAAGAAATAATTTTTTCTCCACCCAAATGAATGTACATGGCTATCCTCCGTTCTTGAAAACTCTATTGTATCTGTCCTTCTTGGACATGAAAAATACTGGCATCCTTCAGCTTATTGGTCTGGAGGGTCTCCACGCCGGTAGCCGTGATGAACGTCTGCACTTTACTTTGAAAGGTCTCAATCAACTGCGTCTGCCGATAAGGGTCTAGTTCAGACAACACATCATCTAGCAGAAGAACAGGATATTCTCCAATCTCCTCGTGTATAAGCTCAATCTCAGCTAATTTGAGGGATAAAGCGGTCGTTCGTTGTTGACCTTGTGAACCATAAGTCTGAGCTTCTTTTCCGTTGATATAAAAGGTTATATCATCTCGGTGAGGCCCTGAAAGGGTCATCCCACGGCGGATTTCCTGATCCTTCATTTGTGATAACTTTATCATAAACTGCTGCAATAAGACAGCTTCATCTTCTTCTTCAGCATCGCCAAAGGAAGGCAGATAGGATAGTTCAAGCCTTTCGAGGCCATTCGTAATCCCATGATGAATATCCGAAGCCCACTTTTGCAGCTTACGTATAAATTGTTTCCGTTTTTTAATAATTTTAACACCATGTTCAGCGAGTTGCTCATTCCATATATCCAGCATCAAACCCAGTTCGCTAACTTTGCCATACGATTGTTTGAGCATATTATTTCTCTGAATTAATACTTTTTGATACTGCTGTAAATGGTAAAGGTAACTAGGCGTAACTTGCCCAATCTCCATATCTAGAAATCGGCGGCGTATTCCAGGGGTGCCTTTTACGATCTCTAGATCCTCGGGTGCAAACATCACTACATTAAGCGCTCCAATAAAATCACTTAACTTGCGCTGTTCAAGCCCATTAATCTTCGCTTTTTTCCCTTGCGAAGATAACCTTAGCTCAAGCTGAATAGTTCCATACTTCTTATCTACCTCTGCACCAAGATAGGCAGTTTGTTCTTGAAAAGATATTAATTCTTTGTCTTTTGAGGTTCGATGGGATTTGGTCAGAGCAAGCACAAACATAGCCTCTAGCAAGTTCGTCTTGCCCTGGGCATTGCGTCCAATCATCAAATTCACATGTCCAAAAGACTCTAATCGCAATTCCTTGTAGTTACGATAATGTTGCAGCTGCAAATTCTTAACAAACATGACGAGGTAACCCCCTTATGTGCACGGCCATTAGGGCGCGTTACTCCGCTTTCACTTGAAACACTCCATGACCTTCTACTTCCACCGTATCTCCAGCATATAATTTACGTCCTCTACGTTGTTCAATTTCCTGATTTACTTTCACAGCTTCTTCTTCCAGTAATGCTTTGGCCATTCCACCTGTGGATACACAATCCGCAAGTTTCAAAAATTGATCTAACTTAATATATTCACTGTGGATAAGTACAAATTTCATAATTGGGCTCCTTCAGTTGCAGTTATCAACATGTTGATATTAGTTGGTTGTTCGGTAAGGAAGTATTAAATACAGACTGCGACTTTCATCCACAGGCTTAACGATGATAGGACTCATCGGTCCGTTAAAGCTGATGTGTAATTGTTCACTTTCGACAACTTTTAAAACGTCCAGCATATATTTGGAGTTAAATGAGATGCGTAATGGATCACCTTTAAAATCAACAACATCAATTTGTTCGGTCACTTTACCAAGCTCAGATGAACTAGATGAGATTTCAATGGTTCCATCTTCAAGCGTCTGCAATCGTACAATGTTTGTTTTCTCTTCTCTAGAGAGCAAATAAGCACGATCGATAGATTCGCTTAATTTTTTAGTATCCAATACGAGCTCTGTCTTATATGTGGTTGGGATGATCTTCGAGGTATCTGGGTACGTTCCGTCCAAAATACGTGAATAGAATAACACACGATCAATTTTGAATAGTACTTGGTTGTCTGCTACTACAATATCCACGCGAGTGTTCTGATCAGGAATAATTTTGCTCAGTTCATTTAGCGTTTTGCCAGAAATAACAATATTGCTAAAACGTATATTATCCGCATCTTCCAAAGGAGCTATCCGACTAGCAAGGCGATGACGATCTGTGGCTACAAATTTAAAAAGATTGTCATTCAGATTCCAAAGAACCCCGGTTAGTATAGGTGTCGTCTCATGTGTAGAGATGGAGAATACGGTCTGTTTGATCATGTTTCGTAATAAATCACCAGGAATCGATACAACTTGATCTTCTTCTACACTTGGGAGTACAGGGAATTCTTCAGGATCTAAGCCGACCATTTGGATATCTGTTGCACCAGAGCGAATAAAGGTTTGGAATCCTTCTTTCACTTCCATTTCAATTTCTTGAGAAGGAAGTTTCTTTATGATTTCGACGAAAAATTTAGCGGGTAAGACTACACTTCCGGGTCTTTCGACGGTAACTATCGTTTTTTTGTCATCTTCTGTAGGAATAAAAGCTTGGATAGAAATATCCGTATCACTAGCTGTAAGAATCATTCCCTGAAAATTTACTTCGAGTTTGATTCCCGTAAGAATAGGAATCGTTGTGCGGCTCGAGATAGCTTTTGCTACATGCTGAATGGATTCATTCAGTTCATTTTTTAATATACGGATTTTCATGAAAATTCAACTCCTAGACGTTTTATAAACTAGAGTACCTGAGGACATAAATTATAAGTTCAACATGATGTACATTTAATCTCTTTTTTGCGAAGAAACATAATTTAAAGATGTAGGACATATTCTAAAATGTAGAGCTCATTTTTTAGAGGGTTGGATAGGTTGTTGAGAGGGGGAAATGTACCCCTTTTTATGATGATATATTTATTAATTATTAATAGAAGTAGTAGTAGGGGCACTGAATATGTGGATAACCCTCTAAACAACATAAAACTAAGCCTATTCACATGTGTATAGATTGTGCATAGGCTTCGGTACAATTGTGGCTAAAATTTTATAGATTTAGGAGGAGGCTTTAATCTTCTCCGTAAGATTATTTACAATTTTGAAGAGCTCTGGATCTGCCTTCAAATTTTGAGTGATTTTCTCGTGAGCATGAATGACAGTGGTATGATCTCTTCCTCCAAAAGCTTCACCGATCTTAGGTAAGGAATAGTCGGTTAGCTCTCTAGAAAGGTACATAGCAATTTGACGCGGAAAAGCAATCGCTTTTGTCCTTTTGCGAGCCTTAAAATCCTCCATACGAAGATTATAGTAGTCGCCAACCTTCGCCTGAATGTCTTGAATGGTAATCATTTTGGGACGGCTGGACGGAATAATATCTTTTAAGGCTTCCGCTGCCAAATGGGTTGTGACATCTTGATTAATGAGGGAAGAATAGGCCACTACACGAATTAAAGCACCTTCCAGCTCACGAATATTGGTATCAATTTGATTGGCAATATACATCATGGCTTCATTTGGTATATCTAAGTTCTCCGCTTTAGCCTTCTTGCGTAAAATAGCTATTCTTGTCTCCAGATCTGGAGGCTGAATATCCGTAATTAATCCCCATTCAAAGCGTGAGCGGAGTCGTTCTTCCAACGTAGGAATTTCTTTTGGCGGTCGGTCGCTAGAAATAATAATTTGCTTCCGTTCCTCATGAAGTGCATTAAACGTATGGAAAAACTCTTCTTGTGTTGATTCTTTCCCTGCTAAAAATTGAATATCATCAATGAGCAAGATATCAATGTTGCGATATTTGTTGCGGAAACTTTCAGCCCGATTATCTCTAATGGAATTAATAAATTCATTCGTAAATTTCTCGGAAGAAATATAAACTACTTTGCTGCTGGGGCTATGCTCAAGAATATAATGCCCGATTGCGTGCATTAAATGCGTCTTGCCAAGTCCCACTCCTCCATATAAAAATAGCGGATTATACGCTCTAGCAGGCGCTTCAGCTACGGCTAGAGAAGCAGCATGAGCAAATCGATTACCAGATCCAATGACAAAGGTATCAAATGTGTATTTTGGATTTAGCATGTGAGAGATGGTCTCTTCGATTTGAACAGGAGGAGGCGATTGCGTCTGAGGGAACGAAAAATCATTCGGTCGGGCTTCTTCGATCACAAAGGATACATCTACGTGCTTGTCTAACACTTCCAAAACGGTAGTAGCCACTAATTTGGTATAACGGCTTTCAAGCCATTCTACGGCAAAAGTGGTGGGTGCAGAGATTACAATAGTCTGTTCCGTAATGGATACAGCTTTCGTGGCCTTGAACCAGGTATCATAACTCGGTTTACTCAGTTTGGTTTGGATAATGGATAATATTTGTTGCCATATTTCAGAGGTATGGCTGTCCACAGACTGTCACTCCTTTTACATCTTCCATATGTGGTCGTAGCCATGCGCGGATTGTCGAAATTAGCTGAAAGCTAGGAGCAATTATCCCCAATGAGCAGGAAACGAGAAATTTATACTAAGGTATAAGTTTAAATTGTTCACAATTTTATCCACAGCCTGTTGATAAGAGAAGATAAGTTAGTTAGATATACACACAGAAAACAATATAATCATAGCAAAAGAAGCTTTATATTTCAACGTAAGTGCGCTTTTTATCCACAAATTCAATAACTTGTGTATAAATTTAATTCACACCACTACATATTGTTTATAAATTGTTTAAAATTCGACAGTACCCTTTTTTAAGTTCTGAATTTTATACACAGCTTATTAAAAATATGCACAAGAAATTCGCAATTAAAACGTGAGAGGATAAACGGAGTTCTAGGTAGCAGGCTGTTGATAACTTTTTTTTGAAATGAGGAAGGGAATAATTCAGTACATGATAAGAAAGGTCAAAGATCGGCAATAGGGGAATTTGTAAAAATAAAAGTATGCATCGGCTGAAGGCAGGATAAATGATAAGTTCTTCGAAGATAATCTTTAAAGTTACATTTCTTTATCACAGACTTAAAGAGCATCAAGAGCTATAGTAAAAAAATGTGTTTTATAACATTAGGATGAAAAGAGGGAGAGAGCGGTATAATTAATCTACCCTGACTAAAAAGAAGTCCATTGATAAATGTAAAGATTTCGTCTAGCTGAAGAAACTATGAGTGGCATAAATGGAAGTATTAAAAACGGAATATGTCATAAGAAAATGTGCGCTTAATGGACGATGGCTGAAAATATCGAAAATTTCCACAAAATTTTTCCCGGCTTCGTTGAAAAATAATACACACCCATTTAGATGTGTATAAAATAAAAGATTAGATAAAAAAAGATTCAGTTTATGTGGATAATCATGTCTTTAATTTCTATAGAAGGATTGACTCGTTTGGTTGACTTTCTACTCATTTCATGATTAAATGTAAAAAGGCTTTTTCTGCGGAGAAATACGATGTAAGAAGAAGACAGTAATTCCTGTTAGGGGGTGCACTATATGAAACCGACTTTCAAACCGAACGTGAGCAAACGTAGCAAGGTTCATGGTTTTCGTAAGAGAATGAGCACGAAAAATGGACGTAAAGTTCTTGCTGCTCGTCGTCTTAAAGGAAGAAAAGTATTGAGTGCGTAAAAAATGCGCGTGAAGGCCACTGCGGTGGTCTTTTTTTCGTAATATAGATCAAATGGGTAAGGCAAGGAGAACGTCGTGCACAAAAAGCTGCGCTTAAGAAATAGAGCGGACTTCGGCCGAGTCTATCGGTATGGAAAATCGTTCGCAAATCGCCAGTTAGTCGTCTATTGGTCTGTGAAGCATGATATTGAACATTTCAGATTGGGCATTTCTGTGAGCAAAAAGATAGGTAATGCCGTGGTACGAAATCGGATGCGCCGATTAATCAAAGAAATTGTTCGACTACATAAAGCGGAAATCCGTGAACATGTAGATATTATCTTCATTGTAAGAAAAGGTGCCATTACTATGGAATATAAAGAACTCGAAAAAAGCGTGCTTCATGCCCTTCGCAAAGCAGGTCTTGTAAGGGCTTTACGCCCTTGATAGGCTTGTTTCTTTGTGCATATAATTATGGTATGATTTAGGCTGACGGAAAGTGTAAAGAGAGGGGTTTTGAAGTGTCGCGAATTAAATTTAATAAACGCAAGTTGCTTCTTATCGCACTTGCGGTGGGCATGCTTGTTATACTTGCGGGATGTGGATCCAATGTTAGCCATACAACCTCAACCGCGGATCTGAAAAATGGATCGTTCTGGCAAGCAAATGTAGTGTACTACTTCTCACTTGCCTTGGATACCTTTGCTGAATGGTTCGGTGGAGAATACGGTTTTGCGATTCTCGTGATGGTGCTTATTGTACGTACAATAATTTTACCGCTTACCTTGAAGCAAGTGAAGAGTTCCAGAGCTATGCAAGCTATTCAGCCTGAAATTGCTAAAATTAAAGAAAAGCATAAGGATAATCCTCAACTTCAACAGCAGGAGACCATGAAGCTTTTCCAAGAAAATAAAGTAAATCCTATGGCTGGTTGTTTCCCATTGATCATTCAGATGCCAATCTTCATCGCTCTATATAACTCAATTGTGTACAATCCGCTAATTCGTGAACACTCTTTCTTATGGTTAGAACTTGGCAAACCGGACCATTTGTTCATCCTTCCGGCACTTGCGGCTTTGAGTACTTTTGTTCAGACGAAGATGATGTCGAATATGAATCCAGCAGGAATGCAAGGACCTATGCAGTTCATGATGTTCATCTATCCTGTATTAATCTTTATTATGGCTTACAATTTCCCGGCAGCCCTTCCGCTGTACTGGTTCTATAGTAATATTTATACCATCGTGCAAAATTACTTCCTTTATAAGAAGCCTGCGGGAACAGCAGCAGCTAGTGTAGTTGCCGTAGCCGACGGAGGTAAGTCAAAGCGTGGAGGTTCAAACTTGAAAGCCGGCACACCGGCTAGAGGCACCAACAAGGAGGCCAACAAGAAAAAATGAGCAAAGTTGTGACGTCAGGAAAAACCATTGAAGATGCTGTAAGACAAGGATTGGCCAAGCTCGGGACTACCGAGAACAAAGTCGCCGTGAAAGTATTAGAGCAGCCGTCAAAAGGATTCCTGGGTCTGTTTGGAGGCAAAGCGGCGAAGGTAGAAATTATGTTGCTGGTAGATTCCATGACAGAGACGCCTAAGGTTCATAGCTCTAGCGAAGTTGTGCAGGTGCCCACGCTTACCCAGCAGGATGCACCCGTTGCTTCAGAACAAGAGATAGATCCTTATCAAGAGGCGGCGTCATTTATTAAGGAAGTAGGCTTAAGTATGGGACTACAGGTGACAGTTGAGATAGCACGCCGCAAGGACAGTGCAGTTCTTAACATCTCTGGCTCTGATCTTGGGCTGCTCATTGGCAGAAGAGGACAAACCCTCGATGCGCTTCAATATTTAGCTAACATTGTAGCTAATCGTTACTCGGATAGTTTTATCCGTTTAGTACTAGATGCTGAGAATTTTCGGGAGCGCCGAAAGAAGACATTAGAAGAATTAGCCGTACGCCTTGCGGGACGAGTAATTCGAACACGTAAGGAAGTCGTGCTTGAACCTATGTCTTCCCATGAGCGTAAAGTGATACACTCTATTCTTCAAGATCATCCTGATGTAAAGACGTTCAGCAAAGGCGAAGAGCCTAACCGAAGAGTGGTCATAGGTGTACGACCCAATAAATGAATGATTGGAGAGTGACGTTTGCCTAGGGCAATCGTCATTTCTTTTTATTAAGGAAGAAGAGGTGGGACATGGTAACAGATACGATTGCTGCCATATCGACGGCAGTAGGCGAAGGTGGTATTGCTGTAATACGTGTTAGTGGTCCCGAAGCTATAGAGGAAGTAGGGCGTCTTTTACAATCCAAAACGCCACTTGCTGAAGCCACTACACATACCGTTCATTATGGTTTTATTGTTCAGCCCAAGACGGGCGAGAAATTAGAAGAAGTTTTAGTTACGGTGATGCGAGCACCACGTTCTTTTACTACCGAGGATATTGTTGAGATTAGTACGCATGGAGGAATTATTTCGGTAAAAAGAGTAATGGATCTATTACTACAACAGCGTACGATTCGATTGGCGGAACCCGGAGAGTTCACCAAACGAGCATTTTTAAATGGCCGAATTGATCTATCGCAGGCAGAAGCAGTTATTGACCTCATTCGTTCAAAGTCGGACCGTGCATTCACCGTTGCTTTCAAACAGGTAGAGGGTCAATTATCTCGTCGGATTACAGAGCTTCGTTACTTCTTACTTGAGACCCTCGCACATATTGAAGTTAATATTGATTACCCTGAACATGATGTGGAGTCGCTTACGACAGCCTTTATCAAAGAGAAGTGCTCCAAGGTGATGGAGGGCATAGACGAACTACTTCGGACAGCTAATCAAGGCAAGATTCTGAGAGAGGGTATTACGACAGCTATTGTGGGTAGACCCAATGTAGGTAAGTCATCGCTGCTTAATGCACTGGCTAGGCAAAATAAAGCCATTGTTACGGATATCCCGGGAACGACAAGAGATGTTATTGAGGAGTTTGTTACGATAAATAATATCCCCTTAAAACTGTTAGATACGGCAGGTATCCGCGAAACGATGGATATTGTTGAACAGATGGGGGTGGAGCGCTCCAAAGCGGCTGTGCTTGAGGCAGACTTGATTTTGCTGGTAATTAACGGGGCAGAACCGCTACATGAGGATGAGATTAGTCTGATGGAGCAAATCAAAGGCCGTCAAGTTATCGTACTCATTAATAAAAGTGATCTTCCTCAGCATGTCGATCGGAACATGATTGAAAGCTATTTTGCGGAAGGTAATCAAGTTGAACTTTCGGTCAAGACAGAGGATGGACTAGAAAGACTTGAAGAGACCATTACAGAACTATTTCTGGGAGGTCAGTTAGAATCCGGAGACTTAACTTATGTCAGTAATGTGAGGCATATCGCCTTGTTAAATAAAGCGGTCCTATCGCTCCAAGATGCTTTTGAAGCTGCGGATGCGGGAGTACCTATCGATATTTTCCAAATTGATGTAAGACTTGCATGGGAACAACTCGGTGAAGTCATTGGAGATTCAGCTCCAGATTCTTTACTTGATCAGATCTTCTCACAATTCTGTCTGGGAAAATAATTCAACCCTATATTACTTCAAGTATGAAGTCATTGCAGACATGGTATGATGGGTATTGAAATGCTGTAACACATTAGTTATCCAATTAAGATTCCGATGATACGGATGATCGATATAAGGAGGTAGGACCGAATGGGATATCCCGCGGGAGAGTACGACGTAATCGTAGTGGGAGCCGGCCACGCAGGTGTAGAATCTGCCCTGGCTGCTGCTCGTATGGGCTGCCGAACATTGATGGTGACAATTAATCTAGATATGGTAGCTTTTATGCCATGTAATCCATCGATTGGCGGTCCAGCAAAAGGACATGTAGTGCGGGAAATTGATGCACTTGGCGGTGAAATGGGACGTAACATTGATAAAACCTTTATTCAAATGCGTATGCTTAATACAGGTAAAGGACCAGCTGTGCATGCCCTGCGTGCTCAAGCTGACAAATTTTTATATCAACATGCTATGAAAGAGACAATGGAGAAGGAAGATAACCTTACACTCAGTCAAGGTATGGTAGAAGAATTGCTTGTTGAGGATGGACAGTGTGTAGGTGTGGTTACCAAGACTGGTGCCGAGTACCGCGGGAAAGCGGTGGTGTTAACAACGGGAACCTACTTACGTGGCAAAATAATTATGGGCGAGCTCATGTATGAGAGTGGGCCTAACAATCAACAACCTTCTGTTCGCTTAGCAGGACATCTGAAGGAACTAGGATTTGATCTAGTACGCTTTAAGACAGGAACACCTCCACGTGTCCATAAAGACACCATTGATTTCTCTCAAACCGAGATTCAACCTGGAGATGACAAGCCTAAATTTTTTAGCTATGAAACCAAAAGTTCCACAAATGAGCAACTACCTTGTTGGTTAACCTATACGTCGATTGAGACACATGAAATAATAAATGATAATCTTCATCGTGCACCTATGTTTTCTGGCGTAATTGAAGGAACAGGGCCAAGATATTGTCCTTCTATTGAGGATAAGATTGTCCGGTTCAGTGATAAGCCCAAACATCAGATTTTCTTAGAACCCGAAGGAAAAAATACGTCTGAATATTATGTTCAAGGTCTTTCCACAAGTATGCCAGAAGATGTTCAGCTCAAAATTTTACGATCCATTCCTGGTTTGCAAAATGTTGAGATGATGCGTACAGGATATGCCATTGAATACGACGCAGTTGTGCCAACACAGCTCTGGCCGTCCCTTGAGACAAAACGTCTTCCCGGACTATTTACAGCCGGCCAGATCAACGGAACGTCTGGTTATGAAGAAGCAGCAGGACAAGGTGTTATGGCTGGAATTAATGCTGCTCGTAAAGTTCAAGGCAAAGAGCCAGTTGTACTGGATCGCTCTCAAGGATACATTGGTGTGCTTATTGACGATCTCGTTACAAAAGGAACAAATGAGCCTTATCGTCTCCTAACCTCACGCGCTGAATATCGATTGCTTTTGCGCCATGACAATGCTGATTTGCGTCTAACCCCGATTGGTTATGATATTGGATTAATTCGACCAGAGCGGTACGAAAAATTTCTGCAGAAGAAAGATTTCGTAGAGCAGGAGATTGAACGTCTGAAGTCGGTAAAAGTAAAACCAATTGAAGTGAATCCTACTCTTGAGTCCATAGGATCCGCACCGATTCAAGATGGTTCTAATCTTCTTACCATTCTTCGCAGGCCTGAAGTAAGTTATGAACATTTGGAACCTTTATCACCTTCTCCATTAGATCTCGATGAAGAGATGAAAGAGCAAGTAGAGATTCAAATTAAATATGCTGGCTATATAGAGAAGCAACTTCTTCATGTGGAACGACTGCAAAAAATGGAGAAAAAGAAAATTCCAGATAATATTAAGTATGAAGATATACATGGGGTCGCAATGGAAGCGCGTCAAAAGTTAGCTAAAATTCGTCCGATTTCCATAGGTCAAGCTTCACGTATCGCAGGGGTCACTCCTGCAGATATCTCCATTCTTCTTGTTTATTTAGAGCATTATAACCGAGTTACTGCAGCAGGGGGATAAGACATTGGATGCGACGCAACAGCAATTTGTAGATTTATTAGTTAAGCAGGATGTACAGGTAGATGAGCGGCAACTTGAACAATTTGAGCTTTATTTTCAAGAACTAATTTCTTGGAATGAGCGTATGAATCTTACGGGCATTACAGAGAGAGATCAAGTGTACATCAAACATTTTTACGATTCTTTAACTCTTGCGTTCCATGTGGATATGACTGAGGTTGGACGTATGATTGATGTAGGCTCAGGTGCAGGTTTCCCCGGCATACCTTTGAAAATTCTCTTTCCACATTTAAAACTGACCATTGTAGATTCTTTAAACAAAAGAATATCTTTTCTACAGAATCTGGTGAATACATTGGATCTAAAGGGAGTTACACTAGTTCATAGCAGGGCAGAAGACTTAGCTAGGAAAGTAGATCATAGAGATCAATATGATCTTGCTACAGCTCGGGCGGTAGCACGTCTATCTGTACTAAATGAGTTTTGTCTTCCCTTTGTTAAAACAGGAGGTCACTTTGTAGCTATGAAGGGAAATGATCCGACTGAAGAACTCAAAGAAGCTAGTTATAGCTTAAAAGAGTTAAGAGGAAAGGTTACAAATAATTACAGATTAGAACTTCCTAATGATCAATCGGAAAGACATCTAATTATAATTCGAAAACGATCATTTACACCTAATAAGTATCCACGAAAAGCGGGTACCCCCCTAAAAACACCTCTTATTTAGAGGTGTTTTTTTTGTTCCACGTGAAACAAAGCTCGTCAAAGATGTTAATAGGATTATAGAGGAAAAAGTGGTAGAATAGACTTGTCATTGTTGTTAAGTTTCTATTGAATTAGAAACTCTATTCATAAATTAATATAATTATAGTGGATTAAATTAAACAACTATATATCTAGTATATTTAGATTGTTTAACGACACGTGGAATGTGCACATGCCAGTTGAAGAACATAGGGTCTCTGCTCTATGCGACTATGAAATTAGGTGGTAATCTGCAGAATGAAAGAACAATTCTCTAAATTGTTCGGTATATCCGAACGAAGCAGCGGTGAAGAAATTAAACAATTGCCGGTGGACAATATCATTAGTGGCCCTTATCAACCTAGAACCGTTTTTGATGACGAAAAAATTGATGAGTTATGCCAAACGATTAAGACACATGGGGTTATTCAACCGATTGTGGTTCGTTTTCGGAATGATAAATATGAGATTATTGCAGGGGAGCGCCGCTGGCGTGCTGTATGCAAATTAGGTTATAGCACAATTCCTGCTATTGTAAGGGATTTCAATGACTCTCAGGCAGCCTCGATTGCCTTAATTGAAAATCTTCAACGTGAGAATCTTACCTCGATTGAAGAGGCTATTGCATATCAAAACCTCATTGACCTTCATCAGTTAACTCAAGAGAGCCTAGCCCAACGTCTAGGAAAGAGTCAATCTACGATTGCCAATAAGATTCGTCTTATTCAGCTTCCAGATGGGGTTAAAAATGCTCTAATGGAACGGAAAATAACGGAGCGTCATGCTAGAGCACTGCTTTCCTTAGATACAGAAGAACTACAGCTTAAAGTTTTAGAAGAAATTATTACAAAAGAATTAAATGTAAAGCAGACGGAAGCACGTATTGCTTTTTATAAAGAAGTAGCCAAAATTAAAAAAACTAAGCGAATCTCTTTCACTAAGGATGTTCGACTAGCATTAAATACAATTCGTCAATCTATTGATATGGTATCGGGATCTGGACTACAGATCAAAACGGCTGAAACAGATCATGAAGATCATTATGAAATCGTAATTAAAATTCCTAAACGCTAAAAAGACGCAATGAATGAATAAAGCGGCGAGATAGCCGCTTTTTATATCTTTTTGTAGTAACTTCTTAGTGTGAATACCCTCGACTATACAACTTAATCGATGTTTAAGATTTAGTCTGTATATGAATCTACAAAAAGATTTTACTAATATTGAGGTGAATTGGGTTGTCTAAAATCATTGCCGTTGCCAATCAGAAGGGTGGAGTAGGTAAAACCACAACTTCCGTCAATCTAGGTGCTGGGCTGGCTACAATAGGGAAAAAAGTGTTGTTGGTGGATATCGATCCACAGGGAAATACAACGAGTGGAATAGGGATAAATAAAGCGGATGTAGCAAACTGTATTTATGATGTTTTAATAAATGATGTTCATCCGGGCGAAGCGATTGTATCGACTCGTATTGAAGGCTTAGACATGATTCCTGCCACAATTCAATTAGCGGGAGCAGAGATTGAATTAGTCCCGACCATTTCAAGAGAGTTGCGATTAAAAAAATCTTTGCAACAAGTGAAAGCAAAATATGACTATATTATTATTGATTGCCCTCCATCTTTAGGCATCTTGACGATTAACTCCTTGACTGCTGCGGACTCTGTCATCATTCCTATTCAATGTGAGTACTATGCTCTAGAAGGCCTAAGTCAGTTATTGAATACCGTAAGATTGGTACAAAAACATCTTAATACTTCTCTTCAAATTGAAGGTGTATTACTTACAATGTTTGATGCTCGGACGAATCTAGGTATTCAGGTTATAGAAGAAGTGAAGAAGTATTTCCAGCAAAAAGTATATAAAACCGTTATTCCTCGTAACGTCAGATTAAGTGAAGCGCCTTCCCATGGACAGTCCATTATAACCTATGATCCACGTTCAAAAGGAGCCGAGGTATACTTAGAATTGGCAAAGGAAGTGGTTTCCTATGAGTAAGCGTCTAGGTAAGGGTCTCGATGCTTTAATCCCATCGCTATCCGTAAATGATGATGATAAGGTGATGGAACTCCCTATAGCCCAATTGCGAGCGAATCCCTATCAACCTCGTAAAACATTTGATGAAGATGCTATACGTGAACTTGCAGAATCGATACGTCAACATGGGGTTATTCAGCCGATTATCGTTCGAAGTGTGCTCAAAGGTTATGAGATTATTGCAGGGGAACGTCGATACAGAGCTTCTCAGTACTGCGGAAATTCTACGGTGCCAGCCGTAGTTAGAAATTTTACAGATCAACAAGTGATGGAGATTGCTCTAATTGAAAACCTACAACGTGAAGATTTAAATGCGATGGAGGTAGCGGTTGCGTATCAAGGACTTATTGATCAGTTTGATCTGACCCAAGAAGAATTATCTTTAAAAGTGGGGAAATCACGTTCTCACATTGCCAATTTCTTACGTTTGCTAGCTCTACCAAAAGAAGTGAAGGACTATGTTTCACGTGGAACATTATCTATGGGCCATGCACGTGGTCTCGTGGGTATTAAGGATCCATTGTTAATCAAACAGCTGGCTAAGCAGTGTATAGATCATGAGTGGAGTGTACGCGAGTTAGAAGATGCGGTGCAACAGTTAGATCGTAAAAATGAAAAAACAAAGGTCAAAGTTGCCAGTAAGAAAAAAGATCCGTACATTGAAGAAGTCGAAGAAAATCTCCGCGAACGTTTTCAAACTACTGTGAAAATAAAGGCGATCAAGGAAAAAGGTAAGATTGAAATTAATTATTTTAGTCAACAAGATCTTCAAAGATTACTAGATTTGTTACAGTAAAAAAATGACATGTTTCCTCTCGTTCATGAGGGAGGAAGTATGTCTTTCTTGCTCTATAATCATGTGGAAATGATAACTATAGCTAGATACAATAAGATGTAAATGTCATCCGAATTAAATTACCTAAGGAGGAGAGCGCTTTTGATTTATCTTGATCATGCAGCAACTTCATGGCCTAAGCCTCCCGAGGTGATTGAAGCTGTCCAGCAAGCGCTACAAGGACAAATGGCCAGTCCAGGGAGAGGAAACCATGGTATGGCTCTGCAGGCAGGAAGAACTATCATGAAAGCTCGAATCCAACTTGCTAAGCTTTTGGATGTAAAGAACACATCAGATATAATGTTTAGCTCCAATACTACAAGTGCACTTAATCTAGCTATTAAAGGGATACTTAAACCCGGAGATCATGTCATTGCAACTATGGTCGAGCATAATTCTGTTCGGCGTCCTCTCGAATTTCTAAAGCGCACGATTGGGATTGAGGTGTCGTATATGGAATTGTCTACAGAGGGAGAGCTATCTTTGGAAAATTTCCAAAAGACATTTCAGTCTAATACTCGGCTAGTAGTATGTAGTCATAGCTCTAATCTATTAGGTAGTATCCTTCCTATTAGTGAACTGGCAAGAATCGCTCATCTTAATGGTGCTCTGATTCTTATAGATGCAGCACAGACCGCAGGTGCTTATCCCATTCGTATTCATGAAGATAAGCTGGATATGGTTGCTTTTCCAGGTCATAAATCATTACTTGGTCCGCAGGGTACGGGAGCGCTTGTTCTTAGTCCTGAGATTGATTTGGTTCCTTTATTACATGGGGGAACGGGAAGTCAATCCGAGGAATTAGAACAACCAAATGTACGGCCCGATCGTTATGAAGCGGGGACACCTAACACGCCGGGAATCGCAGGATTATTGGCAGGAACAAGTTATGTTATGAATATAGGGGTTAACAATATTTACCAACACGAGTGGGCGCTAACTCAACATATTATGCAAGGACTTCTAGATATTCCTAATATTAGTGTGCTAGGACCCGGACTAGGAGCAGAAAGAACCGGTATTGTAGCTTTTAATGTAAAAGGCAGAGACGCGGCGGAAATTGCTTTTCATCTGGATCGGAACTATCAGATTGCAGTAAGAGCAGGCTATCATTGTTCTCCTCTTGCTCATAAGACAGCGAGTACCCTGAGTATAGGCGCTGTTAGGGCAAGTGTGGGCTATTCATCAACCAAAGAAGATGCAGATATTTTAATCCGTGCAATTCAAGAAATGTATAAAGCATAGACAGAGAGGTATACGTGACATGAGGGAATGGAATGACCTAGTAAAAGATCAATTGATATGGATTGTTATCATTGCAGCTATCTTGTTCATCTGGGTAATTGTGTGGAATATAATCCAAGGAAGCAAGCTTAGAAGAACTCGTCGTAAATATGAGACGATGATGAAAGGAACGGGGGTTGAGAACCTCGAGACCTTATTAATTGATCTTAAAGTTCAAATGGATGCCATCGAAGATGAGCATGGAGAGCAGCAGCGGCAACTGCAATCTCTTCAAAAATTATTACCTAAATTAAAAGCAAAAATAGGCATTAAACGATATAATGCCTACGGTGAACATGGAAATGAATTAAGTTTCTCAATGGCCTTTTTAGATGATCTCAAAGATGGCGTAGTGCTGACAGGCATATATAATCGTGAGGGTTGCTTTATGTATGCCAAGCCTTTAACTAAAGGCGAGTCGCTTTACTCACTTTCTCCTGAGGAAAAGGACGCCATTCATCTCGCTGAACAACAGGCTTAAAGCTTCGATTCCATTCTTTTATGGATGTATATAGACTTGTAGCTATAAGGTCAGACAGACGCATAACTAGACTGAGCCTAGTATTTTGAAGTACAAAGTATTCCATAAAGCCGCCGACATTGACGATGCCAGTAAGATGGATATCGCCGACCGGCGGTAATTCTTTATTTACACCTGCACCGGGCCGAAGCGGACCTTGAACGACTTGAATGCAGCCTACACTTGAAGATTGACCAAGACAGGCATCAATTCCAATGACGAACGGATTCACGAATTGTTCTTCAATATGCTCCAGCGTGTCCTGCAAATTCATTGCGTGAACTGGTTCGTCCAGTGTCCCAAAGAGATGAAACAAGGGACTATTCAACTTAGCCAAAGCCGTACCGACCAACGGTCCTAGACAGTCTCCTGTAGAGCGGTCGGTTCCAATACACACAATGACGATCTCTTGAGAGAGATTCATTTTTGCGAAATGGAGGAGAAGCCGGTGGATTAGCGCTGAATGAATACCAGGTTCCGTATGGGGGATTTTTAAATAAGGGATTTCCTGAGCAACTGAAGACGGATCCGTATGAGACATGGAATCTTCCTCTCATTTAGTATAGTAGCTAGTATATGAAGGAAAAAGTTAATTTATACTGTGACTGTTGACCCATGTTTAGTGGAGGAGATGAATACGATTAAGGAATGGTTAGTTATCGCCTTTGATTCTACACACCAGGCTCTGCGGGCGGAGATGTTGCTGGAGTATGCAGAAATAGAGATTGATTTATTTCCTACACCCAAAGGAATTACAGCAGGATGTGCCCTTTCTATTCAGTTTCAGAAGGAAGATTTAGCAAATGTAGTCCGGATTGTGAAGGAAGAAACAGTGGAAATTAGAGGAATATACAGGAATGAAGTGCACGGATATGTTACCATCGAGTAATAGAAAGGGGATATGTATATGTTTTACTTGGAGGCATCAGGTAATCTTACGGACGCAGCCAAGACCTGGAAGGATAAAATCTGGAGTTGGTCAACGGACATGAGTATGTGGGAACACGTATTGATGACGGCCTTAAGAATACTTATTATTGTCGTGCTAACTAGAGTATTTATCAAAGTGATATTCAAAATAATTGATACTTCCTTAAGACGACGTGAGACCAGTCGAATTAACGTAAATGCTCGAAGATTCATTACCGCTGGGGAATTATTGAAAAATGTTGTTTCTGTTGCAGGCAATTTTGTTATGATGATGTTATTGTTAGCGGAAATCGGAATTAATCTAACCCCATTACTCACCGGAGCAGGTGTGCTGGGACTGGCTATTGGTTTTGGAGCTCAAAGTCTAGTGAAAGACGTCATTACAGGTTTTTTCATTATTTTAGAAGATCAGTTTGCTGTTGGAGATGTGATTCAGACGGGCAATCTAAAAGGAACGGTAGAAATTATTGGACTACGCACCACGCGGCTGATTAGTTGGAAGGGTGAAGTTCATATTATACCGAACGGACTCATTACTACTGTAACGAATTTCTCCTTGAATAATGCCTTAGCTGTCGTGGATATCCCCGTAAGTAATCAATATCGTGTAGAGGATATAACGTCTCTATTAAGAACATCCATGAATGACTTAAATGAAGCTACGGATTATGTAACTAAGGCCCCTCATGTATTAGGTCTGCAATCTGTTACAACTAGTGAGTATGTAATTCGCATATCAGGGGAATGCATTCCTGGCAAGCGAGCCGAGCTTGAACGTCTAATTCAGGCCTATGCCAAAGAAGCTATGGAAAAGACGGATTCAGCACTACAAGAACAAGTTCAAGCAAAAGCATAACTCATGAATATGGGCTGCCATAATAAATAATGGGATTAGAAGCAATCACGATAACTAGCGCAAGATGATAAGCATGGATGTAAAAGATTCATGAATTCTGCAAAGGGGGACTTTCCATGGAACGCAAAATATTTCAACTAGGCGATGTAGTACAAATGAAAAAAAACCATCCTTGTGGCAGCAACGAAATGGAGATTATTCGCATGGGAATGGATATTCGAATTAAGTGTGTAGGTTGTAAACATAGTGTATTGGTTCCCCGAGCTAAATTTGAAAAGAATCTTAAAAAAGTGCTACGCTCAGCGGAGGAGCTACCTCAAAATCCATTATAACCATGAGGTTGAAAAAGCATTTCTTGCACAGTAATTATCATTATGGTAAAATAATGATTACTGCGGAAAGGTACCCAAGTGGTCCAAGGGGGCTGACTCGAAATCAGTTAGGCGTCGCAAGGCGTGCGTGGGTTCGACTCCCACTCTTTCCGCCATATTTAATCATGACACTCGCTGCAATAGCGAGTTTTTTTGTATTTACATATAAAGAATTTTATTCAGTAAAATATGAAATGGGAAAACCCATGGTTTAATTCAAGTATTAGGGGTGACAAAAATAATATACCAATAAGGAAGTTCCAATAGGAACTTCCTTAAAGGCAGACGGCTTACGGAAATTGGAATTCTTCTCTCACACAATTGCGCGGAAACATTAGGTCACTGCATTCTCTGAAAAAACACAGGCCGAGAAGAGGGGTCTTCCCGAACACCAAACCTTCCTAAACAGAGAACTAAAGTAAATACATCTGGTGATCACCTGATGCGCTTTAATCGATTCTGTAACACTTTGTTGTGACTAAGACTCCTTGCGGGTATTCGTTAAAATGCCCAACGGAACCACACCTCTCATGTAAGCCGTCTACACATAGAATGCGCACATTTGATATTTTTATGCATTGTTTTTTTATTTTATATAATGGCTCTAATGCACACGTGCCTTTTCGGCTTTTTTCCATTTTCTATTTTTATTTGTGGTCTCGGGGAAGGTGTCCCCTTTCTCCATCGTAATTCGTTTGGGATCTTGAATTTCCGTATGGAAGCTACGTGCTTCACCTACTTCTGTATATACTCCGGGATTGGGAGCTTTATCTCCTGCTTCATACTCCGTACGTTCGCCCATATATGATACCTCCTTTAGATAATCAGACGTCTTTATTGTGTCTAAAAAGAGAATAAACATGCATGTTTAGCGGGTAGAGACTCTGTAGATCCTCGAAGTGGGTTGCAACGGATAACTGAATTTGTTATATTATTATGGTGCGAGTTTACGCTCGCTCCTTGCTCCCAAGCATAGCATTGGGGGCCGTGAGACCAAAAGGAGGTGAAAGATATGCGCAAATACGAAGTGATGTACATTATTCGTCCTGATCTTGAACAAGAAGCAGTTCAAGCTGTCACCGAAAAATTCCAAGGCATCATCCAAAACGGCGGAGAAATTACAAAGCATGATGTTGTAGGCAAACGCCGGC
Organism: Paenibacillus shirakamiensis; assembly: GCF_017874255.1. Lineage (GTDB taxonomy): Bacteria > Bacillota > Bacilli > Paenibacillales > Paenibacillaceae > Fontibacillus > Fontibacillus shirakamiensis. The sequence continues at coordinate 141,012 of NZ_JAGGLD010000007.1, read as the reverse complement.
TTGCGTATGAGATTAACAAGATTCGTGATGGAGTTTACGTATTGGTAAACTTTAACGCGACTCCAGAAGTGATTAATGAGTTGGAACGTTTGTTGAAAATTTCCGACGAAGTTATCCGTTATCTCATAACTAAAGACGTTGCTTAAGATTGCTGTGTAACCATATCGCTCAGAGGAGGGGACTAGATTGTTGAACCGTGTCATTCTCATCGGAAGACTAACTCGTGATCCGGAACTTCGTTACACGCCATCAGGTGTTGCGGTAACTCAGTTCACTATTGCAGTGGACAGACCCTTTACATCACAAGGCGGAGAACGTGAAGCGGATTTCATCCCGGTCGTTACGTGGAGACAGTTGGCGGAGACTTGTGCCAATTACTTGCGTAAAGGTCGCTTGACCGCTGTTGAAGGTCGCATTCAGGTACGTAATTATGAGAATAATGAAGGCAAACGTGTATACGTTACTGAAGTTATTGCTGATAATGTACGTTTCTTGGAGTCAAGCCGTGAAGGTGGCGGAGGCGGTCAACGTGAAGAGGGTGCTTATACAGCTCCTAGTAGTAGCGGCGGAGCAAATCGCAGCAACAATAATTCACGTTCGAACAACAATCAGGATCCATTTTCCGATGACGGTAAACCGATCGATATATCGGATGACGATTTGCCATTTTAATTTGGAAAGGACTGATCAGCATGGCTTTTAAACCAAGAGAAGGCGGAGATAACGACAAAAGACCGGCTCGCCGTGGCGGCCGTAACAAACGTCGTAAAGTATGCTTCTTCACTGTGAACAAAATTACTCACATTGACTATAAAGACACTGAACTGTTGAAGAAATTCATCAGTGAGCGTGGTAAAATTTTGCCGCGTCGTGTTACAGGTACTAGTGCTAAATATCAACGTGTATTGACTGTAGCTATCAAACGCTCCCGTCAAGTTGCATTGTTGCCATATACTACAGAGTAGTATTGAAGAAAAGAGCGGCCGAATTCGGTTGCTCTTTTTTTGTTATGTTCTAATACATAAATTAATGTATAATTCCAACAAAAATAAATTATAGGCAATATTAAAAATAAATTAAATCCTTTGAATAAAATCTGTTGGAATTTTGGTAGATATAAGGTATATTATTTACTAAAATCAAATATTTTTAGTTAAGCTAGTTTTAACAGAGGTGAATAATATAACAGTAATGGAATATGCTGTTGCAAATTGACCTTTGGTTTATTCTTTTAAATTTATAAATATGCATTTTAGCTTTATGACAACAGAGACTGCAAAGACCTAGAGTCATATTTTTGAACTATATTAATCTCCAAGTAACGTTATAGGTTTTGGTGTATTAATAGTTGCGTAAAGTTTCCTGACATTAGATATTGCAAAACCCTATTATGTTGGATATATTATCTTCACAATATATTTAAAAAAAGCATTTATATTTAAGAGGAGGATTCGCATGACAAAGAAATGGAATGTGCTTGTAATGATGGTCTTGGCTTCAAGCCTAGTGCTATCTGCATGCTCTAGCAAAGAAGATGCTGCACCAACTACACCTACAAAGACAGAAGATCCAGCAACACCAGCACCGGGGGATACTACAGAGACTGGGGACCAAACAGATGGCCTAATTAAAGCCGCAGATATGTCCAAAAACCCAGCTACGGCAACGAATCGTAAAGATACACTTGTAATTGGGACAGTAGCTCCAAAAGGGGTATTTAACCCACTTTTTGCAGAAACATCTTATGATGTTTATGTGAATAGAGCGATCTTTGATACATTCCTTCAAGTACAAACAGATGGTACTTATAAAGAAAGTCTAGCAGAAAAAATAGATGTATCTACAGATGGTAAAGTATATACATTCCATCTTAAAAAAGGTTTGAAATATAGCGACGGTTCACCTGTCACAGTAAAAGATTATCTTTTCACTTTAAAAATGTATTTGGACAAGAGCTATGACGGTCAATCTGACGTAGTAAGCTTTAATATTAAAGGCGGTAAAGAATATCATGATGGAACATCAAAAGACATTTCAGGTGTGAAAATCATTGATGATAACACAGTAGAAGTAACGGTTACTGAAGCAGATGCACTTACCAAAGCAAACTTGGGTGGTATTGAATTCATGCCTGAGTCTTATTATGGAAAAGCCTACAAACAAGGCGATCTGAATGGCGTAAAAGCGCTTAATGAAAAACCTGTAGGTAGTGGTCAATATAAACTTTCAGGCTACAAAGCAGGTCAAGAAGTAGATTTAGTTGCCAACGAGAACTTCTTCAATGGAGCTCCAAAAATTAAAAATGTAATTTTCAAAACAACAACAGATCAAACGAATGTATCGCTGCTTCAATCTGGCGAGACAGACATGGATAACATTACAGTTACTGAAGATAACGTAGAAGAATTAAAAAATATCGGATTCTTGGATATGAATGTTCTTCCTACGAATGGATATGGCTATATCGCAATTAACCACAAAGAAAAGAAATTCCAAGATCAAAGAGTCCGTCAAGCTTTAGCTTATGGTCTGAATCGTAAAGATATTGTGTCTGGTGTGTATGGTAAATATGCTGATGTTATCAACATCCCACAATCCAAAGTGTCTTGGTCTTACACAGATGAAGGTATTACACATTATGACTTCGATACAGCTAAAGCGAAATCTTTGCTAGACGAGGCAGGTTGGAAAGTTGGAGCAGACGGTATTCGTGAAAAAGATGGAGAGAAATTTAAAATTAACTTCTCAGCATCCGCAGATAATCCAGTGGTTGAATCTTTGCTTCCTATCATGACTAAGAACTATAAAGAACTTGGCATTGATGTAGTTGCTGAAACTTTGGATTTCAACGCTATTATGGACAAGAAGACTAAAGGCGATTACGACATGTTCTTCGCAGCTTGGGGCTTGACGCCAGACCCAGATAACACGGTCTATATCACAAAAGGTGCACAGAATGATTACAACTACTCTAATCCTAAAGTAGATGAGCTTATGCTTAAAGGTAAAAAAGAGCTTGATATCGAGAAACGTAAAGTAATTTACAAAGAATTGTACCAAGAATTGAACAAAGATCTTCCGATCATCTACATGTATCAAAGAAGAGATATGTGGACTGTGAATGGTCGCGCACAAGGCTTTGACATTTCACCTTACAAAGATTTCTCATACAGCTTGTATAATGTAGCACTGCAACAATAATAAAAGAACAACGGATATGCTCAGCTCACTCGAGCTGAGCATATCGATTTATTAAGCCAGGAGGAGTTTGAATGAAGCAGTATATCATCCGGCGTTTGTTGCAGATGATTCCGACACTAATTGGCGTCTCCATTATTATCTTTGCCATCTCTGCTATGGTTCCCGGAGATTACATTACAGCGAAACAGAGTCCCAATATGACTATTGAAAAACAAGCAGAACTCCGTAAAATCTATGGTCTGGATAAACCACAATATCAACGGTATTTTATCTGGGTAAGCAACATGGCTAAAGGGAATTTAGGAGATTCACTACAACATAAGAAACCGGTTACAAAAGTAATTAATACGTATGTCTGGAACTCCTTCATTATCGCAATTGTAAGTTTGATCTTAAGCTGGTTCATAGCCGTTCTTACGGGTGTATTTTCGGCCAAATTTCAGTACTCCTTATTCGATAAGTTAGTTACCTTATTTGTCTTTCTATGTATGTCGTTGCCGTCCTTCTTTATTGGATTATTATTAATTAAGTTTTTTGCATTAGAATGGGGTCTATTCCCAGTCGGGGAATGACATCTACTGGAATTACCACAGAAGGTTGGGATTACATTAAGGATGTAGCTAAGCATATGTTCTTACCGACACTAGTCCTTGTTATGTTAAGTACAGGTAGTTTGACCCGTTATTTCCGTACGGGGATGCTTGAAGTAATCCGTCAAGATTATATACGTACAGCTAGAGCAAAGGGTCTCAAGGAACGGACGGTTATTTTCAAACATGCACTGCGTAATGCATTACTACCTGCCATTACACTGCTCGGGTTTGAACTCCCAGGACTGTTCGGTGGCGCTATGATTCTAGAAAAAGTATTTGTGTGGCCCGGCGTAGGTCAGGTCTATCTTGAATCGATTAATATGCGTGATTACCCGTTCATGCTTGGCTTTACGATATTTCTAGCGGTTCTTACCCTATTGGGTAATCTGATCTCCGATGTGTTGTACGGAGTTGCAGATCCAAGAATTCGTCTAAAGTAGGAGGAGATTACCCTTGTCTATAGAGCAGACTGCACCCATTACTAAGACTCCCAAAGCACAGAAGGTAGCCTCTCCTTGGAGAAGCGCAATACGAAAGTTTGCTAAGAACAAACTTGCCTTGCTGGGGCTTATTATAATGATAATCATGATTCTAATTTGTTCTTTTGGTCCTTTGTTTTCACCTTATAATATCTATGATTATGATTATACTGTGAAAAATAAAGCCCCTAATGCATCCCATTGGCTGGGCACGGATAAATTTGGTCGAGATATTTTGCTTCGTACCATGTTAGCAGGACGAATCTCGCTAATGGTTGGACTAGTGTCTACAGCCATTGCTGTAGTTATTGGAGCTACACTTGGAGCTGTCTCCGGTTTCTACCGGGGCTGGACAGACACTATTACGATGCGTATGGCTGATATCTTCTTAGCTTTGCCAACCCTACCTATTTTAATTACGATGGGTGCAATTCTTTCAGACTTAAAAGTAGACCCTTCCAAACGTATCTATTTCCTTATGCTGATGATAGGTGTTCTGAGTTGGGTGAGTCTGGCACGGCTCGTACGTGGTCAAATTCTTACGCTTCGTGAACAAGAATTCATGCAAGCTACGGAGGCGCTGGGTCTTCGGGATCGTCGCAAGATCTTCCGGCATCTTATGCCGAATACTATCCCTATCATCATTGTATCTGCAACATTATTAGTAGCTGGCGCGATTCTATTTGAATCAGCACTTAGCTTCCTTGGTATTGGGGTCGTACCTCCCACACCGTCTTGGGGGAACATGATCACTGCGGCGAACAGCCTGATTGATTTCCGCAAGAGACCATGGATATGGATCCCGCCGGGTATGTGCATTCTGATTACGGTAACGGCGATTAACTTAATCGGTGATGGGCTTCGTGATGCGCTCGATCCTAAAATGAAGAAGTAGGAGATACATTATGGCAAAAGATTTGGTAGAATTCAAAAATCTAGAGACGCATTTCCATACCTCGGCTGGCATCGTAAAAGCAGTAGATGATGTTAGTTTTACTATACGTGAAGGTGAAACGCTCTGTGTTGTCGGAGAATCTGGTTGTGGTAAGAGTGTAACTGCCATGTCCTTGATGCGATTGGTAGAGATGCCTCCGGGTCGTCACGCTGGTGGGGAAATTCTTTTTGAAGGTAAAGACCTCTTGAAACTCAGCAAAAGAGAAATGAGCCGCATCCGCGGAAATGAAATCGCAATGATTTTCCAAGAACCTATGTCCTCATTGAATCCGGTCTTGACCATTGGCGAACAGATTACAGAGCCACTGGCTTTGCATTTACTATTAGATCGTAAAGCAGCAAAGAAGCGAGCTATTGAACTAATTACACTCGTAGGAATCCCAAGGGCAGAAGAAATATTCCACTCCTATCCCCATGAATTAAGTGGAGGAATGCGTCAGCGGATTATGATTGCGATTGCACTTAGTTGTGATCCGAAGCTTCTAATTGCGGATGAGCCGACCACGGCTTTGGATGTAACGATTCAGGCTCAAATTCTCGATCTGATGCGTGACATTAAAAGAAAGCTGAATACATCCATTATGCTAATCACTCATGACTTGGGTGTTGTCGCTGAAATGGCTGATTTCGTAGTCGTGATGTATGCGGGTAAAGTCATTGAAGAGGCCCCAGTTCTTGAGATCTTTAAAGACCCTCAGCATCCCTATACGAAGGGGCTTCTCAAAGCAAAACCAATCATTAATGAGAAAAAAGAGCGGCTTTACTCCATCCCAGGTCAAGTGCCCAATCCGGTCGACCTCGGAGATAACTGTCACTTCCATGACCGTTGTGAATTCTGCATGGATATATGTAGAACCAAGTTACCTCCGCTTCGCGTACATGGAGATCATAATCACAAAACAGCCTGCTGGTTGTATGAGGAAGAAGGTAAGGCACAGTGACGGAAACTCTGATCCAGGTAGACAACCTGAAAAAATATTTTCCGATTACCGGTGGGATTCTGCAGCGTGTAGTAGGAAATGTTAAAGCAGTGGACGGTGTGTCTTTCCATATTAACAAAGGCGAATCTTTTGGCCTTGTAGGAGAGTCTGGTTGTGGAAAAAGTACCATCGGAAGAACCCTTCTACGTCTTAATGATAAGACAGAGGGAAAGGTACTTTTCAAAGGCGAAGATATTCATAGTTATTCTAAGGAAAAATTGCGCAGTATGCGTCCTAAAATGCAGATTGTATTTCAGGATCCCTATAGTTCGCTGAATCCTCGGATTAAAGTCGGAGAGGCGATCGGGGAGGCTCTTCTAGATCATGGTCTGGTTAGCCCCAGGGATGTAAAACAGCGTGTGCTCGAAACGATGCGCATCTGCGGTCTTGCCGACTATCAGTACGATCGTTACCCGCATGAATTCTCCGGTGGGCAACGTCAACGGATTGGGATTGCACGCGCACTTATTATGAATCCTGAATTTATCGTAGCGGATGAGCCCGTCTCTGCTCTAGATGTATCTATTCAAGCTCAGATCATTAATTTGCTTAGTGATTTGCAGCGGGAAAAGAATCTGACCTATCTGTTCATCTCTCATGATCTCAGTGTGGTAGAACATCTATGCAACCGAGTAGGCGTGATGTATCTAGGCTCCATGGTGGAACTTGCTGATACGGAGGAATTGTTCAGCCATCCACTTCATCCTTATACAAAAGCGCTAATGTCCGCTATTCCCATTCCAGATCCTACGCTAAAGCGTGAGCGAATTATTCTTAAGGGAGATATTCCAAGCCCGGCTAATCCGCCTTCAGGATGCAAATTCCATACCCGCTGTCCAATTGCAGCTGATATTTGTAAGCAAGCCAATCCGGAATACCGTGAAGTGCGAAAAGGACATTTTGTAGCCTGCCATTTTGCGTAGTAGAATAGGATGAAAAAGAATACGTAAGACATAGATATGGCCTATCTTGCTGGAGATAAGCTATTCTATGTCTTTTTTCATGGGAAAAATGCCAAGCATTTATCATTGATTCCAGAGAGAGTCCTAGAGTATATTGTTCGATGGGAGTATCTATTCCTTACGTTTTTGTAGTGTTTTCAGAGAAAAATACGATTACAATGATAGAGTTGTTATTTCATGCGAAATGGAATCATTTAGCCTTGCTTCAATGGACATTCAGCGCGTTTAATGAAGGGAGGGGCATACATTTTAAGCTCGCTCTGAAAGCTCCGACAAATAAGAAATAAAAACGGATAGAATCCGAACAAATAATGCATCGAAGAAGAGTATTCATGATTGTAGGAAATCTTATCTTATGCTGAATACTGAAATGGAGGAAGTCACGTTCATGGAAGAAAGAAATGCTAAACCTATAAAACTGCATAAACGCAATAAATGGAAAACGTTTGGAATTATTATGCTCGTCCTCATTATAGTAGGTGGGGGTGTATTCGTATATCGTAAACCTCTAGCTGTAATGGCTTTTGATATGTTCCTTTCCGGACATGTGGAAAAGAAGCTGGAGAAGTCTTACGCCCCGCTTAAAGGGGAAGCGCCTAAACCAGTAGTCTATCAGACCAAGCCATTCTCTACCTTATTGCTAGGGGTGGATCAAAGAGAGAATGAACCCGCACGCTCAGATACGATGATCTATGCTGTAGTACGTCCTAAAGATTCTAAAATTTTGCTTATCTCTATTCCAAGAGATACGTATACCGAGATTGTTGGTAAAGGTAAAAAGGATAAAATTAACCATGCCTACGCTTTTGGTGGAGAGAAGATGGCTAAAGATACGGTTGATGCTTTCTTAGGCAGCAAAGCAGAATACTATACGGCTATTAACTTTAAAGGGTTGAGAGATGTCGTAGATGCTCTAGGCGGTATTGAATTACCCATCACAAAGGATATCGTGAATAAAGAAAAAGATCATGAGAAATTTACAATTCTAGCGAACAAACCCATCTATGATGGTAAGGATGCACTGAACTACGTTCGCTATCGAGAGGATAGTGATTTTAATCGTACGAAACGTCATCAAATTTTCCTGAATGCTATGGTTACACGTATATTGCAATTGAATCAAGTATCTAAGATTCCAGAACTCATGGATATTGCAGGAGCAAATTTTAAGACAGATATGTTGCCTTCTTCTATTATTGATCTTGCCAAACAGATGCTAACGGGAGAAAAGTCTCCTCAGATATATAGCTTTACCATTATGGGTGAAGGTAAACGGATGAACAATGTATATTATGACATCGCTGATGAGAAGGATGTTAAATACGCTGAGCAGTTGATCGAAAGTTGGTCCAATCCAAATACCACGGATAGCAATCTACTATTGCCTCAAAAGCAAGAAATTGAATGAGTGTCTGTTTGATGCCATAATATAAAAAGAAGCAACGAATTGGTTTCGGCAGTCCGGTTTTCGGCTGCCGATTTTTCACCTTGCCCAGAAGTTAGCGGGTGAATTAGGGTTGCCTCTGTGGACGTAGACTTTCCTCACACATGGAGGAGAGAATGAGGAGGATTATCGTTACATGAATATCGCGTTTTTCTTGCTACCCAAAAGTCAGGTTGCCTGTGTGACTCTAGATTCAACTTTGCGTCAGACCTTAGAGCGCATGGAATATCATCGGTATACAGCAGTCCCTATTCTTAACAAAGAAGGCATGTATGTTGGGACCATTACCGAAGGAGATTTACTATGGTTCATGAAAAATTCACACGGTAAAATTACATTTGAGAACGCTTCGAAATTTTTATTAAAGGATGTACCTCTAAAGCTTGATATTAAGCCTGTATCTATAGATGAGGATATGGAGGACTTGATTAATTTGGCAAAGGTACAAAATTTTGTGCCTGTCGTAGATGATATGAATCGGTTCATTGGAATCGTACGTCGGAGTCAAATCATAGAATATTGTGAGCGTTTTGTTGCGAGACATGAGACTTCTTCAAATGGATAAAGGCGAACATATGTGCCTGTAAGGACTTGGATAGGTGGCCATAATGTATTATGCTATAATGAAGAATAATGCTTTTTCGAGGAGAGAGAGTGAGTGTTCTATGATGCAGAAGGAGATGGATGTAGCCAAACGAGCCAAGGTCATTGAATGGCTGAAGACCGAAGTGGTGGATCAGGTATCCCGTCTATTTAAAGCTTTGTGGGAAGGTAGCACGACTCGAGTAACCGATAGCCTCTCCAGTCTAATTGTGAGTGGTTATATCTTAGGGCGCCGCCTAGGAATTTCCTACTCAGATTTGGATGAGAACATTATGGAGAAGCTGAAGAAGCACAAACAAGAAGGTCACCAGCTAGAAGACTGGTATCATGATATTTCTGCACTCGAAGATCATATTCGTAAGAGGTGAAATGATTTGAAATCACGCTTGGCATCCATAGCTTGGAGTATAACGTATTTACTACTCTTGCTGTCCTTAGTTACCCCCTTCACATTTATAACGGTTCTGCTCATTATGTTGCCTACGACCATTCTGTATGCGACACTGACCACGAAATCATTTGTCTATCACATTGTCCCTGTGTTTCTCATTGTTATGATTGTCATGGGCTCTTGGTCTATCTTCTTACCGCTTTATTTTTTAATACCATCCATTGTGATGGGTCACTTCTATAAGAAAAGAGCATCTGTACTCCGTACGGTTATGTTCGGGGCGGGAACGATACTTGCTGAATTCTTATTATTGTTGCTGATTAGTACGTTGTTCTTTGACTTTAATCTCGCACATACGATTGAGAATATTGTGAATACAGCTGCAACGCCTTTCCGAAGTGCTACAGGAGGATCTTTGGCTACAGAGTTAAAGTTGTCGGACCAGGATACGCAGCAGATCAGTACGCTTACTGTACAGACGATTCCTTTTACTTTAATCATAACTTCCTTAGCTATGGCTACCATTACTCATGCTATTGCTCGTCCTACACTTGCAAGTCTAGGCCAAATTACGCCTAAAATGATGCCTCTTCGTGAATGGCGGCTACCCCGTGCGCTAATCTGGTATTACTGCATTGTGTTATTAATCGAACTATTCGGTGGATCTTCTGCGAAAGAGGGATTTTTGGGTACCGTTGTACTTAATCTACTGCCTATGCTTCAGTTCGCTTTTATTATTCAATCTGCGGGGTTCTTTTTCTATATCGCACATACCAAGAAGTGGAACAAGGGCATCCCTATTCTGCTTACCGTACTTATGCTCTTTATCCGTCCGCTGTGGCTGATCGGTCTATTCGATATTGCTTTTCCACTGCGTGACATGATTACAAGATCAAGACGATAGGATGGGAACGTATGCCAAATTTATTGCAAAAGCGGTGGTACGGGTATCAGACCGCGTGGGCATTTATGCTCCAGCTCCTGCTGGTCATCTTCATATCCTATTCTAACTGGATTCTAGGACTTGTGAGTCTATGCTTGGTCTGCGCACTCGCGTACGCGATGCTTCGCACAGAACGCAAATTTCGGAAGGAACTTGAACAGTATATTTCTGAATTAACGTTTCGTGTCAAACGGGTGGAAGGAGAAGCGATTAGTCGCTTGCCTTTTGGTGTTCTTTTGTATGCGGACAATCGCACCGTAGAATGGCACAATCGCTTCGTAACGGGAATGTTCGGTCGTGGAAGCACCGTGATTGGGCAACCGTTATCAGAACTTCTACCTATGGTTCCTCAATTCTCTCGAGATAAGAAGGAAAATGAAGGACGAACTACCTTAGAAGTAGTAGTAAATGACAGAAATTATGAACTTACAATTCAGAATGATGAGCGTATGATCTATGTACAGGATATGACGGAACTTGCCTCGCTTCGGGATCGATATGAAGATGAGCGAATGTCCTTTGGTATCATTATGCTCGATAATCTAGATGAAGCATCGCAAGGGATGGACGATCAGCAGAGGGCTGCTTTAATTGCAAGGGTTGCTTCCGTCTTGACTGCTTGGGCGAAACAATACCGTGTCTATCTTAGAAGGTTATCTTCTGAACGTTACTTAATGATGTTGAATCAAAAGTCGTTGAAAGACCTTGAGCTCAGTCGGTTCGTGGTTTTGGATGAAGTAAGGGAACTTACAGCCGACTTGAAAGTGCCGATGACACTCAGCATTGGACTTGCCTTTGGCCCGAGCAGTGTTAGTGAGCTAGGAGAACTTGCCCAGTCAAGTCTAGACATGGCACTAGGCCGGGGTGGGGACCAAGCTGCTGTGAAATCAGGGCAGAGACTTTCCTTCTATGGAGGAAAGACTACGGCAGTAGAGAAACGTACCCGTGTTCGTGCTAGAGTTATTGCGCATGCCCTGCGGGATCTGATGCAGGAGAGTGATCGTGTAATTATTATGGGGCATCGCGTACCCGATCTGGACGTACTCGGTGCTTCGATCGGGGTACTCAAAGCTGCAGATATGTATAAAGTTGAAGCCTACATCGTACTGGATGGGAGTAATCCAGCGATTGAACGAATGATGGAGCGAATAGATAAGGATGAACCGCTTAGACGTCGGTTTATAAGCCCGGATCAAGCTATGAGTCTTATGACGGAGAACACCTTGCTTATTGTTGTGGATACCCATAAGAAGTCCATGACCATGGAGCCTGCGCTCGTTGATCAGGCCCGGAGAGTGGTAATTGTGGATCATCATCGGCGCGGTGAAGAATTTATCAACGATGCTGTGCTTGTCTATTTGGAACCCTATGCTTCTTCTGCTTGTGAGTTAGTTACGGAGTTACTGCAATACATTCACGAGAAAGTCCAGCTCAGTCCACTGGAAGCTACAGCGTTATTATCGGGAATTACGGTAGACACGAAGCATTTCGCTCTTCATACCGGTTCTAGAACGTTTGAGGCCGCAGGTTTCTTGCGCAGAAATGGTGCAGACACCGTAGTAGTGCAGCGAATTCTCAAAGAAGATTTGCAAGAATATATTGAAAAAGCTGAAATTATCAAGCATGCACGTATGATCCATGGTCATATTGCACTAGCCGTAACGGAATCGAATCGAAAGATTCCACAGTTGTTAATTGCTCAAGTGGCAGACACCTTGTTGAATATGACGAATGTTCTGGCTTCCTTTGTGATTAGTGCACGGCCCGATGGCATGATTGGAATCAGTGCACGTTCACTCGGAACAATGAATGTTCAGGTTGTGATGGAAAAGCTCGGCGGCGGCGGACATTTGACGAATGCGGCGGCCCAATTAGAAGGTACACAGGCTGACGCGGAACGAAAACTTCTGGAAGTACTGGATGAAATCGAAAGAGAAGAGGGGTTATTTGAATGAAAGTTATATTCTTGCAAGATGTAAAAGGTCAAGGTAAAAAAGGACAAGTTAAAGAAGTATCTGAGGGTTATGCACAGAATTTCCTATTTCCTAAGGGTCTAGTGAAACATGCAACCGATGGCAATGTAAAAACACTTGAAAATCAATCTGCTGCTGAATTGAAACGCAAAGAGCAAGAGAAGGAAGAAGCCGTACAACTTGGTAAAAAGCTTGAAGAAATGACGGTAGAACTTAAGGCTAAATCTGGTGAGGGTGGACGCCTATTTGGGGCTATTACGAGCAAGCAAATTGCGGAAGGTCTCCAAAAACAACTGGGTATTAAAATTGACAAACGTAAGATGGAACTAAGTGAACCTATTCGTACGCTTGGGTTAACTCAAGTTGTAGTTAAACTTCACCCTGAAGTGAAGGGGACACTTAAGGTCCAAGTTACGGAGGAATAAGATGGGCGGAGAGTTATTTATCGATCGGATACCTCCTCAAAATCTGGAAGCGGAACAGGCGGTACTCGGAGCCATTTTGCTTCAATCCGAAGCCTTGATTACGTCGATGGAACGGGTAAGAACCGAGGATTTCTACGATAAGGCTCACCAGATGATATATGAGGCTATGTTAGAGCTGGGGGAAGATAACAAACCTATCGACCTGGTGACCCTTACCTCAAGGTTGCAAGACAAGGGCGAGCTGGAGCAGATTGGTGGCGTGAGCCACCTAGCTAGACTTGCACATGCTGTTCCAACGGCGGCTAATGTAGATTATTATGCACGAATTATTGAAGAGAAGTCGATGCTTCGCCGCCTTATACGTACCGCTACTCAAATCGTGAGTGATGGTTATACTAATGGCGAGGATATCGGCGGGATGTTGAGTGACGCAGAGCGCCGTATCCTGGAAATATCGAATGGACGTTCAGGTAGCGGCTTTATTGCGATCCGGGATGTGTTGATGGAAGTGTTCGAACGTGTGGAATTACTTCATCAGAATAAGGGGAATACTTCAGGAATCTCCTCGGGATTCTCTGATCTAGATAAAATGACGAATGGATTTCAGCGCAACGATCTGATTATTGTAGCAGCTCGTCCATCGGTAGGTAAGACGGCGTTTGCTCTAAATATTGCGCAAAATGCAGCGGTTAGAAGCCGTGAAACTGTGGCCATATTTAGTCTCGAGATGTCAGCAGCTCAGCTGGTTCAGCGGATGATCTGTGCAGAAGCGAATCTTGATGCGGGTGTTATGCGAACGGGCGAAATCAAGAGTGATGATGACTGGTCTAAGCTAACTATGGGGATCGCAGCACTATCAGAAGCCGATATTTATATCGACGATACACCGGGTGTGACTGTAGCTGATATTCGTGCGAAATGTAGACGCTTGAAGAAGGAGAAGGGCCTCGGAATGATCGTCATCGACTACCTTCAACTTATTCATGGGCGGGGCAAAGCCGGAGAGAACAGGCAGCAGGAAGTGTCTGAGATTTCGCGTACACTGAAGCAAATTGCCAGAGAATTAGAAGTGCCTGTTATTGCCCTCTCCCAATTAAGTCGGGGAGTTGAGCAGCGTCAAGACAAACGTCCGATGATGTCTGACCTTCGGGAATCCGGTTCCATTGAGCAAGATGCAGATATTGTAGCTTTCTTATACCGGGATGATTACTACAATCAAGAGACGGAGAAAAAGAATATTATCGAGATCATTATAGCCAAGCAGCGTAATGGTCCGGTGGGTACGGTAGAACTCGTCTTTCTCAAAAATTATAATAAATTCGCAAACTATGAACGAGCCCATTCCGATCCTTTTGCGGGTTGAGTTAAATTCCGAACAATTCCACATTCTAGTGTGGGATTGTTCGCTTTTTGATTTGACTTTGAAAAATCGGGCTGGTACACTGGTATTGCTGCTTTAGAGCAGTACATTACACAGTCACTTACAGTTAATGAAATATAAAATAAACAAACAGGTGCAGTACGCACCGGGCGGAGGAATGTTCATGTCAACAGTAGTCGTTGTGGGAACACAATGGGGAGACGAAGGTAAAGGAAAAATCACGGATTATTTGGCGGAGAGCGCTGATGTGGTGGCTCGTTATCAAGGTGGGAACAATGCTGGTCACACCATACTCATTGATGACAAGAAATATAAGCTTAGCTTAATTCCGTCCGGTGTCTTTTATGAAGATAAGAAATGTGTCATTGGGAACGGAATGGTCATTAATCCAGCGGCTTTAATTGAAGAAGTGAATTATATTCATGCTAATGGATTTAGCACGAAGAACCTGCTTATTAGTGATCGTGCGCATGTCATCATGCCCTATCATATGGTTCTGGATATTTTAGAAGAAGACCGCAAAGGTCCTAACAAAATTGGTACCACTCGTAAAGGGATTGGTCCTGCATATATGGATAAGGCTGCGCGGAACGGCATTCGGATCTCTGATCTATTGGATGCTGAGGAATTTGAGCTGAAAGCTCGTCATATGGTCCAAGAGAAAAATCACATGATTCAACAAGTATATGGTGCAGATCCACTAGATATCGAGGAGATTTTGAAGCAGTATCTAGAATATGCTGAATTCATTCGCCCTTATGTAACCGATACGTCTGTTGTGCTTAACGATGCGATTGATGCAGATCAAAAAGTGTTATTTGAAGGTGCTCAAGGCGTGATGCTGGATATCGACCAAGGTACGTACCCTTTCGTAACCTCATCTAACCCTTCGGCTGGCGGAGTGTGTATCGGTTCAGGCGTTGGACCTTCGAAGATTCAACAGGTC
Organism: Paenibacillus shirakamiensis; assembly: GCF_017874255.1. GTDB lineage: Bacteria > Bacillota > Bacilli > Paenibacillales > Paenibacillaceae > Fontibacillus > Fontibacillus shirakamiensis. The sequence goes on along the minus strand of NZ_JAGGLD010000007.1, from coordinate 125,737 downwards.
ATCGGTGTTGCGAAATCCTATACTACGCGTGTAGGAGATGGACCTTTCCCTACGGAGCTACATGATGAAGTAGGCGATATGATTCGTGAGACTGGACATGAATATGGAACGGTAACGGGACGTGCTCGCCGCGTAGGTTGGTTTGATAGTGTAGTAGTTCGTCATGCTCGCCGTGTGAGCGGAATTACCGGTCTATCGCTGAATTCCCTAGATGTTCTTACAGGACTTGAGACCGTGAAGATTTGTACAGGATACAAATACAAGGGAGAAGTCATCACACACTATCCAGCGAGTCTTAAAATGCTTGCAGAATGTGAAGCGGTCTATGAAGAGCTTCCAGGCTGGTCTGAAGACATCACGGGCGTGAAGACGCTGGAAGAACTACCAGAAACCACGCGCAATTATGTGAAGCGTGTATCTGAACTTACTGGTATTCCAATTGCGATCTTCTCCGTTGGACGGAATCGGGAGCAGACGAATCAAGTAATGCCGATTTACGAATAACCAATATAGGGATTAGAGCAAGGCCTCCTAGTTATAGGGGGCCTTTTTTATTGTAATTACACATTGGTATTGGAATGTTTTTTGATAGAGGAGGTAGAAAAAGCTCTTTATTCGGGAATACTAGAGACTGCGTGGATGACATCATTCATAGATTAAGAGGAGGGAGCAAGGAAACAATGAAGTGGTTATCAAGATTGCTTACCTTAATGCTGACTATGATTCTAGTATGTGCCTTAACGGTGCTGACAACAGGGTATGTCGTAAATACCTACATCCAGTCCCTAATGAAGAGCTTTAATATCTCTTGGAAAGGGCAACCGTCTGGATTAGGCGATGTATTGCAGGGAGTTACAGGTAAGGGCGGAACTAAAGCGGATTCTAAGACTGCAGATCAGATAACAAAATCTAAGACTGATCCTGTAGCAGGGTCACAGTCCAATAAGATCGAGGCAGATCCCACAACACCTTCTGCATCTATGATTAAGCCATCAGGTAGCTCAGGAATAGATGGAAAATCGAATGAACCTCATTCTCCCACGTCAGACGAGCAATCAGGACAGACCCCTCCGAAAGATGCGTTGCCGGTTATGGGGAGTACCGATGAGGAATCGAAGGCTGCAGAGGATAAAATCGTAATTAGTCCAGAAGATTTAGCAACAATGAAAAAAGAATTACCGGATCAGGATAAAGAGGAAGTCTTCAATATGCTCATGTCGAAATTACCTCAGAAAGAAATGCAGTCTATCACGGCCATGCTTGAGGGTGGAATTACAGAGAGTGAATTCATTCAGATTCAGCAGATGATGTCTACTGCTCTGAATAAAGAGGAATACGCAAAAGTCATGAAAATTTTAAAAAAATAGTCTAAATCTTAATAGAACGAACAAGTTTACTAGAAAAATGTATATATAATGAGAACAATAAACTAACTCAGGTAAATTAGACCATGCCCAAAAAACTCGCATTCTATGCGGGTTTTTTCTGTTTTTCACCAAGTTGATCTGCCTACTTCAGTTGTGATAAAGTTAGTAACGTGTCAAAAAGGTTAAAATTTTGATACTTTTTGGCATGATATGCCATGACGCACTGAAGTAACAATTCTCTGTTCATGAAAAGGAGAGCATAATGAAGGGCAGCAATGGAAAAGGGTTTCAATCGATATGGAGCCAAGCTAAAGTAAAACGAAGTGTAGCCGTCTTAGCAGGGGCAATTTTGACTGCAGGAGGCGTATTTTTTGCAGGACATCAATATGTGGGAGCAAATAAAGTCCCCTTTTATAGAGTGTATATGGAAGGTCAAGAGATTGGAACGGTCAGAAAGCAAGAAGATCTAACTGCATTCTATAAGCAAAAGCAGCAATCGCTTGAACAGCAGTACCCTGAGGCCAACATTGAGATCGACACAGATGGTATAACTGCTGTACTGGATCAAGCTTATAAGGCTGATGAACAGATGGAACTTGGTGATGCAATTGCGGTTCTAGACAAAAGATTAGTTCCCACTTCGGCTGGAATTGAAATTAAAGTCAATGGACATGTAGTCGGACTGGTCAAAGATCAAGCTACTGCCAATCAGGTTCTACAGCAAGTGAAATCTAAATATCTCCCTCAAACCGCTGTTCCTGCTATGAAGTTACAGCGTACCGCATATATACCCAATACAAAATCCGATGATAGTGCACCTGAGGGTATAGTAGAATCCTCGGCCATTATGGAAAAGGTGGTACGTAATTCTGTAGAGACTACACCATCTAAGATTATGACTGCGGAAGCGGTCGTTCAGCGGCTTACAGAAAAGAAGCAAATTTCTACTACGTACGAAGTACAGGATGGGGATACAGTGGGTTCTATAGCCAAGCGTACTGGCACTTCGGAGCATGTCCTTTTTACAATGAATCCGGGTATTCAGGAAACGCGTTTGAAGATTGGATCAGAACTCAAGCTTTCGGTACCCGATTCGTTAGTGACAGTGAAGACAGTAGAGAGAATATCAACAGAAGCTGCCAGTGAGCCGTTCGTCGAAGTGAGAAAGACGAATGAGCTTAACCAAGGGACAAGCAAGGTAGTCGCCGCTGGGGTAAATGGTCGTAAACTTATGACCTTCCGCGTGGTTAAGGAAAATGGACAGGTCGTAGGACGTCAATTCATAAGTCAGCAGGTCACTCAGGCTGCACAGCCTAAGGTAGTCCTGCAAGGAACCAAAGTGATTGCCAAGGTAAAAGCAGCATCCATTTCTTCTGGGTTGTTCGCTTGGCCGGTATCAGGGCACTCCATCACCAGCAAATTTGGGGTGCGCTGGAACAAACTACACAAAGGTCTAGACATCATTTCCTCGAATCGAAGCATTCTAGCGGCGGATAGTGGAAGAGTGACCTTTGCAGGTACGAGAAATGGGTATGGGAATTGCATTGTAATTAGCCATGGTAATGGATATGAGACCTTATATGGACATCTAAGTAAAATTAGTGTGAGACAAGGCGAACGTGTAGATCAAGGCGATCGCATCGGTACAATGGGTGATACAGGTCATTCCTTTGGCATACATCTGCACTTTGAGATTCATAAAAACGGTACACTGCAAAATCCAGTAAAATACTTGAATTGATGCGGCTGTCCTTTATGGAATATTTCCATAGGGGGCAGTCTTTTGTATGTAATTGCACAGAACGGACGAATAACTGGATGGTTTTGGATATTTTTATGGACAACTCGTGATGCAGACGTCTAGGTATGGTAAAATGATAACAGCTTGGGCGAAGGTCTGAATTAGATGGGGTGAATTAGAAAGAATGCATGGAAAAATTCTAGTAGTGGATGATGAACAACCGATTGCGGATATTCTGAAATTCAATTTAGAAAAAGAGGGGTACGAAGTCCTTCTCGCCTTTGATGGAATTCATGCGGTGGAACTGGCGTTCTCCGAGCGACCAGATCTTATTCTACTCGATCTGATGCTTCCTGGAAAAGATGGAATGGATGTATGCCGCGAAGTGCGTGCCAAGCTGGAGACACCCATTATTATGCTCACCGCCAAAGATGGCGAAATCGATAAAGTACTGGGTCTAGAACTCGGTGCAGATGATTATGTTACTAAGCCTTTTAGTACAAGAGAACTGCTTGCGCGGGTAAAAGCTCAAATGCGCCGGCGTCAAAGTAAACCGGAGGATACGGAATCATCCAATGAATCGGCAAGACAAGGACTTCACTTGTTTGATCTATTTATTGATACAGATATGTATACGGTATACAAGGACGGGCAACCGCTGGATCTTACGCATCGTGAATATGAGTTAGTCTATTACATGGCCCGGAATGCTGGCAAAGTCATGACAAGAGAACATTTGCTGCAAGCCGTATGGGGGTTCGAATATTTCGGAGATGTCAGGACGGTCGATGTCACCATTCGGCGCCTACGTGAAAAGTTAGAGAATGATCCGAGCAAACCGGAATATATTCTGACACGCCGAGGGCTAGGCTATTTGGTTCGAACGACTAAGGCGGGTGGGTTGTAGCATGATGTTCAAGCTACGCTCCTTTTTTAGCACTATTCAAGCCAAACTTATTATTATATACGTACTTTTAATCCTGATCGCCATGCAGTTGATCGGGGTTTATTTCGTCAGTGCTATGAAGAATTCCTTGACGAGCAATTTTACGAAGGAATTAAAGGATCGAGCAGTCCTGCTCTCTGTATTAGCGGCTCAGAACCTGGGAAGTACAGGCGGGGATGAGGCCTCACGTGATAATCTTGGAGTCTTGGTGAAGAATTTATTCAATCAGCCAAGTACAGAGATTCAAGTGTTAGATGCTACGGGAAAGGTGCTTACCACCTCCTCCTCAGGCGCAGATTATGTGAACCGAAAAAATACACAGACTGTGGTCAGTATGGCTTTGCAAGGGATATCAGACAATGAAGAGAACATTATTGATGATGATCATGTTCGTAAGAAGGTTGTAGCTAGGCCCGTCATTATTGATGGGAAAGTAGTGGGAGCGATCTATATCGCTGCGTCAATGACAGAGCTGTATAACACAATGGATCGGATTAATGGCATCTTCATCTCAGGTATTCTGATTGCGCTGGGTCTAACGGCTGTGCTGGGCGTTATACTGGCTCATACGATTACCTCTCCGATTAAGGAACTTACAAGGCGGGCTACAGCCGTAGCAGAAGGTCAATTGTATCAACAGATGCCTGTTCAGGGTAGCGATGAGATTGGGCAGCTCAGTACAGCTTTTAACTATATGACGAGTCGATTAAGGGATGCATTAGCTCAGAATGAAGAGGAAAAAGAGAAGTTGGCCTCTATTCTTACCAATATGAGTGACGGAGTTATTGCTACGGATGAAGTAGGGACGATTATTCTAATGAATCGGCGGGCCTCGGCGATGCTATATACGGAAGAAGATAAGCTGGGAACGGGAATGCTACATTTACTTGGCATGTCCGAGGAGGGTCATCTTGCGTTTGCTCGTGGAAGCTTACCAGCTTCTATATTAGAAATTGCAACCCCTGAGGGAAGCAAGTCGCTGATTCGGGTTACCTTCACTCCGATTCATCGGCGAGAGATCGGCATCATTGGGACCATTGCTGTGCTACAAGACGTAACGGAACAAGAGAAGCTGGAAGCATCACGGCGAGAATTTGTAGCGAATGTCTCCCATGAACTTCGTACACCGTTAACGACGATTAAGAGTTATACCGAGGCGCTAGAGGACGGTGCACTACAAGATCCCGAACTTGGGCCGCGTTTTGTGGGTGTTATTCAAAATGAGACCGAGCGCATGATTCGTCTCGTTACAGATTTGCTGCATCTCTCGCGGCTTGATTCCAAAGAATCTCCTCTTCGTATCCAGCGGGTCGATCTGATTGAGATGCTGGAGGAAGTGGCGGATCGGTTCTCATTCCAAATGCAGGAGAAAGAAATTCAAATTGCCATTCGTATTGAAAATGGCCTGCGCCACGTATGGTTCGACCGGGATCAAATTGACCAAGTGTTGGACAATCTGATCTCGAATGCGATGAAATATACGACGGAAGGGACTATCCGTATTCAGGCAGCAACTATCGCAGAAGGGTATCTTTCCATATCGGTAGAGGATACGGGCGTAGGGATCCCCAAAATGGATTTAGAGCGAATATTCGAGCGCTTTTATCGTGTAGACAAGGCACGTTCACGTAATATGGGAGGCACAGGGCTTGGTCTCTCCATTGCCCGGGAAATTGTAAAGGCACATGGAGGAACAATCTCATTAGAATCCGAACTGGGCAAAGGTACTAAGGTTACTTTTACGCTGCCTGCGGGTCCTGAAAGGGGTGCAGGACAATGAAGGAGCGGGTTAAATCCCTGATGCTTGTCGCATTGGTCGTGTGCAGTCTGATTCAGAGTTATTTTTTAATCTACCGCTTGCCAGGCAATGAAAGAGTGGTTCGTACTGAAAGCGATTATGTACAGACCGAAATCATGGGTGCTCAGGCGAAGGTAGAGGAGGTCATTTTTCCTCAAGATATCATTGTTCATCTGGGAGATAGCAAGCATACGCTCTTTTATCCGAATACGAATTTCTATAAGCTTATTCTGTCTAGGCTGCAAGGTCGTCAGTTCGATGGATTTCAGCGCTATACGGCTACTAATCTGAACTGGAATACCATTCGGGAGCAAAATGAAGGCATTGAACTTCGTTTTGGCCGTGGAGTGCCCGTAGGCGTCTTACAAAAAGTCATGCAGATCAGCAATGATTCTATATTTGAAGATGAGAGTATCAATCGAATCTTAATATATAACGTGAAAAATGAGGATAAAGTCCGCGTCTTTTTCTTTAGTAGCCAAGCAGGAGTAATTTATGAGGCAACCAATGCTGATCTTACGGTTCAAGATGTTCATCAGCAGATTAACTTCGGCAAGGCTTGGACGCCTTATAGATTAGTAAATGGTATGTATTATATACCTGAAAAAAATATAGATGCTCTGGATCTCGTTGTACAGACAGGGACCTATACCAGTGATCAAATGCAGCGAAGCTTGTCTTTTGATCCTAGCATTACACGTTATATACAGGAGCGTAATGGTTCGGAGATCTATACTGATATCAAACGCAGTCTGCAGTTCAGACAGCATCAGAACTGGATTAGCTATACCGATCCGTCCCGAAGGGCGGGCAGTATCAGCCTCAATAAGGATGCATTATCTGCGGTGGACTTTGTGAATCAGTACGGGGGATGGAATGGAACGTATCGTATGGAGGTCACTGAGGAGTCAGATCAGCAGAGCCGAGTACTATTTCAGCAGTATTATGACTGGTTACCTATATTGGACCTTCCCGGCTTCCGTTATGGAACGATGCGGCTGGATATGCGACAAGGCGCACCGACTAGTTATGAACGGTCACTGATCTACACCAAGGATGAGAAATCAGAGAAACGAATTCGCGTTCTACCCGGAGGCGAAGTACTAAATAGACAGATTGCGGACAAAGCGAAAGGGCAGGAAGTGAGCGCCCTCTATCCAGCTTATCAGCCTATCTATTCAGAGAAGGGCTTAAGGCTGAAGCCTGTATGGGTTATTTTGCTGGGAAGTGGAGAACGTATTGTACTTTAATTACTGAGGAAGCGTTATATCTCATAAAAGCAATAAAGGAAGAGTAAAGGAAATATTACATGGGGGAAGGGGCTGGAGGAATGCATTGGGGAAGGGCTAAGAACGTATTAATCTATGCATTTCTACTGCTCAACTTAGTGCTTGGTTATCAGCTGTGGAATGATCTGGATGATCAGAATGATTCCAGCCTGGATCTTACGTCTCTAGCGAATAGCATCCAGAAGCAGATGGATGAGAAGAGCATCGAGCTTCGCACCTCCATACCCAAAGACACTCCGGCACTTCCGAAAATTAATTACCGATTATTGCAGCAAAATAATAGACGACTGCCAATTCAGCTAAGTCAACCTGTAGATAGTAAGCTGATTTTTAATCCAACTGAACTTATAGCAGCACTCAAGCCGTCGATTCCTACGATTCAGAACTATCGTTATGATGCCCATGGCAGCCGAGATGGGGTCTTCGTTCTCCATCCACTCATTGATGAGAAGTGGCCGCTTTTTAATATGAATTTGGAGCTGAATTATAGCAATCAGAAGGTAGCCTCCTATCAAATGAGCAAAATTGAGGTCAGTGAGATGGATGAAGAGGATGTGCAAAAAGTATTATCTGCTTCCAAAGCATTGGGCTTGTTAATAGAGAAATTTCTACCCAACAATACAAGTGTGGTAGATGTAGAGCTTGGCTATTACGGAGAAGTATTCAACTCTGATGCCCAAGTGGCAGCACCAGCATGGCGGTTTACAGTAGAGAGCGGTCAGTATTACTATGTGCTGGGCGGCGGAGAAGTGATCAGCCCGGGAACGGGAAAATGAAGGAGTTTTTTAGATGGGTATACAATTCAGTGTGTTGTCTAGTGGTTCTACGGGCAATGCAACCGTTGTAACGGATGGACAAGTGACGCTTCTGATTGATGCGGGATTTAGTGCGCGGCGGATTGTGGAACTGCTAGCTTCTCGCGAAGTTACGGGGGATCAGCTGAACGGAATTCTTGTGACCCATGAACATTCCGATCATATTAAGGGTATTGGTGCAGTGGCACGCAAGTTTAAGCTTCCGGTGTATGCGAATGAGAAGACATGGGCGGCAATGTACAAAAATGTAGGGCCTCTTCCCGATGAGCAGCGTATCGTATTTGGCACTGGGGAAGCTCGGGATTTTGGATCTTTACACGTAGAGTCCTTTGCTATTTCCCATGATGCTGCGGAACCGGTAGGGTATTGTTTTCAAGATGGCAAAGAAAAACTTAGCGTAGTCACAGATCTAGGGTATGCGAGCGATAAAGTGAAAATGATGATCTCTGATTCGGATGTGATGGTCCTTGAAGCGAATCATGATATAGAAATGTTACGTATGGGAAGATACCCATGGAATATCAAACGCCGCATTCTAGGTGATATGGGCCATTTATCTAATGAAGCGGCTGGAGAAGTTCTAAGCGAACTACTTACTGGACGCGTAAAGCGGACCTATCTTGCACACTTAAGCCGGGAACACAATATGCTGGAGCTGGCTAAAATGTCGGTCCGAGGTGCGATGGAAGATCGAGGATGCTTCTATAAGGATAGTGAATTCCGTCTATGTGAGACGTATTATGATCGTGCTACACCTTGGGATAAGGTGGGGGAGCCATAAAAGGGTCCAGTTCCCCGGCCTTCTTCTGGATATCTTCACGTGTAATGATTTGTTTTTCAATTAAAAGCTCGATCAGTACGCTGAGGGTTAATACATTGTGGTAGTGCTCATCCTTCAAATCAGCTAATTTTGCTATAAAGTTCACATCGTTCATGGCAGATGAGTAGCGGTCCATCATTTCATCTCCTTGGCGGTTTTTTTTACTATAATGTGCATCTTGGACGGGTAAGTGAAGGGATTTTGGGGTAATGGTTCATAAGCGTTAAAATCATCAAATATTGGAATTCAATTAGCGTTATTTTCCATGAATACCCTTTCGTTAATTCTCCTTTTACGTTTGGTAAGTATGATAGAATGGATATAGTTAACATGGCTTGTACTAGTGTAGTCTTAGTAGAGGCAAAACATTCCTAAAGCATCCTTTTCATTTGAAAATAAATGGTTTATTCAGGAACTATTCTCCTTTTAGATACGTCAGAAGTATGCAAGTGTAATCGGAATTCAGGGTAATGAAAAAAAAGATCGCGAAGAGCCCTTCATCTATGTCTAGTGAGATGTATGGACTGCATAACATGAAGAGGAACTCTTTACATACCAATAAGGCCTCAATATATAGATCGCACCGCATATTCATGTGTACCACTTCGTCGCCCCTCCAAAGTTCATCGGCTGAGCGCGGCCAAAGAGCATTCAGGCAAGTGACATTCAGCAAGAGTAGATCCTTACAACAAGAAAGATTGAACCGGGAGCGCATTAGCGGAGGGAGAGAAACACGGATGGGATTATTTGACGACGACTTTTATTCTACGAAAGTATCCAAGAGATTAAGCCGCAGACCAAGTTCTGAAGAGGGTTGGTCTGCGGCTAAGCAACGTAAAGGACTTACCACCCTACAAGTTTCTTTAATTTGTTCTGTATTGAGCGCTGTTGTCGCTGTGACCTTATATAGTGTTGTCTTGGATTCCCCTTCAAAAAGTGCAAGTACAGCCCTAAGTAGTGGGCTTATTCATAAGACGGACCGTGACCCCTATGAACGGATTGTGCAAGCGGCAGCGAAAGTTCGTCCATCCGTCGTAAGTATCGTGAACCACCGGGATGCGAAACCTTCAGCGAATCCAGAAGATGCAGCGCTTGGATCAGGTGTGATTTTCAAGAAAGAAGGGGCAAAAGCCTACATCATTACCAACGCTCATGTTATCGCCGAATCAGAGAATCTAGAGGTCGTGACTGTAGATGGAGATTCCAAAACTGCAAAAGTGCTAGGGAAAGATACAGTGAGCGATCTCGCAGTGCTTGAAGTAGATGCAGATGGCATCAATACTGTCGCAGACATGGGAGATTCTAAGAAACTGCGTCTTGGAGAGACGGTGATTGCGATTGGCAATCCGTTAGGACTCGGCGATTCACTGACTTCGGGGATTGTTAGCTATCCGAACCGTGTAATTCCTGTATCCTTGAATCAAGATGGGGTATACGACTGGGAGCAAGAAGTTATTCAGACGGATGCGGCTATCAACGAAGGGAACAGCGGCGGAGCACTTGTGAACCTTGATGGTGAAGTTATTGGTATTAATACGATGAAAATCTCAGACACGGGTGTAGAGGGAATTGGATTTGCTATCCCTGCGGACGATGTGATGGATACCGTGCAGAATCTATTGAAGAATGGGCAAGTTGTTCGACCTTACCTGGGCGTGTATTCTCTGGATGTGAACAACACCTACTCCCCACTTACAGCAGAACAGAAGAAAGAAATGAATTTACCTGCCGATGTGAAGGAAGGCGTACTTGTACTTGAAAGTCATGGCCCTGCTGCTAAGGCTGGTATGAAGCTAAATGATGTAATCACAGAACTAGATGGCAAAGCGATTGTGTCTACCATTGAACTTCGTAAATATTTATATGAACAGAAAAAAGTTGGCGACGATATAGAAATTACGTTCTGGCGTGGGGGCAAGCAGATGACGCTTATGGCGACTCTGACGGTGAAGCCTGCGACTACAGATGAAGAGAACCCAGATACTCACAAATAAGAGGGGTGCCTGCCTGTGGATACTTATATATTGTCGTTGGATCAGGGAACAACCAGTTCTCGTGCGGTACTATTCGACAAGCAAGGAAGTATTGTCTATACTGCGCAGCATGAGCTCTCTCAATATTTCCCCAAACCCGGTTGGGTAGAGCAGAAAGCCGCTGAAATTTGGAGTTCAGTACTCGCAGTTATCGCTTCTTGTCTGTCGGAATCCGGCGTTAAGCCTTCGCAAATCGAAGCGATTGGTATTACCAATCAGCGAGAGACGACCGTAGTCTGGGATCGCGAGACAGGAACCCCTATCTACAATGCGATTGTATGGCAATCCAGGCAGACGATGGAGATCTGTGAGGAGCTTAAAGCAGCGGGCTGGAACGAGCTTTTCAAGCAAAAAACAGGTCTTCTTATTGATGCCTATTTCTCAGCAACCAAGGTCAAATGGATCCTAGATCATGTCGAGGGCGCACGGGACAAAGCGAATCGAGGGGAACTGTTATTCGGAACGATGGATACTTGGCTCATCTGGAAGTTATCCGGAGGTGCGGTGCATGTAACCGACTACTCTAATGCTTCGAGGACACTGATGTATAACATTCATGAGTTATGTTGGGATGAAGAGTTGCTATCTATTCTGGACATTCCAAAGTCAATGCTTGCTGAAGTCAGACCTTCTTCTGAAGTCTATGGTCATACAGCAGACTATCATTTTTTTGGACGCGAAGTTCCGATTGCCGGTGCGGCAGGAGATCAACAAGCAGCATTATTTGGTCAGGCATGTTTTGAAAAAGGCATGGTGAAGTCTACCTATGGAACGGGATGTTTCATGCTAATGAACACAGGCACGAATCCTGTGATGTCGGAACATGGACTTATCACAACCATTGCTTGGGGATTGGATGGTCAAGTAGAGTACGCACTAGAAGGAAGTATATTTGTGGGTGGCTCAGCCATTCAATGGCTGAGAGATGGACTCCGCATGTTTCGTCATGCAAAGGATAGTGAGGCCTATGCTACACGCGTGGATTCGACAGAAGGTGTCTATTTGGTTCCCGCATTTGTAGGGCTAGGAAGTCCTTACTGGAATAGTGAAGTCCGCGGTGCGATGTTCGGTATAACCCGAGGAACAACCAAGGAGCATTTTATTCGTGCGACACTTGAGGCGCTTGCCTATCAGACCAAAGATATCTTACATGTGATGGAACAAGACTCGGGTATTTCCGTATCTACGTTAAGGGTCGATGGGGGTGCAATTACGAATAACTTTTTAATGGAGTTTCAGTGCGATATGCTAGGGGTGCCTGTCGAACGCCCTGTTATTCATGAGACGACTTCGCTAGGAGCGGCATATCTTGCGGGATTGGCTGTTGGTTTCTGGAAAGATCGCGCAGATATTTGCGATAAATGGGCTATGGATCGGCGTGTTGAACCTACCATGACTGAGGCGAGAAGAGATGAGCTGTATAGCGGATGGACGAAGGCTGTTCAAGCTGCAATGAGCTTTACATAACCACAACGAAGATACCACATCACTCCGAACATGAACGCTTTGCGTCTGGATATGTGGTTTTTTGTCGTAGATATTGAAGTTCGTGATTAGAGGTAGGAGGGAAAGAGAGCATGGCTGGGGCATTCTCAAGTCTACATCGCAGAGCAATATTGGAGAGTATGGCACGCAGCACATTGGATGTATTAGTCATTGGTGGGGGAATTACGGGATCTGGTATTGCCTTTGATGCAGCTTCGAGGGGCATGAAGACGGGGCTACTCGAGATGCAGGATTTCGCTGCGGGCACGTCGAGTCGCTCGACGAAGCTAGTGCATGGCGGTCTTCGGTATTTGAAGCAGTTTCAGGTGGGCTTAGTAGCTGAAGTAGGAAAAGAGCGGGCGATTGTATACGAGAACGGTCCTCACGTGACCACCCCGGAGTGGATGCTGCTGCCTATCTATCGCGGAGGTACATTTGGACGCTTCACTACTAGAATGGGGCTCAGGCTTTATGACTATTTGGCTGGTGTGAAGCGGGAGGAACGCCGCAAAATGCTGTCGATTCAAGATACATTAGAGCGGGAACCTTTATTGAAGGAAGCGGGTCTAAAGGGTAGTGGATTATATGTAGAATATCGAACAGATGATGCTCGTCTTACGTTAGAAGTGCTTAAAGAGGCGGTGCGACAAGGAACGAAGGCCGTGAATTATGCCGAAGTGCAAGGGTTCCTTTATGATCAAGGTAAAATTACTGGAGTTCGCGTTCAAGATGCTGTGAGTGGCAAGCAATATGAGATTCGGGCTCGGCGCATTGTGAATGCCGCAGGTCCTTGGGTAGATCAACTACGCGAACTGGATGGCTCCAAAAAGGGAAAGCAATTGCAATTGACCAAAGGTGTTCATCTGGTCATGGATCAGAATTTCTTCCCACTTAGGCAGGCCATCTACTTCGACCATACTGATGGAAGAATGTTGTTTGCTATTCCTAGGCAGGGCAAGACTTATGTCGGAACGACTGACACCGTCTATACTGCGGATGTGGCGCATCCCCGGATGTTCGAGGAAGATCAAGCCTATATTTTGAATGCAGTAAATGCTATGTTCCCGCAGCTTCAGCTAACGAGTAATCATGTCGAATCTAGTTGGACGGGACTCAGACCGCTCATCTCAGAAGAAGGACGCGGACCCTCTGAAATCTCTCGCCGTGATGAGGTGTGGCAGTCTCCCTCGGGACTTATTACCATTGCGGGCGGCAAGCTAACAGGATATCGCAAGATGGCAGAGTCTGTTGTGAATCGGGTAGCTAAGCAGCTGGAAGCGGAAGGCAGTCCAACTTATCCGATTTGTCTTACAAAGCAGTTACCTATTTCGGGAGGACAAGTGGGTGGTGGTGCGGGGTTCGCACAGTTCTTAAAGCAAGCAACCCAAGAAGGGGAGCGCAGGGGATTATCGACGGAATTAGCCCACTGCTGGGCTGAGCGATACGGCTCCAATGTGTCGATGCTTTTCCGCTTGGCTGAACGACTAGGTGCGGGGCGACATGCGGGGCGTGCAGTGCCAGTAGCGGCTCATGCGCTACTTCCGCTGGAGGTACTAGTTCCATTGATGTATGCCATCGATGAGGAAATGGCGTGGAAGCCTTCAGATTTCTTCATTCGGCGTACGGGTGCGCTTTATTTTGACAGGGATTGGGTACATAAATGGAAGAACCCTGTCACGGAGTATATGGCCCGGACTTTAAAATGGACACCTGCGCAGGCCAGTGCTTATCGCTATGAACTTGACCAGTTGCTTGAACAAGCGGTACAGCCTTTACCTAAGAATCCTATATTCGAATCACCGCGAGAGCTTGAAATGGAAGGGCAGAAGTGAACAGGGAGGTTTTCTTTTGCTGTCAATTATGGTAGAACTGAAAGAGAGAACTAGAAACTTAACGGAATGACCATACTAGCAAGATGCAAGCACAGAAAGGATGCGCTTTGACTTATGTACGTTGTATGCAAGGATCATGTAGAATTAGCGATTGATATGTTCGTGGACGAATTTGAGGATGCTCCCGATATCGTGGATTTGAAGGAGACGGAATTCTCGGACTGGGACCCGCCTGTCAAATGCTCGCAGTGCGAAGAGGCTGCTGTGTTTCTCGTGGTATAATGCAACGCTTCAGCATAGATTTCGATTAAGGGCTCTATACGAGGGCCCTTTTGTTATGTCCAAAAAGATGTCCAGCCATGTTTCCAATCCCTATGTCCAGACGGGGATGTATCATTGAGGGTTAAGTGCTTTTAAGGTATGATGGTAGACGGTAAGACGAGCTAGATTATACGTGATGAAATCTATGATGAAGTGAGTGAATGCTATGAGTGAACATATAAGTTATACGATGCCGCCCGAGTGGGCTCTACATGAACGTACATTTATCTCTTGGCCAGTGCAGGATTCGATGGTCTATCCTGAAGATCATACGAAAGTGACCCAAGGATATGAGGATCTGATTAAGGCCATTGCGGAATTCGAACCCGTGACGGTCATTGTGAACCCTGCGGAAGCTGAAGCTATTCGTGCCCGTTTTACGGAAAATAATATCGATCTACTAGCCATTGAGCACAATGACGCTTGGTTCCGGGATAATGGTCCAACCTTTGTCTTAAATGACCAGCAGGAGATTGCCGGTGTGAATTGGGAGTTCAACGCGTGGGGCGGGAAATATTCGCCTTGGGATCTAGACAATGCAGTAGCCTCGCAGCTCCTAGCCCATTATGGGGTGAAGCAGTTGGACGTACCTATCGTACTCGAAGGAGGCTCCATTCATGTAGATGGAGAAGGGACACTGCTTACTACGGAAGAGTGTCTGCTGAATGTGAACCGAAATCCAGAGCTTAGCCGGGGAAAAATTGAAGAACAGGTCAAAGAAACCCTGAACGTCCAATCCGTAGTCTGGCTGAACCGAGGTCTCGATGGCGATGAGACCGATGGGCATGTGGATAATGCGGCCTGCTTCGCAGCACCGGGCCATATCGTTCTTCAAGTATGTCATGATCCCGAAGATGAGAACTATGCCATTACACAAGAAAACTTGGAAATATTGCGGAATGCTAGAGATGCGAAAGGTCGTACTTTTCAAATCACAGAAATTCAGCAACCGCCCAAGACGTTCTTTGAGGATCAGCGTCTGACGCTCAGTTATTTGAACTTCTATTTCGTGAATGGCGGCATTATCTTGCCGATTTTTGGGGGAACAGCAGCCGAGACCGACCGTCTTGCTCAAGACGTGCTTCAGCGCACCTTCCCTGATCGCCGCATCCGCACGATTGACGGCATGTCGATTATTAAAGAGGGCGGCAATGTCCACTGCACCACGCAGCAGATGCCTGCAAGTACGCGGGGTTAAGTTAAAAAATACGCGAACTCTCGTGTGTTACTTATGGATCGTATGGTGCCATGATGATGGAGAATAAAGAATAAAGAATAAAGAATAAAGAGTAAAGAGTAAAGAGTAAAGAGCGAGTGAAGATTTTAGAGTAAGGATAAAAATCGAGTAATGATCAGAGGAAGACCATAAATCTTCGAGCAAAGATGATACAAGATAGAAAAGTATAGATTAAAAGAGAATAAATAAATTGTGAAGATCAAAAAATCATCATGAAAAATCATAATTATAATTAAAATGAAGATAAAAAATTAGATTAATATAGCAGATAAATGGCGGTTCTTTTGAGCTATGGACATAGTTTTATTGAAATAACTGTTTTGAAATCTTACAGCGAGGTGATTGTACGATGAGAAAGGTAACCGTAGCCGCTACACAAATGAGCTGCTCTACCAATATGGATGAGAATATTGCTAAGGCGGAGAAATTGGTTCGTGAAGCCGCAGCAAAAGGCGCTCAAATCATTTTGATTCAGGAGTTATTTGAGACCCCGTATTTTTGCCAGAAAGAGAAGGCGGACTATTACGTCTATGCGACGGAGCTTGAGAAAAACAAGGCTGTGAATCATTTTAAAGCTATTGCGAAAGAGTTAGAACTCGTATTGCCGATTAGTTTCTACGAGAAAAAGAATTACGCTCGGTACAACTCGCTTGCGGTGATTGATGCCGATGGTGAAGTGATGGGATTGTATCGCAAGAGCCATATCCCAGATGGACCAGGGTATGAAGAGAAATTTTATTTTAACCCAGGGGATACGGGCTTCAAAGTATGGAATACACGATATGCCAAAATTGGCGTAGGTATTTGCTGGGATCAGTGGTACCCGGAAGCGGCACGCTGCATGGCTCTGATGGGTGCAGAACTGCTATTCTATCCAACCGCAATCGGCTCTGAGCCGCAGGATGGGGACATTGACTCGAAGGATCATTGGCAAATGTGTATGCTTGGCCATGCCGCAGCGAATCTGATGCCTGTCATTGCATCGAACCGAATTGGACGCGAAGAAGATGAAGAGTCCAGTATTGATTTCTACGGTTCTTCATTTATCGCAGGGCCGCAAGGCAACCGCATTCAAGAAGCTGGACGCGATGAAGAGACGGTACTCGTGGCAGAATTCGACCTCGATCGTCTGGAGCGAGATCGAATCGAGTGGGGTGTGTTCCGAGATCGTAGACCGGAGCTATACAAAGCGATTGCTACGTATGACGGGAATCAAATCGTATAAAATAAATGGAGACCATGAACCGGCGTAGAGGCTGGGGTTCATGGTCTTTTTTAGTGTCCGTTTTTTTGTATCCTTAGACTAAATACGGGAGTGAAGGTAACTAATTGATTACCTGTATAATTGGATGCTATATAAAACTATCGCGCAGAGATTTTAGTATTCATTTCACAAGTTAGTAAATGATTCAGTTAAATTATAAAAGAAAGTAGTTGGATTCGAGCATCAACAGCTATGAATGCTAATAAATACGGCTATTTCTGGTGGTTAGGGCAGGAAGAAGACGAAAGGGTTACTTTCTTAGCGGTAGGCGATGGAGGTCATGTTATTTGCTGTATTCCTGAGCTAGATGTAGTCGTGGCTATTGCATCAGAATTCATTCCTAGTCCCCGTGATCGGTGGATTCTAATCAAGGATTATATCATTCCAGCTATAGTAGACTAGGTATGTAAGAAATGAGATTAACCGGAAGGTCGCTACCTTTATAAGCATAGATGCACATGTTAAAATGAACCTCAACGAAGATAACTAAAGGGGCGGCCGTGCAGTGAATATACAAATGATATGTGTAGGAAAGTTAAAAGAAAAATACTTAGTACAGGGCATTGCGGAGTACAGTAAACGGCTTGCGCCCTATGTGAAATTATCCATCCATGAAATTCCCGATGAGAAAGCTCCCGAGAACATGAGCGACGCAGAAATTCGCCAAGTCCAGGAGCGAGAAGGGACAGGCATCTTGGCCCATATAAAGCCCGAGACTTACGTCATTGCCCTTGCGATTGGCGGTCAATTGTGGTCTAGCGAAGAACTCGCTTCCCACTTCGACAAGCTGGGTACCTACGGTACAAGCAGCATTGCCTTTGTCATCGGCGGCTCCAACGGACTGTCGGACGAGGTACTACGCCGCGCCCAGACGAAGCTCAGCTTCGGACGCATGACCCTGCCGCATCAGCTGATGCGCTTGGTGCTGGTCGAGCAGGTGTACCGTGCGGTGAAGATTAATCGGGGGGAACCGTATCACAAATAGTGGTAAAGCGGAAGATAGAGCTAGTAGTAAAATTAAATGAAATATAGGTATAAAAAATGTGACCCGAATTAACATTTTAAAGTGTTAATTCGGGTCACATTTTCAAATTGAGAGCTGTTCGAATGAATGTCCATTCTCACTTTTTTTCTAACAATCGGTGCCATTCCTCATTAAATCCCAATAATCGAATATCTACTTCTCTGTACTCTGTTATTAATGCTTCTAGCTTAGTGACCCAAGTGATCCAGATGCTATCCTTAATGAGGTACTTCAAGTTAAATATAACGGCAAAAAGTGTTCTATTAGTTATATCCAAATTCCTATCGATTGAACGAAATTTGATATCCAAACTTAGCGATTGATTAAACAGCCTGCTGTAGTGTGCGCAGCGATTTCTAACAACACTCAAAAGATGCAGCCAGTTAGATATTTCAGTGTAATCCAAACCTCTATAAAACGTCTTAGCGATGCTTTTTTGATTGTCGAGCAATAAGTTTTTATAAAGCATGGAAATAGACGAAAAAGTTAATACTTCAAAAGCAACCCATGAAGGAAATTGCCCTTGGTAACGTGTTCGATGCCATTCTATAAATGGATCTTTTGATTTATCAATTGATTTCGTCAGCTCATTAATAAACGTTTCATGATTAATCAGATTTCTAAAATGAGAAGAATTTTGATAACCTAATGGTCCAAAATTATTAGCGATTTCATGTGCGATATGGGTTCTAAATGCGATCTCGACATGCTCTATTATTTCCATTAAGATATTTCTTAATTTACTGTCAAATTCGTAATGGCGGTATATGGTTTCAAATGTAGTTCCAGGTGTAAAAATATCATTCTTTTTGAATGTCAATGCATATGCAGTTAGACGATAATAGCTTACTCGTTTTAGTATTTCTAAAGCTTCACTATCATCACTTACAATTAATCCTCGCTCCTTGAAACGATTTAATTGCTGGTCATAAGGAAGCGGCGGCTTAACTTGGGGTTGCTGAGCATCACTCATGAATTACTCCCATATAAAAAAATGGCTCGCCCTTATTACGCATGCTTTTTTCAAAGCAGAGGCTCGGCGAGATCTGTTGAGCTAATACTAATTGAAATTGATTTGTTTGTCAATTTAAAATTTAACGGATTCGCTCATTAATTGTGAAGATATCTTCCCCTATGAACAAACCTCAAATCACAATTGAGCGGAGAATCGTATCACAAATAGTGGTAAAGCAGAGAGTGGAACAAAAGGTAGACACTGCAATGATAAATTTAGAGAAGGAAGCAAGGTCACTTGTCATATGTTGGTTATTGCTCGCTAATCTTGGTAGCCAAACTAATTGTGGTGAGATATATTGGCGTAACTAAAGAGAGGTACTGCCTCTCTTTTTGCATTCTGTGAGGAATTAGCGATGAAATACGACAACTTTTGATATATATGACTAAAGAACCAACATATGGTATTATTAACCTAAATCATGAAAGGGGTGTATTAGGTGAGGCTATTGAGTTTTAGTGTGACAAATTACAAGGTGTTTAAGGATACTTTTACAATAGACTTTTCTAATGATTCTATTGTTATATTAACAGGAAGAAATAACACGGGAAAGTCTACTATACTAGAGTCAATTAATTGTTTTTTTCAGAGAGAAGCTAAAGCAAAGACTATCCCCAACGATTGTTTTTCAGATAGAGATAAGGAAATAGTCCTGAAAGCTGAGTTTGGTTCCGATAATGACAAAATCATTATTGTGAAAAAATACAAAGTTGAGTCCGCCCCTGCCTTTTACGATGAAACTGGTGTTGAAATTAAGGCTAGACATGAATTGAAGGAAAAACTGGACAAAATCCTGAGCAATCAGCCCTTTTACATAACTCCATCTATGTTACCTGACGACATCAATGCATTGATTCAAAATATATACTCCGAGATATTAAAAGGTGACTTACAAAAGCTTGAAAGATTTGAGGGTGACACAGAAAAGGAAAGAGAACTTTACTTACTAGCTCAAGAATATTCTCGACTACGGGAGTCTTACCCACAATTTCTGAGAAAAATTAAAATAAATACAGACAAGATACTTCAAAATGTTAGTAGCGATGTTTCACAAAATTTACAAATGCTTTTCTCAAACGAGCATTTATCATTAAATGTTACTGGCGGGGAAAGTGTAGGTTTTTCAGCATCAGATATACTAAAATCAACTAGTTCAAGCGTCCATATTGATAGTAGTAAGCAAACAGGGATGCCATTATCTAATCAAGGTACGGGATTACAAAGAATGAGTTTAATATACCTCATTCAGAATATGATTGAGAAAAAACTTATGGGTGAAGATGAAAACAAATTGCTACTAATAGATGAACCAGAGGCTTTTCTTCACCCCGAAGCTGTACGAGCATTAAGTCGGTCACTATACAAAATAGGTCGAAAAATGCCATTAATGATTTCGACGCATTCCCCAATACTGATAGACTTATCTGAAAAGCATACGTCTATACAAGTCTTTCGGATTGGTGAAAAAGAAGCTATTGAATTATTCAAATCAGTCAGTGAGCAGTTTGGTAAGAATGATATTAAAAACATGAAGGTATTAAATTATGTTGATTCATACGTGAATGAATTTTTCTTTGCAAATAAAGTAGTCATTGTTGAAGGGGATACTGAGTATATTGCCTTTAAACATTTTGCTAAGCAAAAAAATTATAACGTTCATATAATACGTGCCAGAGGGAAAGCGACAATTGCAACGTTAATGAAAGTTCTTAATCAGTTTAATTCTCATTATGTTGTATTACACGATGTAGATAACCATGATAAGCACTCCTCAACTACATTAAAAGCACAACTAACAAACTGCAAAAACATATTTGCTCTAAAAGCGAATGAAAATATAAGGGTTTTTTGTTCAATATCGAATTTTGAAAATGCTATCGGTATTGGCGATGTATCAAATGATAAGAAAACAAAAGTTATATACGAGCTATTACGTGAAAATGACGGTGAAGACTCTGTTTCGGATGAGTATACTGAAGCATATAGAAAAGTAGAAAATTTGTTTGAAAAAATAATTAACCGTGAAGAAAAGGCTGCACTCGATGTTGGGTTCCTTCAGATAAGTCAAGTGGAAGAATATGACGAATTGTTTTCGGAACTAATTTCAAAGAAAAGTGCTGCTGAGGAAGTAGAAAAACGTAAGAAAGACGAAGGCGCTCTTGTCAGCTAATTGATATTGAAGTATTGCATTTTGCAATCAACCGTATAAAAGAAAGGTGGAACCAGTGTGGATTGGGAGATGTTAAAAAAGGATGCAGATTCCAAAGCATCACTAATTGATCAAATTAACGAAATGAGAAAAGAAGAGGTTTCTATAATTTTGCGGAAAGAAATGGAGTAAGTATGGGATATAAGACAACCGTACTGGCTAAAAATTACTTATTCTATGGGCTTCATTCTTCAGGGGTAAAACGAAGAGTGGCGAAAACGTGAATCGCTTATATTATGTGTATGGAGTCTTTCTAAGTAAAGGCAGTAGCGTCTGTTTTTCCAATAGTATTCGGAAGGATACAGCCGAAACGGAGGTCATGAAGCGGCTAAAGCAGGTACTGTCTAAAGACCGTATCTTAAAGGCTATCGTGGCTAAAATAAACCAAAAACTCGTAACCCGGACAGTACCGCCCCAAGCGGAATTATCGCATATTTCCGTAGATATGAAGAGAAGAATAATTAGCGGTAAGCAATCCTTCCGATCATAGGAAGGATTGCTTTATTCTAAAAGTAAACCTGCCCTAAGTGATCGACAAACTTACATATTAAAGCGATGATTTAGCCTATATTATAGTCTTTCAATAGATAGTTAATAGGTCTTTCTCCAAGTCATAATCAAAATTAGGAGTTTTAAATTCTTTGATTAGCTCTCCAGTATGAACATTACTTAGGCAAACAACGTGCTCAAAATTTTTATTAAAGTTATGCGTAATTATTTTATCCTCGTCTAAGGCTATAATCCCGTAACCATTAATTTGCACTACCGTATTACTAGTTAAATCTCGGACGCTAAACCTAATATTCTCGTCGTTCACTGGTTGTACTACGAAGTACTTATCAGTGGTACATACGATCTCGCAAGAGTCTTCAATTTCTTTTCTTTCGAACATCTCGGAGTCTAACTTATACGTAATAATAACATTTTTACCTTCTTTGAAATGATGCTTCATAAAGGTAAGCTTATAACCGTCCCAACCACAAAATGAAATAGCGCTAGTATAATCAGAGCTATCCAAAATACCCGTCAGTTCCTCGTTACGTTTAATCCTATCAATAAACAATTCTGTACTTACAAAAACCAAGCTTTCATTTTGATCAAAATAACTTGGAATTTCACCATTTTCAATACTCTTATCCCAAAATTCTCTCTTTTCAAATATTTGAATTCTACCTGTTTTTATAATTATATTCTTGGTATCATTAACTACCCATATATCTTGCAGTTTTAAAAGGCTATCTCCGTTTATAAACCCGTCTTTTACAGTTATAATTTTATTTTCAAAAGAGTCAATTAGCAGACACTTAGAAAAATAACTTGGTCCGTACTGAAGCTTTTCACAAGGTGCAAAAAATAAGCAGTATCTTTCGTTAATCCCTACAATTTTACTATTCAAGGCTACATAATTAAGCGGCTCATCTTGATCTTTAATATCAATTTCAATAGCGCCCAAATATGTATCTTTCATAGTTTCCAAATCAAGTTTCCTTAACCAAACATTGACGCATGATTTATTATCCCCTAATTCTAATTGAGCATAATAAAACGTATTCTTAGAATTTGTTGAGTTTATTATTTTAGTGTTACTCGGTAGGATATATTGCATAGTATCCATCGATTTAATATTAACAACCAATACGGCTTTATATCCAAATTCACCGCGCTCTGAGTAGTCAGAAGGTTTTATAAAAACTAAGTTATCGTTAAATTCATTATGCACTTTTTCTACTTGATAATTGAACAGGATACAGGCGTCCATAATTTTAATCATATTAACCTCCATGATAATAGAGAAGCACAACACATAAGTATTGGGTCTTATATAGGGAGAGTACTTTAATAAGAGAGGAAAAGACGAACATTACCGCGCTTACTTTCATTACCTTTACAGTTTGTTGATGATAATGATTATAGTATACTCGACCAAATTCATCGTCTGTTCCGTGTAATTCTGGCCTAACAGGAGTGCCAAAATTATTGGCTAAGCTCAAGGCTTTAATTTGGTTTTTACTCCATACGTCCTGACCACCGCCAGCCCGATTATAGCAGTATCTTCGTCAATCGGGTTTCCAATTGCTATTTCATTTTAAAGCATATTCGATTTAAGCTTCATAGTAGTTAGGGGATTTATTTTAAGAGTATCGGAAATCGTAGTAGCTATGCAAAAGATACAGCGACGATTCTCGTCAGGTAGGCGACAAGCGCCTGTCCTAAAATCTCACCCAGTCCCCAAACAATAGGAGCCTGTGCTTTAACTTTGGTATTATCGATTTTAAATTCTTGCTTAGTATCAATATCGGTAACTGCTGCTACCAGTGTAGTCCCTTTTTCTTACTGATCTGCACGTTCATCTTTAGGGTGAACCGTATCATAAGTAGGGGCAAGTTTCTTTCATTTTGGGTTGGTGAGTCTTAGTGATAAAAACTTGGATTATAGTCAGAACGGGGTTCAAGCACGTGGTGGATCGGGAAGGGGAACATATGACAAGGATGCCTGCGGAGAATCTTCCCTCTGCCGATAAGAAAGAAAATGCCCCCTCCGCTATTTTGGCGGAAGGGGCCGGTTCCTTACATCAAGAACAGCAATCAGGATTTTGTTGTTCTTTCCGCCAATGTAGTAATCGACTCAATGTCTTGATCGGTTAATAGATTTAAAAAATGCTTGCGTATTGCCTTTGAGACTATGGGGAGGGCTTCGTCTAAGGCTGACCTTCCGGCGGAAGTAATGATGACTTGAACACCACGATCTGTGTCTAGAGGTTTCCTCAGAACTAGACCTCGTTTTTCCATCCGCGTTAGATGATGTGATAGTCGGCTCTTATCCCAGTCCATCGAGTCAGCTAATTCCTGTTGGCGAAGCTTACCATTGCCATATTGGACTAACCTGTCTAATACTCCAAAATCACCCTCTGAGAGTCCTGTGTGTTCAGACATTTCTTTTACAACGCAACCGAAGATTCGTTTAAAGGAGCCTTTCCACATATTCCATATCCGCATTTCATCTTCGTTAAGTTCGTTTATATCCATACGAATATAATATCATGGTTGACGCATCAACCACAAGGTGTTACTATGTACTCATAGGTTGATGTGTCAACTTAAAGGAGTGGCATTTTTCTGAGGTTGATATATCAACTAAAATGGTATTTAGTGGGTCTGCAGATGATGCAAGGAAGGAAAGGGAAAATGCATATACCCGTCGCCTTGATCACTGGGGTCAACAAAGGAAACGGCTTCAAACATCCCGTGCGCCTTTTGCGCTCCTCGACGAGGACGGTCCGACGGGCACATTTTCAAACGAGAGACGTCAGCTTACTTGGTAATGTAATCACGAGCGACATACCACCGAGAGATCTACGAAACCTAAAGGCGTAACGCCTTCCCTAACAAATATATAAGGAGTGTGTTATTAAATGGAATATGTGAAGCTTGGACGCAGCGGGCTAGAGGTTTCAAAGTTAAGCCTTGGAACCATGAGTTTCGGTGTACCTGAACGCGGCAATACTCCATGGTCTCTGGATGAGGAGCAAAGCAGACTGATTATTAAGAGGGCACTCGAATTGGGCATCAACTTTTTCAGTACCGCCAACATGTATTCCGACGGAACAAGCGAAGAAATCCTCGGGCGTGCCTTAAAGGACTTCGCTCATCGTGACGAAGTCGTCATAGCTACAAAGGTATTTGTTCCGATGCGCAAAGGTCCGAATGCTATGGGACTTTCCCGCAGGGCCATCATGACCGAAATTGATAACAGTCTAAGACGACTCGGAACAGACTACGTCGATGTGTACCAGATCCATCGGTGGGATCCAAATACGCCGATTGAAGAAACGATGGAGGCTCTTCACGATTTAGTTAAGGCGGGCAAGGTCAGATACCTCGGAGCATCTTCCATGCTGGCATGGCAGTTTGCGAAAGCTCAGCATGTTGCAGAGCGCAACGGTTGGACACGGTTCGTCTCTATGGAGAATAGATTAAACCTGCTCTACCGGGAAGAAGAAAGAGAAATGCTCCCCCTTTGCAGAGACGAGGGAGTTGGCATCACTCCATACCTGCCTTTGGCTGCGGGCCGGTTAACTAGGGATTGGAATGAACAGACCTCACGATCCGAGAATGACCAGATAGCTAAAGCGTTGTTTATTAAAACGGAAGAAGCTGATCGTAAAGTAGCAGAGAGAGTTGCGGAAGTCGCTGCTAACCAAGGAATTCCACGCGCACAAGTTGCTCTTGCATGGTTGCTGCAAAAAGAAGAGATTACCGCCCCAATTATCGGTTCGACCAAGACCAGCCATCTCGAAGATGCCGTTGCGGCGTTGTCGGTTAGATTGACACCTGAAGAAATTACCAGTTTAGAAGAACTTTATGTACCACATCCATTAGTATAAATTGGACACATCTATAGAAGGAATCCTATGTATTGAACTCTTCATGGATACAATCCATGAAGAGTTTGATGCATGGAAACTCCCACGAAAGGGGAGCCACAAAAGATGGTTGTAACACTTAAGAATTCTACGGCAGTTTCAAAAACATGCCGCTTCAGCTATCGCGGTGAGCCGTATCATAAGTAAGCACAAAGTCATCGTTAATGGAAGCGCCAAAGAAAAATTCATTGTCCCTGATGCTTTTTTTGTTGTTTCTTTCCAACGTTTACGGTGATTCTTTTATGATGAATTGTAATCAAATCACTTGGATCGAAAAGAAGTGTAAAATTTATGTAGTTTGGAGATCTGAAATAGCTATTTAAATATACTTGCCCATTTATGGGTATGAATTATTAGATGAACAACCACCAGGGGTATAGTTAAGCAATGCACCTTTTTGAGAAGCGGACAAAAGGTGACACATTTTCAGCGGCGCTTAATCGCATTATTAAGCTAACGGGCAGACGAACATGGAAATATAATTCATATACTAAGAATTTCATGTTATGGTAATGCCGAGTTGTTTCTATGAAAAGTGTACAAGGAGTATAAGCGAAAGGGCTAAATAACCTTTCATCTTTCTAGCGTGCAAAATATGTTTTATCGTTAAGAATGGATAAATGTAACTAGTACATATGGAGGTAATTAAGCTTGAATACTCGCTACTATTTAAGTTGGTTTAATGATTTATTCCCAGAGAAGCTGGTCAAATGGTTACATGA
The DNA here is from genome assembly GCF_017874255.1 of Paenibacillus shirakamiensis. Classification (GTDB taxonomy): domain Bacteria; phylum Bacillota; class Bacilli; order Paenibacillales; family Paenibacillaceae; genus Fontibacillus; species Fontibacillus shirakamiensis. The sequence continues at coordinate 99,396 of NZ_JAGGLD010000007.1, read as the reverse complement.
GGATATAACAGACAGAAAATCGCTTGTTATGATTAGCGCTCAACCGTCTGGCTTTAAGGGTGAGCAGCTCAACATTGATGATGTTCCTGAAAGGATCTGGTGTAATCAGGCTAACATTATTTTTGATGAATATCACTTAATTGATCTCCGCATGCAGAAAGAAGAAGCCCAGCGATTAATTCAAAACGCTTCTGTCATTTTTTTATGCGGTGGAAACCCTATTTTGCAGAACAATTTTTTGGCTGAATATGAAATAGCGGATGCAATTAAAAACAGTAAAACCGTGGTGATTGGTGCCAGCGCGGGTGCGATAAACATGGCTGCAAAATGGTTATGCTCGAAAAACAATGGCTATAAAGTCGAAACCACTACTATTTATAATGGTATAGGCTTTGATGATTTTGCCTACGAAACTCATTCTAAACTCGACTACGGGGCGCTAGTTCAAGGCTACCTGTTCCCCTTGTCTGAAAAGATTGATGTTTATGCGACAGAACAGGAGAGCACGATGCGTGTAAAGGACGGCAAAATAGACATAATCGGTAATGTATATTTAATTTCTCACTCAAAGATTCAAAAATTGGTTGAGAAGCTTTAATAAGGAAGAGTGGCTGTGATCTACAGAATTAATTCCTTTGAGCAAAATAATTTCAGATCTAGTAACAATATAAAAACAACTTAAATTCTTGCTCATTTTAGCATTATCTAGTCCAAACAAGGACACAAGGGGTTTCATAATGATATATACTAAATCTATAAAAAAATCATGAAACAATGAGGTTAATTGAGGGAATCCCCCCAAAAGGACGTAATCTCCCCTTCAGCGAGCAAGAAAGATGCTAAGTTTGTTTGGTAGAATGCTCCCCTATTTGGCTTGTATATGACCCGATCCTGATGAGGATTATGTTTAAATTCAGCGGATAATAATAACAGAGAATTCTGAATTCTCAGGAAACATGAGATTTAATTCGAACTAGATAATAAATATATCGAAAATTAACCTTAACTGTTTGATTCTTCAGCGGATTATTAGAGGTAATAAGTATATGTTAGTATATATGAATATTTAAACACATTTAATAAAGGGGTCTTATTTCTATGACAACCGATCAAATTTCGCAATTTGAAAAGAAAATTATTATCCGCAACATTGAACGCGAAGATTTCGATAATATTATCGCGCTGCAAAATATTTGTTTTCCGAACATGAGTCCTTGGAAGCTGGATCAACTGGAAAGTCACGTGCGTACGTTTCCCGATGGTCAAATGTGTGTCGAGCTTGACGGTGAAATTATCGGCTCCTGTTCAAGCCTGATCGTGAATTTTGACGAATATTTGGAGCAGCATACGTATTCTGAAATCACGGATAAGGGTTATATTCGCAATCATAATCCTCGGGGCGGGAACCTTTATGGGATGGAAGTGATGGTGCATCCCAATTTCCGTCGCATGAAGATCGGCAGAAGGCTATACGAGGCAAGGAAACGACTGGCGGAGCAGCTTAATCTCAAAAGTATTATCGTAGGGGGACGCATACCCGGCTATCACAATTATTCTGATCAGCTATCACCAAGAGCATATGCGGAAGAAGTGTTGCAGCAGAATATCTACGATCCAGTGCTGACTTTTCAGATGATGAACGGATTTACGCTGAAAAGAATTATTTCCAATTATTTGTCCGATGATGCCGATTCCGAGAATTTCGCGGCCCTCTTAGAGTGGAATAATATTGAATACAAGCCGAGCATCAACAAGACGCTGTATAAAATGTCATTTCCCGTCCGTATTTGCGTGGTCCAATATATGATGAAAAAAATCGATTCTTTCGAGGAATTTGCGAATCAGTGTGAGCATTACGTGGACGTGGCTTCGGATTATAAGTCCGATTTTGCCGTGTTCCCGGAGAACTTCACGATGCAGTTGCTTTCCTTCTTGGATGAACGGTCTCCGAGCTTGGCTGTCCGAAAGCTTACGACTTATACGACCCACTATGTTGAGTTATTCTCCGAACTCGCGGTTAAATACAACGTAAATATCGTAGGTGGTTCCCATTTTGTTGAGAACAACAACCGAATTTACAATGTGGCTCACTTGTTCCGCCGGGACGGCTCCATTGAACAGCAATACAAGCTACATATCTCTCCGAACGAGCGGAAGTGGTGGGGCATCAACGGGGGGAACTCACTCGGGGTGTTCGACACGGATTGCGGTAAAATCTCAATTCAACTCAGCAGTGACATCGAGTATCCGGAATTATCCCGTATCGTGGCGGAAGAGGGAGCGCAGATTATATTCGTTCCTTTCTGTGCAGAAGATCGCCAGACCTTCCTGAGAGTGAAGTACTGCGCACAAGCCAGAGCAGTTGAGAACCAAATGTTCATTGTAACCGCGGGAACGGTAGGAAATCTAACCCATGTAGATAACATAGACGTTCAGTACGCCCAATCCGGTATCTATACGCCGGCTGATTTCTCCTTCTCTCGCGACGGCATCGCAGGGGAGTGCAGTGAGAATACGGAGACCGTTATCATGGCTGAGGTCGACATGGAAACGCTTGAAAGGTACCGTAAATCCAATGATGCCTTGTCATTCAAGGATCGCCGGACGGACATCTACTCCTTACAAATTCGTACTTAAAACATACTAGAGGTGAATATGAAAAAATTAACGATAGCAACTACGCAATACGGTCTCACGGACATCCTTACCGAAAACGAGTTCTGGAGTGGAATCGATATGAAGGTTCGGGAGGCTGCCGAGCAGGGCGCCTCCATGATTGTATTCCCGGAATACATGACGGCTCACTTGCTAAGCTTAGAGCCATCGATGATGCACGATGAAGCGTGTTATTTTCTGAACAATATGACGGCAAAATATATTGAATTCTTCGGAGCGTTAAGCCGTGAATGCGATATTGCTATACTAGCAGGGACGCATATTTGCTTAGAGAAAGAGGGCAAATATTCTAACAAAGCGTTCCTCTTCTTATCAGACGGACGGGTGGAGACGCAGAGCAAGGTGCATCTTACACCGGAGGAGCAGATTCGCTGGCCACTGGTCGCAGGTGACGATCTTAATGTATTCGACACGGAATGGGGCAAAATGGCGATCTTGACCTGTTACGACATTGAGTTTCCGGAGCTGGCAAGATCAGCAGCGCTTCGTGGCGCAGAACTGATTCTATGCCCTTCCTATACCGATAGTTCCTTCGGGTACCATCGCGTGCGGCACTGCGCCCAAGCTAGGGCGATCGAGAATCAGCTGTTCGTCGTATTGAGCGGTCTTGTCGGATCCTTGTCCGAGGATCGTCCGCAGGTAGACATGGGCTTTTGCCAAGCGGGCATATTCACGCCTTGCGATGTACCTTTCGCCGCAGATGGCATCTTGCAGGTCGGTGAAACGAACGAAAACAGGACGGTAATGGCCGAACTTGACTTCCATAGGCTTAGAGAAAATCGTGAACGCGGAGCGGTAGCACCGCTCTACGACCGCCGCCCCGATCTATACGAACACCAAAAGACGCTACTGTAAACCGAACAGCCATAGAGCCTCTTCTTTGCGAAGGAGCGATGAAATCTTTGTATCACGACCTGCTGAGAGTGGAAATATGTTATATACTCCCGTCAGGATATTGCGGTATGCGGTAGCACGCAAGATGACGTAGACCAGTATCGCTTTTTACTTGAGTGCTGAATCTATGAGTTTTATAGGATAGGGATTTAAGCTCCGAATCGTCCTGATATTATAGACCAAAAGAGCTCATCGTAGGATGAGCTCTTTTTTGCTGCTTACCTCAAAAAATTAATTAGGATTGTGCTCTATAGATGTTATGGTGATCCATCTCATAAGTAGGGCGACTGCCTGTGCTGTTTCGTTTCGGAGAGGGCAAAAGGAGTGGTCTTCTGAAGCGTGGAAGAGGGAATTTGTTGCTTAGTAAGACTGTTTTAGTACTTGTGTCAATTTACATTTTTTCAGCATAGATAGTGTTAACAGGTAATAAAATTACTATTGTTATAATTGCAATTATAGCCATACTACTTCATCCTTTTCATCTTACTTTTTCAAATTCAACATTCTCTTCTATTAAAATATGTTATAAAATATATGTTAGTACAGAATTTAACAAATTTTGAATCAGAGGTGTTATACATTACATCTAATATAATAAAGTGGGTACTTATTAGTAGTTTACTGTTCGTAGTTATTCTTATATCCCTATTTTTTTATAATCATTCAGGATCTTCCGTAATAGAACATGCTAAAATTATAAAGATTATAGGTAATAAGATTACGGTTATAAATGATGCCAAGCGCATTACGACAATATCTGTTCCAAAAAATCTGATCGCTTCTGTTAAGCTTGGAGGAACTTACATTGTAGGTTATGATTCTAAGAAATTTCAATCTCCCCACTTGAATTCAATCGAACCTACAGATTGGTGAGTAGATGAACAAAAACTGACATGGCTGTACTGAGTGTGAGCTGCGCTTGCGGCGCAGATTGATGGTAGTAGGTATGTTGATTATAGATGTGCAGAATAACGGGGAATGTATTCCTCAAAAAAAGCCCAAGCAAACCGGTAGAGCATCGGTTCAGTTGGGCTTTTGGTCACTCATGAAATTCCTTCGATTTACTTCTTTAGCAACTATCCGTTAAAAAGGATTAATAATCGATCCAAACTCGATAAACAATTTATTTTCTTATCCATTAAAAATAAGGATTCCGACTTGGAACCCTTACTTTTTCCTTGCGATGGTTAACGTCTTCCAAAAGCACCGCCACGGGCCAGTGCAAAAAAGATCAGTAAGGCGATAATTGATCCAACAATAGCCGGAATGATATGAAATCCACCTATGACTGGTCCCCTCGCACCCAGCAGCTCTACACCTAGCCACGAACCAATAAAGCCTGCAATCACATTGCCTAGCACGCCTCCTGGAATATCCTTACCAATCAAGTTGCCACTTATCCAGCCAATCAATCCACCAACGATTAACACCCAGAGTAGATAAATTGTGTTGTCCCCCTTTTAGTCTTTTTATCAAGATATGTTTAGAATCGGGATTGGTGAACTCTTTTTTGAAAATATTTTTCTCTAAATCACCGCTACACCGGTAGGAAATAAGGAATGAATCGCTGGAAAGGTACATCTAGTTGCGAGGTTTACTTTATTTACTTTATCAAAAGAGATAAAAATATTTTTAATTATTGTTTTTTATGCCCTGTTTTTTTGCGATTCGCTCGCTTTGGTTGGGTTGGCCTTTACCGTTACTTATCAAATCGTGAAGGCTACCATTTATGTAATTGCCCCAGGAGTCCGAACAGATCTCGTAGCACTCATATGCAGGAACGAGGCCTAAGTGACTAAATCTAACTTCAGTTGCGTCGTCTTTCTTGTCAATCTCGAACACAATGTTGGTATCTTTCCACTCACTCTTATCCTTTACAAAGTTAAAATAGTTATCTGTAATGTGCCAGACAACCTTCTGACCTAGAATTAACTCGGTAATTTCGATCGTGCAGTGGTGAATATCTTGATAGTGATACTTAAATAGCCCAAGTTCGTCAGTATTGCCCTCAATTTCTTCTGACCACCATCCCCGAACGTTATTGATAGCAGCAAAAACTTCCTCGGGACTTTGGACTACTTTAAAAGAAGTACTGTAACTTTCATTCATACAAGTTAGCTCCCTTCATTAATTGATGAATACCCAAAGAGTATAAAACACGTACTTGCATATAACAAGTACAAACTTGTAAAATGCAAGCACGCATTGTATAATTCTCTAATGAAAAAGCGAACTTCTACAGTCTGTCCAATCGTATATGCGCTCGACATTTGGGGAGATCCATGGAGTCTGGTCATACTTCGTGATGTCCTTATCCATAACAAGCGGTATTACCGTGAGTTTCTTGGTTCAGTCGAGCATATCTCAACTAATATATTGAGTGCAAGGCTCCAAACCCTTGTTGATTCTGGTCTGCTCATCAGGACAGAAGGAGAATCAAACCGCGCGCAAACGATGTACCGACCTACACAAAAGGCACTTGAGTTATTCCCAGTCATTTTTTCCATTATGCATTGGGGTCTGAAATACAATCCTCATACCGATATGACCATTCCGATTATGCAAGAACTTATAACCAACGAAAAAGGTCTGGAGCTACGTCTGTTGCAGAATTTCGACGATATCAAAGATACTGTATAAATGCTGTATTCTACGCTGAAATAATGAGAGACCCTATAAGGGTCTTTTTTTTATGTTTGTTATTTTTCCACTATCCCTCTCTTCTCATGATTCAGAAGCCATGCTTTGCGTGCAATGCCTCCCCCATATCCCCCAAGCTCGCCACTCGAATTGATCACACGGTGACACGGAATTATGATCGCTAATTGATTTGCGCCGTTCGCTTGCGCCACTGCCCGATAAGCTGTCGGTTGTCCAAGAGACAAGGCGATATCGGCGTAGGAACGGGCTTCTCCCGCTGGAATTTGCATTAATTGATTCCATACTTTTTGCTGAAAAGGCGAACCGAGTAGATGTAATGGAGTCCTCCATTCTGTCAATGTACCTTCGAAATATTGTGTGAGTTCTCTTTCGATGGACTGAATAGGCGCGGTCTGTCCGGGAATAATTGCCGCTTTCATTTTGTTCCTTAGCCGCTCAACTTCGCGTTCTAGTCCTCTGCGATCTACGAACTCCAAAAGATACAGCTCGCTTTCATCCGCAATGGCTACCATAGGGCCAAGCTGCGTATCCAGCCACGCTGCTTTGAGAATGCGGGTATCGTCCAGACGTGTAGGAGGTGCACCCATAATGCGAGAAAATGCGTCTCTAAAACCACTACTGGATTCATAACCAGAAGCTAATTGTGTGTTGATCATTTTTTCCCCCGTTCGGATGCTCTTCAAGGCTAGTCCCATTCGGCGTGCCCTTGCATATTCCACAAAAGTCATACCAAAGCGCTTTTTAAATTGACGGCGTGCAGTAGATTCGTCGATAGACAAAGCCCTAAAGTCTTGCCCTTTCCAGCGCTTTTCCGGGTTCTGTTCAACCGCCTCGACGAGGAGCCGGACGATATCCGAGACTTGATTCGGATGCGACAAGGGCCGGCAGCGCTGACAGGGCCGAAAGGAAGCTAGAAGTGCCTGCTGCGCTGTCTCGTAGAATTCGCAGTTTGTGTACTTTGGTTTCCTCGCTGGACAAGTGGGTCGACAGAATACGCCAGTGGACGTGACACCGACATAGAAGACCCCTTCGTAATCGGATCTTTTCTCAACAAGTGCTTGATAATATTCGGCCTTGCGTTCATGGTTATCAATCATAGGGGCACCTTCAAACTCAGAATAAGCTTATTATATCCTGTGCCTAAAACTTCCGTAGCCGAAAATCAGGCATCTATTATAAATAAGAAATTCAATTAAATAAGCATATTTTCAAACGAAGAGCAGACTGATACAACTTTATACTGTAGTAGACGTTTATAAGTTGTAAGCATACATACTCACTCTTCTGTAATTCCATTAAGATGAACAATTTCAACTAATAACGGACACCATGTAACAAGAACAAGGTGAAGGCGGTAGTAGGGATGAAAAAGCATGTATATATTTTGGTGTTAGCCATTTTTTTTATTAGCAATCTTACAATAATATTCTCAGAAAAAGCCTATGCATGCAGTTGTGCGAGACAAGAACCACACGAAGCCATACAAAGTGCTGAAGCTATATTTGTAGGAAAAGTGTTGAACAGCAAACAGGAACGTCAACAAAAAGGAATAGTTGGAGCCATTGAATATAGAGATGCAAATTTGCTGGAGGTCCAAGAAACTTGGAAAGGTGTAAATCAATCACAGGTAATTGTGTACGATTCTGGTCAAGAGGAATCCTGTGGATTTAAGTTTGAGAAAGGCAAAGTATATCTTAGTTACACTTATAAAAGTAAAGAGGGCGATCTATATACAAGCTATTGTAGTCATACTGCGGGATTATCAAATGCAGGGGAAGGCTTGAAATTACTAGGTCAGGGGAAAGAGGTTGATAAAGAGGTAAATCTTGAAGGCGAGATGAATGAGATTTCAAATAAAGATTATGACACGGGAATTTTTATTGGAGGAAGTGTAGTTGTTTTAGCGATAGCTTTATTGATATTTAAGAAGGTTAGAAGAAAGCATTAATGAAATTTTTAAAGGTGTTAAAGAGGCTTTTATCAAGCCCCTTTGTAAGAAAGTTGTTCGTGCAAAAGAGAGCAACACGGAGTGCCATCCATTTCCGTTGCTCTCTTTTCTAGGCACTCGGCTTCTTCATTAGAAAAATTAAGCGTGTCATTTCGATGCAGTTGCCTACGATCATTCATTCAGATTAGAGAATCTGTGTTTATTTATGTTCGGTGAACTGCTTGCTCTTAAATTTATCTGCTGCTAGATTAAATATCCATGGCCCCTTTATATCAATAATTGGTCTGGATACAGTAACATCCAGTTTCTTTAATACATTAGAATTATAGTGAAGCGTAAAAGAAGTCAGTACGCCAGTTGTATCATCCGTTGACCTCCCTTGTTCAAGTCTGGTGGCATTGGAGACATCGAAATTCTTTAAAGAACGATTTTGTTGTTGCGTACTTGGCATCTCTACTGATATCTCTATCAGGTCTTCGTTTTGTGGCGATTTAATTTTTTTGAAATGAGTTAGATTTACGGAAAAACCAGCTATGTTGAAGGATTGATTTAATAGACCTTCTGTTCCGTCCGGAATGTTGATCGATACGTTAACTTCCTCATGACCGACACTCATTAATTGAGGGATGGTTAACGTGTATTGCTTAACTTCCGAGCTTCCCAAGTAGAAATAAAAATCTTTAAAAGGCCATGATATACCCTTGTTTTCAATTGAATAATCATGACCCAATTCATCTGTAATACTGAGATTGTCATTCAATATAAGATCGCCCTTCTCAGCAAAGCTTTCATCATATCTGAATGCATTTGAGTCTTCTGTATTCAAAAATATTCTGCCTTTATGACCTGAAGGGGTGGGAATAGCGGTAATCGCTAGATTTTGAATTTTCTTGGTTTCTCCGATTGCGTCTAAGCTTTCCATACTACTGACCTTACTTAGCGGAATAGTAACGACTTCTTGAGGACTGTCTGTAAAAAATAACTTCGCATGATCTTTAATATCAACAGGACCATTGAAATCATAAATGACATGTGAAGTGGAAAAGTCATCACCACCATAGGTGGAAATATGTGAGCTTTCATATACTTTACCAGCTTCGTTGATGATTTTAATCGGAGTAATATTTTTCTTAGTTACGTCCATTTCAATTGTAGCTGATTTCTTCTGAACCAACATAGCAGTGACGATACCGGTCTGATTGGAAAATTTAATATCAATGGGTTCTGTTAGCATATAAGAATCTTTGCTGTGGTCTAATTTCTGAACTATGCCTAACCCAGGAACGAATTGCAGTGCTTTTTGAATGGCAGCTGAAATATTCGGACCCATTACAGTTGCGCTTATGGAGAGTACACCAACTATAGAAGCAACAACAATTCGGTGCATGATCCGCTTGCTTCTCAATGGAACCGTTAATGCAGTGTCCCATTCTTCCTTCGCTTGGTGGATACCCATTAAACCTCTTTCATGAAGCATTGCTGGAATAGGAATGTCCTCCATTGCTTTTTTTATATTATTGTTCATATACAGATTCCTCCTTAACCACTTTCCTCAGCTTGTGCAAGGCGCGGTATAAAATGGTTTTGCCAGTACCGAGTGGGATTTGCAGGACTTCGGTAATCTCCTTGATCGTGAAATCATGATAAAATCGCAGTACAATTACGCTTCGTTCATCGTCATCTAATTGTTCAATTAGTTGTTGTAATGAAATCGAAAGCGGCACATCGTAATCCTCATTACTGACAGCGAAATCCAAGTGTTCAGGCGTAAGAAGAATGGCTTTTCTCCGTTGCCGAAGCAGATCCATTGCACAAGTGATGCAAATTCGAATCAACCATGTTTTAAAGTATTTAGGTTCCCTGAGAGTCGCAATTAGCTTGAATGAGCGATAAGCCGTTTCCTGAATAACATCCAAAGCATCCTGTTCATTGTTCACGTATACGAAGGCTGTTCGGTACAGTTGCTGCTCATATTGTTCAAATAGAATGATATAAGCATGGTGATCACCTGATTGTGCTTTGTGTACGATATTTTCGATTTTCCTCACCCTCTTTTAGTTCAGATATCTATTAGACGTACCCATGCAAGGATTGGCTTTATTGTCCACACTTTATTGTAAAAAGGTTAGAGGTCTAGTGAAAAAGTAGAAAAATGCAACTGACCTCTACCACCATAACAGAACCCAAGAAAATCAAGTCGATGGAAAGCCAGCCATACAATTCGAGATAAACGGAGAAATAGACAAAATTAAAATTAGCTATCTGATTACACTTGTAGAAACAAAAGGCAACTTCACTCAATTGCTATTCTGGACTCTTCAAAACCGAATGGATGAAAAACGTGACGTATTCGTCAAAGATGCGAGCAAGTAATGACAACTCGAAAGTCCCGCTCACTTGCTTCATATATGCTGGTCCGAGGTCAGAAACACAAGTAATCTAAGCCAAAAATAAAGGTTATTTTTATGTTTGTATAAGTTTAATTTACTTTTATAAAAACAAATTATATAATTTGAGTTAAGAGGTGACGGTCATGAAGCAAAATTTTGGTGACTCAATATCAAATAAAGTTTATGAATATCGTGTACTTGCCAGAATGTCTCAGCAAGAATTAGCAGAGAAAGTCGGGGTTTCCAAACAGACCATCTTTGTAATGGAAAAAGGAAATTATGTTCCGACTCTGTTGCTAGCTTTTCGAATTTCAGGATTTTTTAATGTCGATGTTAACGATATCTTTACTTATGTGAAAGGAGAGGAATGAAGTGAAAATTAATTCATTATCAGAAATATCAACTACAATCTTTTATCCCTTAAAAACCTGGGCAGATAAATCAACTAGTAATTGGAATATGCTTATTGGTATCGGTATTGTATTGCTTTTATTCGGAGGAATTCTGACATACGTATTTCGAAAAAAATGGGTGAGGCTGACGAAAGAACAAGTCAAATATCTTTAAGAAGTATCCTCATTATGTTATGTGCAGTAGTTTTGTGCGACGTGATTTTGCCGAAAGAATATATGTGGCAGATTTTCTTTTTATTTAAATATTCTCTTGCATTCTTGGCTTCAGGAATCTATCTAGCCATTAGATACAAAAAAGATTTTTTAAACTAAAGAATGAAATAGGAGGATTGGAAAATGCATGTACATTCAATTATCAAGAAATATAGAAGCATTGAAGTACTGGATACTTGATTGAGGAACTTCTAAAGGGCAATTATTTGATGTTTTGAATAAAAAGTAAAAGAATATTCTTTGGGAATGCAAAAGAAATTGGTAATTATCATAAGTCTATTGAATAAGCCAAGTTACGTCTAGATGATCCAACAAACAATATGTACATAGAAACATCCCTCGAAGTATTACAGCAATTAAGAAAAATGGCTAATGAGTGGAATGATTAAGTTTGAAATCTCAAAAAATAAACTATTTAAATCCAGCAGCAGTCACTTTGTCTGTAATATCTGATGTCTTTTCGATGATGACGCCGATATTAGACAGTTCGGTAATCCCTTTCTCGTATACCCCCGATATTGCATCTTGAGCCATGACAATCCGAAAGTCTCGCTCACTTGCTTCATATATGCTGGTCCGAGGACAGTTGGGAAAATTACAGCCTGAAAATACAACGGTGTCGATAGTCTGTTTCTTTAAGAAAGACTCTAAGTTGGTTTGGTAGAATGCTCCCCATCTTGGCTTGTACATGACCCATTCCTGATGACCTATCTGTTGAAATTCACCGGATAATAATAACTCGGGATTGAGACATGGAGCTCCTTCTGGTAAAAGATCAGGAACTAAATTCGATCCTTGGGAATATGGAACGACGATACGCTTGCCCTGCTCAATAGCCTCTTTCCGGCACATATCTGCATTAGAGCCGTCCTCCTTGTAGAAGCGGATGACATGAATAATAGGAAGATTGGCTTTTCGATAAGCATGAAGCAGGTTACTAATCTGTGGGATTACTTCCTGTGTACCAGGAATATGAGCGGGGGCATCCAGCAGTGTAAAATCAATCTGCATATCAATTGTAAATAACGCCGAAGTCGCCCAATTAGCTTTAGTATATGTACTCAAATGTCTCGCCTCTTTTTCAATAATATTGGTTAGAATTTTTCGATTGCTTTATTGGTAATATTATCTAAAAATTTACCGTAATTATAGCACATTAATGAATCATAGAAGCTGGAAGGTGACGCTTCGGGTTGGTTGCTAGCATCATGAAGCCTTTGTATTGCCGGAATTGCCTGTGCGCAAGCTTAACAAGCGTAGTGCATATCACATAAAGGCCCAAGGAGGACATCCTTGGGCCTTGAATTTTGTTCATAGCATCGATAGTAAAGTTGATACGTCTCTAGTGGAGAACGAGGCCTGTTATGTTAGCGAAGGGCATAACCGGCTGCTCGGTCTGCTAACTGCTTGCTACGCTGAGCCGAAGTCACGTATCGTGTATCAGCCGGCAACACCTTACTCAAGTCAGCCAGCTTCACCACCTGTGTCTGTACGGAGGGCCCCCCTGTTGCTGGCGTAGTATTGGGCAGGTTCTGCCAACGCAGCATGATGGTTCCCTCATGCAGTCCTACAGGGTCAATCCAGTTGGCTACGCCCGGGTCTTTGACTGACACTACGAATGTATAGTTCCCATTGGCATTCGATGTTGCCTGAATATTGTTAAGACTGGATTGATGATGAATAGGATCTACAGTCACCATCCAAGGATCTGTAACGGGGAACACGACATAACCTGCGCCGCCAGTTACTACCTTTGCGACCAGCGCTTCGTCATCCGCTAGTCTGAAATGACCGAACGAGCTAGCTTGCGTGACCAGCGTACCTAGTGTAGAGGATGAGGTCGGGCTGGACAATGTGTTCACAGGATTAGTGTGAGTTTTTAAACCTAACGCACCAATGCCATAATCGATGATTGATTCCTGTAGATTTGTCCAAGCATCGGCGGCAATGGCAAGCTGATTCTTAGGAGTATGCTGACTGCCGTCCGGTAGCCGTTCTACCGTAAGTGCATCAGGCGTCTCGGTATTCCAATTGCCAAGGTTATTGCGGATAAATAACTGCACAGCCTCACTCGTAGACTGTATATGGTTGATACGACCATTGGCCGGGTTGCTATCTACGGTGATGGTGTAGCTTCCATCTGCATTCACTACTAGATCGCTGCCGGTCAAATAGGTAATGGTCTGCTGCGAATTGGGGTTGCTAATTAGGGAGAACGTTACATCGGTCGGCCCGGGAAAAGTGCGTTTACCATGAATGATGTATTTGGACGAGCCATCAATGGGGATGGTGCGGTAAATATTGTCCGGATTATCATAAGAATACCGTCCTCCGGGTACGTTCAGATTAGGCCAACTACGTGGTGGGGTGTTTAACCAATATACTTTGGGGAAATAGGGATCATTGTTGACCGCTTTCTGAATTGCACTGAAAGCAAGCTCATTGATTGCGTTATCTAGACGGCCTTCCGCTTCTGTGCTCACCGATCCACCGTCTCCGTAAGCTTGTTTGTACGCCGCCTTAGCTTGGGCCTTCAATAAAGGATAATGGTTAATCTGATTGACCTGAACGCTCAGTGCATCCAGCTTTTGTTGATCTGTGGTCGCCAGCACCGAAGAAGATGCGTGAGCATTTTGCACCGTTACGGAGCTAATGGATACCAGAACGAGTACGCTTAACGTGAGTGTAAGCCACCTTTTATGAAGCTTTTGAGAACCGTTCCGCTTTTCCTTTAAGAGCATGTTCATAGTAATTACCTCCAAATAAATTTTTGCAAAGCTAAAAGAGGCATACTGTGTTAGCCCACTTTAATGGGTATAACTGCATGCCTCTGGTTAACCAGTCAGGTGTATTAAATTACCTTAATATAACAGATTTCCTTGCTTTAATGTAAATTATTCCGATATGTTTTGTCAACAAAATTTTAGAGGATATTACTTCTAAATTATTTTAGCAAAAGGGACAAGTCCTTAGTTTTGCGGCTGCAGACAGCGCGGTGAGCAGGTCATAGATAAAGGCAAAATATATATTATTGATCGGGCATAGCCTTGCCTTTTTGTAACGTAAAATTTTTATTGTACAAGACTATCCATATCCGGCTGTAATTTGTTCCGTAGCACATACAGCATGATAGCACCCACAAGGAAGGCAACGGTGTCCGCAATAACAATAGACCATACTACCCCGTGGAAGCCGTACAAGTGATTGGCGATATAGAGGACAGGGATCAAAGTAATGCCTTGGATGATGGCCATAATAAATGCGGCGGTTCCTTGCGCAGTAGCTTGGAAAATTCCCGTGAACAATGTGGTCATTCCTGTAATGAACAAGGATAAGAATGTTACATGCAGAATATAGCTGCCCATTTGAATTAATTGTGGATCATTCGTGAATAGGCCAATTAAGTTGTCAGAAATTAAATAGACAAGAATGCCGAAGACGACGGCTAAAGTTATAATCGTTTTGAGTGTGAATCCAATCGTCTGCTTCATGCGTAGTTTATTCGCTGTAAAAGTAAAGGCAATAAGCGGCACAACTCCCTCGCACAAGCCCATCACGATAAACTCAGGAAATTGCAATAAGCGGGATGAAATGCCGTAAGCCGCTACAGCCTGATCCCCATATTCGATAAGAAATCGGTTAAAGATCAATGACATGGCTCCCAAGAAGATCATCATAATAAAGACAGGCACGCCAATTTTGAATACATTACTTAGAATTTCCTTAGAAGCTTTGAACCATCTAAAGGATACAGTTAAAAATTGGCTCTTATTTTTCATATAGAAAATGAAGAACACACTTGCCACCAAGTTAGAGATAATGGTAGCAGTAGCAACGCCAGTTACTCCACCATGAAAGACGAAAATGACCAGCACATCGAGAATAATATTAACAACAACGCTGAGAATCATACCGGTCATCGAAGTAATGGCTGCACCTTCAGCACGTACAATATTCTCCAGTGTGAAGAATAGGACTACGACTGGCGAGCCTATAAGCATGACCGTAACATAATCCTTCGTGAATCCGAAAGATTCAGGCGATGATCCTAGACTATGAACAATGGGATCAATGAAGGGGAGACCGACAGCGATCACGATAATACCCAGAACCAAGCTGCTGTAAAAGGCGAATGAAGATACATGCTTGACATCATCATATTTCTTCTCGCCAAGCAAACGGGAGATGAAGGTACCACTACCCATGCCGATCAGATTGCCTAAGGCCATAATAATGGCGAATAACGGCAAGGTTAAGGCGAGTGCAGTCAACATGGCTGTATTATGCAGGGTGCCGAGGAAATAAGCATTTAAGATGGAATAAATGACGTTCATTGACGAGCCAAGCATCATCGGTATCGCGAAGTGAGCTACGGCTTTGGCGATGGGTGCTTTCTCAAAATAATGGAGGTTTTCTGCTTCCATGTGTATCACTACTTTCTTATATAGTTTGTGTTTATCTAACGGTGTAAGTTTGTGTCTTACAGTGTTAGATGATATCATGAACGTATTAAACTGTAAAGTAAAAACTTACACTGTTAGATAAAAGGACGGATAATCATGAAAAAGACTAAGCAGCAGCCTCAGATCACCGAGGAGAAAATCTTGGAAGCGTCATGGGCGTTATTGGGAGATGAAGGTATCGAGAAATTTAGTATGAGACGACTGGCCGATCGGCTGGGCATACAAGCGCCTTCTCTCTACTGGTATTTCAAAAGCAAGCAGAATCTTTATCAGCGTCTGGCCAACCAAGTATCGAAAATGATTTTGGAACAATTCCACTCAGAAGGGGATTGGAAGGAGCAATTGGGGGGACTTGCGGTAACAGTCCGGAGTGTACTCGGCCGATATCCTTGCTCCACGCAGCTCATGATGATGACTCTTCCTCATGAACCGGATATTATTCGGTTCACCAACCGTATGCTGCTTTGCGTAGAATCGACGCCGCTTGAACAAGAGCAGAAAATGCAAGTGGTTACTACCCTTGTGAACTATGTCTTCTATTTTGTTCTGGATGATTATCAGCATGAGCGTAATGTGTCTGCAATGATAAAGGATGAAGCGGAGCTTCCGGGTGATGAGATGATTCGTCTTTTGGACACTATGAATGAGAACGAGGCGGGTTTATTCCGGCGGATGTTCACCAACGGGCTGTTCGAACTCATGGGGACCGACGCGGCCTTCGAGTTCGGCTTGAAGCTAATTTTGCTGGGCATAGAACAGGTCATAAAGGAGCAAGAACACGCCAAACTGCAATAAAACGAATGAGAAAGTAGGCAGTAAACTAAGAATTAAATTAAGAAGTAATTAAGTAGTAAATTAAGGAGTTATATGAATTAAAATTTTAACGAAATAAATTTGATTCCAAAGAGTCCTTATCCATATCAATGGATGTGCTCTTAAAAGCTAGCTACTATCTATAATGAACGGACTCTCCTTGTGAATAAGGAAGTCCGTTTTTGTCGTAGTGACTGGTGATTGCTATTATTCCCTCAACCTAAAGTCAGGTATACCTATACTTTGCTAGACCAGAAGCAAAAATGAGCTGTCTCCTTCTTCTATATTGCACCAGCAGTAAGTAGTTAAGTGGATAATTACAGCAAGATCTGGAAAGTGTGGTGGGGAGCCCTATGATATCTTGAATTTATGGGAGTAGCGCTATTCCTCATCGGTATCGATAGGCAATTTTTTGATTGGAGCGAAGATGTGATAGGTTGACCCAAGGTCGTGTATATCTTCGAAATGTTGGATTAATTCAATATGAGAATCGCCCGTTTCCTGTCTGGAAACCTTCAGAAACCGCGCATAATCCGATTTCAGGACATTACCAATCTCAAGGAGATCCCCGGAGTATTTAAATTTAGCGCAAAAGAGTTGTGGTACGTCAACAGTGAAGAAGAAGGGCTTTTCAATCTGGATATCTAGCGGAACTCCGCAAATGACATTGAATCGGGTGGAATCAGGTTGACAATTCGAATAGACGACATAGCAAGGGCCACGAAAGGAACGGCCTATTTCCTGAATCAACAAGTTCGTATGGGAACGAATTGTCGTCTCATAATCTGTCGCCAAATCTACCTCAAACACGATCCCACTCAGCCGAAGTGGTGTCATTTCCATTAAGGTAAAATCCGCCACTACGTCACCATGGATGTTCTTGATGGGCCTTCGCACAATGGTTGGAATGGGTACGGGCAGAAGGGGGGATTGACTTGTGTTCATCGAGCTTGGCGTAGTGCCATACTGGCGATTAAAAGCGCGCGTGAATGAGGAAGGTGTTCCAAAACCAAGCCCATAAGCTATATCGGTCATCGATAGGTGGCCTGCTTGGATCAGTGATAAAGAAGCGTTCAGCCTGCGGGAGAGAACGTAGTGATTCAAGGAACATCCCATGATGGCAGAGAACAGCCGATGAAAGTAAAACTTGGACATATGAGAGGCCTGTGCCACGTAATTCAGCGATAAAGGCTGGTCCAGACGATCCTCAATAAAAATGAGTGCTTGCTCTACAATTTCATAATGTTCCATCAACGTGTCTCCAATCACATAAGGGGGTTAGAAGAATGACGCAAGACAAAAGAAAGGGTATATTCACCGGCATGATTTATATCGTAGCCGCTGTTACATCCGTCATTGCTGTTCTCTGTTACGATTCCGTGTTAAGAAACAATGGGTACTTGTCCGTCATAGAGGGGTACCAGACAGAAGTGTTAGTCGGCGTCTTGAATGATCTCTTGCTCATCTTATCCGCGGTAGGAACGGCAATCATGCTATTTCCTTATCTTCGCCGCTGGAATGAACATGTGGCTCTTGCCTATTTATGTCTAAGATTTATGGAGGCAGTATTTATTGCAATCGGAGTCATGTGTATTTTGGGACTAGTGTCGCTCAGCATTTACTATGAGGCAAACAGAGGGGCCAATCAAGAGAATCTTCTTGAAATAGGCTACCTGCTTCAACGGCTGTACCGCTGGACAGCAATGCTCGGACCTAACTTGATGCTCGGTGTGAATACCTCCTTGTATAGCTATCTGCTCTATCGGTCCAGATTAGTTCCTAGACCGTTAGCCATTTTTGGTATGGGGACTGCCGTGCTCGTGTTCGTGGCGGGATTGCTGGAGATGTTCGGTATAATTATGCCTTACTCAGCTACAAAAGGGCTTATGGCACTACCTGTAGGTGTCTATGAAATGAGTTTGGCCATCTGGCTAATTGCAAAGGGGTTTGACGTTCGTGATACGGGGATTAACATAAAGCAAGTGGCCTAGAGATGGCTCCGTAGGCTTTGTTGGATGGCGCTTTTAGTGGTAATTGGAGGGAAGTTTAAAAATTAGCTGTGCATTTCCATGCGGATATCATAGTTAATTTAAGTTACCTCTTAAGGAACAATATTTTATCCAGAAACTATAATTCAGATTGTGTTAAAGAGCTTTATACAATTAAGGCATCCAAATGGATGCCTTTTTAGCTAACCTATATCTGGTCATGATTAACCAACAATCCTATTCAGGCATAGGCCGCCGAACTCCTATGGGAAAGGTTAACCTTAAAGCGGATTAGGGATTAATTTCTAAAGGAGGTTCATAGTTTGCTTGCTCTTATCAACCTAGGTGTAAAATAAATCTAAGAAATGTAGTACTTAGAGTTTATTCCTTCATTTTAACCTGACCTATCAAAACTCACCTCTTCAATAAACTCAATCACTTCTCCGTTAGGGCTATGGATGACGGCATTCCTGACTACAAGTGGGGGTTCACCCAGTGAAAGCGAATCTGGTTCTATATAAGCCTTTGCTCCTTGAGCCAGGGCTTTTTGGTAGATTTCATCGACATTGTTAACATAGAAGGCCAAGTGCAATAATGCTCCGTGTGCTATATCTTGCTCTGACGGGGCTTTCTTCCCTTGGGCAGGGATAGTAGCTTCGTTATCAAAAATTTCAAGGCAGGTTCGTAGATCAGGGGCAATTAGCATGGACGCTTCTTTGATGTGAAAGGAAGGCAGACTCCACTGATGACCTACTTTAAAGCCTAATACATCTGTATAAAAAGAGATGGTTGCCTTGTAATCTTGGGCTTGGATCGCCACATGTGCAATTCCGTTGATGCTCATTCATTCATCCCCTTTACTAACAGTTGCTTATAGTATACAAATGTTAGATCATTGAAATACATAACAGATATGAGGAGATTAGGTTGTAAAGAGTATTAAAATAAGTTAATTTTGCTTTTATGCCTTAATTATGGGAGGTAGGATGAGAATGGAACATTTTATCGATGAAATAGATAAAAAGATATTGCAATTGCTTCTGCATAATGCGCGAATGTCTGTAGCTCAGATCAGCAAAGAAATCACTATGTCCCAACCTTCGGTGAAGGAAAGAATGTTGAAGCTGGAAGATAAACAGATTATTAACGGTTACAGGGCCGACTTGAATCTGAAAAATTTACATCGGGGTACAACAACATTTATATTACTCAAGACGGAGCAATGTCAGAATCTTGTTGATTTTTGCGAAGAGGCAAAGGAAGTCACCGACTTGTATCGAATAAGCGGGGAATACAATTATTTGATCAAAGTTCAAACGGCATCCATTGAGGAGCTGGCCGACTTTCAAGATTCTTTAATCCAGTTAGGGCCTTCTAAGTCTCATATCAGCATGAAAAATATAATGGAGCACAGGATTATGCTCTGATTAAATCCCGGTGGTCTTGATTTCGACACTGTTTTGTTTAATGCTGAAGCTAAATTAAACGTATTCTAAAAAATGGTTTTTTGTTCTTTATCGATAAATATTTTCCCTAAAATTATAATCAGGTATCTTGCACCTGACGTAGCGTCATGTTCTACAATGAATTTACCGGTACATAACAGCTAGCGCCAAAGGATGGAGGTGGTGAATGAAATCATTGTGGAAGGTTGGAGAACTTGCCAAGTTAACGGGGCTTACCGTAAGAACTTTGCATTATTATGATCAACTTGGATTGTTATCTCCATCAGGTCAGACGGATGCAGGCCATCGATTATATAACGAGATGAATGTATCGCGTTTGCATCAGATTATATCTCTGAAAGAGTTAGGTCTGTCACTAGAGGAGATCCAACTGGCCTTAAGCAGTGAACAGTTCAGTCCGCTTGAGATCATAGGCTTACAAATACATCAGATTCAAGAACAAATTAGGCAGCAACAGCAACTACTAGAAAAGCTCAGACACATTTCCAAACTTATGCAGGGTCAGAACAAAGTCACAGTGGAGGATTTCACAAGCCTATTACAAGCAATGAAGATAGATGTGGAGAAGCCCGTCATAGCTCGGCAGAGAAGTTGGGAACGACATCTAGAGCTACTGGGAGAATTGCTTACTAAGGAGAATGAGAGTCGAGAATCCTGAGGAGGAATAAGAATGAATGAAAGATTCGTCAAGCATGGTACGTTTGTGGTAGAGAGGACTTATGCCGCTTCGCCAGAACGGGTATATCAAGCATGGTCCGATTCAACGGTCAAGGCAAAGTGGTTCTCCAAGCCTGAAATCTTTGATTTTCGGATAGGTGGACGCGAGTACTCTGAGGGAGGACCGCCTGAAGGGCCAACTTTTATTTTCGATGCTGTCTATCAGGAGCTTGTTCCAGAGCAACGAATTGTCTACACCTATACAATGGATGCAGACAAAGTGCGTATTTCCGTCTCCGTGGCTACGGTCGAGCTTGTTGAAGTAGAAGGGGGAACGAGGCTCATTTTTACAGAACAGGCTGTCTTCTTGGATGGACAAGATACGCTTGAAATCCGGGAACACGGTACAACAATTATGCTGGATAACCTCGGAAAAGTAGTAGCACACTAGAGAACTTAATTATAAGAGGGATTAGAACAATAACCTTTATGTTCAGGATCATAGTTATTGGCTAGTTGGAAAATGAAAAGCGCGTAGACCGAACGCATGAAGTTACAATCACCTGACCAAGAGAATGAGATATTCACAAATTCATCAATTTTCGCCGTTCAGGAACTTCTAAGGGGCTGAACGGCGACTTGGCGTCAGCAGTAACTTCGAGATGCCACATAATCCGACATGCTTAACAATTAATTTGATCTTATACTGTGCAATAAAATGTTCCTCCGACTCCCAGAGTCTTTAAATTAGAGGATGTTGCGTGTCTTAACGAGAAATTCGGTCAAAGAACAGCCATCACTTAACTTCTAGGCTAATCTGTGTAACATAATCCTTTTCTTGTTGGACGCCCACCTCATCAATTAAATACTCCTCAAAAGAAAACTCACCCATAGAAAGTTTATTGTCAGTGATGTATACAAGCAATTTCTCATACGTGGCTCCGATGGTATCATAACCTCCATGATGAAAAGTTACAGCATATTTGCCCTTCGGTTTTACAAGTATAGTGGCCCTCTGTCGATCTTCATCCGTCTTTGTTTTGGCAAATAGATGACTTTTTGATTCGTAACGTCCAGCTAATACATGCTCACGGGATACCATGGAACCTACAAAAGAAGTGTTCATAGACAAAGTAAGATGTTCGAAATTTGTGAAAAAGTCCAACCATTCAATGGGATTGTCGCTATCCGATACTTGGATGGCGGGACTTACAATGATGTATTCTTCTTCATGCTCTTCAAGCCGAATGCCATCCTTCCATGCATTTAACCCTCGATTTGTATACAGAAGTGTTTCTTCAAAAACATGTTTGATTTTGCTGAGTTTAGCCATCTCCAAATCAACCTCATGAATCTTTTTTCTAGATAGATCTAGAATGAGTTCGGGTGTTCTTTGATCTATGTAGGTTTTGATTTCTTTTAAGGGTACACTTAATTCTTTTAATGAAGAGATCATCGTAAATAAATCCAATTGATTTAATGAATAATAACGGTACCCTTTATCATCGACAAAAGCTGGTTTGAACAGCCCAATTGCATCATAATGGAACAGCGTTTTTTTGTTTACATGGCAGATGTTCGCGAATTGGCCTGTGGACACATAATGTTGCGGGCGATGATCCATATCTAGTTCCTCCTACTTGACTATCCTGTTAGGGCACCCCTTAGTCTAGATGTATGTACAATTAAAATCAAACCAAAAGGACGGAACACACGTATTCTTCTGGACTCCAAGAGGGTGGCACACATGAAGATAGCAATTAAGGAAGTAAATCAAGATAACATGGACGACATTATTTCATTGCGTGTAGATGAATCCCAAAAGACCTACATCGAAACCCCGCTACAATGTTTGCAGGAAGCGGAAGAGTGCACATTTTTCAGGCCGGTAGGATTGTATATTGATGAGCTGTTGGTCGGGTTTGCGATGTATGGATATTTCCCACAAGAGAAGCCCAATGGGCGGGTATGGTTAGATCGATATCTTATAGATATGAAGTATCAAGGCCAGGGATGGGGCAAAATTCTGCTACAATCGCTCATAGATCATCTGGTCCGTCTGTATGACTGCGAGCAAATCTATCTCAGTCTTTATGATGACAATGAAATAGCCCTAAAATTATATCAGAAATTCGGTTTCCGTTTTAATGGAGAATTAGACGTCAATGGAGAACGAGTTATGGTTAAACAACTGAATTAATTAAAGGAGATCTAATACTAATATAGTCACTCCATTGAAATGTTAAAATGATACAAGTAACAGACTCAAAAGTCGATTCTTCCCAACAGGAGGGATCGACTTTTTGGTCTCTTTCCTGCACAGTAGAATAACGTCAAAAGGCTAAAACATGGATGCTTGTTTATACTATATATATACAAACTATACGAAACAGGGTGGGGAACATGGACAAGGGGTTCACATTGGCTAGCCAACTCCTAACGATGCTGGATATGGAACAACGATGGTTTACCTTAACCGAAATAGAAAAAAGTCTAGGGATTTCCGTGAAAACTGTAAGCAAGATGGTCGAGGAGATCAGCAAGCAGTTACCCAGTGCGGTAACCATTGAGGTCTCCAGAGGGAAGGGGATATTTCTGCGTCGTGAGGGGGGGAATACAACCCTTAGTGAAGTATTGTCTACAATGTTCAGAAATACCATCTTTTATAGGTTAATGCATGTTCTGTTCATAAATGGGGGTAGCCTGTCCGTAGAAGAGTTAGCTGGAGAAATGTATATGAGCACCTCTTCTCTTAAGAAACTGATTGTACAGCTGAATAATCAAGATCTCAAGGCGTATAAGTTACGGATTACCTATTCGACTCCTATGATCAAAGGGAATGAGATGAACATTCGCTATTTCTATTGGAAATTATATGGCGATGCGTACGAGTTCACAGGATGGCCCTTTGAACAGGTTGATTTTGCTTATATCGATCAGTTCATTACGAATATAGAAAATGAGAAAAATATCGTGTATTTTATCAATTCCAAAAGAAGATTGGCTTTCCTGCTAGCCATTATGGTCGAAAGAGTAGCCAAGGGAGAATGTGTTAACATCGACGAACATCGTTACCCTTGGGAAAAGGGGTTCTTTTATGTACCCGTAACTACTCTAGCGAAGCGTCTGGAGGATGCGTTTGCCATTGAATTCTCCAAAAGTGAGATCTTCTTCATCCAGTCTCTGGTTAGTCTCAGTCAGTATCATTACTACGAAGGCTCAGATATCACACCGAATCAAGAAATTGAATTACACAAGGCCAGAGAAGAATATTCCATGGGCAATCTACTTATTAAGTTATTGACTGATGCCTTTCCGAATCTAGATACGAGTGAACGATTTACTTTAGAGGTGTACGGATTCTTTGACAAGCTATTAATCGATAATGCCATTCCTGAATGGATGTTGATCTCCCAAAGCAATTTATCTACCTATGTGCAAAAGGAATGCCAGTCCATTTACCAAGAGCTACAGACCTGTATGCACACGTGGAATGAAGCCTACCCATCAGTCTCATACAATGATGTCCATATTACCAAACTAACATTAATTGTTCGTTCAAGCCTACGTTATAAGAGCAAGAGGGCATTCTTGGTCATTGGAGAAGAATTCTCCATTCGTCACTACATCGCAGACATGATTAAGAAGGAAATTGGTGATCAATTGATTATAGATACTTCCATTATGAAAGGCTTAACAGACGAGATGATGCAGCATCATCACATTGATTTTGTGATTAGTAACATCCCCGTGGAGCTTGAGACTGTGCCTGTTGTTATCATCTCCACTATTCCGTCCCGAAGAGATTTAGACAACATTCGACAAGCTTTGCTTTAAACATTTGACCAATTATTTTCCGTATCTTACGTAAGTTTTTGGTCTAGTTTGTCCTGATGAAAAACCTTATGCTCAAAGTAGTTTCGGAACTGTACTACTTAACAGCAGCTCAAGTGGAAGCGTTTTCGGAAAGATTTAATTAAGACGAACATGAGATAGTGGGGGATGAAATATGAGTAGGCATTTGGCCGCAAAAAAGGGCGAAATCGCAGAACGAGTGTTGCTTCCAGGAGATCCTTTGCGTGCAAAATTTGTAGCAGAACATTTTCTAGATGAAGCCTATTGTTATAACGAAGTTAGAGGCATGTATGGATATACAGGAACCTATAAGGGTATGCCCGTGTCTGTTCAGGGGACAGGGATGGGGAACCCATCCATGAGTATTTATGCAACAGAATTGATTGTGGATTATGAAGTGAAGAAGTTAGTGCGTATCGGTACATGTGGCGCCATGCAGAAAGAACTCAAACTGCGTGACATTATATTAGCTCAATCCGTGTCTTCGGATAGTAATATGACGGAAAAAATCTTCCATGGTTGCAACTATGCACCTACGGCTGATTTCTCCTTGTTAATGGCGGCTTATCAGCAAGCCCAAAGCAAAGAGGTTAATGTCTTCGTGGGTAACATCTATAATTCTGATGAATTCTACCGTGAAACCATGGATCGACTTCACAAATTTATGGATTTCGGTGTTTTGGCGGTTGAAATGGAGAGCACAGCCTTATATACGTTAGCCGCTAAATATGGTGTACAGGCACTATCTATGTTAACTGTAGGCAGTCAATTGTTGACCCAGGAACACTTAACCCATCAAGAAAGTGAACAATCTTTTCATGATATGGTCGAAATTGCACTGAATACCGTATTGGGTAACTAGGGTCACGTAACACACAATTGATACATTTGGGGGAAACACGATGCATTATCTAATTTCTGTAGTCGGCCTGGTTATTGTCCTGTTGTTGGCATGGCTTGCTAGCAATGATAAGAAAAAGATTAAATACAGACCTATCGTGATCATGATTGTGATCCAGTTTGTTCTGGGGCTTCTAATTCTTAAGACCAGCGTAGGTGAATTCCTAATCAAGGGATTTGCTGATAGCTTTAAAAAATTAATTGATTATGCCAATGAAGGAACGAACTTTGTGTTTGGTGGGATTGCGAATGAAGGCGCCCATACGTTCTTCCTGTTTGTCTTAATGCCTATCGTATTTATGTCTGCATTAATCGGAATTTTGCAACATTATAAAATTCTACCTTTTATCATCAGATATATTGGTCTAGTCTTAAGTAAAGTAAACGGCATGGGAAAATTGGAATCGTATAACGCGGTTGCAGCAGCCATTGTAGGGCAAAACGAAGTATTCATTTCGGTGAAAAACCAGCTTGGAGCCTTGCCGAAACATCGCCTGTACACACTTTGTGCGTCTGCAATGTCAACGGTATCTATGTCCATTGTAGGTTCATATATGACAATGCTTCAACCTAAATATGTAGTAGCAGCCTTGATCTTGAACTTATTTGGTGGCTTTATCGTCTCATCCATTATCAATCCTTATGAAGTAACGCCTGAAGAAGATATTATTGAAGTACAAGAACAGGAAGAGAAACAAACGTTCTTCGAAATGCTTGGCGAATATATTATGGATGGTTTCAAAGTAGCCATCGTAGTAGGAGTTATGTTAATTGGTTTCGTAGGGATCATTGCTTTGATTAACGGAGTCTTTAGTGGCGTATTCGGCATATCGTTCCAAGCTATTTTAGGATATGTATTTGCTCCTATCGCTTTCCTTATCGGTGTACCTTGGAAGGAAGCCGTTGATGCAGGTAGCATTATGGCGACGAAGCTTGTGGCAAATGAGTTTGTAGCTATGCTTGATTTTGTTAAGATTCAAGGTAACTTGAGTGAGCGTACGGTCGCTATTGTATCCGTATTCCTAATCTCTTTCGCGAACTTTGGTTCCATTGGTACGATTGTAGGTGCAGTAAAAGGATTGAATGAGAAACAAGGTAACATTGTGGCACGCTTTGGTCTAAAATTATTGTATGGCGCCACAATTGTAAGCGTTCTATCTGCAATTGTCATCGGTATTATATTCTAATAGAGTCATAGGTAAGAGACTCGTATAACTAGAGATCCAACCCACCCCCAAGATCAATTATCTTGGGGGTTTTTTCTGATTATTTTGTAGATCTATATTTACTCATATCTTAGGTAATGGATTAAATGATAACAGAGAGGCGAAAGCTAATTTTGATACATTTTTAGATAAGAGAATCTGCCCAATGGGACACAAATACATGGTTTGAAGAATACAGAACCTATGCTCTATTGGCGATAAACTCAAGCTCGAAAACAACGGCCCCTTCTTCTAACCAGAATATATAATAAGTGATGGCCCCTTTGTTTATAATTTAGCACAGGGTCATCACTTGAAATTGTCTCTTTGACACATACATGGAATGCGAAGAAAGCTGCACAACGGAAGTTTTGTATATTTATGCATAATTTCTCTTTAAAAATAATATTTTTATTGCTTGGTAGCCATATATATGATAATCTTAATTGATAATGATTATCAATATTAAAGGGGCCTAGACATACTATGACTTCAAAATTCAAAAAACCATCACTACTTCTAGCTTCAATTCTTGCACTGAGTGTTCTAGCGGCATGTGGCAACAATAATGCAACACCGGCGGAGAGCGACTCTAGCAAAACTACAAACAATCAAAATGTAACTCCTTCAACGCCATCAAGCGATTCAACAACGGCTGTAGCTGTAGACGAGACAAAAGCTAAAGAACTTCAAGCAAAATTTGGCGACAAGAAGCCTGAGAAAGTTGTGGTTACATCTGTAGCTATCGCTGAGATGCTGGATGCACTTGGCGTAGTACCTGTTGGTGTACCTACTTCCAAAACTGCGCTTCCTGCCGCGTTTGATAGCGTTACTAAAATTGGTTCAGCACTTAAGCCTGATGCCGAAGTCATCTCGAGCCTGCAACCCGACGTTGTATTAGGTCCAGAATCCATTGAAGATAGCCTGAACAAACAACTCGGTGCTTCCAAGCTTAACTTGATCTATCTTCCGACAGATTCACTCGATGACTTGAAGCTCTCCCTTGTAGTACTAAGTCGGGTATATGGTCAAGAAGCCAAAGCTACTGCACTGATCAATCGTCTGACACAGGAAGAAACGGCAGCAGTGAAGCAAGCCGAAGGGAAAACTGCGCCTAAAGTGATGTTCCTCTTCGGATCTGCAGAATCATTCATGCTTATGAATGAGAGTACATTCCCGGGTAGCTTGGCGAAGAAGCTGGGAGCTACGAACATTGTATCTTCCGTGCTGAAGTCCAAGGAAACTTATGTACCGCTTGATATGGAGAGTGTTGTGACAGCGAATCCGGATGTCATTTTGCTTGTAGCCCATGGAGACCCAGAAGCAGCGAAGAAAGCATTTGAAGCTGACGTGAAAAAGAACGGGGCTTGGGAGAAAATGAATGCTTTCAAAAATAACCGTGTTGAAGCGCTTGATTATAACTTGTTCGGTGTAGCTTCTATTGTGAAAGCTCCTGATGCTTATAAAGAAATTGCAAGCAAGCTATTCCCAGCCAACTAAGACATCCCGGAGGAACAGAAGATGAAATCTCCAACAATGCGACCGTCGAATAGAGTTACCCAGGTTATCACTTTTGTAGTATTAGTAGCCGTTGTGATCGTTTCTATTGGCTTGGGAAGTGTCAAAATTCCAATTGGAGACTTGCTAAGTACATTGTTCGGCCATTCAACGGGTCAATACGACACGATTATGTGGGACATTCGTATCCCTCGTGTGATGCTGGCACTCTTCATCGGAGCGAATCTGGCTATATCCGGAGCGATGCTCCAAGCGGTGATGAACAATCCGCTAGCAGACCCCGGTCTAACTGGTGTATCGAGCGGTGCGGCTGTTGCCGCCCTGTTCGTACTACTCGTAATGCCTGAATTTGGCTCGATGTTGCCGGTTGTGGCCGTTGGCGGAGGCGTGATTGCCTCGGCTATGGTGTATTTACTCTCCTGGAATAAGCGTGGTATAACGCCGATTCGTGTAATTCTGTCAGGTGTGGCTGTTAATGCGATTTTCGGTGGTTTTATTGGTCTGATGTCGATTTTGTACAGTGAAAAGCTTCCAGGCGCGCTGCAATGGCTGAATGGTAGTCTATCTGGTAAAGGCATGGGCGACGCCATGACGATCGTGCCTTATTCGCTCGTGGGTTGGATTGCTGCTTTCTTCTGCATTCGCAAAGCCAATACATTACGGCTTGGAGAACAAGTTGCTGTGAATCTGGGGGAGAGCATGACGAAGGTTCGTATTTTGCTCTCTCTCGTGGCCGTATATCTCGCGGCTGTCTCTGTTTCTGTGGTTGGCTTGATCGGTTTTGTTGGCCTAGTTGTACCACATATGGCTCGTATTTTCGTGGGATCTAATTATAGTCGGCTCATCCCGATGAGTCTTATGCTGGGGGGTATCGTTCTAGTAGTGGCTGACACAGTAGGACGTACGTTATTTGCACCACTGGACATCCCGGCTGGAATCGTTATGGCGATTGTAGGTGGCCCGTACTTCTTGTATTTAATGCGCAAAGGAGAGGTCTGACATGATCGAAGCACAGTCTGTCGCCATCAAGTATGATGGACGCACGATTATTGACAACATTACGCTGCAAGTACAAGAAGGCGAAATTGTATCTATTATTGGCCCTAACGGCTCAGGCAAGTCCACGTTACTTAAAAGCATGTCTCGTCTAATTCCGTGCGAACGAGGTTGTGTCCGAATTGGTGGTCAGGAAATTGGAACCCTGAGTAATAAGAGAGTGGCCCAACTGTTGTGTATGTTATGTCAGTCTAATCAGACACCTGGGGATATGACCGTGGAAGAGCTTGTGTCTTATGGAAGATTACCTCATAAAAAATGGTACGAACGGCTAGATGCTAGCGACAAAGAAGTCGTAGACTGGGCCATAGATCGAACCGGCCTTGCTACGTATCGCGAGCGCTTAGTAGGATCATTATCGGGAGGCGAGGCTCAGCGAGCATGGATCGCTATGGCGCTAGCCCAACGACCGAAAATTTTAATGCTCGACGAACCAACGACCTATCTGGATATCGCTCACCAGCTTGAAGTGCTTGAACTGGTTCGTTCCATTAACCGAGAGTTAGGCATTACCGTTGTCATGGTCTTACATGATCTGAATCAAGCCAGTGCCTACAGCGATCGGATTTGTGTGCTACGAGACGGACAGGTCATGATGACCGGAAGTCCAAAGGATGTATTAACCCCGGAGTTGATTCGAGATGTATATGGCGTGGAAGCAGAAATTACACATCATGCTGTGGATGACAGCATGCGAATCTATATTAATAAAAAAACGGAAGCTGCAAGTACTCGTACTGAGCTAGCTCCCTTACACTAGGAGGACCTACTTATGAAACAACCGAACATTGAAGAAACAAAACAAAAATTTTTAGCGTTCATTGATAGCCGCAAATCCCTTGTGATTAGTTCCCAAGATGAGCATGGCGTACCTTTCGTCAGCTATGCACCTTACGTTCACCTGAACAATAAGCTTTACATCTATATCAGCCGTATTTCGGATCATTATCGTTATGTAGAGACGGGTCCTAAAGTTCATGTCATGCTGATTAATGATGAAGCTGAGGCTCAGAACATTTTTGCTAGAGAGCGTGCACGTTGGGTATGTACGACTAAGAATCTAGGGAATGAAGGGCACGAGGAGATTTTTGCGGCATTCGATTCAGCATTTGGAGATAAAATGATGGGTATGCTTCGCGGCCTAGACTTCTCCTTGTTCGAACTGACCCCTCTTGAAGGGCGCTATGTAATTGGATTCGGACAAGCATTCGACGTTGATTTGAGCGGCGATCGCTTCGAACATGTTGTCGTGGATAAGAAAGATGCAAAATAGGAGTGTGACGGTATGAGTTACGTAGAAATTCATCCTGTATGGCGTACGATACGTGAAAGGTATCAGAAGATGATTCAAGGCTTGCCGCAGGAAGACTTAGGTTTACGCCTTGCTCCCGACGCATCGTCGATCGGTCATATGATTCGGCATAATGCGGAAGTGGAGTATATGTTCGCAAGCTGGTTCTTTGGAAGCCCAGTCCCTGAGCATATTGAGTATCTTGCTAATGGCAAGGGTGGATTGGACAATGAAGCGGAATACACGGCCGAAGAGATAGTTGCCTTCTCAGCTGCTTCCGATGCTCACTTGACGGATGCTATGCGCAATCTACCAGAGCAGGCTTGGGATGTAGCTGTAGATTCCCCAATTGGTCCTTCCACTCCGCGTGAAGCTTTAGGTAGAACGATGTACCACTCAGGCCTACATGCAGGACAGATTTCTTTGATTCGTAAGCATGCGCTGAGAGTTGAATAATTTTAAGTGTAATCGAGTGTAATAGCTCTGAAAAATATTGATAGGTTGCGACTGTTTTCTGGCCACGGGCTGGGGAGCAGTCTTTTTTATTGGGGTAGCTATCATTTTGTTTAGTTAAATATGGAGGGTTCTGTGCAGTTTTGGAGATGGGTAAGAGGGTACTTTTCCAGACAATTAATGATATCGTAATACTTTCACCCTGTTTGGCTACAGTGAGGTATGGGATGATGAGCATATCAAAGATTCGGAATCAATGATTCTGAATGTTGATCTTCAGGCTATGGCGATCCTTCCTTCTCACTCCCTTAGATTTAGGGTCGCGGCTTTCCTGATGCATCTCATTTACGAGAGGAGGTGTCCAGGCTATCATAATCCTTCCTTCTAGCGGATTTTCATGAGGATATTAGGGTTATGGCTTTCCTGGACTCTTTTTATGACGAATAATTCTATCTATGTAAGAAGAGCGAATAAACTGATAGTCGATGAGAATAAAGGGTTTGCTGCTCAGCTTCCGCAGTCTCATGTGGCAACAGCTATGAAAAATATAGAATATCTCGGTTATACCTTCTCCTATCCACTAATGCAAGCTTTACGATCATTAACAGTAGAGCAATTCGAATCCTTATATGATCAATTAATTGATGATCTAAGGGTCATGGTAGGGGCACATGTGGCATACTGTCCGATGTATCCTAATTTCCCAGATCAGGTCATGCAGATGCATGATGCTGACTTGTATCTGAATGAGATATACCATTATATTACATTAGATATGCAGGCGTATGAGGTTAAAGATAGACCTGTATTTGTAGATAATATTCAGCTAAAAGTAATTGATCTAGGAAGCAATGCGGAGTTTTACACGATGATACGTCAACTAATTCAATCTAAGGGATCGATCTCTGACACAGATAAAAAAGATATAGATTTGGCCATAGCCTCTGCAAACCCCGAAGACATAGTAGAGATTCTTCCGTTAGAGATCCCTTTCAAGGAGAATGTAGGATTTGTGGCCGCAGCATTATTGAAGCACGACAAGGCGAGTCTAGAGATGGTTGGACGATATATGAGAACGGCTACTGATGTGCTTCGTCTGGCTGTAGCTTGGTCAGATGGCGATGTTAGTCTATCTCAGGCTACGCGTTTTCGCAAATTCAAGCGCAGTGAGAGAAGATGGCTACTTGGTCTACTCGAACGCTGTCATCCTATGACAGAGGATATGCTGAAATACCGGGATCGCTGGGTACGATTAGGTGAAGTTTTGCATCCATCGGAGTATAAGCATAAGTTCACAAACTGTAAGGTTGCGTTTGATGTACTGCGTAATAAAAAACCTTTTTCGACGTTTAACGGAAGCGTTGAACTGGCCTTTCGGTATCGTCAGTTCGAGGTTTTGCTCGATCTGCTTAAGGAGCGACCTGGTGAATTTGCAAGACGATTAGATCAACTATTGCGTTCAACCGAGCCAACGAAGGATGTAGTGCAGGCTTTCGGTGAAGTTGCGGATCAAGTGTCGACACCTGTATTACTTCAGGTGATCAGCCATTTTAACCATCGCCATGCACCGCCTGAACTGCGAGTATTCTTCCCAAAAGGAAACGTGGCTAAGGCCTTTGCTATTCCGAATATACTTCCTAAGATCGAAATAGAGATCTGCCAAGCTGTAGTGCAAGCATGTGAGCGTGTACTTGTAGAACGTTTCGCTAAGCTTCCTTCGCTGGGAAAAGTATATTTGGATGAACGATTGATGGAATATAATGTACCTTTCTCCCAGAGATCGGCAAGCAAAGCTTTGCATACAATTGTTCGTGGGAGCCAAGTCGAGTTACGGGAAGGCAATACCGTGCGTTTTTTCAGTTGGTGGAAAGAGGGGATGGTACAAGGTGTATCGACGGACCGAGTAGATATTGATCTGTCCGCGGTCATATATGATGCGGAGTGGAACTATGTGGAGCACATTTCTTATACAAATTTGCGATCCTCAAAGTACCAAGCTATCCATAGTGGAGATATCGTAACGGCTCCAGAAGGGGCATGCGAATTTATTGATCTCCATATCCCCTCGACTGTCCATTATGGTGGGCGTTATGTTGTAGCTACTCTTCATTCTTTCACGAATCAACCGTATTGTAACTTGCCGGAATGCTTTATGGGATGGAGTATGCGTAAGGAACCAGGTTCTGGTGAACTATTCGAACCGCTTGCAGTAGCTAACAAAATAGATGTCACTGCTGATACGCAAATTGCAATACCGATGATTCTGGATCTGGTCCAGCGCAAGGTAATTTGGACAGATTTAGCGCTAAGCCGAAATCCACATGACTACAACAATGTAGAAGGGAATCAGAAAGGTATGATTCTAATGGGCAAAGCGTTGACTGATTTACGCAAACCGAATCTCTATGATTTGTTCAAACTGCATGCTGAGGCAAGAGGAGTGGGCGGCTTAGTCACCGCTGATCAGGCTGACACCGTATTTTCTCTGGATAACGGGATTACTCCTTATAATATGGAGCTGATTATGGCTGAATACATAGGGTGAGTCTAATACGATCCATATTCCTTAGATCCTTAGTAGAGGGAGGTTGAAGAAGATTCTCTTCGGAAGTATTTCCGTTTGAGTTCCTCGGTCAGTTGTTCCAGATGGCCGCCCTGAATGATATATAGGACATCACAGAGAGAATCTAGATCCTCGTAATTATGACTTGTGAGGAGCATGGTTTTATTCTCTGCTTTGAGCCGAAGCATGATTTCCTTGATATCGTTATAGGTCTGATAATCTAAGGCGTTAAATGGCTCGTCCAAAATAAGAATATCCTGACCTTCCATAATCGCTTGGGCAATGCCGAGTTTCTGCTTCATGCCGAGGGAGTAGTCGGCCACCCTTGTCTTAAGGTCAGGGTCTAGTCCCACAATACGCATGGCTTCTCTAATTTCATCTGTGCCGATATTGCGCTTAATGTCAGCCAGAAACTTTAGGTTTTTGAATCCGCTATAAATGCTAATATAAGCTGGTGAGTCAATGAGTACACCCATGTGTTCAGGGAAATCAATATCTTTCCCCAATTGTTTGTTCCTTACATATATGCTGCCTTGATCGGGAGCTATAAATCCACAGATGATTTTAAATAACACCGATTTGCCACTCCCATTCGCTCCTACAATGCCCACCGTGGTTCCTTTTTCAATCTCCAGATGAATGTTAGTTAAGACGGGTAGGCCATGAAAAGATTTGGATACACCTGCAACGTTAATTTCTGTCATGCTTGACACCTCACGTTCGATTTTATTGGAATCTTTTTTTGTAGCCAGCTAGCAGGATATAACTCAACAGGAGAGCTATTAATCCAGCAAGGAGTAGCAGGATAAAGTTCTCAGAGAGTCCTTGACTACCATTAGTAAAAAGGGAGTGCTGTGACAGACTAGACATGCCCACAGGCGTGTATTGGACCCATGAGAAGGGAAGTAGGTAAAGGCCATACAGGAGCAAAATGACAACAAACCCGATAGTCACTTGACGGTACAGTAGAAAAATAACGAACAGAAAGAAAAACTGCAACATGAGATCAAGTACCGTCATGCCCGTAATATATAGGACTAGTTCAGTAGTGCCTAGATGAGTATTCGGATGTTCTATGCTTTTTCCCAAAGGCATGCGAGCGATTATAGCGATGAAAAGGCTGCATGTAGGTAATAGAAGGGAATAACTAATCAAAAACAAAGTGCTAGTGCCGAGTATAGATAAAGCCCAGCGTCTCTTGGAGCGTAAGCGGACGGTGAGTATAAGGCTGTAGCCTTCTTGTTCATGTTCGAGAAATGTACTAAGCATATAGATCGGGAGAATATGACTCATGAACATCGCAAAAAAGGGAAGAGGTTCAACATAGCTATGCCCGTGTCCCCAAAAGGTATGAATTAGGACATCCTCTACCGTGCTATCCGGTATGGAACGCATCTCTACCAAGTTCCATAGGGTGAATGCAAGGACAAATACTATCATGAGGAGTCGGTTCATTGAGGAATACAGTTGCGCTAGGTAATAGGGTGTAATTCCTTTGCTTATCCACTTCATTTCCATGTAGTCCTTTTCTGCCAGTAATTATTAATGAAGAATACAATACCAGCCACAATCATGCTCAGTGAGATCAGACTCACTAGTAAAGCATAGGGATAACTTAAGTTATACATAAAAATAATATAGTTGTTAATGAATAGAAATGGGATACGTGTGAGTCCTTGTATTTTGGATTTCATAGCAAAGACCATGAGAATATACAGCATGATGGTAATAACAGCGACGGCCCTTTTTTCTAGAAAATGATGTAGTGTCATGAACAGTGTGGCTAGAATACTAAGTCCGAAAATCATATAGATTACGGTGATGCATATTGCCTGCCAGGGTGAACTGAAATACGTTCCTATAAGAAGTAAATAGTCTGGCGCATAAGGGGGAATGGTAGATCCTCTCGGCAATCCCATGCCTATAATAAGGAATACTGCTAACTGGATGAGTACGAATAGGGTCATGTTCACTGATAAGGCTGCTGCTTTTACTGCGAAATAACGGGAATACGATGTCATGCGAATAAGAACGTAGTCCAAGTCATCTTCGAAATAGTGATAGAGAATATAGAAGAACATAATCGTCAAGAAAGGAGTGATATAGTAGTGGTTGGAAATCATGGAAAGTATAAAATTGTCATAGGATAAGGGAAACCCTTGTCGTTCATTAAGAGTGAATAAGGCACACCCTAGGACTAGAAAAACTAATCTTCCTGACAGGAACCGGCGGACGTTTCGTATAAAAACAGCCTTCATATAGGTATCCCTCCTAAGACGGATAGACCGTTACTTTTTTAATTTTCCGGTAATATATATATACAAATGTAATGAATAATAAGGCCAACAATGGGCCGCATAATAGCGGAAAAGTACCAAATCTCTTTACATTATAGGAATCAGGATTGAAACTTATATAGATCCTATAGGGTTTCAAATTAAGCGTGTTGAGAATAAAATTTTCTACTATAACATAAATGAACGGCCCGGTCAGAATCACAAAAATATTACGGATATATAAGGAAAACACAAATCCTAATGTGGCCAAGATGGCGGATAAGATCCCCTGCCAAAAACTTAATAGTAATCCATATCGTAGTGGATGGTGAACAAAAAAACTGCCCATAAAATGATATTTCTCTGATCTAGGCATAGGTTGTCCAGTTATGGAATCTAGTAAATATAATTTCGGAATAATATCAGGCTTAATATATAATGCCGTAATCACACCAAAACTCATAGCTACGAACATGATGACAAATGAACTGGAGGCTACGACGATCCACTTCGCTAAAATATACTGCCCTTTACTAACCCTTGTTAAGGTGTACCATAGAAATTTGTCCTTCCTCTCGTAATACATCAGCCAACATACCGGAATGACAGCGATGATTGGAAATATAAATACAATAAATGAGATGCCTATCTCCCAAGCTTCTAAATCCTTTTCCAGCGAGTAGTCACGATAAAGGGTTCCAGTTAGGATGGAGACGGCAAGCGTTAAGGTTATAAGTGTGCCAAGTACAGGCCATTTTAATTTGGTCCATTCAAGCAAAAGCAAATTTTTCATAATCATCCTCCCTAAGTCTTACACCGCCGTACTCGTCAATAAAGCGCTGTTGTGTCTACACTATAGCTTGCTCCTACAGTAGGTACAATAGATTGGGCACGAACGAGGGTTGTACAGGAATGAACGTAGCTTCGTTCCCGTACAACCCTTATTCATACTCGTATATTATGGGATTAGCACACCTATGGAGATGTAAGGAATTCCACGGAACATGGTATTCCGGGTAATGATTTTACCTTGATGCTGGACTACAATTTGCTTCACATTATAGAGTCCATATCCTCTGGTCTCGTTAGAATCTCTCTTTGTGGTATAACCCGTGGCAAACATCTGCATGAATTCGTTGGTAGAGCAATGGGCATGAGGGTTCATGACGGTCATCTCTGTCCATAAATGCTCATCTGACCGCTGAACGGTCAGAACAATTTCATCCTGCGGAAAGGAAGATTCTATCGCGCTATCCAGCAAGATCCCCAAAATTTCCAACACTTGATGTTCGTCCGTAATCATCGGTATAAAGCCAGCGTGAATGTGGGTAGTTAATTTAATTTTTTTGAATTTCGCTAACTTCATTTTTGTATATAGAAATCCTCCAATAACTTTATTATCCATTTGTAAAATTTCGCGAATTTCGATCTGCATCATGACATCTTTGGTATAGGTAGATATGAGGGATCGCGCCTCAGGGAGGCTGACCGAAGTCTCGACAATACTATGAATCGCAAGCAGCTTATTATGGAATTCATGCTGTCTTGCCTGAACCTCCGAGACGAGTTCGTCAATAACCGGTAGATACTGCTCCATCGCGGCGAACTTGGTCTCTTGCCGAGCTCGTGTACGGTGCTCAAATATAATCCAAATGTTCATACTAATCACAAAGGAGAACGCAATAACAATGAACAGTAGATTTTCTAACACAAAGGATGTACTGAAGTTGGAATAGCCGAGGATAATAAGGACTGCAATAGAGGATTGAATAATGATAATTTTTGTGAACAATCCACTGAGATCCGCTAGGAAGCGATGGCCATTTCTTATGATGAGGAAGTAATACAAAAGGGTGGCCAATACTATAGTAAATACTTGATGAACATAAGGGTAGGCT
The DNA here is from genome assembly GCF_017874255.1 of Paenibacillus shirakamiensis. GTDB lineage: Bacteria > Bacillota > Bacilli > Paenibacillales > Paenibacillaceae > Fontibacillus > Fontibacillus shirakamiensis. Next base: position 61,799 of record NZ_JAGGLD010000007.1, on the reverse strand, counting down.
ATATGGTTCATACTCAGAACCATAGCAACTGCTGAGATGCTGAAGGTTCGGATCAGAATCCATATCAGGAAACTTAGCATCGTGACCACAATCACTTTTATATTTGATAGAGGACGAATATATTCACTGTTCAACATGAACAAGCAAAGTATTAATACTATCAAAATAAAGGGATTATCTGCGGGTAAGAGATCAAAGTTGTTCATTTCAAGACCTGCAAATGGATCAGGGCTGCTAGTACCTAGCATACGAAGCCAGAGATTTAAGATGCTGAACCATAGAAACCAAGTTACGGTGGGTTTATTTAATCGAATAGCGTGCCCTGCCAGTGCGTAACAGAGGAACATCATAATTATGGAGTCCACTATGATTTGAAGATAGATCATTTCGCACCTCTGGTTACTAAGTTATCTTTATATTTTTGACCCATAGGGATAGGGTGAAGGGTATCTGTAAGTTCCACAATTCCATGGGTTTTGTCGATTCTAGTAATATATGAAGTATTAATAATATAGCTTTTGTGACATTGTACGAAAGACGAAGAACCTAATAGCTCTAACATCTTTTTTAGCGACAATCCCGAGATTCGTTCAGAACTTGTCTGATCTTTGCTGTTCCTAAGATGAAGCTCTAAATTTTTGCCAAAAGATTCAATATATACAATCTGCTGCAGCTCATATTCGAAAATGTGACTTTTTTGCTCAATACGAAGTGTGTGCTTTTGCTCATAGGTAAGGTGCTGACTATAGCGAATGGTGTCTGTTAAGACGCTAATTACCTCATCTTTCGTGAATGGCTTGATTAGGAAACCGTAACACTTAATCTCCCGGAATGCGGTTAATTCATTGCCCGCGAGTGCGGTTGCAAAGAGGATCGGTGTATAGCTATATGGAGCCATGATGCGTAGTTGATGAGCAAGCGTCGTTCCTTTGTAATCAGATAGCTGAATATCAAGGATGAACAGGTCAATCTGATCCTTGCAGGCAATGCTCCAAGCTTCACCTGATTTTGTAGCAGTGATTACACGGATAGAGCCATCTATTTCATCAATACAGGACAGTAACAGCTTGGTTATGTAGGGGTCATCTTCCACAATCAGTATGTTCAAGCGAATAGACATCCTCTCTGAGCCTCATAATAGATTCCATTATTTATGTTTTAGTAGGGAGAATCAAGTAGATTTGTATATATTTATTATAATAAACGGGTACTAAGATGAGATCAGTTTGACGAGTAAGATCTATCAGATCAGATAGACTGGTACACTACGAAATACCGAATTTAGATAATTTCGAACAAACGGATATAATAAACAGGGTCGAGATTTAATTATTAAATTTTAAAAAATTTTAAATAACAAAAAAAGAAGGTATTTTCATTGCTAAAAAAGCTTTCAAATAAGGTGTATTATATGCCGCAGTATTCTGCAACAGATCGGCCGGCACTAGGCTTGATTTGTGGGAATACGTACAGCGTATTTGTGGATTCAGGAAATTCTCCTGCCCATGCAAGGGATTTCCTTCAGCTTGTTGAGGGGATGGATGCCTCGCCAGTTAAGTTCGTCGTCATTACGCACTGGCATTGGGATCATATATTCGGAATGGATACGATGGGACTATTATCGATTAGTCATGATCTAACGAAGGAGAAAATTCAGTATTTAACAACGCTAGCATGGGATGACGCCTCACTAGATGCTCGGGTAGAAACCGGCGAAGAAATTGAGTTCTGCAGCAGTATGATCAAGCGAGAAATGCCAACAAGGGACGAATTGAAACTGAAGACCCCGGATATTTCTTTCAACAGCAAAATGGAGTTAGATCTAGGCGGGGTCACTTGCATCGTTGAGCATGTGGGGGGAGTCCACGCACAGGATTCATTGATTGTATATATTCCAGAGGAGAAGATCATGTTTCTGGGGGACTGTATTTATCAGGACTTTTACAGCGGAGAGTGGAGTTATGATCTGGACGAACTCACGATCTTATTAGATAAAATAAGAAAGTATGATGTTGATTACTATGTAACAGGCCATCAGGAGCCAATGGCGCATGCGGAATTATGGCATTGGATGGATGAATTGGTGCGAGTAGGTGAGATTGTGGATCTTGAGGTTTCAATGGATCAAGCCGTTGCTAGATTTAATGAACATGAGAAGGTAATGCCTACGGAAGAGCAATTGGAGTATATTCAAAACTTCATAAGTGGGAGTCAGAAGAAGCTCTCCGAAACTAAATAAAGTATAAACAAGCCGATATTCTGGATGTCCAGAACGTCGGCTTTTCGCAATGTAATATCAATGATCTAGTAATAACAAATCACATCCAAACGCCAGTTACACTACAATTTTACCGGCAATTTCGTCGATATAAGAGTTCAAAATGAGAATCTGTTCTTCTAAGCTTTTTTTATGTTGGATCAAAATGGAGTTCGTATCTATATTCTCATATTCCAAATTAATATTCGTTATACTTCCTCGTATCTCCTGAATGGGCATACCTAAGCGGCGGAAACACTTGATCAATTTTAGGATTTCGATATCTTTATCATCAAACGTACGGATGCCTTGTGGGTTTCTTTTTAGGGGTGGAACGAGTTTGATTTTCTCATAATATCGAATGGTGCTTGAAGGAATTTGAGATAGCTCACTTGCGGCTTGAATGGAATACATCATATTCCCTCCTTGACTTAAAGTATGGTTTAACCTTTATGGTTATACTACCACATAAAAAGGAGTAGATATCAATGGGAAACGTATTAGTAGTAGTTACGAACGTATCTAAATATCCAGATCAGGCGCGCGCAACAGGACTATGGCTTGGCGAAGCAGTACACTTTGTAGATGAAGTAGAGAAAGCAGGCCACCATGTGGATTATGTTAGTCCGAGCGGTGGTTATACTCCGATTGACCCACATAGTCTTGAAAAAGATCAAATGACTGAATTAGATTGGACCTATTACCAGAATAGCGAATTCATGAATAAGCTAGGCACGACACTGGCGGCTGGAGATATCAATCCTGAAGATTACGATGTAATTTACTTCACGGGTGGACACGGTGTAATGTGGGATTTCCCAGATAATCAGAAATTGCAAAATATTGCAATGAAAATACATGAGAATGGTGGCATTGTCTCGTCGGTATGTCATGGTGCAGTAGGTTTGCTAAATATCAAGAACGACGCAGGCCAGCATTTGATTGCCAATAAAAAAGTTACAGGCTTCGCCAATAGTGAAGAAGTAGCTGTGGGATTAGATAAAGTAGTGCCATTCCTGACCGAAGACGCGCTTGTTAAAAGCGGGGCACAGTTTGTAAAAGGTGAGGATTGGGCATCGTTCGCTGTGGTTGACGGACACCTCGTCACTGGACAAAATCCGGCATCAGGCGGTAAAGTGGCGGAAGAAGTCATTACACTGCTGAAATCTAACTAATAATATTACTGTGAATAAGACTAAACTACTCTCAGCGGGCCCTTTCTTGATCGATATTGATCAGGAGGGGTTTTTTTTCATAAATTATACATACAAAAGACGGGATAGATTCTATGATGAGGTTTATTGAACGATTAGATAGAAGAAGGCATGCTTCTGAATCAGTAAAAGCAGGATGGGTTGGTCGTTTAGAATGGACACTGAACAAAGACTTTAGATGTTTGTCTTTAGAGAAATCAAGTATAACAGCATATATAGCTTCTGCTATCTAAGCGTATAATAAGAGAAGCTACAAGTAAGGTACTTGAGTTCAATAGTTAACAGATCACAATTAAAAGGAGATTCTATGACACATAGAAATGAAGTAGAAACAGGTTGGAATATGGATCATAGTTATGCACGTCTTCCGCAATTATTTTATAGCTCTATCGATTTAACGCCAGCGCCAGCGCCTCAGTTGGTGATCTTGAACGAGAAGTTGGCGTCCTCCCTATCTCTGAGTAGCAAGGCACTGCAAAGTGCAGAGGGAATTGCAATTCTTGCGGGAAATCAAGTTCCAGAAGGTGGTTCACCTATAGCGCAGGCTTATGCTGGGCATCAGTATGGGCATTTCACCATGTTAGGAGATGGACGGGCGGTCTTACTTGGAGAACACATCACGGATCAAGGCGAGCGTGTAGATATTCAGCTTAAGGGTTCAGGTCCAACACCATACTCCAGGCGAGGTGACGGAAGAGCGGCACTCGGTCCCATGCTGCGAGAATACATTATTAGTGAAGCGATGCATGGACTGGGAATTCCAACGACTCGTAGCTTAGCTGTGGTAGAGACAGGGGAAGAGATCCTCCGTGAAAAGGCATTACCAGGTGCTGTTCTTACACGCGTAGCGGCTAGTCATTTACGTGTAGGAACATTTGAATATGCTGCGCAAATCGGCAACATCGACAACATCCGTATCCTTGCGGACTATACGATAGAGCGACATTTTTCTTATATAAAAGATAGTGAACTTCGCTACCTTCATTTCCTTCAGGAAGTGATTCGGCGTCAGGCTAAGCTAATTGCTAAGTGGCAGTTGGTGGGTTTCGTACACGGGGTTATGAATACCGATAATATGGCGATAAGTGGGGAGACCATTGATTATGGACCCTGTGCGTTCATGGATAGCTATGACCCAGCTACGGTGTTCAGCTCTATTGATCGGGACGGTCGCTATGCGTATGGCAATCAGCCCTATATCGGGGAATGGAATCTTGCTAGGTTCGCGGAAAGCTTACTCCCCCTCCTGCACGATGATCAGAAAGAAGCGATCGAACAAGCTCAGGAAGCATTAGCCCAGTATGCTACGGTATATCAAGAGGCTTGGCTGTCGGGCATGCGGGCGAAGCTTGGCCTAAGTAACGAGGAGGAGGGCGATGAGTTGTTAATTAAGGACCTCCTACAGATCATGCAGACTCATCGTGCGGACTATACGAATACTTTTGTCGCCTTAACTTTTGATAAGAAAATGACGATGTCCACTACCCCGGAGTTCATAAAGTGGCATGCCGTCTGGCAGGAGCGACTTGGCAGAGGGCAGGAATCGACGCTGACTTCACATCAGTTGATGCGAGACAGCAACCCTGCAGTTATTCCACGAAATCATCAGGTGGAAGCAGCGCTGGAGGCAGCGGTGAACGAGGGAGATCTTAGTATCATGGAGCGTCTTCTCGACATGATTGCTCATCCCTTTGCCCATACACCGGAGCAAAAAGCTTATGCTTCTCTCCCCATGCATTCAGGTGATTCTTATCGAACTTTTTGTGGTACTTAAGGAAAAAGAATGATTAGGATATATTAAAAATTAGATTAAAGAAGAATAAGGTTCCTGCTAGGAAGGGGCACTCTGAATTATAGGGTGTCTTTTTATTAGCGGAATTTTAGCAACACTTTTCATAATTTCTCGTTTATATAGTAAAGGGGGAGAATTATGATTAAATGCAGTAGCTATATATTGATTTTGTTATGTGTGGTTTGTTAATGGCAGGTTGCTTCAATAGAGAGCGCATTGACAGTTCCAAGTCTTCTTTGCTCGGTAAGGTTACGATTGAAAGATCGGGTAAGAATACAGAGGTCAACTATACATTTCTAAACGAAGGTAGTAACAAAGTCGGTATTATTGGGGGTGCCAGCTATAAGCTATATAAGAATGATAGATTATTGGAAGAGGGTGCCGTACCTATCAAAGATTATATAGATCTTAAGCCAGAAGAAACGTATGCAGATAAAAAAGTGTTTATTAATTTATTACCAGGCACATACCGTGTCGAAGTGCGTTGGGATAATACCATGGCAGTAGGGAATTTCACTTTCTAAATACGCTGAAAATAAAGATAAAAGCGTCTGCAAACAACTCTAATATTACCTTTTTATGGACATATATACATAGTTAACATGATTAACTTTACTTATGTGGCAAGCTTAGGTATGTTTTATATAACACCAAAATCTGACATACAATGTATGGACTAACCAAAGCTGGAAGGAAGTTAATCTTGTTCGAAACGTTACTGTTGAATTTCTTATTTTTGCTAGTACCTGTTGTTATTTATTTAATATTTTTTGAGAATAGTTCTTATACGTATGATCGAAGAATTTTTGTCCTGCTTTCTACTGTAGCGATGATCTTATGTCTTGCCAAACCCATCCAACTCGACATTGGATATATTTTTGACTTACGCTATATTCCTTTTGTACTAGTAGCTTTATTTGGTGGTTATAAGAATGCGATTCCAATCTATGTTGTCTTAAACACTTGTAGATTCTATATTGGGGGAAATGGAATAGTCTTCTCATTCCTATATTCGACAGCGTTCCTTATTCTAATTCCCTTGCTTCATCCTAGATTTATTAGATTATCATCTAGAAACCGAATAATTGCGGCTACCACCATTTCTTTTTTCAATGTAAGTTGTTACCTGTCTATACTGAGTTTTACGCAATATTTGCATAGTCCGCAATACAACATACTGGTATGGAATGCTTTAATCACGTATGGAGGAATGACGGGTATTCTCATGCTCTTAATCGAGAAAATCATGACAAATACTAAAAACCGTGATCGGATTCTCCAATCCGAACGACTCAATGTGGTTAGCGAACTTGCAGCAAGCGTATCTCATGAGATTCGCAATCCACTTACAGTAACTAGTGGGTTTCTCCAGTTGTTAAATCGATCGAAGACCCTAACTTCAGAGGAAAAAGGATACGTAGAAATGTCCCTACAAGAGCTAGAGCGCGCAGAGAAAATTGTCAGCGATTATCTTTCTTTTGCCAAACCTCAGACACCATTTATGGTGTTCTCTGATCTGAGTGCAGAACTGGAATATACTAAAAATATTATTGTACCCTATGCATCGATACATAAAGTGGAGGTCGTATTCAGCTTTCATAACACTCTCACAACGATTTATGATCGCAATCAGATCCAGCAGTGCTTGATCAACCTGTATAAGAACGGGATCGAGGCTATGAAAGAAACAGGCGGCGGTACACTGTTCATTGATATATCTGAGAAAAAGCAACAGATTATCATCAGCATTTGTGACACGGGTGTTGGTATGTCTAAAGAAGAGATTTCAAGATTGGGTAAGCCTTATTATTCTACGAAGGCAGAGGGCACAGGTCTTGGAATGCTTATGGTCTATACCACGATTCACAAGCTTAAGGGGAAGATCGAAGTGGTTAGCGATAAAGGTAAAGGAACTACGTTCCTGATTACCATACCTACTTAGAGCTACTTAGAGAGAATTAAAAGGCAGTGTACCAAGACGAAATAAAGTCTTGGTACACTGCCTTTTGACCTTTTTACGATGGTTTTAATACATGGCATGGATATTAGGCACTAATCATCGCGTGTAAGCTTGAAATCCGTTAAGTGAACAAATTGAAAGCCTTTCTGTAGCAGAGCAGGGATGGCTTGAATCATACCTTCGGCCGTAACCCTCCTAAAAGTAAGATTGAAATTAGTAGAGCATGGGGAATTCAGTTCATTCATAGAGTGCTGAATTCAAGGAAATACATACTATAATTCAGCTTCTAAGAAGAACTGTATCGGCAATAAAATAGGTACTCCGTACAGCCTGCGAAGAGGACATAGGAAGTACCTAATTTTCAATATTTTTTGTATACAATCTGCGTTATTTATTCATTAGTCCAACGTATTGCAGTAAACGGCTTAACATTACGCCTGTTTCTGCACGAGTTACGGAATCATTAGGTGCAAAACGACCATCGCTATGACCTTGAATAATGCCTGCTGCTTGAGCCGTTAGGATGGAGTCCCGTGCCCAGCTACCGATAAGCGATTGATCCGTAAAAGGACGATTTGTTGCTGTGATAGTTAATGGCTGCCCCACTAGTGTAGCAGCGCGGCTCATGAGCACGGCGATTTGCTCGCGCGTGATTGGAGCGTTCGGATGAAAGGTTCCATCCTCGAATCCTTCAATTAAGCCTGCCTGTTGAGCTGCCTTAGCAGCATCTGCATACCAAGCGGTAGCTGAAATATCTTTAAAAACAACAGAGGTTGATGAGACTTGCAAGTCCAAGGCCCGGGACAATAAGGAAGCGAACTCTGCCCTAGTCATGAATGCATTAGGATTAAAGGTTGAATTTCCCGAACCTTTCATGAGTCCTTTAGTCGTGAGTAGCTCAATATCCGACTTTGCCCAATGCGTAGACATGTCAGCAAAAGATTTGGACGGAGCTTGAACAAGTATAATGGTCCCGTTCTGCTGACTAATTACCATGGCCTGTCCTTGTTTGAATGTAGCGGGAACTATCGTGAACGGCCCATCTTGGCTCACTCGAACGGCTACCATGTGGCTTGGGTCGGCATTTCCTGTATAGGCTAGGGTCCTCGATATATATGTTACACCCATGGCAGTCATTATGGTATTTTTACCATTTTTAGCTGTGGCTTGAAGGGTGAAGCGGACAGCAGCACCGAGTGGTGTATATCCTGCAAGTTGAAGCTTATTCAAGGCTGCCGCAGTTTCAGTTCCCGTAGGGTTATCTAGACGAATCGAGATCGTGATATCATTCAGCGAACTACCTAGGGTCGAAGCGAGCTGAGAGAAAGGAATGGATCCTATCGGTAGACGATACCCAGCCTGACTGGAATCTATTTGAATGAGTGTAGTCTTGGGTACAGAAGAGCCTATCAATGATGAAGCAGGTAGCTGAAGTTCTTGATTATGGATCTGTCCTGAAGGTAAAGAAATATGCAGAACAGGATTCGTCAAGCTAGAACGGGTTAAGCGCTGGATTGCTTCATTTAGGATTTGTGCATCAATGGTGGAGACCTGAATAGGCCGCCCACTTGCATCGTTCTGTTCCTTGGTTACTATTCCTTGTGATGTAATCTCAGCACCAAGTGCTGTCGGTATAGAAGTCACTAGATTCGGCGTTGGTACTGGTGTTGGTGTTGGTAACGGATTCGGTGTTGTTGGTGTTGGCGTCGGTGTCGGTGTTGGCGTCGGTGTCGGTATTGGATTCGGTGTTGTTGGTGTTGGCGTTGGCGTCGGAACAGGCGTAATACTTGCCGACGCACGAGTGACTATGATCTTATAGTTGTTGGTAGTCGTACCATCCTGTGCTTGGACAGTTATGAGTATGGCGTTGGTACCTTCTTTTAAAGTGACGTTTTTAGTCTTTGAACTATCATAAGTTTCTCCATTGATATGGAGCAGGGATAGTGCATCTGTTGCTGATGCTTGAATATCAAGCGAATCCACATCATGCGCAACGTCTACGGTATAGTTCAGGACGGATGGTGAGAAGACAGGGCTTAACGTTCCTTGACTAACGTTTAATTGATGCAAAGTAGCTACATCGATTAATTTGCCTGCCTTCATGTCCGCTGCGACAAGCGCATAGTCTTGGACAGCTTGATGAGCATATCCCTCAGCTGCATCGAGCACAAGAGGGGTGAGTGTATCCCACTTCGGGGCCACTTCTGTAGCAAAGGCATCCTCAAAATTCCCCGTAAGTCCGCCCTGTGACGCATCTTGATCGGATCGTGAATGAGCAAATGCATAGGCTTTAGCTGCATCCGACACATACTGCCCGAATTCACTAAGGTTTTTAAATGTGCTGTCCGTATAGTCCCCTTTATATGGAGCGATTTCTCGAATCAAATAGTCACGATCGGATCCCGTCAGTACACCTAAATAGGTATCCGTATCATTAGATAGGGATTGATATGCCCGCTTGGAGAGGTTCGCATCCTGACGTTGTTCTTTCACGTCTAATAGAATGTCGTCTGTATCCGAAGATGTAGGACCTTCAATTAAAACGTTATAGCGCAGAACACCCATACTACCAATCCCTTGGTTAATCCGGCGCACTGTTTTTTTGACCGCGAAAAAAGAATCGAAATCTGAATTGCTCATCGTAAAAGCTGATCTAATATTCGTCTTGTAGCTGTTCCAATGCGAAGATAACTCGGCAAGCTCGGCTATTGTAGCCGGTTGATATTTGGTCGATTCTGGCTTCATAATATCTGCATTCCACTTGGCTACTTGCTGGGTACGTGCTATAGCTAATGGACCGGCTTTGTCTGTGACTTTTTTCATCAATGCCTTGGTATACACGGATAATTGATCACTTGTAAGCTTATAGGAAGTCTCGTCTTTACTACCGTCGTGAATACTGAGAACGGTGTCCTTATACGTATCCAGAAATTGTTGAGCCAAAGACCTGATATCGGTATCGGATGCGCCTGCAATTCCTGAGCCGGAACTGTCGTATTTCGCCAGGTAGATGCTGGTGGTGAAGCGAAGCAAATCTTCATAGAAATGGCCAGTACGTGAACTGTCAGGGTCATTTAAATCAAACACAGCATCCCCTTTGCCATCATTGAAGAAACCCACATTTTGAATATGTGCATCACCTTGTATATAGGATTCTATAGCATCGAAGGCATGTAGTGGCTGGGGTAAAGGGAGCACACCTGTCTGTAAATCTGCTTCGTATAGAGCATTCGTTCCTCGGAAAAAGGTAAATGCATTCCCTGCTAAGCCATTTGCACTATATTTATAGGCTTTGATAATAGGGTCGTTAAAGAACTGATTATCTTTCAATATTTGTTGTTCCACATAAGTTTTGCGTGCTTGGCTTGAGTCAGGAGCGGTAGTCGCTTTTTGCAACGTAATGCCTGAGATGGTATCGGAATCGAGCCAATTCCCTGCAACAACAGACCCTTTTATAACGACAGTTAAAGGAATGTCATTTCGCACTGGGGTTAAGGCTTTGCCATGAATTGCGAACCTGATCTGATTCGATGCTAAATCAGCGGAAGCTTGAACTGTAAATCCTTGCGGTAAGCCTGCCACCACATAATCTGCACCTTCAGTCAAAGGGTTGCTAGATAAATCACTGCGAAGCGTGCTAGAACCCGTCAGTTGCACTGAGAAATGGGCTTGTGTGGCATCCAGTTCAGTACTAGTGCTCATTTTGACTAGCGCATCACTGGCTACAGATACTCCCGTTACTTTCGGATGAGATGTAGCGTGAAGAAGCTGAATACCACCAATGGTATTAGAATCCATATAGGCATACGCAGGATCTAGTGCTCTACTTTTGATGACAACACTTAACATCGCGTCCGCCGTTATCGGCGATGTCGAAGTTCCTTGAACATTGAACAGAATAGATTGTCCATCTTCTGCGCCAGTTGCTGTAGTGCTCAGACCGGAAGGTAGGCCTTCTAAAGTATAGTCACTACCTTCTAGTAACGATCCCTTACGCACGTGTCCGACAGACAAATTAATTTTAAAAGTTTGTGCTGGATTTACCTCTGAGGAGTTAGCCATAGTAATCGTATTTGCAATCACATCTGCAGACCCTTGAATTAGAGGTTCACGAAAAGAGCTGTTTCTCGGACTAAATATACTCTTGACCGATACAAAATCTCCAGCGTTATCATCTGTATCTAGGCCGTTTCCGTACCCTGTAACAAATTTATCTGTGTCACCTATGATCGTACCCCTGGCATCAATACCTTTTCGCACAATGCTTTTTTGATAAGATCCATCCGGAGCCGCACTTGCCCCTTCATAAGACTTAGCTGTTCCGTAACCAACAAAATCAACGGCGGTTGAGGGTTTTTGAACCGTCAGGGCATCTGTTGAGGGAATAAGCGCAATTTTGCCACCGCTCTTGTCTAAATGAGGGAATATAGTAGGATCAACCGTGACATCTGCAAAATCATCCGTTAGAGGTGTCCCTATTTTGTCAGGATTCATGGCTTCTGAAGGTGATTTGGTGTTCAGCTTCACAAGATAGAAGCCGTGTGCTTTGATTGTACTTTTGGATGGATTTGTGCCTATAGGGGCGACATACCAGTTGGTACCCTCCGCGCTATTGGACAGCGCATACTGCACAGACCAGTTCGTTAATACCACATCTATATTAGAGGGATTATAGAGTTCAATATAATCATGAGAGAATGTGGACTTTCCCTTGCTTGAATTATCGGTTCCTCCCGCATAAATCTGACTGATGACCACATGATTGCCATTTTGGTAACTTGCTGCTTCAGCAACAGGAATGCTATTCCCAGTTACGAGTTCATTTAATAGGGGATTAAGGGCAAGCATACTGCCTAAAATAAGGGCGATAGCTCGTCTTTTCGGGGATAACAAAATAAAGGCCTCCTTATGGATAACAACTGAACTTAAACGTTAACGTTCTTGCTCATTATATGAACTGAATGTCACGCCACTGTTAGATCCATGTAAAGGCAGGGTTAACGGCAAGGTGAAAAAGCCTTAAGAAACCGCTATGAATGAGCCCTTTTACCTTTTATTTCCTATCAGGGAAAATTGCAATAAGATATTTGGTAGAACGTAATAATATTTATGTAAAAACTACCATTTCGTTTGTGAATCCTTGATTTTGTGTAATAAAGATAGAGAAGTTGAAAAGATTACGGTCCACAAAAAACTAATGAGGTGATGACATGTCTAACGCTCACATAAGTAATCAAGAGGCTGTGGAAACAGTCAGAGATCTAATTAAGGATATAGATACCGCTATGTTCACGACCCTAACGCCTGAAGGCATCGTGTCTCGTCCTATGAAAACACAAGAGGTCGAGTTTGATGGAGACCTATGGTTCATTACGAAGAAAGAAACCAATAAATATCAAGAACTTCTTCAGAATTCAAAAGTAAATATTGCTTATGTAGATAAATCTTATGTATCTCTTCGCGGGGAAGCGGAGTTAATTCAAGACCCGGCGAAAGTCAAGGAATTCTGGAATGTAGCCTATGAGAAATTGCTAGATGTCTCCTATGACGATCCAAGTCTAGTCCTAATTAAAGTGAAGGCAGAGACGGCGGAATACTGGGAGGCAGGCAAGAAAATCAAGCTTGTGAAGCATCTGTTCCAGAAGATGACCGGCAAAGAATCCGAGGATGCTGAGCTGAACAATACTGTAGAATTGAATTAAAAAAATGACATAAGGGCCAAAGTAATCGGCTCTTTTTGTTGTTATATATGCAATGCATTTTAGTTATTTTAAAATTATTATATTGATAGGAAGATATAGAGTAACTATAAGTAATAAATTATAATATTTAAAATTATTTTTATTAAATATTTCATAATTTTTGAACAATTTCTGAATTTACATAGGGAAATTTATAGATGGTGAAAAACAAAAAAAATTTTTCCAAGCGATTGTATCGATCGTCCTAGTACTCTCATTAGTAATAGCAACACAGTGGATACTGATGCCACATCTACAAATAAAGAACCTATGAAGAACACCGTATCCTACGCTTCAGAGATTACGTAGTGCATAGTAATTGTATTGCCTTAAACAAACTCTTTATGAAGAAGGAAAACATGGAGCAATATTTCTGCTGTGAAAAATCAACATGTAATTGAGACAGAATCGGTAACGTATAGCGATCCGATTACTCTTGAATATCTGTTAGATATACTTAAAGAAGATTTTGGCAGATAAATAGGTTTGATATAAAGAGTAAATTGTAACAATAATAGACATTCAAAAAACCCTAGGCAGTGCATTTTTATGTCTAAAAGAAGGTCAATAATTCAAACATTTATCCAAGTTTCTTAAAGAAGAAGCCGTTCGACTGTCTATGGAGGAAGAATGATACTATAGAAGTTTTTCTCCGAACATTTGTATAAACAAAAGATGCAACGTATCTGATGCTGTCTCAACTTTCAAAAATGAATTTTGTTGAAATGCACGCTTAAGAAATGTGGTCTAACTAATAGTTCGTTGTGAACTCATAAAATAAAAGAAGAATATTTCTAAAGCGATTTTGCTTTAGGAATATTCTTCATAAAAAAAGTAATTAGTTACATTGGAATAGTTAATCAAGCATTTTTTTAAAAGACTTTTAAAATAACTAGTTTTTATTGCTCATTAACATAACTTCTTAATCCTTCAAAAATTGAGTTTTTCTGTGAAAATAATTCTTTAGTTATTGAGACATCTCTAGCAACTTTCAGTTCCCCATCATCTTTAATTAGCTCCTTAAGAGCAGGGAAGATGTCTTCCTTTCCTTTGACAATCTCCTCTGCAATAAATGGTATAGCGGGAGTTCCTAGCTCAATTAGTCCATTAATTTTTTCGTTAATTTCCTTAGATGAACTGGAAATTTCATTCACCTTTAAAGGTATTGCTTTCAAATATTGTTTCCAGTTCTTTTCAAATGATTTTGCAGAATTCCACTCGGTTGAAGAATTCTTTTTTAAATCTGTTTTTGAAATCTTCTCTATTGCAATAGCTAAAATATATTCCTGAAGTCCATCATTAGGACTTTTTTCAATTTTCTCCTGTAATATTGGCAAAGCATTATTTCCTAAAGCTACAATACTTTCAAAGTCTTTATTGTCTTTTATATAATCATATGGATTAGAGCTCATCGCTAACTCTGTTTTTAATTCTACTTCTTTGTTGATTTTCCCTTTAATTAATGCCAGCTTTGTATCAACTTGTTTTTCAATTGAGGCATTTGCAAGATTATTATTAAGAAACAATGTAACTATAAGACTTAGACAGAATAGTGAAAGGACAATTAATGTTATTTTTTTCATTATTTAAATCGCCTCCGTTAATTTTTGTATTTTCTGATAGCGTAACCATAAGGTCCAGCACCTTTATATGGATTATGTCCAAGACTTTGTAATCTTTCAAGTTGTCCCCATTTAGCATTGCTGTAATTAGCATCTGCAACTTTACTGAAATGTGTAATGTTAGATTCGCTGGTGCCATAAGAGATAATCATTCCTGTTGTGGCTGGTTCGGAAAGACTGTAAGTAGATTTACCTTTGGTCGTCATATAATTACTTACTTGTGTTACATTTGGATTAGATGCCCCCCAGGGCCATTCCCAAACACTAGTATTACCTAATGCGTATGCTAGGCAATTGTAGGATGAAGTTGCATCAGCTAAGTAAGCATAATTTCCTGGGGTAATTACAATTGAGTCATATACTGATGTCGCCTGAGACAAGGCTTCTGCAGAGGCGGCACCTCCAACAATAGCGGATATCGATAAGGTAGTTGTAATTATCCATTTTTTTGCTTTTATCATATAAAATTTCCTTTCTTATAACTTTAGAATTTATCTAAAGTGTCAATTTTTATTTTTATTACAGTAAAATATTAACATATTATAATTAATTAGTAAATATACTATAATTAAGTAATTTTAGTTAATTATTATTATATGATAATTAATTAGGTGTTCTAGAAAATTTCAATAACTATAATCTTATAATAGAAATATAGAAAAAATTTTACTAAATTGGGTGCTAGAAATTACTGATATATTTTAATGATTAATCTTTTTATGAGGCTGTATAAACAAAGTAAGGAATTATCAATAAATTTTTTGAAACTTGAAACATTTATCCGTATTTTAAAGTGTTATGAATAGAAGGAGGGAAGAAATGGAAATTATACAGATCGATAAAAAACAACAATTAGAATATTTGGTTAATAAATACGGAGATATGGTGCTTCGTGTGGCCTTAACACACCTAAGAAACCTAACAGATGCACAAGACGTTTGTCAGGAAGTATATATCAAGCTAATGAAACATCAAAATGGATTTAATGATGCAGAACATGAAAAAGCTTGGATAATTAGAGTGACTATAAATACATGCAAAGATATTACCAAAAGTCCTTGGAGAAGTTGGCTTACCCCACTTGAAGAGATACCTTTGACAGATAATCATTTAGAGGATAATGAGATTATCTCTATCGTCTTAACGCTTCCTAGGAAATATCGTATAGTTATATATCTTTATTACTATGAAGGTTATAAAACAACAGAAATTGGAAAAATATTGAACTTAAAAGAAAATACAATTAGAACACAGTTACGACGTGCTAAAGAAACTCTAAAATTTAAACTTAATGGAGGTTTTGGGGATGACGATTAGAGATAAATATGTAAATGGGATGAACAAAATCATAATGAAGGATGAATTAAAACAATTAATAATAAAAAATGTTGAACGGAACAGTCCTGTTTCTCAACCTCTAGCGGTAATAAATCATTGTAAGGTCGTTATGGTCTCCATATCTCTAATAACTATATTTCTTTTTATAGGGGTAGCATTTTTCATTCAGATGGGAAGTCAAAACACTTCGTCACCATTTGGTGGCTTTGTAGTAACTGCTTATGCTGCAGATGGGACTTCTTCAGAAGTAAAGCCTAATGTAGAATTTCCGCTCGGTAAGTACTCATTATTTATGAGTAATGTACCGGGATTTCCTATAAAAATCGTTGCTAAAGATGCAGATGAAATTAAAGTGCTAACAATAAAAGGGCAGATTCTGCTATGGAATTCGAATGATGGACAGATAAATTTAAAAGGGAAAACAGCGACAATAAATTCAGGTGAATTGTTTTATTGGACACCGTTAATAGCTGGAGAACAATCAAAATTAGAAAAAAATACTTTAGTTAATGTAACTGCATATAAGAATAATAAAAAATTAGGTAGTAGTAAAATTGAAATAAAATTAGATGAAAATAACATATATAAAGGAATATTGATAATTGAATAATGACCTATAGGATCAATAAAAGTGCACACAGAAAATGCACAAAGAGAGGTCTTTCCTATGCATTATTTTACATCAAGTTTTACTCCAAGCTCTAGTCACAAAGGATGTGACTGACGTTTTTTACCCTTAATTAGAATTGGCTATAGATCAATTGTTAAATACGGAATTTAACGCATTTTTGTATTGTGAGAGGCTAAATTAATTCAAACCATGCCCAATTCAAGGAAAAAATTTCGTGCTGTAAAAATAAGCCTATAAGATCGCAGCAGAATTTGCTGCAAGGAAGAATTCTAGGTAAATAGATAAGCTCTATATTAGAAAAGAGGGGTATAACCCTCTTTTTTTGTTTTTATAAGTTGTGTATTTGTCATTTAAAGACATCATCTATGCTAAAAATAAGACAGATGAAGAGAACGGCATACATCCTAGCGACTAATAAAAAGCTCTAAATTATCTCCCATTTCATGTACTACCTGTATTCCATAAAAAAGGTTAGTCTAAGCACGTAGAAATGAGCATACATTTTATACCATTTAGTTCTAATTTGTTATAAAGTAATTGTATAACTCCAAGAACAATATCAGGCAAAGAGGTGCATCATGATACATATTCGCAGTTATGAAGCACAAGATCTGACGGCGCTAACTTCACTAATGGGTGATCTTGGCTATCCAACCGATGTGGATACGATGGCGAAACGGATGGATACGATAACAAAACTTCCACTCTATTATACTTTTATGGCTGTACTGGATCATGAGGTGGTAGGGATGATGGGGCTCCGCTTGGTCTATTACCATGAAGGGGACCAGGTTACGGCTCAGATTTCGACGCTAGTCACTAAAGCGGAGGTGCAGGGAAGAGGCGTAGGCAAGGCGCTTGTGCATTTTGCGGAACATTGGGCCAAAGAACAGGGCTCGCGGGATATTTACTTGAACAGTGGTACCAAACCTGAACGCGAAGCTGCGCATCAATTCTATAAAGCGATGGGTTATGAAATTAACGGCTATCGTTTTGCGAAGAAATTAGACTAAGCTTACGTTGATCACATCTCTACTAATCTAAGGGGGCACTTGGTATGGACAATTTGAAGTATCCAATCGGACCATTTGCAGGCAAAGCATCTTTAACTGATGAAGAACGGAACGCACTGATTGAAGAACTACCTAAGCTAACGATTCTTTTACAAGATACGCTTCAATCCTTAACGGAGGAACAGCTGAATACACCATATCGCAAAGAGGGGTGGACGGCACGGCAAGTAGTCCATCATCTGGCTGATAATGAACTGAATGCTTATTTTCGGCTCAAAAAAGCACTCACAGAGGACGAACCGATGGCAGGTACGTATACGCAGGGGTTATGGGCAGATCTTCCGGATTATGAATTCACGCCAGTTCAGGTATCCGTTACCTTCCTCGGTGCGCTTCAGCAGCGATTATACGTCTTGTTATCTCATCTGGAACCTAAGGATTTCAAGCGTTCATTTCGAACTCCGGCTTACGGTACACTGACCATTGACGATGCTTTGCAGCGCATGATTTGGCATAATAAGCATCATACAGCGCATGTTCAATTAGTAGTAGAAGGTACACATACTGAAGGATAGATAAAGTAAGGAATAGCTTATATTGGAGACCATTCCATCGGAATGGTCTTTTCAGATCAAAGTTTGTCATTTTGGCGTCATTGAGGATAAGTATACTTTTCTTACATAAGGACATTTGGGTAAGTTGCTTAATTTAAGAGGCATCCGACCATGTTCCTACAAAATATGTAGAAGAGGATGGTAATTGATTAATGAAAAGGTATTCAGTGTATAGCGTAGGGTTGTGTTCCATTTTAATGGTCATATTGTTAAGTGGGTGTGTTGTGACGAATGTAAATTCTGTCGAGATTAGTATTCCTAATGGAGATTTAACAGAATCTCAACATGCATATATTAGATATGCAACGGGTGAAGTAGCCACGGCAACAATCAACTCCTCTAATCCGACAAAAGTAGTGGTTCCAACCTCTAAGGAAGCAACCATTGTGGGGGGGTATATTAGTGAGGGAGATATCAGCTGGGTTCCTGAGTTTACTTATGGAAATATGTATCAGGTTATTGCGAATCATATTTCAGACCAGAAACCTAGTTTGCCTGTAGGGTATGTTGCTCTGGACCGTACTGCAGTAGATCCTGCTCGACCTAATGTAGTAGAGGCAACATTTGATGTCTTTGGAACAGATGGGAACCCTGTAACCGGTAGAACGGAAATATTTGCTCATTCGACAGATGCTAATATTACCTTTATGGATAGAGAAAATTTTGGATTGGGCAGTGCGAAAGAAGGGATTTCCTCTTATACAGTAAATGGACAAGTTACCTTTAACATAATATCGAGTCTTGAAGAAATCCCTGAGATACCGCTTACTTTATTTAGTGGATCGAAAGAAGTATATGTAGCAGGTAAGAAATCTACCCTAGAAGGCCTTGCGATTGAATATGCAGATAGGGATGCGGAGGATCGAGTAACTCAGAATGTAATCTTACCTAGAGCAACAGACCTATCCATTCCAGTAACATGGGAAAGTAGTGATCCAACAGTTATCTCCTCAAGTGGAAAAGTGCATCGTTCCAGCGAAGACAAGCAAGTAACCCTAACGGCTACGGTAGAAATTAATCAATTACCTACATCCCGTAAATTCCATTTAGTTGTAAGTCATAATCCTAGTGAGCTTGCCAATCTAAGTTCATTAAGTCTACAAGGAGTAAAGATGGATCAGACCTTTGATGCAAATCTTTACGACTATACCGCAACTGTACCCAATGAAATAGATAAGACAACAGTAGAGTATACAGCGGATATCGATACAATGGTTGTTCTACAATTAGAAGATGATCAAGTTAGTAACCCTATAAGTCTGAAGCAAGGTGTGAATGTAATATATCTTACGACTACAGCAGATGACGAAAGCACGCAACAATACACAGTGAAAATAACACGCAATAAACCAGTTGAGACACCAACACCAACACCAACACCAACACCAACACCAACACCAACACCAACACCAACACCAACACCAACACCAACACCAACACCAACACCAACACCGACACCGACACCGACACCGACACCGACACCAACACCAACACCAACACCAACACCAACACCAACACCAACACCAACACCAACACCAACACCAACACCAACACCCGTGATTGAAAAGAGTCCCTTTTTGTCTTCAATAGTGAAGAATGAGGATATGTTAGTCACTACTATAAAACAGACTTTAGAAGCTACGAAGGATGCCAAAATAACCTATGCAGATACCTTTAAGCATTGGGCTTCTGATGATATCGTGTTGGCTTCCCGTCTTCAGATCATTAAAGGATATGAGGATGGTAGCTTCAAACCCAATGCCGCTGTATCCCGTGCAGAATTCAGTGCAATGATTGCCAGAGCTTTCCACATGGAGACAGGGAGTCAGACCCTTAAATTTAAGGATGTTGATGACCAGAATTGGTCTAAGTCAAATATTGAAAAACTTGCATCTAACGGTGTTCTAAGCGGTTATCAAGATGGAACTTTCAAGCCTAGTCAATCTATTACACGTGCGGAAATGATAACGATCATTTCGCGTATTCTAAACTTAAAATCATTAAACCAACATAACTCAACCCCCTTATTCAAGGATGTTGCTAGTGGCTACTGGGCTCAAGAAACGATTGCAGATGCCACGGCCACAGGAATTATTAAAGGTACTAGCGTCAATAACTTCGCACCTGAGGAGAAAGCTACCCGTGCCGAGGTATTAAGTCTCATTCTTCGTACCTTGAAGATGGACACACATATTGCTGAACTATTGAAATAAATTTCACTGCAACTGCAGCCCTAGGCTGCAGTTTCTTGTTAATATGAAGATACAGGATAAAAAGCTTATATTCTGTAAGGAGCCATAGCTATTCATGAATGTTAATTTATATTTATCCTTATTGTTGATGGCTGCTACGGGTTGTTCCTGTATCTTAGTCTATCTTTCATGGAAGAGAAGAGAACTTCCAATTGCGACAAGTTATGGGCTGGGAATGTTAACGGGAGCTTTTTACACTTTTGGGTATGCCTTTGAAATTGTTAGTTCAACCTTAGATCAAATTCAATTCTGGCTCAGTATTGAATATATCGGAATACCTTTTGGAACAGTCTTTTGGATGGCTATGGTACTTCAATATACGGGAAGGCAAGCCTATTTGCGTAAATGCATATTCTTCTTACTAATGATCATTCCTGTAACGACATTTGTTGCTCATGCTACAAACGAATGGCATCATTTATTTTACAGGAGCATGACACTTGACTATTCCCAAGGGTTTCCTTTGGTGAAATTAGTGAAGGGACCGCTCTATCAAGTTCATGTCATTTACAACTACACGATGTTTTTACTGGGAATGCTGTTGTTATGGAAAATGTATAGACAAGCTGAACCCCACATGAAGAAGCAAGTAGCTTTAATGATGATTGGTTCCTGTGGACCCTACGGATTTACACTCGTGTACCTTCTTGGCATTTTACCTATCCCCATCGATATTTCTCCGTTTGGTTTTGTTATATCCGGTATTTTCTTCTTATTTGGAATTTATCATTTTAACATGTTAAGACTGGCTCCACTCGCATTTCAGAAGGTGTTCGAATCCATGCAGGATGCCGTTATTATTCTAGATCTAGATCATAATATTACTGGATTTAACGAATCAGCTAGCCTAGGGATTCAAAATCTAGAACGTAAGAAATCGATGGGACAATCCATCACACAAGTGTTATCTACATACCCCAAGCTGTTAGAAAAAGTACTACAGGAACCCTTTTCGGATAATAAGTTATGGATGTCTAATGGAGTAGAAGGTAGCTACTATAACGTTCAAATGTCTTATATTCATAGGAGTCAGCTTCATCATCATCCAATAGGGAAAATGCTTCTGCTAAAAGATATTACCCAGAGCGTCCAACTAGAGGAGGGTCTTCGAGAGAAAGCGAAACAACTTCGAGAATTAAATGTATTCAAGGACCAAATGTTCAATGTAGTTGCCCATGATATTCGTGATCCCCTTGCTGTACTCTTGAATCTCATGGAATTAATGGAGGAAGAAATGCAAAGATGTGGACGTAATCACGAAGAAATTGTTCAGGAGATGAGTCAACAGGTTCACAAAACTTTTGTCTTAGTAGAAAGTTTACTAGATTGGTTCCGTAGTCAGCGAGGGGGCATGGTATTTCGTCCGGTCGTAAGGGACTTAGCTCTAGCTTTCGAGATGAATAGACAGTTATTACAATCCCGAAGTGACAGCAAAGGAATTCAGCTGGCTTGTGACATCCCTACCCATATGTATGTCTTTGCAGACAAAGAGATGCTGGACTTAATTATCCGTAATCTCCTCTCCAATGCTATTAAATTTACGGGAATTGGAGGTAGCATTCTAGTTAATGCTGTGAAATCAGAAGATCACATCATTATTGCAGTAAGCGATTCGGGAGCAGGTATAAGCGCGGATCAGATGGATTCTCTTTTACATGAAGAATATGCTGTGTCATCTGAGGGTACGGCGGGAGAGCGCGGGGTTGGCCTGGGTCTAACACTCTGTAGAGAATTTATTCGCCTCAATGGCGGGAAGATTTGGTTTGACAGTATACCTTTGAAGGGGAGTACGTTCTATTTCACCATGCCTATTGCCTCCGAAGCTGTGGTATCTGAATGGAGTAGAAATAGAGGGAGGGCTATGGGATGAAAATTGTTCTTATTGATGACGAGAAGGCAATGCATCTAATTATGAAGCGAATGCTTAGTAAGATAGCGGAGGTGGAAGTCGTTGGAAGCTT
The DNA here is from genome assembly GCF_017874255.1 of Paenibacillus shirakamiensis. Classification (GTDB taxonomy): domain Bacteria; phylum Bacillota; class Bacilli; order Paenibacillales; family Paenibacillaceae; genus Fontibacillus; species Fontibacillus shirakamiensis. Next base: position 39,404 of record NZ_JAGGLD010000007.1, on the reverse strand, counting down.
TCAGGATACATCTACAGCAGAAGCATTTCTTCTTAATCATGAAGTGGACCTTATATTTATGGATATCCAGATGCCCCTAGAGAGTGGGTTGGATCTAGCTAAGCGATTGAGAGAGCAAAGTAGAACAGTGAAGCTGGTATTCCTAACTTCTCATACGGAGTATGCCTTGGCGGCCTTTGAAGTTTACGCTTTTGATTATATGGTTAAGCCGGTAGTGCAAGAGCGCCTTCGCCAGACCATATGCAGAGCCATAGCGTATAAACCTGAATCAAGTTATAGATCAGAGGACTATATTACTCCTATTAAATTAGTTATCAACTGCCTTGGACGTATGGAAATTAGGAGCCCTGAGCATGGACTTCTCAAGTGGAAGTCTAGCAAAAGTGCAGAACTATGCGGATATTTAGTGCTGCAGCAAGGTAGACTCGTATCTAGGGCCCGAATCATTGAAGATATCTTCGGTGGCATGCCTCGGAAAAATGCGGAAATTTATCTGAATACAACGGCATATCAATTGCGTAAGTTGCTGGAATCAAACGGGCTCAAAGGAAGCCTGCATTCGGATGGTCAGCATTATGCGCTGAACCTTGACCTAGCTCAAGTGGATATACATGTCTTTGAACTGGGATGCAAAAGTCTGAACTGGGACATTGCAACGATCGAAGAGGCCATGGTACTGGAACAACTATACATTGGTGAATTATTCGGGGATCTAGCTTATCCGTGGGCTTGGAGTGAGATCGAACGGGTCTCCTTGTTGTATACCTCTTTTACTCAGCGTCTATGCCAAGTCTTACTTGTCAAAGGAGATATCCAACCGGCCCTGCGGCTACTTATGAAGCTTACTTCTCATAATGAATTAGATGAAGAGACGATTCAGTTATATATGAAGGCTTTAGCCATGCAGCGAAATAAAGAGGCGTTGATTCGGCAGTACCAGCATTTTACAATTGTGCTACAACAAGAAATGGGGGTAAGTCCCTCCAAAGAGTTGAATTCTCTATACAACAAACTATTGTCGGAAGTTGTTAGATTATCATGAGTTAACTAGCAGGAGGGGGCAGGAATGAAAAGGGTCATCGATTACTATTCACAGTCTGATGAATGGGGAAGGCTGGACCGAGAGCCACTAGAGTTCATAATCAATCTTCACTATATGCAGCAATATCTGAGACGGGGTATGAAGGTACTAGATAATGGAGCGGGGCCGGGAAAGTATGCGATGGAACTAGCCAAACGTGGATTTACTGTTACATTATCTGATTTAACCCCTGAACTTGTCGATCAGGCTCAGCACAAGGCAGCCGAACTAGGCCTCATGAGCCACACGATACCCTAGACTCCATTCTGGAATTCAATCAGCAAGGTACATTCGACCATGAGGTTCAAGGGCGATTTACGGGTGCTTATTATTTTAATCTGCACGACATTGAGCCGTTCATGGAGCCCTATGGTTTTGAAAAGGTAGACATGATAGAATCTTCAAGTATTCGTTCGGTATTGAGTCTAGAGCAGGAACAACACTGGATTCAACAAGGAGAATATGACCGTATCATTCAGCGAAACTAACAAAATCTATTTCAGTAATAGATCATATTAATACAAAGCCTCAAAAGGACTCCGTTTCACGGAAGTCCTTTTTGGTCTAGATGAAATCTTTTCTATACTCATTAGGCGTACGGCCTTCGAGCTTCTTGAACACTTTACTGAAGTACTTCTCATCATGATAACCTACCATTTCCGCCACTTGCATGATGCGTAGATGAGGATTCATCAAGAGCAGCTTCGCTTTACGAATCCGAATATCACTTAAATAGTCGAGAATGGTCAATCCGAATTCTTGCTTGAATTTACGTGAAATATATTCACGGCTGAGAAAGAATTGAGAGGATATGTCTTGCAAAGAAATATCCTTGTTGTAATGCTGTTCCAGAAATCTGGCGATATCCCGCACCGTATGGTTGTCTTTGGAATGCCTTTGTGTCAAGGTACGAGAGGCAGCGGAGAGTCTAGCAACGATCTGATGTGTCCATCGCTCTGTATCCAGTTGCCCGGTCTCATCTAGCGGTAACGGAGTTACGGAGGATTCTAATTCATACTGTTCTTCCGCTTGCTTCGAGTCCAAAGATTCGGGTTCCGACCAATGATGCTGCATCCAGTCCCATTCGGTATTCCACCTTACAAGATGATCAGGGGAGAGATAGCCGAACTCAGTCACATGAGCGATCCATTGCGCTGCTTCCGACTCCATTTGTTCTAGGGATCCACTCAAGGCGGCTAAGCGAAATCTCTCTTCCTGCTGCGTGTTCCGAATCGATGCTTGTCTTCCATGTTCTTGATCGTGTTCTTCATGGAGATAGCGTAGATTTCCTATTACATTACGCTTCCAGAGCTTATCTACCGCTTCGGCATAGGCTTTGGGAATTTCGGATAGGACATTCTGTTGTTGGCACAGCCCAAAATGGACATTGCGTTGTAAGGTCTTCCGTATGCCCGCATTAATCTGAGTTAATACCGTAGATAAAGGGGCGGAGGTGTCCCAATATAGAATGACGATTTCCCCGAGCTTGTTAATATTCCGAATGGCAATGCCTTTGTTCCTCAGTAACTCCCCACATATATTGATCAAGGCAAAACTTAGAAGATGGCGTCGATTATGGAATTTGAGCAGCAGCCCTTCATCGAACTGAGCATCACTTAGGACCGCAACGGAGAAAAAGGTGGCCGTATGAGGAATTAAGGAGCGTTCTTGAAGTTCATTCAGGAACGATCTGTTAAAATGTTGGCCGGATACGAGCTCGGTAAGCAATCTGTCGTCATATAGAGGCTTCATTTGGTTCATCTGAATGTTCAACTGATTCATTTGTTGACGGCTTTGTTCTTCTGCCCGCCATGCATCTACCGCTTTAGTCAGAGCTTCATTAAGAGCTATCGGATCGACTGGCTTTAAAATGTAGTCCATTCCGCCGTTGCGAATGGCATGTCTTACAAGATCAAAGTCATCATAGCCACTAATGACGAGGACTTTGATATCAGGCATATGATTCTTCAGCCAAGTGAGCAGCGCAGCTCCATCTTTTCGAGGCATACGCATATCGGTCATGACGATCTGAGGGGACGCATGCTGAATGAGTTCAACCGCCTCTTCGCCGTCGGCGGCTTGGATTACCTCCGTAATTCCATGTCTGTGCCAATCTGCGAGTAGATTGATCGCTTCTCTAACATGCCGCTCATCGTCTACTATAAGTGCTTTCATTCGGTTTCTCTCCCTAATGCGATAATGTCTAAGGTGATCTGGATACCATGCGGACTCAGGTTCGATATAGTTAAAGTAGAAAGATTGTCCGAGTAAAGTTGAAGACGCATAAGCACATTGCTGAGGCCAATAGAGTTGTCGTCTTCCGTCAGCTCTAACTGTCTTGCTGTTTTTCCCAGCTTCTCTTGCAGCTTACTTAATGCTTCTTCCTCTAGAGAGGAACCGTTGTTTTCTATTATAATTGTAACTCTATGTTCATCTATAGCTCGTGTAGTGATGGACAGACAACCCACGCCAGCATAGTGTCCCATGCCGTGTTTGAAGTAGTTCTCCGCAATGGGCTGGAGAATCATCTTCGGCACGGAGAAGGATAGGCTATCCTCATCAATCTCCCATTTTACCTCAAGTTGATCCCCGAACCTTTCCTTTTGCAGTTCCAGATATAATTTCAAATGATTCACTTCGTCCTTAAGTGTGACGAGGGCCTCACTGCTGCGCATGTTATAGCGCATGATATTCGATAAGGAAGACAGCAGAGAATAGACTCGCGGTACATTATGCTGAAGCGCCAAAGTGCCAATAGATTGTAACGTGTTATATAGGAAATGAGGATTGATTTGAGCTTGAAGTGCCTTCAATTGGTTGGTCTTGTTCGCAAGTTCAAGACGGTATTCCCTTAGGATCAAATTATTAATGGTATCCATCATCTGCCTGAAGCGCCGGGACAGAATGCCGATCTCATCCGGGCTTGTCACTTGAATATCAACATCCAACTGTCCAGTCTGAACGACATTAATATAATGTGTAAGCTGCTTAATGGGCTTCGTAATTCGAATGGATATCCACAGCGTAACCAAGACGACCGCGAGCAATGCAAGAATCGCAATCGCTCCATTAATCAACACTAATTGTGTGGATTGCTGGTATAGCGAAGTATGAGGGATCTGCTTCACGAGGGTCCATGAGGCAAAACCCAGATTCAGTTTTTCATAGATACTCATAGCATCCTTATCATCAAAATAACCTTCATCATCATTTTTCAGTGCTTTCATGAACGCATGGTCCGGAATAAGCTTACCGATCTCATTAGGTTCATGACTATAAATCACGGTTCCTTTATCGTCAATTAGATAGAGCTGCTCCGAGCGGTTCTCGTAGAGTTGATCACAGATCGCATTAATGCCATCAAGCTTCACATCAATAGCAAGGAGCGCAAGTTGCTTGGAATCCGGTACGTTCACAATGGATCGATACAGGGAGAATACATTTCGGTCCGTATAGTCCGAAGGGGAACGTGGGAATCCATAGCTATCTAAGGCATGTACAGGCTGAATTGCCGTCATTCCTGAGCCAAAAGCTTGGATGTTACGGTACGGCTTTGCTCGGAATTCCCTACGAGGAACGCTGCTCGTCACCAGTGTAGATATATTCGTCACATTGTTGTGCAAATACACTTGATAGATATCCGGAGTGGTCACCTGAATCGTCTGAAGTGTGGTATAAATCTCGGAAATAATGGAATAATCGTCAGGTCGAAGCGCTAGATTCCTAAGAAAATGGGGGTCCGTATAGACGGACAGGGAAGCGCGATTAATTCCATTCAGATAGTTCACGAGATTGGTTTTCCCTTGATACATCAGTCTTACATTCTCGTTGACCGTCTGCTCTTTGACAGATTCACGTGTATGTACCAGGGTGAAAATGAGCGACAAAGATAGCGGAATGGTTGTCGCTAGCAGCATGAATTGAATGAGACGGGTTCGGATACTGCGAAATTTCATAGGTCACCTCTTAAAGATAGTTCACGTTAGTGGTCAATATTGTACTCCAAACGGATCAGTATTCTCCATGTTTATTCAAATGTATTTCATGCATACTTACTGTACACACTATACGAATTATAGAAAAGGGGGAAACCGGGATGCAACGAAAGAAGATGTCACGGCTCATTCAGCAGACGGTATTTGTAGGGCCGTCGGCTCTATTCTTCATTCTGATTGTGCTTGTCCCATTTCTGCTTGGAATATATTATTCCTTCACCAACTGGAACGGCGTAGGTTCTAGTGAGATCAAATGGGTCGGCTTAGATAATTTCAAACAAATCTTCATGCATGATACAAAATTCAGAGATGCATTTTGGTTCACGGTTAAATTCACTGTCTTAGGCGTTGTGTTGACCAACGTCCTCGGCTTTGTTCTGGGTTATTTACTAACCAAGCCACTCAAGACACGGAATGCGCTCCGTACGATTTTCTTCATGCCGAACGTCATCGGCGGATTGCTGCTCGGTTTCATTTGGCAGTTTATTTTCGTGAAGGGCTTTGCTTCGGTCGGAAAAGCAACAGGCTTGTCCTTCTTCTCCCTTCCGTGGTTAGGGACAGAGAATACAGCTTTCTGGGCCATCGTCATCGTCTTTGTATGGCAGACAGCAGGCTATTTGATGGTGATTTACATCTCTTCCTTCAACAACGTACCCAAAGATATTTTGGAAGCAGCCGAGATTGATGGAGCTAGTAGAGGGCAAGTTCTTAGAAGTATCATTATCCCGCTAGTAATGCCAGCGGTTACGGTATGTCTGTTCTTAGCAATCTCTTGGTCTTTCAAAATGTTCGATTTGAACCTCTCCTTAACCAAAGGTGGACCGTTCGGTTCTACAGAATCGGTAGCGATGAATATTTACAACGAAGCCTTTGCGAATAATCGACTAGGTCTCGGTACGGCCAAAGCCGTCATCTTCTTCGCTGTCGTCGCCATCATTACAAGTCTGCAAGTTAAATTTACGAAAAGCAAGGAGGTTGAAGCCTAATGAATACGGCCTCCAAAAGTCGTGTCTCCACCTTGTTGATTGAGTTGTTACTCATTATTGTGGCTTTGCTGTTCTTGGTTCCGTTCTATTTTCTCTTCGTGAACTCGGTCAAGACGTTCAGTGAGCTGCTCACGAACTCCGCGAGTCTACCGACTTCATTCGAATGGAGTAACTATACAAGAGCATGGAACATTACGAAGTTCCCTACAGCTTTCGGTAACTCTTTGATTATTACGGTATTCAGTAACTTGCTATTAGCTTTCTTTAGTGCCATGGCAGCCTATCAGATGGTTCGCCGGGATATTCGCTTCAACCGAATTCTTTTTGCGGTCTATGTAGCGGCCATGGTTATTCCGTTCCAATCTATTATGATTCCACTCGTTAAAGTAACTTCTACGGTAGGCCTGACGGACAGCATCCCAGGGCTCATTATCTGTTACCTTGGTTTCGGAATTCCGCTATCGGTCTTCTTGTTCCATGGATTCATCAAGTCGATTCCTCTGGAGATTGAAGAAGCTGCCGTGGTGGATGGATCGAATGTATATGGTGTATTTATTCGAGTGGTATTTCCGCTGCTCAAACCAATCTTCGTTACGGTCATCATTCTGAACACGCTGTGGATCTGGAATGACTATCTATTACCGTCCTTGATTCTTCAATCTCCTGAACTTCGGACGATTCCAATTGCGACTTTCGCTTTCTTCGGACAATTTACCAAACAGTGGGATCTAGCATTACCTGCCTTAGTATTGGGCATATTACCAGTGATTATCTTCTTCCTCGCGATGCAGAAGTATATCGTGGAAGGAATTACGCAGGGTGCGGTTAAGGGATAAGAGGAGATGGTCAATTTCATCTCCCTCATCCATCAATATAGTACCTGTGCAAAGGATTTCAGAATTTCTATACTTAAAAAGTAAGGGTTTACATGAATTTAATACAAAGAGATATAGATAAAGGGAGGATTCACCCATGAAAAAGTACAGTAAGCTAGCCTTAGTCTCCGTACTGGCTCTCTCCGTAGTATTGGCGGGTTGCGGTAAGAAAGACGATACATCCACAGAAGGCAACAAAGATACAGCATCCGGCGGCACCAAGACTATTAAAATTTTCCAATTTAAAGTGGAAATTGCTGAAGCATTGAACAAGCTAAAAACCGATTATGAAGCTGAACATCCGGGTATCAAACTAGATATCCAAACAGTCGGTGGGGGTTCAGATTACGGTGCAGCTTTGAAGGCGAAATTCGCAGGAAATGACGAGCCGGATATTTTCAACGTAGGTGGATATAGAGACCTCGATACTTGGTTCAATAATCTAGAAGATCTGTCCGCAGAATCATGGGTATCCGATGTAACGGATGTGGCTAAAGAGCCGATGACTAAAGACGGCAAATTGTATGGACAACCGATGAACGTTGAAGGGTATGGCTTCATTTATAACAAAGACTTGTTCACTAAAGCGGGTATCACCGAGACTCCAAAAACATTATCTCAATTGGAAGACGCGGCGAAAAAACTGCAAGCAGCGGGAATTACACCTTTTGAGAACGGATATATGGAAGGATGGGTACTTGGTAACCATAACCTGAATGTAGCTTTTGCTCATCAAGATGATCCGAATGCATTTGTAAAAGGTCTAAATGATGGCACTGCTAAAATCAACGGTAATCCGGTATTTGAGAACTGGATTAAACTGCTTGATCTTACTGTGAAATACGGACAAAAGAATCCACTAACTACAGACTACAACACAGAAGTTACGGCATTTGCTAATGGGGAAGCGGCAATGACGCAACAAGGCAACTGGACCCAAGTTCAAATCGATGGCATTAAAAAAGATCTCAACATTGGCTTCTTGCCGATGCCAATTGACGAAGATGCTGCGAAAAATGACAAATTGCTTGTCGGCGTACCTAACAACTGGGTGGTTAACAAGAACTCTGCTGTGAAACCTGAAGCTAAAGAATTCTTGAAATGGTTGGTTACCTCTGAAAAAGGTAAAAAATATATCACAGATGAATTCAAATTTATTCCTGCCTTCAAGAGCATTGAAGCTAGCGATACAATAGGACCACTAGGTAAAGAAATTCAGGCTTATAGTAAAGCAGGCAAAACACTAAGCTGGGAGTTCAACAAATTCCCTGATGGTGCCTTTAACGAGTTCGGCAGCCAAATGCAAGCTTATGTAGCAGGCAAGTCTGACAAAGCTAAACTATTCGATGGGCTGCAACAAACATGGGATAGCTTGAAAACAGCTAAATAATATAAGACACGACATATGAATGAAAAGGCATCTTCCGTTATGGAAGATGCCTTTTTTTATTTTGACAAATAAGTACACCCCTGACAGATTATGATGATGCTGCTTGGAATGATACACTAATGATGAAGCATTTCAATCGGATCTGAATTTTATCTATACAAGTACAAGGGGGAAGCACACATGTTAGATCTATTTATAAGAACGGAAGTTCAGCGTGAATGGGTAGAGCGTCTAAAGGAGAAGAAATCTTCTTTTATGGAACGGGGGGTGGAAATCGACCTATTGGGAACTTTCCCCGGGGATAACATTCAGGAATTAATCGAAATGGGGTATACGCGCTCTACTTTGCCTGTGGACAGAGGGGGCTATGGACTTCGGGTAGTAGATATGGTTCTACTTCAGGAGACACTAGCAAGCTACGACGCATCTACGGCATTATCTATCGGATGGCATCTGTCTGTAGTAGGAGAATTGTTCGAAAAGCAATTGTGGACATCAGACAAAATGACATGTATCGCTGAGGAAATTGCCAAGGGGGCTTTACTGAACCGGGCAGCAAGTGAGGCACAGACGGGGAGTCCGACAAGAGGGGGCAGACCGGGAACGGTGGCGGTAAGAGAGGGTAAGAATTGGATCATTACAGGCCGCAAAGTATACACCACTTTATCCCCTGTACTTACTTATTTTCTAGTCTCTGCATGGATCGAAGAGACACAGTCCGTGGGCCAATTTTTGCTGCATAAAGACGTAGCGGGCCTCCGTATTGAAGAGACCTGGGATACCATGTCACTTAGGGGAACGGGCAGCCACGATCTCATCTTAGATCGAGTTAGAGTAAGTGAAGATCAGCTCGTAGAACCGGGAAGACGAACTACAAGCGGAGGTGCTAAACCGCTTAACGGTTGGTTGCTTCACATTCCGGCATGTTATCTAGGCATTGCTCAAGCGGCGAGAGACTACGCGGTACAATTCTCTACGGAATATTGTCCTAATAGTCTGAATGGGCCGATTAGCCAGCTTCCTAATGTACAGCATCTCCTAGGCCAAATCGATCTGGAATTAATGAATATAAGACATTTCCTATATAGTGTAGCTGAAGCGTATGACGATCCATCCCGAAGACAGTTGTTGAAAAATGAGCTTGGCGCTGCCAAACATGCCGTGACAAATGGCGCTATTTCCATTGTGGATCAGGCGATGCGCGTTGTAGGCATACGCAGCCTTCAGCGGGATAATCCGCTGCAGCGCTATTATCGAGATGTTCGAGCTGGACTTCATAATCCGCCTATGGACGATGCTGTGATCCATGGTATTGCCCTGTCTGCTATCGAAGGAGCTAAGGGGTAAGATCGACCTTGTCTTTCTGAACGACAGAGACCCTGAATGCGGGGGCATTCTCGAATCAGCAGATGGAAATCAAATATAGTTGCCACCTCTGTAAGTCAATCGTTATGATAGGAGGAAACACTAATTCGCCAAGAAAGGACGAGGATCTTTATGAAGCGTATCACCATACTTATTGCAGATGATGAAGCAGAAATTGCAGACCTAATCGAGCTCCATTTAAGCAAAGAGGGCTATCATATATTGAAGGCAGCGAATGGAAATGAGGCGATTCAGGCCATTCATACGCATGCCATAGATCTGGTTATTCTAGATATCATGATGCCTGAGATGGATGGATACGAAGTGACTCGTCAAATTCGGGGACAGCACCAAATGCCAATTATTTTCCTAAGTGCGAAGACATCAGATATGGACAAAATTACGGGGCTTGTGATGGGCGCCGATGATTATATGACGAAGCCGTTCAACCCTATGGAGCTTGTGGCTAGGGTGAATGCACAGTTACGCCGTTCTATGCAGTTGAATCAGTCCAGGTCAGGGACGACAACGCCAGTTATCGAAATGGGTGGACTTGTAATCGATTCGGATCAACGTTCGATAAGTCTATATGGGGAAGCGATTGAGCTAACCCCCAAGGAATTCGATATTTTATACCTGCTGGCGAGTTATCCGAAGAAAGTGTTCAGTGCAGAGAATATTTTTCAGCATGTATGGGGAGAGAATTACCTAGAAAGCGGCAATACGGTCATGGTACATATCGCTATGGTTCGCAAGAAGCTGGGGGAAGACAAGAATAAGAACAAATGGATCAAAACCATTTGGGGGGTAGGGTACACGTTCAATGGATAAGTTGCTTCGGAGCTTTCGGTTCAAAATGATTGTATTATTAGCGCTAAGTATGGTCGTATCAGGAGCTTTCACCTATATCCTCTACCGTGCGCTTCAATATTATTATCACTCCAAAGTGAAGCATGAGGATCCGCTAGCGGACGTGCGTTACTTTATGAGGAATATTGGCGATTTGAACTTTTTTCTAATTATCTTCATTCCCCTACTTGTCCTGTTCTTCTTCCTCTTTACTAAGCGCTATTCGGCTTATTTCAAGGAGATTTCTAAAGGGATTCATCATTTGGCTAGTGGAGATTTCGAGAACAGAGTCCAGATCTCGGCGCAGGATGAGTTCGGGAAGATTGCGAACGACATTAACCGAGCAAGCGCAAAACTTCAACAAGCCGTTCAGCGGGGAGATTTCGCTGAGAGTAGTAAGGATCAGCTCGTGCTGAATTTGGCACATGATTTGCGTACGCCCTTGACTTCTGTGTTAGGCTACCTAGATCTCGTTCTCCAAGATGAACACTTATCATCAGAACAGATTAAGCACTACACCTCCATTGCCTTCACCAAATCGAAGCGGCTGGAGAAGTTAATCGACGAATTATTTGAAATCACCCGTATGAATTTTGGCATGGTTAGTATTGATAAACAGCCGATTAACCTAAGCGAACTGCTTTTTCAGATTAATGAACAGCTTTATCCAGTCATGGAGAAAAATAATCTGCTGGTTCGGCTGGATCTAGCGCCTAAACTTAATATTCATGGAGATGGAGAACTCTTAGCACGGGTGTTCGAGAATTTACTGACAAATGCCATTCGGTATGGAAAAGAAGGTCAGTTCGTAGATATCACGTGTATGTTAGAGGGCGAAGAGGCTGTCGTCCAAGTGACGAATTATGGGAACTCTATTCCGATAGAAGAAATACCTCATTTGTTCGATATGTTCTTCACAGGAGATAAGGCCAGATCTAATCAAGGAGGCACAGGCCTCGGGTTATTCATTGCCAAAAATATTGTTGAGCAGCATCAAGGGGCAATATCTGTTCAGAGCAATGTGATTCGAACGTGCTTCGAGGTACGATTACCGCAGTAATATGCCAAATTTAAGAAAAATTTTATAGTTACCCTACTTCGATTTAAACAATTGTTCTCTAGACTAGTATGCATACTAGATGTAGGAGGAACTTGGAGAATGAAAAAGTGGGTTTTTTGGCTTGTAATTTTGCTGCTGCTGATAGCATATGGGATGACTTGGCTCATTCCGGATGACAAACAAAAAATAGTGAATATCATCGATTCCGATGCGGAGATTTCAAGCGGTGACCTTCACATCCAACCTACGCAAGTTCATAAAGGGAATCTCGTCCTTGTAAATAAGCGATATCCTCTAGACGAGGTAGGCATTCAGCCAGACATTGTAACCCTTGCGAAGAGGAAGGAACTCATTCAGGGCTATGCGCTAATGAACGAGAACTTGCGTTTGTCAGAGCATGTAGCTCAGTTGTTTAAGAGCATGGTACTTGATGCAGCGGATGATCATGTGAACCATTTTTTAATCAGCAGTGGCTTTCGAACTTTTAAGGAGCAATCTCGGATTTTTGCCGATAAGGGAGATGCCTATGCTTTGCCCGCCGGACACAGCGAGCATAATCTAGGGTTGTCGTTAGATATCGGATCTTCACAGGGAAAGATGAGCCAAGCGGCCGAGGGCCAGTGGCTGAAGGAGCATGCTTGGAATTATGGATTCATCTTAAGGTACCCCCAAGATAAAACAGAAGTTACAGGCATAGCTTATGAGCCATGGCATTTTCGTTATGTAGGACTACCTCATAGTGTACTGATGCGGAAGAAGAATTTTAGCTTGGAGGAATATATAGAGGACATTAGGCACCAGAAGACGATGAATGCCGAAGTAGCAGGGCGTACGTATACCATCTCCTATTATCCTGTATCGAAGACAAGAACAATTAAGATCCCTCTTCATCAGCGCTATGAAATATCTGGTGACAATCAAGGAGGGGTTATTGTGACCACCTATGCGAAATGAGGCATGATCTGATCTTGAATACAAGTAGAGGTACAAGTTTTCGCAGGGCGATCTACTATATATCATCAGGTAAAGAATTGAAAAGTATCTTCCGACCTATACGACAAATAGTGCGTTGTGTTCATATCGAATTATGTCGAATCGTGATAAGTTTGAGATATCCAGCAACTGAATAGGCAAACCTATAGAAATGTAGGGACGCAAAGCTACAGGGACTAAGGTGGAAACTAAGTCAGCCAGCCGCCAAAGAGTGCGTGTCGCTTTTTGTCTACAGATGGGGTGGAATTTGAATGCCAACATTCAATGCCGACCGCATTCTAGAAGCAAAGGAAGCTGCTCTGAGGAGTAGCTTTTTTCTATTCAGGAGGAGGAAACCAAACTTAGGGGGAAATTAGCGTGTACAAAATCATAGCCATCGCAACTTCTGCAGCTATGCTAGTGAGCTTTACAGGTGGCATCGATCAGGTCAAAGCAAGTGGAACCACAGCCGTACATACAGTAAATACAAAAGCACTAAGTACAAAAGCAGTACAGCGGGAAGAAGCACCTAATGCAGCGTCGGTATCCCCATTTAGCTTAATCGGACAAGATCTTCTACAGAATTATAATTCAGTCTTCAAAATGAGCTCGGCCAATCTAAAATCAGTTACGAACAACGGAGGCAATTATGCTAGTTCCGTACTAAGCAAGGCTACAGACGGGGATTTCACCACACACTGGGAGACGGGAAAACCCAATACGTCTACGTTTACGAATGAAGTTGTATTTCAATTAGGCGAGGCAACCACCTTAAATCGTATCGTATATGCAGCTAGACAAGACGCTGCTAAGGGTAAGGGCTTTGCCCAACAGTTCGACATTTATAGTTCGCCTACAGATGTGGGAGATAACTACACGCTTGTCTCTTCTGGAGAATATACGGGGTCTACAGGAAATATCGTAGAGATCAAATTCGCCCCTACGTCCTTCAAGCGGATTAAATTTGTGTATAAAAAAGCGAATCAAGACTGGGCAAGTGCAGCAGAGTTCGCCTTCTACAAAGAAGATCCAGTAAGTGATGCGGTGAAAAGTCTATTCACTGATGGAACGATGAGTTCGGTAGTGCCTGAATATAACAACGTCGCCAAAATTAACGCCCTGGATGAAGCGGCTAAGGTTCACCCCCTATATCCTCTTTTCAAAGATCAGCTTAATTTGGCAAGACAATTGGTGAATGGAGAAGTTCAGACCGAAGGTACGATGATTACGGCGGAACAACACGGAGATATGAAGAAGCATGCACAGCAGAATCTGCGCATGAATTTCGGAACGAACAATCAAGCGACCGGATTTGCAGCTATCCCAGGTCGTACAATTAATGTATATGTAGATGTTGAATCGAAAGATAAATTGCCTTCACTCGTGTTCTCTCAACAAGATGGGGGTTGGAATAGCTGGGCAACTTCAGTAGCGCTGCATCAAGGAAAAAATACGATTACGGTACCTGCTATTGCTTCGAATAGCTCCTATGAACATGAAGTAACTAAGGGGGGGACGGTCTATATCGTTAACCCATATACCGCAGCAGAACAAGGCAAGGCTCCAGTCCTTCGTTTTGAGGGTCTAGACAAAATTCCTTTCATGACGAAGTCTACGGATGTGGCACAGTTCAAAGAATTCCTCACGACATATAAGAATAAAGTAGATCAAGACGTAGCGGCGCATCCGGCTGTGAAAGATCGCCAAGTCATCGACGTTGTGGAACTAGCAAGTGATCGCGTCATTTTCACAGGTACGGCTACAGAAGCCTACAATCAATATGTTACGCTAGGTAAGAATCCAGTAGATACCTTGACGAACTATGATATATGGATGAATCGAATCTTTGATTTCTATGGTCTGGATGGGAGCAGTGATCTTCAAGACCGGAAGTTAATGCGTGAGAATATTCGCTTGATGCAGCCATATGGCTTCATGTATGCGGCAGGGGATCATGTAGGTATTCAATTAGGACAAGTAGAAACCATGCTAGGAAACTTTACACCAGGTTGGGGGATCAGTCACGAGATTGGCCACCGCCTTGCAATAGGTGAACGGGAGTACGGCGAGATCAGTAATAATATGATTGCTATGGGTATGTCTGTAGCTTATAACGACATGGATAATCGTATTCCCTACGAAGACGAGATCTACAAGAATGTCATTGCAGAGAATAAGAAGGCTATGGATCAAGTCTCACTCTTTGGTAGACTCGGAGCTTTCTGGCAGTTAGAGCTAGCTCATCCCGGGTACTGGGCTGAACTTAACCGTCTGTACCGTGAGCGTAAAGTATCCCTTTCTAACGGAGATAATTCTAAGCAACAATACTTAATTGACTTCTCTTCCGAAGTATTAGGCCAAGATTTAAGCAGTTATTTCGCAAGACACGGGTTCACTGTAAATCCAGAGACCAAAGCCAAGACGGCTAAGTACCCGGCACCTCTTAAATTATGGTACTTGAATAATAGCTTAGTAGGGTACAAGGGAACGGGCATTGCGAACAAAAATGTACCTATCAAAGTAACGGTGGGTGTGAACGCCACAGCGAAGTCCAACACACTGAATTTCACTATGGATGCATTAAATAAGAAGGATTTCTTAGGCTATGAGATTTATAGAAATAATGTATTGGTAGGGTTCACTGGAACCGACCAATTCGTAGATACGAACATAGATCCTACTGTGAACTATACGTATAAAATCATCGGCTATGATAAAAAACTCAGCGCCCTGAATCCTGTGGAACTAAAGGCATTCAAGCCGACGTTATCTGCGGAGAATCAAGTTACACTTAAGCTCAATCAAGCTTTTGATCCGATGAATTATGTGAAGGCTCTAGATTATCAAGGAAATGATATTACGAGTACCGTTGTGATTAAATCCAATACAGTAAACCTTACGCAAAAAGGGAACTATCAGATTGTCTATGAGATCAAGAGCGGAGAGTCTACGGAGACAAGAACAACGAATGTTGCGGTCACAAGTGATTACGCGTACCTGTCTGATCTGAATGCAGTCTCTGCCCGTGTAGGTTGGGGCGACTTAAAGAAAGATAAAGCGCCAGCGGGGGGTACGATCACGTTACTCCGTCAAGGTGCACCCGCTACCTATACCAAAGGTCTGGGTGCGCATGCCAACTCTGAGGTCGTATATAACGTAGAGGGCAAAGGATATGACTCGTTCGAAAGTTATGTCGGCATTGATCAAGCGGCGAAAAACTCGGTTGCATCTGCGACATTTGAAGTCTATGTGGATGGGATTAAGGTCTATTCCAGCGGCGTCTTCAAGTCGGGAACCGATCATGAATTTGTACAGGTTCCTATTACAGGAGCTAAAGAAATTAAGCTTGTAACTACGGATGCAAATGATAACGGCATCTCGTCGGATCATACGGTGTGGGCAGATGCCAAGTTCACTAAAGGTTCTAGCGCACCATCTCTGAGCTTACCTGAGAGCATGACGTATGTGAAGTTGAATACACCCTATGATGTTCTACAAGATGTGCAGGCCTCCGATATTGAGGACGGTAACCTTACAGGCGCCATCCATGTGGAAGCGGATGAATTCAATACGAAGAAGACAGGTACCTATCCAGTGAAGTACACCGTGACTGATAAAGATGGAAATACAATCTCTAAGACGCGGACTTTCGTAGTGTACAGTGCAACTGCATACGTGAGCGATGTGAACTGGGTTTCGGCAACGACAGATTATGAAAGTGTACGCAAGGATAAATCCATATCTAACAATCCGCTTAAGGTGCTTATGGATGGTCAGGTGCAGACTTTCAATAAAGGAATTGGCACGCATGCAAACTCGGAGATTACTTATAACTTAACGAATACAAGGTATGATTACTTCGAGACGCTTGTAGGGATTGACCACAATATTCCGAATCAAGATAATTCCAGTGTAATCTTTAAGATTATGGCCGATGGGCAAGAAGTATTTAATAGCGGTGTCATGAAATATACAACGGAAGCCAAGCGTATACGTATTTCTGTGCAAGGCGTACATGAACTCAAATTGATCGCAGAAGATGCTGGAAATGGTATAAGTTCAGACCATGCAGATTTCGCAGATGCGAAATTCTTAATTCTGAACAATATACCGACACTTACAATTCCCACACCCAAATCTACCAAAGTGGGCGAAGTGGTATCCTTGGATGAAGCATATTCAGCTCTCGATTCAGAGGATGGGGATCTGACTTCAAAAGTAATCGTAAGCGGTGCGGACAAAGTTGACTTTAACCAAGCTGGAGAGTATCCCATCACATACACGGTAACGGACAGTGATGGCAATACGACTACGCAGACAAGAACGATTGCCGTTGTGGATATGCAGAATTTCAAGTACCTAACCGATTATAATTGGAAAACAACGCAGTATAGCTACGCCGCACCTCAAAAGGATATTTCCATTAGCAACAATAAGCTGCGCCTTACGAATGCAGCGGGGTCCGAAGTGTCCTATACCCGCGGGATTGGAGCTCATTCGACTTCCACCATTGTCTATGATCTCAGCGATAAGAACTTTGATTATCTCACCTCCAATGTAGGGGTAGATCGCCAAATGTTCGGTTCCATCGGATCTGTTAGCTTTGAGGTCTATGTCGATGGCGTGAAAAAATTCGATAGTGGACTTATGAATTCTAGAGATCCACAGAAATCGCTAGAAGTAGATATTAACGGTGCCAAGGAATTGAAGCTCGTCGTAACCGATGGGGGTAATGGCAACGGTTCAGACCATGCCTCATGGGGAGATACGAAGCTTTATACAGCTACAGGACAGTAACTAACGGAATAGTCAGTCATATAAAAACAAGCAGCACTAGAAAAACTCAACAAAAAACCGCCTCCGGTATATCCGTTGGCGGTTTTTGTTGAGTTTAACTGAATTCACATTTCATAAGGCAAAGCAGGTAACCGTATAGTAATGGTTGTTCCTTCCCCGAGGGTACTGGAGAGATATAGACCATATTGTTCCCCAAAGTAAAGCCGGATTCGCTCATTCACATTGATAAGTCCAATGTGGCTATCGGGGTCTACATCCATATGATCAAATAATCTTTGCTGCATAGAATATAGCTGCTCATGGTTCATACCTACGCCGTTATCTCGTATCGTAATGAGCAAGAAATGATCCGAGAGCGAAGTAGATACTTCGAGTAGCCCTGTCCCGACTTGCCGTTCTAGTCCATGAATGATGGCGTTCTCAATCAAGGGTTGTAGCGAGAAATGAACTACCTGGAGTGTATCCGTACCTGGAGCCAATTCCTCGACATAGTTAATTTTATCGCCGAAACGCATTTGCTGAACTTTGACATACAGTCGAATATGCTCTAGCTCTTGGTATAGGGGAATGATATCTTTGCTCATCTGGGTGTGAATTCGGAAGAGCTGTCCGAGAGTTCCCACCATTTCGGCGATGTCGCGTTCTCCGCTAAGAATAGCTTTCATTTGTACAGACTCTAGCGTATTGGCTAGAAAATGGGGATTAATCTGACTTTTCAGTGCACCTAGGCGAGCGATTTTTTGCTGTGCTTTGGCCATAGAAGACCTTTCAATATAATTTTGAAGTTCGGCCACCATTTTACGCAGTCCTTGATACAATACACCGAATTCATCTCTGCGGGTACTGCCGAGGTCCACATCAAAGTTCCCCATACCCACCTTCTCCACCTGTCTTTTGAGCAGAATAATCGGCTTGGTCACCCGCGACCGCATCATGACCATGAAGAGAATAGCCATGCCAATGGAACCCACGGCAAGCGCTAAAATAATCTTACTCAGCAGAGCCGAATCTTTTGTCATCTCTTTCTCATCAATATATTGAATGACTTTCCATCCCGAATAAGGAGAGGTGACAAAGTTGAGATAGGAATTATGCGAAGCATAGGATGTACTGAAGCTCCCAGACGTTTCCGTTAATACTTTGTTAAACTTTTGGTTGTCGATTTTAAGGGGTTTGGAGATATTTTCATTCCCTGGTTGATTAGAAGCATAGATTATGGCCCCCGTCTGATCGGTGATAACGAACTTTCGCTTGGTATTCTCTGATAAATTCAGAATCTCGCTCAAAGAATCGAGCCGGATATCTACCAGCATCACGCCTAGTGGCTGTTTGCCACCCGTCTTGTTAATCACCCGAGCAATCGAGATGACTTTCTCTGTGGAGTTCATCTTATGAAAAGGAGTATGGGTGCCAAAAATAACGACTGCTCCTTTTCTGGCTAGTGTCTTCTGGTACCATTCATCTTGTTCAAAATGGGCATAATTGATATCTGCCCGATTGAAGTTCGCTGAGAAGAAGAGTTGATGCCCCGAGTAGATCTGCACACTATTTACATTTTTAATCGTCATCTCAAGCGTGGCAATAAAATGCTGAATGACGTATTGATAGTTGATCTTCTGATCTTCCGTAGGATTGCTGATCCAATTCTCCAGTGCATTCTGAAGTTGTCCATCCATATGGGCGTATAGGGTCCCTTTCTCAATACTTTGTAGATACTGATCAATATTGAAGGACAGGTTATTCAGGATTAGATCGGAGCTATTCTTATATTCAGTCTGAACTGTCTGGAGCGAGACGCGATAAATAATGCCTGATATTAGCATCAGGGGTAACGTAATGGTAACAATCATGAGGACGAAGATTTGTGTATTCAGGTGCCTCATATAGAAAAGCTTGCGAAACTGCAGTGGACTGTTCAATCCATCATCCCCATTTGTTTTCGATAGTCGGTGGGTGTCATATTCGTGAATTTACGGAATGTTTTGACGAAATGTTTGTAGCTTGTGTATCCGCATTTTTGGCATATATCCGTCATCGCATCATTAGACTCAAGCAAGCAGCGCTTCGCATAATTCATGCGAATTTCGGTGACGAAGGTCATGTAATTTTTGTCTAGCTTGGTTTTGAACAGACGACTTAGATAGGAGGGGTTGTAAAAAAATCGATCTGCGACCATCTGCAAGGTAATCTCTTGATCCATATGCTGCAAGATATACGTCTCAATCTGCTCGAATAACGTGATATCTGTAGGTTTGACGGAAGAAATTCTAGCGTCCTCTTGGAGCTGAATCATCCATGTGGCAAGCCAATCCAATAAGGTCGATACCGAGTCGAAATCGTCCACGAAGCGTAAGGTGATTAACTTCTCGGGGTATACCTCTTCCAGCTGAATGCCATGTTTGCCTGCAAAGCGAATGGCGACTGCAATCATTTCTTGAAGCAAGCTAAGCCATTGCTCTAGCGTGAAGTGCTGAATTTTGGACTGATAGTCTACAGACAGTCGGTTCATCAATTGCTGTATCTGTAAACCGTCACCTTGCTCAAGGTGCGATAAGAGTTTCATTTTATCCTGTTCCAGCAAAGGATGCACCGGATTCCATGCAGACTCGGAGCCAGAGTGTAGTGATTCATAGAACGTCTGATGAGCAGTAGAACTGAATCGCTGAAATAAAGCTCTATCCGTCTGCTTCAGAAGAGAAGGTAGATCGTTCAGTTGTGGCGTAGCCACTCCTGCTGCCATGTAGAGATGTACATGGTGTGAACTGCTTTCTTGGTACAACAGGTCTGTGATCTCTTGATATTGTTGTGTAGTGAGCTTCGGTGTGAGAAATGCAGCAGTTTCTATCTCTAATATTGTAAACGCATACAATTTAGATTGATGCAGATAAGTGAATAAGACCGGGTGTATATTCGGCAATTTCAGATACATAGTCAAGGCTTTGGTGAGAATGGGTTCAGCATGGAGGCGCCACCATGACCTGGATTCTAACAATGCGTCAGGCTGGGGTACATATGACAAGACAAAGGGTTGAAAAAGACAATTAGCGCTGTTCAGATTGCTTAGACTACTCCAGAGATCCTTTTCTAAGGCAGGGGAGATCATCTCGTCTTCGATCATTTGCTTCACCAGTTGACTCCGCTGTAACCGAAGTCCATGCTGTTGATTCAGTTGTAGCATAGACGCCTTCTGCTGTGACTCACGTAACCGCTCCAGATGCTGAATGCAATCATGAATAGTCCTCATACTCTCCTCATATTGAAGAGGCTTTAAGAGGTAAGCAAATACATTACCTAAGCGGATGGCTTTTTGCGCATAAGCGAATTCATTATACCCTGTCCAAATGACGAATAGCGTATCGGGAAGATCCTGCCTGAGTGCTCCAATCATATCGAGTCCATCCATTAGAGGCATGCGGATATCGGTGATGACTAGATCGGGTCGCTCTTTTCGAGCTATTTCGACACCTTCCGAACCATTCTCTGCTTCATATATAGTATGAAATCCAAGCGCGTTCCAATCAAAATACTGCATGAGGCCCTTACGAATTAACGTTTCATCTTCAACAATTAGCAAGGTGTACATAATCATCTACCTCCGATGCCTGAGCTTTGTAACGTCGTAACACAATTGTAGGGGATCAGGAGGAAAAGGAACAAACAATATCTGGGTATAGTCAATTTAGAGGGATGAAAGTAAGAATTGGGGTATTTAGAAAGGGCCGTATAACGCTCTATAATAAGTAATGAAAGCGCTATACAAAATAGAAAATTCAATCATTCTAGGGGGAAAGACATGAACATTTTCAAAAAAGGATGTATGACGTTGCTAGGCGTTACCCTAATTAGTACGCAATTGGTAGCCTGTGGATCAACCACCGATACCCCTAAGGCAAGTGAATCCGGAAAAGCGAAACCTGTCGAAATTACATGGTGGAATTTTCCGAGCTTCCAAGCGTTAGATGGTGAAGTAGGGAAATATGAGAAACAACTTATTGCTGCATTCAATAAGAAAAACCCAGATATTAAAGTCAATCTTGAAATGCTTACTTATGAAGCTGGACCTGAAAAGCTCAACGTGGCGATTGCATCGAATACAGCCCCGGATGTCATCTATGACGCGCCTGGACGAATTCTAGATTGGGGTAAAAAAGATTTACTTGCACCCCTGAACGATATGATTACTGACGAAGTGAAAAAGGATGTCTCCCCTGCACTGATGAAGCAGTCGATGGTGGGCGATCAAGTGTATATGTATCCAATTAACACAGCGCCATTCATGATGGGTATTAATAAGACGATCTTTGAGAAGATTGGTGCACTGGATTTGCTTCCGCTGAACAAACCGGACCGTACGTGGACATTTGATGAATATAAGAAAGCACTTGAAGCTGTAAAAGAAAAAGCACCGGATGTCATTCCTTCCGGATTCTTCGCGAAGAGCCAAGGCGGAGACCAAGGAACGCGTGCGTATATCGCTAACTTAAGTAACTCTTCATTCTTCAATGATGATTACTCCAAAGTCGCTATCAATACAGATAAAGCTGGCGCAGCGCTAGACTGGATTGCTCAAGGCGTGAAAGACAAATTAGTCGTATCTGGTGCCGAATCCCTGACAGGCGCGGATGTGAATGACTTGTTCTTGCAAGGTAAGCTTGCTGTTACATTGAACTATTCTCCAGTGCTTAAAGCTCAGAACGCCACGCTGAAAAAAGCGAAGTTCGATGACGTGCTGGTTCCATTCCCAACGATTGATGGAGCAGCACCGAAGCTTGAGCCTTACCTTGGCGGCATGGCCGTCTTTAATAACGGAGACCAAGATAAAATTGCCGCATCTAAAAAGCTGGTTGATTTCATTGCGAATGATCCAGAGTGGGGTAAAAAGAACTTGATTCAGACCGGCGGATTGTCGGCGCGTAATTCCATTACAGGCCTTTACAATGACCCTGAGTATACGTATGCCGAACTTGCTCGTAAGTTCTATGGCAATCCTCCGACTGTAGCAGACGGCTATGCTGAGATTCGTACCTATTGGTTCCCAGAATTGCAGCGTGTCTTGATTGGTCAGGCTACAGGTAAGCAGGCGCTCGATTCATTTGCGGAGAAGGCCGATGCCGCAATTACTAAAGCTAAAGCAGCCTTGAAAAAATAACGAACCTTTGAATCAAGCTCATAAATCTAAAAGTAAGCATTTATCTTTCATAAATTGATTCTAGATATAAAAGTCTGGAGTAGCGCGCGTCAATCGTGTGCTACTCCTTTCAACAAAGAGATGGAATGAGGAGAGAACAATCATGGAAACGAGAGTCCGTAAGCTGAACACCCCAATGTTACGTGACTGGCTCATGAGCTATCTGTTTTTGCTACCGGCATTTGGATTTTTCCTATTATTCGTAGCCTACCCTATGTTAAAAGGGATTTACATCAGCTTCTTCAATTATTCCTTACGTAAGTTTACGTTCATTGGTCTAGATAACTATATTAACCTCTTTCATGATGAGGTGTTCTTGAAATCGCTTTGGAATACTACCTTACTTGTAATTATTACTGTGCCTATAGTCATCGTGTTCTCTATCTTTATAGCGATGAACATATATAAGAAGAAAGAACTGGCTCGTTCGTTTTTTAGAGGTGTATTTTATCTGCCTGCTGTATCCTCTGTAGTCAGTATTACCGTGGTGTGGGGCTGGATCTACCATCCGAACTACGGCATTTTGAACTACATTACGGGATTGTTCGGAGCCGAACCGATCTCTTGGCTGGGGAATACACATACCGCCTTATTATCCATTATCGCTGTACTCATCACTACGTCTGTTGGACAGCCCATCATTCTGTATGTAGCTTCACTAGGTAACATCCCGACTTCCTATATTGAAGCAGCTCAAATTGATAGAGCTTCCTCATGGCAGATTTTCCG
Organism: Paenibacillus shirakamiensis; assembly: GCF_017874255.1. Taxonomy (GTDB): domain Bacteria; phylum Bacillota; class Bacilli; order Paenibacillales; family Paenibacillaceae; genus Fontibacillus; species Fontibacillus shirakamiensis. The sequence goes on along the minus strand of NZ_JAGGLD010000007.1, from coordinate 16,117 downwards.
TAAAATTATCTGGCCCATGCTGATGCCAACGAACCTGTATATTATCGTAATCACGACGATCAATACGTTCCAGTGCTTTGCCCTGATCCAATTGCTTACCTCCGGGGGACCTTTCTATAGTACATCTACCGTAATGTATGGTGTATATGAGCAGGCATTCAAGCTGGGTAACTTTGGGATGGCTTCTGCGATGGGTATTGTGCTAGCTGTAGTCATTGGCGTAATCTCTATCATTCAATTCAAATACTTTGGCAGCGATGTGGAGTACTAGGAGGAGGAATAACCTATGAGTTCATCAGTTCAAGCGGATTTGAAGACACGTCTTCCAAGTTCTAAAGAAATTCGAAAAAAACAGGAGGGGAGTATAGGGAAAGTCCTTTCCAACATCCTGCTTGTTATAGCTACGTTATTCTTCTTGTTCCCTTTCTACTGGATTGTCACCGGTGCGTTCAAGAAACAGACGGTGGCTACCGCTATTCCGCCGGAATGGTTCCCTGTGCATCCCACATTAGAGAATTGGACACAGTTATTTAAGAATCCCGTCTGGCGCTGGACGCTCAACAGTTTCATTGTGTCCTGCGGCGAGATGATTGCAATCTGTCTAGTTGCTTCTCTTGCAGGCTACGTACTAGCTAAGAAATTTTTCCCTGGTCGTAAATTAATATTTGGTCTATTCGTAGGTGCCATGGCGCTTCCAAAGCAGGTTATTCTCGTGCCCCTCTTCACGATGTTAGCTGACTTTGGATGGGTCAATACGTATCACGGCTTGATTCTTCCTGCGATTGGTTGGCCGTTTGGCGTCTTCCTGATGAAGCAGTTCTCTCAGACCATTCCAAGTGAAGTGTTAGAAGCTTCAAGAATTGATGGTTGTTCCGAAGTTCGCATGTTCTCCACAATTATTTTGCCTTTGCTTACGCCGGCTTTAGGAGCATTGGCGATCTTTACCTTCATTGGTTCTTGGAACGATTACTTCAGCCAATTAATTATGACAAGATCTACGTCCATGATGACCTTGCCGCTTGGGATTGCCACGCTACAAGGAGAATTCACCACCGATTACGGAATCATGATGGCGGGGGCTGCGCTAGCTTCGGTGCCGATGATCTTAATTTTCTTAGTCTTCCAAAAAGCATTTACGCAAGGCATTACGATGGGTGCTGTGAAAGGCTAAATTGTACAGTTACAGCAAACCTATATAGATTAAAGTCAGGCTTTGCCTGATCATATCAACGTAATCACCGTCTTTCGGGTAGGTACCGAAGGGCGGTGATTTTTATTTTATAATTGATTATGCTGAATAAACTTTGTCAGTCTTTTTTTGTAAAGAGTAATCTGATTCTAGACATTCTCATACCGAATTCGGTGCTCTTGCTTCATCCGAATATAATCCGGGTCTGTCTTGGCCTCATTCCATTTCGCTTTAAAAATTGCCGCGGCTTCAGCCTTGATGGGGTCGTTCTGAAAAGGAAGGATCGTGCCATCTTCAGGTGAGTACTTGCGTCCGCCTTTGTGGTTCGTATACCTTCGTGCACGCGTATATCCCATTTGAAGAAATTTGCGTGCCATGTCTATACCTATAAAGTCATGGTTGCTCTTATAGTCTAGAAAGAGTTGATAGATAGCTTCCGATGAGGTCCTAGCAATCTCTGGGGTCTTGAAACGCCAGTGAGGCAGAATCTCGCTTTTATAGGGCTCTACTAACAGAACCCCTTGCTCACCCCGGCCGATGGTATAGAGCTCAGGTTGGTCTCGGAGATTGAGTTCAGCATAATTCAGCGAATAGTCAAAAGGTTTCATGCTTTTCGCGCCTCCATTTTTTGCGCCTCTATTTTTTTGAAATATATCTGCCATTTACCCAGTGAATGCATTCGTGAACAAAATGGAAAATATTTAAAACATGTGTGTTAAAATGAAAACGAACTCGCAGCATCCGTCTCATCTTTTTGAATAGGAGGGATACGATATGGGAATTACCGCGCTTTTTCTAATTATAGGGGTTATATTTTTTGTGTTTATGGTACTGTACTCACTCATTAGAATGATACCTCAATTCACTAAACGTAGAGCAAGTCTCCTAGCGCTTATGCTTACCATTATAGGTGGGTATATCTGGATGAACAATTTCATGGATCATCTGTTCGTCCCCATGCCATAACCTGAAGATGTAACGCACAGGGAAGCTTCGTAGAACATGGTTTGCCAACATCATAACACTATGCCAGAATGTTCATATTAACTATAGAATGCGAAATGGAGAACGAATGCTGATGTCTACTTTACCTCATTGTCCCAAATGTAATTCCGTATATACATATGAAGATGGAGATCTGCTCATCTGTCCTGAATGTGCACATGAATGGAGCCTGACCCAAAGTTCTGAGGAGCCTGAAGAGTCTAGAATAATTAAAGATTCCAATGGAAACGTATTAAGGGATGGCGATACCATAAGTGTGATTAAGGATCTCAAGGTCAAAGGCAGCTCTTCCGTCATTAAGATCGGTACCAAAGTGAAGAACATTCGTCTTGTGGATGGCGATCATGATATTGATTGTAAGATCGATGGATTTGGTGCGATGAAATTGAAATCCGAGTTTGTCAAAAAGATCTAATTCAAAATATAGGTGTGTGACGAGATGGAAACTAGGCCCGAACCTATGCCCAAGGGCAAAAAACCTTTATATATCGCCGTCTATGATACATTGTACAAGCAGATCATGCAGGGTGTCTTTCCCTCCGATAGCCAGCTCCCTACAGAATCAGAATTAGCCAAGTTGTTCGATGTCAGCCGCATGACATTGAGACAAGCTCTGGCGCTATTGCAAGATGATGGACTGGTGAAGAGTATCCATGGCAAAGGGAATTTTATTACGAAAGCGCATCCTAACAAGAGTGCGACATTAGGTCTGGAGAAGATCGGCAATCCCATGTACAAATGCCATACGGAGCCTATAGATGACGTGGAACTGCACTTTAGACTAGATCTCGAAAGCGAGTATACGCAGGAAGTACTTCAGAGGAAAGCTGCGGCTGTAGTAGCCATTGAGCGTCTTTACAAAAGTAAGGGTGATGTGGTGGGCTATTCCTTTACATTTATGGCGATTGAGACGGTGTCGGAGATGAAGCTGGATTTACAAAATGAACCCCAGTTATTAGAGATGTTGGAGAGCAAAGTGTATGAACTTGCAAATTCAGCCATACTTGACATTAAGCGTTCAACCTTTGTGAAGGCAGCCAATCAATCGTTCACCATGGTCGGTAGTGGGGAATGTGATGTACTGCTGGAGAGTGTATACATCCGAGAAGATTACCCTGCCGTGTACAACAAGTATTATATTCCAAGAGAATTTAGTCAGCTTAAAGTTCATGCATCGAAATAGTCTAATTTAGACAATCTAAGCAGTGTAGTTCCTTCGGGAAGCTACGCTGTTTTTATTTTCATGTTTATTTTCATGGATTAGATGGGTTGATAAAAAGAGGATGATTATGTTATTTTGTTTATATACCAATTAGACAACATATTATACAACTAAATATAGTTGTAAAAAGGAGAGATTGTAATGAGCGAGATTCAACACAAAGAAACCCCGCACATCAAACCAGAGGGAGCAGAAATTGCCGAGACGATTCTTTTACCAGGAGATCCACTTCGTGCAAAATTCATTGCTGAGACGTACTTAGAAGATGTTGTCCAGTTCAATAAAGTTCGGGGCATGCTTGGTTATACAGGAACATATCAAGGCAGAAGAATTTCTGTGATGGGTACGGGCATGGGAACTCCGAGTATGAGCTTATATTCATGGGAATTGATTCATGTATTTGGCGTGAAAAACCTCATTCGAATTGGGTCCGCGGGTGCGATTCAAGATCATCTGAACCTGTATGATATCGTGTTCGCCATGGGTTCAGCTACAGATTCCAACTATGGACACCAGTACAATTTGCCGGGTCATTACTCTATTACCGCATCATTTGAATTGTTGGAGAAAGCCAAGAAGATTGCCGATCAAAAGGGACAAAAAGTTCACGTAGGTAATGTTCTTTCCAGTGATATTTTCTATAACGCAGATCCTACAGCACTGCAAAAGTGGAGCGAGATGGGTGTCCTATGTGCAGAAATGGAATCCGCAGGATTATATATGAACGCAGCTCATGCAGGCGTAAATGCCCTATGTATCCTGACCATTAGCGATCATATTTTTAGACACGAGTCTACTACGCCTGAAGAAAGACAAACTGCTTTCACTAAAATGATGGAAATTGCTCTAGAGCTTGCTTAACGATCAAAGGATAACAGAAGGGATTGAACCTGAATGGCTACATCACATCAAAGTTTATCCAATACGCAGGGTCATCACGTAAAGAAGGCTGTACCGATTATCTTGTTATTCTTCGTCTTTGCTTTAATTATTGATAATTCATTCAAATTAATCTCTGTAGCGATCGCAGATGATCTTGGAATCTCAGCAACCACAGTGAGCTGGCAGGCTACCTTAGCGGGGCTTATCATTGGAATTGGAGCCGTTGTATACGCTTCCTTAGCGGATTCCATCAGTATTCGGAAGCTGCTCAGTACGGGAATTATCCTAATTTGTATCGGGTCAGTGATGGGATTTATATTCCGAGATTCCTTCCCGCTCATTCTATTGTCACGGATTATTCAGACCGCCGGGCTTGCCTCAGCGGAGACGTTATATGTCATCTATGTCATGAAGCATTTACCCAAAGATGAGCAGAAGAAATTTCTAGGATATAGTACAAGCAGCTACTCGCTTTCACTGGTCATCGGTTCGCTTACGGGCGGATACATCTCTACGTATCTGAACTGGACGATACTGTTTCTTGTGCCGTTATTGTCACTGATTCTATTACCTTTTATATTGAAGTACCTGCCTAAAGAACAGTCGACCAGTAAAAGTTATGTGGATGGCGTTGGCCTTCTTCTCATTGCGGCGATTGCCACCTCAGTCATGTTGTATCTTACGAATTTCAACTGGTTGTATATCTTGATTTTTATAATTACGGCAGCGTTGTTCCTGCTCTATATCACTAAGAGTAAGAAGTCATTTATTGATAGCTCGTTCTTCAAAAATAAACGCTTTTTGTTCACGCTTACGATTGCGTTCATTATTTATTCGGTGCAATTGGGCTATATATTCATGTTTCCTTTCTTGCTTCAGAAGATGTACGGGCTCCAGCTGGATAAAATCTCACTGCTCATGGTGCCAGGCTATATTGTGGCTGTCATTGTGGGGGCCATGTCCGGGAAGATCGCCAAAGTGCTATCCAATCGGCAAACGGTTACATGCGCCATGCTCGCCATTGCAACTAGTCTGATCGTGCCTGCTTTAACGGGAAGCAGCTCTATGATCGTCTACGTGTTCTCCATGATGTTGTTCTCAGGATCATTTGCCCTGATGTATGCTCCTATGCTGGATACATGTGTAAGCGCTATCCCTGTAGATAAATCAGGAACGGCTGTAGGCTTCTACAATTTGGTGCTGAATGTAGCGATGTCGATTGGTATTGCGTATACAGCATCCATGATTGAAGTAATCTCTTATTCGGCCGTACTGTACGTACTAGCTCTGATAGCCCTATGTTCACTAAGCCTATTCTGGTTACTGGTAGCAAGAAAGCTGAAAATTTCCTAAGTGCTCCCTACATTAATCTGTCTACATGCTCGTTACATTGTGATCTCAAGTAACACATGCTAAGGTGGGTAGATAACCAAAACTACGGAACACTTAGCGGAGGTGCATAGATGAGAGCATTATTTATTGGTGGAACAGGGACAATCAGTTCAGCCATCTCAAGACAGTTACTTGAGCAGGAATGTGACCTGTATCTACTGAATCGGGGACATCACAACGATACCCTACCTGCGGGAGCCACACTGTTAACGGCAGACATTCATGATGAGGCAAGCGTTGCGAAGCTTATTCAAGATTTGACGTTTGACGTAGTTGTGGATTTTATCGCCTTTGAGCCGGAACATGTGGAGCGAGATTATCATTTATTTAAGGGTAAGACGAGACAATACATCTTCATTAGCTCCGCTTCCGCTTATCAGAAGCCTTTGTCAGATTACCGAATTACGGAAGGAACCCCGCTAGCGAATCCATACTGGGAGTATTCCCGGAACAAAATCGCTTGCGAAGACTATCTGATGAAGCAATATAGGGAGCAGGGTTTCCCGATTACCATTGTCAGACCTAGTCATACGTATGATGAACGCTCTATTCCACTAGGTGTGCACGGCAGCCGTGGTACATGGCAGGTAGCCAAACGGATGCTGGAACAGAAAACGGTTATTATTCATGGGGATGGTACATCGTTATGGACGATGACGCACTGTGACGATTTTGCTAAGGGGTTCATTGGCTTAATGGGGAACCTTCATGCAATTGGGGAGTCTGTTCAGATTACATCGGATGAGACGGTGACATGGAACCAGATCTATCAGACCATCGCCGATGCGCTGGGCGTGGAGTTGAAGGCCATTCATGTGGCTTCGGAGTTCTTGGATGCATGTAGTCAAGAAGATTATCAAGGCGGACTGATCGGGGATAAGGCCAACTCCGTTGTATTTGATAATACGAAGCTCAAACGGCTAGTACCCGGTTTTGTCGCCACCACGCGACTGGATCAAGGCATCAAGCAGACGATTGACCACATTCTAACCCACCCGGAGCTTCAAAAAGAAGACTCTGATTTCGACCAATGGTGTGACAAGGTCATCATTGCACTTGAAGCGGCCATGACGGTGATTAGGAGCTAGGTTGCTTCATAAATATCCTTTTAAAGAGTACTCTTGGGGGTACTCTTTTTTAATTAGACCATTTTGTACATTAGGATATCATCTACATCAAAATAACACCCCAAAATAAGCGCAGAATTTTCACATACTCTGTCTTTATTATGGGGTGTTTTCTTGATTTACAAAGCGTTCTGAATCACTTTCTTATAGAACAGAACGGATAGTAGTCCAAAAATGGAATACAGCGCTGTATAGAATAACATGATGAGAATCATCGGTGTCCATAGCTCCGTACCGAAGAAGAACCAGCCAGATTTAATGGCGAAATAACTGTGGAGAAGACCTATGACTAAAGGAATTCCAAAGTTAAAGAGCTGTTTCACTTGAATGCCGCGCAGGATGTCGCCTTGCGTATAGCCGAGCTTCCTAAGAATAGTATAGTTCGGTTGTTCTTCCTCACCTTCATCCACTTGCTTGAAGTATAAAATACAACCAGATGTGATGAGGAAGGCAAGTCCTAAGAATCCCACAATGAACATAATAAGTCCCATGTTGTTCTTCTGATTATGAATCAGATCAAGCTGTGAGTTAAAACCTCCCCGATCTTGGTAACCCATTTTGTGAAAGAGGATGTTCGCCTGCTCTAATTGCTTGGGGTCCTTAATATCAATCCCAATGTAGGTAGAGGATTCCGTTCTTTGAATCGAAGGATCTTGATTTCTAACCAGGCGTTCAAACACAGATTGGTCTACAATTAAGGTTGGCATGCTCCCGTTGGTGAAGTACCAAGAGACTACAGCGTCCTTGCTTGAACTGGTGAGTTTTAAGGGGAGCTGAATATTTTTGCCTTTGAGTACAAGCTTTTCATTTAACGTAAAGGATAAAAATTGATCCAGAGCATCGCTGTATCCCGTGAACCCAGTCTCTCCAGGAGCAATATCTACTCCATTAAGCGAAGCATCACTCACTACAGGAAGCTTAGCTTTACTCGGGTCCCAGTGCATTCCTGCTTGATTGGATTGAATCAGCTTGGATGCATCTACTGTCGCCTGAATGACCTCTCGGTGTGTGGTTACATATTCAATATGTTGGGCTTTGAGTGCCTGTGTAAATTTCTGCTCATCCTTGAATTGAAGGACGGAGAAATCATTGGGCACACTTAGTTCCGCAGACTTCTCGGCTGAATAGTAGGAGATATAGGTCAGAGACAGCAGCGCAATCGCAAGGGCAGACACGGTAGTAATGATGGTAAGTACCAAGGCATTCGACTTCATGCGGAACATGATGGAAGATAGAGATAGGACTTCATTTAAGGATAAATAACCGCCTTTGCTCTTACGAATCAAGTTAAATAGGAAGCTAACCGATCCTTTATAGAACAAATACGTACCGATTATGACTGAACCAAGAATGATCACCATCGAGATCAGAAGTTGATTCATCGAACCTAACTCCCCACTGAAGAGCGTGGTGGATTCGTAATAGCCGAGTGCTATCAGCCCAACACCAAGTAGGCCGAGAATCATTTCCCAGATCGATAAGTTTCTGGCTTTACCTTCTGCGGAGGACTTGACCTTGAATAGGGAGAGAATACTCTGTCTCTGTACAAAAACAAAGTTCAATAACATGATAAATACGTAAATTACAGCAAACACAATTACCGTCTGTAACAGCGCCTCGGGCGAGAAGCGTAGACTTGCGATCCCTTGTACACCTGTGATTTTGAACAATATCATCAGAATTAAGCGGGAAACAGAGAATCCCACGAATATCCCAGCGAGCAGAGAGCCAAAGTACAGCATGAGATTTTCCAGACTTAAGATTCGGAAGATCTTGCCCTTGGTCATCCCGATGAGTTGGAACAATCCAATCTCCTTACTCCGGCGTTTAATGAAGATGTTATTGGCATACAGTAGGAAGATGGCCACAATGACAACGAGTAGGATCGATGCGGCTTTGAGGGCGGCTCCTCCTTTAATGGAACCTTTACTTGCATCCAGCGCAGGATCATACTGCAAGGTCACGAAGGCAAAGTATAGCGCCACACTGAAAATAAGGGCGAAAATATACAAATAGTAATGTTTTAGATTTTTGCGGAAATTGCGAAGGATAAGCTGATTAGTGTTCATGCGGAACACCGCCTAGAACCCCTTGGGTTTTCATGATGTCATTGAAGAAGGCTTGTCTCGTCTCCTCGCCCTTGTGCAGCTGAGTATAGATCTGCCCATCTCGGATGAAGATAACCCGGCTGCAATAACTTGCCGCCAGCGGGTCGTGGGTCACCATGACGATGGTCGCCGCTCGTTTTTGATTCATTTCACTAAGCTTATTCAGCAAGTCTGATGCAGATTTCGAATCAAGGGCCCCGGTAGGTTCATCGGCAAAAATAATGCTAGGTTCATGAATGAATGCCCGCGCAGCCGAGGTACGCTGCTTTTGTCCACCCGAAATTTCACTGGGATATTTGTCTCTTAGATCGAAAATGCCGAGTTCCTTGGCGACAGCTTCAAAACGCTGATCGGCATCTGTTCTGGATACTTTGCGGATCGAAAGGGGCAGCAGAACATTTTCTTTGACGGTCAGCGTATCGAGCAGATTATATTCTTGAAAAACAAAGCCTAAATAATGTTTGCGGAATTCCGCCAGTTCTTTCTCTTTCATCTGTGTAAATTGCTTGCCCTCAATGGATATCGTTCCCGTGCTTACCTTATCAATTGAAGAGAGCACGTTCAGTAATGTGGTTTTGCCAGAACCGGAGGCCCCCATGATGCTGACGAATTCACCTTGATCTACACGGATATCGATGCCTTTAAGCACCTCTTGTTTATTCAATTTATTGCCAAAGGTTTTTGTGAGTTTATGTGCTTCGAGAATAACCAATAGTTTTCACTCCTTTTCTGTATACCTTTATCATAGTGGAGTGGAATCATACTTTCCCTCGTTTCGCCGAACAATGTGTATAAGCATGTGACGATTTCGTCACATGCTTAGGAGGGCGGAAAATGCATTTTTCTCCGGAAAAATGAGGGTGAAAATTGATTCTTGACCGAGCTTCGAGCTTACTTCAATATGGATGAGCAGAGAATGCGCGGCTTTTTGAGCAAGATATAGTCCCATCCCTGTAGAAGCGCTGTCCCCGTGATGCGCCGTAGAGGTGAAGCCCTTCTCGAAGATGCGGGGGAGATCCTTAGGATCTATCCCTCGGCCATAGTCTGTAATACGTAGATGTGTTTTGCCATGGATAAAAAGGCTTTCGATCACAATATCAGAGGCATGACTGTATTTCACAGCATTGGTAAGGATCTGCCTAATTATAAAGCCAAGCCATTTCATATCACTGAGTACAGTGGGCACGGATAGATGGACATCGAAGCCGATCCCTTTCTGCATGCACCACGACTGAAGGGCCTTAATTTCTTGATAGATCAGTGGTTCTAGCGGGGCTTGTTCCATATATACATCGTTTTGGATAAATGGAATACGCTTATGGTGTAATTGTTGATCTAGAAGGAGATGCACGCGCAACCATTCATACATGAGCTGGCCTTGGAGTACTCTGTCCTCCATCCGTTCGATCATGAGCTGCATCGCAGTGAGTGGGGTCTTCACCTCATGAATCCATGCTAATAGATCATCCTTTTCCTGTTCAACGTCCATAAGATGCTGCGAGGCCTCTTGGCGGGCGCGATCCGTCTGTTGCGTGATCAAATCTAAGGTAAGCTGTTCAAAAGGACTTGAAGCCTCTTCCAGCGTAGATAGATCATAGCCTGGTTCCCAAGCTACAATATTGCGATAAAAGCGAGTCTCTAGAAAATATCTAACTATGAGAAAGACCCCAAAAACCAGGCCGAATAGAAAGATAACATAGATAATAGGCTGAAAAGGAATTTCAGCATCCACATATCCAATGAACATCAGGAGTAGGAGTAGCCATAAGAACAGGACAATCCAACTAAGTCGCTCTCTTACATACGCCCTTATCATAAGCTCAAGACCTCTTCTGAAGCTTTATATCCTTGACCTACTTTGGTCTCAATATAAGGATCAAGCCCAAGGATTTCAAGCTTTTTGCGCAGGCGATTCACATTCACGGTGAGCGTGTTATCGCTGACAAAATGCTCATGATCCCACAAGCTACGAATCAGCTCTTCTCGGCTGACGATTTGGTTTTTCTGCTCAATGAGTATTTTCAGAATGTACATTTCATTTTTAGTTAGTTCTACGGCGCCCTTTTCATTAGAAATTGTGTTTTTTACATATTCCACAGTAGCCCCTCGCCACGTTCTGAGTTCAATACGGTCGGTATTATAATTGTACACCCGGCGTAAGATGGCTTGTATTTTAGCAATCAGGACATCGAAATTGAACGGCTTCTGAATGAAATCATCGGCCCCAAGCTGCATGGACATAATCATATCCGTCGGATGATCTCGGGAGGATAAGAAGAGAATCGGTACGTTCGAATGCGAACGAATGATTCGGCACCAATGGAACCCATCGAATTTGGGCAACTGGATATCAATGAGGACTAGATCCGGCGCGCTGGCCGTGAACTCAGGGATAATATTGCTGAAATCCTGTACGCCTATAATGTCATAGGACCACTGGGAAAGTCTGTCCTTGATCTCTTGGAACAAGGTCATATCATCCTCAATTAACATAATGCTGAACATCAACGTTTCACCACACGATCTGTTATTTCTATAATCAGTGATTTCTATAAATCATAGTATAGTTAACAATGCTCTGAAAGTATAATGCAATAGACGAAGCCCAGAGGCTTCGTCCCTTTACTATGTCTTGGGAGCTCATTTTTTAAGCATAAATCTTCTCTTTACTAACTATATGACAATTGTCATAGGGAAAAGGTGACAAGTTGGAATTCCTAACTCTTCTTAGAATTCGTAAGATAAAGTCAAACAAGAGATGAGGAAGCGGGAGTGTGGGATGATGAGTTCATTAGCTATTCAAATGCAAGGTGTGACCAAAATATTTAAAGGTAAAAAAGCAGTCGACAACTTGGATTTGAAAATAGAGCGAGGAAGCGTAACTGCCTTGCTTGGCCCCAATGGAGCAGGGAAAACCACGATCATATCCATGATGCTAGGACTTATGAATCCAACGAGCGGTAACATCAGGCTGCTTGGCGGAGACCCACGAACCCGAGCGATTCGCGGCCGAATCGGTGCCATGCTTCAGGATACGAGTGTAATTGATAACTTGAAGGTAGGAGAGACCATTAATCTTTTTAGAAGTTACTATACCCAGCCGCTTGCGTTAGAGCAACTACTTCTCCTCTCCGGTCTAAAGGAGGAACAAGGCATTATGGCTTCCGCATTATCAGGTGGACAGCAGCGTAGACTGGGCTTCGCCTTAGCTATGGCGGGAAACCCTGAAATATTATTCTTAGACGAACCCACAGTAGGCATGGATGTCCGTTCACGAATTCTTTTTTGGGATACGGTAGAGGGCATGGCCTCACGAGGGAAGACGGTTCTACTGACCACTCATCATTTGGAGGAAGCAGATCAAGTAGCGGGAAGAATCGTTGTGGTGCAGCAGGGTCAATGTATTGCTGATGGTACCCCAAGCAGTATCAAGGCTCTAGCCTCGGGGCGTACGATTAGTTTCACTGTAGGAGAAGAGGTGACAGAGGAGCAGCTTCAAGGTGTGCCTGGCATTTCAGGCATAGAGTGGAAGGGACGAAGAGCTAGACTATACAGTTCAGACACTGACCTTTTAATGAGGACATTAATTGAATACTCCATTCCCATGCAAGACATTGAAATTCAAAGTGGGGGTCTAAATGAGGCATTTCAAAGACTCCTTCAACAAGACTATAAAGGAATTATGTAAAGGAGAGATGATGATGAATTACTATATTAAGTCTTCATGGGCCCAGGTTCAGGCGGAGTTGCTTCGTACGTTTCGAAATCGGCGATTTATTTTCTTCTCGATTCTAATGCCGGCCGCATTTTTCTTCTTATTTACAGCGGTTGTTGGAGGTAGTGACGTTCCTTCTTATTGGTCTGCTTATTATTTGATGTCGATGACATCATATGGAGTAGTAGGGGCAAGTCTAGTCACTTTCTCGCAGCGGATATCCAAAGAACGCTCTGCTGGCTGGATTCGATTGTTAAGATTGTCCCCGCTGCCCTCAGGATCCTATGTGTTATCCAAAATCGCTGCACAGGGAGCTATTAATTTAATCTTAATTCTCACGATGTTCCTCCTTGGGCGAGTAGGTAAGTCGGTGCATTTATCTTGGTCAATCTGGCTGGAAGCAGGTCTATGGATCTGGGTGGGGGGATTTGCGTTCATGGCACTAGGTTTATTCCTTGGCTCTATGAAGAATAGTGACGTAGTCCAAATGATAAGTATGGCTCTATACATGTCTCTTTCTATAGTAGGTGGACTGTGGATGCCCCTCTCTTCTCTACCTAGCGTGCTACAGAATATTGCAAAATTTACACCAACTTACCGCATGGGAGAAGGGCCATGGGCATTAGTAGAAGGGAGAGCGCTAGACTGGACGGGTATAGCGATTCTATCTATGTACATTATCCTTTTTATGGTACTATCCAGCTATATCATGAAAAGACAGGAAGCGATATAGGATGGCATCACAATCAAAAAACTCTCGAACGGGAACCCCTATATATTACTCTCTATTATGGCTAATCTATCTAGTGTTTCCGATATCAATCTTAATCACATTACCTCTATCACAGATGATGATTTCTTTCGCTATTCTTGGGGTTTTCGTAGCTTTGTATGTATTTAGTATGAACTATAAAAAGTACCGTCTGCTTTCTGTCTGGATTCAAATCTTGATTATTGCTTATTTTGCATTAAAGATCGATATTAGCTTTCTTTTTATGGCTTTCTTTCCTTCACCGATTGTTGGTTTTATTCCATCGACTAGACAGATGATTTTAGGGATAGCAGGACTTTTAAGTTTGTTCACGGGCGTCTTATTTCATTATCGAATGGATCTCAGCATTCAAAATATATTCCAACTCACGCCAGCGATGGTGATTATTGTGCTGATGCCCTTAGGTATGAAGATAGGGCAGAAATCACGTCATCTCAGAGAAAAGCTTTTTGTGGCAGAAGAGGAGATTGCACGTCTTTCTAAGAATGAAGAACGGCAGCGGATTTCTAGGGATTTGCATGATACGCTTGGGCATACGTTGTCACTCATTACTTTAAAGGGGGAGCTAGCTGAGCGATGGGTCATGCAGCACCCGGAACGGGCTATCCTTGAAATTCGCGATATTCAGGCGACTTCCCGCGCTGCACTGAGACAGGTGCGTGAGCTCGTATCCGGCATGAATGGGGCAACAATTCGAGATGAGCTGGTCCATGCAGCACAGATTTTGGCGGCTGCGGGGATAGATTTTGAAGTGAAAGAGGCGGTTGGCCTACCTATGCTCCCACCTCTAATAGACAATATATTAGGGATGTGTCTGCGGGAATCCGTAACTAACGTTGTAAAGCATAGTCAGGCATCTCAAATCACCGTTATGCTAGGACAAGAGCAGAGTGGGATTACACTCGAAGTTCATGACAATGGAAGAGGGGTTCAGACGGAATCTACACGGTCTACGGATATATCTCAATTGGGGAGCGGTGTACGAGGCATGAAAGAGAGGCTCAATTTGGTAGAGGGTGTTCTGAGCATACAATCTGAACTTAATCAGGGCACCATAATGAGCTTTAAAATTCCTTTAACACAGAAAGGATCTGTGACGTCATGAGAGTCGTATTAGCTGAGGATCAGACTATGCTTCGAGGAGCTATGTCTACACTGCTGGAGATGGAAGATGATATTGAGATGGTGGGACTAGCATCAGATGGAGTAGAGGCTATGGAGCTGATTGAGTCGCATCAGCCAGATATTTGTGTCTTAGATATTGAGATGCCTAGGATGACGGGACTTGAATTAGCTGAACAATTAAAAAGTAGTGAGAACCCCTGCCAAGTTGTCATTCTGACGACATTCTCTCGCTCCGGATATTTTCAACGTGCGATGAAAGCAGGTGTCCGTGGATTTTTGCTGAAAGATGCTCCGATTAGTGAATTGGTAGCTGCGCTGCGTGCTGTCCATAGGGGAGAACGGGCGATAAGTCCGGAGCTAGCCTTGTCATTCTGGGATGCTGAGAATCCTCTGAGTGCGCGAGAGCGAGAAATTCTGAAGCTTGCGGGTGATGGGCTGGCTACTGGGGATATTGCGGAGAGGTTATATTTGTCCGCGGGTACGGTGCGTAACTATCTGTCCGAAGCGATTCAGAAGGTAGAAGGGAAGAACCGAATTGATGCATACGCCATTGCACAAAAGAACGGCTGGCTTGACTAGGCGTTCTTTTGTTGCATTTGTCTGAATTTTTCGTAAAAATTACAGAATAGATAGAGTTTTAACCCCGCCCTTACATAAACATGACATAACACGCACACTCAAGCCCTAGGATGGAGACTGATGGTTTCTATACTATAAATGGGGTGAGCCTGTGTATTCAATGCAAAAGATGAAGAGTTTTACTTTACTGCTAGTGATTATAATGGTGATCGGAGCAGCCTTTCCAGCATGGAACGTTCGTGCGGAAGAAGCGGCCGTTGCAACGCCTGTAGATCTCGTAAGTAAAGGTTCTTCATGGAGTTATTTTACCGATAAAGATACAGATCAGAGTGCAGCTATGACAGGCGCAACCTCTTTTGATTTCTCGACATGGACGAAGGGGAATGGTCCTTTTGGATATAAAGAACTTACAAATGGTAGTGGTGAGACGGCTACTTACACCCTTACCAATGAGTGGGCACCCAAAACAGAACCAGGAGAAACTAAAATATTTGATGATAAAATAGCTACAATGATTAGTTATGGCACAGAAAGAAAAAAGAAAAATATTACTGCTTATTTCAGTAAGGTAATCTCGATAAAAGATATCCAGAATTATGATAACTATCAAGCTACATTCGGCGTGGATGATGGCCTTGTATTTTATGTCAATGGTTCAGAGGTGTATCGAGCAAATATGCCAGCAGGGGCAGTTGATCATAATACAGTATCTGTAGATAATCCAAATAATCCAAAAATTTATAAAGCCGATTTAACTTCAGTGTTAAAGGCAATTCTTAAAGATGGGAACAACGTTTTAACAGCTGAAGTACACAATTCAAGTGGTACGAGTTCGGATCTTTACTTTGATATGATTCTAACAGCTACTCCAAAATCCTCTACAAGTACTGGCACTGGCACCGATAATGGAACTGGAACTGGAACTGGAACTGGAACTGGAACTGGAACTGGAACTGGAACTGGAACTGGAACTGGAACTGGAACTGGAACTGGAACTGGAA
>NZ_JAGGLD010000006.1 GCF_017874255.1 Paenibacillus shirakamiensis | reverse complement strand
AAGCTTCGAATTAAACTCCGCTCGACTTGCATGTATTAGGCATGCCGCCAGCGTTCGTCCTGAGCCAGGATCAAACTCTCCATTAAGGATTAAAATGCTCTTCTCCAGAAGAGAAGATCTTTTAATCAGGTGTTTGAATTGCTCATTTTGAAACTGACGAGAATTACTTCTCTTAAAATGAATATCGATCCGACCGAAGTCGTCTCTCGTTCATATGTTTTACTCACTCGTTGTTCAGTTTTCAAAGATCAATTTCTCTTATATAGCGCCGCTTTGCGTCTCTTTCGATGTCTCAGCAGCAACTCTTATAATATAACATGTTGTCTCACCGTTTGGCAAGTCATAATTTTTACCAGTTCGTAATGTTTCTTTCCGGTGAAACAATATGTCTCATGGCCGGAATAAGAATATACCATAGACTAAGACTACTTAGCAAGCATTTTATTATAAAAATTTTTAAAAGCTTGGAAGTCTCCTGCTCTATATTAAAACCAGCTTTAATTAACAAGCTCTCTCCCTTATCTATATAGGTTCCTTCTTATACGCAATACCCCTCACATAACCCTCCCCTGATTGAATATACATAGGTAAGAGGTCAATCCAGCCTTTAATTTAAGGGAGGTGCCTAGGCAATGCCGTCATCCGACAAGTCTCTCTTTATCGTGTCCAAGGAGGACTGGTCACTACACCGTAAAGGATATCAGGACCAGCAGCGGCATGAGAAAAAGGTAAAGGAAATCATCAAACAAAACCTTCCTGATCTCATCACTGAAGAAAATATAATCATGTCTGATGGAAAACAGATTATTAAAGTCCCTCTACGCAATCTGGAAGAGTATAGATTCGTCCATAATTTTCAGAAAGAAAAACATGTAGGCCAAGGTGATGGGGATTCATCTGTTGGTGATGTACTAGGGAAAGATAGCCCAAAACAGCCTGGCAAAGGTGAAGGTGCTGGCGACCAGCCAGGTGTGGATATGATGGAAGCAGAGATCAGTATTGAAGAATTAGAAGATATGCTTTTCAATGAATTAGAACTACCTTATATGAAGGAAAAGGATAATCAGCAACTTGAGGTTGACGATATACGTTTTAATGACATTCGTAAAAAAGGCATTATGTCTAATATAGACAAGAAACGTACGATCTTAGAAAATCTGCGTCGTAACGCTAGAAATGGGCAACCTGGCATTCATAAAATCTCTCCAGATGATATCCGCTACAAAACATGGGAGGATATTATCATCCCTCGTTCAAATGCTGTAATTATCGCAATGATGGATACTTCAGGATCCATGGGGGCTTTTGAAAAATATTGCGCACGTAGCTTCTTTTTTTGGATGACACGATTCTTGCGCAGGCAATATGAAAAAGTTGAGATTGTGTTCATTGCTCACCATACAGAAGCGCGCGAGGTATCTGAAGAGGATTTTTTCACCCGTGGAGAAAGTGGGGGCACCATCTGTTCATCCGCTTACATTAAAGCCCTAGAGATCATCGATACACGTTATCCACCTTCAAGCTTTAACATCTACCCTTTTCACTTCTCAGATGGAGATAATCTCACCTCAGACAATGATCGCTGCGTCAAGCTAATAGGCGAACTCCTAAAACGAAGCAATTTGTTCGGCTATGGAGAAGTGAATCAATATAACCGAGGTAGTACACTCATGTCGGCATATAAGCATATTAAGCAAGAACAATTCATGCATTACATCATTAAGGAAAAAGGCGCTGTCTATCACGCCCTTAAGAGTTTCTTCCAAAAGCGTGAAGGGGGAGTTGCCCCATGAATCAAGATTTGCAGAAATTAGAACATGCCATAGCGGAGATCATGGAGATTGCGGATGGGTTCGGGCTAGATTATTATCCAATGCGCTATGAAATTTGCCCTTCGGATATTATTTATACATTCGGTGCTTATGGCATGCCCACAAGGTTCAGCCATTGGAGCTTCGGCAAATCATTTAATAAGATGAAAATGCAATACGATTTTGGACTGAGCAAGATCTACGAATTGGTTATCAATTCCGACCCTTGCTATGCTTTCCTGCTAGATGGCAATTCCCTAATCCAAAACAAACTCATTGTGGCGCATGTACTGGCGCATTGTGATTTTTTCAAGAATAATTTGCGTTTCTCTGGAACTAATCGCAATATGGTAGACAGCATGTCAGCCACCGCTGAGCGAATCAGTCAATATGAGCTGGTGCATGGTGAAGATGCTGTAGAAGCCTTTATGGATGCGGTACTCGCGATTCAAGAGCATGTCGATCCACAACTAATCAAGCCACGCAGACTGGAGAAACGCCGTTACACCGATGCGCGTATACAAGAACAAAAAGATGCTCACAAGAAAATAGTTCATGAGGGCCCTTATGATGATCTGTGGCGATTAGATGATCAAAATAACGATACATCTCCCCCTCTTACTGATGGCCCCTCTAGTGTTGCTCCATTCCCGCCCTCCCCTGAAAAGGATCTAGTCTGGTTCATTCAGGAGTATTCAGATGTACTTGAAGACTGGCAACGAGACATTATGAGTATGCTGCGGGAAGAAATGCTCTATTTCTGGCCACAGATGGAGACCAAAATCATGAATGAAGGCTGGGCTTCCTACTGGCATCAGCGTATTGTTCGTGAATTAGATCTGACCAGTGAAGAGACTATAGAATTCGCTAAGCTGAACTCTTCGGTAGTGCAGCCTTCCACGCAAAGCCTGAACCCTTACTACTTGGGATTGAAAATATTTGAAGATATCGAGCGCAGATGGGATAAACCTACACTAGAGGAACAAGAGCGTTATGGAAGAAGTCCAGGAAAAGGGCGCGAAAAGATGTTCGAAGTCCGAGAACTCGATTCGGATACTTCCTTTATTCGCAGCTATCTTACCAAGGATCTGACCCGCGATCTTGATTTGTATGTATTCGAAAAACAAGGCCCAGAATGGAAGATCACAGATAAAGCTTGGGAAAACATCCGAGATCAGCTTGTCTATTCTAGGGTTAATGGAGGTTCTCCTTATATTGTTGTTCAAGATGGAGATTTCCAGCGAACAGGAGAACTTGTGCTAAAGCACCAATTCGAAGGCACAGAACTTGATTTGAAATATTTGGAGCGCACCCTTCCCTATGTACATCAGCTATGGGGCCGAACGGTACATCTCGAAACCGTTATCGACGATAAAAAGGCTGTATTCACTTATGATGGTACGAAGCATTATAGGAAGTTTACTTAAAAATGATATCCCTTCTGCCTTAGGCGGGAGGGATTTTTATGTTCTGTACAGGTGTCTTATGAGTTAAAGTCAAGGATCTTAGGAGTCATAGAATAACTTTAAGCCTAGAGATTAGCCTGTTATGTAGATGGTAACGAAATAGGAGTTTTATCCAAATTTAATAAGAAGTTTAATAGATTACTTTAGATTGACAGCTCTTCCGAAAAAGGAAATGAATAGCATTTGCCTATAAGCTACTTGCTTCATGCTTTCTTGCTTTCTTGCTTATTTACTTATTTACTTATTTACTTGCTTGATTGCTTGATTGCTTACTTTTCCCCTTACTTTTTTACCTACTTGATTGATTGATTGATTGCTTACTTACTTACTTTTTCCCTTACTTTTTCACCTACTTTTTACCTACTTTTTTACTTGATTATTTACTTACTTGACTGTTTACTTACTTTTTACTTATTTAATTGCTTCTTTCTTTCTCGATAGAATAAGTTTTTTCGCAAAAGAGCAAGTGTTCTGAACTTTGGCTCTGATAAACACAAACGTTAAACAGATAGAAAAACCGTTCTCTCTCATGGAGAAAACGGCTATAGTTTTTCGAAACCACTATTTTGTTTCTTAACCTAAGACTCTTAGATTTCGAGTTCAGGTTCAGGTTTTGTTTTTTGTTCTTGTTATTGTTATTGTTATTGTTCTCGATTCTGTTCTAGTTCTATCCGGGTTCGGGTTCGGGTTCGGGTTCGGGTTTTAGTTCTCTGGCTTCTTACTACTGCTACCTCTAGCTCACTTACTACCGATTAAGCAAGCTACCCACATAGCGCAGCAGTTCGTTGGCCGAGCCCGGCGTGTAGCCATGTTCGTCCACCAATCTCTTTATGACTTCATTAATCCGTTTGAGCTGACTCTCATCCGGCGTTTTGGTCGAAGTTGTAATCTTCACGATATCTTTCAAATCAATGAATAACTTCTTCTCAATTGCTTCACGCAGGCGTTCATGATCATTGTATTCAAACTTCCGCCCCTTGCGTGAATAAGAAGATATTCGAATCAGAATTTCTTCGCGGAATGCTTTTTTTGCATTTTCCGAAATACCAATCTGCTCCTCGATAGAACGCATTAAGCGCTCATCTGGGTCCATCTCCTCATCGGTTAAGGGGTCGCGTATCTTGGACCAGTTGCAGAAGGACTCAATATTATCTAGATAATTCTCAAATAGTGTACGGGCAGACTCCTCAAATGAGTATACGAATGCCTTCTGCACTTCTTTTTTGGCTAATTCATCATATTCCTTACGTGCGATAGCAATAAAATTGAGATAACGTTCACGTTCTTCACGTGTAATGGACGCATGCTGATCTAGCCCATCTTTAATCGCACGCAAAATGTCGAGTCCGTTAATATACTGCAAATCTTGCTTAATCAGCGCACTGGAAATCCGGTTAATTACATAACGCGGGTCTACACCTGACATGCCTTCATCAAGATATTCATTTTGTAATTCCTTGAGATCCGCGATTTTGTATCCTTCCACTTCTTCACCATCATAAAGTCTCATCTTCTTCAGCAGGTCTACACCTTGTTTTTTGGATTCTTTCAGACGAGATAGAATAGAGAAAATGGCTGCGGCTTTCAGGGAATGCGGGGCAATATGGATATGACCCATGTCGCTTTGTCCTATCAGCTTGGCGTAGATTCTCTCTTCTTGTGAAACTTTAAGATTATACGGAATTGGCATAACAATCATACGAGATTGCAATGCTTCATTTTTCTTATTTGCAATGAATGTCTTGTATTCCGATTCGTTCGTGTGGGCTACAATTAATTCATCCGCACTAATTAAAGCAAACCGACCTGCCTTGAAATTCCCCTCTTGGGTTAATGAGAGTAAGTTCCACAAAAATTTCTCATCGCATTTCAGCATTTCTTGGAATTCCATCAGGCCTCGATTTGCTTTGTTCAACTCTCCATCAAATCGGTAGGCCCTTGGGTCAGACTCCGATCCAAATTCCGTAATGGTTGAAAAATCAATACTCCCTGTCAGATCAGCTATGTCTTGAGATTTGGGATCCGAGGGACTAAATGTGCCAATGCCCACCCGGGCATCTTCAGATATTTCCAATCGGACTACACGGACTTGCTCGATATCTCCGCCATATTCTGATTTGACGCGTAATTGACACACCGGGCAAAGATTGCCTTCGATCCTTACGCTTAGCTCCTTCTCAAAATCTGGGCGAAGCTCATGGGGAATAAGATGAAGTGGATCTTCATGCATGGGGCAATCTTCGATTGCGTAAATCGCCCCCTTATCGGTGCGAGAGTATTTCTCAAGTCCTCTTTTTAACAGAGTAACCAGCGTCGATTTGCCTCCACTAACCGGACCCATCAAAAGCAATATCCGTTTACGTACATCCAAACGACGGGCAGCAGAATGAAAATATTCTTCGACCAGCTTCTCAATCGCTCGATCTAAGCCAAAGATCTCCTGCTCAAAAAATTTATATTGCTTATGTCCATTCACTTCTTCTACGCCATAGGACTCGATCATGTCATATACTCGGGCATGAGCTGTTTTGGCGGGAGATGGGTCCTTTTTGAGTAATTCAATATAATTTTTAAAAGTACCGCTCCAAGCCAACCGATCGCTCTCTGCCCGATATGCTGCTACGCGCTCAAAAATATCCATGCTTGGTACCTCCTGTGCTTCCGATATGAACTCGCAATCTTTACCGTCTGAGCAGTACACGCATTATCCGTAAAGTGTAAAAAAGGATATTACATACTTATGCGACTTTGTACAATTAATTGACGATTTTGTAGAAGTGATTTTTAGGAGATGCAGGAAAGCCTTTGCAACCCTTATGATATAATTTATCTACCTAGTAAAAAGGAGCAAACTAATGGCTGTACAGCATGAAACTGAACTGTACCTTCCGCTAAAACAGCATTTCGAAGCGCAGGGTTATACTGTTAAGAGTGAAGTCCGACACTGTGATCTCGTGGGATTCCTGCCTGGACAGGATCAACCCTTAATTGTAGAAATGAAAAGAATATTCAATCTTGCTCTCCTTCTTCAGGGATTAGAGCGACAGAAGCTTAGTCCCCTCGTCTATCTAGCCGTGGAACGGAACCGGACGAAGAAAGGTGCACATAGTCAAAAGTGGAGCGAAATTATAAAGCTCTGTCAAAGACTGGACCTCGGTCTCATTACGGTGACTCACTATAAAACCAAAGCGGCTTTTGTTGAAGTGTTATGTACCCCTTCTGTTGGAACGGCTAGCTCTAATCGGGTGAAACCTATCAAAAATCGTGTCTCCAAACTTGTTACGGAATTCCACGAACGCAGTGGAGATTATAATGTAGGAGGAAGTAGAGGAACGAAGTTAGTGACAGCATACCGAGAACGCGCTCTGAAGCTAGCTACGGTCATGTCTCAGAGCACGGAGCCGATGGCTCCAAGGCAAGTTCGCGATCTAAGCGGTATCGGCAAAGCCGCGGCCATGTTGCGGGATAACTACTACGGCTGGTTCAACCGTGTAAGCCGTGGGCTCTACGCTCTAACTCCTGAGGGACAAGCTGCACTGCAACGATATGATCAGGTTACAGCAAGCCATCGCCTTTTTGCCGAAATGGCCGAGGTTATCGGCGATAGTGAAGATGAGAGTCATGCAGATGAGTCATCATGGTGAAGAAGAGTGGTTTGGATCTACGGCAAAGTAGAACGATAGGAAAGTGTAACAGAATTGAAAAGGAATCTGAGGTCATGGAGTCTGGGATAATGAACTTTGGATGTTGAATCTAAAATCGTGGAATCCGGGATGATGGAATATACGGTGATAGGATCTAGAATGATGAAGCTAAAGTAATGAAAATCTGGGAAGATGCGATCTGGAACGACGAGAGCTCCTATGATGAATCTTGGGTGCTGAATCTAAGACGAGGCGATGTGGAATTAATGGAATCTCGGATGTTGAAATCTGGAACATGGGATCTGGAATGACAGGACCTCTGATGATGAAATCTGGAATATGAATTCTGGAATGTTAGGTCTCAGATGAAGAACTAGGACGATGAAGTATAAAAAAGAACGTACAGATGAGGAAGCCTATGGCTCTCATCTGGCCGCTGAGTTCACAGCACGGGGACTATACGTCCCACCGTGCTGTGAACTCGGCGGCCGCCGCGGCAATGCGCGCGAGGCCCACCTGCAAGCGTTCGCGGCTCACCGCCGCAACGCTAAGGCGCAGCGTCCGCGAAGGCTCCGCCGCGGACGCAAGATCTACGGCGCCAACGTGGAACGTGGCGCCGTGAATCCGCGCAGCGCGCAGCAGCGCGGCGCTGTCCCAGCCTTCCGGCAGCGTTCCCCACAGGTAACGCCCGCTGCCGGGAGGCTGGTGCTTGAAGGCTGTGGCGAGAACACCGCCACCGTCTTCAAGCCAAGCAAGCGCCTCGGCTTGCCGCGATCGATATTCGCGGTTCAAGGCCGAGGCGTACTTGCGCCAGGAGAAATCCGGCGCAAGCAGTACCTCAGGATCCGCGAGTTGCGGACCGCGGATCTTCAACCTTCTCTCTTGCACATTAGAGAGAAGCCCCAAATGGGATATCCACGACTCCTCCCCCCGCACCCATCCTAGAGATAGGCCATGTTCGGCTAAAGATCCAATTTCAATCCTTTTTTCAAATCCTGAATCTTGACAAATGTTGTATAGAGAGGTACGCCGCTCCTCCTCATTGAATAACGGTGCTTCATTCCTTTCCCACTCTACTAGAATCGGAATATCCCTATGATGAAGTAACTTTATGAATCTAACAAATTCGCTCTCTACCACTAATCCCCCGCTACCTTTCACCGCATAGGCACTCTGATTATCTTCAACTCGGATATGAACAAAGGCAGGTGGATTAGTTAAGAGCAATGATTCAAACTGTGCCCACCCCTTATCATTTTGAATCGATAGCTGAACAGCTACAGCACCACATGATTTAATCTTTTCCACAATATAAGTATCTAGAGAGTTCATCGTAATCATCACATCACCTGGCTTCAACAGAGCCTCATACACGCGAAGAATTCCTTCTTTCCGGCCCGATGTTAGAATGATCGAGTCATTGCCTGAAGCTTCGTCTTGCTCGCCCTTCTGTTGAGAATTAGGAAAACCCAACCATGCATGAAATAACCAAGACGCCAAAGCCTGATGATTAGAGATGATGTGTTCTTCTGCATACCTCATGATTATGGGTGTATGAATCAAGGAGTCCAACACGTTCCGAACAAAGGTAGGATCCGCTTTTTCTTCATCCAGCCGAATGATATTTTCAACGTTCAATTCAGCGTCATACCATGGATTCAATCCACTTCCTCCTCGGGTTTTGTCTTCCTTCTATTCTAAAATCTATATGCGTAAGGACAGACTTTATAACCACAATATCCTATGAATCTAGTGTGTATGGAAATTCATGAAAATTTCCAACATTTTTGCATCGCCACCATCACAATGATAGAATGAAATGGGAAAAAACAGAAATTTGCTAGACTTGAGGTGAGTTACTTGTCCTATGGTACTGAGCCGGTATCCACTCGGCCTGGAACACGGAGCTCTGCAAGCAAGGGAGCAAACGTAAAATTATTTTTAGTAATTTGGATCGTATTTATAGGTTTAGGTGTTGGCGCCACCTATATGTATAGTCAGCATCTCAAACAAACGATGTTGTCAGAACTGGATGCCAAATGGAGAATACAGTCCAATCAGTTCAAATCTGACTATAGCGCTCAAATGAATTCCCTCTCCAAAGAAGTTAAGGAGCTTGATGGTAAGGTCCAGTCCTTTAATGAACTACTGACTTTCACAAAGGATAATGCTAGCAACAAGACAGACAATAGCAACAAACTATACACACAACTCAATGAAGTCAAAAAACAACTCAGCCTTCTTCAAAACAAAATGGATCTGCTCAAATGAACATGAATACCAAACACATAAACCGACTTTTTTTATTGATTCTCGCTCCATTCTTCGGGCTTTTTCTTGCATTACTGCTGCTAGGGTCTATGCAGATACATTGGAAGCCTGAAGCTATCGTACTTGAGCCTACTAACATGGAGCTTCAACAGAAATTGAAGACCACTTCGGAGACGCTGTCAGTGGCTGAAGGAGCCGCAAAATACACTACCGCTACAATTCGCAAAACAGCAATGCTTTATCAGCAAACTAACGAGACCTTTACCCATGTTGTACATGCTTCATCTTCCGTAGCTGCAAAGCCTGAACTCATCTATAATCGAAGAATTGTACAACAGATTGGTCTGTCCCCCATTGAGATTGTGCAGAGCAATAAGATTCGAATCGAATTATATAAGTTCAATCCGGGCGACTACCGAGCCTATGCCATGAAGATTAAGTTAAAAGAACCATCAGCAATGAAAATGGCCTTAGAAGGTACCGTACCCGGTACTGCTGTAACAACTATGCAAGCCGTACAACACACCGGAGCGGTTGCTGGCATCAATGCCGGAGGTTTTGCAGACATGGGCGGCAAACGATACCCCTTAAGCACAACCATTCAAAACGGTAAATATATCAATGGATTCGAACCCAGCTTTAAGGATCTATCCTTCGTAGGAATTAATGAGACGGGGCAGCTAATTGGAGGGAAATTTAGTAGTCAATCTCAGCTTGATTCTTTGAAACCATCCTTCGGAGCTACCTTTGTCCCTGTTCTTATCCAAAATGGCATGAAAACTAAAATTCCAGATCAATGGATAACTTCACCCTATCGCGCACCTCGAACTATTATTGGCAATTATAAAGATGATCAACTTTTAGTTGTAGTCGTGGATGGTTATAACGAAAATGGTAGTTCAGGCGCCTCTTTACCTGAACTTCAGGATAAGCTCTATAATCTTGGCGTATATAACGCATATAATCTTGATGGAGGAGGTTCTGCCTCTTTGATCTTGAATGGCAGGGTCGTAAATACCCCTTCTGACGGAGCCCTTCGACCGGTGCCCACACACTTTCTATTTTTTAAATAGAATAATGTTTTATTTTGGATGGGTCGGAGTTATAATAGGGGATAGTATACGTTGGAGGTGTCGGCAATGACTTTCTCATTAACTTTTTGGATTATAGCTCTTGTGTTCGTTCTGTTCGTAGCCGGAATTCTTACATCATCGTATAATGAAGACAAAACTAAAGGTTTATAATCAAGAAAGCTCTTCCTACAGGAAGAGTTTTTTTGTTGTCTTTGTACTCCTTATCTTGACGAACAAAAACCTCCAGATGTAACAAAGAAGAGCACCCCGACTAATTACATCGAGGTGCTCTTGTATGCTGGTTAACCCAGTTTTGGCAGATGATTCATTTCTGTGAGACATTGACCACAGATCGTGCGCTCTTTGAATTCTTTGACTTCTTCCATCGAACCGCAGAATACGCATTTAGGACGATAACGCTCCAAAATAATATGATCACCCTGAACTAAAATTTCAACAGGGTCGCCTTCGTTCATTTGATATCTTTTCCGAAGCGATTTGGGTAAGACGATTCTCCCCAGTTGATCCACTTTACGGACCACACCAGCAGGTTTCATAAATAAAGTACACCTCTCCCGATAAATATAGACACACCCTTAACCATTGCTCTCTCTCATGAAGATATTCGAAGCTTCCCCCTTCTTATATCCCATAGCAAAGATAGTATGTCTTTAAATATAGTTATTTCGATGCATATTGTTGGAATCCTGCTGGATTTTAAAAAAATTGTAATATTCTTTATAAGAATATCGATTTATGTCGCGTTTTGTAATTAATTATACCTTATTTATCCATTCCAGGAAAATCCAGTTGACGAAGAGCTTCATAAACGATAATTGCCGCAGAATTCGACAGGTTCAATGATCTCACTTTGTCAGTCATCGGCATCCGAATTAAATGTTCAGGATGAGCCTGTAAAATCTCAGGAGATAGTCCTTTAGTCTCTTTCCCGAATACAAAGAAGTCTCCATCTTGATATTGAAAATCAGCGTAGTTCTGAGAAGCTTTGGTAGTTGCAAAAAAGAAACGATTTCCTGAATATTTCTCTTCTACTTCTGCAAAAGAATCATGATATTCAATATGAACAGCGTACCAATAATCCAATCCTGCACGCTTCAATGTTGCATCGTCTGTCCTGAAACCCAAGGGTCGAACCAAATGTAAATGAATACCTGTTGCTGCACATGTACGGGCGATGTTACCCGTATTAGCCGGAATTTCCGGTTCAACAAGAACAATATGTAATGCCATATTACACCTCAACTTTTTAAATACTCTTTGAATCGACTTATTATACCATGCTTCTCCAAATTACAAAAAAGATGACCCCAAACAATATGGGCCACCTTCTATAACATACACGTAATTTTTGGGGAAATTATCCGTTTTTCCGTTGGAATTCAGCCATAAAGTCTACCAATGCTTTTACTGTATCGTAAGGTACCGCGTTGTATATGGAAGCTCTAAGCCCTCCTACACTTCGGTGTCCTTTCAGACCTACAAATCCTTCTTGCTCCGATTCTTTGATAAATTTTTTCTCGATGTCTTCGGAAGACAAACGGAACGTTACATTCATATTAGAACGACTGGACTCCGCTACGCAGCCTCGGAAGAATCCACTGCTCTGATCAATAGCTTGATAAAGAAGGTCTGCTTTCTTTACATTTAAAGCTTCAATACCTGTTAGCCCTCCTTGCTCTTCAATCCATTTCAAGACTTGATTGACCATATAAATGGAAAAAGCAGGTGGAGTGTTATATAGTGAATTGTTTTTGAAATGCGTATCATAGCGTAGCACTGTTGGAATATGCTTCGGTGAATTCTGAAGTAGCTCTTCACGTGCAATCACAACCGTGACACCAGAAGGACCCAGATTTTTCTGCGCTCCTGCATAGATTAGATCAAAGCGATTCACATCAAGTGACCGAGATAAAATATCACTGGACATATCAACAATTAGGGGTGTACTTCCCGTATCTGGAAATTCTTTAAACTGTGTACCTTCAATCGTCTCGTTCGAAGTGACATGAAGGTAAGCAGCATTTTCTGGAATCTGCAACTGATGGAGATCCGGTACGGACATAAATTTATCATCTTCAGATGAAGCGGCAATATACGTCTCACCAATCAGTCTAGCTTCGGCAATCGCTTTGTCTGACCAACTGCCTGTCCGAACATAACCTGCAGTTTTTCCTTCGGTTAAGAAGTTAAGAGGAAGCATGGCGAACTGTGTAGAAGCTCCTCCTGTCAAAAATAGTACTTTGTAACCTACCGGAGCTCCTAGCAAACCTAGCAATCTTTTCTGAGCTTCATCATGCACGGATTCATAGACTGCACCTCGATGTGACATTTCCATAATCGACATGCCTGTACCTTGAAAATCGACAAATTCTGCTTGCGCCCGCTCCAGTACTTCTAATGGAATTGCCGCAGGTCCTGCATTAAAGTTAAAGGCTCTCTTGTTCATGGACTCCCATCCTCTCTCTTAAGCCGAACTAATCATCTGTTGGTTCTTCAGTTACGGATACTATATCAACATTCTCTATAGGCTTCAAGAACATATTCACCCTGTTTGCAGAATTGACACATTAACGCATGATCTGAGTAAAGAATCTAAGTATAAAGCTTCATATTTCCTTAGTTCTCTAATAAAAATAAGGTGTCCTCCAGCCCGTAGGGCCAGAGGACTACCTCATCTATCAAAATTATAAGGGCAATACCTAGGTAGAATTATAGATCGAAATACAAACCGATTTCGTGTGGATGAACGCGCATATTGACCGCTTTGGACTCGCCACGTTTCAATTCCACAAAGTTATTAATGAATTCTTGTGTAAATACGCCGCCCTCTGTTAAGAAGTCTGTGTCTGCAAGAAGAGCATCCAAGGCTTCATCTAATGAACCTGGCACACTGCGAATGTCTTTCTTTTCAGCGTCCGACAACTCATAGATGTTCTTATCGTAAGGGCCGTAGCCTTTTTCATTTGGATCGATTTTGTTCTTAATTCCATCCAGACCAGCAAGAAGCATCGCAGAGAAAGCTAGATAAGGGTTAGCCGTAGAATCTGGCGTACGGAACTCTACGCGGCATCCTTTAGGCGTTACGGCTGCAACTGGAATACGAACAGCTGCTGAACGGTTACCTTTGGAATACACCAAGTTCACCGGAGCTTCATATCCAGGAACAAGACGCTTAAATGAGTTCGTGCTTGGGTTCGTAAATGCAATCAGTGCAGGCGCATGGTGCAAAATCCCGCCAATGTAATGTAGAGCCATTTCACTTAAGTTAGCGTAGCCACCTTTTTCGTAGAACAAAGGTGTATCACCATCAAAAATAGATTGGTGTACATGCATACCACTACCATTATCACCAAACAAAGGTTTTGGCATGAAAGTAGCTGTTTTACCATATTGTTGAGCTGTGTTTTGAACGATATATTTGTAGACCATTAGATTGTCGGCTGTTTTCAATAAGGTATCAAAACGGAAGTTAATCTCCGCTTGACCTGCTGTAGCTACCTCGTGGTGATGACGCTCAATGCGAAGGCCAGCTTCTTCTAGCAAACGACACATTTCACTACGAATATCTTGTTGTTTGTCGGTTGGTCCAACTGGAACGTAGCCACCTTTAACGCGGACTTTAAATCCAAGATTGCCGCCCTCTTCTTCACGCCCTGTATTCCAGCCAGCTTCCTCGGAGTTCACTTCATAGTAAGAGCGATTCATGCTGCTCTCATGACGTACATCATCAAAAATAAAGAATTCAGACTCAGGTGCAAAGAATGCAGTAGTACCCACGCCACTTTGCTTCAGATACTCTTCTGCACGTACTGCGATACTACGCGGGTCACGCTCATAGCGCTCACCATCTGGTGTATAAATATCACATAAGATATTAATGGTTGGATGTGCAGTAAATGGATCCACGAAAAATGAAGTAGGATCTGGCATCATAACCATATCGGACTCTTCAATTCCACGGAAACCTGGAATGGACGAACCATCAAAGGCTACGCCATTAACAAACGTTTCCTCATCCACCTCTTTAGCCGGTAGAGAGATGTGGTGCGCGCGACCGGAAAGGTCTACAAATCGGAAGTCCACCCACTCTATTTGTTTCTCCTCAATAACTTTCAAAAACTGTTGTGCAGACATCGTACTTCCTCCCAATCACGAACATTAACGCATTCCATAGCACTTAACGTTCATACTTTTTATTTTTTCTGTCGTCATTATAATATTTACCTAAACCTTCCGTCAATACTTATGTAAGGTATTTTTATGTGTCATGTTAGGTATTATTACATTTTAAATTCTGATCATACTAGAACAAGCCCATCTGCTGTGCGCAGTGGGCTTGAATAAGCAGCTTTATGTTCAGTTTCTGTTATACCGTAGCAATGGGTGAAGGTGAAGCATTAAATTTCTTGCCAATAATAGGAGCTAACTTCTCCAAATCCTGCAACAAGGAAGCAAACTGATCCGGGAACAAAGACTGAACGCCATCCCCTGTCATAGAGTTATCGGGATCCGTGTGCATTTCAATTATCAAACCATCCGCCCCTGCAGCCACGGAAGCCATTGTCATCGGTACCACAAGCTCACGTCTTCCTGTGCCATGGCTTGGATCTGAAATGACCGGTAAATGACTAAGCTGTTGCAGGACTGGAATGGCCGAGAGGTCTAGCGTATTTCTAGTGTAGGTCTCAAACGTACGGATGCCTCGCTCGCACAGCATAACATCTGGGTTTCCACCAGCTAAAATATATTCCGCCGCGTTCAATAATTCATCATAGGTCGCACTAAAGCCACGCTTGAGCAATACCGGACGTCCGCAGCTACCTAACTTGCGTAACAAATCAAAGTTTTGCATGTTGCGCGTACCAATTTGTAAGATATCTGCATATTCAGCACACACATCTACATATTCCGGAGTCATCACTTCGGTAATTGTAAGCAGTCCATGCTTCTTACCCGCTTCGGCCATCATGACTAAGCCTTCTACTCCGACACCTTGGAAACTATACGGACCTGTGCGCGGCTTGAAAGCCCCTCCGCGTAATACTTGCCCTCCCGCCGCTTTGACCAGGCGAGCAATCTCATCAATTTGTTCTGGAGTTTCGACAGCGCAAGGTCCACCCATTACCACAAGTTCTCCTCCACCAATGGTCACATCACCTAATTTAATTACTGTATTCTCAGGGTGAAAATCACGACTAGCCAGCTTATAGGATTTCGAAATCTTCACGACTTGCTCAACATCCTTCAATTGACGTAGATGTTCAGCTAATAAAGGCTCGATATGACCAATCAAACCAATCACCGTTCGATCATTACCTCGAGATACATGGGTTTGAAGACCTTCTTTTTCAATTACAGCTATAATTTCTTGAACCCGCTCTTCAGGGGTGTGATTTGAAGTTATAACGATCATATATTATCATCCTCTCTTAATAAAAAGCTGCTTCGTACTTAAAAAAATATTTATACAGAATGCTGAAATGTTTGCACAATAACACAACTTATTTACCCACTTGCTTAAACGCTTGTTCGCTTTTAAGCTTTTATTCGCTAAAGTAAATATACAGTACATTTTTGCGTTCGTCAAGCACAGGGAACACCTTCCCAAGAAATTACACTTCTCTCCTAAATAGATGTATAATTATGGAATATTATTCAAATAGATGCGTGAAAGGAGAACCAATGACTATTAAATATTTTGCAGCTCTACTCATAATTATTATGCTCACTGCTTGCGCAAGTCCTGCATCTCCTACTTCACTTCTCGAAGCGCTACATGCAGAAGGACTACAACCCATCCCACTCCATACACAGGCTCAGAATTCACGGGAATCTGATCTTCTAAAGGGCATTTCACCAATCAATTATCAACTGGATAAAGATGAGATTCTTAAGGTATATCACTTCACTTCTGCACAACAACTTGAAAAAGGGCAAGCTGACTTTCAGACTAAGCAGGGACTTCTAAGCTCTCACGCTCCACTTATCTACACTAGTGAAAATGATCTTCTTCTCTATTACAGTGGGAGTAGTAAGTACTCTTACATTCAAACCCCGGCTATAAATGAAACTCAATTCGGTGAATCCTTACAACGTGCTGTACAGGCTTTATCTAATCGATAATGGCACTTAATTTCGACTCCTGTATTTTCATATCATAAATATCATAATAAAAATATAAAAAAACCCTGATTGATGTACCTTGAAGGGTACAGAATCAGGTTTTTTTTATAGTCAACGAGTTCTCATTTAATTCATACTCGTTAAAGCTTCACTTCATTGTCCACTTTTGGACTTTTCACTTTAACAGGCGGAAGGAGCTTCTGCATATTCACAGTACGAACCCTCTCCCATGTCTCTGGACGCTGTGGATCGTATTGTTCTAGGTAGTTAATCACTTCTTTGGTAATGGGTGTAGGTGTTGAAGCACCCGAGGTAACCCCTACCTTCTGTACTCCTTCAAGCCATTCCAATTGGAGCTCAGTGATGTCCGAGATTCGATAAGAAGTTACCCCTGCAATCTCTTCACTTACTTGTGCCAGTCGATTGGAATTATTACTGCGTGGATCTCCTACTACAATTAGCAGATCCGTCTGCCCGGCCTGCTCCGCCAC
Organism: Paenibacillus shirakamiensis; assembly: GCF_017874255.1. GTDB lineage: Bacteria > Bacillota > Bacilli > Paenibacillales > Paenibacillaceae > Fontibacillus > Fontibacillus shirakamiensis. Next base: position 169,046 of record NZ_JAGGLD010000006.1, on the reverse strand, counting down.
GGCTTCTTGTCGCACTTGAGTAGCCAGACAAATCTCGTTATGAACCTCCGCACCAGGATACTTAGCAATCAGCTTACTAATAATATGCTTGATATCCCACTGACTCATCGTGGTCTGATTGGTAATGATGATTTTATCTGATGATAAATTCAGCTGGTCAATCTCTTCTTCTCTCTCAATGAGATGAACATGATCTGGCGCTATACCGATAGCCCCTTCTGGTTCAGGATGACCTTTTTTGCCAATATAGATGATCTGGTAGCCTTCAGCCGCTTTCTCCTGAATTAGCACATGCGTCTTCGTCACATCTGGACAGGTCGCATCCACGGTAGTAAGACCTTTATCCCGAGCAATTTTGCGAACTTCAGGGGACACGCCATGCGCTGTGAAAATGACGGTTCCCTTCTCCACTTGGCTTAAAATCTCCAGACGATTGGGTCCATCTAATGTAATAATGCCTTCATCTTCAAAAGAGTTCGTGACATGACTGTTATGGACAATCATCCCCAGTATATAAATAGGCCGAGGCAAATCCAGATTTTTGGCTGCTTGACGAGCCAAAACCATGGCATCTACCACCCCGTAACAATATCCACGCGGTGAAATTTTTACGACTTCCATGAGCTAACCCCGCTTTCTTCATTCCCCTTACAAACATCTACATTATACCTTATTGAAGTGGTGTGGGAAAGATGGGGAGCCAGATCACGAACGAAGTCCCTTCATCTTTGCGTGTCATCACTTCAACGGAACCCCCATGTTCATCTATAATCCACTTGGCAATGGAGAGTCCCAGGCCCGTTCCCTGCGTGACGCCTCTAGAAGGATCTGCCCGATAGAAACGTTCGAAGATGTACGGAATGTCCTCTTTATCCATCCCAATTCCCGTATCATGAATTCGAATCCCTACTTGATTTCCGAGCTTCAATGCACTGATCATCACTTTGCCATCCGGCGTATATTTAAATGCATTCTCAATAAAGATAAACAGCATTTGCTGCAGATAATCCTGATTCCCGTCTACATACACTCCATCCAGATCAGACAGGTCCCCTTGCAGCCAAGCTGCATTACGGGGCAAGAACTGCGAACGCCGAATAACATCTTGAACCAAAGGAGGTAAAAAAATCGGCTCTCTGGTAAACGTCTGTCCCGTATCTGCCCGAGCAAGCGATAGCATATCGTTCACAAGTCGGGTCATCCGTTTGGATTCATCCGAAATATCGCTAACTGCTTCGATAGACAGCGTGCGCAGAGTCTCTTCGTCAATTTTAAGTTGACCCTCTGCCTGTTGATTCCAAGCTTTCTTAAGTAAATCTACATTTCCGCGAATGGTCGTAAGTGGCGTTCGCAATTCATGTGAAGCATCGGATACGAACCTGCGCTGCGCTGCATAAGCTTCATCTAGCTCTTTGTAGAAGCTATCCATCCGGGTAAGCATATTATTTACTGTGCCAATCAGCTGACCAATCTCATCATTTGGCCCTTCATAATCTATTCGCACACTCAGATCATTTCCTGTCTGGATTTGATTAGCTGCCTCAATCACTTTACCAATGGGACGCATCGATTTCCGAGCAAGAAATAACCCGAGTGTGGATGCCATGAGAATGGTAATGAAGAATCCCAGCACAAGCATGGTCTTCATTTGATCCAGCAAATGATTCTGCGGGGCCGTATTAACAGCAAGTGTAATCGCACCCACTACCTGATTGTTGGCATCTGGAATCGGCAATTCATATAGTACATAAGAATAACCCTTGGTATCAAGGGACTTAAAGGTCCCTTGCAGATCAAGCTTATTTTGTGCAGGGACCGGTAAAATAATCTGACGTTCAAATAAACTATCGGATCGCTGAATATTGCCCGACAAATAATTGTACAGTTGCCATGAGATCTGTGCATCCCCTAGGCTAATGGTTCGTGTACGATCAAGCCGGAGGGATTGCCCTTGGTTATCAATATATACATCTCGAATGAGTTTGGCTTGCTCTACGATCTTCTTCTTCACTTCCGAATAGATATTATATCTAACCAGACCATAAATGGAAGCACCGAACAAAACCAAGGTCACCGCTAAAATGCAGGTATACCAAACGGTCAGCCGCCACCTTATGGACATATTTAGGAATCCCCTCTCAATATATAACCTGCACCGCGGATGGTCTGAATAATGCGCTTGCCTCCATGCTCTTCTGTCTTTTGCCTAAGCATAGCAATATAGACTTCCAATACATTCGATTCACCACTATAATCATAACCCCAGATCTTGTCCATAATGACATCACGGGTTAAAAGGCGTTTGGGATTCTGCAAAAAGAGATAAAGGAGTTCAAATTCTTTGGCCGTGAGCTCAAGTCTAATTCCACTTCGCAACACTTCTCTAGAATCGTAGTCAAGAACAATATCCTCGAACATTAGACGCTGCGAATCGCCTTCAGATGCCGATTCTTTTCTTCGTAATAAGGCTCTGACTCTTGCCAATAGTTCCTCAAGTGCAAATGGTTTTACCAGATAATCGTCTGCGCCCATATCTAGACCTCTCACCCGGTTCTCCACTTCATCTTTTGCAGTCAGCATCAGTATGGGAACGGTACTTCCCCCTTCACGTAGACGGCGACAAACTTCGAATCCGTCCACCTGAGGCATCATAATATCCAGCACAACTAGATCCGGGTCAGCAGATAACATCATTTGAAGCCCCTCGGCCCCATTATGAGCGGAATATACATCATAACCTTCAAAAGCTAGTCCTCTACGTAACATCGATATTATTTTTTCATCGTCATCTATGATGAGAATTCCTGATCTCATGAACACCGCTCCCTCTTCTTCATAACAAGAAGCGGAAGGGGAGACCCCTGCCGCTTCTGCCACCGCACCCTTATATCGTTCAAATCTACTGCTTACTGAACACTTTTGAAGTCATTTTTGTTGCCTATGGTTACACTTACTTCAATTTTACTGTCATTACGAACCACATTCAATTTGACGGCATCCCCAACTTTATGCGTCTGGATGTATGCAATCAAATCTTCTTTGGTTGCATAGTCCTTCCCATCGGCACCTGTAATAATATCATACGGGCGAAGATCTGCTTTGTAGGCTGGTGATTTGAAGACGATCTCGGAAACGACGGAACCTTCTTTTACATTGGTACCCATTTGTTTGGCTACTTCGTCCGTCAACGTCATGAGAGATGCACCGATAAACGGAACGGCCTTTTGAGGAATCGCTTCATTTTTCTTCAACTTCTCTAGTACTTCTTTGATCGTACTCGTAGGAATCGCAAAGCCAATCCCTTGAGAATTCTCACTAACAGCTACATTGATCCCAATTACTTCACCATTTAGATTAAGTAGAGGTCCCCCTGAGTTACCTGGGTTAATGGAAGCGTCGGTCTGTAACAAATTCTCATACTTTCGATCTTTCTCTCCGTTCTCACCGGCAATCGTAATTTCACGGCCTTTGGAGCTAAGTACCCCTGCCGTAACAGAGTGATCAAAACCTTGTGGGTTACCGATCGCTACAAGCCATTGGCCTACTTTAGTATTATCTGAACTTCCGAGCGAAATCGATGGGAAATTGCTACCTTCTATTTTTAGAACGGCCAAATCCAGATCGTAGCTCGTACCCAGCACCTTGGCTTCATAAGGCTTGTTCGTTCCTTGCACAGTAACCTGAACGACATCTGCATTATGCACTACATGTTCATTCGTAAGAATATAGCCTGTTTTATCAAACACAAATCCTGAACCTAGGCCTGTTGGAACCAACTGATCGGATGATCCTGAACTTCCCGAACCCGAGTTACCTTGGTTATTCTGTCCACCACTACCGTTCCCATAGGTACTACTATCATCTCCACCGAAGAAAAATTGATTAAACGGATCGGTACTATTATTAGTGCTTTGACTTTGTTTGCTTGATTTCACTAACGTCTCAATTTTAACCACAGCTTTTCCTGCGAGATCAACAACGTTACTTACATCATTAGCATTCGTAATCGGAAGAACGGCTTGAGATGTCTTCGAAGATTGATTGGTCTTCTCTGAATCGTTAATCTGCGTGCTAGCTGGAACAGAGCTTACCGCTGCCTGATCAGGTGTGAATAGATTCTCTCGATCTGAGAAAACCATAGCCCCAGTTAGAATGAGCATACCTGCGAGTGCGCCTGCAATCACGGATTTGACCGATGATTTCGGCTTTTTATTATATTGCCAGTTGCCATTACCTTTGTTATTGCCCTGTCCAGAGGAGCCGTTACCATTTCCTTGATCCGCATTAGCGTGCAGCGCGTAAGGAGAGGATAAAGGACGTACAGAGGGCGGAGGTGTAATCTCTACATCCTCGGTGCTTCTATCCGATGAGGGAATTCGGTTCCCTTCTTCATTGTCTTTACCATAAGATTGAAATGGTCCATATGAATAATAATATGATGATCCCGACTCATTGGGTTGCTGCGAATTATTGTCTCGATTGCTATCATCCCCAAAGTTTTGTCCTGGTCTATTCTTTTGATCGTCCATCGTTCATCCTCCTAAATCCCACATCTGTAAGGGATGTATGTTTACTTGTTCTTATTGTGTACTATAAACCTTAAATGTACCTTAAAAACAATTAAAAAGGAGATAAACCTTTGGACAAGCTAGAGTCTATGACATCCAACCTTGGCGATGCGCAAAAATAGCAAGCTGTGTACGGTCCTCCAGCTCACATTTCATTAACAAATTACTTACATGAGTCTTAACGGTCTTGATGCTAATATGTAGTTCTTCACCAATATCTTTATTACTCTTGCCTTCGGCTATGAGCAACAGAACCTCTCTCTCTCGCTCAGTGAGTCCTGAATGGTCTTGTTGTAGTGTTCGTTGACGTAACCCCCGGGTCAGGGCTTGCGAGACATCCGCTGTCATCACCGGCATTCCTCGATAAGCACCTTGTAGAGCATAGATTAACTCTTCTGCGGATACTGTCTTAAGTACATAACTTACGGCACCTGCTTCAATCGCTCTAACCACCAAATCATCTTCTAAAAAACTCGTTAAGATCACAATCTTCATCTGAGGATACTTCAAAAGAACAGCCTCGGAAGCTTCTGCACCATTCATAATAGGCATCATGAGATCCATTAAAATGATGTCCGGCCTGTCACCTTGATCCAAAAGTTCTAACACATGTCTACCATTATGAGCTTCAGCTATGACTTCAAATCTAGAATCAAGCATTAAATAAGTTTTGAGCCCCATCCTCACCATGTCATGATCGTCAGCTATTAATACTTTAATAGTCTCACTGTTCACCTTCGATCTCCCTCTTCTCTTCTTCAAATTTGGGGATATGGACACGAATGGTCGTTCCAGCTCCAAGCTTGCTAATAATTTCGACTTGTCCCCCTAATTTCTCCGCTCTCTCTCGCATTGTGGTTAGTCCATAAGAACCTTGTCGCTGATCCTTAGAAGGATTAAATCCTTGTCCATCATCGCTCACGCTCAATACCACTTGATGCGGATTCTCCCTTAAAGAAAGACTTACCACATTAGCATTCGCATGCTTCACTATATTGGCCATAGCCTCTTGAATCATAAGGAACAATTGGTATTCTTTAGCTTCCGTAAGTTCCCCGTGCAAATCCATCTCCTTGATACCCTTGAGATTATTTTGGCGGCAATAGTCTGGAAACCATGCATCTAAACCCTCAGATAATGTCTTGCCTTCAAGCTCCATCGGCCTTAGCTGAGCAATAAGGGCTCTCATTTGCTTCTGTGCAGCGGTGGACATCTGAATTAGCTGCTGCATAACCTCGTCTGCTCGACTAGGGTTGACTTGAAGCACTTTGGGTAAAGAAGATGCTGCCATGTGAATTGCAAAAAGCTGCTGGCTTACTGTATCATGCAAATCTCTAGCCATGCGGCGCCTTTCTTCAAGCACAACTCGCTCTTCCAACTGGACTTTCTCCGTCACTTCCTGCTCACCTAGCTGCTGAAGAAGTCTCATTTTCTGCTCTACTTCTTCAATCATGTTGTTAAATTCCGAATACACGCCTGCAAATGTCTGATCCGGGGTAGATGGGATACGAACATGGAGGTTGCCTTTGGCTACTTGAAGCATATTAAGATGAAGTAAATCAATCCTTCCCTGGATGCGCTGACCAGTTATATAACCGATAATTACAGTGAACAACACAATGCCTAGTACATAATAGACCCACATGCGTGAGTCCTTCACTTCAATATAACCAGATTCCGATCCAACATAGAGAGCCACTGCAGTCATACTGCCGGTTAGCAAAAAATAAAGAAGCAGCTCCCACTTTGTGTTTTTAAGCAAACGTAATACGACCATTATCAGCCCACCATATTGACACGCACATCACCAATGAAGATACTAACCACCAATTTGACTTTACGGCCAGCTTCATTGTAATTGGGTGTACTCGATTGAACTTTACTTAGGAATCCTCCTTGTTTATCGTTGAGAATTTTCATATCCCCTACAAAAGAATTAGAAGAGACCGTAATCCCGATATCCATGTCTTCCGGCATGAACACTTTCACATCTCCAATGAAAGCAGAGACATGAATCACAGTCTCACCATATGGAATTTGAGCTTTCGTTAGATCAATAATAGTGTCCCCTATAAAATGAGATATGTTAGAGGGTTTAAGCTGAAAATAGTCTTTTCCTAAATGAACATCGCCTATAAAGCCTGCGGTATTCGCCATATCTTGATGATCGAATGTAGCATGCTGCCTGTTAGCAGATGAATACGTAGAAGTCTGGGGCTCTTGTTGTATTGGCTCTTGTTGTATTGGCTCCTGCTGTCTAGACTCTAAGTGACTGAATGCTTCATCAAGTGAAGATGTCATCTCCGGATGGAACATATGTTGTGGTGGATGAGGCGGCGTTGGAGGTTGTATATTTCTTTCTTTTCTTCTAGCCTGGTGCCGTCTACGCGTTCTTCGAGGCTTAAATAATACATAAAGTCCACCTACAATCAAGGCCGCGGGACCAAAAAATCTAAAGAACTCAGAGGGATTCACGTCAATGAAGTCTAAATTTCTTCCAAGGAAATAAAACCCGAGTACAATTAAAACGAGGCCGCCAAAAGAACTGGAACCATATTTCCCCCCAAGCTGTGAACCTCCCGCTAAAATTAGAAAAACAGGCCAATATGTACGAATTAATTCTCCAATACTAACGCTAGCATATCCTAATTGATTCAGAAGAAAGAGGACTCCAAGTCCTATAAGAACAAATCCACCCACATATCTCTTATTAAAATTATTGTTCATTTAAAACTCCTCCAAACGATGTATACTTCCTCTATATGTCCCAAGTGTACACGATTCACAAAAGTAACAACAGCGGCGGAGGATTGAACTCTTCTCGGTCTAGAGATGTACTCTAATTTTGGTAAACAAGGTTTGTACAAAAAACTGCCCCAACTTTAAAAGTTGGGACAGCTTTTAATTGAACTATTTACTTTGGTTATTCGTAGAAGCGTTTGATTTACGGCCACCTTGTGTAGGTTGGCTTTCTTCAGCAAACTCAGCGTTATACTTCTCGTTCGGTGTCTTGTAGTTATCTTGGACTTTTTGTCCTTCTTGATTGTTCTTCGGCATTAGTTCTCACCTCCTTGTGCTTTCTGCGGGGAGGTATCTCGTGCCCCGTGTATAGTATGGATTTCTGCACATTATTTATACATGCAAAAAGAGCTTGTATCCGAAAAGGGGATAGCAAGCTCTTTTATATAGATGATCAAATTGTTTTGTCCCAAACGTCTAGGGGTATTTCCTTATTCACTTGCATGACTTGTCCGAGTTCTTGTAACATCGATTCCGTCAATTTACCTTGACCTCGTTTGACGACTTGCACGGTAACCTTCTTTTTTCCCCACTCTTTATACACTTGCTTAATTGTAGAAAAATAGAGGTCTATTTTTTGTCCCTTGATTGCAGATCCTTTGTCCGCTACGACCCCGTAACCATAGCCTGGAATATACAAAATAGTCCCTAATGGAAACACCTTCAAGTCCGCAGCAATGGTGGATACCGTCTGCTTATCTCTTCGCACCTTCACACCTGAGTAAGTAATTCCGTAAGAAGGATGGTTCTTATTCTTCCCTGTGGATTCATAACCTGCGGTGTAGCCCGTTGCCATAACAGAGACCGCGCGAATAACTCGTGTACGGCTAGGTGCAGTAACATGAGTATTGGGTTTCTCTAATAAATTTTGGTTGAACGGTTTCTTCGGTTGATGCGCACCTGGCTCCCAATAAGCTAGAAGTGGAGACGGAAGTAAAGTCGTGAGTTTTGTTTTAGCTGGTATGGTAACGTGCTGAGGTTTTTTATTAGGGTCTTTAGGATGCTGTTTATTAAACTTATCTGTATATTCATAAGCTCTGTCTATGATCATAGTTAACAATGATGCAGGTCTCTCTTCTAATCCAGCTGCATCTATTGGTGCGGCGGTTAGTCCCAGACTAAGATAGATGAACACTGTAAGTGTAATCGTCCATCGCTGCCAATTATTAAAATAGCGCATATAGAAAACCTCCCCCTTATCCGAAGGTTCTCCACATGCGCCGCATTATATACTAAATGACGTGATTTTTAATTTCATCCTGCAGTAGAGCAATGGTTTCTTGTAGAGATTTGGCTCCCAAGTCGCCTTCAGCACGTTTACGAATAGATACGGAACCGCTACTCTTCTCGTTCTCTCCGATGATGAACATGTAAGGCGATTTCTCCAACTGCGCTTCACGAATTTTATAGCCCAATTTCTCATTGCGGAGATCTGCCTCAACTCGAATGCCCGCAGCTTGCAATTGCTCTACAACTTCTCGAGCATAGTCATCAAATGCCGTAGATACCGGAATTACTTTAGCCTGTACAGGGGACAACCACAGCGGAAGAGATCCTGCAAAATTCTCTAACAGGAATGCTGTCATCCGTTCCATGGTACTGATAATGCCGCGGTGAATGACCACCGGACGGTGTTTTAATCCGTCGTCGCCTACATACTCCAGTTCAAACCGCTCTGGCAAAAGGAAGTCCAGCTGTACGGTAGAAAGTGTCTCTTCTTTTCCAAGGGCAGTCTTGATTTGTACATCCAGCTTTGGTCCGTAGAATGCTGCTTCGCCGTCAGCTTCAAAGAACGGAATGTCCAGCGATTCCACAACTTCACGCAGCATCGTTTGAGACATTTCCCACATCTCATCGTTCTGGAAGTACTTCTCCGTATCTTCTGGGTCGCGATAAGACAGGCGGAAGCGATAGTCACGAATGCCGAAATCTTCATATACATGCTGAATAAGTCGAATAACGCGTGCGAACTCTTCCTTAATCTGATCGGGACGACAGAAAATATGGGCATCATTTAGTGTCATAGCTCGTACACGATGTAGCCCTGTTAAGGCGCCGGACATTTCATAACGATGCATCGTTCCAAGTTCTGCAATACGTATTGGAAGATCCCGGTACGAACGCATATCACTCTTATAGACCATCATATGGTGTGGACAGTTCATCGGACGAAGCACCAATTCTTCATTATCCAGCACCATTTTAGGGAACATATCCTCTTGGTAATGCTCCCAGTGACCGGAAGTCTTATACAATTCTACATTTCCCATAATAGGGGTGTAGACGTGCTGATATCCAAGACGTTCTTCCAGGTCAACAATATAACGCTCCAAAGTACGACGAAGCTTAGCCCCATTTGGAAGCCAAATCGGCAGACCTTGTCCTACAAGGTTAGAGAAGGTGAAGATTTTCAGCTCTTTACCCAGTTTACGGTGATCGCGTTTTTTCGCTTCTTCTAATAGGTGTAGATAATTATCCAGTTCGGCTTTCTTGACAAAAGCTGTACCGTAGATCCGCTGTAGCATTTTGTTCTTACTGTTCCCGCGCCAGTAGGCACCAGCCACACTAAGTAATTTGAATACTTTAATCTTGCCTGTGGAAGGGACATGAGGACCCCGGCAAAGGTCAAAGAATTCCCCTTGATCATATATAGTGATGATGCTATCTTCTGGCAAGTCACGAATTAGTTCCACTTTGTAAGGATCTTCTAACTTCTCAAAAATCTCCAACGCTTCTTGACGGCTCACTTCGCGGCGAGTAATGGGCAAATTCTCCCCAATAATTCGCTCCATCTCCTTTTCAATCTTCTGGAGATCTTCAGGATTCAGTGCATGTTCCAAATCCATATCATAATAGAAACCATCTTCAATGACTGGCCCAATTCCTAGCTTCACTTCTTGATTACCAAAAAGGCGCTTCACAGCTTGAGCAAGTAAATGTGCGGAACTATGGCGCATCATCTCAAGCCCGTCGGCTGAATCGAGGGTTATAATCTCAATTTTAGCCCCTTCTTCAAGCTTCGTACTTAAGTCAACGACCTGTCCGTTTAACTTACCACCCACAGCATTTTTACGAAGTCCACTGCTAATGGACGCTGCAACGTCTTCGAACGTGCTGCCCTCTGCATATTCGCGTACAGAACCATCTGGTAAAGAAATAGATACTGCCATGTAATGTCACACCCCTACTAATTAATTTTGGATACGAATCTAAAACGAACGCAACAAAAAAACACCCATCCCCGGAAAGGGACGAGTGTTATACCCGTGGTTCCACCCTAATTTGACTGTACTTTGCCGAATGTGCAACGTATAGTCCTTCATTAAGCATCTTCTAACGGAGATGTGTCCGGCGGTTCTTACTTACATTAACTAGCCGAATCGACCAGCAGGTTCAGAAACGCAGCTACAAAGGGGTAAATCTAGATTGAATCCGGAGGAAATCTCAGCCATGGTTCCTCTCTCTGAAGCGGTTCATTATCATAAATTGTTATCTTTGTCCGAGCTATTCATTTACATTTGATTTTACTTATTCATTGAACATTAAATCTCTTGCTATTATATCCCTGCCCTACTGCCAGCGTCAAGAAGTGTATAAGAAATTCCCTGATATGAAGTCATTTCTTGCTTCATTGGTGATGACCATGGTTGCGTTCCCCATTCAGATATAATCGACACTCCGGGCAGTAACCACACATTTCGATTTTGTCTCCAAAAATCTGCCTAATCGTTGAAATCATTTGTATATCTGGATCCCGGGTATGAATCACAATTTTTTTCGGAGACAAGGTGATTAAAGAACTGACGATCACATCTTCCAATTCTAAATCGTGGTCTGTCATCCGAGCAATGACCCCTTCTACTCGGGAGGCATCAATAGGTGTACCCATATCATCAATTATTGTGAATTCTCCGCCCCCTTTATGCATAAGGTGGACAATAGGGATCTGAGTCTCTTGAAAATGCACAAAATATTGCAGCAATGTGATAAATTCTTCATACTGCTTGTCGAGAATATATTCTTCAACAGCAAAATCAATAGTCTCACGAATTTTATCTAAATATTCCTTCATCCGAAAAGAGAGGAAGCCCTCGACATGAATTATTGCATATTCTTCAATAAAGTTGCGAAACTGTGAGGCCAATTGTTTCACGCGTCGTTGCCTGTTCTCGGAACCTTCTTCCTCAGAACTTAGCAACCTTATACAGGTGTTCTCAATTGAAGTTCGCTTAATGGTATCCGCTACATCATATTCTTTGGAAATAAGCCGTTTGATTATGTCTACTTCTTTCTCTTCGATGACATACTCCGCCAGAGCATGGGAAACCTTTTCTCGAGTAGCGATAGAACGCTTGGCAAAGCCATAAGAAGTCTCATCCCCCTCGAAGATAACCCGTGCAATCCCTTCCTCACTATTATAGCGAAGCCCAAAACCAGATTTATCTCTATATAAACCCTTCACTTTCCGGCGAATATGGCGATAAAACCGTTCTGCTTCCCCTTTACTGCCAGCGGTTGCCGTAACAATTAAAAAATCCATGCTCTCGCCCCTTTCCCTTTCCTCCTCAAAGTATATGGTGAGAAGGAAAAGGATATACGGGGCGGTTCATGGAAATGATGGGAGTACGCTAATCATACGAAAACTTTAATAGCTGAATATATTACGTCTTTATGTAAGCTACATTATCAGGTCAATCCATAGGATCTGATCTTCAGTTAAACTAGTGTTACTCCTCGGTCTTGTGTTATTCCGGATAATCCGCCAATCTTAGTAAATCTGGTCTTAGCCATTTATTACTTGGTTAGAAGCTCTTTTTTTACCACCTATTCTAGCGGGTACTTGCCAAGCTGTGATCATAGCTAACGCTACAAAAATGATTGTTTTGTTCCCAACAATTTCAGCGAAATTTTCTTTGAAGACGCTAAATGTACTGCTTCTCCATATGTCCGCCATTTCGCCACCAGCCATGAATACGAATGATATGTAAAGTCTCCTTTATTATCACATCGAAAAAACCCTTAAGCTATGAAGTAAGAATTCATAACGTAAGGGCTCCCAAATTTAGATTTTATTATCCGTTTAGTATTATAATTACAGGTCCTAGTTCTGCATCACAAAGTCATTCTCAATTGTATCGTTCGTTCCGTCGAACACGCGTAGTGTCTCATAACGGGTATTCCGCTGTGCAGGAATTTTACCAGCCTCACGAATCAGTTCAAGAATAGAATGGATATTGACTTTGTGGGTAGCGCCAGCAGAAGAGACCACATTTTCTTCAATCATCGTGCTACCAAAGTCATTACAGCCATACTCTAACGACAATTTTCCAACCTCAGGCCCCATCGTTACCCATGAAGATTGGAAATTCTTAATGTTATCAAAGAAGATCCGGCTAATTGCAACGGTCTTTAGATATTCCTCAGGCGTCTGACGATCTAACTTCAAATTTGTATTGTCGGGTTGGAAGGTCCACGGAATAAAGGCCAAAAATCCTTCGGAATCATAGCCGTTCTGAATGCACTCATCCTGTGCCTCTCGTACACGTAACAAGTGAAGGGCACGCTCTTCCATCGTCTCCCCTAAGCCGATAACCATCGTTGCAGTCGTATTCATTCCGATACGATGAGCTGTCTTCATTACATCCATCCAGTCTGTCCATGAACCTTTGAGACGACTGATCTTCCGGCGAGTACGGTCATCTAAAATTTCCGCCCCTCCACCTGGCAAAGAGTCCAGTCCAGCTTCATGAATCTGACGTACAACTTCTTCTAAACTTAGTCCATTGGACACTTCTTTCATCTTCTGAATCTCAGCCGGGGAGAAGGAGTGCATCGTAATCTCTGGGAAACGTTGCTTAATAGCCTTAAGCAGGTCCGTATAGTAGCTGAAAGGAAGGTTAGGATTCGTCCCCCCTTGCATCAAGATTTCCGTACCACTTACATCTATAGTCTCCTGAATTTTCTGGAAAATCGTCTCGTCTGGAAGTACATATCCTTCGTCAGAACCCGGTCTACGGTAAAATGCACAGAAACGGCAATATACGTCACACACATTCGTATAGTTGATGTTCCTTCCTACAACAAACGTCGTAATTGGGTCCGGGTGGAACCTCTTCATGATAATATTCGCCGTATGACCAATTTTCTCTACTTCATTAGATTCAAATAATTGAATGGCATCCTCCAGTGTGAGGCGCTCACCTTGTACTGCTTTATTAAGAATTGAGTCTATCATAGTTAGACCTCCTGCAATGAATAATATGAATCTGTACACTTCACTTCTAGCAAAAGGAAAAGTCGGCGATTAGCTGTATAAACTTTCACAAAGAGAGCTGTAGCGGCTTTTCTCATTTAATCATCGTATCACACTCCGCACATAAAAACAGCACCCGCGTTGAGAAACGGATGCTGTACATTATTTCAAAATAAATTTTAAGTTATCCTAAGATTTACTATGATTCAGTGCTTGCTCTAAATCTGCAATTAAGTCATCGATGTCTTCGAGTCCCACAGAGAATCGGAGTAATCCGTCGGTAATTCCCCGCTCCTGGCGAACTTCCGCAGGCATGGACGCATGCGACATCATCGGAGGGTAAGATAAGATACTTTCTACAGCACCAAGACTCACCGCTACAATCGGGAGTTTCACTTGATTCAGCAGTTTTTTCGCTCGATCTGCGCTTCCTACATCAAAGGATACTACGGCTCCAAAGCCTGTCGATTGTCTTTCTTGAACTTCACGACCCGGATGATTAGATAGCCCTGGATAGTATACGGATGGAACATCTTCACGAGAATCAAGCCATGCGGCTAATTTCCTTGCACTGATCTCGCTATGAGCCATGCGAGCACCGAGTGTCTTCATCCCGCGTATTAGAAGCCAAGAATCCTGTGCGCCTAACACTGTACCCAGTCCGTTTTGCAAATATTTAAGCTGTTGTCCGAGTTCTGTCGTTGCGGCTACCGCTAGGCCTGCTAATACATCACTGTGACCTCCCAAAAACTTCGTCGCACTGTGCAGAACAATATCTACACCCAGCTCAATTGGACGTTGATAGTAGGGCGTCATGAAGGTATTATCCACAATGCTAATAAGTCCATTGTCCTTAGCCCAAGTAGCGATAGCGTAAATGTCGGTGATTTTAAGCGTAGGGTTGGAAGGCGTCTCCATATATACCGCTTTGGTATTCGGCTGAATCGCAGCCTTTACCGCATCAAGCTGGGTCATATCTACAAAGGTTGTCTCAATTTGAAGACGATTTAAAATTGTAGTGAGCAGTCGATAAGTGCCTCCATACACATCTTCTGTCACAATGACATGATCTCCGGAAGACAACAACATGAATGTTGTAGAAATGGCGGCCATTCCCGTGGAAAATGCGAGACCTCTTGCTCCCCCTTCGAGAACAGCAATGTAATCCTCTAAGGCTTGCCGCGTAGGATTACCTGAACGGCTATAGTCATGAACTGGAGGATTGTAAATATCATGATGGTGGAACGTAGAGGCCTGATAGATAGGCACACTCGCTGCTCCCGTATGCGCATCCACTTCTGAGCCAAAATGTATGAGCTTCGTATCTAAAGCATGCTCTCTCTTATTACTCATTAATGCTCTCCTCCTTCGATTTCCACTCTTGCGTTCTCGAGTGCTTGATTCAGGTCGGAAATAAGATCGTCGACATGCTCAATGCCTACTGAGAAACGTAGTAACCGATCATCTACGCCTACAGCTTCCCTGATTTCTAATGGAATATCGGCATGAGTCTGAACGGTCGGATAGGTCATTAAGGATTCCACACCACCTAAGCTCTCTGCAAAAGCAATTAATTTTAAATGACGCAGAATAGGTTCTACAAGACGAGCATCTTTTACTTTGAATGAAAAGATACCGGTGTTCCCGCTAGATTGACGATTCTGAATTTCGTACCCCGGATGATCCGGCAGTCCTGGATGAAATACTTGCGCAATTTGGGCATGCTGCTGTAAGTGCTTAGCGATGGTGATTGAATTGCTTTCATGACGATCCATCCGCAGCGCAAGTGTCTTCATCCCTCTCATGAGCTGATAAGAGTCTGTTGGTCCTAATACAGCCCCGATAGAGTTATGAAGGAAAGCTATCTCTTCCGATAGCTCCTGCCCCTTTGTGATGATTAGTCCTGCTAGTACGTCGTTATGTCCACCCAAGTACTTGGATGCACTATGTACAACAATATCTGCACCTAGTTCCAAAGGTCGCTGGAAATAAGGAGTCAGTAGAGTATTATCTACCACCGTCAAAATGTTATGTGATTTGGCCCATGTACACACAGCCTGAATATCTGTGACCATCATCAACGGATTGGTAGGCGTCTCGATAAGCAGAGCTTTTGTATTAGACTGGCGTACCTGTTCCAAAGCCTCTAAATCGTTCGTATCTACATAGGATGCGGTTACACCATATTTAGAAAGAATCCGTTCAATCAGACGATACGTTCCTCCGTATAGATCAAGCGATACAATTAAATGATCCCCTTGCGAAAATAACGTGAAAACCGTCTGAAGCGCAGCCATACCTGAGCTACAGGCAAACCCCGCATCACCCGACTCCAATACGGCTGCCGCATCTTCTAGTACCTTACGAGTAGGACTCTTTGTACGTGAGTAATCAAACCCTGTACTCTGCCCAAGCCGTGGATGACGAAATGCGGTTGCTTGATAAATCGGGTACGTTACTGCTCCTGTCACTGGCTCCTCAACCGAACCCATCTGTGCAAGCTTGCTCTCTATACGTAGATCTTTGTCTGTCATGATTTGGCCTCCTGATTAAATGTGGTAGATATAATCGGCATGTTCTTCCATATCAAACGGTGTTTCTTGATACACATAGTAATTGAGCCAATTGGAAAATAATAAGTTAGCATGTGCACGCCAAGTGGAAGGTGGGGTTCGCGATGGATCATCTTTAGGGAAATAGTTCACAGGCAAGGCGATATCCATTCCTTTATGCACATCTCGCTCATATTCCCACTTTAAAGAAAGAGGATCATACTCCGAATGACCCGTTACAAATATCTGCTTCCCATCCTGAGTAGCAACAAGATAGACTCCAGAATCCTCAGATTCCGAGAGAATGTCTAATTCTTCATGCACTATAATATCTTCGCGATTCACTGACGTATGGCGGGAGTGCGGAACATAGAAAATTTCATCAAAACCGCGCAGAAGCTTAATATTGGGCACATTAATGGAATGAGGGAACACGCCAAAACATTTTTCAGGCAATGCCACTTTAGGTACACCAAAATGATAATATAGCCCCGCTTGAGATGCCCAACAGATATGTAGTGTCGAGGTTACATGGGTCTTGCTCCATTCGAAAATGTCTTTCAGTTCTTCCCAATAATTCACTTCTTCAAAATCCATTTGTTCCACAGGAGCACCCGTGATGATTAAGCCGTCAAAGCGGTGTCTCTTAATCTCATCAAATGTCTTATAGAACATATCCAGATGCTGCGCGGATGTATTTTTTGAAGTATGAGATCTCGGATGTAATAAGACAATTTCTACTTGCAGAGGCGTATTTCCGAGCAGGCGAAGAATTTGAGACTCGGTCGTCTCCTTCGTAGGCATCAAATTCAGAATGGCGATGCGCAGAGGACGAATATCCTGCTGATAAGCCCGACTCTCATCCATTACAAAAATATTTTCGTTCGCAAGCACTTCTTTGGCAGGTAATGTATCGGGTACTTTAATAGGCATTTGCATTCACTCCTTCAGAATTAGTCTGCAATATTCTAAACGGGATGCTGGAGGCATACAAAACAAAAATGACCCTTCTCCAAATGCATAGAGAAAGGTCATATCAAAGTATATATATGCGCCTCTCTCATCTCTCAGAGACCAAGGAGCTATGGAACACCCCTTCAGTTCTGCAAGAATTAGCACCGTACGGTTATCGCCGGTTGCCGGGTTTCATCGGGCTGGTCCCTCCACCTACTCTTGATAAGAATTTGCGTATGAAATTTATAAGTCGAATTACCAAAATTTTATCTTGAAATTACTGTATAGCAGAAGTAGGTATCTCGTCAAGAGATTTAACTTAAGTTTGTAAGCAAGTTCACTGCACCAACTGCCCTTTATTTCCATATGTTATCCAAGAAGCTTCAAGGAAGTTTTTCCTTGAACAATGTCATCTTACAGCGCTATACTAGACAAGTGTTACAAGCCCAAAAGCGAAGAGGTGAAGTTGAAATGGAAGGCGACCCGAGTCCGCAGAGCAAGTCCCCGGTATTACAACAGCATAGGATGAGTCAGCAGGATAATGACGGGAGTAGGGGACTCTTTCGTTTCAGCCGCTGATTTCTTTTCCTATGCTCTAAAAAGAGCATAGCCTTCAACCTTTGAAGGCGGAGGAGTGGAACAGATGAAAATTCGCCATGTGAACGCCGGCGTCTTTAATCCTATAGAAGAGATCGAGCTGACCTTAACACCACCAGCTGAAGGATTCTACTGGATTGACGCCGACGTGGAAGATCTTGCCGTGTTGCAACCGATCTTTTCATTGCATGATCTTGCAGTGGAAGATTGCTTAACTGAAGAAGAACAACGTCCGAAGATTGAAATATATGATCACCACTATTTTATTGTTGTTAATAGCATTCGTTTTGATGATGAAGAAATATTCCTAAGAGCCCTCAGTGTGTTTTTGGGTAGACATTATATTATAACCGTGACCAAGCAGAAGATTAGTGAACTACGGGCTGTGAAGCCCATTCTATGGGAGCAAGAAGTTAACGAACCGGATCGTTTCCTCTATCTGCTGATTGACCTTGTCGTAGATAATTATTTCCTCGTCGGAGACCGGATTGAAGACAAGATTGAGCGATTGGAAGAAGATATCCTTGTGCACACCAAACGTTCCCATTTGAACGAAATTATTGGTCTACGCAGTGAAATTCTGTGGCTTAAGAAAATGCTAGGACCTCAAAAAGAAGTTATCAATATCCTGAATAAAAAGGATCTGCGTCTAATTGATGACCAGCTCCAGAAATATTTTAGTGATATCTATGAGAATGCTGTTAAAATCTCTGAGAACTTTGATACCTTCCGAGAACTTATGGGCAACTTACGAGAAGCTTATCAATCCAGTATCGCGAACCGCGCCAACGAGATTATGCGCGTATTTACAGCCATCACAACCATTTTCATTCCGCTTACCCTAATTACAGGAATTTATGGAATGAACTTTGATAATATGCCAGAGTTGCATGGACGATATAGCTACTTCATTGTCATTGGCATTATGATTACTTTAGGTGCAGGGATGTTCTATATCTTCCGCAAGAAGGATTGGATTTGAACGTACCGTAATTCCTCAATATTATAGGTAAGGACGATATCCCTTAACATAGATATCGTCCTTTTTGCTATATCACCTTTCTATAAATAGAAAAGCCCTTTGGAGATCTGTCTGCTAAGATGCCATATTAGACTTTTATCCTGCACTAGTCATGATGACATGTCTCCGGCGATATCGAATGCGAATGAGACGTAATTGCTCATACATTTTCTCTACATCTGCACCTTCCTCTAGATCCATGCCGTATACACGTTGCAAAATAGGCTTAAGGTATGTATCTCCAAGTTCCTCGTAGGCTTTCCACACCTCAGATTGTTCTTCCTCAGACATATGCTGTAGTTCTCCATCTAAAATAAGATCAACTTCATAGCCTTCCTTATCAAGCTCTTCGATCATTTCTATAACTTCACGTCGACTAAGGCCCGTATGTACACATATCTCTTCTATACCTAATCCTTCGGACATGAGGGATTGGAGCTGTCTTCGGAGTCCGAATCTCTCCATCTCTACGCGGTACTTCATTTCCTTCTGCTTATATACCCAAGAACGAGATTCCTCAGGATCTAGGGCCTGCTCTACCCATACTAAAGGGAAGTCATGGGCGCGATCGTCAGTCTGGAGCAGTGCGATTAGCTCAGCACCATACTCAGCCGATTTAGATTCACCAACTCCTGGTAGCTGCATCAACTCCGCAATCGTCTGTGGTTGATAGGTACTAATTAGACGCAGTAACCGGTTACTAGCAATAAGATACGGAGCTTTGCGCTCTGTCTGTGCTCGTCTTCTCCGCCAAGCGCTTAGTTCTGCGAATAAGGCATCGTTCGTGTGGAGTTCACTGTAACAAATTAACTTCTGGGCTTGAGTTGGGCGGCTGCGAGTCTCCGGTTGGTCATGGAACACCCCTTCAATCGATGGGCGAAATCCCTCGCTAAGTTTGCTTGCTAGACGGTGACGGTAGACATGCAGCATCTCAGACCAAGATGTGTCTTCATACCATAACGTCTCTTTTCCTGTGGAAAGCTCCTTCCAACCCATACGCCAAATTCCTTCCTCTTCCCCAATCCACACTTGAGCCCCTTGTAGATGCAAGCCTTCTTCATCACGCTTCTCCATACTGTTCAAAAAAACAATACGCATCCTATCACCTCCTAAATTCAGTACACAACGCAAAAAGCACCCCTTTTGTCCATGGACAAAAGGGGTGCTTCCCCAAAAGTATACTGTTATTCCATATCATACCTTATTCTAAATTAAAGTCAATCTATACTTGCTCGAAAAAATTGTAGCATACCTGTTATAATCATATTACCCGAACATACTTAGGAGGCTATACCTTATGACATTTTCTGATCCGGAACTTGATTTCCTCTCCGATATGAATGAACAGTCTTCGTCTAGATTTGTAACTTTCATTGGACATTCTATGAAGCGCTTTGATCTCGTTATTACAACGACGAACCGCTTCTATGGTAAAAAACTTGTCACCGACTTGCAAGCCGGCCGTACGGCCATTCTCGGTTCCGACGATTTGGAAGAAGAAGGTTATCTAGAACGTATTTTCAGTCTTGAAGAGGAAGAAGGCGAGGAACTTCGTACCTTCTTGTACCAAGTGCTAGGAGAGCCTTATTTTACTGATTAATGCATTACACTCCATACTCGCATCACAAAAAGGCT
Source organism: Paenibacillus shirakamiensis (assembly GCF_017874255.1). Taxonomy (GTDB): domain Bacteria; phylum Bacillota; class Bacilli; order Paenibacillales; family Paenibacillaceae; genus Fontibacillus; species Fontibacillus shirakamiensis. The sequence continues at coordinate 148,667 of NZ_JAGGLD010000006.1, read as the reverse complement.
AACCCTAAGGGCTAGCCTCTTTGTATTCTACTTTTAAATACTCAACGTTTCTCTATTCTACTTCAGCCCGAGATCGGGTACACCATAATAGTATAAACGAGATTAGCACCATAGATCCCGCCCAGATCCAAGCTTGCTTCATATCGTTAGCATCGACCGCCATATAAATGGCTGTAGGTAAAGTCTGCGTGCGACCTGGAATGTTGCCTGCTAACATAAGCGTCGCTCCAAACTCTCCCAAAGCACGTGCACAAGCCAACACGAACCCCGTTACAAGTGAACGATAGGCTAGCGGAATCATGACATACCTTAACAACTGGAATTCCGATGCCCCGAGTGATCTACCTGCTGCTATTAGGTCTTTGTCAATGGAGGAAAATCCATTTTTGATGGTCTGAAATGCCAATGGAAAGGCCACGACCGATGCTGCAATGACGCCCGCTCCCCAGGTAAATACAATAGGCAGGCCAAATAATTTCTCGAACATTTCGCCAACCCAGCTTCGTCTTCCTAGCAGCACCAAAAGTAGAAAACCAACCACGGTAGGAGGCAGGACCAGAGGTAACATGAAGAGCGTCTCTAACAGAGTACGTCCCTTAAACCTTCGTCCATGTATGCCCCAACCAATGAGGATGGCCAGTAAAAAAGACAGGAACCCAGCTAAGAGTGATACTTTTATAGAAAGGAAGATCGGCTGCCAAAATGCGGGTGCCCACACCTCATCCATGGGTAGAAGAAGCAGCCTCCGGCAAGCTGAATCCATTCTTCAAAAAGATTTCCGAAGCCGTTTTGCTTTGCATGAATTCAATGAAAGCTTGCGCCTCTGCTTTATGTTTGGTATCTGACACCAAGCCAGCTGGATACACGATATCGCTGTGAGATTTGGGTTCGAGCGTCAAGGCAGTATCCGTCTTCGTGGATAAGAGTGCATCACTTTTGTACACAAATCCTGCCGCAGCATTCCCTGTCTCCACATAAGTCAGCACTTGGCGGACATCCTTGGCATACACAAATTTGGACTGAAGTGAATTCCATAACCCAGCTTTCGTCAAAGATTCCTTGGCATATGCTCCCGCCGGTACGGAAGCGGGCTCACCCACTGCTATGTGCTGCCCTTCTAATCTGCTTAAATCTTCAAGCGTCTTAGGAGCTTGACTAGCTCCCTTTGGAGTCACCATGACTAACTCATTTCGTAAAATATTGTGAACCGAAGACTTATCTACGCGTTTTTCATTAATTAGCGTGTCCATCTGCTTCTTTCCGGCTGAGAAAAAGACATCGGCAGGAGCTCCCTGCTCAATTTGCTTTTGAAGGGAACCTGAGGCGCCAAAATTAAATGTTACATGAATTTCGGGATGGTCTTTTTGATACAGGGTCTGAAGTTCTGTGAGACTTGTCTTTAGACTTGCGGCCGCCGAGATCAATATCTCTACTTGGGTAGGTTGTCCTGAATTTCCCTCCTGAGCCTTATTCCCCATATCTGCACTTGGACCTGTAGCCTTTCCGCTACTGCATCCTGCAATCCATAGCACCAGCAAAAGCATGCTATACACCTTCACAAGTGGAGTCCTTTTCATCTGATTCCTCATCCCCATTTTCTCTCTACTTGACTGCTTGTATGTTGATTTCATATCTGGCGTTCATGAACTGGATAATACATAATTCCTTCTTGAGACTGCTCTTTCCATGCTCTTCCCTGACGCACCAGTTCGATCAGATGTGCAAGGGCCTCAGACATGGCGAACCGCATCTGATGAATGCCCAGTTTCGTGCCAAATAGAGCTGTACAGACCTCAAATCCGTTATGTGGGCGCTCTTGAAGTAGACGCTCTATGAAGCTTAGTCGCTCTTCGTGATGAAGCAGTAGAGACTCTAACCGTTCCCTGAAATAATCAAAAGGATGCCGATGGCCTGGATAGGCCTTGACTACCGGATAGCCCGCTAACTTCAGCATCCCATCTGTAAAAGACTGTAGCGGCTGTGGATCACTGCCTGGCAAATAACTTACATTTGGCGAGATCTGGGGTAATACAGCATCTCCGCAAAGAATGGTACATGTCTCTTTATCATAAAATGATAAATGTCCGGGTGCGTGTCCACCTGTCTCGATCGGAATCCATGAAACTCCGCCCATCATAAAGGGTTTCCCTTCATCTAGGTAAGATACTCTCGGTTCTGGAAGCACTTGAGATACAAATCCCTCCAAGTGTGCGGGAAGCTGTAGCGTCCATTCGAGAGGCATTCCGTTTTTTTGATAGATACGCGGTAGATCTTGATTGACATGACTGCCACTTCCCCACATCAATTTGGTCTCAGCATGCGCTCGTCTTGACATCCACACTTGTGCTCCCGTAATCGACTGTATATATCCTGCAAGTCCAACATGATCCGGATGATGGTGAGTCACGACTACAGCATGTACCTCATCTGGCTTGAACCCAAGTTGCTTCCAAGCTTCCGACCATTCGGCTATACTCGTCTCTGTTCGGGGTCCTGGATCAATGATTGTAATTCCTTCCTCACCTCGAAGAATATAACTATTCACCCATCGCAGTGGCGGAGCCATCGAAATTTTGACCTGTATAATTCCGTCTTCCCATTCTTTAATCTCAGGCATGATTGTTCATCCTCAGCTTCCTACTTTATAAAAGCCCTTAATAAGCACCTTCATTTCATTCCTATAAAACGCCATGCTTATAGTATGTACTTCCTGCTCTATTCTAACTTCTTTCTCTATGAAACTCAAAAATAAATATAAAAAAACAGCCCATTTTAGAGAGATCCAAAGGGGCTGTTTCGTCCATGTCAATTATTGATTCGTCGTAGTTGCTGCTGCATCCGTAGTTGTCTTTTTAGATACGTTATTCACAATTTTCGCATTCTTCGTTAACTCTTCCATGTACGCAGCTTGAAGCTGAGACACTTGTTGTGAAGCTAGCCCATCTTTAATTTGATCTTTACGTGCTTCGTAAGTTGCTGGTACAGCAGCTTTAGTATCGATCAATTTCACGATTTTGAAGCCTGTTTCTGTCTTGATTACCGGGCTAAGATCACCCTTCTTCAGCTTCGCCACCTCTGTCTGAATGGTAGCTTCCAGCTGAGCCTTCGCTACAAAACCAAGATCTCCACCTTTGTCCTTAGACGCGGTATCAACGGATTTCTCTTTGGCAAGCTTAGCAAAGTCCGCTCCGCCTTTCAGCTGCTTAAGCACAGCATCTGCTTCAGCTTGTGTTGCTACAGTAATGCCAGACAATTTGAATTTCTCAGGAGTATCTAAGGAAGCTTTATTCTGATCAAAATATTCTTTAACTTGTGCATCGGTAACGGTAATTTTGTTGCTTAACAATTTGCGAAGTCTAAGCTGGTTAATTACTAATCCCTTTAGATCATCACGAGTTAGACTACTTTGCGTAAGGGCAGCATCTAATGATTCTTTGGAACCGTACTGATCTTCCAGGTAGCCTACTTCTTTGTTGATCTCTGCATCTGAAACCGTGACCTTTGCTTTGTCTGCAGCTTGACGAACCAATTCATCATTAATCATGCTATCTAAAATTTGTGAGGAGTTGGCATCCTTTTTTAAAATCTCTTTGTATAATTGGTTCTCCGTAATTTTCTCACCATTGACCGTAGCCGCAACATTTTTAGATGTGCCGCCTCCTGCTAAAGGCTTGACCAACATCACGACAAGCACAACGGCTAGCACCAAAGATACAGCCATCCAGATGAGGCTTTGGCGTTTCGCTGCAGTTACTGCTGGATTTCCTCCTGCCGCTTGTTCTGTTAAGTAACTACCTGGTTCTGGCGCCGATGCATTGCGTGCTGCCGCTTCTTCAGAACTTGTAGCCTTCTCATGCACTGTGGTAGCTTCAGTAGCTACGGGCACTTCCGAAGGGGTTACCGGTTCAGAAATATGCTCTGTTTCGTTCTCATTCTTGTGTAGGTCGGAATGTCCCTCTAAAGGTTCATTCAGATTTTTCGGATCTTTATCTTCCATAACTAATTGTTGACTCCCCTCTATTTGCCTTGATTTAATTTCACTTTACCAGATACAAACTAACAAAACCTTAACTTTTCATAAAAAAAACGCATATTTCTTTAAGGAAGCTTTAATCTTTGGCACTTTCATTTTCGATTCAGCTTCAAAAGGTGTACACTATTTCTATACCAGTCTTTAGGAGGAAACCACCATGACCGTAAATTACAAAACTTATTTTGACTCCTTGAAAGAGCAGCATTTGGATGAACTCAAGGAATTGTTGACTATTCCAAGTATCTCCGCTCTTTCGGTACATAAACCAGATATTGCAAAAGCCGCTTCCTGGATTGCAGATGCTTTGACGCGAGCTGGACTTGAACATGTAAAGATCCACCAAACGGAAGGTCATCCAATTATCTATGCGGACCATCTCCATGCGCCAGGACAGCCTACTGTTTTAATCTATGGCCACTATGATGTTCAGCCTGTTGATCCGCTGAACTTATGGGACACACCACCTTTTGAACCCTCAATTCGTGATGGCAAGCTATATGCACGCGGAGCTACGGATGACAAAGGACAAATGTTCCTTCATATCAAGGCGATTGAAGCGATCTTAAAAGAAGAAGGCACACTTCCTGTAAATGTGAAATTCGTCATTGAAGGCGAAGAAGAAATTTCAAGCCCTCATCTGCCAGGCTTCCTTGACCAACATCAAGAAGAGCTCAGTACAGATGTGATCTTAATCTCCGATACTTCTTTATTTGAAAAAGGACGCCCTGCGATTAGTACAGGACTTCGGGGTCTTTGTTCGCTGGAAGTGTCGGTCCATACAGCTAACACGGATCTTCACTCCGGTACGTTCGGCGGGGGAGTACCCAATGCCCTGCATGCCATCGTAAGCTTGCTTGCTTCGCTACATGATGACCAAGGCCGCATAGCCGTGGAAGGATTCTACAAAGGTGTGCCTGACCTAACTCAAGAAATGCATGAAGAATTTGAGAAACAACAATTCAACGAAGAATCACTTCGACAAGACCTTAGCCTTGACTCCCTATATGGAGAAGAAGGATATTCTTTCGTTGAACGCACAGGTGCACGACCTACCCTCGAACTGAACGGTGTATATGGTGGTTTCCAAGGAGAAGGCTCTAAGACGGTCATTCCTAAAGAAGCCCATGCCAAAATTACATGCCGCTTAGTAGGCCACCAAGATCCTCAAGATATGCTTGATAAAATTGAGGCCCATCTTTGTGCTCATCTTCAGGCGGGAGCGAAGCTTGAAGTGAAGCAAATGGAACGGGCTAATGCGTTTATCATTGATCCCTCCAATCCTTATTTGCAAAAAGCAGCCGATGCCTATGAGACCGTGTACGGTACTCGTGCACTCTTCACCAAAGACGGCGGCTCTATCCCGATTGTGGAGACCTTTACTCGCGTTCTATCCGCCCCCGTGGTCATGATGGGCTTTGGTCTTCCCGATGAGAATCTTCATGCTCCCAATGAGCACTTTAACTTAGAGAACTTTGATTTAGGCTTGCTGACCATTGTAGAATACTTGAAATCACTTTAGTAATCTATCGGATACACCTTGCCAAGATACGTATAATGATTACAAAAAAACCTCTCTACTCTTCTATTCCAGAAGATATATGGAGAGGTTTTTTTATATTAAGATCATTACGATGCGGTATTAATCAATTCGAATCACGAGCAAGCAGGCCAACATGAATCTTTATGACCGCCTTCTTGATTTTGCCTGACTCCCCCATACTGGGTCTATGTAGATCATGCGGGAAAAAGACAGCGAACATGCCCGGGTGGAGCGTCAGTAACACTTCATTTTTAGCAGGAGTATAAAGGGCATATTCGCCCTCTGCATCATAAGGTTGAAGAGGCTCCATATCTGCTACAAGCGGAGCCCAACCCAGGATCTCTTCGCCTTCAATTAAATAATGCACATCGATATAAGATTCGTGCTTCTCTGCTACTTGTTCATCAAGCGACTTGGCATCTATTTCCATAATGGATACGTAGATGTCATCCCCTTGAATATCCGTACGTCCAACTTCGGGCTGCTGCTGCAAAAGCCGTTCCAATTCCTCAATTGCCTGCGTAATCACAGGGTGCTCGAACCGAGCATGAGTACTCCAACAATGACGTGAACCTAGAATCATGTCTACTCTCCTTACAGCAGCTTCACGCTTACAGACTGAGAAGTGCTTTCTTTATTAGTAATCGATTCTTGTTTCGTTCTTTTGAAATATTCTACATAGAGTACATCCAGTAGATATAACTGCGAGATCTTAGCAGACAGTGATCCCCCTTGAAGGGGCCCTTCATTTACTCCGCACAGTAACGTAATATCCGAATAAGAAGTTAGCGGAGATTTCTCAAACCGCGTAATTGATATAACGGTAGCTCCGCGCTCTTTCGCCTTCTGCGCGACCTCAATACTATCTTTCGTTGAACCCGAGTAGGAGATGATTACAGCAACATCTTGCGGAGTCATAAGTGCAGCCGACATCATTTGAATGTGTGAATCCATGGAACATTCCGTCTTATTGGTAATCCGCATAAATTTAATTTTGGCTTCCATTGCAGTTACTAAAGAAGATCCTACGCCGAAAAATAAAATCCGTTCTGCATGGATGAGATGCGTAATCGCTTTATCTATCGTGTCTATGTTAATAAGATTAAAGGTTTCATTGAGGGCGATAATGTTCGTAGATAATACCTTTGATGCGACTTGATCCAATGAATCATCCATAAGAATCTGATCTGTAAGCTGTGGGACTTCATTCTCTACAGCAATGCTATGGGCCAGCGCAATCTTAAAATCCTGATACCCCTTGTAACTGAGCGATTTACAAAAACGAAAAATACTTGACTCCCCTACACCACAAGCATCAGCTAGATCAGTAATGGACATATAGACTACTTTTTTAGTGTTATCCAAGACATAGTCTGCTACCTTTTTCTCGGTATTGGTTAGGTTGTTATACTTCGAATGAATCGTTGAAAAAATACTGATGGCTCGCATGATATCCCTCCTTCCCCTTGTCAATTCTTAACGTAAAAATAATGAGGCAGCACCTAGTAATCCCGCTTGATTTCCTAGGGAAGCTTTGACTATACGTACGTTCCTAAAGCTTTCCATAACTAAGGATTTCGTACGCTCTTCCACCCGATGCACTAACGTATCTTGTTCCATAACACCGCCACCTACTATGATTGCCGCAGGGTTAAAGATATGAATGAGGGAGGCAAGTCCAACCGATACTTCATCAATCCAATCATGCAGGACCTGTTGGAGTTCTTCATGTCCCTGATGAATGGCATCAAATAAGATCTTTCCATTCGTGCACGTCCCGTCAATCTTTTGAGCGTTTTTTACGAGCGCAGTGGTGGAGGCAAAAGTCTCATAAAAGGAACTTCTTATCCCTTCATTTTCGATATGAGACAAGGGGTGCGTGAACATATGTCCAAATTCGGCGGCTACCCCGCTCGCCCCTTTGTAGATTTGACGATTAATAATAATCGAACCGCCCACTCCAGTACCAAAAGTAAGGCACAGAAAATCATTGAAATTCTGAGCAGCCCCAAAATGGGCCTCACCTAACGCCGCAGCATTTACATCATTCTCTATTCTAACAGGTTTGTTGAATGTTTCGGATACCATATCTCGAACTCGCATACCTGTATAAAAAGGAATGTTTTCATTAGCATACACGATAAATCCTTCTTCAGCATTGACTTGCCCCGCTGTACTAATAGCAATCGCATCATACTGAGTATCGTCATATTCATAGATCATGCTAAGTAGTCTAAGAATGACATGAGGACCGCCTTTATCACTTTCGGTAGGATACTCTCTGAACTGCTCCACGTTACCAAGTTCGTCTGTAATGCCCATTTTCGTGTTCGTACCGCCGAGGTCAGCTGCTAGAATTTTCATACTCGAATGTCTCCGATCTATCTCATTTCACCTACTTATTTTACGGATTGCATGAATCTCTGAGTAATCTCCATCGGTCTTGTAATGGCGGAACCTACCACTGCGGAATGTACCCCAAGATCATACATTTTCTTCAGCTCTTCCGGGGTAGAAATGCCACCTTCCGCGATTACCGGAATCGTTAGACTATGGACCATTTTCTCTGCCATTTCAAAATCAGGCAAAGCTCTACCCTTTGTAGCTTCGGTATAACCGCTTAGCGTAGTTCCAATACAGTCAAAACCCAGTTCCACAGCTCGTGCTGCTTCTTCATAGGTAGAGCAATCGGCCATGAACAATTGGTCTTTGTATTTCTCTCTAAGTACAGGGAATAGTTCTGAAATGGTGGATCCATCCGGTCTAATCCGATCGGTAGCATCCATCGCTATAATATCCACGCCTTCTTGATATAACTCGTCAACTTCTTTTTGTGTAGGGGTAATGAATACGGGACAATTCCCGTAAACCTGCTTAATAATTCCGATAATAGGTAGATCCACGTGTTGTTTGATTTCTTGGATGTCTGCAACGCTGTTCGCCCGAATTCCAGATGCTCCGCCTAGACTTGCAGCGTAAGCCATTCTTCCCATAATAAATGGACTATGGAGAGGTTCTTCCGGTAATGCCTGACAAGAAACGACGAGTTTACTCTGGATTTTCTCCAGCATACTATTTTTATTATTCATCCGTCACAGCTCCACGTTTATTATTTATTCTTTGACAGCTCCGGCCGTCATGCCTGAAGTGAAATAGCGTTGGAATAGTAAAAAAATGACTAACATCGGAATGGCCGCAACCGTAGCACCCGCCATTTTATATGCAAAATTCGGATTCAAATCCTGCATGAGCGTCGCTGTACCTACCATTAACGTCTTCATATTTTTCTCTTGACCTACAACCAACTGCCATAAGTAGTCGTTCCATACTTGAACAAAGTTCAAAATGAAGAGTGCTCCTATGCCGGGCTTCACAATCGGAAGCATGATGCGGGTGAAGATTTTCCATTCTCCAGCGCCATCAATTCTTGCGGCTTCTCTAAGCGCATCTGGTGTTGTATCAAAAAATCCTTTCAGCAGGAACACCCCAAAGGCTGCAGCCACGTTTGGCCAAATCATCCCACTGTAGCTATTCACCATACCGAAGTCTTGAATGATCCGGAACAAAGGAACGATCATAATCTCTTTTGGAATCATCAGACTCGACACAAAAATGATGTAAATGATATTTCTACCTTTAAAATGAATTTTAGAAAAGGCATATGCAGCCATAGCCCCTAGGATGATCACTAGAATGGTAGAAATGCCTGAGACGTACAAGCTGTTGAACGCCCAGCGCAGTGCAGGTTGATCTCTAAAAATATCAACGTAGTTCGAGAAAGTTACGGTGGAGGGCCACCAGTCTGGAGGCATCTTTACCACATCTGAACTATTCTTCAGGGAACTCGTGAATAACCAATATAAAGGAAACAAATTCAATACTGCGAAGAGGACAATGATCGCATTCGAAGCAATATCAAACGTTTCCATTCTTTTCTTGTTTTTCATGTTCGCCATGGTGTTGTTCCTCCTCACTTCGCTTTAAGCATGGTTCTCAACTGAGGCACTGACAATAATAATGTGATAATGAACATAATTACGCCTACGGCAGAAGCCGTACCAAGCTGATTGTATTTGAACGCATTGTTGTAGAGATAATACATCAAGGTTACCGATGAGTTATTCGGCCCGCCGCCGGTTAAAAGCTGGATGACCACGAATATTTTCAGCACAGCAATGATGTTAATGATGGTGATATAGACGGTCGAAGGTTGAACGGATGGGATTAATATTTTGCGAATGACTTGCCACCGGTTCGCTCCATCGATCTCAGCCGCTTCGAACAGATCTTTTGGCACACCAATCATAGCAGCAATATACAAGATAATAGCTTGGCCGACATTCGTAGCAAAGGTAACAAAGATGATGATAGGAAGTACAGTCTTCGTATTGCCTAGGAGATTAATATTCCCGAGTCCTGAATCCCTTGCTAGAAAGGAGATTAGGCCGTTGGCAGGGTTGAGCAAAAAGCTCCATACCATACTCATAACCACCATGGAGACCATGACTGGAATATAGTAACTTCCTCTAATAAAGGATACATATTTGGCATTCTTATCGAATACGGCGGAAGCTACGAATAGTGCGAATCCAACCGTTAAAATCACGATAAAGATTACGAATATAACCGTATTGAACAAGGCTTTAAAAAATACAGGATCGTGAAACAGGGTCATGTAGTTATCCAAACCTACAAACTTCTCATTTTGATAATTGATTCGGTAGAGACTGAGCCTCATCCCCTCAAGAATGGGATACACAAGAAAGGCCAAGAAAACAATCATCTGAGGCAGAATGAACAAGTACCCGGTGATATTTTCTTTGACGGTGTTATTACGCAGCATTCTCATATCTGTTCACCTTTCTAATTAGCAGCCCTGTCTCCACTTGGGATTCAGGGCTATTAATCGTGTATTCTTTATTCGCTAGGTATTAAGGATTGAAAATGACGGAATTCTTTTTATTGTCTTCAATAACTTTGTTACCGTTAGTCTGATAATCTTTCACCACTTGCTCCGGTGTCTTAGCGCCTGTATAGAGTGCTTGAAGTTCTGGATATAGCACTTCTCTCAATTGGCTGTATCCTGGTACATTTCCAGTAAAGTTGAACATGTACTTCGCATCAGCGTCATAAGCTGCGAACAATGGATTCTCACCTTTAAGAGCGTCTACCACGGAACTTCTTACAGGAATACCATTCTTGGAAGATTTCACGAGTTCAGGATCACTAGAGAAGAATTTAACAAAATCTTTTGCTACTTCTACTTTCTTCGGATCCTTAGATTGGAATACGCTTGCTCCTACAACATAAGTGAATGCTAGCGGATCGCCACTTTCTGAAGGAATGTTAGCAAGGCGCATATCAAATTTCGGTGATGTGCCCTTGTCCATGTTTACTTTAGAGTTAGTGAACAATACTGGATTTGTGAAGCTTATCCCTAACTGCTGATTCTGGAACATGGCATTCGCATCATTCGAAGATACGGATTCCGCACCCGGGTTCGTATATCCGCCATCATAGAGTTTTTTGAGCCATGAAGCCGCTTTGACGCCATTCGCATCATCAAGAATGATGTTTCCTTTATCATCAAAGAACTTGTTGCCGAACGTTCTGAGGTAAGCCAAGTTCCAAGTATCCCCTTGATTGTTCACGCCATATAACGCCATCGGGTAAGCATTTGGATATTTATCTTTTGGCAGTTTGTTCTTCAAACCGTCTAGAATTTCCTGATATTCAGCCCATGTCCACGTTTTGATCTCGTTTGCTCCGCCAAGATATTTCTCTAGACCTGCAGCCTTGAACATATCCGCGTTATACACAAGTGTGCCTGGGTTATGCTGGAACGGATAGAAGTAGACTTTATCACCGAATGTTGCGGCATCCCAGTAACTTTTGGCGATATCGGTTTTGGATTTGTCATCGACGATATCATCCAAAGGAACTAGCGCACCACGGTGAACATAATCGCCCATCGGGAATATACTTTCAAAGAATACATCCGGAGGTGTACCACCGCTTAAGTTAACGTTAAGCAGTTGATCCCGCTGATCAGCAGCAATCACTTCAACTTTTACATTAGTTTTATACTTGGTATATTGCGCAGTGAACTTCTCAGCCGCTTTCTTGAAGAAGCTATCATAATCTGCACCTTGTTCCGAGGCATTAAGCACGCCTTTCCACTGTGGAGTTAACCATACTGTGATATCAACCTTATCTCCACTGGATGTAGATTCGTTACCAGAGCTTGCATTATCCTTACTTCCGCAGGCCGATAGGACAGACATTGTCAAAGCAAGTACAGCAACCATAGATATTAAGCGCTTTCTTTTCATGGGTAAGCCTCCCTTATGTGAGTAAATTATGCTTGTGAATATGTTGATGAATACATTGTGCCATCCTTCGATGTCCATCTTCGTCCAAGTGCATATAGTCGATCTCATTCATGATTACGTGACCTTTCGCATCGGCAAAATGAATGCCCGTTCCTTGAAGCAGCGCGGCCAGATGCTGTGACAGCTCCTCTGATTTCTCACTACACCCCTTACCCATCGCTTGTCCAATGGGCGTATGCACGTAGGAATCCCGAATGGGAGGAGGAGCAATGACTAGAACTTCAGGTGATTGTCCTGCATGGCCTGAGTTGGTTGCTTTCGCTTTCACAGCAAGCCTAACGATTCCCTGAGCGATATTGTAAGCCGTTAATCCGAATCGCTCTTTCGTATCATTCGTCCCAAGCATGATGATAACTAGATTCAATGGAGCATGGGACATAAGGCAAGGGTGGATATAAGATAAACCAGACAAGCCCTCAAACAAGGGATCTTCATGAACGCTGGTTCTCCCACTTAGTCCTTCTTCTAACACTTGAACAGATTTACCTAATGCAGTTCCTAGCAACCTCGTCCATCTGGTAGAGGTATCGAAACGTTGATTCGTTGCCGCATCATATCCCCATGTGTTGGAGTCTCCAAAACATAAAATGGTATGCATATTGTTAATCATCTACAAAATTGTTCGATCGCCTGATCAATCGTCTTCACGATTGCGTCAATGCTTACGGTGTCTGCCTCACTGATGCCTTCAAGGGGGGCACGTACACTCCCAATATTCACGCCTCTTCTATTCAGCACTTCCTTAATTACGGCATACATCGAACCATTCATTGAGCACAGCCCAATAATGATGTCATTAATCTTACTTTGAATCTCCGTAGCTTGTTGGAAGTTACCATTCTTCACAAATTCATTCGCTTTCAAGAAAAGTTCAGGCATAGCGGCATACGTTCCGCCGATTCCTGCATCTGCGCCCATAATGCGCCCTGCAACAAATTGTTCATCTGGACCATTGAAGATAACGACATCTTTGCCACCCACTTTTTTGAAACGCTCAATATCCATGGTAGGCATGGAGGAATTTTTCACACCGATGACTTTTTTATTCGTAAGAAGTTTCTCGAACAAAGCAGGAGTCAGAGTATATCCTGTAGTCTGCGGTATGTTATAAATGATGAATTCTAATGGAGTTGCTTCAATAATGTCGCTCCAATATTTATAGACTGCGCTGTCAGGTAATCTGAAGTAGATCGGCGGAATAGCCGACAAAGCATCATAGCCAAGCTCTGCCGCATGTTTCGCTAACACGATGCTATCTCTAGTAGATGGAGCCCCGACATGAGCAATCAATGTCATTTTTCCTTTTAAATACTTTGCAACAAAAGTAAGTACGTCTTTACGCTCGTCCAGACTCTGATAGATGCACTCTCCGGAACTTCCTCCGACATAGACTCCTTGAACGCCTTTTTCTAATAGATAGTCACACAACGCTTGAGTCCGAGACTCTGAAATATTCCCTTCATTATCGTAGCAGGCATAAAAGGCAGGTATAATTCCGTGAAATTTGTCTAATGTCATATGTGCTTCCCCCTTAGTGGTCGATAACGCTTACATGTATTAAGGTATCACGATCTTTTGTATTTGTAAATTATTTTCTTCTTTATTTATAAAATAAAAGAATTTTCCACCAATTATAAAATGAAGGTTCCAAATTCATTATCTAAGAAGGGTACATGCTTATATTTATCCTTTCAATACGATGATAAAAAGCCCTTCCGATTGTCATCTACCAATCGGAAAAGCTCTTTTTACCTACCTCAAATCTTAAGTTCCCCAAGCTTGATCAGCTCGACAACGGCTTGCGCACGGCCTTTAACGTTAAGTTTCTGCATGACATTCGAAATATGGTTTCGAACTGTTTTCTCGCTGATAAACAGCTGCCCTGCAATATCTCTTGTCGTCTTATCCTGCACAAGCAGTTCGAAAACTTCCCGCTCACGATGTGTTAATAAAAATTTACTGTTGCGATCGCTGCCCTTCAAAATGTGTCACCCCTCCTTGCTCGGGTTTTGTGGTTTAACAAGTAAGGGATACAGTCAAGACATATTATGAGAAGGCTAAGGCAATGGTGCGGTACTTCAATAAAATTGGGCGCCAGGCCCTCATTAGAAAGATTGATCAATTTAGTATTGACGCTTCCCTCAGGTGCGCTTATGATATGAAAGTGATAATGATTATCATTAACAGGTAGAATTGGATAGAATTTAACTTTTTTAATATAATTGAACAGGAGTGTCCTATATGAAATTCCGTTATGCCGCACCAACTATGGCTTTGATGACTACTTTGCTGCTATCCGCTTGCAGTTCTGGTGAAGAGAAGGCTGCAGATATGCCTAAGGCGAGTACGCCTGCAGTATCTACAGAGACCACTACACCCGTCGATCCAAGTGAAACCTTCAAAGACGCTGTCAGTCAGTATCGTACGTATGTCATTCAAGAATGTGATGCCTTTGTTACGGAGACGGATAAATTCGTGAAGGCTGTGAACAGCGGGGATATTGACTTGGCGAAGCAACTATACGCACCGGCTCGTACACACTATGAACGTATCGAACCTATAGCAGAAGCCTTAGGTGATCTCGACCCGAACATCGATGCCCGCGAAGGAGATGTTGCGGCTGCCGACTTCCGTGGTTTCCACCGCATTGAGAAAGCCCTTTGGAAAGATAAGTCCGTCAAAGACCAGAAGGAGTTTGCAGATCGTCTCCTGAGTGATGCCAAACTGCTTCGTGCGAAAGTAGAAACGGTTGATATTCAGCCTTCTCTACTCGTAACGGGTGCTGTGGAACTTCTGAACGAAGTCTCCACTTCCAAAGTATCTGGAGAGGAAGAGCGCTACTCTCGTACAGACTTATATGATTTTGCAGCAAATCTTGAAGGTGCGGACAAAATCTATGAACTTTTGAAGACTCACTTGGCTAGCAAAGATGCGGACTTAGAGAAACAAATCGGAGATCGATTTGCAACGCTTAAGGCAGAGCTGGATAAATATAAAAAAGGTACAGGTTATGTATCTTATGATCAATTGAAGCAAGAGGAAGTTCGCAAACTTAGCCAGAACCTCGATGCTCTGGCAGAACCATTGTCTAATATGGGCAAATTGTTGGGAGTGTAGTTGAAATGAGTACACATACACCTGAAGAATCAGAGTCTAGAGAATCCGATTCTTTTCTAAAAAAACCCGTTAGTCGCCGGAGTCTACTTAAAATGGTTGGAGTGGGTGGGATTGGACTCCTATTAGGTGGAGGCGGAATTGGTATGATCGCTGCCAAAGCTCGCACCTCAACGAACAACGGCGTATCCACCCTAACTACAGGAGATACGATTCCCTTCTATGGCAAGCATCAAGCGGGTATTACTACGCCAGGGCAGAACTTTCTGTCCTTTGCTTCATTTGATTTAACTACAACCTCCCTAGCGGAGGTTCGTTTGCTATTCAAAGCATGGACGCAGGCAGCGGCAGTAATGACAGCAGGCCAACTATTAGGTAGCGACAACAACAATCAAAATCTCCCCCCTTCCGATACCGGAGAAGCTGCCGGTCTTTCTCCTTGCAAAATGACAATTACTTTTGGTGTGGGACCTTCATTTTTTGATGCACGCTTCGGTCTAGCGGGGAAAAGGCCAGCTGCCTTCCCTGATTTACCTGCTTTTCAGGCTGATGCCCTTCAACCCGAATGGTGTGGCGGCGATATTGGCGTACAAGTGTGTGCAGATGATCTTCAAGTCGCCTTCCATGCGATTCGTAACCTAGCCCGAATTGGCCGCGGCAAGGCTGTATTAAGATGGACGCAAGATGGCTTTCAGCGTACAAGTACGGCCGATCCCAAGAGCGGCACCCCTCGTAATCTGATGGGATTTAAGGATGGCACGGGAAATCCTCATGTAGATGATGATGCATCAATGAATGAGATCGTATGGGCCCAATCGGGTGCAGATTCATGGATGGCTGGCGGAAGCTACATGGTAGCCCGGCGCATACGAATGAGGATCGAGATTTGGGATCGGTCTTCGCTCAGTGACCAAGAAAGCACGTTCGGACGTCACCGAGATACAGGCGCGCCCCTCGGCTCCAAAGATGAGTTCGATCCACTAGATCTTAAAGCTACAGATGCGAGTGGTAAACCTCAGTTACCGCCAACTTCCCATGCAAGGCTAGCCCATATGGACGGTAAGATTAAGATTTTACGTCGTGCCTATTCTTACACAGGTGGAATCGACGCCAAGACAGGACAACTTGATGCTGGCTTATTCTTCATTTGCTATCAACGAGACCTCAGCAAGCAATTCATACCGATGCAGCAAACGCTTGCTGCCAGCGATAAATTGAACGAATACACCGTCCATATCGGAAGCGCCACGTTTGCTTGTTTTCCAGGTGTGCGTGAAGGTGGATACATCGGCGAAACGCTGTTCTAAGGAAGGATGATTCAACTCATGTCGACGATAACCCACGCTTCTTACTTCGGGACAAAACTTAGCAAGTGTGTAGTCTTTATAATCACAAGTGTACTTATACTTACGTTATCTTTGTCGTTTACGAGTCACACTCATGCCGATCCAGCTTCGGATACCAAATCACTAGATGCCTTGTTACCTTTAGTAGGTGGTTCGCTAGTTGAATCCGGTCGATCTAACTGGACAGAAGCAACGGCTGAATTGAATCAATTCGAAGGGCAATGGAAGATGATTCGCAAAGATACTACAGAAGCCAAAGCTATTGATAAAGGGTTGTCTGATGCCAAAGCTGCCCTCCAGCATCAGGATGCAGCTCTTTCAAATTCAACATTATCCTCTTTAGCTAAGCAAGTTAATACCTATGTAGATCAACAGCAACAAGCAGGTTCTTCGCGAGAACATGCCGTCACTTCTGCCAAAACCTTATTGAAATTAGTTCAACAAACCTCTACGGATCTCACTGAGCATAAATCAGAGCAGGCCTTAAATAGCTACAAGCTGTTAACAGGTCGCTGGAAAACCGTAGAGAGTCCGATACGTCAAGATAATTTCAGTGTGTATAGTCAACTGGAGAACAAGCTAAGTGTTATTCGGATCTCCCTTCAGGCTGAACCTGCAAGATTAGATCAAGCAAGCAAAAACTTAGCAGAACTTTCAACTCTTCTTCAGGACTATATCTCAGGCAAGCTGTCCTCCAATGTGACGCCTGATACAAATACGACTGGACGCAAGCTGTCTGATGCCTTAGTAATTCTGAAAAAAGTGCAGTCTTCCATTGCAGCTGGACAAGCTGCTACTGCCTCAGATACTATGGCTGAATTCATTACGCTTTGGCCCTCTGTGGAAGGAGAAGTATCTATTTCTTCGCCTACGCTGTATAACTCCACAGAGAATCAGATGGCGGAAGTACAAGGATATCTGATCTCTTCTCCACCAAACTTGAAGCAAGCTAATGAAGTGATTGGTGGGATGATTCAGTCCCTTGCACCCTTGACAGCTACAACCAGTTATACTGCATGGGATGCAGCGCTTGTCCTGCTTCGTGAGGGGTTGGAGGCAATTCTTGTCTTGGCTGCCTTACTCGCTTTCGTGAAGCGTTCCGACAACAAGCGAGCTCGTGGTTATGTCTGGGCTGGAGCCAGTACCGGTCTAGTGCTAAGCGGCGTACTTGCACTCATACTTACTTATACAATCTCTCAAGCGGCTTCTGGAAGTGCACGAGAGCTTATTGAAGGAATCACTGGAATTGTAGCCGTTATCATGATGCTTACCATAGGTCACTGGCTTCATTCCAAAGCAAATACTAAAGCCTGGAACCAATATATTTCAGATCAAGTCGGGGGCGCCATTGCGCGTGGAAGTCATTGGTCTCTCTTCGCACTTGCAGGCATTGCGATTCTGCGAGAAGGCTCCGAAACGGCAATTTTTTATATTGGAATGGCACCTGCTATCGACCCCGTGCAATTCGCAATTGGTATTATTGGAGCGTTAGCAGCTCTAATTGTGCTTGCGTTCTTCATTATTTATTTCAGTGCTCGTCTGCCGTTACGTCCTTTCTTCCTAACCGCTACAATTTTAATTTATTATTTAGTCCTTCGATTCATAGGAGAGAGTATCCATTCGCTTCAAATCGCAGGCAAAATTTCCGCTCACAGTGAATCGTGGCTGCCTGCCATTCGTTCCTTAGGCGCTTATCCCACGCTAGAGACGTATGCCGCACAAATCATCGTCCTTCTCTTCATTGTGTGGACGCTTACGCGTAAAAAGCCCACTTCACAGTCAGCAACGGCCTAAATTTCATTAAAAACCTCACATAAAAAGGCTGTTCTCAAAAATCGGATTCGATTTTTGAGAACAGCCTTTTTCATTCATATAAATGCATTATTGTTTATTTCGTAACCGTTTTTTTCTATAGTTAAAGCGAATAACTCTCCCCTACTCCACATGGAGATTAGGCCGCTGTCCTATTCGCAGTCAAACGTCATTCCCCTCGGGAGTTTTGGTAGTCTTCGAACTCACAACGGGTCTCTCCATAGCATCAAATTTCTCGAAAATTTGGGTCAACGATTTCACTTCGTGTTCTTCAAGCTGCTCTAGATACCATTTCATAATTTCTCTAGAACGTGAACTTGCTTCCTTATATACTTCTTCTCCAAGTGGCGTGACCGATACCAGCACTGCTCTGCGATCTTGCTTGTCATGCCGACGTTCCACATAACCGCTCTGTACGAGACGATCAATCATGACAGTGATGGCGCTTGGTTTCACATCTATTTTATCAGCTAAAAAAGAAATGTTGCATGACTTCTCTGCATTGATCATAGCTAGCATGTGATATTGTGGACCCGTCAGTCCTAGATCCTTGTGATGTAAAATGATGGATTGAATTTTGCGAACTGTACTTTTCCAAGACGTCTCAATCCGGTCAATATAATCATCATACTCCAAGACCGTCATCCCTTTCCAACCCTTGCATTATTTTAAATAAGTAACTAATGAAACATATTACACAACTAGTCCGATGTCAATATGCGATATGGTTGATTCTGAGTAACATTTAAGCTATGATGAAATCGAAATAATTTTCATGTTTATTTGGATAATTACAAAAATAATTTTCGGTGGTGATTCCATGCTGTCTCCGATTCTTCATGTGCTGGAACAGCGGTTGCCGTCACTTTCTGCACAAGAAAGACGATTAGCTGAGCATATTATTCAGGCTCCGCAGTCGGTCATTCATCTAGGTATTACGGAATTAGCGGAATTATGTGGCATTAGTCCATCCACGGTCACACGCTTTTGCAAGACGTTCCACTTTAAAGGTTTCCCTGACTTGAAAATGAAACTTGCGGGGGAGCTCGCTCAAAAGCCAAATGACAATGCTTACCAAGATGTAATAGCTGGCAATGCTCTTTCCAAAATTGTAGAGGCTATTGAAGCCAATCACATTGCATCCATAACGGATACAACTAGGCTCCTTGATGTTAGTCAAATGGAGCAAGCGATCTCAGCACTTTGCAGAGCCGCACGAGTCGACTTGTATGGTGCAGCTACTTCATCGATTGTAGCTCAGGATTTTTATCAGAAGCTAATACGTATTGGCAAAAATTGCACTGCTTTTCCCGATAGTCATATGCAGATTACCTCTTCCTCTAGCTTAGGACTAGGGGACGTAGCCTTAGCCATCTCCTATTCGGGGGAGACGTCCGAGACGATTAGTGCACTGCGCTGTGCGAAAGATAGTGGGGCATTCACCATTTCCATTACGCAATACGGGAACAGCACATTAGCAGGACTTGCGGATATTGCTTTATTTTCTTCCTCTTTAGAGGAAGGCATGCGCCGAGGGGATATGGCTTCGCGTATTGCTCAGTTACATATTATCGATATTTTGTTCACGGGTATGGTCAGTCAGGAATTTGAAGATTACATTCCTCGTCTAGAAAGCTCGTATCAAAATGTCCGAAAATACAGATAATTTCATGAGGAGGAATTCCATAACTATGCTAAACATTATTCGCGTAACTAGTGACGAACAATTCAATGAGGTGGGCGCTTCTATTATCGCTAGCCTGCTACAGACCAATCCACGTGCCAATCTAGGTCTTGCTACCGGAAGTACACCCGTAGGTGTCTACAACAAGCTGGTTGAATTGTACAAAGAAGGCTCGGTAAGCTTCGCTCAAGCACATAGCTACAATCTTGACGAATACATTGGTCTGCCTTCCGACCATCCTGAGAGCTACCGCCGTTTTATGAATGATAAATTGTTCAATCACGTTGACATTAATCTGGAGAATACACACGTACCTAGTGGCTCTAAGGAACATCCCGAACAAGCCGCGAAAGAGTATAATCAACTGCTCGATGCAGCAGGTCAGATTGATCTTCAAATTCTTGGTTTGGGTCACAATGGTCACATTGGATTCAACGAACCGGCAACTGAACTTCACGCTGCTACGCACGTAGTTGAACTTGAAGAGGATACACGTCAAGCAAATGCTCGCTTCTTCGATCATATCGATCAGGTTCCTACGCATGCGGTTACGATGGGGATGGGATCGATCCTGAAATCCAAACAGATCGTATTGCTTGCTAAAGGAGAGAGTAAAGCAGAAATTCTGGCTCGCGCATTGATGGGGCCCCTAACTACACAATGCCCAGCTTCTATGCTTCAGACGCATCCTAATGTGGTAGTGATTGTTGACCAAGCTGCAGGGGAGTTGCTCAAATGAGTACATCGAGTTTTCAAATTGTTCATGGACGTGTAGTTACGCCTACAGGCATCATTGAAGATGGCGCAGTTACTGTTGAGGATGGCATCATTGCCTACGTAGGGTCTACGGAAGGCATGCCAAGCCACTCCGCTGCATCCATACGGACGATTCAAGCTCATGATGCCTTTATTCTGCCCGGATTCATCGATGTCCATGTCCACGGCGGAATGCAGGAAGATTTCACAGATTCTACGCAAGAATCACTAGATACCATTACCAAGTTCCATAGCAGCCAAGGAACAACAGCCATGTTAGCTACAACGATGACCACGCCTAAGGACGTCATTGATCATGTGCTTGCAGAAGTAAGTACGTACACTTCCAAAGCTATGCCGTATGCTCAAATAGAAGGCGTACATTTGGAAGGCCCTTTCATCAGCCCTAAATGGCCGGGTGCTCAGAATCCAGAACATATTGTTCCCCCGAACAAAGATTGGGTTGAAGCTTGGGAGAATACTTACCCGGGTCTGATTAAGCAAGTTACTTTTGCCCCAGAACGTGAGGGTTCGCATGAACTCATTCGGTATCTTCGCAAAAAAGGGATCGTTGCTACTGCTGGGCATACGGATGCTACTTATGAAGAAATTATTGCAGCTACTGAAGTGGGTCTGCATCATTCCGTGCATATGTTCAACGCCATGACACCTTTACATCACCGCAAACCGGGAACTGCAGGAGCCATTTTAAGTTCACCGAAGATGAGCGCCGAGATCATTGCCGATGGGATTCATGTGCATCCAGCAGCGATTCAGCTCCTTGCACATGCGAAGAACGATCAAAATTTAGTGCTGATTACAGATGCCATGTCCGCAGCAGGTCTAGGCGATGGAGAATACATGCTTGGCGATCTTCCGGTAATTGTAAAAGATAATGTATGTACACTTAAAGAAAGTGAAGGCACCTTAGCCGGAAGTACACTCACAATGATTCGCGGCTTCCGATTCCTCGTGGAGAAAGTCGGACTTTCTATAGAACGTGCTTCCGAAGCTGCCAGCGGTAATCCTGCTAAATTGCTTCGCATTGCCCATCGTACAGGAAGCATTGAGACAGGCAAGCAAGCAGATTTGCTCCTTGTGAATGCCGAGGATCTTGATCTTCAACATGTATGGATTAAGGGTCATCAAACTCACTAATTCACAATCAACTAAGGCAATGGCATAGCTTAGCTACGCTATCCATAAAAAAGATCCCTCCCTGCTAACGAGTTGGCAGGGAGGGATCTTCATTTATCTTTTAACGCGTAACGCTTCCACGGTAACCTTGGTCCATTGTATCATTCGTCATATTCATGTTGGTATTCGTTCTAGAATTGTTCTGTGGCGTTACGTTTAATCCACTCGGTCCTGTCATCGTTCCGTTTCGCGATGGAAAAATACGCTGAATCAGCGTGCTGAAATCATTTTCCACCCCTTGCAGAGCTTGACCCCCGATGGATTGTGTAGCATATCCATTCACTCTAGATACAAACTCTGGGTGAGCAGAGATATATACATTTTGAATGTGAGGAGCTGTCATCTTGATCTTACGCTCAATCTCACTTTTCAGTGCTTGCGGCACGTAATCCATAGTTCCTGTACTGTTCGTTCCGTAGCTCCCGTTCGTTCCTCTATTCCCCCGAATGCTGTTCGTATCGTAATTTCCCCGTGTATTGCTATAACTTCCATAAGTTCCACTGTTATTTCCTGTACCATAAGTTTTATTTGATCCGTGGATTCCCATATTGCTACTACCCGTTCCACTCATCCCTGTACCGCTCATGCCGGAGTTCCCCATGCCATTTATCGGTCCAGAGCCTGTACCGTTTCCCAAGCCTGTACTGTTCATAATGTTGCTGTTAGAACCTGTGCTATTTGTTCCGTAGCTTCCCATTCCGGTTCCATATCCTGATCCCATACCTGCGTTAGATCTTGCTCCCGTTCCACCGCCGTATGAATAATAGGAATTCCCCGAAACGCCTCCGTTCATTCCTCCATAATATCCGGTGCCCATATTTGTACCTGAGCCTGTGCCTGTTGCACCATAATTCCCCGTTGTGCGTGTGCCACCCGTACCATTCGCACCGTATGTTCCACCACGGATAGCATCGTACATTGTACCTGCAAGACCTGAACGTCCTGCACCATGCCCGAGGCCCTTCATTCCAATACGTGTATCCGTTCCTCCAGAATTCGTACTTTTCGCCCCATAGCCTGTGCTCCCCGTGTTCTGTCCATGCAGGGAGACCGCTACATACGCATCACGGTCCGTTACCAAGACTTGACCACTGCGCACTTGAGCTAATTCCGTTACTTTGTTGCTGAGTACCTTACTGTATTTGAGGCCCATAATGCGATTACTTTTCATGGATTTGATGTCGTACTTATTGCCGGGTGTATTTTGAGTTTTGAGCGTATTGACCTTGCCATTGCCACAGCCTACCATGCCCACCATGCTTACAAGTAGTGCTGCGGATAAGGATACCTTAAAAATATTAGATCCACGCATGAATTCATCCCCCTAATAAGTAAAATAACTGACAAGAGTTAGAATGCACGTGTAGCCCGGCAGGTATCCAGTTAAGATTTAGGTAAGTATAGAACATTCACGGCAAAGACCCACACCGTGAACTCCGGGCGGACATACCATGTAAGTAGTGAGTATACAACGGTTAGGATGGTGACCGGTTTGAGAATTCTATTTACTTTCTACATCCCCAGTGGAGGTGTAGAGACCCTAAATCGTATAAGGTGCCACACCCTTCGACAATATGGTGTAGAAGGTCATCTTCTATATACAGCTGCAGGCTCAGGACTACAAAATATTACGGATATCCCAACGTACGTCATGCATACAGATGAAGAAATTGCATATCTTTTATCCATTCAGCATTTTGACGCAATTATCGTTACCTCGGATTTCCCTATGACGAAGCGACTCCGACAACTGGGCTATCCCGGTCCCATTTTATTTGAAGCTCAAGGGTTTGGTACTCTGGAAGATGCGCAAGTTATTATTTTGGACGCAGCAAAGGATCTTCAAGCCTACACTCAGGGGGTTGTTCTCCCACCTACTACACATCTATTGCATTTATTTAGCCAGATTTGTCCATGGCTTCAGCAGTTTGTGATTATGAATATGCTCGATACCTCTATGTTCTATCATCGTTCCGTAGAAGTACCTAATCACCCCGTTGTCGCATGGGTAGGACGTATTGAAGCCAATAAGAATTGGAACGAATTCCTCCTTATTGGAAAAAGACTTCAGCAGCTTAGACCCAATGTGGAGCTAAGAATGTATACGGACGCTACTTTGGCTCAGCCCAAAGAACATCAACGATTTCAAGAACAATTAGATGTACTTGATCTGAGTAACACGATTACCATGATTTCCAATGTGCCACATACTCACATGCCTCATCAATACTCGGTTATTGCAGATTCTGGTGGGTTCTTACTTTCCACTTCCATTATAGAAGGATTCGGATATGCTGTAGGAGAAGCGATGGCCTGCCGTTGTCCCGTTCTTAGCACAGACTCCGATGGAGTAAGGGCTTTCATTACCCATGACCAGACAGGGAAATTCTATGACATAGGTAATATCGAGCAAGCCGCGCATTTAGGCCTTGAGCTTATCGATAATATTCCTCTGCGTAATCACATCTGTGCGCAAGGGGAACAACGAATTCAGGAATCCTTTTCCCCGCATCAGTATGCAATCCAATTCATCAAGATGATGCATGCCTTAAGTGTAGGCTAGATGTTAAGAATAGATGATGATAGCTTACTATAAATGGTTAAAGAGCAGGAAATCCATCGATTTCCTGCTCTTTTTGTCCTCTTAGTCGAAGTTACTCTTCGTATCGTCCAATCCTTCTCTCAATGCTTTCATATATTAATAGAGTACCAACTATTGAAGTAATTAAAGAGGAGAGCTGAGAATTATGGCAACTGTCGTCGATTTTGGTAAAAGTGTTCTGGCATCAACAAGTGGTTCGATTGGAATTTCTATACTTCCGTCCCCACAGCAGACTTTATTGTGTCAGTTCGGATTGTTTGTTCCGTCTTCAGGTCAAGCACAAATTCAAGGAACTCTGGGTATTCAATCGACCCAAGGTTCTCCCAATGTGCAAGTCACTCTGGTTCGTAATAACACTCAAATTTTCACCGTAGACACGAGTTTAGCAGCTTTGAACGCCTATGATGATACCAACTTCTCTTATGTAGATTCTAATGTTGCTCAAGGTTACTATTCCTATGCGTTACTTGTTACCGTGCTAGGGACACCTGGTGCGAATACGGCTAGTGTAATTGGCCCAGTAAGCTTCTCTGGTATCTCCTTTATGTAACCCTCTACCTTGAAAGAGACAGGCCTCTCCTGTCTCTTAATTACATAACTTATGCATTTGATGCTCGCTAATAACGCCAAGCGTTGTCCCTTCTGTATCTCGGAAGTATAGACGGATTTCGCAATGATAAGGTAAGAGGCGGTTGGTTATAATCTTAAGGTTTAATAACTCCTCATTAACCGAAATATCCTGAATCGATCTTCTCCCGAATTCACTATCTACAGCCCCAAGATGATATAAAAATTTAAAAGCTACTCTTCGATCTTGCTCACCCTCAATATAGACTTCAAAGGGCTCTGTTCCTGAATTTGCGACCACCAAATCGATCATATGCACCTTCCCATAGGGAAGTATATTTCGGTGGAGAGTGAAGACATAATACGCCAAGCTGGTTCCCCCTTTTCTTCTCCATACTATATGTTGCTGCACTGCGTACCGTCTTGCACAAGAGCGGAAATTAAGCTTCTGCTTACGTTCCTTCATGCCCAATTTATTGACAACCCATGCGTATATCCCCTCGCTACATACACTATAGAAAGACTCATGCGTAAAGGTGGGTATACCTTGAGAATACTGCTTGTAACCTACTGGTCCTTATCCACGATAGGGGGAATACGAACCTATATGTGTCAGCTTGCTGCCTCCCTAAGAAAGGAAGGACATCAGGTCGATATGATGGGGACCGACTTAGCCGATCACTCGGTGTATGTAGAAGGAAGAACGCAACGTTTTCATAAAAGCAAGATTCTTCCCCTGATTCGTAACAATCTATTTGTCGCTCCTCTTCCCACCTTACATGCATCACCTGAGGCTATGACGATTGAAAGTGACCGCTATGCATTTGAGATGGGAGCCGCCTTTCTGGGCTTAGATCAATACGATCTGATCCATGCGCAAGATCCCATTGCCGCGGTATGCATTCGCAGAGTGCTAACCCAATCTACCCCTTTACTAGTTAGCTTCCATGGGTCGTTAGCACGCGAAGGGTATTTGGATACCCGCTCGGTCAGAACGGAGCTGCGATGGGATGATTTTCGGAACACTACTTACGGCAAACATTATCAAGCTCTGGAGTACTGGGGCGCAGTATCCGCAGATCATATACTGGTGAGTTCAAAATGGATTGGAGAACTCATTACTTCAACTGGAATACCTGAGACGAAGCTTACCCGTATTCCTTATGGGGTAGACATTTCGACCTTTTTTAACCGCGCTTTGGTTCCATTTCCAATGCCCAAACCTCGGGGGAAGAAACTAATCATGTATACAGGCCGTTTGGAATATGTCAAAGGGGTTCAAGTCTTAATTGAGGCTCTTGGATTTCTTCATAACAAACGTCAGGACTTTGAATGCTGGATTGTGGGTGAAGGGACCTTGCAAGCGACTCTAGAGCATAGATGCCGAGTGTTAGGCATTGATCACATCGTGAAATTTATCGGAAACGTAACGAATGTTCCCTCCATTTTGCAAAAGGCTGACCTCTACGTGCAGCCTAGTCTGCAAGATACACAGCCGTTCTCTTTAACTGAAGCCCAGTTAGCAGGAATTCCTTGTATTGGGTCTAATGTTACGGGAATTCCTGAAATGATTAAGGAGGGAGTCACGGGGCTACTATTTGAATCGGATCAACCAGCCTCTCTCTCCCAGCACATACACCTCCTTTTTAATGAGCCCAAGCTCGCCAAAGAAATAGGGGAACAGGCTAGACAATGGGTACTTCAGCACCGTAGATTAGAGCATATGTATCATGATACGCATGCACTGTATACTCAAATGATTGGAGGAACCCGGGTTGGAGCTCAAAGCACCCAGTGATTTGTACAATGCATGGTTTACTTATCCAGAAGGCTCATGTGGGCAAGAGGTGGATTACTTATTTATGAATAGGCTCAAAGAAGCCCTACCGCAAGATTACATCATTCCCGATCCACGAATTATGGAAGCCCTTGTCCAAGATCAAAACTAAAAAAGACAAACAAAAAGCTCCCTTTAGGAAGCTTTTTTTGTTGAAGTAATATGACGTGATATCTTTTGAATCCCGGTTCCTTTTAAATAAATTAACAAAAATATTTGATACAAAAAAAGCCCCTGAGGGCTTTACCGATGTAATGGAGATCTAGCTAAGATCAACTGCACTGCACGTTCGAATGCCTCTATGCTCTTCTCCCATACATAATGGTAAGAAGCTTTCTCTCCCGCTGCACTGAGGCGAAGACGAAGTTCTTCTTCCTCAATGAGTCGATTCACATCATCTGCAAGACGATTCTCATAACGATAAGACATTAGACAGTTCCGCTCATGACGTCCATATTCCCGGTTGCCCCCAGAATATACCGTAGCCAGTGCCGCACCGCAGCGCATGGCTTCAAGACCTGGCAGTGAGCCCGCATCATAGGTCCCTGAGCTAACAAAGATATCCGTATGATTATAATGATATCTCAGCTCAACATCATCAGCTGGGGTCAACACTCTATATTTTCCCGTATCTCTTAAATTCTGTAACCACTGCGATTCTGCAAATTCATTCGGTGGGCATATCAAATTGATAATAATGTCTGGATGTTTATCCAGCACGCGATCCATCTCAGCGACCAGATAATGCTGCTCTCGGTGCCAGGAGAAATTATTCTCAATTCTTCTTAAGATCGCGGTGATCTGTAAGGGTCCCTCAAAGTGCGATCTAATATTCATATTATAAAAGAATGGAGATACGCCAATCGGTACAATTTCACCTTTCACTCCATGCAATAATTGAATGAGATCCTGCTGCCAATCCGATAACACCAGTAGATTTTGGGTTAGATGATAACTTGGGAATGATGACTGATTATCATCTAAGAAAGGAGGCTCATAGCATAACGCTAATCGAATATGCAGTCCCTTTCCTTGTTCGCTAGCTTCTTGGACGGGTTGAACTGTAGTATAGAAGTTGGAGACTAGAATATCGGCCTCGGGAAAATGATGGGCTAATAAATCCAGCCCTGGCACTCGTACAACATGCGACCGGATTTCGTACTCAATGACGCCTTGCTCCGGCATCACAATAGTAACCTCGTGCCCTCGATCGGATAACCCATTCGTGATCTCAGCTAACATCCGCTGTGCTCCTCCATGGCATAGGGTGACAATGGCAAACATAAATTTCATGGACTCTCCCCCTCTTTAAGAATGAGTCTATTCAGGATATTTCCATGTTTTTGTTGTATCACTTGCATATCTTGCATAATCTCGTCCCAGTGTGTTAGTGTCCCCATGGTTCCGTGCACCCTATATTCCAATAGAAGCTCATCCAAATATTCAAATGTGTAGATCTCCAGCACCCGAACCCAGAGATCATAGTCATGCGTGTAGAGGCGCTCTTCATCAAACACACCTACTTGCTTGAACACATTCATATGAAGCATGACCGAACAACCGTTAATTGGACAACCTTTTAACAGTACTTCGTAGAACTCTTGGCGTGTCTTGAAGATATTATGGACCTCGCCTGTTCTACTCCCCGTATCATCAATATAATAATAAGCTGTAAAACTAGCGGCAGCTCCCTTCTTATACATGAAGCCAAGTTGTTGCTCTAATTTGTTAGGAAGAAATCTATCATCTGAACTCAGCCAAGCAAAGTATTGTCCCGTCGCATGTGCAATGCCATAATTCAGCGCACTTGCTGTGCCACCATTAGGTTTGTAGAGGTAACGAATACGGTGTTTGTAAGGCTCGATTAATTCCTGATTACTCGTCGAACCATCATCCACTACAATAATCTCTACATGAGGATAGGTCTGTTGTAAGACACTTTCGATCGCCTGATTCACATATTTGCAATTATAAAACGGAATAATTACGGATACTTTTGGAAAAACACTCAATTATACTCACCACTTTCCCTTGACCCTCAGCCTATTTCTTTCCAAGCAAAAATTGCATCTACAGGGGGGTGATCCCTACCAAAGGCCTCTACAAAAGAGACATTATCTCTATTATGAAAGCATCGGATTACATAGACATGATAGCCTAGTTCTAGCAATTCTTCGGGCTCCCACCCACTGTAATGCGTCTGATATTTCTCTCCGTTCAAATTATAATTATCCACACCAATCTGTGGAAAAAATCCCCGCGGTGTAAAGACGATTACCTGATCTTTGGCAATTTGTTCGGCATAGGCCAGTACCTTTAGGCCATCTTCTTTGACGAAATGCTCCAGTGAATCAATCAAGGTGACTGCAGAGAAGGAATTCGGCATGAACAACTTTCCTATCCGTGTTGCATCTGTATGAATCGGTATCGCTCTTCTTGTAGTTCGTACCAAATGTTCCAAATAAGGTCTGTGAATATCAACACCAATAATCACGGGAGCATCATAATAATCCCACATAGCTCCAATCCCGCATCCTACGTCAAGAATACTATCCGTAAAGCGCAGACGCTCTCTCAAAATAGGAATGAAATCGGCTCCTTCTAGTTCTACATACATAGACTTCCCCCTTATCCATTCCCCTAAGAAGGAGACGGATTCTCCGGCCCTTACCCTGGTGTGATCGACACAAGCTGTTGCATCGCTCCTGCATATTTGGAACGAACCTGCTCAATTTCTTGAGTAATCACAGCGCTATGCCGTACGGAACCCATACCTGGATGCCAGCGGTAGGCCGTCAAATTCTTTTCTAAATAGGGAAAATACAAACCAGAAAGCGCAGCCCGCATCCAAAAATCATAGTCATGGGTGTACGGCAGGCTCTCATCAAAACCTCCAATATGTTGAAATACATCTTTACGTATCATCACCGTGCATCCATTGACTGGATTACCTGTAAGGAAACTCTCATACAACTGCCTTGGACTTCGTGTAGCTCCGCATACTCCCCGGGAAGTTATAGCTCCGCTGCTATTGATATAATTAAAATTTGTATAAGAGATGGGGGCTTCACGCTCTATCATGAAACCCACCTGATGCAGTATTTTATTTCGGTAAAATAGATCATCTGAACTCAGCCACGCAATGTAATCTCCCGAAGCATAATGAATGCCATGGTTCAGAGCCGTTGCTGTACCACCATTCGCTTTGCCCAAGTAATGTATACGATGGCGAAAAGGATTAATTAATCTTGCATACTTCGTCGAGCCGTCATCTATTACGATAATCTCAACATTGCTGTACGTCTGCCTAAGCGCACTTTGAATCGCCAAGGCAACGAAGCGACAATTATAGAAAGGAATGATGATTGTTACACGGGGATTCATGACGACGCTCTCCCTTCTTCACGGAAGTACTCCAGAATCGCCTCCAACGAGGATGCCCATGCATACGCTGGCTCCCAACCTAGCGACCTAAGATGGTGCGGCTGAATAGGCAGAGCGGTAGATACATTCTTCGAGGTACCTTGATCAAAAGGGATAGACTGATTCGATAAGGTTATCATCTCATGTGCTACTTCCCCGAGCGTATGCTCAATACCTGAACACACCGGCGTAATACTTCCCGTCTCACCTTGTGCTAGCAACCTCTCATAGGCAAGAACCGCGTCTCTAACATCTAGGAAATCCCTTCGCTCATCGGGAGAAGATAATCTGAACACGGGTGGATTCTTACCTTGTTCCACTTGCACAATATATTTAGCAAATAAAGAACAAATACCCGTGGATGGTCCGGGCCCCATCAGGTTACCCGGCTCAGCTATCAGAACGTCCTGCCCGAAAAGATCCCCCCAAGAAAGCGCGGCGATCTCTTGCATGGATTTACTGAGTGCATAAGGATGAGTCGGAGATAAGGGGACGGTGAGATCGAACTTTAATCTTGATCCAGCGACAAGGATGCGGCATTCGGGCTGGATTCGCAGAGCTTCAAGCAAATGCAGTGTACCCATCACATTAGACTGCATATATAGCAAAGGATGATGCAGCGATTCCGGAACGGAATTCTTCCCTCCCAAATGAAGCACCCACATAGGTTTCACCTGTTCCACGACCTCTTTCACCTGTATGGCGTCTGTAAGATCACAGGCCATGTAGTTCACGTCAGGCACACGTGCATGTATGCCTAACGTTCGAACCGTTCCTGTTACCTCATAGCCTTTAGAGGCAAAATGTGTACAAGCATGCATCCCCGTGAAGCCCGAAGCTCCCGTAATCAGAATACTAGGAGACTTCATGGTGAATCATCCATTCGGCTAGTTCCTCCAACATGATGGAATAAGGAGGTAATGAGAACTGTACATCAGATCTTGTAGAACGAAGCGTACGGTCTAGAACGGGTCCATCCTCTTTGACAATCGTCACATCCGATTTGTGCCAAGTCTTCTGAAATAGCTCTAATAACTCATATTTACTGACCATATCAGGATGAGCCAAATGAATAAGTCCAGACAAGTTCGAATCTAATGAAGCTTCAATGACTTTGGCCAATTCTAACGTAGTCACGCCATTCCAAAGAACGTGCGTATATCCATGTACTATGCCTTCTTGATTCAAGAACCACTGCAGCAATCCAATCCCACTCGTTCTTACCTCAGGACCAATAATAGAAGTGCGAATCGTCAGATGCCCCGGGTCCCGGATCTCGCCAAGCGCTTTGCTTACTGCATAGGAGGAAGTTCCGTCCGGTTCTTCCTCTTCACTGTAATGACCTTTAAGACCTAAAAATACGCAATCCGTACTAATATGGATGAGCCTTGCCCCTATCGCATCGGCAGCACGCCGAAGCCGATGAGGAAGGAATCCATTCACGTGAAAAGCTCCGATTTTGTCCGCTTCCGCAAACTGATTAAGCACACCTACTGCATTAATAATTACATCAGGCCGAACGATCTCGACCGTACGTTCTACCAGTGCAGGATCGTTCACATCGACGATTAGACCTTCTGGGTCTTCTGTGTTGCGGGTCGTATAGAACACATGATGCGTACCCTTCTCCTGAAAATAACGGACCAGCAGATGCCCCGCCATACCGCTTCCCCCGAAGATTAGAAGCTTCATGATAGGAAGCCTCCCCGAATGAGGATGTCTCGAATCTCCTCTTTGGACATCAGATTCGTCTCCGAACTAAAGCTGGAGAACGATACGTGCGGAGCATGCTGGTAAAATTCTTTTAGATTAGGTATGTTCAGCGTAGGTAGGATAACTAAATATTCTTCATCATAGACCACGGTAGTAAGACTCTCGAAATCACTCATGAGGATTTCATGGATTTTCTCGCCAGGACGAATTCCCGTCTCAATGACACGCACGTCTTCCTTCCCTGATGCCTCAATAAGCACATCCGCTAAATCCACAATTTTGCACGTGGGCATGGTCATGACAAAGATTTCCCCACCTAGACTCTCAACCGAAGCTTTGAACAACAATTTGATTGCATCTGGTAAGGTTAAAAAGAACCGAGTCATGTTGAAATCAGTAATCTTCACTTGGCCCTTCTGTTCAATCTGGTTCATGAATAAGTGAACGACACTGCCATTTGTGCCGAGTACATTGCCTCCCCGCACGCAGACAAATTTCGTCCGAGTAGGCAATAAATTGGCATACACGATTAATTTTTCACCGATGGCTTTGGTCATTCCATAAAAGTTAGATGGATTCGCTGCCTTATCGGTCGAAATGTAAATGACTTTCTTCACATCGTTCTCAATGGCCGCATCGATGACATTCTGGGTTCCGATGACATTCGTCTTAAGCGCTTCATAAGGCTGATCTTCACAGACTGGAACGTGCTTCAGTGCTGCTAAGTGAAATACATAATCGACGTGCTTGCAGGCCGCAATCATGGCTTCCTTATCCCGAATATCGCCGATGCGGAAGGTCAAACGATCATCTTCAAAGGCACGGCTCATCGCCACTTGAGTAGCCTCACTCCGCGAATAGATAATGATCTCTTTAGGCTGCTGTGGTAAAAGTTGCTTAATGAGCTCATATCCCCACGAACCTGTACCGCCTGTGACCAAGATGACTTGATTATTGAACATTCCTTTTCCCTCCAAGCACAAATTTAACTACTTTTTCCGATACATGCTCTGCCAAGTATCCATCCGGGCAGTTCCAGTTCCGATCCATATCCATCATCAGTTTGACAGAGGAAGCGATATGATCTGCATGCAGACCCGATATAATATTGCTGCCACAATCCACGGTCTCTGGCCGTTCTGTAGTCCGGCGTAGTGTGACGGTCGGCACATGCATAATGCAGCACTCCTCTTGAACCGTCCCACTGTCTGTTAAGGCACACAGAGCGTCACGTTCAAGCTTCACGAAATCGAAGAATCCAAATGGTTGATGGAACTCAACGAGTGGATGCATACGCTGATGATCGGCTTCCGTCATTTTGGATGCTGTCCGAGGATGCAGACTGCATATCAATCGTTTGCCATGGGCTTCGGCCACTTGATTCAGTCCTTGCAGAATCTGACTAAGGTGCTCAGGTTGGTCCACATTCTCCGCGCGATGCACTGTAACCAGGAAATATTCCTTGGGCTGAAGATTTAGCTTATTGCGGATAGTGCTGGCTTCAATCTGTGGCTCATAATAGGTCATCACTTCATAAATAGGGTTGCCCGTGAGGACAATGCGCTGGCTAGGAAATCCCTCTTGAATCAGGTGCTTCTTGCTTTGCTCGGTATAAGGCATATTAATGGAGGATATGGCATCAATCACTTTGCGATTTTTCTCTTCCGGTACATTCAGATCGTAACAGCGGTTCCCCGCTTCCATATGCACCACAGGAAAACCTAAGCGTTCAGCAAGTAAGGCACATAGAGCACTATTGGTATCCCCAAGTAGCAGCACTTTGTCGGGTTGCTCTTGCTCAAGCAAAGCCTCTACTTGAAGGAACATCGTAGAGAGCTGCCCCCCTAAAGTGGCTTGTTGATCTTGGAGAATATGGTCTGGTGCACGAAGTCCAAGCTCTGAGAAAAAGATCCCGCTAAGACTCTGCGTGAAATTTTGTCCCGTATGGACCAAAATGTGCTTCTCGGCATAGTTGTCGAGTAAGGGAATAATTAGACTAAGGCGAATGATCTCAGGTCGAGTACCCAAAATGGTCATGATTCTCATCGATAGACTCTCCTTTCGAATGCAATGGTCATGATTTCATTGTGCGTGCCTTACGCCTTGCCCCTCTATGCTTGGATGCACGGCGTGATGCAGAAGAAGAGCGTGGATAAAGTTTAATTTTTCTTCTTCGAGTTGTTGGGATTTTGCGCTTCCTAGGCCTCAAATTCCTTGACCTAATTGATGTTCTTGAAGCATTCCGTTTGCGACGACGAGTACGTGGATGGTGCAGCGGGAGGATTGGGGAAGACTGCTCCAAAGGAGCTGTTGGGGTTGAAATGGATAATATATGGGGGCGATGACTTACTGCGACGATTCTACCCTCGTCTTCGGCAAGCTGAAGCAGATCGGGCCTATATGCGACCCAGCTCTCTACAGTGCGCTTCAAGCGCTGTTCATAAGCGGTTGTTCCAAAAATTTCATGCACACGAATTCTATTTCGTCTACCAATATCAGCCAAGGACTGTGGATCTGTAAGCTGGGCCTTAATTTTTGCAGTTAAATCCTTATAGTCTCTGGGCTCAGCTAACATCTCTGTGGAACCGACCGCTTCAAGAATCTCACGAAGTCCACCCGATCCGTAAGCCGCCACAGGCTTACCATGAGCCATCGCTTCCATGGCTGTAAGTCCAAATCCTTCCGGGACGAGACTGGGTACAACAATTAGATCCATAGCGCAGTACACGGCTTCCACACTTGGTTCAAATACAACAAATTGAAATTTGGCTGCGTGTCCGGAGGCATTAATTCGACTCAGACATTCCGTATAGAAATCTCGATCGACAATTCGGCCAATAATGAGAAATCGGAGCGATGGATCACTAGGTAGAAGAGCCAAGGCCATATCCACGAAATCGCGAAGTCCTTTGTCACGAGTTAGAAAGGCAGAGATATATCCGATACAACGCTGATCGGGTAATAATTTGAATTCGCTGCGTTTTTGCTCTCTAAGAAGCTCCCAATACTCTGGATGAATTTCTTCTGTGTCCCAAGAAGGATAGATGAGACTGATCTTCTCAGGGACGGGTAGGTTTGCGAAAGCAGATAAAGCCGATACGGATATGCCTGTGATCCAGTCACTATAACGATCAATTAAAGCCACAGATAGTGGCGTATATTCATTTACGACCATAGACTCAGTAATACTCCATAGCACCGGAATCCCGAGGGAGGAAGCCGCCATGGCAGGGAGTACATTCACACAAGTATTGGTAAGAACCACATCTGGAGCTTCTATACGGATAAGCTCAGCTAAGGTCTGACAAGCTAGACTCATCTTGTGCTTCTCTGCATCTTTGAACAGATGAGCATGGGGTGTATATATTTCGTGGAATAGTGGATAAGCATGAATACATGTTCGAATGCCTGCTTGCTGGGCTAGTAAAGTAATCTGTCCTTCCTGAGGGGCAACAAGCATGACATCGAAGTAGGAAGAGAGCTTACGGCAGAAAAAGAGAAGCAGCTTCTCCGCTCCCGTAATACTCCGGGTATTACTTACATGGGAAAATAACATCATCTTTGCTTTGTGGGCCATAGATCAGGTTCTCTTCATAGATTGAAGAGGAACGGTTCACCTCCTTCTCTTCGCCGCAGTCATCATCCAAATATGGTAGCGAGCAATTGATTCACGCGGTTCGCATAGGTGTGCTCGCGATAAGTCCGCTCCAGAGCTCGTAATGCAATCTTCTGTCTTTCTTTCTCATGGGTAAGATAGAATCGCACTTTGTCCATCATCTCCTGCGGAGAATCAAATGTCTCAATCTCTACTCCAGGAATATAAAATCTTGCCAGATCAGAGCGACGATCAACCAGTTGAAGTGTGGCGCATGCCGAAATTTCAAATGTTCGAGGGTTAGGTGACGCCGCCGATAAGCGTACGGTATTATTGTTGACCGTATCATCATCATGAGCTCGGTGAAGATTTATGACGATTTTGCTTCCACTGTAGGTTTCTGCGGTCTCCTCTGGACCCATCCACTTGCCCAGTTCTATACGATCAGAGTATTCGGAGAATTCAGGCAGGCGGTCCCACCAAATGCCATTAATACTTAATCCATCATTCATCAATTCCTTAATAACAGGGCTGAAGAAATGAACTCGATTCCAGTAAGCTGAGCCTATAAAACTGATCTCTCGCCGAATTTTGGACAGGGTCCGTACAGGCTGGTAATGATCCGTAAAAGCGCCAAAGGGAAGATAATGAACGTTCGCACATCCCATCTGTTGATAAAAGGCCACACTATTCAGTTCTAAGGTAAATACATGGTCATAGTAGCCTGCGATGTTCATAGTGATATCTGTATAGTAAGGGTCATCGGTAAGCCATACGGCACTGCGAATGCCTTGTGCTCTGACGGCCTCCATCTCGCTTACAGCTAGCTCCATCCCATCTAACACAAGGACCAAATCAGGACGGTGTTCTGCGGCAAGTTGCCCGATCGGCTGTCTCACATCACTGACAATAACCTCGGTAGTTAACGTACGAAGTGTAGTCAGTACGGCTTCATCAATAGGGGAATAAGGAAATCCTTTGCCGGATGCTACATACAGCACTTTGAGATTACGAATCGGAAAAGAGGGGCGATGACGATTTACGATAACGTCTGCACGGCCTCGTAAATAACCTTCATCGTATCCATCTTGTCGTCCAGCAGCACGACCTTTGTTAAGAGGATCTAACCCTATTTCAATGGGTGCGTGTAGTGCCGAAGTATGTGCCCTTCTTCTTAACATATCTTCACTCCTGTCTGGCTTTGTGTCCAAAACGTATATATGGATCTAATAAGAAGATGACGTATCAAGAAGCCGCCGAATTCGGTCAGGATACGTGTGATACTTACGCGTTGTACATAGTGATCGCCACGCGACTTGAAGACGTTCCTCTTCATGCGCTAGATAATATTCGATCTTAGACATAAGATCTTGGGCATCGTTGAATGTCTCAATATCATATCCTGGACGATAGTACGTCTTGAGCCCTTCCCGAATATCGGTCATCTGCAGTGTTCCGCAAGCATTGATCTCATACGTTCGAGGGTTAATTGAATGCCCTGGCAAATCTCGACTGTTATGATTATCCATGCCTACGGTCGTCGGGCGATGAATATTGATGACGATTCTAGACCCGTTATAATATCTAGCCGTCTCTTCTGGTGGAATCCAGCCGCTACGGACAAAAGGATTCAAATTCTCTTTTTGCGTCAGCCGTTCCCAGAAGCCTCCAGCTATTAACACTTTTTTATGCTTTAGAAATGTAGCCATCTCATCGAATAAGGCCACGCGATTCCAAAAAGCATTCCCGATAAAAGCTACATCAAAATGATACTTAGGCGCTGTTTTCTGTGGACTATACAAGGTGGAGCTAGCGGCAAGGGGGAGGTAATGCACACGAGGGCACCCCATCTCCTTATAAAAGGATACGGCTGAAATTTCGTGAGTAAATACATCGTCATAGTGTCTGCATAGTAGGGCGGTATCGTCTGTAAAATAGGGATCATCTACAAACCATACTGCGGTTCGGATACCCATTTGACGAACAAGTTGGATATGTTCAGCATGATCGGCAGGGAAGACATGTAAGGCGTTCATCACAAGGACCAAATCGGGCTGATATGTTGCAGCCTCTGCCACCATTTCTGCAGCTGAAGCCACTTTGCATTCTGCCGCAATTTGTTCAAGGGCATCCATGATACTCCGATCGATAGCATCAAATCCTTGTGGGATATAGAGAACACGCCAGTGATGTCTCCCTAAAGGTTCCACCGGAATATCGTCAAGCACGGCCTGACATCCTCCGAATCGGTAACCCTCCCGGAATCCCGGGGCATAGCCGTCTAACCGCCCTTCGTCAAGCAGGTTTCTCACGGCATCCATTCCTATCTGTCTTGGTTTAACTATCCCTATACATATATGCACCGGGTACACGTGCATCATGGACGGTTACCCGTAGACACCTAAAATTGGCGAATGCCCCCTACGTTTGGAAGTACACTACTTCCTTTATGAATTGATGGCTGACGCCTTCTGAACAGTCGCCATCGTTCTATGTATCTAGGTTTAGATTAAGAGAACACCGTCCCCCCTAGAGAATGACAAAAAACCAACCTTCCTGCATTTCCATGCAACAAAAGTTGGTCTGTGGCGGGCTTTACCCTATATCCCTTAATGCTGTAGTCCTTAAGAGCTTAAGCTTACGAAGGTTCAGTGTACGCTAATTTATGCCCATCCTCGAATCCCTGCGCAAATCCAGCATTAAAACCTTCTTGGTAGGTTTCACTATAACCCTGTTGATAGACGGCACCCGCATCGTCTACTTCGGGCGGGGCAATAAAAGACTCGGGAGGTATGCTTACGTTGCGGCGAAGTCTTCGCTTGGCTACTGTTTTTTTCACTTTTCGAGCTGTGTGGCGAGATTTCAATCTTTTCGAGACGGCCCGTTTTTTCGTGGTCCGCTTCCCGTTCCGAAGTGTCCCAGAGCGGATTTTACTCTTCTTCGCGACCTTCGGTCTGCCAGTCCCTTTCTTTAGGCCCACACGCTTTCTCTTCTTCAACATACTTATTCTTCCCCCTGTACTCCCCGCGCTGCATATGCTGCCTGATATAGAGCTTCGTTGATCCACGGTAATGTAGGAGTTCCATAATATTTACGATGAAGACGAATGCCCGTTAAGGACTCTGCCATCGCACACTGATAATCGGTCAACAGACGAATATGCTCTTCCATCTGTTTGGCCGAGATGTCTGCATGATCTGTAACATCTGCCAAGCTATCCAAAATTCGGGCAAGCGCCGTCTGACTTTTGGCGATAGAGAGAATGAGTTCCAGCTTCACTTCTTGTTCGGATAGGCAGACCCGGTTCATTTACCTATATCCCCTAGATCAAATCCACCATCCCCGAACATGCCAGCCCCGCCGCCATCCTCATCTGACTCGGTGACCAATACGGCTTTTAGATTGCTGCTTAACCCTGTCTGCAACTTGGTGATTCCTTCGATGACCTCAATAATCTGTTCATGAACACCTAGAGGCTCCGAGAGCTGCTTCTCCTGTTCATCAAAACTGTGTCCATGGAGATGATTCAAGGTCCAGTTGCGAACTTTTTCAGCTTCGACCGCTTTGGCCTCCAGCATGAGTGATACACTCCACTGAATTTTCGCAGAAGCTTCCAGCATTTTGACAAAAGCTTGTTCCCTACTCATGACATCCTCTCCAATTCCACCAGCTATTCCTCATCGGGAACTCTCATTTCTTTTAGGATCAGACCTAAATTCTCGGCCAAAGCCTCTTGAAGATCAGCCATTGCGTTCAAATAAGAGATCACACTTTTATTGACCTTGCCCGCATTCTCCATCAGTCCGTCGATGCCATCGAATTCCGGTTCGGTATCTGGAAGATCATGAACGATTTGTGCCATACGTACTGTAACTTCACGTTCTGCATCCATGACCCGGGCCATCTGCTGATGGGAATGAGCCATGTGTTCAATTAAGTTGGTAAGCTGTTGCTCCATGCCTAATTCCTCCTTACCTCATGGGCTGGGGGGGCCTGCCCGGCCTGGTCTGCCTAGAATTAACATATGCTAGAGCGGAGAACTCGGTTCCAGCAGCCCTTCTAAAATCCTGTGCTCTACAGATCTGCTGCACCAAGTACAGGAGCTGCAAGGATTACAAGCCCAGGTGGAAGCTCCTTAAGGAACGCTGGCTGATCCAGCCGAATGAACGGTTCCAAATGCCAAGAATTCAACGCATAAGTAGTCAAAAATGGCCGACAGGCTCCCCCCGAGATTTGAACATATTGTCCAGCATCATTTCGGTATAAGGCACCCTCTGTCGGTGCATCCAGATCTCCTTGATACAATAACCATTGCCGAGAGAGGACATCCTCCACCTGTAGAGAATCTCCTATGGACAACCCCCGCAGATCTACCATAGATAAGAGAGGGACATCTTTGAAATGCAGCGCTGCACTTAGAGGATCCTGTAAAGGATACTTTGTTCCACGCTCCAACCAATAGTACCGATCTTTCATATCCTTGACGACTAGATGCGTGGGATTGAATGCTCGCAGCGTTCGATGCTGTAGCGCCCCGCCTTCTTGCATTTCCGATAAAGTCGCATGCACATTCCCCCATTTTTGCTGAAAAAAATGCTCATTGCGCCCATTTACTTGCTCATATCCTTCGCTACCGAGTGTTCTCATGGTGGCACTACCTACATGATGAATGAATACATCCTTTGCGATAATTAGCTTCAGTCCTTGAAATCTCAGCCTAAGCATGTAGTCATCATCTTCATAATTGCCAATGCGGTAGCCTTCATCCAAGTATCCCGTGTGCTCCCAAATGCTCCGTTTTAGAAGGAGACAGAAACCGGCCAGTCGATTCGTCTTGACCCAGCGAGCAGGGTCACTTTGGCTGTTGTACAGCTTTGCGAAGTCCCACATCTCATCTATTACTTGATAAGGGACCGGGATTTGTTGCTCTCCCCCAATATAGTTAGTGACCGGGCCGACCGCACCTATGTCCGGTTCACTATACAGGCAAATCAACATGTGATCCAGCCAATGTTCGGTAACCAGCGTATCATTGTTCAGAAGCAGGACCTGACTTCCTTTTGCCATCATAAGTCCGGTGTTCACAGCTCGAGCGAACCCCAGATTCTCTGCATGCCTTCCAATCCGAATGCCGCCCCCACGCTTTTGAAGAGCACTCACTGTCCCATCTGTTGAAGCATTATCTACGACGATGATCTCATAGGGAAGAGACGTATACGCCTGAATACTATCTAGACATTCAAGTAAAAGCTGTTCCCCATTGTAGGTAGGAATGATAATGCTTGTGCCCTCAAAAGGCTGGGTGTAATCGGCAAGCCCCATAATTTTCCCTTGTTCATATCCTGCCTGATACCCGTTCTTGTACCTGTCTATCGCCTCTTCCCGTGGGAGAGGTTTCCTTACTCTTGATCGCCCGATAGGCAAAGGCTTCACCTCATTGTCAAAATCACTTGAGAATCATCTCTCCGCTCTCTAGCTTATTCGCCAGATGCCCGAAATCCACAGCTGTGATTCCAAGCTCCTCTGTAATACGGGGACATA
This sequence comes from Paenibacillus shirakamiensis, assembly GCF_017874255.1. Classification (GTDB taxonomy): domain Bacteria; phylum Bacillota; class Bacilli; order Paenibacillales; family Paenibacillaceae; genus Fontibacillus; species Fontibacillus shirakamiensis. Next base: position 107,515 of record NZ_JAGGLD010000006.1, on the reverse strand, counting down.
GTATAACAGCCGCAATACCGGCGGCGACCAAGGCGATATCCAGTTGACCTGGTATCGATTGAATCTCTTGAAGAACGCGGTCAATATCCCTTGCGCCATGCACTGCATCCACCCTACCCATAACCTGCAATCCATAGCTGCTTAATACAGTGCTGAGTTCTGCGGCCTTGTTCCCAATAACCACAATATTTCGTCCTCTAAGAAGGGACAACCACAATCCTTGATCATTTAAGGTATAGTTGACTGTCGAAGAAGTGACGGTAAGCTTGCGGACATCCAGCCCATAATAATGAAGAACCGGAAATAATAGTCCTTGAAAATTAGCATGCCGAGATTCCGGGATACCCATCATCGTGGCTTTCTGCATCGAAGCAGCCAGCTGGTCTCGCACCTCTTCATCGGGTAAGTCTACTCCTGCATACGTAAGGAAGGGTCCTCGTTCTATAGCCTCTTCCGTAGAAATCACTGTGCCATGCGCAAGCGTAAGCAATTCTCCATCGCCGAGACGAACTAAGGACACCGGTATATGTTCATTCATGGCCCGCATAAGAACGGTATGAACATGACTGGCAGGAAGGAGGGGAAGAAGCGCCCCTGCATAATAGCGTATACCCGCTTCAATTAGATCCTCCAAGGGCACACCCGGAAGGATATAATAAGGAGGAATTTGTTGACCTGCCTTAGCTTCTCCACCTTCATAGTATCCTCGCTTGTAACCTGCCTCATAAGACTGCTCAGGCGGCAAGGCCACCATAGGGGGTACTTCCATTAGAGAGGCTTCTTCTTCTACAAGCAAAAGATTCGTTTCTTCTGAAGTAGAGGATGTGGGTTCAAGGCTCACTCTGTGTCTGGGCTGTCCGCAGGCTTTTTTGCGCTTTCTACCTTTGGTATTGTTCCCCTGAGTATTGTTCCCTTGAGTATTGTCCCTTTGAGCATAGCTCCCTCGTGACACGTGCTGTCTAGTACGTTTGATACGTGAGGATGGTCTGATTTTTCGCAGTTTCTTTCTGGGTCTCCCTCGCATGAGCAGGATTCCTTTCTTCCAGATACATCAGTCTAGGCCTTGATGATACGCTCCACTTTGAATACGGCGCAGCCATTCTTGAGATTCTACATACCATGTAATTGTGCTTCGTAATCCTTCGTGCAAACCGATCTCCGGACGCCAACCGAGTTCGCTACTAATTTTGGCCGGGTCAATAGCATAACGAACATCATGACCCAGACGGTCAGGGACATATTCAAGCAACGTCTGAGGTTTACCCAGTGCATTTAGAATTTGTGTAGCGATACTTAGATTGCTTAGTTCGTTATGTCCACCCACGTTGTATACTTCGCCAGGATTACCCTTGCGCAGAACCAAATCTATAGCTCGGCAGTGATCCTCTACGTGAAGCCAATCTCGAATGTTTTGTCCATCTCCGTAGATTGGAATAGGTTGGTCCTGAAGAGCCCGGGAAATCGCTGTCGGTATCAACTTCTCAGGGAATTGCCGAGGTCCATAATTGTTCGAACAACGGGTAATTAATACTGGGAAATCATAGGTTTGATAATAAGAACGTGCTATTAGATCTGAGCCTGCTTTACTCGCTGCATATGGACTATTCGGCGCAAGCGGTGTCTCCTCGGTGAAGTATCCTGTGTCCCCGAGTGAACCATAGACTTCATCGGTAGAGACATGCACAAATTTCTTCACACCATGGTGCTTCGAGGCTTCTAAGAGATTCAGCGTGCCCAGCACATTCGTCCTCGCAAAAATATCCGGAGTTGCAATACTCCGGTCTACATGAGATTCCGCTGCAAAATGTATCACGGCATCAATCTCTTCGGTAAATGCTTTTGCAATATCGGCCGGATTGGTAATGTCTCCTCGAACCCAGCGATAATGCGGATGATCCTTGAAAGCTATGGCATTATCTGGATTTCCTGCGTACGTTGCTGCATCTAAGTTCACAAAATGAATTGAAGGGTATTTACCAAGCATATATTCTATGAAATGACTACCTATGAACCCGAGCCCACCAGTAACGAGTAACCGAATCATGGTATCATCCCCCTCATCATCGTATTGGCTTCTTCAAGAGATTCGAATGTTCCTGCATCCCCCCACCAACCTTGAAGAACATCATATTCCAATTTCCCTTGGCGAGCATAGCGATTGTTCACATCTGTAATTTCCATTTCCCCCCGAGCTGAACGCGTAACTTCTCCTATATATTTGAAGACCTCATCATCATACATATAAATACCCGTGACACAATAACCTGATTTCGGATCTGCCGGCTTTTCTTCAATATGGGAGATGAGTTTGGGGTCCTGATTATCAAATACAGGCACACCGTAACGGTGAGGATCATCTACAGGTTTCAGTAAAATTCTTGCGCTCCCTGGATCCTGCTTCTCGTAGGACTTCACGTATGGGGACAAATCTTCTTGGAACAGGTTATCTCCAAGTAAGACAACGAATTTCTCGCCGGGTGAGATATAACTTCGCGTCAATTGCAAAGCTTCCGCAATGCCGCCTGCTGCTTCCTGAATTTTGTAGGTAATCTGCACACCGTGATCCTCACCGCTACCTAAATACTCTGTATAGAGTCCCGCAGACTGCTTGCTTATGACAATCATCACGTCTGTAATACCGGCCTGCCTCAGTCGCTCTATCGCATAACTGATCATAGGGTGTTTGCCAACCTGAAGCAGATGCTTATTAATTAGTCGGGTCAGCGGCTGTAGACGAGTTCCCGTGCCTCCGGCCAATATCACACCTTTCATCCTTGTTCCTCCTTCTATAGCCATAGTCTAGTGAATAAATTGATGAGGATCGACACCCCACTTGTCTATAAACCGTTGCCGTCCTTGATTTACAATGTCAGACCACCCCTCGGGATGCCCGGCCTTGAAGCTTGCACTTCCCTCATGATGAATGAATGTATCTCCGCAGATGAGCATCTTGTAGCCTTGTAACGCCGCCCGGTAGCAATAATCATCATCTTCAAAATGTCCGGGAGAGAACCGTTCATCCAGCAGCCCAATGGCTATCCTTGTGCTTCGCTTCATAAGCAGACAGAGACCTACAATACGCCGGGTTTCCATCCATTTCGAAGCATCGGGCTGATTATACAGAGAGGCGAATTGTTCAAATTCTGCTGAGGAGCGGTAGCTGATAGGCACCTGTTGTTTTCCGCTAGCATAATTCGTTACGGGACCTACCATTCCAATTTCTGGCGCGCTGTATAAGGCAGTCAGAAGATTAGATAACCATCTTGGGGAAGCGAGACAGTCATTGTTAAGCAGCATAATTTGATCCCCCGAGGCAAGCTTCAATCCACGATTACAGGCACTCGGAAAGCCGATGTTGGTAGGAAGAGAGACAAGAATTAAGCCTTCATGCACACAATACTCTGCCGTTCCATCCGTAGAACCGTTATCCACTATAATAATTTCAATAGGTGTAAATGTATGTTTTCGAATGGAAGCAACACAGGAAGTTAGAAGATGAAGCCCATTAAAGGTAGGAATGATAATACTCGTAAGTGTATTCATCAGGCATTCCTCATTGCCGCAAGATCCGCACGTACCATCTTCGTCTGACCTAGACGAGCATTCCCTTGTGTCATGACTTCGTCAAAAGCTTCCAAATGATCTCCTAGGATTAGAGCCGCAAGTGAATTCCCTATGCCTGTATTCCCCGTTCGCAAGCGATTGCGAGTGATGACATCAGCAGAACTCTGTGCGCCTACTCGTAAACCATGAAATAGCGCCAAGGCCTGAGCTTTAGGAGGGACACTCAGACACTCACAACCTAGAGTCTGAATTGCTTTACGTGATAGAGCATGAGGAACAGCAGTTAAGGAATTACTCCTCAATTTCGGATGACCCATAGCCACGTTGAGAAAAGATTTGAGTCGCGTTACGCCATCTTGCCGATCAAATGTTGGAAGCCATGGGGAAATATCATTCAGTGCCACATCTAGACCCTGATCTATCGCGATAAGGAAAGGCGCTAACTCCTCCGCTGGAACCGGTACATCTCCATCCACGAACAAGAGAATGTCCCCAGAAGCGATACTTGCGCCGATAGATCTGCCCACATCGTGACCTAGTCGTTCTGGATAGTGTAACAGCGTGATGTCCTCCATCTCCTGTACGATAGCGAAGCTGCGATCCGTACATCCATTCAAGATCACAATCGTCTCCAATAAAGGAAGCCTGCTTAACTGCTGAAGTACTTGGAGCAAAGTATCCTCCTCATCACAGGCAATAACAATCGCCGAGACTGTGCCTTGGATAGCGCGGGTAAGCGATTCTTCCCTTTGTAGCCGGCGTGTACGCTCTTGAACCATTCGTCCTCTAGCGGGAGCTGAGGGACGAGGGGCAGCGGGACGTCGCCGCTTCTTCACAGGCTTTATTGTGTGTGAAGAACGCGGGTTTCGGGCCTTGATTCCTGCTCGATTATGTCGTTTTCGCCTACGGACCATCTTCTATGTCCCCCTCACTCGATCCCGCTGTCTTCCTAAGTCCGGTTGTCCCCCGCGAGGTCCCAAATGTTGTACTAACCAATGAACTGCCTCCAGATGGTCGCCAATGACCAGTGAACTAAGGGGGTCTGTGCCTTGGATTTTAGGCCGGGAAGCATTTAGTTTCCCGGCAGATACTTGATGTACACGCCGAACATTCATGCCTCTCGTAATTGCTATTGCCTGAGCAAGGGGCGGAATTTCAAGCGAAGCCATTCCAATTTGATACAAGGCATTTCTACTTAAGGCATGAGGAACAGCTGTCATCGAAGCGCCTTCCAAGTCTGGTCTTTGCAACATCAAATTCAAAGTATGTTTGGCAAGAACTACAGGATGAGCGACAAGACGATGCACAGGTCCAGAATAATCATTTAATGCCACATCCGTACCCTGTCTAATGGCTTCAACAAAATGCCTCAGGTCTTTAGCTGGAACTCGCATATCCGCATCCAAAAAGAGTAGAATATTCCCTCTTGCGGTCTCCGCTCCTACACGGCGGCCTACATCATGACCTAGTGCATAGGGATACCTGAGCAGCTTGGCTCCATGGAGCTGGGCTAATCCATCTGTACCGTCGGTAGAACCATTTACCACAACGATAATTTCGCTTTTGGGGTCTACTTGGTTCGCTTCCCACAAGACATCCACAATTGTAGAGCGCTCATTCATCGCTGGGATGATAATCGACACTTCGGGATTAGGATGCTGCTGAATCTGCCATGGATCAGGCTTTTTAACCCGGGCTGTTCTCGGGCGCGAGCGTCTAGGAGCCGGAGTACGCCGAGTACCCATGGTCATTCACCTCCTGATTTCTGTAGAATCTGTAGAATATACACCATTGTATGTAGTTTGAAAGTAAGGGTAACGGCAAACGTACAGTCGGCACAGTCATACCAAAAATTCGATGCGTAACACAAAAAAGGCGTCTCGTCGTAACGATCCGCCTTTTTGAATGTAGATGAGCGAGCGATACACTAAAGTAACGAAAGTTCTGGCGTTCGTGTGTCCCTGATTACATCGGCCCAGCGCTGTGCGGTATGTTGCCAGCGGAACTGACTCCGGGCTAGTTCGCGCCCCCGTAGACCCATACTTCGGCATAGATCTTCATGACTCAGAAGAAGCGCTAGGCTATCTGCCCATACCTGAGCATCGCTACTTCCTGGAAGGAGAAGTCCCGTCTCCCCGTCCTTCACAATCTCCGGGATTCCCCCTACCCTTGAAGCTACTACGGGTATGCCTGAAGCCATAGCTTCGAGGTTGACTAACCCAAAGGCTTCATCGTCCATAGATGGAACGACGACTACATCCGCTAGATTATACATATCGGCAATCTGAGGATAAGGAATATAAGGGAGGAATACCGTGTGATTCGGATAAGTATCCGCCATCTGCCTGAGTTTGTGGACATAGGCAGTCTCTTTATTCACACCATAAAAAGCACTACCTACCATCACTATAAGTGCATCTTTCTCCCGCTCAATTAAGGCTGGCAAGGCTTCCAGAATACGATGTACCCCTTTACTAGGAATCAAGCGCCCTACGAATAAAATAATTTTTCGATCTTGCCATCCATAATCAGCCAGTCTAGCTTTACGTACAGCCTCTCCCGCTGGGGTCCAGCGAGGGATGAAATCCTCTAAGCTCACACCCAGTGGGTTCACTGCAATCGGTGTGCGAAGCTGAGGGAAGCGCATCTGCACTTCATCCCTGAGATAGTTACTATTTACGATCAGACCGTCCATCGCTTGGAGCATCGGAAGGGCTTTGCTGGCTGGAAAACAGGCAGGACTAATAAATGTAGTCGAATGCAGACTTAACTGGACATGAAGCTGAGGAAGTTGTCTTTTCAGTCCATAGGCAAGAGCTGGACGATTGTGCACATCCGCCGTGTCCGGCATCCAGTTCCTAAGGTGCCTTAGAATTCCCGGAAGATAAGAACTGCCGCCTGCAATCCGGCAACAGGGCACCGAACCTAGGTAACCCTTCGCAGGAAATTGGCCGGCAGAGCGACCGAATACCCTAAGGTCCAGTTCGGCAGCCATAAGAGGTACGATTTTCTCGATAACGCGTTCAACGGAGCTACTCCGTCCGGAAGGAATGACGAATACCCCCGGTGTAATAACAGCTACTTTATGCTGGACAGACAAGGCAAGCCCTCCCTCAGTTCTATCCTATTTATATATTGCCAAGGACGGGCAAATGTGACTTCCTTTACCGGAAAAGCCTAGAAAAGTTTTGAAACAGGCTAGTGCCATGGCACAGTCGTCCACGCCTTTAGTCATTTGACACATAGACTATGAGCAAGGTGCATAACGAGGGATGCCCGAGCGAAGACAGAAGAGGAGGACCTGCACATGGGGTTAAAACATGTCGGTATTCTGCTTAATGCAAGAATGCACCGAGGTATACCGCGCCGAAAAACAGGCCAAGAATCGATCTCAAATTATGAAGAAGCTGCCGCTGAATTCGGCTTGCTCCCTTGTTACCTGAGAGTGAATGATATCGATCTACATTCCGGTACGACAGCGGCATATATTTACAACAAATATGAGTTCAAACGCGTTATCGTCCCGATTCCTGAAGTCATCCACAATCGTGCTATTTATGAGGATGCTTCAGCTCATCGTAAAATACAGGCACTGATCCAGCAGGGATCATCCATATTCAATGTGAACAACCGCTATGGCAAAGATGAGATGCACCGCTATTTAAGAGCCAATCCTTTCATAAGCCATTATCTACCAGACACGGCAATCATCACACCTTCTACCCTACGAAGGTTCATGGAGAATTATGATGATCTTATACTCAAACCCTGCAGGGGGAGTGTAGGCCGAGGGGTAATGCGACTCCAAAAATCCCATGCTGGATGGAAAATCACCTATGTCTCCTCCTTAAAGCCAGGGAACTGGCTGACCACCAGGTTACGCGGGGAGGAATTCCCTCCCGCCGTCAAGCACCGTCTTTCTCTTACCCCTTATCTTGTACAAGAAAGGATTCCACTCGCTGAATATGATGGACGATCCTTTGACCTTCGGGTAACTGTACAGCGTGGAATACAAGCCGAATGGGCCGTAACCGGCATGTTCGCCAAACGATCAGCGGCTGGAATCTTTATTTCCAATCTAGCCGGAGGAGGTAGCGCTAGCTCGGCCTACAGCCAGTTATCAGAAGTTATGCCTTCCTTGCAAGCGATGAGTGTCCTTGCTGAAGTCGAGCACTTATCGCTAGCTATAGCAAGCTATCTTGCAAGCCATCTCCCCCTCCTAGCTGATCTTGGACTGGATATTGGCGTCACCGCACAAGGTCATATATATTTCATTGAATGTAACGGGCGGGATCAGCGCTACGGCTTTAACAAAGCCGGAATGTCAGGAACTTGGAAAGCGACCTATCGCCAACCCATGGCTTTTGCTCGATATCTGCTCAATCAATAACATATGACAATATACACCAAAGATAGGGCATGAAGCCTAGTCTTTGGTGTTGTTGTAGTGCGTTCTTTTGCTCTAATCAAATGGATGAATTCCAACTATCATCAACTGGAAAATTAGGCAGATGTCAGGAATATATTGATTTACCTAGGCTTCTGTGTCAATATAGGCTTTGTCTTATTTGCTTGTTAAGGAGGATGCCCCTATGGCAAAAAAAGTGATGAAGCTGATGACAGAACTTTCCTCAAGGAAATGGATCTCACAGCTAATGGGTCACTTTTCCCATTCTGGAATCAGCCGCCATGTTATTCCAACCTTCGCAAAAACCTATGGAATTCCCGTACATGAAGCTGAGAAAGAAATTGGAGATTATCGTTCACTCAATGAATTCTTTACCCGGCGTCTCAAGCCTGGCATGCGCCATATTGATGCCTCACCGGATGCACTGGTCAGTCCCGTAGATGCTCTGATTACAGCCATGGGTAGCGTAGATAGTGGACTCATTCCGAACGTTAAAGGACAAGACTATTCTCTTGCCGAGCTGCTCGGCCACTCCCCGCATTTGGAGACCTATAAGAATGGGTTTTTCTTCGTCCTCTACCTCAGTCCTACGGATTATCACCGTATTCACACCCCAGTTGCGGGGAAGAAGCTGGAGAGTGAGCATTTCAAGGGAAAAGTGTATCCTGTGAATGATTTTGGTATGACTCACATGAAAGCGGTGCTCAGTCGCAATGAAAGATTAATTACTTACATCTCCCATGAGCTTGGGGAAGTAGCTGTGGTTAAAGTAGGTGCCATGAATGTAAGCAGCATCAAATATGCAGATGCTACCCAAGATTTCTGGAATCGTGGGGATGATTTAGCTTACTTCGAATTTGGTTCTACGGTAGTTCTGCTTACGGAAAGTGGAACTTTTGAACCGTTACCTACCCTTCATTCTGGCACCCCAGTCAAGATGGGAACCCGGCTTGGAACGTTCCACCGTAAGTAGCTTCTGATTACATTCACGAAATAGATGAAGAAGAGGCTGCCATGAAAGATGGCAGCCTCTTCAATATGAATACATGGACGTAAACGATACACACAAGTGTCGTGTCAATCTCATGTTCTATGTTTTAGATGAATAAGTCCTTAAGTATAGAGTGTGAACCACTTATCAGAACCAGAACTCTTCGTGTTCTACCGCAGCTGCAGGCCGCAAACGGCGCAGGCGATTTCTGAAAATGTTACCCCCCGGTACAAAGCTCTCACGGCTACGCATCCGGCGTCTTCTGCTCATTTATATTCACCTCCCCTTTTCTCATTCTTGGCACATCATATAAAGACAAATTACCCAGAAGCACATAAGCTGAAACAAGCTAACTCACCAGCTTATCGAATTTCAGATGGGCTTTTGCCGGTATACTGTTTGAATTGTCGGCTGAAGAAAAATATGTCTCGGTATCCTAGAGCATCCGCGACTTCTGTTACATTCATTCCTGCGTGAAGGAGTAGATGTTGGGCTCGGTCAATTCTAGATTTGATGATGTAAGACTGGACGGAAGCCCCTGTAAGCTCCTTGAATTTGATCGAGAAATACCTAGAAGACAGTCCCGCACGTGCAGCTAAGTCTTCTACACGATGCGTCAGGCCTGGATGCTGAAGTACATAATTGGCTATCTCGTGGATGACTTCAGTTAACTGGTTGCTAACCTTCTTCTCTACAGGTTGCTGCCGTTCTTCTCGAAGTAACGCAATCATGAGCTGCTTCAAAATTAGGCGAGCTTCCTCCTCAGCTGCATAGGCCTTCACCAGGAAGAGTCGAACGTATCTTGAGAGCATATATTCGAAATCGAGCGTATCTTGAAGTAATCTATAAGAAGAAGGGACTTCATAGACCGGCTCGTCAATATCAAAATGGATATAAGTTAATACAAGTGGTTTCTGTGGATTATGTATTGCGCTAGTATGATCGCCGGGACGAAAAAGAAAACAGCTTCCCCGACTCACCGCAATAGCCTGATCGTTCAGTGTCACCGTTCCTTCCCCACTCCACACGTAAAATAAATCATAATTCTGTAAAGCCTGCTCCCGTTTTTGCCATTTCCAGCCGGGTTCACAGACAATTTTGGCAAAGGCTGGCTTGAGGATAAAAGAGGACGGTGAAGCATGAAGCAAGATGAATCCCCCCTGAACTGTATGTTTCTTCTATATACTATTTCATTCTGCCTTGTTGTACAAGCGCCCAGGACTCCAGCATCAGCTGTACGCCTTCGCGTAGTTCCTTCTCGTCCAAATGGGGGAATAGAAAGCAGGCTGCCGGGTCACCCGAACTATATTGATACCGAACGGCATCCCGAATATCGACCTTATGGTATGCACAAGCCCTCTGAAAATCAGCAAATTCTCTAGGAGACCTCCTCCACTTTGCATACAAGTGCAGACCGGTATCCGAGGGCAGGATTTCGAACAACTGCCCTGCTATTCCCGAGGACAATAACTCACATAGATAATCATAGCGAGCATGGTAGATTCTTCGCATTCGCCTAAGGTGCTTATCGTAGTCTCCTCTAACCATGAACCGGGCTAGTGCTCGCTGCTCCAGCAGTGCCGGAGAAGTGGGTTCATAGAGCATCTTAGCACTTCGAAGAATCGCCGCTACATTCGGCGGAACCAGTGCATAGCCGATGCGTAAAGAAGTGAACATCGTGTTGGTGAATGAGCCGATAAATACCACTCTTCCTTCTCGGTCCAACGCTCTTAAGGGTTCTAAAGGCCGTCCACCCCAGCGAAATTCACTATCATAATCATCTTCTATGATGATTGCTTCCTTGCGCTGAGCCCAAGCTAGTAGCTCTCGGCGCCGCGATGCTGACAGCACAGCTCCTGTCGGGAACTGCCGCCCTGGCGTGACGAACAGGAGCCGCGCGTCCCACTCCTGCGGCACCATGCCGCTTGCGTCCACGGCCGCGGGCAGTACCTTGCCGCCGCAGGCGCGCACTGCCCGGAAGATCCCCGGATACCCGGGATCTTCCACCACTGCTTGCTCTCCCTCCCCCAGCATAAGCTGGGTCAGGAGAGCAAGGGCCTGCATCGAACCGCTGAATAGGCAGATATCCTTCGGATCTGCCTGAATGCCGCGGCTTCGACGCAGGTGGGCCGCAATCGCGGCCCGAAGCCCCGCATCGCCGAATACATCGGCGGTAGCGGTATTACGCCCCTTTGCTCCAGCCCTCGCAGCGCGGCCAGCATAAGCCAACGCGCTCTTCCAATCTGACGCAGATTTGGCATCGAGCGCGGCCCCTCCATCCGCGAACGAGATCCGCGGCTTTGCAACAAGGTCCAGACTTCCCGCTGCTAAGCTCAGCTCGCTGTCCAAGTCCGCCTGTATCCGCGCTCCCCATGCAGACAGCGGAAAAGCATGGCTACCAGACTGTTTCTCGCGCATGCCTTGCATTAGTCCAGCTACAAACGTACCTCTACCCACAGTCGCTTTTAGATAGCCTTCGGCTACTAACATCTCATAGGCCTGCGATACACTTCCACGGGAAACACCATAGAGCTCAGCCAGTTCACGGCTAGCCGGGAGCCTAGAACCTACTTCAAGTGTTCCAGCGTGGATCGCCTCTCTCAGTGCGTGGTAGAGAGCCAAATATTTATACCGGTATTGCTCGATATAACGTGCCAAAGGCAATACCAATTCCATTTTTAGTTCCCTCCTATATTGGACTATATATTTTAATCTAAATTGGTTATTTTTTCTTGTCAATGCGTGCTTTACTCTAGAAGAAAGAGACCATAAGGATGGAGAGAATATCAATGAGAAGAAAAGAATTTGATGTATCCGAGCAGCAAGAAATCGAAACCTTTCTGAAAGGTCAGACCTTTGGTTTCTTAGGAACTACAGCGCCTGATGGTTCCAGCCGAGTGACCCCGCTTAACTTCGTCTACTTTGGCGATTGTTTTTATTTCCACGGAAGTCTAGCTGGGGACAAGATGAAACATCTCAAGCATGACAACCGGGTCAGCTTTACTGTTGCCGAAGAATACGCGCTAATTCCCTCTTATTTTTCAGATCCAGAACTTGCTTGCCCAGCTACCGCTTTTTTTAAAAGTGTCATGTCCTATGGACGAGCCTACCCTGTGACCGAATCTTGCGACAAAGCAGAGGCCTTAACCCATTTCATGGAGAAATTACAGCCAAAAGGTGGATATGATCCCATTTCCGCTTCAGATCCCCGGTATACAGGGAACCTCAAAGCCGTCTCGGTCTTTCGACTCGTTCCCGATCAACTGACAGCCAAATTCAAATTTGGTCAGAACCAACCGCAAGAGCAGCTCAAATCTACCCTAGAAGCACTGACCCACCGCAATCAAATACACGATGCCGAGACAGTAGAGAATATGCTGAAGTATTGTCCATATCATTTAGAATGACCTTTCATTATAAGTACATCCTATGCAATCAGCCTACCTAACAGATAGTTAGGGGGCTTTTTTCTTCACCTAGAACACAGCCTGCCTAGCATGAAATTAGAAAGCTTTTTTCTGCTATTAAAAGATTTATATCCCAAGATCCTGCACTCCCTGAAATCGGAACTCATGCAATAGAATACTCTCCTTTTGATACGGTAAAAACGAGTTTTTTGTCCGTGACGTTGGCAAGGGAGAATGATATAATGTTAGGCAGTTAAAATGGATACTTTGGAATCCAAACCGACTGGAAGGATGAAACTTGCGATGAATCCACTTGCTGAACAACTTAACGAGAAGATTAAAGCCGGTAATGCCAATGTGTACGAGGTACTCTCTACACTTGGACGGGAGATTTATTTCCCGAAAGAAGGCATTTTAAGTCAGTCTGCTGAAGCCTCTACCCATGCTAAGAAATTTAACGCTACCATCGGGATTGCAACAGAAAATGGTGGACCCATGCATCTATCTGTTTTTCAGGATACGTTGTCTGGATATAAGCCTCAGGATCTGTATCCCTATGCCCCTCCAGCTGGCAAACCTGAACTCCGTAGTGTATGGCGTACCAAAATGCTACAAGAAAACCCGGGTCTTGAAGGCAAAAGCTTTGGCAATCCTGTTGTCACCAATGCCCTTACACACGGATTAAGTATTGTAGCTGATCTTTTTGTTGGGCCGGATGACGCGGTCATTTACCCAGACAAAAACTGGGAGAACTACGAGCTTACCTTTGGCGTTCGTCGCCATGGCCGTATAGTGAATTTTCCACTGTTTACAGAATCCATGACCTTTAATAGTGCAGGTCTGCGCGAAGCCCTTCTAGCTCAAAAAGATAAAGGGAAAGCTGTAGTCATTCTCAACTTCCCGAATAACCCTACAGGGTACACCCCTGGTTCAGTAGAAGGTCAAGAAATTATTGATGTACTTTATGAAGCTGCCGAAGCTGGCATTAACTTGGTTGTCGTTACAGATGATGCCTACTTTGGTCTCTTTTTTGAAGACTCCATTCAGGAATCCCTCTTCAGCAAGTTAGCTAACCTTCATCCTCGTATTCTGCCAGTCAAAATTGACGGAGCTACCAAGGAAGAATACGTCTGGGGATTCCGCGTTGGCTTCATTACTTACGCCCATGAGAATCAAGAGATCTTGTCTGCACTGGAGCAGAAGACCCTTGGAATTATAAGAGCTACTATTTCCAGTGGAGCACACCCTTCCCAGACCTTTGTGCTTCAAGCATTGAAGTCCCCGGATTTTGCTGCTCAAAAACAAGAGAAATTCGGCATTATGAAAAGACGTGCGAATAAAGTAAAGGAACTGCTGGATAGCGGCAAATATGGTGATGTCTGGACATATTATCCTTTCAACTCTGGTTATTTCATGTGCCTCAAACTGAATACCATCGCAGCAGAAGCACTACGTCAGCATTTGATTCATCAATACGGGGTTGGAACCATTGCGCTTGGGGAGCATGACCTAAGAGTCGCCTTCTCCTGTATTGCAGAAGAGAACTTGGAAGAGTTATTTGATCTCATCTACCAAGGTGTTCAAGACTTGCAACAACTGTAATCTTTAGGCGTTATCTGCCCAAGCACTCCCTTTCTCACTCACATAAGATACGATGTAATCCAAACCAAGAGTTGAAAGGGGAATGAACATGAGCGGAGTAGTAGAAGAAAGAGGTTGTGGCGGCGGTTACGGTGGAGGTTATGGCGCTTTCACTAGCACAGGTGCCATCTTGGTACTGTTCATCTTGCTGGTAATCATCAGCCGTACTATCCTTCTGTAGTTAAATATAGCCATTAGAACAGCCCCTCAGGATAGCGCCTGAGGGGCTGTTCTTTATTTAAGTGATTCAACTATCATCAACTAAGCTCACTTTATCCTAATTCAACTATCAGTAAGCTTACTTTCTCCAACAAAAAGACCTCCTTTTCACCTTAAGGTAAATGAATGGAGGTCTTTGCTATGTTTCACTCGTCTTCGTCTTCTTCTCGCCATGAACGGGCAAACCTAGCTCTAACGATGAACACCAGAGCTATACCTACAATCACACTGAGCAGGGTTACACTTAGTTGAGCATAACCAAGTATTAGCATAGGTAGCCACATTAGTATGGCTAAGACCAGCTGAACCTGAAATACTAAGGTCAGTGCAGTTAGACTATGCGAACCCTCCGGTACGGGATAGAATGCAGCTGCCGGAGAATCACGGTGCATTTGGCGGATGCCCGATAACTGCATCCCTGCTGCAAAGAGAAAGAAGATATAAATTCCTGCTCCCCATAGACTGCCTCCAGTCCACCAGATCAGCAGCATCGCTAGAAGGGTAAGACGAATTAGAATACCGAATAATTCACTTCGAACAAACGACTTGATTAACAAATAACGAAAAGCCTTGTCCTGCCCCCAGGGTACCTTGTTCCCTAAGGAACCTAACCAGCGGCGAGGGTAAATCTTCTGACCTTCTGCGGGTACATCAACGAACCAGCCTAGAATTAGCATGACTCGGGAGGATTGCGCTTTTTCTGTAGCGATCAATGTCTCCCAAGCCACGTTATGCTGCACAGCAAAACGTAACGACAGTACATAGTTCACTCCCACCAATACCATAAAAATTGAACTATTCAGAATGGATTGCGACAACCAAGCCGCAAGCATTAACGTAATTAAGGCCCACCGAAGCACTCGATATCCTGCTTTAGCTCGTGAGGACACCATACGTAGTTCCTGCCATCCTCCGTAAGAACTAAGCCCTTTCAGTACCACTAGAACCAGCACAAGCAACCATAGCGGCTTCGGATGTTCTGCACTTCGAACGTATAAGGGCCAAATGCCTAATAAAAGAATGAATAACCCGAGAAGCTTGTAGATTACTCCACTGCGATATGCAGGCTTAAAATAATCCTTCATCCTGTATTCTTGAGGAAGTAGAAAACTTAAATCCGCTGGATGAAGATACGTTCTGAAGCTTGCATAGACCGTAAGGGGAGTCAGAAGAATGAGCATAATCCAGCGAATCGGTAGATCTGGTGGAATATGTTTTAAGAAAGAGGTATACCACGCTGCAAACGCAATGAATAATATGAACAGCAAGACAGCTACGCCGCTCTGAATAATATACGGAATATAAGGGGCAATCTTGCCCCAAAAGGCAGCCTTCCGCCGGCTGCGAAGGGTGCTCAGATCCATTAGGCTACACGCCGCCCTTCACAAGTTCATAGAAGATATCTTCAAGCGCTGCGCCCGGAAGTTTTGCTTGCTCAGCTACTTCAGCTAAGGTCCCTTGTGCTATAACCGCTCCGCGGTGCAGCACAACAAAGCGATCACAATAATTCTCTATAGTAGACAAGATATGAGAACTTAGCAGAATCGATGCACCCTCACTTTTCATCTCCAGCATGAAGTCTAGTAAGGAGCGAATACCTAGCGGATCTAGTCCTAGAAAAGGTTCATCTATGATATATAAAGGCGGACGAGCTACAAAGGCACTCATAATCATGACTTTTTGCTTCATTCCTTTGGACAAATGCATCGATAAGCTGTCCGCCTTTTCAGTCATATGGAACAACTTGAGCAGACGTTCGGAACGCTGAGCATAATCTTCTGGCTTCACGCCATAAGCTCGGGCTGTGAATTCCAGATGCTCCCGCACCGTAAGTTCTTCATACAAGAGTGGTGACTCTGGAACAAAAGCAAGCGAAGACTGATAAGCTTGAGCTTCCTCATCCCGTGTTCTCCCCTGCACTAGAATTTCGCCCTTGTGAGGCGTCATGAGGCCAAGAATATGTTTCATCGTTGTACTTTTTCCCGCACCATTTAATCCGATTAAGCCTACCATCTCACCAGGCTGTACATCGAATTGAATGTTATGAAGAACGGGCTTGCCGAGACTATACCCTCCGCTTAAATCTTCAACTTGTAACACGGATGTCTGCTCCACGTTGCTCCTCCCCCTTTTCCCATCTTCTAAATAGTTAAGCCTCACTTTTCATTCAAGAACGTGGCTGGTTATCTTTCGACCATTTTGGAGCTCCCTTGTTCTTTCGATCTCGGTGGCGATCCGATTTGCGGTCATCGGGTTGTGCATCTGAACGCGTTGTAGAATTGGACCGATGCGATGATGAAACTTGCGTGCGTGATGCGCTAGTTTTTGAACGTTCCGCCTCTGCAGGATCGACGATCCGGCCCCCAAATAAAGCACGCTGAACAAATTCAACATCCAGCTCTCTGGAGAACTTGCGGATAATGAACTCTTGTCTTGATGTGACCAAAGAGATGGAGATGCCTTGGCGCCCCATCCGGCCTGTACGACCAGAACGGTGAACATAATGATCGGAATCGGTTGCTGGATCATAGCTAATAATCAAACCTAAGTCCTCTATATCCAGCCCACGTGCCGCAACATCACTAGCGACCAGAACTTGGATACTGCCTTCTCTGAAACGGCGGAGAACTAAGCTACGAACGGTCTTATCCGCATCTCCATAAAGCGCTTGTGCTTTGATACCCACATAGTTCAATTTAGCTTCCACTTCACCGATATCATCCGTCTGATTCACGAACACAATCGCCTTCTGTGCATTATACGTTCGAACAATTCGGCGCAGATATTCTGGCTTCTCCCGCTCTTCCATCACAAAATACAAATGTTCAAGCGTCTTAGATGTCCGTTGTTCCGGCTCTATCCCCACTTCTACGGGTTCTTTCATTTCGCGGAAGGCTAAATCTGCAATATCTCTATTAATCGTTGCTGATAAAAAGAGCAATTGCCGATCACGCAGCGCAGATTTGATGATATCTTCCACGTCTCTCGATCCACCTAGTTGGAAGACTTGGTCTACTTCATCTACGACAATCGTTCTTACAGTATGCATTTTAATTTTGCGAGCCTTAATTAATTCTTTCACTCGTCCTGGTGTTCCTACGAGTAGCTGTGGATGTGATCTTAGCTTCTCAATCTGGCGTCCAACAGCTGCCCCCCCTATCAAGGCTTGAGCTTCAATATTAAGCGACTCGCCGTAGCGCTGACTCTCTCTTAAAATCTGCATCGCCAACTCTTGTGTAGGCGCTAGAATTAACACTTGAGAAGCGCGCTGCTCTGGTTGAATTCTCTGTAATATCGGTAATAAATAAGCTAGCGTCTTGCCTGTCCCTGTCTGAGATTCCGCAAGGACATCCTTGCCGTCAAGTACAGCTGAAATAGTCTCCGCTTGTACAGGGGAAGGCTCTTGTATTCCAAACTCCGCCAGCCGAGTAACCAAGGCATCCGTTACCCCCAGGGAGTTAAAAGTGTGAACCGTCATATCCTATCATCCTTTGTTAAAATGGAGTCATACCTTTACGTATACTTTCATTATATGCGATAATCCCTACTCCCAACAAACCAAACCACAAAACAGATGGACTTCCTGCTCGATGTTACCTATTATAAAAACCGTTCACTCTTCAACAGAGTAAACGGTTTGTGTTTATTTCTTATTCATAAAATTATAACTTAGGGCTTCGGCTAAACGCGGAAATAGCTGATACAGCCTAATTCCTATGCCTGCCACCCGAGGAAGATCAACCTCCGCCTTCTTTTTTTCTATGACGGAGACGATCTCACGAGCCACTTTGTCAGGCTTCATCATGAACCAGCTTACATTTTTCACATAGGCTCCTGAAGGATCGGCTAAATGGAAGAAAGGTGTATCAATCGGCCCTGGGTTTACGGTCGAGATCGTAATGCCATGCGGTCTCATTTCTTGCCGCAAAGCGCTGCTGAATCCGACTACAGCATACTTGGTCGCTGTATAGGCCGTGGATTTGGCCGAGCCAATCTTACCTGCCAATGAAGCAATATTCACTACTTGCCCTGAACCCCACTTCATCATGGAAGGAAGCACCGCTTTGGTACAACGCACAATGCCCATATAGTTCACATTCATCATATCCGCAAACTCCTGAACCGACATGTCTTCCATCTGCTCAAATTTCCCGTAGCCTGCATTGTTGAGCAGAATATCAATTCGTCCATATTTGCTTAGGATCGTTCGAAAGGTCTCTTCTACGCTTTGATCATCAGATACATCTAGATTCATGATCTCGAATTTGCCTGTAAGCCCTGCTGAGACTTGTTCAAGCTTGTCCATAGAGCGCGCAGCCAGTATGACAATGGCTCCCTTTTCTGATAGCATTTGCGCTGTCAACGCTCCGATTCCGCTGGATGCACCTGTGACCACAATCACTTTTTCTTTTAACATATGTGTGACATCCTTCCTGTCAGCGGTCTTAATCGTCCGTGGAACCCCCGTTCCCTTTGCCGCCGTACAGGTACTATCTTACGAAATCATCACTTGAATATCCAGTTCTCCCACTTCGCCGATCTGTAGAGGGATACACAAAGCCTTAGTACTAAAGTGGCTTGGCTTGCCTTCTTCTGACTTAATTACCGTAGGTGGTGTGATATCTACAACAAATCCTTGATTAGATAAAATGGTACTTGCATTTCCGCTAATCATATTTCCGAGCTCAGAAATAGCACTTGTCCCCATCTCGTCCATCTTTTCTATTACAAATCCGCCCATCATCATCGATACAATACGCAGAGCCACCTGCTCTTGCAGCCCAAAGACTACAACTCCACTTAATTGTCCCGTCATCCCGACCTGAATCCAGATGTGATCATCAAGATGAACAACATCTTTAATTCCAAGACTTCCTGCAGAAGGTGAAATTTGAATAAGCTGTTCAATGACTCGTTTGGCGGACTCTAAAAAAGGATTAATTACTTCTGCTTTCACGTAAAATGCGCCCCTTTACACTAGGAAGTCCAGATTCCACACCTTTAGTCCCATCTTTTGGTTATGGATATTATACTTTATAACTACAAATAAATCATTAAAAATCAGCCCCATAGCCTCTAACTTCCTCACATTGCTCTAATCTAGGGAATCCCCTATAATTATAGGAAAAGAATGTCTTTAAGATCCGTGACACGTATGGTCATTTGTAAGGAGGCGTACGATGAACATAAGCCAGTTGGAGACACTACTTACGATCTCCAAAACCAAAAGTTTTCGTAAAGCCGGAGAACTTTTGAATTTAACACAACCTGCGGTGTCTGCTCAGATCAAAAGTCTGGAAGACGAGTTCAAGACCATACTTGTGGATCGAAATCAACCGGTGACATTAACGGACCGGGGTCAGGTTTTTCTACAACATTCTGAGAGAATTCTCGACATCGTAGAAGAACTCAAACAGAAACTTTCAGATATGGAACATATCCCTCAAGGTCACATTGTTCTAGGCACTACCACTTCCATTGCCATTCAGATATTGCCACGAATCCTGTCGTACTTCCAAGATCAATTCCCACTCATTAAGACAACGATTCAATCCATGGCCTCTTCCCAGATCTACCAGAATGTCGAGAATGGACTCGTAGACATTGGTATCGGGTATATTATCGAACGCAATCCGCAGATACATGCTTCTGCACTATATTACGACACGTTCGAATTGGTCGTCTCCCCTTTACACCCCTTGGCTCAGACCCGCAATCCAGGGCTCAAGGATCTTCAAGGCGTCCCTCTTATTTTACTGTCTCCTGATACGGTCGGTCGCAGATTTGTCGAGAGTGTATTCAAGCAGCACCAGATTGAACCCAATGTGGTGATGGAGCTTTCAAGCAGTGAAGAAGTAAAGAGATTAGTCGAGATTAATCTAGGTGCTGCCATTATCTCCAAACAGTCCATTACCCGAGAGCTTCGCCTAGGTACACTCCGAATAGTACCTATCATCGAACTTGAAGTGACGCATCCTGTCGGTGTCATTTACAAATCCAGCAGATATATTAATTCAGCCATGCAGCAGTTCTTGAATGATCTAAAAGGAATGCCCGAAACTCACTTTATCAGTTCAGAATAAGACCAGAGTTCTCAACTCGGAAGGAGCCGCCCCATGACTAAATTTGATTTGCACACGCATCATTTCCGGTGTGGACATGCCGATGGGAATATCCGTGACTATATCGAAGCAGGAATTGCTGCCAATTTGCAGGTAATTGGCATTAGTGATCACACGCCATACTTCGGAAGCGAAGAGGAGCAGCCTTTTCCCAAAATCGCAATGGCCAAACAAGAATTGTCCCATTACGTAGAGGAAGTGCTAAAGCTTAAAACCGAATACGAAGGAAAAATCGATGTACTGCTTGGGATCGAATCTGATTTTTTTCCAGAGCATGCTGAGATATACCGAGATACATTATCTCGTTATCCCTTCGATTATATTATCGGTTCCGTACACAGTACTTTTAATAACAGCATTTTTAATAAGACACGTTGGAATGAATTAAATGAACAACAACATATTGAACACAAAGAAGAATACTACCGTCTGATTCGAGAATCTGCACGCAGCGGCATGTTCCAAATCCTTGGTCATATTGATGCTATGAAAGGTAACTATCCGTTATTCTCTGCCATTCCTGCTTCAGAAGCTATTGATGAGACCTTGCAGACGATTGCATCGTGCCAAGTCGCCATTGAGATCAACACTTCAGGCAAGACTAAATTATCTGGAGGATGGTATCCTTCCCATGAAATATTAGAGCGAGCACATCATTTTGGGGTAGAGGTGACGTTCGGTTCGGATGCGCACAAGCCTTGGCGTGTAGGCGATGAATTGGAAGACGTAGCTGCCAAGCTACGAGAGATAGGCTTCGAGGAATGGGTATATTTCAAAAACAAACAAAAAATAAGTGTGTCCTTGTAAGGCCGCTTAGCCTAAAAAAGTCTTGTAACCTTTATGGTGCAAGATTTTTTTATTTGTGTCTTTAGCCTTTCAAGATTATAGATGCGAAGATTATAGATGCAAAAAAAGAGAACCCGAGAGCTTCCGCTCTACAGGTTCCAAAAGCATTCAATATATTCAAAAGGGGGTCATGTCTCTATATTAACCTGTTTCTGTTATGGTTTAATCACAGTAATATTTCATTTGTGTAACAAAGCATGACGTTTACCGGGCAAAATTGAGAATATAGGTAAAAAAACCAGAATCTATAGGAGTGAAATGAGCTTGGGGATCCTTCATGTGATTCAATCTTGTCATGCCGCAGGCCAGCATCACTCGCTGTGAAGCCACATTATCCTCTTTACAACGTCCCTTAATCTGTCTCATGCCGAGCTCCTGTATTCCATAGCTTAATATTCGACCTGCTGCCTCTGTAGCAAGACCTTGATTCCAATATCTCGGATCGATGCAATATCCAAGTACAGCAGAATGCTGAATGGCATCAAGCTTTTGGAGCGAGACAAGACCGATGATCTCTGTATGTTGCTCAAGCCTTATGACCAGATGTAGCCCTGACTGCGTATCTTGAGCTTCCTCAAAATAGCGATATAGACGAGAAGGGAATGCATATAAAGAAGGATGGAGACCTAAGTGCGGAAGTACTCTGGGCTGTGTAATCAGACGAAACAAAGCTTGCTCATCTTTCTTCAAGATCGATCTATAGTTTAAGCGCTCGCTGCTTAACTCTATCGCCTCAAATTTTTTCAATCTCATCGACCTCTTCCTGGATTTCCTCCACTGCTTCCTCCACTTTCTCTTCTACAGCATCCGCGGTCTCATATTTAAATATAGAACGAAAGACACCAATCATGGATAACGCATAAGCAATCGTTACGAAGCTGAAAAATACTTCCATTACTACAACTAGCCGAGATGTACTATCCATAGGACTGATATCTCCAAAGCCTACAGTAGCAAAAGTAACTACACTGAAATATAGAAAAGAAATCCCCTGATTCACCAAATCATCGCCAATTGTGGAACCTTTAAAACTGCTCTGCCCGAACAATTTATAGATGGACGTATATACAATCGTAAAAAAGAAAATGCATGTGATAATAGCACCGAAAATACGAAGAATCGTAGACTTAAGTTGAACTTCTTTATTTACGGATTGAGCAATGTTTCTAAATATAAATAATATGTAAAAAATGACCGAGAACAACACGAACAATAAGATAACTCCGCGCAGTATAGCTTTGGACGTCAATACGGAAGGGAAATCAATCCACCCGAATAAATCCTCGAGAGATAAGGCTACATAAATAAGAATGGGTGCAAGTAAAATGACCCTACCTGTAATCTTGTTATCCACTCGATAAAACACGAAACCAAGCAGTAACAGAACAATGATATCCAGCCATATAATCATAGTCTGTCCCATCACTTACACCTCCAAAAATATAAAAATGTTGTAAAATTTCCGAACATGACACTGAGCTTATATTACCCTACTGTTGCCTGTTATGTATCATTGTTATTCTAAAAACAAAAAAACGGGCCCAAAGGCCCGCTTCTTAAAAGAATGTAACTATTATACGCCCAACCAACGCTTGAACATATGCTTGGTTGTTTGTTTGTTCATTTCAGCAATAGATGTGGTAAGTGGAATGCCCTTAGGACAAGAACGCACACAGTTCTGTGAGTTCCCACAACCTTCAATGCCTCCATCTTCCATCAAGGCATCCAGACGCTCTTCCGAATTCATCTCGCCGGTTGGGTGAGCATTAAAGAGTCGAACTTGTGAGATGGCAGCCGGCCCAATAAAGTCGGTCTTCTCATTCACATTCGGGCAAGCTTCAAGGCATACACCACAAGTCATACACTTGGATAGCTCGTAAGCCCACTGACGCTTCTTCTCAGGCATCCGAGGACCTGGACCTAGATCGTAGGTGCCATCAATCGGAATCCATGCCTTCACGCGCTTGAGGGCGTTGAACATCCGGCTTCGGTCAATAACCAAATCCCGAACTACGGGGAACGTCTTCATCGGTTCTACACGAATCGGTTGCTCCAGCTTATCAATTAGAGCAGCGCAAGCCTGACGTGGTTTGCCATTGATGACCATAGAACAAGCGCCACACACTTCTTCCAGACAGTTGGACTCCCAACATACAGGGGTTGTTCCCTGTCCTGAATTCGTAACTGGATTCCGCTGAATTTCCATCAGTGCACTGATGACGTTCATTCCTGGACGGTAATCAAGTTCAAATTCCTCGGTGTAGGAAGCCGATTCCGGCTGATCTTGGCGTGTGATAATGAACTTCACTTTTTTTGCAACAGTTGTTGTCGCCATAACCTTTTTCCCTCCTATTAATCCTTAGAATAGTCCCGGATCCGCGGTGGAATTAGAGAAATGTCTACAGGCTCATAAGAGATCTGCGGACCTTCTTTTGTCCAAGAAGCGATCGTAGTCTTAAGGAATTCTTCATCATTACGTTCAGCAAAATCTGGTTTGTAGTGAGCTCCGCGGCTTTCATTCCGCAGCAAGGCACCTAGTGTCATCGCTTCAGCCAATTCAAGCATGTTCCATAGCTGACGTGTAAAAGCAGCACCACTATTATTCCATCCTGAAATATCGTTAATGTTAATATTTTGGTAACGTTCTTTAAGCTCTTTTATTTTAGAAATTGTAGCTTCTAGCTTAGGATTATAACGTACTACCGTCATATTTGCAGTCATCCACTCACCGAGCTCTTTATGAATCACATATGCATTCTCTGTACCCTGCATGGATAGAAGTCGTTGGTATTTCTCATCTTGCTGCTTCTTCGCTCCTGTAAAGATAGATGGAGAAAGATCTTCAGCTGACTTCTTCAAGCCACGAATATATTCAACGGCTTTAGGTCCTGCTTGCATGCCGCCAAAGATAGCAGATACAAGAGAGTTCGCGCCCAGACGATTGGCACCATGATATTGATATTCACATTCTCCAGCTGCGAACAGCCCCGGAACATTCGTCATCTGGTTGTAATCGACCCACATTCCGCCCATGGAATAATGCACGGCAGGGAAGATTTTCATAGGGATTTTACGTGGATCATCGCCCATGAATTTCTCATAGATTTCGATAATACCGCCAAGTTTAACATCCAGCTCTTTAGGATCTTTGTGAGAAAGGTCAAGGTATACCATGTTCTCTCCGTTAATTCCCAACTTGTCATCCACACAGACGTGGAAGATTTCGCGAGTAGCGATATCCCGTGGAACCAAGTTCCCGTAGGCTGGGTATTTCTCTTCAAGGAAGTACCAAGGTTTGCCGTCTTTGTAAGTCCAAATTCGGCCGCCCTCTCCACGTGCAGATTCAGACATCAATCTGAGCTTGTCATCGCCTGGAATCGCGGTTGGGTGAATCTGAATGAATTCGCCATTCGCATAATTAACCCCTTGCTGATACACCGCACTTGCTGCCGTACCAGTATTGATAACGGAGTTCGTCGTTTTGCCAAAAATAATACCAGGACCACCCGATGCAAGTATAACTGCATCCGACAAGAAAGTCTGAATTTCCATGGAACGAAGGTTCTGTGCACAAATACCCCGGCATGTTCCCTCATCATCCAGAATGGCCGAAAGGAATTCCCAGTGCTCATGCTTGGTTACAAGGCCTGCCGCTTCATAGCGACGAACTTGTTCATCAAGCGCATACAGCAATTGTTGACCCGTTGTAGCTCCGGCAAATGCTGTCCGGTGACGCTTCGTTCCGCCAAAACGACGAAAATCAAGCAATCCTTCAGGTGTGCGGTTGAACATAACGCCCATGCGGTCCATCAAGTGAATAATCCCTGGCGCAGCTTCGCACATGGCTTTGAGGGGAGGTTGATTCGCCAAGAAATCTCCACCATATACCGTATCATCAAAATGTTCCCAAGGAGAATCGCCTTCTCCTTTTGTATTTACTGCACCATTGATCCCGCCCTGCGCACACACAGAGTGCGAACGTTTAACAGGAACCAAGGAGAACAGGGTTACATGTACGCCTGCTTCTGCAGCTTTAATTGTAGCCATTAAGCCAGCTAGGCCGCCGCCTACAATAACGATGTTTTGTTTAGACATAATCTTTTTGTCACTCCCTTATTATCCGATAACTGTTCTAAGGATCTGAATCATAGCTTCGCCGCTCGCTTGGAATTCCACGTTACGGAATACAATTAGCGACCATACGAACATGATCGAGATAATTACGAAAAGACCCATACAAATGTTAGATGATACACGTTGAGCACGTGGCCCTACAGTAACGCCCCAGCTCACTAAGAATGACCAAAGGCCGTTCGTAAAGTGGAAGGAAGCGGACAATACACCAATAAGATAGAAAGTAAAATAGACCGGTTGAGTAACGATATCATGCATAACACTGCCCAGTTGTTCATGTGTAATATGTCCGAGTGCCACTTGCACACGCGTCTCATAGATGTGCCACACGACGAAGATTAAGACAAGAACCCCTGTTATTCTTTGCAAAAGATAACGTAAGTTCCGTTCGTTACGGAATCTCCCATTGTTCGGCTTCGCTTGAAAAGCAATATACAATCCATAGACTGCATGATACAGAAGTGGCAACCATATACCGAAAATTTCAAGAATAAGTACCAGTGGCAGACTGTTCAAGAAAGCAACTGCATCCTTAAACCCTTGCGGACCGCCTTCTACGGCAGCAAAGTTCGTAATCATGTGTTCCAGAATGAAGAAACCAAGCGGTATAACACCCAGCAATGAGTGCAGTTTTCTGGAATAAAACCCTTTCATAAATGCACGTACCCCTTTCCAATATCCATCGTTGTTTCCGTTTGAAGCGCAAATACGAACTCATGCGCCATTTGTACATGATGCAATTCACATAGATCGACGAAATTTCGTTACAATGTGAACAACCTTTGTCAGTTTTTATGTTACTCCTTTTGATCTTATAATGGAATTGCAATATAATTATTAATTGTTATACCTTTATTGCATAAGTAGATTGATTTGGACAAGGAACTCTATAAATGGACAACATCTCGTGACAAATTTCCGCATATGAAAGGAGTCATTATTCGATGTACGAAGATTTATTAGCTTTTATCATTGTTGTAGAACAATCGAGTCTGAATAAAGCCTCCAAACTGCTTAATCTTTCTCAGCCCGCGCTCTCTCGTAAAATATCAAAGCTAGAAGAAGAACTTGGCGTTCTTCTGTTCAGCCGCAAAGGGAAACGACTGGAGCTGACCCGAACTGGGCAGATGGCCTATACTTACGCTTTGGAACAACGCAAAAAACATCTGCAATTCTTGCAATCTATCTCTCGCTATAAGCAGACTGAGCGAAGTGTCCTCACTTTGGGCGCGAGTCTTACTACGATTCAGACCACACTTCCACTACTGGTGACCGCACTGATGAACAAATACCCCGAAACCGAGCTGAAGCTGGTCACAGGGAAAACACATGAAATCGTATCGTACGTGCGAGATAAAAAAGTCGATTTTGGTGTAGTTGCTTCTTCTATAGATGAACCTGGACTTCTATGTATTCCTCTATTCGAGGATCACTTAGAGCTGGTCGTACCTCGGCAACATGACCTGCTCCAAGCTGGACGTACCATTTCTATGGAAGACTTGGGAGGTCTCCCTATGATTATTTTCTCCAAAGGGACATGGTATCGTCGAGTCATTGATGACTTATTCGGACGCTATAATATCGTACCCGATATTCGAATGGAGATTGATTCCTTTGAGGCGATTGTCCGCTTGTTGCCTACTTGCAAAGCCGCAGCTTTGCTTCCCAAATCTTATTTGAGGACTTCTTTATTAGAAGATAATGATGTCGTAGCTATTCCTATGAAAGAACTGGAGCAGACGCAGCGCAAGACTTGCCTCATTTTTGGTCAAAAATCTGACCTTAATCTTGAGACCCGCCAGTGGATAGCCGATATGAAGAGAACGCTTGCCGGAGCCCTTTCTCTTTAATGTAGACTTTTCATGGAAATCAGCTATGAAATGGGCACCCAGCTCCTAAAATGTGTGTATCTTTTTTGTCGTTCACCTGTGGTCTTGGGTCATCATGATAAGCCGGCGATTGGTACACGTAATTCGGACTGACTTCTCTCTCCTTATAGGAGTGATGCCATACCGGGGTTGTTGCTGGTGATAAAGGAGGAATAAGCCAAGACCAGCGGGCATTCAGCTCTCTTCCCTGTGCTTGTTCTTGATCACTAAATGTCATGAACTGTGCTGCAGCCGTATGGTGGTCTACGATGCTAACCTGATTCTCTTTGAAAGAATGTAGAACTGCGATATTGAGCTCGACCAGGGCACGATCCATCCATAGTGAAGTATTCGATTCTCGTTGAAGTCCCAGCAGGTCGGCCACGGCAGGCAGCTGGTTATAACGATCTTTATCTGCAAGATTTCGGGCCCCAATCTCAGTCTCCATATACCATCCATTAAAAGGAGCTGCCGTATAACGGATCCCGCCTACTTCTAGAGCCATATCTGAAATAATCGGAACGGCATACCATTCGAGCCCTAACTGAGTAAAGTCAGCCACATCGGGATGACGAAGGGGAACGCGTAGAATCATCTCATCGGGTATCATGAACCACTTCGGCTGATGCTGTCCGATTTGAATCACTAGGGGAAGAATATCAAATGGAGTCCCGTGTCCTTGCCAGCCAAGTTCCTGACAGCGCTGCGTAAATTCTAACGAAGCTGGATCTCCTATGATCCCTTCGGGCGTCTCATATCCTGCGTACCGAATCAGTTGATGATTCCAGAGCCTGATATCTTTATCTGGAGCAAATATCGTAATTACAGGCCGAATCCGGCCTTCGTTCGTAGCATATTGGATATGTCTAAAAAGAGCTTCTGCTATGTCATCTGTACTTTGCAGAGAACGTTCATCGAACGTAACAAGCGAATCCCAGAACAATCTCCCGATGCAGCGGCTGTTATTTCTCCAAGCCAATTTTGCTCCATAGGCAAGTTCTTCGGCGGTGTGTTGATAGGTCCCCGAAGACTTCAATTGTTGCTCAATATCTTCAATCCGCTGTTGTATTTCTTCCTGTGATTTACCCAATTCTTGATACGTCATTTCGATAAAGGAAATCGCTTCTTCCCGTATATTTCCCATCTCTGATGTCATGTCATCACTTCGCTTCCTTCTGTTAAGAACTCTAATCTTCCTCGTTAATTACATCTTCGAACTCCTGAATATTCTCATTGGCTCCGATAATTACCATCGTATCCCCTTCATCAAGTCGATCCATGGCCGTAGGCGCAATGAGGACACCCGTGTCCTTTTGAAGAGCCACAATACTGCAACTAAACCTTGCTCTAGGATTTAAATCACCAATTAGGTGACCATGTAAATGCGACGGAACTTTGAGTTCCACAATCCGGTAATCTTTAGATAATTCAATGTAATCCACAAGGTTCGGAGTAACTAATTGATGGGCAACTCTTACCCCCATATCCCGTTCTGGATAGATTACCCGGTCAACTCCAAGCTTCTCTAGTGCCCGTCCATGGAGCGTTGAGATTGCTTTGGCTACAACAGATTTCAAGCCCATTTCTTTAAGTAAAATGGTGGCTAAAATACTCATTTGAATATCATCCCCAATAGCCACAATCCCGCAGTCAAAGTTACGAATGCCTAGAGATCGCAACATCTCTTCATCTGTCGCATCAGCTGTAACCGTATGTGTAAGGAAATCCCCCATCGTATAGACCACTTCCTCATTCCGATCAATGCCGAGTACTTCATAACCCAATTGTACTAGCTCCATGGCTACACTTGAGCCGAACCTCCCAAGACCAATCACTACATATTGCTGTCTTTTCATATTTAAAAGTATCCCCTTATCCTAAAAACATTTTGCCTTCTGGGTGACGATATAATTCCCTGCTTTTCTTCGGCCCGAGGGCGTAGGCTAGCGTAAGTAAACCAAGTCTACCTGCGAACATAGTTAGACAGATTAACAATTTACCAAACGAAGTTAAATGTGGAGTCAGACCCATTGACAACCCTACTGTGCCAAAAGCGGATGTGGTCTCAAACATGATACTAAGGAAACTCCCCTCTTCCGTAGCTGCAAGTGTCATCGTGACGGCAATGATGAGAAAGAGGGCTACCATTGTAATCGTAACCGCCTTAAATATCCGCTCTTGCGCCAAACGATAATGAAACAGTACTACATCTTCACGTCCTCGAACCATCGCAATAACAGCCCCAAGTAGAACGGAGAAGGTTGTCGTCTTAATTCCTCCACCCGTAGAACCCGGAGAGGCACCAATGAACATAAGAATCATGATGAAAAATTGCGTTGCTTGCCGAAGAGAGCTAATATCCAGCGTGTTCGCACCCGCCGTTCTCGAAGTCACGGACTGGAACATCGCTCCCCAAATTTTACTGCCCCAATCTAAGGATTCTAGGGTCTTGGGATTCGTTAGTTCGAATATAAATATAATTAGAGTACCTAAAGTTAACAAAGCCACGGTCATGGACAAGACAACTTTGGACTGTAGTGAAAGCTTGGGATTTGTACGGTATGAGATTAAATCGGACAAGACAATGAACCCAAGTCCCCCCGTAATAATGAGAACCATGGTCGTGAGGTTGATCCAAGGATCACCTACATATCCCATCAGACTCTGATAGTGCCCAAACAAGTCAAATCCCGCATTGTTGAACATACTGATAGCATGGAATATTCCGAAATATACGGCCTTGCCTACCGGCATATCCGCAGACCAACGTATGGCAAAGATAATCGCTGCACATAATTCGATGACCAGAGAGTACTTTAATACTTTGCGAATAAGCCTAACAATTCCCTCCATTGAATTCTGGTTCAAAGATTCTTGCAGGAGAAGGCGGTCTTTTAATGAAATTTTACGTTTCAATACTAGCGAGAACAAGGTAGCCATAGTCATGAAGCCCAACCCGCCAATTTGAATTAAAGACATAATGACAATTTGTCCGAATATAGTGAAATCTAGTCCCGTATCTCTTACGACTAGCCCTGTTACACAAGTTGATGACGTAGCTGTGAATAAGGCATCCACAAAAGGCAAAGCATGTCCCGACATATTGGACAAAGGTAACATTAACAAAATCGTGCCCACCATAATGATAAAAGCAAACCCAAATACCAGAATTTGTGGAGGGGACAGGCGTATTTTATTCCATTTCAAATCTCTTCCACCTCTTTATATCTTCAGCACTCTCTTGTCCCCGTATATGGCTTGCTGAAAGTCTTTATGTTATCGTGTATCTACAATCATTCTAAAGTGTTTCTAGTATAAACTAAAGGAGTTGACTCATGAAAGTAGCTAAACCACTGCCCTTCCGAACTCAAACCCTATGGATTGCCGCAATCATTTCATTGATTATCTTTGTGGTTCTTCAAGTCGTACCAATCTCCGATGCTAATTCGGAGCAAGATCAGCAGCCTCAAGGAGATATCATTTCTAAAGAAGATGCACGTATGAGTGCAACCCGCTTCGTCTCAGACAGTCTGCATTTGAACCTAAGTGACAACGTAGATACACTCGTTACCTACAAATCCAACTCCAAATTTTATGGTTATCTATCTAGAGAAAATCTAGTGAAGGAATACATATCTAAATACGAGAAAAGATTTCCTTATGATGTGTACCGTGTTACTTTTAACGATCCAGCAACCTATCTGAACAGCTTGAATGTGGACGTCCAGATGGTGACAGGCAAAGTGCTCGGCTTTGAAAAGGTTCAGGATCTCAGTAAAGATGCTAAGGCTTTGATGGCTGAGAAAAAGGATGGACTGGATAAGCTAAAAGAAATTGAAGGAAACTTAACACTGGCACAAAAAGAACAGCTAGCCCTTCCCTATCTGAAAGCACTGGGATACAACACAAATGAATTAACAGTTGATCGGGATTCTCAAGATCTTGGACTTCATTACAACTTAAAAGGCGCAACTATTGGAAAATCCCAAGGTCAGCTTGTGTTTAACTATGAATACGGTGAAGTGTCCTCATTCGATCCAGCGTTCACCGTACCCGATGAACACACCGCTTATGTGGACAGTCAAAGTAAGCTAGCCAATTGGCTCTATTTCTTAGGTTATGCCCTACTTTCCTTTGTACTTGGAATCTTGGCCATTGTATACAGCAGTACAACAAGGCCATTTGCTTCCTTTCGCCGTGGTATATTTTTAACTATGTTTTACTTTATCGTCAATGCGATTTCAATTATTAACCTGCTTCCCGTATTCAAAAGTGAAGAATTTTCAACCAGTACATTCATCATCTTACTTATTGTCCAAGGGATTTTCACACTAATTGTGACCGCCTCTGTCTATTTCTCCCTTGTAGGAGGAGATGGATTATGGAGACAACAGGGTAAAGTGAAATGGATGAAATCTTCAGAACCCGGATATGCAAAACATGTGCTTCATTCTATGAGCAACGGCTACGCATGGGCGTTCATCCTGCTCGGGGTGCAGTCTATCATTTATCTAGCCTTGGAAAGAATATTAGGCACTTGGTCTACGACAGATGATACACAGTCTACGTATAACATGTTATTCCCGTTGATCTTCCCCCTTATGGCTTGGACAGCAGGTATTGGCGAGGAAGCCGTATATCGACTATTTGGTATTCCCATGCTTCAGAAGTTATTTAAAAACACATTTATTGCAGGCTTAATTTCTGCTCTCATCTGGGCATGTGGGCATACGCTGTACCCGATTTATCCGGTCTACTCCAGACCGATTGAACTTGCCGTTATAGGCTTACTTTTTAGCTTTATCTTTTTAAGATATGGCTTCATTACCGTTCTGTTCGCTCATGTAATCTTTGACAGTATTCTTATGGGCCTCAGCCTGATCCTGATGAAAGAACCACTGAATATCGGTGCCGGCCTGTTCTATATTGTGCTTCCTGCTATTGTAGGTTATGTTATTTATAGATGGAACTTACGCAGATCTACACCTAATTTAATATTATTAAAAGGTGAGGACTTACGATGAGTTTTTCTAGAAAATTAGCGTACCATACTGTTGATATAGCCATATTTATTGGCATCGCCTACCTCTTGGTTGCAGTAACCTATCCTTGGCTACATCTTCGAGGTATTGGATTTGCGCTTGCACTTGGAGTCTATACTTTCATCACTAGACCGCTTGTACGAAAGTGGTTCCAACCTAAGATTCCAATACCTATAAAGGAATAATTATTACAATTACAATTAAGAAAACAATTCAAAAAACAAAAGCTATCCTCGGCTAAGTAGCCCTAAGGATAGCTTTTTTTGTCAATCCAATCCCACTTCAGCTTCTGAGGCCACTTTCTCATCCTCTTCACGCAGTGCAGCAATGATTTGTCTTGCTAGTTTGTCTCCAATAGATAAAGGACGGAAATCTTCAATCGAAGCTTCTTTAATCTTTTTCAAAGAACCAAAGTGCTTCAGCATCGCTTTACGCCGTTTTTCTCCCACTCCAGGAATAGAGTCGAGCCTTGAGGTAACCATGGATTTGCCTCGTTGTTCACGGTGGAAGCTGATGGCAAAGCGATGGACTTCGTCTTGAATCCTTTGTAAAAGATAAAATTCTTGACTGTCTCGAGGAAGTGGGACCGGTTCTGGTGGATCGCCCACCATAAGCTGCGCTGTTCTATGCTTCATATCTTTCACTAGCCCACACACCGGGATGAACAAGTTGAGCTCATTTTCCAGCACATCCGATGCCGCTGAAATCTGACCTTTCCCTCCATCCACTACAATGAGATCAGGTAAAGGCAGTCCTTCTTTTAGAACTCGCTCATATCTTCTACGAACGACTTCACGCATTGTCTCATAATCGTCCGGGCCTTGTACGGTCTTTACTTTATACTTCCGATATTCTTTCTTATCTGGCTTACCATCTATAAATACAACCATCGCGGATACTGGATTCGTACCTTGAATATTGGAGTTATCAAAGGCCTCAATCCGATGCAAGCTTGAAATCCCAATCGATTGGCCTAAATTCTCAGCCGCTTTTGAGGTGCGCTCCTCATTTCGTTCAATTAAGCGGAACTTCTCACTTAAAGATACTCGGGCATTCTCAATCCCCATCATCACCATCTGACGCTTAAGGCCACGCTGAGGAACCAGCACCTTGATCCCAAGCCATTGCTGAAGAGAAGCCGCTCCTGAGACTGCATCGGAAATTCCGGAAGAGGAAAGATCTTCTGCCGGGTCCTCTTGATCCTGCATCTGATCTTCTTCAGCTAACCGAGCTTCAAGCTTAGCCGTAGAGGTAGTAAGGGAGAGGGGCCCCTGATTACCTCCAGCTTCATTTTGCAGTCCTGACTGCAAAAAATCCTCATTACTTCCAGGTTCATTTTGCAGTCCTGACTGCAAAAGTTCCTGTTTACTTCCAGGTTCGTTTTGCAGTCCTGACTGCAAAAGTTCCTGTTTACCTCCAGGTTCGTTTTGCAGTCCTGACTTCATAAGTTCCTGTTTACCTCCAGGTTCGTTTTGCAGTCCTGACTGTATAACACCCTGTTCAGGTTCTTCCTGAATGCCAGGGAGGAGAATCTCCTGAGGTAAGGCAGGGTTGTTACTGTAATATTGAGTGACGAAAGAAAGGAAGTCGCTGTAAGCTTCTCCGTAGAACGGGAAACTGGAAGCATGTCGCTCAATCATTTTTCCTTGACGCATATACAGAATCTGAACGCACATCCAGCCTTTATCGACGGCAAATCCAAAAACATCCCGGTCTCGCGTATCATTCATAGAGATTTTTTGTTTCTCCATTAAGGCATCGATATGGATAATCTGGTCGCGA
Source organism: Paenibacillus shirakamiensis (assembly GCF_017874255.1). Lineage (GTDB taxonomy): Bacteria > Bacillota > Bacilli > Paenibacillales > Paenibacillaceae > Fontibacillus > Fontibacillus shirakamiensis. The sequence continues at coordinate 73,491 of NZ_JAGGLD010000006.1, read as the reverse complement.
AGCTCTTTCGCACGTTCAAAATATAAGTCCTCAGCAGCCTCTTCCATTTTCCGCTGTAGATCCTTCTTAATCTCTTCTTGTCCCCCACTTAAAAAGCGGGTAATCTCCTGAGTTATATCTTCATAAGAGTTCTCGGGTACATCCTGTACACAGGGCGCCATACATTGGCCCATATGATAATACAAGCATACTTCTTTCGGCATGATATTACATTTTCTCAGCGGATACATCCGATCCAGCAATTTCTTGGTCTGATGGGCAGCATAAGCATTTGGGTATGGCCCAAAGTACTTGGCTTTATCCTTAAGAATGCGCCGAGTTACCTCCAGGCGAGGATGTTCTTCATAAGTAATTTTAATATAAGGAAACGTTTTATCATCTTTAAGCAGCACGTTATAGCGCGGCATATGCTTTTTAATTAAATTGCATTCAAGAATTAAAGCCTCCATGTTGCTAGAGGTGACTATATACTCGAAATCTCGAATTTCACTGACCAATCGCTGCGTCTTCCCATTATGACTACCTGTAAAATAAGACCGTACACGGTTCTTCAGCACCTTAGCCTTGCCTACATAGATAATGGTGCCTTCTTTGTTTTTCATTAAATAACAGCCCGAATGGTCGGGTAACAGAGCAAGCTTATGCCGAATGGCTTCAAGAGCTTTCTCCTGCTCATTCCACTCTTGGACATAATCATCCATGCCGAATTCTCCTTTCCGCAAAAAAACACAGAAAACGCCCCCGGAAGCTTACCGGAGGCGTCTTAGACACCGCAAAAAATTCTTATTGGTGTTTAGCGATCATATTTTTGAGTGATTCTTTGGAGTTCACTCCGACCACTTTATCGACCGGTTGGCCGTCTTTGAAGAAAATAAGAGTAGGAATACTCATCACACCGAAGCGGGATGCAGATTCCGGATTCTCGTCTACGTTTACTTTTGCAATTTTAACATCCACTTCAGATGAAAGTTCATCCAAGATCGGAGCTAACATTTTGCATGGTCCACACCAAGGAGCCCAGAAATCAACGAGTACCGTGCCGTCGCCTTCTACTTCACTGCTGAAAGATTGATCTGAAACATTAACGATTGCCATGTATATCTCCTCCTTATGTGTACAAACATAATTAAAATGTAGAATAGTGTGCCACAAAAGTAGCATGGATAGTATACCACATTTATTTAGTAAATGGAAAACGGTAGGTGCCGTTCATCTTTACAAATGATTTAGCCTTTGGTTATACTAATATTAACCCAAAACGGTTTAATCTATGACAATGTTCATGGATTATTTTTTTAACAAGGAGGCCCAGCAACATGGATACCCCTACTTTTGCAGCGAATGATCCGCGTAATCATGTCAATGAAGAACCACGTAACGATTTCGGTGATCTGATGCTTGGCTTTGGTGGCATGTTCGGATTAATGTTCGTTATTTTCTTCGGTATGGTCATTTGGAAATTTATCGCTAGCTGAACAACAAAACCTTCCAGCGTGCATGCGCGGAAGGTTTTTTGTATGTTTATTTCAATTACTTGTTACGATTACCTCGCTTGTTACTACCGTTCACGGACACCACATCCACAAAGGGAGCAATGCGGTCCATTAAGCGTTGCCCTTTATGATTCTCCTCACCATCTTTGTTAGTGAAGCTTAAATGTCTCTCAAGCGCCTTCATATCATAATTCGATGTATAAAAAGTTGGTTTGCGGTTCATCCGGTAATTCAAGATCGCCCCCATAACGTGGTCACGTGCCCAAGGATTCAGGTTCTCTGCCCCGATATCATCAAAGATCAGCAAATCCGCCTGTTTCATCAGCTCGACCGTGTCTTTGAGTTTTTGGCTATCCATCATCATGGACTTCAAATCTTCTACGAATTCAGGCATATAGACAATTACGCCTGAATAACCCGATTTTGCTAGTTCATGCAATAGATAAGACATAAGGAAGGTTTTACCCGTACCAAAATGCCCTACCATATATAAACCTTGCGGAGATAATCCATTCTCTCGTGTCTCATTTATATAACGGAATACTCGTCCTACCGCTGGGGATCTCATACTGTCCTTGGACATGATCTCGACTTCATCATACCCTTCTTGTAGAGCACGCTCATCGACATAAAAACTATAAATACGCTTCTTAATTTGGGATTCCGTCTCTCTAGCCTGAAGCTTCGCACAAGGAACCTGTCGATCATAAATCCGGCTTTCTCCGGTCACATTCTCAACGGCTAGACGTGTATAGTGCCCCTGAAAGTCATTAGGACATAAATCCAGTCCAGGGCATGCTGCACAGTGCTTGCAGTCTTTTACATATTGATATAATCGGCTTAAATTCAAGGTTAACTGTTGTTCACTAATCTCTGGATATTGAGCACGAAATTCAATCACTAATGGATCATGAAAAAGATCATGTACTAGTTGCTGAGAACGTTGTCTAAGCTGAGGACTGGACATTTTTTGAACCATCTGACCTAAGGATTCCATGAATCGCTCCTTTCTTGGCAGCTCATAACCTATAACCTGTCTGAGTTCATATCTAATTAACGACCATTTTTCTTATTGGCCTGCATTTGTTCTGCCATTTTAATTAATTCCGCAAATTCTTCTTCCGATACGCCTTCATGTTCAGCTGAACGCTGTACAATTTGTATTTCTGGCTTAGCCTTAACAGGACGTCCATAGTTCGTCTTAGGACGAGGTGCGGAGGTAGCAGCAACCTCACTGCGGTTCTTAACTTTGGATTGTTCCCGAATATACTGAACAGCCTGCTCGTATGTACTCACCTGCTTCATCAACATATTCGAAGCAATGGCATCCACGAAATTCCGATTAATTCGCTGTTCCCCACCAGAAGTAAGCAGCGCCATCAAATAATGAATCAATACGTTAATAACTTCGCCTGGCAATTTGTAATTGTGATCAATCTTCTCGAAAATATCTAGCAAATTATCCGGTACAGATCCAGGAAAGAACGTTTTGAGAAGCCTAGTGTAGGGTTCGTTACGTAACATCATATTGTACTGATGGATATCGCACTTCTTCATGAACTGCGGCGGAACCTCAACATAGAATTCCATCTGTACCGCATGTTCCACAGGAAGATCTGAGGATGGTGTCACTTCCGGCTGTCGGAGTGAAATCACCTTGCCCCCCTGAAGCTGTCGTTCCTCTTGGCGTTTTTTCCCTTGTCGGAAAAATAAATTGGCTTTATATTCAATCTCTTGTTGCAAAATCCCTCCATCTGGACTGAATACGCCATCTTCATCCAGCAGACGACATAGATCCTGAACAGATAGTTCATATTTACGAGCGATATAATTCACAGCACCTAGCTGTTCTCCGTTATATCGAAGCCCTTCTACAAACACGCGATTGCTTGAATTGCGAGGGAACCTTAAAATAATATCTGCATAATTAAAACTTTCTTCATTCATGTGCAAGCTCGTCTGGCGCGAAATGGAGACTTCCTCAATCGCCTGCTCTAACTCATAATCTATCGAATGCGCATTTAACTCGAAGATATCATAGAACACAACCGAAATATTCTCTTTGTTCATTGATTTCGAGGCTATAATTCCTTTTTCCCGGCTCCATAATTGTTCTTGAAGAGCTAACACTGCAAATTTGCCAATCTTGTCCCGCAGAAGCAAGGTTAAATGCTGCGTCTTAAAAAATTCTGCCGGTGACAAAGGAGGTTGTAATTCATATTCATACATGTAATCATCGTTCTCTGGCAAATACATCCGGTGCGTCTGTAACAATCCAACAGCTTCAAGCCGGGATGTCTGCTCGATCATATATTTTTTACCCTTTTCACTAGGCTCAAGCCCAAGCGTAAGGAATAATTTGCGCTGTTGTTCCGCGGCGGAATAGCCAACCTGTTCAAGCGGAACTTGCTGGACTAATAAATGGTATAGAGAGACTGCAAATGCACCGATCATAGGCTGATACACCTGACTTAGCATTCTCCCGTCTACGGATCCCAGACAGAAATCACGATAGACGCAGTACGTATGGTTCTCTGAGAAATGGTGCATATTGTGAACTCGCACAGCGAACGCTCCTTCTTAAGGTCAAATGTAGACTTTATCTATTCTAGCATAAATGACTTCCTTCGGAATCGTTAAAAGATTACAATATTCGTCGATTTTGGACGGTTTATGAGTGCATTGGAAGACCATGCTTCTCTTTTTGGCTAACCTTAAGACTTGTTAATTTCATCATAGGTTTCTTTTATAAATGTCTTAGCGCGACTCTTGGGAAATGATTTCACAAGCTCATACGCCTTAGCTGAATGTTCCTTCGCTTTGTCTAGATTTCCTTGGGCTGCATACATTCGTGCTAGATAAGCATCGACCGTATGAAGAAGGGAGCGATGTAAGGGATGATAGGCTACTTCTGGGATGGTAACTTTACTGAAATCATCATGCGCTTGTTCCATCATGCCTTTGTAATAATGATAAATTCCCATTTCCAGCCAATAACTAGGCAGCCTGTCCTTTAATTTGACTTCATTGTCCTTTATTATGCAGCCAAGCTTCTGCAAATGAGTATAAGCCTCATCATACAGACCCTCCATATTTAATCTCCATGCTTCTGTATAATGCAACATAGCATGGGTCTCAACTCTATCCGTTAGAGCAGTAAAATGGCGTAATTTTACTAGGTAACTCTCTGCAAGCTGATATTCACCTAATTCATAGTTAACGTTCCAAAGCATTCTCAAAAAATGATCTGTTAAATAATATACGCCCTCTTCTTGAGATAATGCCAAGGCGGCAAGCATACTCTCGTGACTATCCTCAAATAGTCCCAGCGCTGCGAGCGTAACCGACTGCGCATAGAATAGGTCCAATTCGAAAATGATATCTTTACCAATTTTTTTAGATTCATATTCAGCCCATACTTCTCGAATGAGATCCAGACTAGATCCTAATTTGTTTTGAGAGAATAAGTGAGCATAGTTCATATACTTAGCTTTGGAGCTCTCCATATATAGACCGAAATGCTGATAGATTTCAATCGCACGATGAATGGCCTCTTCTCCACCAGGCTGGGCTGTATAAAAACATGCAGCAGCATAAAATTCCATTAGACGCGCTGTGTGAATTGTCATCGGCAGCTTGGTATCTAGTAGTGGTTCTACCCAGTCTAAGATTTCCTCATATGCACTTCGCTTCTCACACACCTCTAATATTTTAAGAAGTTCAACCACTTCCTGATTGCCTTCATCATCTAGAAAATAACCGGCTTCCTGACCTAACTGTTCCGCTAAAAATCTCAAGCTGCGCATAGAGGGCATCGCTTTACCATTCTCAATTTGACTAAGCATACTCTTCGTCATATGTTCCCCGGCCAGATCGGTCTGCGTCATTCCTCGCTGCTTCCGAAGATGTTTAATTCTTGTCCCGATCGTATTCATTATCCGCTCATCCTTCAATTCATAATAGGTTTCTAGTATAACGCACCCATATATAGAGTGGAAGTTTCATAGTTCTACACTTGAGTTTAATTATTTTTAACTTTTTGTTGTACAAATTATCTATGTTTAATACAACAAGTTTAATAATATTTAACCTATATAGAGGGGAGCCTTTTCGGATGTATGAACAACCATTACCAAAGACATCCCGCAATATTAAGCTTTTATTCATAGGGAAACTCATTTCCCTACTCGGTGCCAGCATGTACACCTTTATTTGTGGAATGTATATTCTAAAGCTCACAGGGTCAGGAAGTCAATTTGCGCTGGCCGCCATTTGTGGTACACTACCCCGAATTTTACTCAGCCCCCTCGTAGGTGTACTAGCCGATCGATGTAATCCAAAGAAAATAATAATATGGGCTGATCTAGTAAGTTGCGCTGTCATGATTATGACTTTCCTCATGTTATCCGTTACAGGAACTCCTCTATTTTGGATTTATCTTTCCATAGTTCTTATGTCAGGATGTGCAAGTTTTTATAGCGTTACACTTAGCTCATCTCTCATGAAGCTAGTGGACCTATCCTCTATCCAGCGAGCAAGCTCAATGAATCAAATCGCCTCTTCAATCGGAAATATTTCAGGGCCGATCGTAGGAGGAATATTGTTTGCACTTATTCCGCTGCAACTATTTTCTCTGTTCAATACTGCGGGGTATCTTGTCTCTGCCTTGATGGGGATGGCTCTTACATTTCATGTCGTGAATCAAATTGTCCCTTCTGCCTCGCAAGGTACGTTGTCCATATGGAGCAGTCTCCGAGAAGGCATCGTATATATTCGCTCTTCTCCTCTAATCTGGACACTTCTCATCTTCTGTTTTTGTATTAATTTCTTCGCAATTGCTATAGAAGTGACTTTACCGTATATCACGGTTCATACCATGCATCTAACGACAGCAGCATTCGGATGGATCGAAGCATCCATGGCTATGGGCATGCTGCTTATGGCAAGCATTATGTCTTTTCGCAAACCTCAGGAGGATGTAATTACCACTCTGATTCGGGGTCTACTCCTTCTTTCGTTGCTTATTATAGGGATGTCGCTTCCTTATATTGAGGTCTTTAATTCTTATAACTCTAACTATATTACCTTCTATTATTTGGTTTATGGGGGTAACATTAATTTTGATCAATATCCCTGTGCAGATCCTCTTACAAAAAATGATCCACGAACAGTATCGAGGGAGAGTCCTAGGTATCGTGGAGACGGTGGCCAGTGCTATTATTCCACTTGGCACAGCTATCTTTGGAGTCATGCTTGACTTCATTCCCACTTCATATATTCCACTTAGCTCCGGTATTGCGCTTGCATTGATTACATGCATGGGTTCTACCCCTCTAAAAAAACATGTTCACAACGAAAGGCAGCGTTCATCTACCATCCAAATGTAGAAGCTATTATGTAACATAATATTGCTATAATTAGTAATCTACCTTTTATCTAGTTTAAGTTGGCTAACACAAAAAGGCACAGTCTCTTAAATCGAGGCTGTACCTTGAACAATTTAAAACATTTTATATCCACCGAGACGCAATTTCTGGATGGTCCATCCACTCAGGATAGCACCGATTAGTCCAGCCACAGCAGTAAGATAATCCACTAAACGGAATGACTCTAGATAGATTCCCAAAGATTGTGAGTGATCCCATAAGGAATAGACGACAATCGGTAAAATCACAATAATAAAAACATAGGCAGGAAACCATGTTGTCTTCATCAGCATATTAAGAATGAATCCGATTCCAAACATCATAACAAAAAATAGTACCATTAGAACTATTACTACGATAAACCCTAGTCCCATAACTCTTTCGTACTCCCCTCTATCAGACACTATAGCCAGTTTACTAAAAAAGCCCAGGACAATCAACGCACATCTTGAACAGATTGTGACAGGATTTGCTCGCTTGGATTACTTCGGATACAATGAGGAAAGAGCTTTCATAATAGGAGTGATAAAATTGAACGAAGCCGCATTAACCCTTGAAGGTTGGTATGCCCTTCATGATTTCAGATCTATTGATTGGACCGCTTGGAAAGCAGCAGATGATGAAGAACGTGCAGTAGCTTTAGATGACTTACATCTTTTTTTACAAGAATGGAGAATGGTAGAAGAATCGAATGCTGGTAGCACGGCTGTCTACTCTATCGTAGGTCAAAAAGCAGACTTTGTCCTTATGCATCTCCGCGAGACTTTAGAAGACCTTAACGCTGTCGAAACTGCTTTTAATAAAACAACGTTTGCTCAATATACAACCAAAGCCTATTCTTACGTAAGCGTAGTAGAGTTAAGCAATTATCTAGCTTCTGGCGAAGGGGACCCTAAGCAAAAGCCTGAAGTCATTGCCCGCCTTCAACCGATTTTGCCTAAAGCCCGTCATATTTGCTTCTACCCGATGAATAAGAAACGTGAGCTTGCAGATAACTGGTATATGCTCTCCATGGACGAGCGCCGTACATTAATGCGTAGTCACGGTCTAATTGGCCGAGGTTATGCAGGAAAAGTAAAACAGATCATTACAGGTTCTGTAGGTTTTGATGATTGGGAGTGGGGCGTTACTTTATTTGCTGAAGATCCTCTCCAATTCAAAAAGCTCGTCTATGAAATGCGGTTTGATGAAGTGAGTGCACGTTATGGCGAATTCGGGGACTTCTATGTCGGCAATTTGCTAACAGATGAAGGATTCCGGGACATGCTTAAACTGTAAAAATAAAAGAAAGGGTGCACTCTGGAACAATTCCAGAATGCACCCTTTTGTATGTCTACTGCGTCTATTAATCCTCATCTTCCTCTTCTTCTAGTCGCTTGAGCGATTCCAGAAATTCCGCCGTAGCTCGGTCTCGATCGCGGCTCTTCTCTTTTAGACGCTCAATCGCAGGCAAGATCAGAATATCTACTTCCTTTTGAACAATATAGGAGAGGTCATATTGTTGCTCGCTCTCTAAGTACCCTCCTACTTGCATAAGTGCATTATACCGATCCAATTCAGCTCTAGTCAGCAACCCTCTAACTTGAACACTGCAATGACGCATTATAGAAATCTTCCTTTTCTCAGGACCAAAGTGATTCCCCCAATAGTAAAGAGGTACCTTAGATCCACCAGTTTCTTCAATTGAGCAGCTTTCCAGCCCATATATTTCTTGTGTCCTACCACCGCAATCGCTTCCCCTTTTCCTAAAGAAGCTACCGTTCCTTTATGGCTGAAGTGGAAAGGTTTGAGTTGTTGCCCACGAATAAGAGCCACTATATTTTGAGCACAACAAATTCCCTGTTGCATGGCCATCTGTGCTGTAGGCGGATAAGGACGTCCCTCTGAATTCAACATGAGTGAATTGTCCCCGATGATGAAGATTTGCTCTTGATTAGGGGCACGTAAATATTCATCAATCTTCACTCTTCCGCGCATGGCCTCAAATCCCGCTGCTTCAACAAGACGATTCCCACGAATTCCACCAGTCCAGACCACTGTTGCTGTCTTAATCAGTTCGTCAGTGGCTAACAGGACCCCTTTCTCCGTACATTCTTTGATGGCGGTGCCTATCTTGAAAGTGACTCCCTTCTTCTTCAGGACATCCATGGCGTATTCCACAAGCTCTGCATCAAATCCAGGTAATGCTGTAGGAGCAGCTTCTATGTTATAGATGTGCACTAAAGCAGGGTCCACATCATATTCTCTGCATAATAACGGAATCCGATCTGCTAGTTCGGCAACAAATTCTATTCCACTAAATCCAGCGCCTCCCACAACGAAATTCAAACGATCTTTGCGGGATTCATCTCCTTTGTATTGGGCAAACTGATATTCGATATGCTGCCGAATGAGACGTACGGAATTGATGCTACGAATTGTAAAAGCATAATTGTCTAGGCCAGGTATCCCAAAAGATTCCGGTTCACCGCCCAGCGCAACGATAAGATAATCGAAAGATAAGGTACCATCTTCCAAAATTACTTTTTTATCAAACAGTCGAATGTCTTGAACGTTAGATTTAACCAAATCAATCTTAAATTCATCGATCAGTCTAGAAATGGCTACACGACTGTGATCGACTGAATCTGTACCGGCGGCCGGCATATGCAAATGAGTAGTAAAGTAATGATAATCATGTCGATTCACTAGTGTGACATCCGCTTCGTTGTAATTCAATTCCTTTTGCAGCTTCTGAGCGGTCAGAATTCCGCCATAACCCGCACCAAGTATGACAATTTTGGGTATGGAACTCATTAGGTATTCTCCTTCCAAAGTGCTTCATCTATATATTTGGGATAATCGCCAAAATTATTTGTGAAATTATACACATAAATAGTTAAAGGTTAACGATATGATCATAATTATTCTTCGTGTACGGAATGTAATCCATGCTAAAAGCCGTAAAAGTGCTTATTTTGACACATTTTCCGGGAGAAGCTCTATAGAATGATAAAGGCTTTAAATGAAAAGATCAAGTCTTATTTTAAGCCTCAAAAAGCGCTTACTTTCGTGTATAAATCCTTATATTTGATGCGTTTTTGAGCGACTTTCCAAGTCTCAGGATGAAGCTTATAATAAAGTAGAAATGACATTATTCAAATGGATCTGGAGGTGCTTCATCTATGTCAGTCATACAACCCACTCAAGAAAGCACAGACTTGCTTATTATAGGTGGCGGTCCTGCAGGGATGTTTGCCGCCTTTTATGGCGGAATGCGGCAGGCGACCGTGAAATTAATAGAAAGTATGCCACAATTAGGTGGGCAACTTGCAGCGTTATATCCTGAGAAATATATTTATGATGTAGCAGGCTATCCTAAAGTTACGGCACAAGAGCTCGTAAATAATCTTCATCAACAGATGCAACGATTTAATACTGAGATCTGCCTTGAAGAAAAAGTGATACATGTTGAGAAAAAGGACGAGCGACACTTTGTAGTTACGACCGATCGCGGGGAACATCATGCCAAAGCTGTGATTATCACCGCAGGCGTAGGTGCATTTGAACCTCGGCGTCTGGAGCTTGAGGATGCTGTTAAGCATGAAGGTCGCAGTCTTCACTATTTCGTGAATGATTTGAGCCGCTTTGCCGGACGCAAAGTATTAATTAGCGGTGGCGGAGACTCTGCGGTCGATTGGGCCTTAATGCTTGAACCTATTGCGGAGCAAGTTACCCTTATCCACCGTAGAGATAAGTTCCGTGCTCATGAGCACAGTGTAGAGAATTTAATGGCATCCAGTGTGCAGGTTATCACGCCTACCGAAATTACAGCACTACACGGAGAAGACATGATTCATCAAGTCGAATTAAAAGATGTTAAATCACAGGAGATTACGCTCATTGACGTCGATGATGTAATCATTAACTTTGGATTTATCTCTTCACTCGGACCGATTGCCGATTGGGGTATTGATATTCATACGAATTCAATTGTGGTGGATTCTCGCATGGAAACTTCGGTTCCCGGTATATTTGCCGCTGGTGACATTACCACCTATCCAGGTAAATTAAAATTAATTGCCGTCGGATTTGGGGAAGCTCCAACCGCTGTAAACAACGCCAAAGTATATGTTGATCCGGAAGCCAAACTTTCCCCCGGACATAGTACAAATCTAAAAATGTAACGGGAGACATGAATTTCACAAAAAAGGGTATCTTACTTCTGAACAAATGTTCGAAGGAGGATACCCTTTGTTCTATATATGTTATCTTTGTAATGGCTTAGCTCCACTCAAGCTTGCTTGTCCAGACTGCAATTGCCCTCTTCAGGACCAAGGGAAAATGGAGGATTATATAGGTCCATACAGTCCCTATATGAATACTGCATTCATTTCCGATCTTGAAACGATGGAATACACAGGTGAATGTGAGCATAGAATACAATGCACACAATGTGGCGAAGCCTTTATATATCAGGTGGACATGTCCTACATTGGATAAGAAAGCTAAACAATCAAAACCCATGATGGACTTACAGATTCCCTTTAATGAAAGATCGCTTGTAGTTGTCTATGAAGTTGCGAATTGAGATTCCGCTTACGGATCTCGGCCAACAGGAGCGCTAGGAAATCTCTATCCAATTTAAGCTCTGTAGCTCGCTTAAATGAATCTAGTAGCAATTCATCTGTTAACGTCGCCAATATTCACACATCCTTTCTAAATTTCTATATTTTACCTTAAATCATCATACCAAGAATACTTTACAAGAACAAGCGTTCCTGTTATCCACATCAGGGTGTGGAAATCCTGTGAATAATATGTTGGTAAGTGTTGAAAAGCGTATGTTTTGGCTTGGGATAGTGTGGATAAAAGTTATTCACAGGTAACAACTAGCTTGGATTTGTAAAAATAAATACAATTTTTTCTAATTCTAACTTACTGTCTAGTTCAATTTTAACCATAAGATTTAACGTTAAATCAGATTAGAATTCGACTACTGAGGACGTGTATTCACCTCGAAAATCCATACTCTACCCTTGCGATCAATGCCATAATCAAAGCCAAGCTGTCCTAGACCAGGAAATTTATTTTCTAATAATCCTGTACAAATTCTAGTAAGATTACGCATCTCTGTCCGTTTCTTCTGAACCATATGCTTAGGTAAGGATTGCTGCAAAGCCGTCCGTCCTTGCAACATCGTGCCTCCCTTACATAGATTCGTTACAAATAACCCTGGGCGCGCAAGTCTGCCTACAACAGCTCTTGTCTCCCAGACTCCATTTTCCTTCACTACTTTCACTCGGTAATCAAGTGGTCTTCCGCCAATTGTAGACAAATGAATGCCTTGTTGAATGATGTAGGGACGATTTACTTTTACTTTGTTAAGAGCCTTAATCATAAGATTGTAACTTCGATAGATATGATTTTTTTGTAGATTCGTAAATGTATATATTCCAGCGCTTAATTTGACTCGAATAACTCCATATCCGCCTCCACCACGAATGGGCTTAATGACGACCATGCCAAACCGCTGTAGCATCTTTTCCAAGTTCGCCGCTGTATACATCTTCGTCTGTGGAATATGGGCTGCGATTCGGCTATCTTGAAGTAGCACTTCTGTTTTAAGCCACTTATTCGCAAGTTGTCTTCCCGTCAATTGCATCGTCCCCTCTCAAATTCCTATCCCTCGTGTAACGTATACAGTTATCTTTACTCGGGACAAGGCAATTGTTCTTGGATGTCTGTCCTCTGGCCCCGCCTGATTTTATCAAAAATAGTCATTTTTCCCGATTTAACGTTCTGTTTTCCACTTTTCAAAAGTCTCTATCTGGTATATAGTAGACCCGTAATGCTTGTTTATATGTAAATGGGGGGTTCCTCTACGTGGAGCAGCAAATTTTCACATTACTTTATTGGATTGCTATGATTGCCATGTCGATTGTGCTTATTGGCGTGACGGTTGGCGTATTTGCCATCGGGATTCATTTTATGAAAAATACACGTAAAGGATTGGGGAGCTCTTGCATTGTCTTCTCTTTGATCTCAGCCGGTATGATTACTCTAATGCTGAATAAACAGTTTTTTTGATTTTTTCTGATTCTATTTTTTCTGATTCTATTTCAATGAAGGAGATTTGTATGAACCAACTTTTAACCGCAGATCTTGATTTCTTTGCTGCGGCCTTGTCCCAAAAGATGATTTCTGCCTGGCAGGAAGATGAAGCTGGCGTATACTGTGAAATAGGCCGTGGGCCTGTGGAGAAATATACACCGGGGTACGTAAGAATTCGCAACATAGAGACAGGGAGAAAATCCCACTACGCCAGAGAAAACACCATGTTTCACGTCGTAGAATAGTCATAATAGAGATAGCCCTTCATCCTGTGGATGAGGGGCTACTTTTATGTAATTATATGAGTAAATTATATTTTATTGTTAATTAATAGATTAATTTGGTTAATTTATTTTGGAGGCCAAACAAATTCATAGGAGGTAATTTATAATGAAGAAAAGATTAATAGGATTGTCTTTATGTTTTAGTCTGCTGCTACCTAGTTTTACCTTTGCTGATTCCATTCATGAGGGGAGTAGAGAAACTCAGGAAGCCTTTGTAATGAAATATTACGGAATGTCTTCTGAGTTCGCAAAAGAACTCAAAGATAGTGATCTCAAAAAATTGTCTTCTGAAGCGCCCGTTAAATCTAACAATAAAGAAGAATATTTTAGAATTGAGCGTCCTACCTTTAACTCATCATTCTCAACTAGATCATCTCTAAATTCTCCTGTAGTTACTAAGATTTCTAAAGAAGAAGCCTTACAAGAATCTACTCAAGCCTCACTCAATGAAGGTCTTATTTCTCCATTAGGCAATAGCGACTCTGTTACAAAAACAACCGACTGGCTTAAATTAGAAACAAATATGACTTATTATACACAGAATGGTTCAGTATCCGTATTAGCTTCTTGGCTTAAATCTGCTTCTTCTAAGAGAAAAGACGTTTTAGCTATAGGATTAAGTAACAACGTTGCTCCAATTAAAGATACGGCTAGTTTTAATCATAAAGTAGAGTTATATAGCCCGGCCGATTTCATTTGGAACAGTTTTTCTGACACAACCGCAGATATCTCATTTCAACCGGGTGGAGTTTCAGCCAAATTTGATTTAGCTAACCCTCCAGTAGCGATTAGAAATGAGAAAGCTTATTTAACTTTCAAAGTAGCTCCAAGAGAAGGGAACACTTGGAAAACCAATTCGTTATATGACACCTTTGGTTATTATCGTCACCTACAAAAAAATATCTCACTAAGTTATGGAGTATCCATTCCTCTTGGAGGAAATATAAGTTTAGGTAGTAGTACAAGCTTCGATGAAGTGAATTCATTTGCACAAATTAAATTTCAATAATAAAGAAAGACCTTTCTGCAATTACAGAAAGGTCTTTCTTTATTATTCTTCTTAACACTCGCCCGCTTCAGCAGGCTGGCCTGCATCGTCTTTCGTTCGGAAGCTTGAGCCACAACCACAAGTAGCTACCGCATTCGGGTTATGAATGGAGAACCCTCCGGACATTCCGGAAGCTTCATAATCAATTTCCAGACCGTTTAAGTACTTGAGACTTTCTTTATCTACGACCACTTTCAGGTCAGCAACTTCTAAATATACATCCTCTTCGGACTCTACATCGTCAAACCCCATGCCGTAAGAAAAACCACTGCATCCTCCAGGCTGAACGCCAAGACGAAGGAACATATTGGGGGTCTCTTGTTGAGACAACATTTCTTTTATTTGAGCAACGGCTGCATCACTGATCTCAATCATGAATCCACAACTCCTTTTTATACACAAATGTCCACCTGAATGTAGGAGGATTGTATCTCTTTCTCTTTAAGTATACTCCACATTCTAAGCACCCTCAAGAGAGTATACTTGAAGGACTTACCTAACTGTGCTTATTGCCCGAACAGAAAGTGAGGTTTATAATAGTAGGGCGACACCACATTGTCACACGATTGTCATGCATTTTCACAGGATGGATACGTAGTAATCTGTTCTAAATTTCACAATGATGGTGTAACGCTTTACTTCATTAAAAAGATGGTTTGCTTCAATCAGCTACATCTTTATTATATCCTAATGTGCAATATTCTACTTATCTAGACTCACTACATCGACTGAAGCTTGAGAACGTGAACAAGGAGGAAAATGATATGCTAACCAACGATACCCTAACGTTACTTCCGCATACCGATCAAAGAATGGCTGAGATTGCCGATAAAGTCCGCCGAGGCGAACGTTTGAACCTAGAGGATGGCGTATATCTTTATCAAAGCGATGATCTGCTGACGATTGGTCAACTAGCTAATGAAGTTAATCTCAAAAAAAATGGTAAAAAGGCTTATTTTATCGAAAATATGAGTCTCTATTTCACTAATGTATGTGAATCCTATTGTGCTTTCTGTAATTTTCGTAAGGATCAAGGAGAAGAAGGTTCATACACCCTTTCCGGAGAACAGATGGTTGAGTACGTAGAGCAACATATTCATCCCGGCATTCGTGAATTCCATATCGTTGGAGGTCACAACAATCACGTGCCTTTCCAGTATTATGTCGATTCATTGAAAGCTCTACACGAACGATTCCCTGAAGTAACGCTCAAGGCTTATACAGCTGCGGAAATTGACTTCTTCACTAGAATTAGCGGGCTAACCATTCGTGAAGTTCTCACCGAACTACAAAAAGCTGGTCTCCAATCCCTCACTGGCGGCGGTGCGGAGATTTTGTCTGACCAATATCGTGAAAAGATGAAAGTCGATAAAGCCAATGTCGATCAATATTTAGAAGTTCATCGGACCGCGCATCAGATGGGGATCAAGACCGGAACGACTATGTTATATGGATCTATAGAAAGTCACGAAGACCGCGTACGCCATATGATTCAAATTCGTGATCTTCAAGATGAGACAAATGGATTCATGGTATTTATCCCTCTTTCCATGCAGCCGAAGAGTAAGAATGCCAACATCATGCGACGTAATTCCGCATATGAGGATTTGAAGACGATTGCAATTAGTCGCCTTATGCTCGATAACATTCAACATATCAAGGCTTATTTCATTAATATCGGAACTCAACTTACCCAAGTAGCCCTTACCTTCGGAGCATCCGACGTACACGGTACGATACTTAAAGAAAGAATCAGTCATGCGGCTGGTGCCAATACTCCGGAAGGCCTTACACGCAAAGAGTTGATTTGGCTTGTTAAAGGTGCGGGTCGTATACCGGTAGAACGTGATACTTTTTATAATGAAATTCAAGTATTTGAATAGTCTGATTTGAATCCAGTTTCCCGTACAGAAAGGATCCGATAATTGATATGAGAAATTTTGTTATTCTTGGGGGCGGCTATGGAGGAGTAACGATTGCAAATACACTCCTCAAAGGTCAGCTTCCAAGCGACATTCGTATAACTATGATAGATCGACTTCCTTACCAAACGATGAAGACCGAATATTACGCGTTAGCGGCAGGAACTGCTTCTGACGTTGAACTTCGTGTTCCTTATCCTGTGCATCCAAATCTAAGCATAAAGTATGGAGAGGTCATGTCCGTAGATTTAGAGAACAAGCAGATTATTATGACTAACGATGATCCAGTAAGTTACGACCAATTGGTCATTGCCTTAGGATGTACGGACCGCTTTCATGGTATCCCTGGAGCTGAGGAATTTGCTTGTACCATTCAATCTATGAAAGCTGTACGCCAGACTTACCGCGAGCTGAATGATATCCGTCCCTACGGCAATGTAAATATTGTTGGCGGAGGACTAAGTGGTGTGGAGATTGCTGCTGAACTTAGAGAAAGTCGTCCAGATTTGAACATATCTCTAATCGACCGCGGTTCCCGAGTACTCTCTGCATTTCCACCAAAAATGTCGGGTTATGTAGAGAAATGGTTCCACGAACACGAAGTACAAACTTTATCTCATATCACCATCACTTCATTAGAGCAGGGTGTAATTCATACACTAGGTGATGACATTATATCGGATGCGACGGTATGGACTGCTGGAATTCAACCCGTAGAATTGGTACAAAAATTAAACGTCCCCAAAGATGTTCAGGGACGTGTGCTTTTGAATTCGTATTATCAAATTCCTGAATATACCGAAGTGTTCGTATGTGGAGATTGCGCCAGTCTTCCCTTTGCCCCTAGCGGTCAAGCCGCTGAAGGACAAGGAGAGCAAATTGCTCACATCGCCTTAGCTCAGTGGCGCGGAGAGACTCCTAAGTTGTCACCCATCAAGCTAAAAGGTACGCTCGGTTCTTTAGGTAAAAAAGCAGGATTTGGTATGATGGGCAAACGGCAAGTTATGGGCCGAGTCCCTCGTATGCTGAAAAGTGGCGTGCTCTGGATGTCAAAGCACCACTTCGGCTAGGTTTATTCGATATCCAACTCCAGCCAGGCATCTAATTCTTTAATTTTGCTCATAATAGTATCGTACAGTTGATCTGCCGTATCACTTTCAAGGATCTCTCCATTGAAAAGTACAAACGGTGTGCAGGCACATTGACCACAATTCGTTAAGCAGCCATATTCAATTACATCATATTCGGGATTTTGCTCTAACTTCTCCATCACTTCGTCTGTACCGAAATTCATGTTGTTTGTGCAAAATTCAATAATCGGTCTCATTCGGAATCCTCCGTTGTTAGCCATTTAATTTTAATGCTAAGTGTACTATAATAAATAAGAAAGGAGTTGAGAAATATGAGCCAAAACGCACAAGATACTTTGTACGATGAAGTCCTGGAAGTTCTTGATAAACTTCGCCCTTTCCTTCAACGCGATGGCGGTGACGTCGAACTCGTTGATGTGGAAGATGGCATCGTTAAGCTAAAATTGGTGGGTGCTTGCGGCAGTTGCCCAAGTTCCACGATTACCCTCAAAGCAGGGATCGAGCGCGCACTCTTCGAAGAAGTAGAAGGCGTTCAAGAAGTCGTTCAAGTATTTTAATTATAAAGCATCAACACATCTAATCTGTACGGTAATTCCTTCCGTCCGATTCAGCAAGAGTCTTGGGAACTTCGGTGATCTACCGAATTCCAAGACTCTTGTTTGCTTTATTATGAATTTATTATGAACACTTCTTAAAGAGTACTTCTTAAAGAGTACCTCTTATTAATACATACTGACTCGCAGAAATGGTGTTACTCATGTTTATGCAGAGGGTCTAATCATTTAACCAAGCGATACTTAGGGTTACGAAGTTTTAATCCATGGCCGAATCGGATCGAGTCCCCCTGAAATATCCATGATATTTCCCGTAATAAAATCAGATTCAGGGAGGCAAAGGAAGGAAATCACCCGAGCAATATCTTCTCCGCTCCCCGGTCGACCTCTCGGTGTCTCACCATCTTGCTCTTCCTGCACGTCAGAGATGGATCTTTCTTTATTTATCCCACGAATATCACCGGGGCAAATCATGTTCACCGTAATTCCATAGGAGGCTTCTTCAACCGCGAGTGTCTTAGTAAAGGATACTAAGCCCGTCTTGGCTGCCGCATATGCTGCACGATGGGGCCAAGCTCTGGATTCCGCGGCATGTCCAAATCCAAAATGGATGATGCGTCCCCATTTATTTTGACGCATACCTTGTAATACTAGATGATCTAATAACATGGGTCCAATTAAATTACCTTCAATTAAAGATAATATTTCTTGGGTAGAATATTCAGCAAAATTTCTCCGTTCTCTTATAAATGGCCCTGCATTATTTATGAGAATATCCACGCTTCCCAAAGCCTTTTCCACTTCTTCAATCATCCGAATAATATCTTCATGTTGAGATACATCGGCCTGCACCGTAATGCATTTCACACCTTTATGTTGAATCACAGCTTGAAGTTCAAGAGCTTCTTCTCTGCTGTGAACGTAATTCAGCGCAATATGACAACCCAAATCCGCTAACGTAAGCGCCGTCCGCTTTCCTAATCCTTTGGCACTTCCTGTAATTAGAGCAACCTTACCTCTCAATGCGGATTCCCCTCTCAGCTCATCGTGAACTCATCCATTTAAGTATAAAAGATTTATGTATTCCCTACAACTCATCAGCCTTCAATAAAAAAAGCCCTTCTCCAATGGAGAAGGGCTTTGCTGGGACGATTGCACCCTGGTGACAACTCGTCTCCTGCTTAGAACGCTGGGACGATTGCACCCTGGTGCCAACTCGTCTTCAGCTTAGAACGCTGGGACGATTGCACCCTGGTGCCAACTCGTCTTCAGCTTAGAACGCTGGGACGATTGCACCTTGGTGCCAACTCGTCTCCTGCTTAGAATGCTGGGACGATTGCACCTTGGTGCCAACTCGTCTTCAGCTTAGAACGCTGGGACGATTGCACCTTGGTGCCAACTCGTCTTCAGCTTAGAACGCTGGGACGATTGCACCTTGGTGCCAACTCGTCTCTGCTTAGAACGCTGGGACGATTGCACCTTGGTATTTGTCTTCAATGAATTGCTTCACCTCAGGGGTAGTAAGGGCTTTAGCCAGCTTTTGGATCGCATCGGAATCTTTGTTATCGGGGCGTGCTACCAATAGATTGGCGTAAGGTGAGTCTTTATCCTCAATGAATAAGGCATCTTTAGTTGGCACAAGTTTTGCTGCTAGTGCATAGTTCGTGTTGATTAGTGCCAGATCTACTTCAGGTAATACGCGTGGCAATTGGGCTGCTTCAAATTCTTTAATTTCAAGGTTCTTTGGATTCGCTATAATATCTTTTTTCGTTGCTGAAATGCCAGCACCCTCTTTAAGGGTGATTAATCCATTTTTAGCAAGAAGTAAAAGTGCGCGTCCACCATTAGTAGCATCGTTAGGAATGGCAATTATGCCTTTGTCTGGAATCTCAGTGATGGCTTTATGTTTTTTTGAATAAGCACCAAATGGCTCTACATGGACAGACGTAACTGGAACCAAGTTAAAGTTGTTTTTCTGATTTTGATCATCAAGGTATGGTTTATGTTGGAAGAAGTTCGCATCCAACTGTTTTTCGAACAATTGCGTATTTGGCAGAATGTAGTCTGTAAATATTTTGACTTCAAGATCCACGCCCTCTGCTTTCAACTTAGGTTTGATGAACTCCAAAATTTCCGCATGAGGTACAGCAGAAGCTCCAACCACCAGTTTAACCGGTTTTGTACTGCTTGTGTTAGATGAAGCCTCATCTTTTGTTTTGTTGCCGCAAGCTGCAAGCACCACAACCAAGGTTAATGTAAGAAATGCTAATGCCCATTTTTTCATAAATCTTTTCCTCCTCCAATGTACATCTAATTTTTTTGAATAAGGACACTGTGGACGTACATATATCTATGTGTTTAGCCTTATTTCCGAGTGAAATGGGTGACCAACCGATCCCCTAACATTTGAAGCAGTTGAACCATCACAATAATAATCAACACAGATACGATCATAACTTCCTTTTCATAACGCTGGTACCCGTATCTAATCGCTAAATCCCCTAGTCCACCGCCACCCACCATACCTGCCATCGCCGTATAGGACACTAAGGTAACTACAGTGATAGTCATTCCAGCGATGAGTCCTGGCAAGGCTTCGGGTAAAAGCACTTTACGAATCACTTGAAACGTAGATGCCCCCATGGCATGTGCCGCTTCAATGACGCCACGATCCACTTCACGAAGTGCCGTCTCTACTAGTCTAGCAAAGAAAGGCGCTGCACCAATCACTAGTGGAGGAATCGTGCCCTCTACCCCGTACGATACGCCCATAATGGATCTTGTTAGCGGAATCATAGCTACGATAAGAATGATAAAGGGCAAAGAACGAAGAATGTTAACTACAAAAGATAACACGCCATACATCCATTTCATTACGGTAAGCTTGGAACGAGATGAAAGAAATAAAATGATACCCAGCGGCAGTCCTAGAATGAAAATAAATACAGCAGAGTAGCCTAACATTTGAAGAGTGTCCAGACAGGCCTGTCCCATCTCTTCCCAATCGATTAGTGAAAAATCTAAATTCAATTCATCACCTCCACATCCAGATTTCTTGCCCGAAGTTTTGAGATCGTCTGATCAATGCCTGCAGGATCTCCTTCAAAAGAAACCAGTAATTGTCCATAAGGTACTTGTTTGATCGTGGATATCGTCCCTTGCAGGATGGCAAAATTCACACCCGTTTCTCTCACGATTTGGGATAAGACAGAATCATATGTCTGTTCACCTAAGAAAGTAATTTTGACACGTTGTGTAAAGCCTTTGTTCGAATTCGGCAAGATCAGGTTGTAAGCATTCTGCCCTGAAGACTCCCGATAAATGAATTCGCGAGTAACCGCATGTTGCGGTTTCAAAAAGACTTGAGCAACAGGCCCCTGCTCCACGATATCTCCATCATGAATAACCGCTACCCGGTCACAAATGTTCTGAATGACATGCATTTCATGCGTGATCAATAAAATGGTCAGTTTGAAGCGCTTGTTGATATCCAAAAGTAAATTTAAAATGGAATCTGTCGTCTGTGGATCCAAAGCAGAAGTTGCTTCGTCACAGAGCAGTACATCCGGGTCACTTGCTAATGCTCTAGCAATGCCTACTCTTTGCTTCTGTCCACCCGACAGTTGAGCAGGGTATTTATCTTTGTGTTCCTCAAGCCCTACAAGACTTAGCAGCTCCATAACTTTTGCTTTAATGGTGGAGTTAGGTGTGCGAATTAGGGTCAAGGGAAATGCAATATTATCATAGACTGTTGAAGAAGATAACAGATTAAAGTGCTGAAATATCATACTGATTTTTCGTCTTTGTATTTGTAGTTCTTTCTGTCCAAGCGACGTAAGGTTCACACCCCCTACCCATACTTCACCGGAAGTAGGACGTTCTAGCAGATTGATACAGCGGATTAGCGTACTTTTGCCTGCACCAGAGTGTCCAATCACCCCAAATATTTCGCCCTTTTGTACCGACAAGTTCAGATTAGCCAAAGCCGTCGTTGGCTTATTCCTTGTCTTATACGTCTTGGTCAGCTGTTTAAGCTCAATCAAAGTTCAAATCCCTCCTGATTATATAAAAAAGAGCCCTAGGCAGAATCGCAGGGCTCTCATAAATTTGAGATATACCTTCTCATCTGTCAGAACCGCAGTATGCGACTCCGAGGATTTAGCACCATGTCATTCACACTATTGTGAACCGGTTGCCGGGTTTCATAGGGCCTGTCCCTCCACCACTCTTGATAAGAAATATGAAATTGTAAATGAGTTGTAGTTTGCTGTTGTGTTTCTGAAACTGTTTCCAAGTATAGAGGCTTTTCAAACGTTTGTCAAAGGAAAATATTCACTTAATCATATTATTCCGACAAGTTTGCCTGCCAATATAATCATTAGTATAAGAGAAAGCAGTATGAAGCGATTTGAGAACCACAAGATAACTTTCTGTAAGATCATATAAATGCTTATCCAAGTCTTCAAGTTCCAATTTGTTATGAAGTGATTGATGCTTCTGCCACAAGTCATCCTGCATCTCGGCATTCATGTAATGAATCTCCATATTACGTCGTCGTCTTAAGTTAGATAAGGGTTCGTTGTGTTCCTCTTTGATTGCAAGAAGCTTCTCTCCGAGGTCCGTGTACAGCTTCATGTATTCAAACTGCCTAAGAATTGTAAAATAGGAATAGTGCGGTTTGGTCTTGGCCGTCTCCAGATGATACAGCTCATTTAACAATGTAGCTAGCTTATCAAGAAGAGAGAACACTCGAATGAACCCATCTTTGTAAAAGTACACATATCTTGCATAATCGCCCTTTTCTTGCGGTCCCATGTCTTCCATAAGTTTCGTGTGGACTAAGTTACGGAAATGCCCGGCAGCATACGTACATTGCTCCAATTCATCTAGTGATGAAATAATACCCAACGTCCACACCTGGAATTTGTAATAATCTTTTTCATGCTCCCGATGGATATGACCGTCTACTTGGAACAGTTGAACGGCTTGTTCCATTTCCTGAAACGTCTGTAAAAGCAATCCTTCATTATGCCTTGGCGGCTCTCCAAGCAGACTTCTCAGCAAAGGGTACCACCTCTTTCGGTTAGGAAAAGAACTACTATCCAATGAACTACATTCCACCAGCTTTAAGCAAAATACGTCTTCCACCGATCATTTACCAGCTTCACAATATCTTCGCGAGCAAAGAGTTCATCTGGATAACCCGGCTTCATTCGTGCATCAATTACGATAGGCAAGCTATACGACAAGTGATGCTGCTTCACTTCCGCATCGGCAAAGATATCTGTAGCGGGGTTAAATCTTGTGAATACGGTCCATAAGAATGCATTCGAAGTCTGAGCAACTGCATGTGCATGATCCGTCAGCACGACCATTGGCCACGCCGTTCCCCTTTCACGCAAGCGTCCTAACACACGCTCAGCTAGCTCAGGCTCCTCTTCATAGGATGCTCCAGACACCACTAAACATCCATCATGGAATGGGGCAATTTCAGTAATTTCTGCAATATCCCCTTCTGTGTACTCACGAGGCAGTTCACGAACGGGATCGCCTACGCCTATGAGGATGGCTTTGCTACCATGATTAAGATGTAGACCTGTATAATCCAAGGTATCATTGGACGTTTTGTTGAAGATCAATAGATCTGTACGTGGATCGAATCGTTCCAAGATGGTACGTAACAAAGTTTTGAAATCAGATAATTCCACAGGTACATTAGTAAGCATTAGAAATTTGGTTAATGATAATTGCCCTTCTCCCAAGATACGGAACCCAGCTACCAACGCTTCTCTAGAATAACTTTCCCGCACTACCGCAGAAGCTAGAGCATGGAAACCGGTCTCCGAATACGTCCACAATGAACGCACGCTTGGCATGACAATTGGAAAAGCCGGAGATAATAATTTTTGCAAAAATTCTCCAATATAATAATCTTCTTGCCTTGGTTTGCCTACAATAGTTGCTGGATAAATCGCATCTTTGCGATGCCACATATGATTGACCCGAAGAAACGGGAATTCGTGCGCTAAAGAATAATAACCAAAATGATCTCCGAAAGGGCCTTCCATACGTCGTTCATGCGGAGGAACCAGTCCTTGGATAGCAAACTCCAGTTCTGCTGGGATGCGATGCCCACCCATCGGATTGTCCGCCATAGGCAATTTCTCACCCAAAATGAATGAAGTTACCAATAATTCGGACAAGTGTTCAGGCACAGGTGCTATAGCCCCTGCAATTAGAGCTGGTGGCCCCCCGATAAAGATCGATACCGGCAAAGCTTGATTCAGCTTCTCCGCTTCATGATAGTGAAACCCTCCACCCTTTTGAATCTGCCAGTGGATGCCTGTAGTCTGATCATCAAATATCTGTACCCGGTACATCCCTAAGTTATTATCCTTCGGCTGATTCGGGTTCTCTGTGTATACGAGTGGCAGGGTAATAAAAGGACCTCCGTCCTCCTGCCAACTCGTCACTTTGGGTAGATCTGCAAGCGGCTGATCAGTACGACATACTTGAAGAATCGGTGCTTCTCCTTTGACGGTCGTCTTCATGCCCACTTTCATGACTTCTCTAATTAAACCTCGTTCATTCCATAGCGCCTTAGGTGTTGGGGGTAATAAGGTGTTCATGGCTCCCACTAATCGATTAGCTAATTGCTCAGGGCGCGGCCCGAAAGCCATATCCACCCGTCTTGGGGTGCCGAATAAGTTCGTTGCCACCGGGAACGGAGTACCTTTTACATTTGTGAATAGAAGGGCAGGTCCTCCTTCTTCAATGACGCGGCGGTGAATCTCCGCAAGCTCCAAATAGGGATCAACTGGCGCATCGATAATCGCCAATTCTTTTTCCTTGCGAAGCGCTTCGATCCACTGTCTTAAATTCCGATAACTCACAAACATTCCTCCTCAAAATAAAACCCGGCGCTGCACTTATAAGTGTAATTATACGTGTTTTGTCATACGTTCTTCTCTCACTGCCGATCTGCTAAGCTGCCATGTTCTAACGCTCATATAACAGAGAACACCGAACAATGTAGCCAGTACAAAGATATGGGCGAGTGAAGCAAAGATATACATTCTAGGGTTGTACAAGTTAAATACCAAGAAACCCCCAGTTAAAATCTGAATAAGTACGAGAACCGTAGCCCATACGCCCAAAGAGCGAATCTCTTTGTTGTAAGGATTATGACGATATGCGAAATGTCCTACTATACCAATCACTATGAACAATAAAAAAGCGCCTAACCGGTGAATAAAGGCAATGGTCACCCCGCCGCTTAGCTCTGGAATCAATGCTCCGTTACATAAAGGCCATCCTGAACATCCGCCAGCGGAATTCGTATGACTAACATACGCTCCTAAGTAAACCACGATATACGTATATGCCGTTGCGAACCATACCCAATTTCGTAATCCTTTAGTCACAGGTGCTGCTGGAGGAAGCGGTGCAAGATGCTGCTGTTTGTCTTCTTGACGCATCCCTAAAGCTAACATGACCGAACTTGCAAAGGCAATTAGTGAAAACCCGAAATGTAAGGCCATAATAGCAGAGGACTGCGAAAATACAACAGCGAATGCGCCCATGCCTGCTTGTATTATAACAAATATTAATGAAAGTGTAGCGTACATCCGAAGATCACGCCGCTCTTTTCTATAGATCATGAAAGCAATGAAAGCAGCTAGAGCCACCATGCCTGCAGCCCCACTTACAGCCCGGTGCGAATATTCAATTAAAGAAGACAAAGTATGTGCCGGTACAAAAGTACCGTTACATAGCGGCCACTCTTTACCACATCCAAGTCCTGCGTCCGTTTTAGTTACTACTGTTCCTCCGAGCGTTGCCATCAGCATGATGAAGCTGGTTGCATAGCTCAGCCATTTCAGTTGTTTGGTATTCAAGATATCCCCACCTGCTATATGAATTTTGAGTACGTCCTCATGTAACATCTTCATTATAACCGATGGTGTGCGCCTTATCACAAACCACTTGTGACAAAATGTTCAATTTAAAAAAGGACCTCATCCTCAAGAGGATGAAGTCTTTTTATTGTTGCATATCTAAGAAAAATTGGGCTATTCTTCCTTGCGTTCCGCTGTATCATGCAAGGTCCGATAGACATCGAGTGCGCGATTTAAGAAATCTTCAATCTCTTCACGTGATTTACGTGCCTTGTTCACATACCGCACTAATTCCCGGCCATCTGTAAATGCAACAAAACTCGGTATACCTAAAATATTCAATTCATCCACGAGATCTGGAACTTGCTCGGTATCCACTTCGATAAAGGTAATACGATCCCCATACTTCTCTTCAATTTCAGGCCAGAACGGTTCAATGAATTTACAATCTCCGCACCAATCTGCTTTAAATACTCCGATCACTAAATTACTTGATTGGGTATGTACTCGAAAAATTCCTGAGTTCGATACTTTTTCCATGGACTCTTCAATCCCTTCACTTGTTCTCATTCTTAGTCAACCAAAACCAAGAGTGGAAGTCAATTATTTCGGCGATACTATACGTATACCCAATTTTTGCGAAAGTGAGTGATGCGGATGCCTAAAATACCCGCTTCTACGAAATTATCTGATCGTGGACTACTATCTGTAGTAAAAGAATTTCTATTTTCAGTACCTGCTATTGTAGGTGAGACCATCAAAGGCAAAGCCGCCGCCTATTCTTCTTCTAGTCAATTACGCGAAGAACGTGTCAATCTGGACTGGAATGAAGCCTCTGCACTAAATGTGTATTCGGAAATAGAAGATTTGCTCCGTCGAAGCGGACAAGGACGGAAGGAAGAACAAATGGTGCAGACGGGAGAATGCTCGTTCCTTAACCCAGAAGAGGAGCTTATAGCTAAGGAAATTGCTGCCCGGACGCAATCCAGCAACATTAGCAACCTCAGCCGAACCAAAGCCTATTGGGAATGCTATCAGATTTATCCCGAACTCCACTGGGCCTTTTTAGCGCACATGGTATCCCGCAATGGAGGATGGAATATGAGCGATCTACGCGGGGGACAGATGTATCCTTTGCTTGATGAAGCTTCGAAGGAAGCGGTCTATCGATTTTTGGAGCGAAGCAATGCTTTGATTTTCCAAGATGCTTATCCGCAGCTGCTACTATACATCAAGAGCCGGGAACTGGGCAGAAGTCTTTTCCACCTGCTTCCTTATTTCCATGTGTCTAGGTTCATGCAGCCTTTCTGGGATAAATTTTGGCTAGAGCGGGGAAGTGCTTTGCTCACGGTCGGACTCATTATCAATGAACAAAATTATATTGAGCGAAGAGTCGTTCAGCAGCCTTATTTCCAACAACGTGTCACAGACAAAGCCAGCTTCCACATTCACAACCTTGCAGGACTTAATCAAGTAATCCTTCCGATGCTAGATCAGCAGGATGTGCGGATGCCTTGCGCATTAGAAGAACAACCCCTGCGCCTAGCAGGGCGAATTCTCAGTGATTTCACCAGTCTGACTACCCGCATATCATTTGGCAAAAGTCTATATGCCCTGTTGTTTGGTCTTCCTGCTCTTCGCAAGGGTACCGAAGCATTTGCTTCACGTATACCGCACACAGGATCTCGAGCCGATTACTGGCCTTCTCTGTTCACAACACGCAAAGAAGAAGCGCTGACTGCCTCTTTAGAGGAATCAACGCTTCTCGGGAAGGATAAGCTCCCTCTTGGGCAAAGATTATATGCACCTGTTTTACTTGAAGCTTGGGGTGATACACCCTATGAACCCATTAACCGTGAAGATTGGATGCAGGATCATCGTGCATTAGATGGCCTAAGCAAGCCAGAATCCCCATATCTGTGTGACATTAGTTACGAACACCGACTAGGAATTCTGAAGACGGCGATTGCCCATGATGCCGCAAATATCTGATGGCTTACAATCCGCTTGTTGCATCTGTTCCTCGTTGCAGTCTCATAAGTGGGCGTAGCACTTTTTGTAAAACCCGTGGATAGCTAGCCAGCTCATCCTTGCGTACTACGCGGAGAATAACGAGCATGACAGGGTAGAGGGCCATGATAACTAGACCTACCACGCAGCAAATGAGGAAGAAAATCACTCTTGGGTACCATGAAGTGTGATCCACAATCCATACACCCAACTGATTCAAGCTATAACCTGCGCCATACAGCAAAGCAATTGTAATTAAAAATCCTGCCCATCTCCCCTTTAGAATAGAGAACGGCACCATGATCTTAACCTTACGTAGATTCAATAATGTAATCACCAAGAAACAAAGACCTGTTGATACAATAATTCCATATACACCGAAGAATGGTGCTAGAGCAAAACTACCTACAAGTTTCACGGCAATCCCGATAATAACATTGAACATCGATACCTTTACTTTGTTCATTCCGATCAAGATAGAGCTTGAGGTAGACATCGTAATTTGAAAAATAGTACCTAATGTTAGCAGAGCTATTATGCCGCTACCGTCCCGAGTTGAAAATATCATGGCATTTAACGAATAAGCTGCGGAGCACAATATAATTACTATCGGCATACCCGTAAGTATCGACACCCGCATCGCAAGTGTAATTTGCCGCTCCATATGAGGGCGATCGTTCCGTGCAAAAGCAGCCGCAATCACGGGAAGCAACGATGCGCTGAGCGCTATCGAAAGGATCGGCGGAATACCTGCAATACTTTGTGCACGGCTTCCTAATATACCTAACGTATGTGTTGCCAGATCATTGCCTATTTGACTAATAAGTAAGGGTTTAACAAGTGTACTATCGATGGCATACACCGCTGGAACAGCAAGGGATGACAACACAATAGGAATGGATAGCTTAAAGATATCCATATAAATTCGGCCCATAGGCAAAGGCTCATTTCCTATTGCCAAATCTTCTAGTTGAAGCTTGCGATCATCTCTTTTTAATTTCATCGAATAATAGAGCATTATAATGAATGCCCCAACACTTCCAAGCACGCCTCCAAAGGAGGCCCCCGCCGCAATTTCCTGATCGGCATACCCTGCATGTAAAAGAACAAAAGCGAGTCCTACCCCAGTGATAACTCTAAGAATTTGCTCCATAATCTGCGATATACCGTTGGCCGCCATCATCCCTCTACCTTGGAAATAACCTCGCATCATAGCAATAGCGGGAAATAACAGAAGCGCTGGAGCGACAGCACGAATTGCACCTGCGGCCTCAGGTTCCTTGGAATAGTTAGCATAAGCAGGTGCAAGCACATACAAAAGAACTGTCATAATCACACCGATAACCACAGCAAAAATTAGAGCAGCATGATAGACTCGCTTCGCTTCACTTGGGCGCTGTAGAGCATATCGTTCAGAGACCATTTTACTCAGAGTGCTGGGAATACCTGCAGTAGCTACCGTCAGTAGCAATAAATATGTAGTATTGGCAATCGTATACGATGCATTACCTACAGAACCTAAAATATGCTCGAGAGGAACCCGTTGGACAAGTCCTAATACACGCGCTACTAAAGCCGCTGCAGCGAGTATAATTGTTCCCTTGATGAATGATTCTTGCTTCGACAAACGATGTCCCTTCTTTCTTAACAAACCATTCCTTAGTTAATCCAAATAAAAAATACAACGATCATAACGATTTGCAATATGATCTTCACAACCATACTGCTAAATAAACCGACTACCGAACCAAATCCGACTTTGACAGATTTCTCTAATGAAGATCCCGTTACGAGTTCACCGATGACAGCCCCTACGAACGGACCAATAATCAGACCAAAAGCTGGAATGACAAAGGGTCCAATGATTGCACCGATCGTACTTAGCCATACGGATGCTTTGCTTCCTCCAAATCGCTTCACTCCCCAAGCACCTACCGCATAATCAGCCGCTAGCAGGACAATGACGATTAACGATTGCAAGGTCCAGAATATCCAACCGAAGTGTGCAAAGGTAAAGAACCACCCATAGACGAAGAAGGCGGCATAAATGGCGACAACTCCAGGTAAAATAGGAACCACAGCCCCCGCAATTCCTACTACAAAGAGAGCGATAATAATAATCCAGCCTAGAATATCCATCCGGTCAATCCTGCTCCTCAGAGAATATAAATTTGCGAATGACTTCGGCAATACCATCATCGTTATTGGAAGATGTCACGTAATCCGCATTTTCCTTGACAGTAATTTGTGCGTTACCCATCGCAACGCCAAGTCCTGCGGCTTGTATAACTGCAAGATCGTTCAAGCTATCACCGACTGCAATCACCTGATTCATCTCAAGCCCCAGCAGCTCACAAACCACCTTGATTCCAGTGGCCTTGTTCACCCCTGCAGGATTAATCTCATAATTAGTCAAGGAAGAATTCGTGATTTCAAGCCCCTGTACCTCTTGGAGTTGTAATAGAATTTGATGACGAATCTCAGCATTCTCGGTATGGTATCCAAACTTAATCCACTGATTCGTATCCAGTAAGGAAGAGTCCCAAGATTTTTTGTTGTAAGCTCCTTCTACAGCATAGGCCCAGAACCACACATCATGCTGCTCGGCAATGGCATAAAGCTTACGTATAATAGCTGTATCGAACAATTCCCTATGATACAACTCATGCGGGCTTCTCCAGATTTCACTTCCGTTCACTGTGACCATTGGCGTGCTGAGTCCCAGTTGATCACCAAAGGGAACGGCTTCTGAGAAAGGCCTCCCCGTAGACAGACAGACGTGAATTCCTGCATCTTTTGCTTTGCCGATCCAGTGTGCCGTTTCCGGAGAAATCTCGTGATTGTCATTGAGTAAAGTTCCGTCCATATCCAGTGCAAGCAATTGATATTTCAATCCGTTCACCCTTCCTGTCCAACTTCTTATACACATATAAGGCCATTCTACCACAGCATACCATGGACCAACAAAGGTTGTCCGTATACTGAATAACTTCGTCAATCTGGTATATCACTACAATTATGCTTTTCCTGAATTAACTAAAGGAAGCTCAAAGTAAAAGGTGATCCACGAATGATCTACCTCATAGCCATATGATGAATCGTGCTTTTCTAATATAGCTTGAACAATAGATAGACCCAGTCCCGTGCCTGTAAGTTGCTTGTTTCTTGAGTTTTCAAATACATAGAAGGGTTGCCAAATGTGTTCAGTATGCTCTATTTTCCACTCGTATACTTGATTTGCGATTGTAAAATGAATGCATCCCTTTCTTTGGCTTATAGTTATATTAATTTCAGCTGTAGCACTGTATTTCATTGCGTTCGTGATGAAGTTATCCAGCACAATAGCAATTTTATCTCGATCCCCTAGTACATCAGCGTTAACGTCTTCCAACATGACCAAATGCAATTTCTTATACGTTTGATCTAACCCTCTTCCGTACTCACCCATTTTACTTCTGATCAGATCTACAAAATCAAATGTTTCTACATGATACGTCTCACTTTGAAGCTTAGCCAGAGATAACAATTTGCCTACCATGATAGACATAGACTCGTTCTGACGATCAATGACATCTAAGAAGGTCCCATCATCCATACCGTCTTTAATCCCGCTTAGATAGACTTTAATTAAAGCTATAGGACTTTTTAGCTCATGAGAGGCATCCGAGATAAATGTGCGAAGATTCTGATTTTTCTTCTCTAGATCTTCCTGAGCTTGCTCTAGTTTATCACTCATAATATTGATACTCTCGGCAAGTTTCTGAATCTCATCCCCGGTGTGTATGTCTGCTTGCCTAAATTTCAGCTTAGCTATATCTTCAGCCGTATGTTGCAAACTCGTGAGAGGCTTAACAATCTGCCGAGATATTAGCCAAGACAGCCCAATCGTTAACAGCAAGGCACCGGCAGCAATATACAAATTGAATCGGTTCACAGCACTTAATAACTGATCCGTGTGTGCAACTGCATCCCCGATGATGAATACAGTTCCTTCCTTGTTCATTAGCGTTACTAAGTAGCTCGTATTCAGCTTCGTCTGATTAAATAGCTTTCGGACCGTATTATTGTGGTGCAGTTTCTCGATGGTCTCTTCTGTAATCCAAAACTTAGAAAGCACGATTCCCTTTTTGTTCAGTGCCTCTAGAGCAGCCGTGTTAAATTCATTTACGGATATACCTAGCTTCACCTTCACTATAGTCACATGATATTCCTGTTCCAATTCAAGATCCTTATTCTCTAAAAAAAACAGGGATTCATGTTCCATATACTTCGATAACTGTGCCAGATTAAGCTTTTTTTGATACAAAACATATTTAGGCAAAAAGAATTCATTTACCACGAAAGAAAGTATGAATACAATGCACATCATAAAAAGAATACGGATAAATATTTTATAGCCCAATTTATTCATGCTTCATTTCCAAGCTATATCCCATACCTCGGTGTGTTTTAATCCAATCTTCTCCAATTTTCTCTCGCAGTCTACGTATATGCGTATCCACAGTGCGTTCCTCCCCGATGTAATCGTAACCCCAGACTCGATCTAATAAAGTTTTACGATTAAGAATCTTCCCCTTATGATCAAGCAGACATTTCATAAGTTCGAATTCTTTAGAGGTAACGCCCACATCCCTTCCGTCTTCATATATCTTTCCACCTGTAGTGTCCACTCTTAACGACCCAAAACTAATAGTATCCTCAGCTTTAAGTAATTTTTTGGATCGCATGAGCAGAATTCGAGCTTCAAAAGGCTTTCGGATGTATTCATCAGCCCCCATCTCTAGCGCTCTTAGCTCGTCCTCATCTTCACTTTTAGCTGTAAGTATAAGCACCTTCACTGCCCGTTGTTTTAGCTCCCTACAGACCTCTATCCCACTTAGCTTGGGCATCATCCAATCCAGTACAGCCAAATCAATAGAATGTTGATAGGCAAGCTCTAGAGCTTCTTCCCCATCCAAGGCAGTAAATACAGTAAATCCTTCTTTTTCATAATACAGCTTAAGAATAGTAACCATATCTATATCATCATCAGCAATTAATATATTCACCGTGCACTTCCTTCATCTGTAAAATTGAATTGCACATGTTCTTGTAGATAAAGTTCTCCATTATGCTAGCCCTTATCCCTGAAATGTAGGTACTTATCCAGAAAAATAGGTAGTTAAGATACAACGCTAAGGGTTGCATTTCAACTACCTGACTCCTTTGATTCAGTACTATTAAGTATAGCTGTCAATTTCATTAAGCAGTTAACACAATGAACACTACAACACCTAGAGTTACACGGACACGCTGAAATGCACTTTTTTTTATATAGGCCTCCATCTCTACCATCCCCCTTATGCATTAGCTAAAATATTTCTTGTTAATTAGCAATAATGTTTCCTTACTGCAAATATTATGCGTGTAAGCTTGGTTTTGATACGGCATATTTCACGATAACATGGAAATTTCTTTTTAGATAAATTGATTCTTATTATTCATTTGGATTGGTAATTTATAATAGAAAACCACCCTCCACAACTCCTTCTATGCAGAGGGAATTATGGGGATGGCCATTCATTTGTATCTATCGACCGTTGGTCGTCGTGTTTTCTGGAGAAGTTGTACCGTCCCCAGACGGGTTGGTAGCTGAAGCCTTAGATTTTTTTGGTACGCCATCTAGTCCAATCTCCCAATCATACGCATCAAAAATTTTACGCGCAACAGGTGCAGCACTTTGTGCTCCGAATCCACCTTCTGGTATTACTACGGCAATGGCTAATTTAGGATTTTTACGTGGGGCGAAGGCAACAAATACTCCATTATCTACATCTTTACCGCCGACACTCTGCGTTGATGTTCCCGTCTTACGAGCAAAATCATAAGGGAAATCATCAAATGCAGTAACGTCCGTTGCCATTCCTCTAATGACGGTATTCCAGTACGTTTCACTGTACTTAGCTTGATTCGGATTTAAAAGTTTGGGTTCAAATTTCTTTACAATGTTACCATTGGTATCTTTAATCATATCTACAATTTGTGGCTGCATCCGCTTACCGCGTGTTGCGAGCATCGCAGTATACTGAGCAAGTTGCATGGTCGTGTATTTACCTTGCTGACCAAATGAGGCATAGGCTAAACGTGAAAGTGATGTTTCCTTATCATTCATATATTCTAGGATTCCTAAATACTCATTGGGTAAATCCACCCCTGTAGCAACACCTAAGCCGAATTCCTTCATTTTTTCATCCCAAAGATCAATACCTTTGTTACCATATTTTTTATATAGTCTTTCGCCTACCATATCTACCATAAACGTATTCGAGGAGTGACGAATAGCATCTGCAGGATTAATCCAACCATAGACATGCCCTTGGGAGTTACGAACCTTGGAGGAATCATTTTTACCAAAATAAGCTACTCCACTATCATAATAAGTTGAACTCGTATTAAACAATCCATCATTTAGACCGATTAGTACAGACAAAGGCTTAATCGTAGAACCCATAAGTACTACGGATTCGGGATGCTGTCCCTTTTGACCTGATCCGAAGGAACGGATTGTACCATTTTGATATACATTTTCGATTTTAGAGTAATTCTCTGGTGAAATACTTCCACCACTCCATACCGTAGGGTCATAGTCCGGCATACTTGCAACAGCGACTACTTTTCCCGTGTCCACTTCCATAGCTACAGCAAAACCCGTTTTTGCATAAGGATGATATTTTCCTGATACAGGGTGCGTATGTAACCAGCTTAGCTGATCGGTTATAGCATTCTGTGCAGCCATCTGAACATTTTTATTGATATTAAGATACACATCATTTCCCTTTTTAGGGGCAACAAACTCTGGCTTACCGTTTGCATAATTGTAGGCATCAATAGGAACCGTCTTGTAAGCGTTATTGCCTCGGAGTTCGTCTTGGTACTGATATTCTATACCATCAAATCCTACATCTTCTTGAGCTGTGTATTGGAGTGAGGGATCTTTAGCTTGAAGCTCTTTTTTCTTATAAATATCTAAAACCGTAGAAGCGCCTTTAAATTTCTTAATATATCCGACCGTTTGGACGGCCTCACCATGTGACCCATTTTTATTCTCAGAATAATAATTCCGAACACTTTCCTCGACAATATCTATCCCAGGAAAATCATCTTTATTTTCCATGAAATAAGATATTTCTTTTTGGGACAATCCTTGTTTGAGACGTCTAGGAATAAAACCACTGTTCAGACTAGCTTTCAAATCCATCGCTTTTAAAACTTCTTCAGCAGTCAGCTTAGCTTTAGAAGGATCCCCAAGCTTATTGAATTGCTCAACTAACTTAGCTGCTACCGCTTTGGCTTTATTATTACCAGGATCATTTTTGTCTGTATAATCACTAGTCAGCGTGAAGTAAAGTGATTGTACTGAGGTGGAATAGGCAAGCTTAGTGCCCGTAGAATCAATAATAGAGCCTCTAAGCGGAGTAAAAGGTATATTTTTTGTAGTTAGACTGCCTTGCTTATTCACTAGACTTGGACCCTCAACAAACTGCAATATTGCTAACCGTACGATAATGACAGTGAAAATGGTAAACGCACTAAAGAAAAAAAGATTCAATCGAATATTAAAATGACGCTGCTGCTGGGCTTCCATTTCCCGCGGATCGTCTTGATATTTCTTCTTGCTCATGTGTTCCTCCTGTACCCTTAAAATCTTGATAATGTTATCGTATCATACCTCTTAGGGGTCCTGCGAATATGTTGGATTAGATCGCCTTTTCAGGAATATGGGTCTCATCAAATCCTTTTGGATTGAACCAATCACCACTGCTAGCCCACGTCGAATCGATTGGGATCCATGTGTCGCTTTCTTTCAGATACACTTCATTCCATGCATGTGGCCCATAGCCACCTTGTCCATTGTATCCAAGGCCTGTAATTACTTTAACTTTTAGGCCCTGAGAACGCCCCATCACAGCAAAAAGCCTTGCATAATCTATACAGACTCCTTTGCGCGTATCAAACGTATTTTGTGGCGTTTGTTCATGCCAAATCTGCTTCGTCTCATAATCCTCAACCTTCTGATGATCGTAAGCAATTCGTGTACCTACCCAATCGTAGAGAGCTCTAGCCTTTTCTTCATCCGTATGGTCTTTCTTGGTCACTTCCGCCGCAGCCAAAATAATGTCATCTGGTACCTGTGCATCTACAATCTCATATTTCCGCTGCATAATTCCATTAAGTTCGGCTTCCACACTACGTGTAAATACAGGCAGTTTCTCTTTAATTAACTTCCCTGTGATGGGTTCAATAATCGTCTGGGCTCCCTGTCTGTATACAGGAGATGCCTCAATATAATGACTGAACTTGCTGGCTGGGCTAAGCGTTACTACAATGAACAAGCCTGCGATAATGACGACACATCGAGCCATGCCAATCACTGCCCCAATTCCCGCTCCAGTCATACGACTGATAAGGGTAGAAGGAGTATCTTTTTCTTGGGGAATTCGGCTTACCATAGAACTGCGTCCAAAGAATACAGCAGCCCCAATTCCTAGTATAGAGCGAATCAACCAATATCCTACGATAAATACAACGGCAAAACGCATTAATGGGAATTCTCGAACAGCTGTAATTAACGTATAGTATATCTGTTCCCACTGACTAAGATCCCGATTAGGCAATACGATCTCGGACAACCATAACTGCAGTTTGGGAGATAGCCATAAAGCAAGGGGAATAGCCATAGCTAAACTCACTAGTGTCATCAGTCCCCCACTAATTAGCGAGACAAGTCTTCCCGCTGAGCGTGACGCTCCCCTCGCCACACCTTGCAGTACAGAGATCAACAATATGATAATAAACAGAAGGTTAACTAAGTTGTAATCCTGCACATGTTGCATCCATTCAGGCACGTAATGAGGTCTCCTCTCTCGTTACATTGATGTCTATGTTAATAGTTTTGTTTGGCTTGCTGAATAAAAACATTTAATGCATCACTTCTACTCCATTGTCCCAGCGAGACTCCTCGGAATTCCACTTTTACTTTATCCTCATTAGCATGTCCGCTTACTTTAAGATTCGGTGAGGTAATTACAAAACTTCCATCCTGATTTGTAGTCAGCTTCGCATCCTTAGCTTCGCTTTGCATCATTTTGATCGCTTCGTTCTTGACTGCACTTGTCGTCTCCTGTGTAAGTGTAGAGGCTACCTGTCCTAAGTCCTTCAGCGAGATCCCGCTATAGATGACAAGAAACGCTACAATGACTAAGATCAACCCCCACTTCACCATGGTCTTAACTAAATTTGCGATGAGCAACAGCACTACAAGAGCCACGACGAACAGCAGCCAGTTTTGCTTAAAGAAATCCATCCATACTTGTACATCCATTCGTTATAACACTCCTAAGCATTTAATAGGTTGGATCCTTCCGGTTAAACCATTTCATTATCCTTTATTATACATGATGGCCCATCCCATTGTTAACTTAACCCCTTGGCTAGGCCTAATTATCCATATTACTCTCACAAATAGAATAAAAAATAGCATATGTTTGTCCTTTTACACGTACAAGTAAATCATATGAGTCGTCCGTTTGCTTCAGAAGTCGGTTTGCTTCGCAAAACTTAAGGTCTATGCTTTCGAAGCAGTTTTGCTTCGCAAAACTTAAGGACTATGCTTTCGAAGCAGTTTTGCTTCGCAAAACTTAAGGACTATGCTTTCGAAGCAGTTTTGCTTCGCAAAACTTTTAGGAGGTGCCCCATGAAAGTAGCATTTTGGCTTTATTTTTTTATGTTTATTGCTTTCTTCGATCTGCATGCCGGGTATCCAATCCTCACGCCCTTTGCTTTATCTATTGGAGCTGCACCCACATTCATCGGTTGGATGATGGGCATCTATTCACTCACACATTTACCGGGCAATTTACTAGCTGGCCGCGGTGTAGATAGACATGGTAGCCGAAGATATATGATTTTCAGCCTAATTACCGCTGGCGCTATTTTATTAATTCAAGCCCAAGTGACCGAGCCTTGGCAACTCTTAATCCTTCGTTCGCTGAGTGGATTTGTATTAGCTTTTCTTGCGCCCGCCTGCTTAGCATTACTCGCATCTTTATCTGCAGATCCTATACAACAAGGAAAGCTCATGGCAGGACATGGAGTTACGCATACGCTCGCATCTGTAATATCCCCAGCCGCCGGTGCTTTTTTAGTAGCTAAGGTAGGGTTCTCCATGACCTTTCAATCCTTAGGATGGCTCTTAATGGGGACGGGCATCATTGCCGCTTTTCTCGTCAAAGAAAAACAAGGTCGCACCCTACCCACTTCTAATCAAGCTAATGAGCCGATGGAACGACTTAGTTATAGGGTAATTCCCCTCCGATTCTACCTTCTTCCTCTAGCCGTAGCCTGCTCACAGGGCATACTTTTCTTTGAACTTCCTCTGCAAGCTGGGGGCACAGCAGGCATCCTTCATACGGGCATTTACTTTTCTATCATTAGTATAGGGGCGCTGATTACTTTAGCTATGCTCTTCCTTAATCGATACTCACCTTATCTACGGGCTTCATGCGGGGTACTCGGCATGGCTTTATCCTTTTACTCCATGGTCTCGCCTTGGAGCATTCCCTTACCGGTATCTCTGCTTTGCCTCGGGATGTCGAAGGGAGTGACATTTCCCGCTATGGCCTCCTTATTCATCGAACTTAGCGGAGGTCGCCGGCTAGGCACCGTATTCTCATTGCAATCGATTGCTA
This sequence comes from Paenibacillus shirakamiensis, assembly GCF_017874255.1. Classification (GTDB taxonomy): domain Bacteria; phylum Bacillota; class Bacilli; order Paenibacillales; family Paenibacillaceae; genus Fontibacillus; species Fontibacillus shirakamiensis. The sequence continues at coordinate 34,945 of NZ_JAGGLD010000006.1, read as the reverse complement.
TGTCCGTAGGGGCTTTTGCAGGTCCTGTCCTTGCGGGACAACTCAGGACCTATTTCTCCCCTTATTTTCTGGCATTCTTATTACTGATGCTCTTACTCACTCTCGTACCTCCATTAAAAAGACATACACTTCCGGCCCATCCAACTCCTACCCTTTAGGCAGGGGCCAATGTGCACCGACTATTATCGAACCCGGTCCTGCCGCTGAATTTTGGACTTCCACCGGCACCATTTTTGTGCTTTTCATTTTGCTTGTCATCATTTCGCGCACTACGTTCTTAGCGCTATAGGTCCAGCTTCCATATTTTTTCTAGGCTTGCCTTAACCGAAAGGCAGGTCTTTTACTTTGTTTGCATGGAAAAATGTTTTAGGATTAGACTACATACATCTAACATGTTCAACGAGGTGATTCTCATTTCTATATTTATCATTGTCGAAGGCAAGAACGATCGAAGTAAAGTCCGCCGCTTGGTACATGAAGATGTACAGATATTATGTACATTCGGTACACTGAATGCCTTAAAGCTTGAGCAATTAAGAAAAAAAATAAAAACCGAAGAGACCTATCTCTTCCTGGATAATGATGCATCCGGCAAAAAAATCCGCGCAATTCTTCAGGATACCTTTCCTGATGCAGGACAGATCTATACAAGACGTGGATATGCCGGAGTAGAAGGTACGCCCGACGAGTATGTTATTGCCCAATTAGAAAAAGCCGGACTGGAAGAATACATTCAGTATCCACCCACCGACTTTTAAATTTGGTCTATTCTTTGGCTAATCTACTCACATCTGCCGCAATGTCTTCGGCGGTTACACTATCCTGATAATACTTACGGTAATTCCCGTCCTTATCGACTAGAGCAATCAAATCCGCATGAATAAAGTTACCTTTATTGTCTTTGTTGATGAAAATTTGGAAGGAGTTCATCGCAAGGTCTTGTATCTTTTTCTCGTCCCCACGTAGGAAATACCAACTGTTGAAATCAGCTCGAAATTTGGTTCCGAATTTCTTAAGCTCTGTAGGCGTATCGCGTGTTGGATCAAAGGAAATGGAAATAAATGAAGCATCCTTTCCAAAGACCCCTTCCTTTTTCAACTGATCTTGAACTTGGGACAGCTTGAAAGTTGCTAGCGGACAAACGTCCGTACAAGAAGAGAAAAAGAAGTAAAAAAGCCTGACTTTTCCATTCGTATTCTCAAGCGTCACATTCTTCCCATCCCAATTAGTAAGTGAAAAATTCTGTACTGGCCGAATGGTGGGGATTTTGGGCTTGGTATATGTATTGATCAGAAGGTAACTTGCAAGAACCAGACAGACTGCTAAAAGAATCCATGTTAATTTGTACTTTTTTAAGATGTACATCCTAGTCCCCCGTTCCATTATTGTGTATAAGAATACTGTATATAAAAAAAAGAATCCCAAAAGGTATGGGATTCTTGAGTAGACGACTTATTTATGCACGGTATCTAGAATCATCACAATCAAGCTGACGGTCAGGTAATTAATGGAGAATAAGAATACTCTCTTCGCCCAACCATCCACATCCTCATTGCTCCGAATTCCCATAAGCGTGATAACCAGCCAACCTACAGATAATAACTCCCCAATGACGAGGAACCACATCCCTGTATAATCGTACATATACATTAATACTGGAATTGGAAGCAGCGCTACTAAGTAAGGAATCATTTGATATTTTGTTCTTTGAATTCCCTTCACTACGGGAAGAAGCGGATAACCTGCTGCGCGATACTCTTCAACACGGCGAATGCCTAGTGCCCAGAAGTGAGGAGGCTGCCATAAGAATAACAAGGCAAAGAGCATAATAGCTGCCAAATCAACTTTTCCTGTTACGGCAACATAACCAATTAGTGGTGGCATTGCCCCAGAAATCGCACCCACGGAAGTACTCCAAGTTGAAGAACGTTTCAACCATAAGGTATAAATAAATACATAGACTACAAAACCGATAATACCAAACAATCCAGCAAGCAGGCCAGAAAAACCGAAAAGAACACCAAAGCCAGCGGCTCCAAGTATAATTGCATACCACATGACAACGGTTGGCGACATTTTCCCTGTGGGTAGTGCACGTTCTTTGGTGCGAGCCATCTTCGTATCCAGCTCACGATCAAAGAAATTGTTAAAGACACAGGCGGACGCCATAACTAATGTAGTACCCAGTAAAGTCCATAATAATGTCGCATATTGTAAATGCCATCCGGAAGCTACCCAGAATCCTGCAAAAGCTGCAATAAGATTAGAACGTAATATGCCTGGTTTGGTCAAAGCGACAAAATCTCTCCATGTCACGGTATTATTCGGCGGTGAGGATAACGCAGCTGCGGAATCCGAAGAAGCATGATAACTATATGGTTTGCTCACGCGGATATTTCCTCCTTTAATATTCGGAAAGGGAATGCATGACATCTCAACTCCCGATATAAACTTTATCATACCAAGCACAAGAAGTGTTTGACAATAAGAGAACAATCTCATTCTTTGTATGACAATTCAGTGAACCACCCTATTTCTGGTTAAAATTCGCCTAATAAAAAGGAGCCGATACGCAAGTTCGGCTCCCCTTCTTTGCTCTCATATTTATCGTTCCCTTAACCCCTTGGCACAAATCCCATCAAATCTTGGGCTCCTTTAAGCGTCTGTTCGGCAATAATCTCTGCTCGCTCCGCGCCTTGTCGCAAGATCTGCTTCAATTCACCAGATTTCCGAATTTCATGATATCGCTGTTGGATGGGTTCTAATAATGCAACCACAGCCTCACCCAAATCCTTCTTGAATGGTCCATACATTTGTCCTTCATAACGCTGTTCAATGTCAGCAATCGACAATCCCGTACTTTGGCTGTAGATCTCGATAAGGTTACTAACTTCTCTTTTCGTAGATGGATCATACTTAACTTCCCGGCCAGAGTCCGTTGTTGCGCGGCTTAATTTTTTGCGAATGACATCTGGGGTATCCAGCATTGAGATAAAGCTACCCGCCACCGGACTGCTTTTACTCATTTTATTGGAAGCATCATCTAAAGACATAATTCTCGCTCCAACTTTAGGGATCAGAGGTTCAGGAATCGTGAAAAATTCACCATATTTATGATTGAATCTTCCAGCTAGATCACGAGTAAGTTCCAAGTGTTGCTTTTGATCTTCCCCAACTGGGACCAGATCCGCTTGATACAGTAGAATATCTGCCGCCATTAGCGAAGGATACACGAACAATCCCGCTCCAATGGAATCTTTGCCTTGAGACTTATCTTTGTATTGCGTCATACGCTCCAGCTCACCCATCGCCGTCAAAGTAGTCAACATCCATCCAAGCTGAGCATGCTGAGGCACGTGAGACTGGAGAAATACGTTAGCTTTAGACGGATCAATGCCTGAAGCAATGTAAAGCGCAGCAACGGCTTCAGATTGTTCTCTGAGCGAAGCTGGGTCTTGGGCTACCGTAATCGCATGAAGATCGACCACCATAAAATTACAAGCATGATCATGTTGAAGTTCTAGAAAATTTCGAATGGCTCCAATATAATTTCCAATAGTTAAATTACCACTTGGCTGTATACCTGATAGCACTCTTTTCATACAATTACCCCCTAATTTATAATTATGGACACAAAAAAACCCACATCCGCAAGGGACGTGAGCCGTGGTGCCACCCTATTTTGCTGTATAACTTAGACTAGACATCCTACAGCCTTTCATTATCCTGTAACGGGGACAGCCGGCTCTCATACTAAAAATAAGCAATTAGCTCATTTTGTTCTGTCTAAGCACTCCAGGGTCCATTCAGTAAAAGTGGCTCCATCGGTTCGCATCAACCACCGACTTTCTGCAAAGGGCCAATCTCCACTTACTTATCCCTATCTACGTATTGAATATCTCTTAAGTTTATGTTTCCATAATAAAGGTGTTCAAACACTACTGTCAAACTCAATTACCGTCTTTTCAAAAAAATGTTATGATAGGACTTAGCTTTGTATTTGATTCTTGATTACAGTCGGAAAAGGAGCAACGATATGAATAAAGTGACCAAAGGGCAATGGAACGGCTTTGATACATATATATTGCACAGCCGCGAACTTGAAGTCACACTGCTGCCTAGGCTTGGAAATAATGTGATCGGACTGAAAGATAAGGTTCTTGATCGCGAAGTGCTTCGGCGGCCCGAAGAGGAAGAACTGGAATTCTATTTACAAAAACCCTACCACTTCGGCATTCCTTTACTCATTCCGCCCGGAAGAATACGTAGAGGCCAATTTGAATATGCGGGCCAACACTATCAATTTGATCGCAATACAGCGAATGACAATCACATTCATGGTCTACATCGAACGCAGTGCTGGCGAGTAAGTGATATTGAAGAGGATGAGGAAGGCTGTGCAGTTACTACAGAATTTATTACTTCCGATGATCCGGATTGGATACGTCAGTTCCCTGAACCTCTTAAGCTAGAAATGACGTTAAGACTGCAAGGTACACATGTATCTCAAACTTTCAAGATTACACATATGGGACAGCATGCCGCTCCTTTCGGACTTGGACTGCATACTTGGTTCCTACTGGATGGGTCTCCGGATCAATGGAAATTACGTCTACCTGTTAGTCACACCTTCCTGCTGGACGAAGAGAACGTAACGACTGGAGCCATGGCTGCGCTTGGTGAACTTGATGCATTGAATGAAGGTCTAAATCTAGAAGGTACTAATTTCGATACGATGCTAAGCATTGAAGGCAAACCCGTAGAAGCTTACCTTCAGCGAAGTGACGGTTATGCGATACGATATTCCGCTGATCCAGCCTACTTCAAACATTGGGTACTCTATACTAAAGGAGTAGCCGATCAATTTCTTTGCATTGAGCCTTATACTTGGCTTCCTAATGCTCCTAATTTAGATCTCCCTCAGGGCACCACAGGCTTGATTGACCTGCAACCTGAGCAACAAATTGAACTTGTCGTAGATCTTCATATTGAACATCCCACTCGTTAAAAGAAATGAGATAAGGTATCCGAATCTGGATACCTTTTTTTTGTTGTCTCTATGTCAAGAGATTGTAATAATTACCACCCTTTTACGTGCTATGAATGACGCATATTTTGTGAGTCTTGAACCATACTAACATCACAAAGGACGAGGAGGTGACAAACACATGGCAGGTCAAAACCAAGGTCGCGGAAGCCGCTCTAACAATTTGGTAGTACCTCAAGCAAATGCTGCTCTTCAGCAATTGAAATATGAGGCAGCTCAAGAATTGGGCGTAACAATTCCTCAAGATGGTTACTACGGTAACTATACTTCCCGTGAGACAGGTTCCCTAGGGGGCTATATCACAAAACGTCTGGTACAAATCGCAGAACAGCAATTATCAGGTCGTTCTAACCTATAATTTGCGTTCTCTCCTCATCGAAGCAACAGCAAGCAGTTCGCCAAAGCGAGCTGCTTGTTTTTTTATGTGTTGTAATTTTAGTTATTCTTCAACCACTGTATACAGCCCTTGACAATCCCCCTCATTTTATTATGATTATTATATGACTATTGAACAACAACTTATGACGGATGACACTCGAGTCCAAATGCTCAAAGCTCTTGCTGACCCGACCCGGCTGCAGATTATTCGCACATTAAGAGATAGTGCAACTGAACTGAGCTGCGGAGACGTGGGGGAGACTTGTGAAGCCTCGAAATCTAATGCTTCTTATCATTTTCGTACACTAAGAGAAGCTCAATTAATTCAGGTTCGCAAAGAAGCGCAGACCAAATATATACAACTTCGCAGAGACACCTTCTCTACATTTTTACCCGGATTCCTGGATACCCTGTAATCCGGCTTTTTTTTACCCAAAAAAACCCGGACAAGGATGAAAGTATCCTTTTATCGGGGTTTTTGTACGATCTATTGGGGGGAGCTCTAGATTACTATCTAGGAAAAAAGTTATGATAATTCTTTATTTACTTTCTGATATGTACTTGCTTTAGTATACCGAATCATGAGATTAGCCATGTTATAGTTGGATTCCATCGTTGCATCTACAACGACCATATCCTGACGTAAAGCAAATTCAAAGCTGATTTCGCCATGCGTCCAAGATCTTTTGTAATTCAAAGATTCAATCGCCATATTGCGGAAGTTTAATTGCTGCGCTGCACTAAGCCCTTGACTCGACATGCCCGAGAACGAACCATTTCGACCCATTAAGGGCACTTGCTTAATACCAAACTTACCAACTACATTATTTCTGATTTGTACGAAAATAGTCCCAGAAGTTAATCCCGATAATTCTAATTCTAGTTCTTTAAAAACTATAGCTAACTGCCGTTGTAATGATAAATCCTCGATATTCAGACCTTTCACACTCCTTCGCATATTAATCCTATATAGGACTTACGACTTATTATATTCAATTGTTTTGCAGTCTTCAACAGTCATATACAAAATTGGGTATTTATGCCTATTAATTTATATTTATTAATTTTTTCTTTTCTTAAAGTTCGATAATCTGTCTTATGATACGACAAAAATATTATGATTTCGCAGGCTTGGACTCATATTTTGTCAACACTCTTCCATTATAAAAAAGACGACATCCGTAGAACATTACGGATGCCGCCTTTAGCTTAATTATTCTATTATTTTGTCATGTCAAGGAATTGTTCTACGTCAGCAATGCACAAAGAGATCGCTTCTCGCCAGAAATCCGGTTGAGTTAGATCTACATTCAAATGCTTTTGTGCTAAATCTTCGACAGTCATTCGTCCTGTGTCTAACAACAAAGCATCGTATTTGTCTGCGAACGCTTGACCTTCACGCTGAGCACGAGCAAAGATGCCTGTGCTGAATAAATACCCAAAAGTGTACGGGAAATTATAGAAAGGTACACCTGTAATATAGAAATGCAGCTTGGATGCCCAGAAATGCGGATGATATGAATCCAAGGCATTGCAGAATGCTTCTTTTTGCGCTTCTTCCATCAGGCTGGAGAGTTCTTCAGCACTTAATAGTCCTTCACGGCGCTTGTCATAAAAACGAGTCTCAAACAAGAAGCGGGCATGAATGTTCATGAAGAAGGTTACGCTACGTTGTATCTTATCTTCTAACAAAGATAATTTTTCTTGGTCATTTGCGGCATGATTCACCTGTGCATCAGACAGAATCATCTCGGCAAAAGTAGAAGCGGTCTCTGCCACATTCATCGCATAATTTTGATTGAACACCGGAAGCTCATCCATAACATGCTGATGATACGCATGTCCTAATTCATGTGCCAATGTAGATACATTAGAAGCTGTACCGCTGTATGTCATGAATATACGCGTTTCTTTACTTTCTGGAAGTCCTGTACAAAAACCACCCGGACGTTTGCCTGGACGATCTTCTGCTTCGACCCAGCGCTTATTGAATGCATCTACAGCAAAATTGGCAAGCTTAGGACTGAATCCATTGAATTGTTTTACAATGTCTTTCGCTGCATCATCATAGCTTATTTTTTTGTTGGATTCACTAACTGGGGCTTCTACATCTGTCCAGCTGAGACGTTCCACACCAAGCAGTTTTGCTTTACGTTCTAGATACTTCACAAATATAGGTTTAGACTCTATGATGGCATTCCACATGGCATCTAACGTTTCCTTAGACATGCGGTTAATGCTAAGTGGTTCTTTAAGAACATCTTCCCAGCCGCGCTTATTATACAATCCAAGTCTGAATCCAGCTAAGCGATTCAACGTATCGGCACTATAATCTGCTGCATCTGTCCAAGCTTGTTCCCATTTCACGAACATGGCTTCTCGTACTTCACGTTTCGGATCATCGAGCTTATTTGAAGCTTGTCCCGCAGATAGTATAACTTCTTCCCCATCTTCGTTAGTAAATGGAATCTTCACTTTGCTCACAATCGTATCATAATGCTCGCTCCACCCATGGTAACCATCGACGGCTAACTCTAACACTAGACTTTCTTGCTCAGGAGGAAGTTTTTCCCGTGTTTTCTCACGGCTTTCTGTTAATACGAATGCAATGGGAGCAACATCTTCACGCTGGATCCAAGCATTGAACACACTATCCTCCGTTGCACTGAGAACACTATCAAAAACTGTGACTAAGCTTTGCAAACGAGCATCTAATGACGTTACTTTACCCGATAATTGTATCGCTTTCTTGTCATCTTGATCCTGAGAGGCCAAGCACCCAATGAAACTTCCCCCTTCAAATGCGCGCGTGTACACGCTTTGCAAATTCTGGATAAATAGGTCCAGAGATTTCGTTCCTTCAACCGAAGTAGGGGCGGCAAGGGTCTTCACTTGGTCTTCAAGCTCCTTGATATCTTGCTCTAAGGTATCAATAAAAGACTTAAGTTCTAGAGAAGATGATCCTCCTGGGAATACAGAATCTAAGTCCCATGTAAGGGATACTGGTAATTTTAATTGTGACATGTTTCTCATCCTTTCAATGTGGTAATGTACGGTGTATAACTAATATATAGCCCACCCGGGGCAAACAGGAGGAACACACTATGAAACCCTTACAAATTTCTGCTGACACAGCGGTCAAATTATCCAAGAAGCTTGGCGTACCCATAGAAAGTCTGATGCATATGCCTCAGCACATTCTGTTACAAAAAATCGGTGAACTCGCTAACGAGACCGATAAGAACCAACAATCATGATCCCTTTTGAACGGACACTTCCTTATGACATTATGATGGGAGATGTATATGTACCTTCCTGTCCCTTTTGTAATGCAGAAAATGTACTTATTCCTATGAAGATTCATGAAATCCAAAGTGTAAAAGAAGGGAAAAAGAAACTTCTCGTGTTCCCTTGCTGCCATAGTCGGCTGACCCTACTTGACAGTGATGGTGATTACCTACTGACGGATCAGACTATTCCACGCCACTAGCAAAGGATTAGTCCCTATGCAAAGCTAAGTTAGGACTTGTACATAAGATGCTCCGTCTATGACATCCTTCTTAGCTTTATTTTGGTTCAATTTTTAATTCATCAGGTACAGCAAGCTTAGCTGCTTGCATATCCTCTCGGAGCACGGACCATTGCTCTCTAGATTGCCGAATCATAGCGGCATCCATAATCTTCGTATCATTAATTACACGTGAGAACCAACGCACAGCATCATTATACTTGCCTAGTCTACGACTTAACTCCCCAATAAAATACATGAGCTTCGCGTCGTTTGCTCCCACGCCTTCTTTTTCATATACAAGTATGTACGCATCTAGGCTGTAGGTAAGGAAACGCTGCTCCTGCTCAGATTGATCCTTATATCGATATAACCAAGCAATGTGATGCAGCATACTAGCTATAATTCGCTCTTTCTCGCCGATGGTTTGTGCACAGAGTAGTCCTAATTGATAAGTCTCTAGTGCATTTTGCCAAAGGCGTTCACCGCCGAAATCCCTAAGTGCAAGGCGTCCTCCAAGTTGATTGCGGAAGGTGGAACGCTGATTATCGTTAAGACGTTCTTCGAAATTCTCCGTAAAAGCAAAACCACAAAAAGGGCATACTCTAACTACATAAAAATCAGGATTGTCTTTGGCATAATAACGACAAAAATCTGCATCGGTACGTACAGCGCGCTTAAAGCTTGGACGAACACGCGAGGTCATAAACGGCTCTTCACATTGAAGACAATGGACCTGAATAGTATACAGCGGCTGCAATTCCAAAATAACACTTCTCCTCTTTGGTTCAAAACTGCGTATTTACAAAATGATTTGCGGGTCCTGATAATCGCTGTACGATGAATGTTTTTAATGGATCGTCAATCCCGATCTCTTCCAATGCCGCTTGCATACAGCTTAACCAAGCCTCAGCTCGCTCTGGCGTGATCGGAAACGGTAGATGACGCGCCCGCATCATGGGGTGACCATATTCATCAGAAAATAGCGAGGGCCCTCCAAAAAACTGCGATAAGAACATAAATTGTTTCTCCATCACAGGATAAATATCTTCCGGAAAAAGGGGTGCTAATAAGGGATGGGCCTGAACCCTTGGATAAAAAGCTTCCACTAACTTACGAAGAACCTCTTCTCCTCCCAAATTATCATATATACTCAGACTCGGATTCATATTCATGGTGCTTTTCGCCAACCTCCCTGTGTAATGACATCATTATAACAAAATTAAATATGGTTGAACAAAAAAAGACGCTACATCTCGTTAGCGTCATAGCCTGTTTTATAATGAATTAGTAGCTGCGCCAGTCCTCTTCACCGGAGTGGACAAGGGAAGCGCGAATTACATATACAAAGGCGCATACGAGAACACCGGCGACAAAACTCATATCCTTCACTCCATCCATATGAATGATTTCAAGCCGAAAGGTCAAGCGCATCTTGTTTATATTTTAGCATAACCCTACAAAAAAAACAGTATTATTGTAATCGCTTACTTCATTTTTTTGGAATGATTGTCCATTTTATATCATAGGTTTAGAGTACACATTAAAGTGAATGAACTGTAATCTGGGCGGTGAGTGTATTCATGAGAAAATGGAATGTCCCGCTACTTCTGATCCTCTTGACTATATTATTTATACTTATGCTGTCTTACCCTCATACAGCTTGGCAAGCTGGAGAACGTGGATTAGCGATATGGTGGGACGTTCTCTTCCCTTCTCTATTTCCTTTTTTCATCCTATCTGAACTAATGCTGGGCTTTGGCATTGTACATTTTGCAGGCATGCTCATGGACCCTTTAATGAAGCCGCTGTTCCGTATCCCAGGTAGTGGAGGGTTCGTTGCTGCCATGAGTTTCGCTTCCGGGTATCCTGTTAGCGCCAAACTTACAGCCAAACTTAGAGAACAACAATTGCTCACCCGTGAAGAAGGTGAACGTTTAGTAGCTTTTACCACTACATCAGATCCGATCTTCCTAATCGGTGCTGTAGCTGTAGGCTTCTTTCACAACGCCGAATTGGCCGGCACCCTTGCGCTCGCTCACTATGGTAGTGCGATCCTCGTAGGACTTTTGATGAGGTTCCATGCCAAAAATGCGGCGCCTAGTCCCCAAACCAGCTACAAACGGAGCGGCTTCAGTATGCGTAAAGCTATACATGCCATGCATCAAGCTAGAATTTTAGATGGACGAAGTCTCGGTGAAATGCTGAAGCAAGCGGTGACCTCAGCCTTATCATTAATGACCGTAGTAGGTGGATTGGTTGTCGTATTTTGTGTCCTGCTTGAGGTGCTACGCGTCTCAGGTATGATGACTATTCTTTATCAAGGCATTGGACAAGCATTATTAGCCATGGGGCTGCCCTCACAATTAGCCGAGCCTTTCGTAGGAGGGACCTTCGAGGTGACTTTAGGTGCTCAAGCTGCTGCTACAGTACCCGCTGGAATCCCCTTAGTCTACAAAGTAGCTGCTGCTGCCTTTGTGCTATCTTGGGCTGGTCTATCCGTACATGCTCAAATATTAAGTATTCTAAATGCTACAGACCTCAGATATTTACCTTTTGTTATAGCCCGATTGATTCATGGGATATTCGCATTTGTTATAGTATTCTTCCTTTGGCCTTTTACAGGACCAGATCAACATCCCGTCTTCCAGTCCACATTGTCGGTCTGGCACCATCCCGCTTGGTCAGAGGTTCCGTCAAGCTTAACACTCTGTCTGCAAATAGCTTTGGTACTTCTTATATTGTCCTTTAGTTTTTATTTCATACAGCGAACTTGGTCCAATCGAAAAGGCTCCTCACACAAATGAACATTGTTTTCTGTGCCGTAATTGATTATGATCGGTACAAGACACAGACAAAGGAGCTTTCATCTTGAGATATTACGTTCTTGACCGCGGAGATCAACTATCTGTCGATTTAAGCGAGCAGTTTCATAAGCTAGCTGCGGAGAATGGGTTTGAAATGGATGCAGAATCTCCCGAAATTGTGATTTCCATTGGTGGAGATGGCACTATGCTTCATGCCTTCCATACCTTTATCGATCGCATTCCATCCATCGCTTTTGTAGGCGTTCATACAGGGCACTTGGGATTTTATGCTGACTGGAAAGCGAATGAGATTCCTGAGCTCATTCAGTTAATGAATGGACATGCTGTTCCGAATCAACCTCGCCCTCGGATTGTCAATTATCCGTTAATCGATCTACAGGTACATAAAAAGTCAGGTTCATCCTCCTATATTTGCTTGAATGAGTTTACGTTAAAGGGTATAGACGGCACTGTTGTCGCACAAGTAGACATCAACGATCAACAATTCGAAATGTTCCGGGGAGACGGGATTTGTGTATCTACCCCTGCTGGGAGCACGGCTTACAACAAAAGTCTTGGAGGCGCCATTATCCATCCCTCTATCGAAGCGCTTCAGATAACGGAAATTGCCTCTATTAATAATAGAGTGTTCAGAACTGCTGGATCTGCTCTTGTGTTACCTAAACATCATCACAGTGATATCTACTCTAGAAAAGATCAAAAGTTGCTACTCACCCTAGATCATATTAATATCTCGGTGGATGATTTAATTTCAATTCGCTGCCAAGTGGCTAAGCAAAAAGTAAGTTTTATTCGTTATCGCCCTTTCCCTTTTTGGAATCGAGTGCGCAATGCTTTTCTTAGTTAACAGAAAAGATTACTCCAAAAACCAATTATGCGTTGAGCATAGTTGGTTTTTTTTACAACCTTGTCCAAAAAAACATTAGACAATATATATCTACGATGGTATAACCTATCTAGTTCTTCCAAAGAAATCATCTAGATTAAGGAGTGTTATGCAATGAAACGTCTTTTAACCGTATTAACCGTTATGATCTTGTCCTTCACCCTAGTTCTCCCTGCGCAAGCTGCATCCAAGCCGATTCAAGTATATATGGATGGTACAAAGCTTACTTTCCCTTCTGGTGCTCCCTTTACCCAATCGGGAACGACATTAGTCCCATTCCGAACGATCTTTGAAAAGCTTGGGTTATCCGTAGACTGGAATGCCAAGACCAAAGTGGTAACCGGTAAGAAATCAGGTCTGACAATTCAATTAACAATAGGGAGCAACCGAGCAACAGTAAATGGTGTAATAAAGAAGCTCACCATAGCTCCAACGACCGTTAAAGGATCTACTTATGTACCCCTACGTTTTGTGGGAGAAGCTTCAGGTGCTGAAGTACAGTGGAATGGTGCCACAAGCACAATTAATATTTATTCTCCTGTCAATACAGTTCAGCTTGAGAAAGAAGCATCCACACTAATTCACAGCGCCGTAGGCTATTTAAATGATAGAAATGGACCCCAATTCTTGAAGCTCCTCTCCAAAAAAAGCTTTATTAGTAGCAATGAAGATTTTGATGCCTATCTTGAGGAATACCATTATAAGCTTACAATTGAAGAATTGAGTCTGGTGTCCTACGACCGAGCTTCCAAAACCGCCGTAGTGGAGACTACAGAATACGGCACTTGGGATAAAAGTGGAGCGTACAACCCGGATATCCGTGATCATAATACCTATACTCTTGTAAGAGAGGGATCTGTCCTCAAATTACAAATCATTGATAACGAATATTCAGACAATGTAATCTCCAAGAACACACTGGCTAACAAAGTGAACGTCCCTGCTACAGAAGAAACAGCATTACTTGGACAACTTAATTCATATTACAAAGCGTTAAATGAAGAAAAGGTTGAAGAGAGTGCAGCACTATATGCCGATGCTGATCCAGATTTCAAAGAAAACCTTGAGAAATTTTTCAGCGACAACAATTTCAGATTTACAAGCGAGAAGGCACAAATCATCTATTACTCTAACAATGAAGCTGCAATCTATAATGTTGAGACCACAAAGGATCTAGATGATAAGACCTACCAAAGTAAAGATGAGGACATTACCGTATTCAAAAAGAATGCAGCAGGAACTTGGCTCATTAGTGACGTGTACACCCTGTACAACGATTAATATTTCACAGCCTTTACAGGATTAACTATAACAATTCTTTTATTGTCTGGGCTCTGTCAGATGGCAGGCCCAGCCTTTAACAGGAAAGATTCACCTCTTCGCTCTTCCTTTACCCTACTGATTATTTATTATCCGTTTCATCTACTCTCTATTATCTCTAAGCCCTGACACAGTAAATTACATAACTTCTATAGGATAAAGAGATCCCGTAATTTAATATCTAATTCATATCAAGGAAGGACGTTATCATCTTGAAATTTTTATTCTCCAAAGCCCTTATTTCTTCAACTTTAGCCCTATCTTTGCTTCTACTTCCTGCTTCTTCATTTGCAGCGGAGGCACAGCAGACGACGGACAGTTCTACAACAACCCAAACGCAAGCAAAAGCTACCTCAGATACTCAAGTTATTCAAGAGATACTAGACTATTTAGATAAATACAATATTTCTGGTGTAGAGCGGGAAGAATTAATACGAGCTGCTATTGAAGGCATGATCTATTCACTTGATGATCCCTATACGCAGTATTTCACATCAGAAGAGCTTGCCGAATTTCAACAAAGCATCAACCAAGATTACGTGGGCATTGGAGTTACGCTTAGATATGCAGAAGGTCAATTATATGTGGATACGGTACTTCCCGACTCCCCCGCTTCCAAATCAGGCATACTTAGCGGTGATATCATCGTCCGTATCAATGGTAAATCAGGCGATGTGGAAGAGTTAGCCGGAGAACTCTCAGGTAAAGCAGGTACAGAAGTAAATGTAACCGTAAAACGACAAGGAAAATCACTGACTTTCAAAACTACTCGAGCTGCAATTTCGATTCCTTCAGTAACGGGTCAATTAGGAAGTTCCAAAGTAGGCTACATTCAGATTAGCAGCTTCTCTGAGACCGCAGATGAAGAGTTCTCTACAGTCCTTAGCAAACTCCAATCGCAAGGTCTGAAATCCCTTGTACTGGATCTAAGAGATAACGGCGGTGGCTATATTGAATCGGCAGCCAACATTGCCAAACAATTCATTGATCAAGGAATTTTGATGTATACCCAAGATCAAAGTGGTAAAGTTGTTCCTGAGTTAATTAAAAATGGTACGAAAATTGGCGTTCCCGTTGTTGTACTTACCAATGAGTACACAGCTAGCGCGTCTGAGATTTTAACGGGAGCCCTACGGGATAACCATGTAGCCACGATTGTAGGTACCAAGACGTATGGCAAAGCCCGCATCCAAAATATTCTTCAACTCTCTAACGGAGATGCGCTTAAGCTTACGGTTCAAAAATACCTCACGCCTAGCAAAGAAGATTTTAATCGCATCGGTCTACAACCTGATTTTGAAATTAAAAATGAGACCGCTCAATTAATTACCGCCTTTTCCTTAGCAGGACTTAAAAATATTTCTGCTGTTGGAGATAATCATTCCTTAAAGATTAACAAACAAAAATTTAGCGGTACACTCGACTCGATTACAAAAGGAGCCAAATTATATGTTCCTTCCCGTGTATTGGCAGCGATGGTAGATACCGATGTAGCATGGAACGCCAAAGACAAGAAAATTATATTTACCGATACAGCCTCCCGTAGAAATGGATTTACCACTCAGACCAACGAGGTGGTCTTCCAATATGCTGAGAGCTACGTAGAGATTCATGCTTTTGTGAAGAAATATCCTCAACTAAAGTGGAGTATGACGAACAAACAATTGAACCTTTCGGTTAAATAAATCCACAGAAAAACAACGGGTTCCGATTATTCGGAATCCGTTGTTTTTTGTTCCTTCTCTAACTCTTTTTCAGGCGGTGGTGTGTTCTTCACGATTGATAGATGAGGCTTGACTTTATCTTGTAATTCATCTATAGGTAATTCCTGTATATTCACTGCATTATCTGAAGACTGTGATGGTGTCTCCTCCATCTCGATCTCCGCGGTAGCATTGGAATCCAATTTTACAACTTCTATTGAAGCTGCCTTATTGGATTTCGATTGAGCTCTCTTACCTGATTCCTTATTCGCTTCAGGAGGACGCGCTTCCTTTACTTGAACAAGATCTGCTGACCCCTCTTCTGATTGGTGATCTTTCGGAACAAGTGTAAGATCTTTAGCTACATCTTTGACCCGTTGAAGAACAAAATACGGACATCCAAAATTACAATATTCATTAATATAATCAACAATACCTGAGATTGAGGTATCGCGATTTACTTTGGGATGGTTGTCCCTATAAAATCCTTTGAGACGTAGTTGATTATATCCCCAGTCCCCAATAATATAATCATAACGTTCAAGAACGTCGCTATATCGCTGTTTGAAAGCTTCTATATCCCAACCATTTCGGTTCTCTTGGATTAACTCATAGCTCTTGCCATTAATCTGAATCAACAACAGTAGTACCTCCCCCATGACCCATTAAGCCGGTGTGTGTACACCTTCCTTATGGCCTTTCGCCGATTTCACCTGCTCGTGTGCTCGGTAAGAACTTCGTACGAGTGGAGCGGATTCAACATGGCTAAACCCACGCTTTAGCCCCTCTTCTTTCAGCTTCACGAATTCTTCTGGTCTATAATATTTCTCTACATCAAGATGCTTTGGTGAAGGCTGAAGATATTGACCCAGTGTCAGAATATCGCATCCTACCTCTCGCAGATCATCCATGGCCTGAATAATCTCATCCCATTCTTCCCCCACGCCAAGCATAATGCTGGACTTTGTAGGAATATCGGGTTGCATCTCCTTGGCTTTCTTTAACAGCTCCAGAGAACGACGATATTTAGCCTTCGCCCTTACCCGGTCTGACATCCGCTCAACCGTCTCTATATTGTGATTGAGAATGTCTGGCTTAGCATCCATGACAATTTTAAGGGAATCGGTGTCTCCCAAGAAATCAGGAATTAGCACTTCCACGCTACAAAGCGGGAGACGACTACGGATCGCATGAATAGAACCCGCAAAAATTGAAGCGCCTCCATCTTTGAGATCATCTCGTGCCACACTTGTAATAACGCAATGCTTCAAATTCATATTCACAGCAGCTTCAGCTACACGTTCTGGTTCTTGCAGGTCAAGTTCCGTAGGTAACCCTGTGTTCACTGCACAGAACCGACATGCACGCGTACAGATATCTCCGAGAATCATAAAGGTAGCGGTACGGTTAGCCCAACATTCATATATATTCGGACAGCGCGCTTCTTCACAGACAGTATGTAATGTTTTAGAGCGCATCATCTTCTTAATTTCTTGATAATTTTCTCCAGTAGTCAGCTTAATCCGAATCCAGTCGGGTTTTGGCTCTTTTACTTTTTTAGACAACGGGTTCTGACCTTCCTTCTGGTAAATTTGCAGTAGTTAACCCTTATTATATCATGAAAAGGTGTGAAATACTTCCTCACGAACTCAGAATAAATTTTATGGTTTTGTTCCATCTTAAAGAAATCACTTTGGAAGCTCTAGCCATAATTATCGTTCAATAAATTCACTGCTTGAGGAGGATTATATATGTATTTCCATCGTTATACACAATATACTGCATCTTTATTCGTAGTGTCTGTTACGCTATTCCTTTTAATATGTCACCCTAGACTGGCTGAGGCAACCTCAAAGCAATCCGACTCAGTTAAACCTACCCCTGAGCAAGATGTATACTTAGCGCGAAAAAATCTCTATGAGGAATATAGTCATTTACTCCATATGCCTTGGTATCGTCTAGCCGCCTTGGATCAATATGAGCGAACTCTGGTACCTAGTGCCAAACTACAAAAAGATCCGAACAAACTCATTCATATCTCTCTCGTCCCCCCTCAGTGGTCCGGGTGGCTCAACCCTGAAATGGAAGATACGAACCCCGTGACCATCGCGCTGTTCGGTGGAATCGGTAAGGATGCTTCCGGAGATGGGATTGCCGATCCAACTAATGACCGAGATGCCCTCTTTACGCTCGGAAAATATATATCCACGTTCGGCTATAGTGAGGATGATTTTCGGATTGGGTTATGGAAGTATTATCAGACCGATCGTGCAGTAGCACGCGTAACACAGTTCTCTAATATCTACCAGCATTTCGATAGGCTGAATTTATTCGATGGAGCATTCCCACTGCCTGTCGGAAGCATCTATAGCTACCGAGATACGTGGGGGAATTCTCGCCACTGGGGCGGCTTCCGCATTCATGAAGGGAATGATTTGTTTGCTCCAAATGGCGTTCCTGTGCGCAGTGTGTGTTACGGTACCGTGGAAGTGAAAGGCTGGAATCCTTTTGGGGGCTGGCGTGTAGGTATCCGAGATTTGAACAACAGGTATTATTACTATGCTCATTTACACGGATATCGTAAGAACCTAACGGAAGGTGAGATGGTCAAGCCTGGAGATATTATTGGTTGGGTAGGCAGTAGTGGGTATGGTCCACCCGGGACTCAGGGCAAATTCCCCCCTCATCTGCATTTTGGCGTATATCGTGATAATGGACGAACCGAGTGGGCCTTTGATCCCTACCCTCTGTTACGCAGATGGGAAGCGACCGATAAACGGAAGACAAAAGCGTCACCTTCTACATGAGGTTGACGCTTTAGCTTTGTTTTATCCTTTAGGAAAGTTCCCACAAGTAGATGGAAGCGACCGTTCCATAAGGAGCATACAAAGCACGATATTCTTCAAATTGTGACTTACTTAACGTTTCTAAACCATACAGTCTCATCACGCCTCTTCGGATAGCGATGTCCCCCCAACTTAAGACATTGGGCCGTTCCAATGAATGAATGAGCAACATCTCAGCCGTCCATACTCCAATGCCCCGAAGGCTGGATAACCTCTGTATAACTTCATTATCAGATAGGGAGTCTAGTGCTTGAATGGAGAAGTCTCCTTGAGCGATGAGACAGGATACTTCATGAATTGAGCGTGCCTTTTTCATCGTCATCCCTAATTGTTGAATGGCCTCAGGAGTTAGTAAAGCTAGATGTTCCGGGGTGATGTGTTCCACTCGGTCCTGCAATCTTCCCCAAATCGTCTGCGCTGCCTTCACAGATATCAATTGGCCAATTATGGCATAGATTAATGCAGAGAATAAGTCCGGCATAATTATTCGTTCCGGCATCCCTATTCGCTCTATCACTGCGCGCATCGCTTCATCCACATGTTTGAGATGCGCAATGGCCTCTAAGTCATATTTAAAGAGCTTGGTGACTACCGTTGCCATACTATCCCCTACTTCCTTTATATTTGCTTTCACTATATCCCAGGTAATCCTTTTGTGATCAATTTCCGATTAAAAGCACAAGATTACGAAATTTCCTTATGATTAGATAGTTGATATATAAAAGAGTATAATACATTAATATCAGACATCTAAGGAGCTGCATGCAATGATTATTTTGAATGTATTTATTGAAGTCCGGGCGGACAAGGAAGAAGAGTTTCTAGCCTCTGTTCATGATCTATTAGATCCATCCAGACAAGAAGAAGGGAACATATTGTACTCTTTGTTCAAACAGACAGATGCCGAGCAAAAATATGTGACGATTGAGCATTGGCAAGATCAGCAAGCTGTAGATCAGCACATGAATAGTGAACATTTCAAATCGTTTGCTGTGCAATTAAAAGATTATGTTGTAAAACCTTTAGACTTCAAAAAGTATGAAGCTTAATTATTAAGCAGTTAAATGATGTATTCACTGACAGCCTGCTCAGGTTGTCAGTTTTTTTGCTATGCTAGTTAGTTAGTTAGTTAGTTAGTTAGTTAGTTAAAAATTTTAAGCTACATATTGAATTTCGTTATCTTGCTATAATGTTGCTATCCTCTACTTCTGGAGTAGAAGCAAGATATAATACAAGAAGGAGGTGAGCCAAGATGAGTTTCTCAGTAGAAGTGGAAAGTTCCATGCCATTGATTCAGGAGAAAGATTACCTTGCAATCCTAATGAACGACACATCATTTGATGGGAAATTCTTGTATGCTGTACGAACTACAGGTATTTTCTGCCGTCCTTCTTGCAAGTCTAAGCCACCTAAGAGAAGCAATGTTACTCTTTTTGCAACAGCTCAGGAAGCTTTAGAAGAGAACTATCGACCATGTAAGCGATGCAAGCCAACCGGCAGTAGGCTTCCCGATCAAGAGTGGATAGATCAAGTGACAGCCTATATTGATATACATTATAACGAACCCTTAACCCTTGATCATCTTGCTGAAGTTAGCCATGGCAGTCCCTATCATCTGCATCGCACCTTTTCGCGAATTGTGGGGGTAACACCGATGGGGTATGTTCAGGAGACCCGAATTAATCATGCCAAACAGTTACTTGAGCAAACCCAGCAGAGTGTATCTTCGATTGGACACCTTGTGGGGATGAACAATACACCGTATTTCATTACTCTTTTTAAGCAAAAAACAGGTCTCACCCCGCAGTTCTATAGACAAACATTCGATATTCAAATTTAGGAGGCTTCCTTTTTATGAAACACGATCAAATACATTCTCCGGTCTTTTGGACACTTTTTCAATATGAGGATTGGAACCTACACCTTGCTGCGACCGAGGAAGGACTATGTTACGTCGGTTCTCCCAACCAACCTCTAGATGAATTAACTACATGGTCTCATGCTCGTTTGCCTGGTCATCTTTTAATCCGTGATGACGAGCGTCTCGCCCCTTATACCCTAGAACTAACAGATTACTTAAAAGGTGCACGGACATCATTCACTTTCCCTGTACACTTTCGGGGCACAGCCTTTCAGACTGCGGTCTGGCAAGCGCTCTGTAGCATTCCCTATGGACAGACTTCATCGTATTCAGAAATTGCTGAGCAGATTGCTAGACCTGCAGCTGTACGTGCGGTAGGCGCAGCTATTGGAGCTAACCCTGTTCTCATCTCGGTACCTTGTCATCGGGTAATTGGCAAAGGCGGCGCATTAACCGGTTACCGCGGGGGACTGGATATGAAAACCAAACTTTTGGAACTTGAACGCAAATGAATCCTACCTATGCCTACAAACAACCTAAGACCCTCCTCAATAAAGGAACGGGGTTTCTTTCTGGCTATACACATTCTCTGAATCCTTATACAGGGTGTGCATTTGGCTGCTCATATTGTTATGTACGTCAGATGCCTGTCTCTACATTTAAAGGCTTTCCTTGGGGAACATGGGTGGATGTGAAAACTGAAGCAGCCACAATTCTTCGCAAAGAATTACAACGAGCCAAACTCAAAGGGCCAGTCACCATTTTTATGTCTTCCAGTACAGATCCTTATCAGCCTATAGAATTCAAAGAACAAGTAACAAGGACTTTACTTCAAGTGATGACAGATGTCATACCTGACTTCTTGTTCGTACAAACACGAAGTCCGCTGGTACGTAGAGATATCGATCTGCTCCAACGACTCGGCAATCGGGTGCGCGTTAGTATGACGGTAGAAACAGACCGTGAGGATATACGTAAGCTTTTCACACCTCATACGCCCCCTATTGCTGCACGCATCCATACGCTAAAACTACTCAAAGAAGCTGGTATTCCTACTCAAGCGACAGTAGCTCCTATCCTCCCTAGTACAGATAATTTTGCTCATACGCTTTACGCCGTCACGGAACGAGTGTGTATTGACGATTATTTTATGGGAGATGGCAGTGGCGGGAGAAGAACTCGTAACCTTGGCATTCAATCTATTTACGAACAAGCTCATCTTGAGGAATGGTATCATCCGCAGGCTTACCTTCAGGTGCTAGAACGAATGAAAACAGTATTTCCTGAGAATCGGGTATTTGTAAGTCAACGAGGTTTTGAGCCCTAAGCTGTCCCTACTGCATTGATCTAATTTTCTTAAAAGCAAAAAGACCCAGCACTTCGCTGGATCTCTAAAATAGTTAAATCACCGTCTATATTCCCGCTGCCGCAGCGCTTCATACAGCAGTACGGAGGCTGCCATCGCCACATTTAGAGATTCTGATTTCCCTTTCATCGGGATAATCAATGCATCGTCCAGCAAGGCTTCCACGGTTCCCGAGAGCCCTTGGGCTTCGTTCCCGAATACTAACCAGACCGATTCGCTGAAATCATACTCATAACATAGGGAAGCCGACTGCAAGCTTGTCCCCGCTAGCCGTATTCCCTGATCCTGTGCCATAGGGAGTATCTCAGAAAGATCCCCCTCTACAATAGGGATATGAAATACAGATCCCATTGTAGACCGAAGGGTCTTAGGGCTGTATACGTCAGCACTTCCTCGTCCCACGATGACCCCATGAGCCCCTGCAGCATCCGCTGTACGAATGATGGTACCTACATTCCCTGGATCTTGGACACCGTCCAGTACGATAACCAGACTGTTTTTGTGCTTGAGCAGCTGCGCGAGTAGGGTTGAAGGATGCTTGCGCACTACCGCAAAGACGGGCTGTGGCGTCTTCGTATCACTACATTTGGCGATAACCGCTTCGGATACACCAATCCATTCTATTGCTAAAGAAGCCGAAGTAAGTGAAGCCAGTTCTGACGGAATGGCACGTTCCATTAAAAATGCAATACATTCCACATCTGCACCGTTCTCCAGCGCTTCTTTTACAAGATGAACTCCCTCAATTAGATAGCGTTGTTGCTGATCCCTATGCTTTTTCTCCAATAGTTGAGCCCATTGTTTAACGCGCGCATTTTGCGGCGACATAATCTCCATCGAACCTCATCCTAGCTTTTAAATTTGTGCATATGCCCGTTCAAGCTTCATCAAATCATCTTTATGACCCACGATTACAAGGATATCTCCATCCGAGAGGCGATCCGAAGCATCCGGAGAAATATTCATTTTGCCTTCTCGCTTAATGGCCATCACGTTACAACCATATTTGGCTCTCACGTTCAGTTCCTTCAGGTTCTGTCCAATGACTTGAGTACTTGCCCGGATCTCAAGAATACTGTATTCCTCAGACAATTCAATGTAATCTAAGATATTGGGAGATGTTAAATGATGCGCTACCCTTAGACCCATATCTCGCTCTGGATAGATGACTTTATCGGCGCCAATCTTTTGAAGCACTTTGCCATGCAGTTCATTCTGGGCTTTGACCACTATAACCGGGCCACCAAGGTCTTTCAATATAAGCGTAGTCAAAATACTAGCCTGAATATCTTCACCAATGGCTACGACTACCACATCAAAATTACGAATACCCAGTGCACGCAGAGCTTCTTCATCGGTAGAATCCGCAGATACCGCATGCGTAACAATGTTAGAGACGGCTTGCGTCCGGTGCTCATCGGAGTCAATAGCCAGCACATCATAGCCCATTTTACTCAAAGAATCGGCTACACTGAATCCAAATCGGCCCATGCCAATTACTGCAAACTGCTTTTTCGTTGCCATAAATCTATATTCACCGCCCGAGACCTCTATCTGTTTGCCTCAGTATACCATAATCGCTGAATAACTTGAATTTGGAGAGAATGTTTGGGGAACAGTAAAATGTGCCTTTTAGAATGTAAAGGTATATTACGAAGGAGGAGATTGTTCGTGGGAATTATGCTTGATTTAAGACAAGCCGTTATTCATAAAGTGCATGGCCAGGATGAAGAAGGTCTCAAAAGCATGATTGAAGGTTCGATTGATGCGCAAGAAGCTGCGCTTCCAGGACTTGGCGTCATGTTCGAGATCATCTGGAAGAACATCGACCGTCAAAAGCAAGATGAATTAGTCGGAATTCTCAGCAAGCACATCAGCACGATGAATCTACAACCACTCTCGTAAAAAAAATCCCTCCCCACATTATTGTGAGGGGGGATTTGTCTAATACCATGATCGATCCAGCTTATTTTAAGGGGCCATCTCCAAGAATTTTGCGGTAGGATTTTTCTCCATCGCCGTACGCATAGCGTATTCGTTCTCGAACAAGACGACATAATTGCCTTTTTTATCTTTGACCAAAGTAGAGTTAATCCGGAATTTAGAAGCATCAATCTTCTCATCTATAATCCAGCGAGCAAATTGGTAAGGAACACGCTGAAGCTGAACGTCCACACCGTATTCGCCCTTCATTCGGTATTCAAATACTTCGAATTGCAACTGGCCTACTACACCCAGAATCGTATCATCAAAACTAACGGTGTTGAACACCTGAATCGTGCCTTCCTCCGTGAGTTGATCAATACCTTTTTGATATTGCTTATGCTTCAAGGCATTCTTCACGGTAACTTTAGCGAAAATCTCTGGTGAGAATGTAGGAAGTTCATCGAATACAATTTCTGTACCCTGACTCAAAGAATCCCCAATACGGAAAATCCCTGGGTCGAATAGACCTATAATATCTCCCGGGAAGGCCTCGGTTACAATATCCCGATCTTGGGCAAGAAACTGCTGAGGCTGCGATAATTTAATATCTTTGCCTGCGCGAATATGCTTAACGGACATGCCACGCTCGAATTTGCCTGAGCATATACGGAGAAAAGCAATTCGATCTCGGTGCGCCGGATTCATATTCGCTTGAATTTTGAATACATACCCTGAAAATTTCTCATTGGTTGGTTCAATTAGACCTTTACTACTTGGACGAGGTTCTGGTTTGGGCGCAAGATCCAAGAAATTATCTAAGAACGTCTGTACTCCAAAATTGTTGACTGCACTCCCGAAGAATACAGGTGTCAATTCCCCGCGCTTTACTTTTTCTAGATCAAATGGATCTCCCGCTACATCAAGCAGCTCTAGATCCTGACATAATTGGTCATGGAGATAGTCCCCCGCCATATCTCGGATCACCTGATCCGCATAGCCATCCACTTCTTTGACTTCAATATTTGAATGGTCATCTCCTTGGAACAATTCTACACGGTTGTGCATACGGTCATATACTCCGCACAGCTCACGCCCCATACCGATTGGCCAATTCATGGGGACAGAACGAATACCCAGAACAGCTTCAATTTCTTCCATCAATTCAAACGGACTACGGCCTTCACGGTCCAACTTGTTGATGAATGTGAAAATAGGAATACCACGCTTCGCACATACTTGGAACAGCTTTACCGTCTGAGCTTCGACCCCTTTAGCTACGTCAATTAACATCACTGCGCTGTCCGCTGCCGTAAGCGTACGATAGGTATCTTCACTGAAGTCTTGGTGACCTGGGGTATCCAAGATGTTCACCCGGTGCCCTTTATAATCAAACTGCATAACGGAAGAAGTTACGGAGATCCCCCGCTGCTTTTCAATTTCCATCCAGTCACTTGTCGCATGTTTGCTGGCTTTACGAGCTTTAACGGAACCTGCAAGGCGGATGGCTCCCCCGAACAGAAGTAACTTCTCGGTCAGCGTTGTTTTCCCGGCATCCGGGTGGGATATGATCGCAAATGTTCTGCGTTTATCTACTTCTTGCTGTAATATACTATCCAAAGCTTTACTCATCATCACTATTCCCTTCGTTCCACAAGTCATGTGTAATATTGTAACATATTTTACTCGTTTCTACGCAAATCATCCTCATACGAATACCGCATGAGGACGAGTAATTTTTATGATTATAACTATAGTACCACAGCTTTTTTCTTGCTAAAGTCTAAGACTTAATCCAGATGACATTGTCTTCTTCCTGACCATTGACTGGCCACCAGTGGAATCCATCTTGTTCGAGCAGATCGCTTGCTTCCTTAGGTCCCCAAGTTCCCGCAGGATAATGGTTAATATCGCCGGGGTTCTCAGACCATGCTCTAGCAATCTTATCAATGAACGCCCAAGCTGTAGCCACTTCATCCCAACGTGTAAAATAAGTCGAATCCCCTTCGGCAGCATCATGTATTAGACGCTCATAGGCTTCCGGTGAATTGATGCCAATTAAGCAGCTTTGACAGAACTCCATAGCCAGTGGCTCGATTTGAGACTCCGTACCAGGTTTCTTGGCATTAATCTTAATATAGATCCCTTCCATGGGATTCACACGAATGACTAGAAGATTAGGTTCTAGTGTATGCCGCTGACCTAAGTAAACGTTCGTGGGCATATTTTGAAATTCAACCACAACCTCAGTCGTCTTTACTGGAAGTCTCTTTCCTGTGCGTATATAGAAGGGTACACCCGCCCAGCGGAAATTATCTACCATCACTTTAGCTGAGAAGAAAGTCTCCGTATTGGATGCTGGATCCACTTTGTCTTCCTCACGGTAACCTGGCAGTGTCTTGCCCCCAGCCTGTCCTTGTGTATACTGGGCGCGAACAACATTGTTCTTCACTTCATTCGACGTAGCATAGGGACGAAGGGAACGAAGAACCTTTACTTTCTCATCACGGATATCCTCAGGCAGCAGACGACTTGGCGGTTCCATGGCAATCATCGTTAACATCTGTAGCATGTGATTTTGACCCATATCCCTCAAGGCACCCGCATGATCATAGTAACCACCGCGTTCTTCTACCCCTACGGTTTCACTAAGGGTAATTTGTACGTTCGCAATATGTTTATTGTTCCAAAGAGGCTCAAATAGAGCATTTCCAAATCGAAGCACTTCGATATTTTGCACCATTTCCTTACCTAAATAATGATCGATTCGAAAAATCTCTTCCTCTTTGAACACTTGATTTAATTCTTCATTTAACTTCTGAGCAGATTCTAGATTGTAGCCAAATGGCTTCTCAATCACAAGACGGTGCCATCCTTTGCTATCCAGCATACCACCCTTTTGCAAATTCAATGACACGCTACCAAATAACTCTGGCGCCAAAGCCAAATAGAACAATCGATTACCCGGAATTCCGTAACGCTCTTCCAGACTTTCGGTTTGCTCTCTAAGTTCGTGATAACCTTCTACATTGTTGATATCCAACGATTTGTATTCAAAATGATCAGCAAACGCTGTCCACTGTTCGCCTTCTTGAGCCTTATAGCGGCAGAACTCCTGAATAGATTGATAAATATCATCCCGAAATTCATCCTGCGTTCTTGGACGGCGAGCTACGCCAATTACTGCAAAATCCTCCGACAACTTACCTTCGCGGTATAAGGAATACAGGGCAGGAAATAACTTTCTACGTGCCAAGTCTCCCGTTGCACCGAAGAGAAAAAATACGGTTCCAGGGGTCTTAGGTTTGTTGTTCATCTGTTGTTCAGTCATGGCTCCTCATTTCTTTCTATG
Organism: Paenibacillus shirakamiensis; assembly: GCF_017874255.1. Lineage (GTDB taxonomy): Bacteria > Bacillota > Bacilli > Paenibacillales > Paenibacillaceae > Fontibacillus > Fontibacillus shirakamiensis. The sequence goes on along the minus strand of NZ_JAGGLD010000006.1, from coordinate 7,927 downwards.
TAGAATGTAGAATGGAGAAAATGTAATGCCAACACAGTAACGCTTTGATGTGATGTCATTTTAGCATATTCCTTTTGAGGAAGCTATATACAAGAGAAGGACAAGTTTCCTTTTAATATTCAACGGTTAAAAGAGGTGAACCGATAGAGAACTCTTGCTCGCCGGTCTCCATGTTGAAATGAATTGCCAATTGAATACCGATGGAGCCGTGTGCACCTTGTACAGAAATGGGAAAATGGGGCGCATCGTATGAGATGGATGCTGTCGAGTCGTCTTGGAAACGTTCCTGCTCCTGAAGCTGTATGAATGATGATGCTTTTTTCTCCAGCTGCTGAACCGCAACATTTACATTCTTACTCAGAGATGACGAATGACCTTGAACCGCTCCATTCCAATTGGCAGCTATGCCTAATTGATTCAACACAACCCCTGTCTGCTGTTGCAGAATACTTAGCTGCTCATTTCCTTCTCTATTTGCAGACTCTACTTGGACAATGACATACACCTGTCCCACGGCCGCTTGCATAACAGATATCTTTAGGCTCACCGGCCCATGAACTTGCTCAGAGCGATATACCTCATGATCTTGCACCTGAATTTTGACAGGTGCAGACATATATAGTTGACTAGTCAAAAGCCCAGATGCCTCCGATAAAGTCTTTGAAGTCCTCCATATTCCTTGCCATTTAATAATGGTATGTAGCGAACTGGATTTCACTGACTGACCTAGCTTTAAAATGGATTGCAGCTGCTCATGGGCAGCTTTAATTTGTATATCTTGATGTACAGCCGCAGCTGGGTTCCCTTTTACAAAACCTACTACGCCTAGCATTAGCAACCCCATCAGACTCATAATCATCATCCATCTCTTCATAGGTCAGCACCCTCTCCACCGAATCTCTTAGTCTATGAATTCAGTTTTCCCTAGAGAGAGATTTATATACTTTGCCAACAAAAAAAGAGACCCCTTTATATGAGAGGGATCTCTTACGATATTTTACAAATAAGGTCTCTAGTCTATTTTGCTTCAACTTACTCAGCAAGGCCATTCTTATAAGCATAGATGGCAGCTTGTGTGCGGTCTTCTACACTTAATTTAGCTAAAATATTGGTTACATGGAACTTCACCGTCTTCACACCAATAATCAGATCATCCGCAATATCTTGATTGGATTTTCCTTTAGCCACCAATCTAAGGACGTCCATCTCTCGCTCAGTCAGATCCTCATGCGCTGGCGCTTCCAGCTTCGGTTGGCGGAATCTACTCATCATCTTAGAGGCCACCTGAGATTCAAGTACAGACTGCCCCCTCGCTGCTGCGCGAATGGCCTCTGCAACTTCGGAGGCACGAGAGGTCTTTAACAAATAGCTAAATGCCCCAGCTTCAATGACAGGATACATTTTCTCATCGTCCAAATAACTGGTGAGCACAATCACCTTACAATCTGGGTACAGCTTGAGTAATTGACGAGTCGTCTCAATCCCGTCCATGCCTTCCATCACGAGATCCATAAGCACCACATCAGGTCTATACTCTTGAGCTAACCTGATTCCCTCTTGACCACTACTGGCCTCTCCGACCACTTCAATGCCTTCCTCGGTTCCTAGCACAGCGGCAAGGCCAATTCGAACCATTTCATGATCATCCACAAGTAATACTTTAATCGGATTCTCTGTCTCCATCGTTCTCTGTCCACCCGCTTTCTTCATTCACTATCGGTACAGTAATCTCAATTCGCGTCCCCTTACCCGGCGCTGTAATAAACTGAACGGACCCCCCGATCTCGAGCACTCGTTCTTTCATATTAGATAGTCCATAAGAAGCTAATTTGCGTTCATCTATCTGAAATCCAATTCCATTATCCCTTAGAAAAACTTTAATTGCCTCTGGACGCTGCTGAATTCTAATTTCCATCTTATCTGCCTTAGAGTGACGAAGCGTGTTAGATAAAGCTTCTTGAATGATCCGGAACAAATGATTCTCTATTCCTTTAACGAGACGAATTTCTGGGTCCATATCCAGCAGGATTTCCATCGGAACTTTGGCTTTCAGTTCTCTTACGAGATCAGCTACCCCTTGAGCTAATGATTTCCCCTCTAAGTATACAGGCCTTAAATGCAGGAGCAGCGCTCGCATTTCAGATTGAGCCACAGATGACATCTCTTCAATGAGTTCTACTTGACGCTGAGCTTTGTCGAAATCCTTCTCTAACGTTCGCCCGACAGCTGTAGCCGTCATAGATATTGCGAATAGTTGCTGAGATACCGCATCATGAAGCTCTCTGGCTAGTCGTTGTCTTTCCTCAATAATAGCAGATACTCTAGCTTGTTCCGCAAGCTGTGCATTATGGGTTGATAACCTTTGAAGCGAATTCACCTGTTCTTCCCAACGTTTGCCGATCCGAGTGAGCTGTTCGGATAACCTTCCGACTTCATCTTCGCCAAGCTGGGGTACAGCCCCTGACAGATTTCCTTTCTCCCATTGTAAAAGAGAATCGGTGAGAATATCGAGTCGCTTTTTAATTCGATATACTTGATAAATGCCATAACCTGCTCCCACTCCTATAAGCATTAACAATAAGGTTATCGTAGCTGGAAGTACTCTAGTCCATGAAGCTGATGGGGTGAGGTAATGATATGTAATGAGGATATAGAGAATAGCTGCACAAAGAAAAAACGACAGAAGTATCCCATCCCGCATACCGCGGGAAATCATATTCACCGGCTTTTTCTTTCTCATCGGGATGAGCCTCCTGTTCATTATGCTAAGCGAATATCTACATCGCCGACTAAATAAGAAATAATAATTTTTACTTTTTGCTCACGCTCATGATAATTAGGAGATCTCCAGTATATCCGATTGACCATACCCGTTTCTTTGTGTGGACCAAATTCAATTTGTCCGAACAAAATAAAGGCCTCAATCTCTACTCCATAATCCTCAGAAATGATAAGATCTACATCACCAACAACGCCTTGTAGCATCAAGACATTGTGCGTATCTTCTACAATCGCTAATGAGAGATCAATGTCATGTTCACCCAATACGTGCCACATGCTTGTACTTTTCAGTATCCAAGGATCTCGGTCCCAGTGCATTCCCGCTATGAAACTTTGTTTCTGTATATGAGGTCCACGAGGGTGCATTTTTCGCACCTTAGCATAGAAAAACCCGAGGGAAATCATAACTACAGCTACCACGAGCATGATATGTTCTAGTAAAATGAGTCCACTTCCAATAATAAGACAGGTGTATCCTGTACGAGTATCCTGGCCCTGACGAATTTTATACACGCCCAACACTAGAAAGAACAGAGCCGCAATGGTTAGAAAATTGAGGTTGCCTTGACCTAAAAATATTAATAATCCAAACCCGATTAACAAAAATGCCAAGAACGATCTTCTTCTATCCATGCTGCACCTCCTATTCCCTATGTGTTCCGAAATTCGGTTCATGGCCTGCATCAATGCCATAAGCTAGGAAAAGCCATAACGGTAGCATGACCGCATGGCTTCACCTTATCCAGAATAACATACCCTTAAAGCGTCTTACAGCTATTCTTTAAGAGTTTCAATTTGATTGACCCTATGACGGGCAAAACAAATTCTAAGTCTAGAGCTATTCCTTAGGAGTTTCATTAGCTTCTTTAACTTCTTTAATTTCTTTAACTTCTTTAGCTTCAAAAGAAGGGTTTAACTTATTTTTTAGTGCATTCAGTTGCTCATCGACGCGAAGTTGCTTTTCTACATCTACAGGATGTACGTAATTAGAAGAAGATGCTGTCCGGTGGAAAGGTGTACCCATCACATCGGCTTCGGCTTCCAATTGCAGGATTTTTTCTTCCATTCGGCTGAAGCCCATCGCTGCGCCTCCACCTTGGATTTGGTTCAGTGGACTAGTCTGCGATAATTGTTTTTTGGCTTTAGCCATTTGAGCACGAGCCACAAGTTCATTACGTTTGTTGCGTAGCTTGTAGAACTCATCCTTCATATCATGAAGCTGTTGTTGAAGTTCGGATGCATGGACCTCTGCTTGAGCATGCAGGTCATTAAACTCTGTTTGCTTTTGATCAAAATGAATTTTCTCTTCCAGCAACCTACGTGCTATATCTTCTTGACCATTCTTCAATGCAGCTTCAGCTTGAGCTTCTCGCTGAGAGGAGATCCGATACGCTTCATCTAGACGTTGCTTCATTCGGCGCTCATTAGCCATTTGTTTCGCCACAGTAACCTCGGCTTCTCGAATTTCACCCTCCATGTCACGTAGATATTGATTCAACATCACTACAGGATCCTCCACTTTATCCAACATCTCATTGACTGACGCTTTCGTGATATCCTTTAATCTTTTGAATACTCCCATTTTACTTGTCCTCCTTCTCTAATTTAGATAATTTCAGGCGTAGTTCCTCTAATTCTTTTTTCATAGCCTTTTTCTCGATATCTTCCATCATGGCATCTAAATTTGACGCATCGTTCGTACGATTAGTTTGAGATGATTGTTGTTGCTGAAAAGGGTTGCCCCCAAATGAATTTCCTCCAAAGGGATTAGATCCGAACGAATTTCTTCCTTGCGGTTGACGCTGATTATACGAAGAGTCTTGATATGAATCATAACCACCAGGACCTCCCTGCTGCCAGCCCCCAGGCCCTTGAGCATAAGGATCGTACGGAGTATAGGGTTCTTTAGAGATTACTAAGGATGCCACAAGATAGATTAGAATCGTGGTACCACTGGAGAAAGGGATACTCACTACTAGCAATAAGCGTAGTAGTCCTGGTCTTATTCCAAATGCTTCAGCCAAGCCTCCACACAGTCCTGTAATCCAACGATCTCGCCGAGAACGATATAGTGTGCGCATTACAATTACTCCTCTCCCCGTTTGTTCAGCTTTTGTCTTAGACGGGAAAGCTCCTGCTCCAGAGTAGATTGAATTGCGGAACTGGCTTCGTTCACCAAATCCTGTCCTGTTCTACGTAGATCACGAAGACTGCGAGCTTCCCATTCCATACCCGATACACGATCCTCTAAGCGATTGAACATCTTCGGAACATCAGGTGTTCCATGACTACCCATACGTTCATTCATTCTTTGTTGTAGACGAAGGGTTTCCATTCTTGCATGATAATATTGCCGCTTGCTATATACCGCTTGATATTCAGACTTTAACTCATGTAACTGATTCTCAAGCTGCTGAAGCGATTCCAGACTTTGTTGATACAACTCAGTGTACTGCTCCATTTTTTCTTCATATAATAGCTTCTCTTGCAGCGCTAACTTCGCTAGATGCTCCTCACCTGCTTTTAACGCCAGAAGGGCTTGGTCTTCTCTTTTAATCAACATCGTTTGTGCATGATCCACCTGCTGCTTCAACTGACGAGTATGCCCACCTACCTGCTGTTGCAACTTCTCTGCATCTGCAATTTCCCGGCGAGTCTCTCCAAGAAACTGATCAATCAGTTGAACCGGGTCTTGAGCCTGTTCCAGACGTTCATTGAATGTAGCCACGGTAATATCTCGTACTCTGCGAAAAACACTCATTGTTGTTCATTCCTCCTCACACTGTTGGTTAGATTAATAAGTACGTCTCTTTTTAAGAGCCGAAAATCCGTATACGATTAATCCAATTCCTAATAAAGGAACGATGATCCAAGCTAATTTGGACAATAGGGACACTACACCGAAGAATAAAATAATCCAACCAAAGAATGCATTACCTTTACGAATTCCATAATAACCAAGACCAATTACAACTAGAGAAATCAGAATACCGAACAGACTTCCGAGTAAAGGAGTCAGCTTGCCGATTAGAATTAGGACTCCTAATGCAATCAGTACTACAGCAAAGCCGCTAGGTCTGTTTGTTTTCATTTGTCCACCGCCTCTCTTTCATATCAACCTTATGTCCTTATTCTAGCCCTCTTGCAAATTTTCCAAAACGGACCCCAGACGGTTTTTCGTCCTAGACTTTGGTCGAGTATAGGCTAAGACCTTCTAGTATCAGAGAATCTCATAAGGCTGTACCATAAAAAAGCACATTATAGATCTGTCAAATCAAGGATTTCGGAAAAGAATGTCTCTTAGCAGCCTTATTGTTGTTTCTATTTCTTACATCTTATTAAAACAAAGCAATCTAATTTATATAAATGTATCTCTACATTCCCAAAAGAAATAATCCCATTTCTAATAAGCGCTAGCTCAAAAGATTCATGGAATTTAACATTACTCATCCAGATATAATTCTATTCATTTTCAAAGTAATTTTTTAATCGTTATCTTGCTTATCTGCTTAGCTGCTTATAATTTTACAATTTGCCAATTTCTTAATTCATTTCAGTCCTTATATGCGTTATATATTAAATAAATATTTTTGCTGTATTCCTTTAATTATAAATTAATTCTTTTCTTAAGTTTATATATGCTTCTAACACGTTACGTTTTATGTTTTTTATTGATAAGCATAGAAAAAAGGATTGCAAGGTAGCAAACACCTTACAATCCTTTTAGTATACCGGCGAGAGGACTCGAACCTCCACGGTTTCCCACTCGATTTTGAGTCGAGCGCGTCTGCCATTCCGCCACGCCGGCACACTTTATAATTACTCTAATAGTAATTATATGGCGCGCCCTGAGAGATTCGAACTCCCGGCCTTTTGATTCGTAGTCAAACGCTCTATCCAGCTGAGCTAAGGGCGCAAATTTAGTTTTTCAAAAAATGGAGGCGCCACCCAGATTTGAACTGGGGATAAAGCTTTTGCAGAGCTGTGCCTTACCACTTGGCTATGGCGCCATAATATTGGAGCGGACGACGGGAATCGAACCCGCGACCCTCGCCTTGGCAAGGCGATGCTCTACCGCTGAGCCACGTCCGCATACAAATGGCTGGGGATATAGGATTTGAACCTATGCGTGACGGAGTCAAAGTCCGTTGCCTTACCGCTTGGCTAATCCCCAACATTGTAATTTTCATATGAAAGTAAAATGGGGCGATCGATGGGACTTGAACCCACGAATGCCGGAGCCACAGACCGGTGCGTTAACCCCTTCGCCACGACCGCCATAATACTATTTAAATTAAAAAGTGGCAGGGGCAGCAGGAATTGAACCCACACCAACGGTTTTGGAGACCGTTGTTCTACCTTTAAACTATGCCCCTATAAAACTGGTGGAGGCTGATGGATTCGAACCACCGAACTCGTAGAGAGCAGATTTACAGTCTGCCGTGTTTAGCCACTTCACTAAGCCTCCGTAAAACTATGGTGCCGGCGAGAGGACTTGAACCCCCAACCTACTGATTACAAGTCAGTTGCTCTACCAGTTGAGCTACACCGGCATACCTGGTAATAGATAATGGTGGCTCGGGACGGAATCGAACCGCCGACACGAGGATTTTCAGTCCTCTGCTCTACCGACTGAGCTACCGAGCCTTAAAAAATTGTACCTTTACTCATAAAAATGAATGGCGGAGCCGACGGGATTCGAACCCGCGGTCTCCTGCGTGACAGGCAGGCATGTTGGGCCTCTACACCACGGCTCCACACTAAAAGGTAAATTGCGGGGGCAGGATTTGAACCTGCGGCCTTCGGGTTATGAGCCCGACGAGCTACCGGGCTGCTCCACCCCGCGTCATTGAAATATTCATCCTTATTGTTAATAGATAAGGATATTATGGTGGAGGCTGAGGGGATCGAACCCCCGACCCTCTGCTTGTAAGGCAGATGCTCTCCCAGCTGAGCTAAGCCTCCATATTGAACATAATCTTTATATTACCAGATTCAAGATTAAAAAATCAACCTATTTTATTGGTAATATTCTATTGAGATAAAAATTAAAATGGTGACCCGTAGGGGATTCGAACCCCTGTTACCTCCGTGAAAGGGAGGTGTCTTAACCCCTTGACCAACGGGCCTTACATAAGAGAGAAAT
>NZ_JAGGLD010000005.1 GCF_017874255.1 Paenibacillus shirakamiensis | reverse complement strand
GGAACTGGAACTGGAACTGGAACTGGAACTGGAACTGGAACTGGAACTGGAACTGGAACTGGAACTGGAACTGGAACTGGAACTGGAACTGGAACTGGAACAGATACAAGTACGAGTACTCCATCCGCAAGTACTAATAACGTAACTTTATTATCTAAAAACAGTACATGGAAATATCTAGACAATGGCTCGGATCAAGGTGTGGCGTGGCGAAGTGCTGGCTTTAATGACTCAAGCTGGAGCGCTGGCAAGGCACCCCTAGGGTACCCTACAGGTAAGACAGCCACAGATTTTGGAGCTTTACAACAAATTATTAGCTTTGGTGCGGATAGCGCTAAAAAATTCCGCACTTCTTATTTCCGTACTTCTTTAAATGTGACGAATTTAACAGCATATACAAAAATTGCAGGCAAATTTGGTATAGATGATGGAGTCGTTCTATATGTGAACGGAACCGAAGTATACCGTTATAACCTGACTGCGGGTGATGTGAAATACGATACTCTCACCACAGATACGATTGGTTCTCCGGTTACAGTGAGCGCAGATCTAACACAGGCTTTAAAAGGTGTACTCAAAGAAGGCGCCAATCAATTGGCAGTGGAGGTTCATCAACGTAGTGATGACAGTTCCGATCTCTACTGGGATATGCAGCTCATTGGTAACCCTGATGAGCAGACGACAACACCACCTACGACGACACCTACAAATCAAGTCACACCTACTGCGGTTGCACTAACCTATAATGGCGATCCTGCAACAGCTCAAGCTTTTGCTTATTACACGGACCCCACTGTGTCTAAGACCGTCCTTGAACTTGCTGAGACTTCCAAGGTTACTGGTAGTACGTTACCTGCCGGAAGCACGGTGACATTCCAAGGAACATCGCTTCCTGTTCAGGTTTTTCAAACATTAAATGATATGAAATCAACTAATAAATTAACCTCTTATAATAGTCATAAAGTAAGTGCTTCTAGTCTGAAGCCTGATACGCAATATAGTTATCGTTTGGGAGATGGCCAGGCGGGGCATTGGACGGATATTCGTACTTTTAAGACAGCTTCTAACAACACTAGCGCTTTTACATTTATATCTACAACAGATCCGCAGGGTACTTCAGATGCTGAATACGTAACATGGAATCACACGTTGCAGGAAGCATTTAAGAAATTTCCTACCAGCCGCTTTGTCTCGATTACAGGCGATTTAGTAGATAACGGGAATGTAGAGGACCAGTGGATGTGGTTGCTTAATAAGCCGCAATCTCTGTTCGGGAGTACACCGCTTGTCCCAGCGCTAGGAAACCATGAAAGTAAATCTAACAATAATTTTGCATACCACTTCAACTTACCTAACATTTCCAGTACAGATGCGAAGCCGGATGGATCTGTATACTCCTTTGATTATGGTGCTGCGCATTTCATGATTATTAATACCGAATATAGTGGGAAATCTGATGTTGTGTATCAGAAACAAGCTGATTGGTTAAGAACAGAAGCTGCAAAGACAGATAAAAAATGGAAAATTGTATTGTTCCATAAATCACCGTATTCTGTAGCTAATCACACCAATGATCCAGATGTAATTTATTTCCGTAGCAACCTAACTGCATTATTTGATGAGATTGGCGTAGATGTTGTCCTAAGCGGACATGACCACATGTATACAAGAACATTTCCGATGTATGGAAATGTACCTCAGGAAAATACGCCTAAGGATACAGACGGTAGCTTGCTTAATCCCAAAGGCACGATGTATCTAGTAAGTAATGCTGCTGGAGATAAGCGGTATAATGAGAATACTAAATTTGATTATCCATTTGCAGAAGTAAAGAGTCAACCTAACAAAGAAATGTTCACAGGTATTACAGTAAGTGATGATAAAATTAATTTCCAAGTGTATACCACTACAGAAGCAGGAACGACAGATGTCTTTGATCAATTCAGCATCAAGAAAACGGTAGCTAAGCCGAATCCAGTACAGCAGGCTAAGTTAAGTTCCGTTCAAAGTGGAAAAGCAACACTTACATGGAATGCCCCTACAACGGGATCAACGCCAACAGCCTATCGAATCTATGAAGTGAACAGTGCACTGGGTACCAACTGGACGGCAAAAGTAGATGCAGTAACAGGTAAGACGGCGTATAGTTACGTTATTCAAGGATTGACTGCGGGTACTAATTATCAATTTGCAATCAAAACAATTAGTAATAAGGATAGTTCAACAGCAGTAATGGTAACACCTTCCGCTAGTAATGGAGGTGGATCCAGTACTGAAAGTACACCTAGTGATACAGGAACTACAACAACGCCAAACCCAGGCACAGGAACCACCACAAAACCGAATACAGGTGGTACAACCACACCTGGAACAGGTTCAGTGGTACCCGTATCATTTAAAGATGTAGATACACATTGGGCTAAAGAAGCCATTGAAGCTGCTACAACCAAAGGGTTAATTAAGGGATATGGGGATAACTCGTTCCAACCAGAGAAGAAGATTAGCAGAGCGGAATGGATTTCCCTCTTAACTCGTGCTATCACGCCTAAGGCTGTTACAACAAGTAAGCCCTTTTCTGATCAACAAAAAATTCCTGCATGGGCTAAAGATTCAGTTACACAGGCCGTTCAAGCAGGATGGATTGAGGGATATGCAAATGGTGCTTTCCGTCCAGATCAGGAGATTACAAGAGCGGAACTTGCAGTTATGGTCGCACGCGCTAAGGGTCTAACGCTGAATACATCAGCTAAGTTAAGCTTTGCGGATGCAGCCAAAGTTCCAGCTTGGGCGGTTCCTTCCATTGATGCTGCGATGAAGGCTGGATACTTTAAGGGATCAGATAACAATCAGTTCCTTCCTTCTGCCACGGCTACTCGGGCTGAGGCGGTAACGGTTCTAATGTCTTTACTTAAATAGTCTTAAGACTTTGAGACACGACGAATAGACGAATACTTAAGAGAAGCCCTTCCTAAAGGAGGGCTTCTTCTTAATGTAGGATTGCGAGATGGGAATCACGAATACTACCATATAAGCTATAATGAGGTATTTAAGTTACATGAAGAATATAATTTATTTGTTACATAACTGTTCTCAGAAGGATAAAGATTATGGTGCTAAGGGTGATTGCATATGAAAATAGATCGTCTGCTCGGCATAACTATCTTACTCTTGAATCGTGAGCGAGTAAGCGCTAAGGAACTAGCTGAGAGATTTGAGGTGTCCACGAAAACTATATATCGAGATATGGAGACGCTTAATCAAGCGGGAATCCCGATTAGTGCACAGCAAGGTACATCTGGAGGATTCGAAATGATGCAGCAGTTCACATTAAGACGTCAATTTTTAACTTTGCAGGAAATGGCATCACTTCTTGCTGCTGTCAAAGGAATGAACAGTGCAGTTACAAGTCCTAAGCATGAGGGATTAGTAGAAAAGGTGACGGCACTTCTGCACCATACAGGCGATCGTGCACAGGTGAAGCAGGTAGGTCAAGGTATGATATTTGATTTTAATCCTTGGGGACTGGGGGAAAAGGCTAAACTCAAGATAACTACATTACATCAGGCGATCGAAGAGCGAAGTAGGGTAGAAGTTGCCTATGTAGATCGGCAAGGTATCGCTAGCGTACGCAGGTTGGAGCCGATATCGTTACTACTTAAGGGAAATGTCTGGTATCTTCATGCTTACTGCACTACGAGAAAGGATTTCAGAGTATTTCGTTTATCTCGAATTCAGACCGTAGATGTTCTTGCGGAGCGTTATGATCACGTTGAAGTTCCTTCTTTAGAGACATTTGATTGGAACACGCAGTGGAATGCACATCAACAGGTAGCCCTAAGTCTCCATTTTCATCCTGAGGTGCGCTATCTGGCGGAAGATCGGTTCGCTCCTGACTCGATAACGGAACGTATGGATGGGTGGATTGAGGTCAAAGAGACTTTTGTAATAGACGAATGGCTGTACAGCATGCTTTTAAGTTACGGTGAATACGTCATTGTCGAGTCCCCGGCGAGTATAGCCGATGAGCTTGTACGTAGAGCGCATCAAATTATAAAGCGATATTCTAACTAGACATACAGGTGTCCAGATGTACCAAGTATACTTATTTCAATACCGGAAGGAGAGAATAAGACATGATTCAGGAAATTATTAACTATCCAGCGATGACGCTTTATGGGGTTACCACTCGTACAACGAATGCAGAGGAAATGAGCCCACACGGACGATTACCTGGACTTTGGCAGACGTTTTTCCAAAGTAATCTGGCTGCCCAGATGGATATCAGGAACCCGCGGCGGACATATGCCTTATATACCCGGTATGAAAGTGATCATAAGGGGGCTTATACCGTTCTTATTGGACATGAACCCACCAAGGAGCAATCTGAACGGAGCATTCTTCTAGAGCAAGCCAAAGTACCAGCCAGTACATACCGAGTGTTTACTTGTCCTCCGGGGCCTGTGTCTGAAGTTGTTGCTCGCACGTGGGGAGAGATTTGGTCGTATTACGAGCACTCGTCAGAACAAAGAGCATACACTGGAGATTTTGAGATATATGAAGCGAATGACGAGAATCAGACTGAAATTAAGATATATATTGCGATTAAGTAGATTATAAGAAGTAAAATTATATTTATATTTTCATCTACCTAGTACGGCCTCCTTAGATGCAGGGGGCTTTTTCATGTCCTTGGGGCAATTTACTCTTGTTGCTAACGCAAAAACACCTCCAAGGTTGTCGCCCTATCTTACGATAGGGTTTCTTTCACTTGAAGGTGATGTATTCGTCTCACAACATAGAGTTAGACGAATTCGTACATAAGATATATTACGCTCTTTGTATAGCTAAGCTTGGTGTGCCGCTACTTACATCCACAAAAATAACATAGCGTACACCATCGGTTCCTGTAAGCACGAGACCTGGTTGATTAACAGCCCCCGGATTATAGTATCTGACTTGTTGCAAAGTTAGGGTTCCCGAAGGAAGAGTAGGTTGACTAGCTGCAGATAGTTGGTATGTTGCACTTACACTGCCTCCTGTAGCCATTCCTGTAACATTCAGAGTTCCTGCTACGGATTCACTGCCGTTGACTTGCAGATTTTGAGCTACTGTCTCGCTCCCCATAACATTTAAATTCTGGCTAATGGTCTCATTCCCTAGAACATTCAAAGCCTGGTTCACTGTCGCATTACCGGTCACTTGAATACTATCAAATGTTGGCAATTGAAATCATCCTTTCTGCTTGGAATACTATAGTGTATTCTGCGTTTAGAAGATTGGACAGGGTGCGACGGCAAAAATATAAGAGATTAAGAGATAATAGATGATGGTAGAACCATGAGTGCATGGTCGGATACCCACGCCAAGTCAAGGCGAGTGCATATAGTGATCAAAAGCAGGGTCGAACCCGGGTGAAACCGCAAAAGAAAGAGGAGGCTTATGAAAAAAAAGGTCAAAACCTCAAGCACTCGACTTTCGCCTCCAGCACAAGGAAAACTCATTACGAGGCAAGTCACCAAAGTCATGGATCGAAAGCTTCTTCCGGTCATGGATCTTCTTAAATCGGTACAGTTCCAGATGGAGCAGAGAAAGCTGCCCACTGCTGAAGAACATCATCCTATAATCTACAAACAAATTAGCCTATTATTACTTGTGCCATCAGCCAATGATTTTCAATGGGAGGAACCGCTCAGGCATTTGGTTAAAGAGGTTACCGTTAACAAATATGCGCATCCTCTCCGCGCCAGCCTTTCAGAGCATCGGATAGATCTCATCATAGTTATTGGCGGAGCAGAGCAACTCTCTCCTCACAATATAGAAGCTCTTCAGCTTACTTCCGTCCCCAAGGTTATTTGGCTGGCCGATGAGAAGGGCGTTACAGATACGGATAGACAATTAGCCCCTCTATTTGACTATGTATTCACTCAGAATGAAAACAATAGTGCAGTGTATCAAGCAATGTCCTGCGAGCAAGTTCACGTTATGCCGTTTGGTGCACGTTCTCGTACGTACTACCCGAGAGTGGTGGGGAATGAAAATTACTCAGATATTCTAATTTTAGGCAGAGCTGGAATGGAAGCTAATCCTTTATTAGAAGCCTATATGCTGGATGCTATTAGCAAGGGAAGTAAAGTTCGCGTATCGGAAGGAAGTGGGTTCGCACTCGAAGGAGCTAAGGTCGTAGACCCAACTGTTCCAATCGAGGACTACTATAATGGGGCTAATCTTGTGATTAACAGTAGTGGGAGCATGCAGTGCTGGCTGGAAGTTGCGGCATGCGGTACGTTTCAGCTAGTGCAGTATGAGCCCTCTCACCCATTTCCCAAAGAGTCACTAGACTCGCTATTGTTCTTCTATACCTTAGAAGATCTTACGGAGAAGGTAGCTTATTACGAGCTGCATGTCGATGAAAAAAGAGGTATGGCGTCGAGGGCGTTATCCGATCAGAAATATAACCACTCCTTTTTACAAAAGGGAATACAGTTGCTTGATATCGTGTTCACCAAGCTTAAATCCAGAGGTCTATGATGTAAGGAGGATGTGTCATTGAAGCTGATTGCCTTTCTATTACCGCAATTCCATCCTATCGCTGAGAACAATCGTTGGTGGGGAGAAGGCTTTACGGAGTGGACGAATGTGAGGAAGGCTGTTCCTTTGTATCAAGGGCATTTGCAGCCTAAGCTGCCTATGGACAACAATTACTACAATCTCACGGAAGCGGCCGCTAGGGAATGGCAGGCGAGAACAGCTGAGGCTTATGGAATCTATGGTTTTTGCTATTATCACTATTGGTTCAAAGGTAAGCGGCTACTCGAGAAGCCAATTCAGGCGGTACTGGAGAGCAAGGCGCCCGATTTTCCATTCTGTCTATCTTGGGCTAATGAACCTTGGACACGCAAATGGGATGGTAATGATCAGGATGTCTTGATGCCACAGTCGTATGGAGATGAAGCGGATTGGAGTCATCATTTTTATAATTTGCTCGAGGCATTTCAAGATAAACGATATATTCGTATAGATGGCAAGCCTCTTTTTATCATTTATCGTCCTTCAAGTATTCCTAGGTGTGACGAAATGTTAATGCATTGGAAGCGGCTGGCTCAAAGAAACGGCTTAGAAGGTCTTCACCTTGTGCAGACACTTGGAGGATTTCCAGTACAGACAGTGAAGGGTTTTGACGCGAGTGTGGAATTTGAGCCGCACTATACATTTGCCCATGGCAATCTGCATCAGATTTGGAGCCGCATCGAGGTAAATGGCAAGGAACACTTAGTAGTCGATTATGATAAAGTGTGGAATTCGATTCTGGAGCGTACCCCACATCGTAATGGAGAGCCCATTTACCCGGGAGCCTATGTGAATTGGGATAACACACCGCGTCGCGGGGTGGATGGGCAGAGCTGTCTAGGCATGACTCCGCAAAAATTCAGCCATTATTTATCGCGCCAACTGCTAAGGGCCAAAACGGCTTATGGAAGCGACTACGTCTTCATCAATGCATGGAATGAATGGGCGGAGGGAGCCTATTTGGAGCCGGATAATCAATATAATTATCAGTATTTGCAGGCTGTTAAATATGCGCTTCACCAATATGAGCATAGCCACCTACTTAATTAGATTAGGTAACGTCCGGTGATGTATGATAATATTTACTCCTATATAGACAATGAGGAAGTGAATCCAGAATGATCAATATTACTGTTCCATCACCGGATGTTACGATTACCAAGCAGGAGTCGCCACAATTAAGCCATATCTACGGGTTTACTGATTTTCACTTGATTTCTAGAGAAGTCGGCGGGATCTTCATGTTCTACAATGACCGAGATGAACTGCTGTTTGTAGGCAAGGCAAGAAAGATTAGACCTAGAATTAAGAAGCATTTCGAAGATAGCGTGTCTGTGATGAAAGATCACCGCAATGAAGTAACCAAGATCGAAGTATGTAACATCGAAGATCCGTATGAGCGCGAAATTTACGAAACCTATCTTATTCACGAATATCGAGCGAAATACAATGTCGAGAAAGTATTCTACAAATAAGCTAATGGAGATAGACATTTAACAAGGGTATACACAGCCGCGGAAATCGCGGTTTTTTTGCGTGTTTTGAGAAGTTGGAATCAGAATAGAATTACATTGACTACCAATTACTTATCTGGAAAATGTGAAAGACAGATGTGAATATAGTGTAGTGTTGCCTATGATCAGATAAAAAGGCTGGAACTCCCATCTTCTGAATCCGAAGATGGGGGTTCCAGCTTTTATTAATAAAGCCGAATTTATCTAGGGCAGAGGGTCTCAATAAGGGTCGGCTTTTTCGCCGAGTTCCTTTGAAAGTTCCACACCTTGCTCGGGATCGATCTGACCGCTCAGTGCCGGATGTCCGCTAACATGATTTTTCAGACCCTCAGCTACTCGTCTACCATAATCAGCATCTGCCTCTGCAAGGTGCTGGATCATGCGATCTTGGATATCTGGTGTGCACTGGCTAAAGGCATCTACAAGGTTCGCGATCAGTTCTTCTTGCTCCCATGCTTCGAAGGCGCGGAACGTATCGCCCGCTTGACCAAAGTTGTTTTGCCGTTCGATCGGGGCCCGGACCAGCCTAGCATGGACCTCGGGTTCATGATCTTGACCTGTCTTTGGAGCTTCATGGAGTCCACCCAAGGAAGAGGGTTCGTAGTTCACATGTGGATTTTGTCCTGGAGCACGGTCCACTTTATACTGCATTTGTCCCCCGCTTTGATTCGTAGCGACATGGGTCTGTGGTGCATTGATGGGCAATTGCAAATAGTTAGCCCCTACCCGGTGACGCTGTGTATCCGAATAGGAGAAGGTGCGTCCTTGGAGCATTTTATCATCGGAGAAGTCAAGTCCATCTACTAACACGCCCGTACCAAATGCTACTTGTTCTACCTCGGTAAAATAATCGATGGGGTTGCGGTTCAGCGTCATTTTGCCTACAGGCAGGAATGGAAATTGTTCCGGAGGCCACAGCTTCGTATCGTCCAGTGGATCGAAATCAAGTTCGGTATGCTCATCATCACTCATGATCTGTACACACAGTTCCCACTCTGGGTAATTTCCTTGTTCAATGGCTTCGTACAGATCTTGCGTAGCGTGGTTAAAGCTTTTGGACTGAATGGCATTGGCATCTTGCTGAGTTAAGTTCTTAATGCCTTGAGACATGGGCTCCCAGTGATATTTGACCAAGACAGCTTCGCCGGCTTGATTCACCCATTTGTACGTATTCACGCCTGAACCTTGCATCTGCCGATAGTTGGCAGGTATCCCCCAAGGGGAGAAGAGAAATGTGATCATATGCGTAGCTTCTGGGCTTAGCGATACGAAGTCGAAGAAGCGCCCCATATCTTGCACATTAGTCAACGGATCTGGTTTGAAGGCATGAACCATGTCAGGGAATTTCAAAGGATCGCGAATGAAAAACACCTTAAGGTTGTTGCCGACCAAATCCCAATTCCCATCTTCTGTGTAGAATTTGGTAGCGAACCCTCTAGGGTCGCGCAGCGTCTCAGGAGAATGCCCCCCATGAATGACCGTAGAGAATCTTACAAATACAGGAGTCTCTTTGCCTGATTGCTGGAACAGCTTGGCTCGGGTGTATTTCGCAATGGGTTCATCTCCTAACTTGCCATAGGCCGTGAAGGTTCCATGAGCACCAGCGCCCCGGGCATGAACTACCCGTTCAGGCGTGCGTTCCCGATCAAAATGCGTGATTTTCTCAAGAAATTGATAGTTCTCCAACGTGCTTGGGCCTCGGCTGCCGACGGTTCTGATATTCTGATTATCCGTAATGGGATGGCCTTGGCGAGTGGTTAATGTCTGATGGTCTGGCTCCTCTGGATTTTTTTTATCATCGGTCACAAGATTTTGCCCCTTTCATAGTCAAAAGTGATGCATCCTTTTCTTGTATATCCTTGGACTCGTATTTTAAACCTGATGTTGCGTATCAGAATACGGCATATAGAAATGTATGCAAGCACCTATATAGGCATTCGCACATATAGATAGCACTATAGAAGAACTTAACGAGGAGGTACATGCGCGTGAATGTAGATTTGAAGTCTCCGTCCCTTAATCTCAGTGGGGATTCTAATGTCACTCTGAACTATAAAAAGGATGATAGGAATTTCATCACTCAGGTCTTTGCTGCACAGCTTCCTGCTATCCAAACGGGTTTTTTCAATGCTCATCTCAGCAAAGATGTGATTGTCCAGCCGCATTGGCATACAAATGCGACAGAGCTTGTATTTGTGATTAGCGGTGAAGTTATTACCTCTGTCTTTGATCCGTTTACACAGAAATTGTTGAGTTACCGATTGAAGCCAGGTCAAGTGTCTCAGTTCCCTAAGGGGTGGTTCCACTGGATTGTAGCACTTACAGATTACACGCATATCCTAACCATTTTTGATGTACCAACGCCGGATATTGTCTACGGATCGGACTTCTTGAGATTCATCCCCAAAGAAATCTTGAATTTAGCTTATTGTGTAAATGAAGAAGAGTATGCCAAAGCGGTAGCTCCTATTCAGGAATCTGTAATCTTGGGCCCACCACCAGGCTGTATTCGTGTACCTGATGAAGTAGGATCAAGCTATCCGCAGCCTGTACCTATAACATCTGTCATGTCAGGGTACCCGAATTACTCTGGCTATCCATCTTATGGTGCACAGTCGGGTATGCCGAATTCCTATATAAATTACGGGTATGGGCAGAATAATACATCCTACTAACATATATACAGAGTAAAGAGGCGATGTCCTCCATAATTGGAGAACATCGCCTCTTTGGCTAAGAATGGGGGCTGTGTTATAGAGCGTATACCCGATTATTTATGCTTAAATATTTTCTTAGCAAGTAGATCCATCGCCTGCTCCATTTCTTCCTTCTCCGAAGCAGATATACGACCCAATCTTGCTAGGAAGCGTTCCTCAATGCGTGCAAAAGCTTCATGCATCATGTTCTCCCCTTGGGGGGAGAGCCGAATATATTGTTTTCGACGATCCTCATCCGCGATAACTTTTTCGCATAAATATTTCTCACTTAGCTTTCGGATTTCACGGCTAGTATTTGGCATAGACATCTGCTGACATTCGCTGATCTGGCTAAGTGTCACAGGCTGATGAAGAGCAATATATTCAAGGATATGATACTGTACAGGCGTAATAGATGCATCGCGAACATCTCTTGTAAAGTCATGTGTAGCTTGATGAACCGCATCTGTGAAGGTTACAAATTGTTGAAATAAAGCATGTGTATCCATAGAACTCACCTCCGTAGACACGATATCAAATTAATTATCATATTACAATTATCATTTGACAACTAATTAGTCCCGTGTTATATCTTAGTTGTCAAATGATAAGTAAGAAGGAGCGTGTTTTATGAATGTATTGGTGATCTACACACATCCGAATCATCAAAGCTTAAGTTATGCCTTTTTGAAGCAAGTGCTGGAGGGAAGTAAGAAGAATAACAACATTGCAGACATTCAGCTTCTAGATCTCTATAAAGAACAGTTCGATCCTCTCCTCGTGTTCGATGAGACGAAGCGTAGAAGAGATATGCACAAAGATCCAGCCTTGGATAAATATCGACAACAATTACTGTGGGCGGATCACATTGTTTTCATCTATCCGATCTGGTGGGGACGTCCACCCGCTATGTTGCTTGGATATATCGATCAGATGTTCGCTGCCGGATTTGCATACCGAGATACAGGAGGCCACCTGCCTGGAGGTCTGCTCCAAGGTAAATCCGTCGTATGTATATCATCCATGAAAGGACCGACTTTTTATCCATTATTATGGCTAAATAACGCACATAAAGTATTGATGCGTAGAGCACTATTCTCTTATGTAGGCATTAAAAAAGTGAAGTTCTTCGAATTTGGCAACATGGAGAGCCCTAAAGGACAACATCAAAAGAAACTGGGCCGTGTTCATCGCTACATGCAACATGTAACCACAGGATGAACTTAATCCACTAAGTATACGGGGCGAACTATTTATAAAATATGTATATACAAGTGAAAGGCGATTCCCTTAAGCTGAGGCAATGGGGTAATCGCCTATTTCGACATGTCTGGGCAAGCCTAAACTGAGCTTGGAACGTATATTATCTAGTGCTATGATTTTTTTAAAATAAATAGGGAGGATATAAGGATAATAGCCCCCCGGTGTCGAAAATATATATTACAGGTAATTGTGAAAGGACAGGCAGCCTTACGCCTTCATATAATGATCAGCTAATGATTATGTACAGATCCTACAACGAAGAAGAGCGAATTTTAAAGGGAGAGGGCGTGGAATGATGAAAGAACAGACGAGGTATTCTAGACTTGCGCATATCACTAAGATGATTAATACGAAGTTAGATCTTCGTGAGGTGCTGCAACAAGTCACGACTGCGATCTCGGAAGAGATTGTACAATGTGATTCAGTCGGAATATATTTACCGCAGAAGGATGGCACATTCCGTGGATATGTAGGAAAGCCGGAGCTTATTAATGGGATGACACTCGATATGCAGGTGATTGATACCGATATTGATCTGCTTGCCAAAGAGGTCATTGAGACGCAGCGGACCATCTATATTCCGGATACATCCAAAGATACCCGACCTGATCCTAGATCCGTCATTGGATTTCAAATTAAATCCCTGCTGGTTCTACCGATTTCCTACAAGGAGGAGTTATATGGACTAGTATTTCTGTTCGACTATGGTATTCCAATGAATCTTACAGAGTCGGAAATCCAGACAGTAGAAGCTTATGTGAACATGGCAGCTGTTGCTATTCAGAATGCGAATAATCTTACATACAAAGAGAACTTATTAGCGGAGAAACAACTTTTGCTGGATGTGACCCGAGATTTATCATTATGTTCCACGATGCAGCAAGGTTTGGAGCGATGCTTTTTCTATATTGGAAAAGTACTAAATACCAAGAACACGGGTGCGCATTTGCTTGATCCTTTGGCAGGTCGCAATATTAAGCCAGCCAAGCTGAATAGAGAAAGCGACTGGTCAGAAGAGGACTGGATGGATGCACATAATCAGATTGTTATTGATCCGAATAGCGACAGAGTATTCCAAGAAGTTATTCGTACCAAGAAGGCTATTGTCATCCCAGATGTACTTCAAGATGATCGCCCTAATCATGAAGCCTGTCTAAATTTTGGCATTAAGGGGCTGTTTCTGCTTCCACTGGTGTCGATGGGTGAAGTGCTGGGCGTTATTGCTGTGCCTACTTTAGGTGAGAAGAGTGTGCTTTATACCGAAGCCAATATCCAGTTAGCACAGTCGATTGTGGATGCTACTGCATCAACATTGTCTAACCTTCTATATATGGAGAAGCAAGAAGTGATTATCGAGGAGCGTACCTCTGAGATTACGGTGAAGAATCAAGAGCTTGAGAAGGTGATTACGGAATTACAGCAGCTCAGCCGGGAGCGAGAACTCATATTGAACTCTGCGGGCGATGGAATCTTCGGTCTTGATCTGGAGGGACTTATCACCTTCTGTAATCCTGCGGCGGAGTCGATGTTAGGGTATGAACGAAGAGGAGAATTAATCGGTCAGCCCTATAGTCTGATTTTCAGTAGAAATATGGTCAAGCAAGGGACAACCGCATCTCAGCGCAAATGGAGTTATCAACAAAACGACGAATCTTTTTATAGAAAAGATGGTTCTAGTATTCCTGTTGAATTTGTTATTTCATCGATTCGAGAAGGGGACGAAATCGTTGGAGATGTTGTTACTTTCAAGGATATCACCGTTCGTAAGCAGATGGAGGAAGAGATCAAGTATCACGCGTACTTCGATAGTGTTACAGATCTGCCGAATCGTGTGCTCTTACAAGATCGTCTCAACCAAGGCATCGAGAATGCCCAAGTTAATGGGGGCAAGGTCGCGCTCCTCTACCTGGATTTGGATCGATTCAAGTTCATCAATGATACACTTGGACACAGTTATGGTGACTTACTTCTGAGAGATGTTGCTCTTCGTCTTAGTGCATGCATTCCCAAAGGAGCGACGGTATCTAGACAAGGCGGCGATGAGTTCACGATTTTCTTACCCAATGTGAAGAATAAAAAAGAAGTACTCAAAGTCGTAGAGCAGGTCATCGACTCTTTTTCTAAGCCCTTTTATGTGAGAGATAACGAAGTGTACATGAAAACAAGCATTGGCGTCAGCCTCTACCCGGAGAACGGGGAGACAACAGAGATTTTGATTAAGAATGCGGACACCGCTATGTACAAATCGAAGGAAATATCAGGTAACAGCTTCCATTTTTTCAGTGCAGGGATGGACAAGCGTACATTCCAAATTGTTAAATTTGAGAACGCACTATACAAGGCTCTAGATCAGAATGAATTGATCATCTATTATCAGCCACAAATTCATTATCAGACCAATACTATTGTCGGCGTAGAAGCGTTATTAAGATGGAACCACTCCACGGAAGGAATGATATCCCCGGATGAATTCATCCCCATTGCGGAGGCTACCGGACTCATCGTTCCGATTGGGGAGTGGATCTTAAAAAATGCATGCAAACAGTTGAAAGCTTGGCATAATCTAGGCTACCCAGAAATCAGTGTGTCGGTGAACTTGTCGGTGCGTCAGTTCGAGCAAAATCATTTATTTACTATGGTCAAAAACATCCTGAGGAAAGCTGATTTAGACCCGAAATTTCTGCACTTGGAACTGACGGAGAATCAGATCATCAAAAATACGGACCTCACCCTTAAAACGATGGAGCAGCTCAAGGATCTCGGTATTAGCATTGCTATTGATGATTTTGGTACAGGATACTCCTCTCTAGGGTATCTCAAGAATTTCCCGATTAACACGTTGAAGATCGATAAATCTTTTGTTCAGGACATTACCAAAGACGATGATGATGCAGCCATTACCAATACGATTATTACATTGGCTCAGAATTTGAATCTGAATGTCATTGCTGAAGGTGTGGAGACAAAAGAGCAGGCAGAGTTCCTGTCTGCACGGGATTGCCAATTGATGCAAGGCTATTATTTCAGCCGCCCGATGAAGGCGGAGGATATCGCGGAGAAATTCTTGGCTGTGCGTAAATTAGAACACTAACATTTATGGGAGGTTTTTAGTTTGAGAGCAGCACGTGCCGTATTAGAGTATTTGAAGGGTAATGGAGTTAAGCATATTTTTGGTATCCCGGCAGGGTCGGTCAATGTCATTTTTGATGAACTGTTTGATATGCCTGAGATTACGCCCGTCGTTACCAAACATGAGGGCGCCGCAGCTTATATGGCCGCTTCGTATGCTAAGTATGCCAAGCAGATGAGCGTCTGCATTGGTTGCAGCGGACCAGGGGGAACGAACTTAGTCACAGGTGCTGCGAATGCCATGCGTGAACATCTACCCGTTCTTTTCATTACAGGTGCCGTTCCCGTAAGTACGGTAGGTCTAAATGCTTCTCAGGAACTGGATGCGGAGCCGGTCTTCCGTTCAGTTACCAAATATAGTGTTCGTGTGAACCGTGCCCAAGATTTGCTGGCCGAAGTGGTCAAAGCTGTGGAAATTGCGAATTCGGGCGTTCCCGGCCCCGTGCATGTAGCGATGCCCGTTGATGTTCAAGCGGGTGTGGTAGAGGGTGTAATTACTCCTGCACCAGCCCAAAGAGCCCCATTAATTCCTAATGCGGACACCATTCGAGAAGTGGCTACAGCCCTCCTCAAGAGAGATCAGGGTTATATCTTTGTAGGACAAGGTATTCGGAACTCGGTAGATCAAGTGATTGAACTAGCTGAGCTATTGAACTGGCCTATCTTAACTAGCCCTCAAGCCAAAGGATTCATCCCGGAAAGCCACCCCTTGTTAGCCGGCATATTCGGTTTTGCAGGTCATGAGAATGTCTCGAATTTGATTGCTGAAGGTGACGGAGAGACCTTGTTAATTTTGGGTTCTAGCCTAGGGGAGACGGCAACGAATAACTGGAATGCCAACCTTAACCGAAATCGATTCACGATTCAAATGGATTTTGACGAGACCGTATTTAACAGAAAATATAACGTAGATATTCCAGTGTTAGGCGATATTAACCTCAGTCTACTATTCTTGTTAGAAGAATTACGTGCTCAAGGTGTAGTGAAGCGAGATGTTACGGCAGTTCAGAAAAAGGCAGAATATATTCAGAAGGATGAATATAATACTCAAAATGTGCTGCTTCAACTTCAGAAGAATCTCCCTTCGAATACGCGATATACCGTAGACATAGGAGAATTTATGTCGTATGCCATTCATTATATGGATGTGGTTGCTAGGGATAGCTTCGATATTAACGTGCACTTTGGAGCCATGGGAAGTGGAATTTCATCAGCGATTGGTTCTAGTCTAGCTGATCCAGCGCGTCCCGTTGTTAGTATTACGGGAGATGGATGTTTCTTCATGCATGGAATGGAGATTTTGACCGCAAAAGAATACAAGTTGCCGATCTTGTTCGTAGTTATGAATAACGCTCGTCTAGGCATGGTGTATCATGGACATTCCTTGCAGTATAAGCGTTCCCATGCTTCATTTGAACAGGAAGAGATTCATATTGCAGCGATGGCCGCGGCGCTCAATATTCCGAGTTACCGGGTGAGCCAATTGGAAGATGTGAATGAGGACGTGATTCAGGGCCTGCTTAATCAAGGAGGACCAGCTGTGTTAGAGGTGGCATTGGTAGATAATAATGTACCTCCGATGGGGGATCGTGTGAAATTCCTGTCTTCATTTGGAAAATAGGGTCGCCTTAAGTATAGAGGGATAGAGAATAAGTCTGGATTGAAGAGGAGAGGAGCAGAGAGCTCCTCTTTTTTTATTGGATGTAGAGGTTGGCTGGGATAAGGAGGTGAATACTTTCCATCCATGTTATAACTGAGCATACTCCTGCTGAATCACTTTAACAATTGCCCCTATCGTCTGGCCCTTGAAAGCATCGGGAATCGGCGTACCCGTTTCACTTTGGAATGAATAGATACTTGAATCTTGATGTCGTTGATAGCCCAGCTGCGATAGTGCCTGCTGCAGCGCTAGAGGAAGTTCCGATTGTCCTGTCTTCTGTTTGAAATAGTCAGTAGGGAACACCTCCGCAAAGAGATCGCCTTCGCCTGTACGGATAACAATCAAATCCGTATCTTGATGAATTACCCATTGGCCTTTGGAGTAGATGGAGATTCTCGCTTGTTGCAAAGCGGATAAGCCGTCTAGATTAATACCAAATAATTCGTTAATGAAACCGCGAATGTCAGCTCCACTCATTTTATGGTTATGCTCGTTCAGACGTTGCTCCATCTCTGTTGCAAAGGTTAAAGAGGAGGACACATTATTTTGCTGAGTACTCACGGATTTTGGACGGCTGTATGTGGATAAAATAGGTGCTTTATTCAAATCAAAGCCAAACAAGTGATAGACCGCATTCCATATGGCTTCCCGAGTAAGGGGGTCTCCCGAGGAGGCTAGGAAAGCATCCATCACTTGAACCTTGCTCATCTCAGCAAGACTCTGCTCGAGTTCGGAGGATGATAAGGGCGTACTAGATTGCGCTGATAGCATAGAATACACGGCTTGTTGGATTGCTGGAGCATATAAAGTGGATGCTGACTGCATAATAGTGAACAACTCCTAATGTAATATTTAGTAAATTATAGTGTGCATATAGTATACATTATTCTTCTATTTATCTAAGAGAAAATGTTAATAGTTGTGGACTCTATAGAGCTATATTGTACTAGAAACAACACCTAGCTGTTCTTTCGTTAACGACTACTGAAAAAGCCCGAAATCCCTCCGATGAGGTGAATTTGGGCTTTCAATATTTTTGACTTGGCCATTAGTTTCAGATTGCTTTCCAATAGGAAGTCCAAAGAGCAGGCGTGTAGCAAAGATTGTTATTAGCAAGTGGTATCTAGTCCTGTGTTAGAACGCACGAGAATTTCATCGAAATCTACCTGATTATCTTCAGCGGCAGTCTTGCGAGACACAAGTGTACCTACATATCCAGCGAGGAAGCCCATAGGAATAGAGATGAGTCCAGGTGTAGTTAAAGGAAATAACGGCTCACCCACGAAGATGGCTTTACCTGCGATGGGACTGAATACATTTGGACCTATAATGACGAGGCCGATGGAAGTAACGAGGCCTACGACCATGGCCCAGATGGCGCCATTTGTATTAAATTTTTTCCAGTAGATCGTATACAATATGACAGGCAGGTTAGCGCTTGCTGCTACAGCAAAGGCCAGGGATACCAAGAAGGCCACGTTCAAATTTCTTGCAAACAGGGCAAGTACAATGGAGAGAATGGAGATACCGACCGATGCATATCTTGCCATGTTCAGTTGTTGCTTCTCTGTAGCTTGACCTTTACGCAGAATCTGGTTGTAGAAGTCATGCGAGAAGGCAGAGGCGGCTGTCAGGACTAGGCCCGCTACAACAGCTAGAATGGTTGCAAAGGCTACAGCTGAGATAAAGGCAAATAGCATATTGCCGCCAAGAGCCTGAGCCAGTAAAGGAGCAGCCATGTTGCCGGCTTTATCCGCCGCAATGATATCCTTATTGCCTACGAATGCAGCAGCTCCAAAGCCAAGAAAGATGGTCATGACGTAGAAAAGCCCAATGATCCAAGTTGCATAGACTACAGAACTGCGTGCGGTCTTCGCGTCACGAACGGTGAAGAAACGAACGAGAATATGGGGGAGCCCCGCCGTTCCTAGTACTAGCCCCATGGTAAGCGAGATCGTGTCGAGTCCATGCTTATATTTGACGCCAGGGTTCAAGAAAGCTTCTTTTAGTGGCGTCGCTGTTTTCATCTGATCGTACATATTTGTGATGCTGAAATTGAATTTGTAGAGCACGATAATAGAAATGACTAATGTTCCGCCCATAAGCAGTATTGCTTTAATAATCTGCACCCAGCTGGTGGCATGCATTCCACCGAAGATGACGTATACGGTCATCAATATCCCCACAATAATGACGGACGTTGTAAAATCGATACCGAGTAATAATTTAATGAGGGCACCTGCACCTACCAATTGAGCAATCATATAGAAAATGGAGATAGTGATTGTGTTGAAGGCCGCGAAGCCTCGGATTTTCTTAGCACTGAACCGAACGGCAATCATATCGGCAAATGTATACCTGCCTAAGTTCCGTAGAGGTTCCGCCACGAGGAAGAGTACGACGAGATAGGCGACTAGGAATCCAATACTATAGAAGAATCCATCAAATCCTGCTAGAGCAATGGAACCGGCAATGCCGAGAAAAGAAGCAGCGGACATATAATCTCCTGCGATCGCCATCCCATTCTGCCATCCGGTTAATCCGCCACCCGCTGTGTAGAAGTCACTAGCTGATTTGTTCTTTTTGGAAGCCCAGTAAGTGATCAATAAAGTAAAGGCTACAATGACGAGGAACATGGAAAAGGCAGCCGTATTCATAATCTATCGTCCCTTCTTCGCTAGAATTTGTTCAGATAGCTTATCGAATGAAGCGGCTTTCTTGTAATAGATCATGCAGAAGGCCCAGGTCATCACAAACTGTAGAAATGCAAGAACCCATGCCCAAGTGATGCTCCCGATAAAAGGCTGGTTGAGGATGGTAGTGTATGAAGTAAGAATGGGTAAGGCGAAATAAAAGCAAAAGAAAAACACAGTGAACGGAATAATGAATTTTTTCTTTTCGCGGATTAATTTTTGGAAATAAGCGGATTCTGCGATGGCCGAGTACTCTTCAGGGGTTCGTTTAGGCCCGTTTCGATCAGGGGTCTGTAAGTTGCTTTGCATAAGTCATCCCTCTCATTCTTTTGAATGTAAGCGCTTTTAAAAAGAAACGTATGTATACTCCGCATTCATCCCACCTTTACGTCTGATCCCTGTACATGCATTGTATGCAGCTAGTGTCCATTATAGTATAAAGTTAATATTTGTAAATATATAAATTAAATGTATATCTTTAGTCTTAGATCGCTTAGGTATTAAGTATTTAGATTCTCTATTTAGAGGAGGGTATAGCGGGTGATATCCATAGTGGTGTTGGATGCGTATAGTGCTTACGGCGTGCTACGCAAAAAAGAGAGCCAAATGGCCCTCTTAAATTCTTCTATACAGCTATAGTTATACTATATGATGCAGCACTGAGGACATGGTTATATTTCGCCCCAATTGCGTTCTTCTGTTAGAAATTTTTCCGTTAAAATAGATAACAATTGAATGCCCACCTCGTTATGGCCGCCCTCAGGAATGATCAGATCGGCATACTTTTTAGAAGGCTCGATAAAAGCTTCATGCATCGGCTTTACCGTACTTAAATATTGATGATGGATGGACTGGATAGTCCGGCCACGTTCTTCAATATCGCGCAGTACTCGGCGCAGA
This sequence comes from Paenibacillus shirakamiensis, assembly GCF_017874255.1. GTDB lineage: Bacteria > Bacillota > Bacilli > Paenibacillales > Paenibacillaceae > Fontibacillus > Fontibacillus shirakamiensis. The sequence continues at coordinate 303,048 of NZ_JAGGLD010000005.1, read as the reverse complement.
ATACGTACATCAGGGTCTGTATCTACGAATACTTTGATATCCAGTAGTTCACGTACGTTCTCATCGGACAGTACATGAAGACCTTCTAAAATAATGATGTTGTTGGGCTTGAGATCAACCGTATGCTCTTCGGAACGGGCATGGACGGTGAAATCATAGACGGGCGCGAACGCAGGCTCACCGGATTTGAGGCATGTGAGGTGTTCAATTAGAAGCTCGTTATCAAAAGCAAACGGGTGATCATAATTAATGGACGCACGTTCTTCTATGCTAAGATGAGAGTGGTCTTTGTAATAATTGTCCTGTGATACAAATGTTACTTTATCCGAACCCAGGCGGTCTATGACCGAACGCGCCACGGTGGATTTTCCGGAACCGGTCCCCCCGGCAATTCCAATAATAAGCATGGTGTTTCAATAAACCTCCCTAGATATTGCAATTCCTGTATTGTAGCACAGCGGACATACTTTTTCACCTTGTAAGAGTGAACCCATGCATAGTATTTATGGTGGCTGTGAATAGGTGTTGAACTTTCAGTATAATCCTCCTAATATCTAGAAAAAAACAGCGAATCTTCATAAAGAAGATCGCTGTTTTATGTCCATATGCTCAGCTAAGTTGATTGAATACAACTTAGGCTTTGTTGGCTTGAGCCTGCAAAGCTCTGAAATCAGGCACGGTAGGGTTGGCGATATAATGGCCACCTTCTACTTGAATCGTCTGACCTGTGATGAATTTGGATTCATCAGAAGCTAGGAAGAGAACGGTGTATCCGATATCGTCAGCTTCGCCATGATAAGGAAGAGCATTATATTTGGAGAAAATATCAAGTATAGCTGGTGGTAAGTTATTCTTCGCGGCAGGTGTAAGAATAAGGCCCGGAGCCACACCATTACAACGAATGTTATCTTTACCATATTGAGTTGCGATGTAACGAGTAAGGTTCACTACAGCAGCTTTGGAAGCACCATAAGCGGAACGAACAGCGTCTGCCTCGAATCCAGCCATGGAAGCTGTGTTAATGATGGAACCTCCACCTGCTTCAATCATGTGAGGAATAGCAAAGCGGCTACCCAGCAATACACTCTTCACATTGACATTCATCAATTTGTCCCATTCTTCGAGGTCCATGTTGACTACGTCTAGATCCTTTTTAAGATTCGTAAGGCCCACGTTATTGAAGAGAACAGTGATAGTTCCATATTGCTTCACTGTGAAATCCACAGCTTCTTTTATAGAAGATTCAACACTTGCATCAAGGAACATCCCTACAGCGTCCCCGCCTGCATCCCGAATTTGTTGTGCGGCTTCATTAGCGCCTTCAACGTTGAAGTCAGCCAAGACGACTTTTGCGCCTTCTTTAGCTAGCAAATGTGCTGTTGACAGACCAATTCCTGATGCTGCTCCTGTTACTAATGCCACTTTCCCTTGAACTCTTCCCATTTCGTGATGCCTCCTAAAGTTGTATGTGGTTATTCTTTGAAATTCTTAAGCAGTTTCTCATAAATCCGCAAGAGCTGCCGAATTTCCTCTTCATCTAGAAGCTGGAACAGTTCAGCACGGAAGGCATTTCCGTGTTGCTGTGCTTCTTTGAGAACATCTAGGCCCTTGTCTGTAATTTCCAGCAAAACATGCCTACGATCATTCTCGTTATACTTGCGCTTGGCCATTCCCTGTGCGATCAGCCTTCCAGCAATGTTGGTCATCGCTCCTGGTGTATACCCAAGTTTGTTGGCAAGTATGGTCTGCTTTTGCGGGCCATGCTGCTTCAATTCGCCTAGTATAATAACGGGCGAGATGCCAATGTTGTAAGAAAAAGCCTTCGTCCAGCGAATGATAGCTTCATTAGTAAAAAGTTCGACCGCATGAATTAATTTGAAAACATCGGTGTTCTCCAAAAGGATACCTCCATCATCAAAAAAGTACGGGTCATAGTGGAACGTTCGCTAAATATTTTAACATTATATATTTTAATTGTAAACATTATAGAGCTATGCATAATTACCCAGTGGGTATGCATGTCCATAGGGGTTTAGCGTGTCCCAATATGCCCGGTAATATTCTTCCATAACTAATCCTTTCTTTAACAATAAAAAAATTCGGTGCGCCGATAAAGGCACCATAATATCTGCATCCATGCTACCTACCGGGTTCTACTAAATTATGCCCGATTGAGTCTGCAAAGAGCAACAACTAACCGCCAATCAGGTTGGAAAGAGGCAATTCGTATTGCTAAAAGGGTTCATAAGATATATATTTAAATGAGAATGATAATCAATAGCATCAAGCTCGAAGGAGTGAACTTAGAATGCAAGAAATCGATTTGTATGATGTAACTGTCATTGGAGGAGGTCCGGCTGGGCTATACTCTGCTTTTTATAGTGGGCTACGCGAAATGAGAACCAAGATTATAGAATATCAACCCCAACTTGGAGGGAAAATCCATGTCTATCCTGAGAAGATGATCTGGGATGTAGGCGGGCATACCCCGCTTCCTGGAGCGCAGCTGATTGAGAAATTGGTGGAGCAGGGGTTAACCTTTAATCCAGAGGTTGTCCTCAATGAGAAAGTGGATTCCATTACACGGGATGAGCAGGGAATTTTCGTATTACATACAGCCTCGGGAGAAAAGCATTATTCCAAAACGGTCATTGTTGCAGTAGGCGGGGGTATTCTGAATCCACAACGACTGGATATAGAAGGAGCAGAGCGGTATGAAGTCTCGAATCTGAACTATACCGTTAAATCGCTTAAGCGATTCAAGGACAAGACCGTGGTTATCTCGGGTGGTGGAAATTCAGCCATCGATTGGGCTAATGAGCTAGAACCTATTGCTAAGAAGGTCTATCTAACCTACCGTAAGGCGAATTTGAACGGACATGAAGCACAGGCGAATCAGCTGATGAACAGTTCAGTGGAATGCTTCTTCAATACTTCCATTACTAAGCTTGTGGCCTGTGATCGCCATGAAGTCATTGAACATGTAGCGATTACTCATCAAGAGACAGGAGAGGTTACGTATCTAGCCATAGACGAAGTGATTATCAACCATGGCTATGAACACGATATGACGCTCCTACAGAATAGTGAAGTAAAAATTGACATCATTGACAATTACTATATTGCCGGCAATCCTGCAAGTGAATCGTCGATTGAGGGATTATATGCAGCAGGAGATATTCTAAATCACGAAGGAAAGCTCCATCTGATTGCGGGAGCCTTTCAAGATGCGGCGAATGCTGTGAACCGAGCAAAGCAGTACATTCAGCCAGACGCTAGCAAATGGGCTATGGTATCATCCCATAACGAGGTATTTAAAGAACGGAATCGGGAGCTTGTGAAGCAGCTGATGAAGTAGATCGTGTAGCTGAGTTAGCTAATCAAGCATGTAATAGCTGAATAATAAGATATATTTCATTATGAAAAAAACCACCTGAGTTGGCGTGAACGTAATTCGCAAAACATGAGTCATGTGTAGTAACGACGTTCATGCTCACAGCGAAAGCGTTCGCGCTATCCACAGGTGATTTTTTTTGTAGTACGGCGCTGGCCCAGGGATGGTCCATCTAAAGTTCAGTTTATAATTTAGGCCAAAATTTCTTCAATACGTATAAGTACATCTTCTGGAATTGTGACGCCGGAGGCTTGCACGTTCTGGGTCACTTGCTCAGGTCGACTAGCCCCAACGAGAGCACTGGATACGTTCGGTTGTCTAAGAATCCAAGCCAATGCGAGCTGGCCTACACTCAGATTCAGTTCTGCGGCGATCTTTGAGAGTTGTTGTACTTTGGCAATATTGCTTTCCGTAATGCCTTTGCGAACGCCTTCTAGCTTAGCCGCGCGGCTATCCTGCGGGAAATCGGTCACGGAATTATATTTACCCGTTAGAAGTCCTTGTGCAAGGGGGGAGAAGACAACCTGGCCTACGCCACTTCGCTCACTGTAAGGGATTATTTCCTGTTCGATATAGCGATTGAACATATTGTATACAGGTTGATTGACAACGATTCGATCCAGCAGATAGCGGTCTGCGATGGCATGGGCTTCAGCGATCTGCGATGGTGTCCATTCGCTAACGCCTACATAGAGCACTTTACCTTGGCGAACGAGATCATCCAACGTTCTCAGCGTCTCATACAGCGGCGTCTCGGGGTCGTGCCGATGGCAGTACATGATATCTACATAATCCACAGCAAGCCTTTTTAAGCTAGCATGGAATTGGTCAGTTAGATGCTTACGGGATAGACCTTTATCATTCGGGCCATCCCCCATTTTGCCAAAAGCTTTGGTAGCAAGTACATAGGTGGAACGAGGGAATGCCTGAATCGTCTCGCCAAGTAGGGTCTCTGCAGCGCCTTGTTCATAAACGTTAGCTGTATCAAAAAAGTTAATGCCTTGATCATAAGCTGTATAGATAGCTTTCACGGCATTCTCTCGTTCAACATACCCTCCATAAGTTAGCCAGCTTCCTAGACTAATCTCACTTACCTTTACACCACTTGCACCTAATCTACGATACTTCATCCTCTTCATTCCTCCCCAAGATACAATTAGATTTCACTTTGTATTGTATACGTTGGGTCAAGCTATGTCTAAGCAGCGTTCTCTTCACTTGTCTTCTCTTTACTAGTCAGTACTTCGCTCTTCAAGAACCAACATAAAATGAATGCAATGACGGCGAAGACGAGCGAAATAGCGAAAATTTGTTGGAATGAATCCGTAAATATGAGCCGGATTTGATGCAAGAGATTAGGCGACAACCCAGCTGGAATTCCTCCAGTCGCTATCTTATCAGCGCTTCCTTCAGGGAGCTGATCACGAATTCCATTGATTCCCGTGCTTATGTTACGGGATAGCAAGCTACCGAATACGCTAAGCCCAATGGTTGCGCCTAGGGATTGGAAGAGCTGCACGGTAGAGAGTGCGATCCCGCTATCTTTGGCATCCACAGACTCTTGGACGATAAGATTATCCCCGCCAAATAAGGCACCAAGCCCAATGCCTAAGATGAAGAAACTAACCAACACATACATGACGCTTACATCCACTTGAAGGCGGGACAATAAATATAATCCAACTAACGGCAGTGTGAAGGAGGCGATGAATAGCGTACGGTACTTCACTCGGGTAATTAGGAATCCAACGAGTATACTGAATGGCATCGCTCCAGCCATGAACGCTAGGGACAGATACCCAGATGCTGTCGGTGTAAGGCCCATGACATTTTGAGCAAAGAACGGGAAGGCTGCAAATCCTCCCATAATACCGATCATCAGGACAAAGACGAGGGAGCAGAGAACGACTACATTTCGATTACGGAATAGATGTAACGGTAGGATCGGCTCTGCGGCACGCGATTCAATACGCACCAACAGTGTGAATAACAGTCCTGCAAGTACAAGCAGACCGATAATAATAGGAGAAGACCAGGAATATCCCTCATTATCAATCAGCACAGGAGCCATCAATAATGACAGTAACCCGAGCATCAATGTAGTAGCACCTTTCCAGTCGATTGAACGTTTCTCATTACTTCGGGATTCACTTAGTCCCATGGATAGAAGGATGGCAGCTAAGATACCGACAGGAATGTTAATGAAGAATACCCAGTGCCAAGCCCAGTGGCCAACGATATAGCCTCCTGCTACAGGTCCAATGAGCTGAGGTATGATCATCATCGGGCCGAAAATGGCTTGAATTTTGGCGCGTTGTTCCAGCGGGTAGGTCTCGCCAAGGATGACGAGAGCAAGAGGCATGAGGCCACCTGCGCCGATACCTTGAATTCCGCGACCTACGAGAAGCATCGTCATGGACCCGGCTGCCCCACTCACAATGGACCCAATAATGAACAAAGCCATACAGCTTAGGTAAAGCCGTTTGCGGCCATATAAATCCGCGAGTTTGCCGATGATTGGCATGAACAACGTCAAGGCAAGCATGTATATACCTGCTACCCAGCCATAGAGAGCTAGGCCGTGTAAATCTCGAATAATCGTCGGCATGGCCGTGGATACAATGGTCTCATCTAATTCTGCAAAAATGAGTCCAATCATGAGCGCAGCGAGTACCATCGTTTTGTTATTTTTCTTCTGCATTTCTTAGTCACCTCATGTTCTGAAATTCCAATCTCAGGCTACATCGTATCTGCTCAAGATCAACTGAATATAAACTGAGATTCACGGGATTAAAGTTCATGAACTCTAATTCCGATTCATATACATAAATGGATGTTGGGACAGGTTTGTATTTATATAGGAGGGACATCCATCAGTAGAGGAAGATGATTGTAAAAGATAGGTTTGGTTAAGCTAGAGGACAAGATGTAAAATGGGTGAAAGGGAGTGGTGCACATGTTAGGGCGCAGTGGTAATCCTACATTAAAGGATCAGACGTTCCGAAAAACAGGATCTTATCCGGGCTATCAATCCATGACGCTGGATGGAACCTTGAACAAAACGTTGATTACGCTAGTTATTTTGTTAGGGGGAGCGTTTGGTATATGGTCCCTGTATTACAGTGGTCAAAATATAGTTCCTTATATGGCAGGCGGCGCCATTATTGGGTTGGTTCTGGCTCTCGTCATTAGCTTTGTACCTACATTTGCTCCCTATCTCGTGCCTCTGTATGCACTGGCGGAAGGCCTGATGATTGGCGGTTTATCGGCCATCTACGAGAATTTATACCATGGAATTACTTTACAAGCTGCACTACTGACGCTGGGCGTAGCACTGGCTTTGCTCTTTGCTTATAAGACACGCATCATCCAAGCCACTGAGAATTTTAAAATGGGTGTTTTTGCTGCTACGGCAGGCATTGCTTTAGTATACTTACTGAATATTATTTTACAATTATTTGGAGTTACGATTCCTTATTTGCATAGTAACGGGCCGATCGGCATAGTGATTTCAATTGTCATTGTCATTGTAGCTGCACTGAATCTGATTTTGGATTTCGACTTTATTGAGAAGGGTGTCCAGCGGGATGCGCCTAAGTACATGGAATGGTATGGCGCGTTCGGCTTAATGGTGACGCTGGTCTGGTTATATGTGGAGATGCTTCGGTTGCTCTCCAAAGTATGGAGCCGAGATTAAAAACTCCGCATCTTTCAATTCATATGACTATAAGAACTTTATTACTACGAAAACAAGAAATAAGAAATCAGAAACAAGAAATTTTAAGAAAATAAGAAAACAAGAAAAATTAAGCGGAGAGCCGCTTCGAGGGACATCATTCTTTTCATTCTGAAAGGGATTCTGTACACGAAGAGGGCTCTTTTTTGTAGCGTCTATAAGTTTTTTGATAATTACATAATGAATAGTTAAAATGGAAGATAAACGACAATGTTCGACAAAATATTCAAGATCTCTAGTATATTTTGGATATTAAGTCTTAATCTATATATTTATAGATTTTTAAACAATATTTGTATAAATATCTAGTGAATTCTAGTTCTGTAGTTGTATATCATAGAGTTATCCCACTTAGGAACATGGAGGGAATCTTTGATGAATCGTAAGCTATCCATAAAACGTTTGGAGCTTGGATACATACTTCTAATCGGACTATGTATGTTGCAACAGTTCTTAATCTTAGTTGATCTTTATGGCGATGATACGTTCACTATTACCAAGCTATATTTCGGTCTTTCCACTCTCGCTGCATTACTCTTAGGATTCACCGTCTCAGGTGGCATGGCTGTGGTGTTAGTATTTATTTTTCTCGTTACGTATTTTGTCTGGTTGGTCACGTATGCACCGATTCATGTAATCTCGCTAACCTGGTTGCTCATCTTGCCTGCTAATATTCTTTTGGCTTCCTTTATAAAATCCAGTCTGATCGGAAGCCGTAGAATGTTAGAGCGCCTTGAAGAAGTGAAAGACAGACAACCGGAGTTGGATCTAGATACAACGCTTGGGAATAAGGAGGCATTTGCCGATACATTAACTAAGCAGATTAATCTTGCCAAACGATACAGTGATCAATATGGCTTCTGTATGGCCATGTTCAAAATCGATTTTCTGCCCCTAGTACAGGAATATACAGGCTCCGTAAGATTTTCCCTTCTCCTTCGGCATTTATCCGGTATCATTCAGCAGCAAATTCGCTACGAGGACTACAAGTTCTATATGGGTGACGGTAGATTTGTTATTCTTTGTCCTATGACGGACCCTAGTTATTTGCAGACACTGCGTAACCGAATTCGCAATGCGATGATGCAAGGCTCCTTCCTAGATCAAAGAGGGCGAGAGCTCCAGCTCATTATTCGCGGCGGGGCATTGGTATTCCAGAGGGATCAATTCGAGAGATATGAGGACGTGGATGCTGTAATTGCTGCACTCGATCGAAATACCGAAACGGATCTGATCGGTGAATATATCTAATATTTTTCTATTAAGGAGGGAGATCTTTCGTGGGTTATACCAGCTGGTTCATTCCTCTATGCGTCGGGGTTAGTCTATTATTTAGCTTGGTCATCGTATGGCTTACATGGGTCACACTACGTTTTCGAGCAAAAATCTACCAAAAGTATGACCGGGGGAACTTCCATGGCTGATCTCCTGCTCATTGTATCTATTATCAGTATCTGGTTTGCTGTTCTTGAGGCGATTATCATTATGATCGGAGCGATTCGTTTTATTCGCAAACAGAGTAGTGTCCCGCTAGAGATTTTGCAGACCGAACAGATGCTTGAATTCCCTACCGTAACGGTCATGGTTCCTGCGCATAATGAAGCGATTGTTATTGCAAATACCGTGGAACACATCCTTAAGCTACACTACCCCGCTAACAAAATACAAATTATCGTGATTGCTGATAACTGTACCGATAGTACAGCCGATAAGTTACGAACAATTAAGGCTAAGCCGGAATATGTAGATCGGGATTTTGTCATTTTGGAGAGAACGGGAACAGGAGGCAAATCGGGCGCGTTAAATGATGCACTCAAGCTCACTACAAGTGAGTGGATCTGTGTATACGATGCAGATGCAGCGCCGGAACGCAATGCCTTAATGTTCTTAGTGCGCAAAGCCCTAGAAGATCCTGAACGCTATGGTGCTGTATTTGGGCGTAACAAAGTGCGCAACCGTGGACAGAATTTCCTGACCCGCTGTATTAATCTGGAGATTGTCACTATGCAGCGTATTTATCACACAGGAATGTGGGAATTACTCAAGCTCGGCACCATTCCGGGGACGAATTTTATTGTCCGAACTAACCTGATGCAAGAATTAGGCGGCTGGGATGTGCATGCGATTACAGAAGATACGGCGATCTCCATTGAGATCCTGAAGCGTGGGCAGTTGATTGCACTTGCAGCGCAGGCGGAAGCTTATCAGCAAGAACCCGAACAGCTTAGTGTGTACATGAAGCAGCGACAACGTTGGGCAAAGGGGAATTTTTATGTCGTGATTGAGAACTTACCGCTACTATTTCGTGCAAGTCCTTGGCGAATCAAGCTCGAGGTCCTCTATTTTGCAGCAAGTTACTTCTGGTTCATGATGGCGATTGTAATCTCGGATATCGTGTTTGTGGTGAATCTGATCTACCGAATAATAGGGTGGTTCTATCCTACTATTATCTCACCCTTTCAGTTCTCCGCAGACGTCTATGTGTATCTTGTGATTGCATGGGCCTTGATGTATTACTTATATGTCCTACAGATTAATCTTGCGCTGGCTACAGATTTCGGTCAAAGCCATACAGGAAATTTCGTGTTATCGTGTATCTCTTATTTTACGTATGCGCAATTGTTCATTGTCATTTCGATGAAAGCCTTCGTCTCCTTGCTTATTGACAAAATTACGAAAAGAGAGAGCAAATGGTATAAAACAGAACGATTTAACTAAGTATGGAGGACTTGACCAGCGAGACTGGGCAGGTTCTCCTCTTGTTTTAACGGCGGATTTTTGGGAAAATGGGGGATAGGGCTTTAAGGAAGAGACAGAACATGCGTCAAGTCCTGAATTTGATGTCATTTTGAAAAGAGGTCAACATGAATAAACCATCCATCTATGGATTAACTTTTAAGCAATTGGAAGCTTGGCTCGCCGAGCATGGACATAAGAAGTTTCGCGCATTACAAGTATGGGACTGGCTTTATCGCAAGCGGGTGACGGATTTTGCGGACATGACCGATGTAAATCCAGCCTGTATGGAACTTATTACTGAGAACTATGTGATTCAGACGCTCGAAGAGAACGTGAAGCAAGAATCTGCAGATGGCACGATTAAGTTCCTATTCAAACTGGACGATGGCAACCTGATTGAGACCGTATTGATGCGCCACAAATTTGGTTTATCGGTATGTGTCACTACACAGGTGGGCTGTAATATTGGGTGCAGCTTCTGCGCAAGCGGTCTGTTGAAGAAAAGCCGGGATTTGATTGGCGGTGAAATTGTAGAGCAGATTATGAATGTTCAACATCATTTAGATCGTGCAGGCCAAGGAGATTTGGTGAGTCACGTCGTGGTCATGGGTATCGGTGAGCCGTTCGATAACTTTGAGAATTTGACGGATTTCATCCATATTGTTAAGGATCAGAAGGGGCTCGCTTTAGCGGCACGTCATATTACCGTATCGACTAGCGGACTAGCGGGCAAAATCAAAGAATTCGCCGATAGCGATCTGAAAGTAAACTTGGCGATTTCCCTTCATGCGCCGAATAATGAGCTACGTACACGAATTATGAAGATCAATCGCGCTATTCCCATTGAACAGTTAATGGAGGCCATTGATTATTATCTAGAGCGCACGAATCGCCGGATTACACTGGAATATATTTTGCTAAAAGATATCAATGATCAGCACGAACATGCCCTTGAGCTCGCCGAGCTTGTAGGTCATCGTAAGAACCTTGCAAATGTGAACTTGATTCCCTATAATCCCGTGGATGAGCATAGTCAGTATCAAAGAACGGATCGGGAGACGGTTAGAGCTTTCTATGATACGCTAAAAAAACAAGGCATTAGTTGCAGTGTTCGGTTAGAACATGGCACGGATATTGATGCCGCTTGCGGACAACTTCGCAGTAAGCAGATCAAAAATGTGTCGACCGATCCGGAGAAAATGGCATCTGGCGAATAGTAAAGAATTTGTAGAGCTATATATATTGAGGCGTATCCTTCAGGGGTATGCCTATTGCTTCCAGCCTATATTTTTCGTTTAATGGCTCTGAACATATTGCTTTTGTTTAGCCTTATGTGAAGGTTATATATAGAGGGCGCAGTGTCTACAAATTAACCGGTAGGCATATATTGGTTGTGTGGTGGGTTGACTGCTTGGGTTGATTTGAGACTATAATGAGGGTAGACAATAATATAATAGGATATGGAGCTGTGAATACATGGCCAGTGAAGAAGTTATTTTAACCCGTGAGGGATATACACAGCTTGAGCAAGAATTGGAAGAATTGACAACCGTAAAGCGTAAGGAACTTGCCAGTCGTTTGAAGACGGCGATTAGCTACGGGGACTTGAAGGAAAATAGTGAATATCATTCAGCTAAGGATGATCAGGCGTTCATGGAGACCCGCATTCTTAGCATTGAAAAAATGCTCAAACGCGCACGCGTTGTAGAAAATGTGGATACTTCAAAAGTGCAAGTCGGATCCATTGTTGTTCTGAATGACGTAGAGTTTGCAGAACAAAATGAATACCGGATCGTGGGTCCAGCCGAAGCGGATGCTGCTGATTTCAAGATCTCTTATCAAAGTCCACTAGGTAGCGCTCTTATGGGCAAAACTGTAGGGGACAAAATTGAAGTGACTGCGCCGATCGGCGTACTTCAGTATGAATTGATTGAGATAAAGGGTTAGTTCATCGCCTGAATGTTTAGCGTAGACCAGACTGCTTATATAGCGGCTGGTCTTTTTTAATTGTAAATGTAGAGAGTAGAGGCACGGGGGTATGTATTCATTTCCTATTCCTGTATAATTAGGTGGTATTTTGCGAGAGGTTTGCGGATTGGAGTGGATAAATATCGTGCAAGACAATCGGAAGTTTCTCAAAATTTTTATGGTAGTTCTCATTTCTATGATGTTGATTTTTGGGGTGTTTATGATTCTGGCTTTACGATCTCTATTCTGAATGGCCAGGCCTAAATTTTAAGGGGAGGGTTAAAAGAATGGAATATATACCGATGGGCGTAATAATTATAATTATGATGGTCGTGAGTCTATAAAGGTATAGGTGCCCATAAGACGATGAGGCGATTAGGGAGGAGTAGCACACACCTATAGTAAACTTTGTATATTATGGTTCATTGATATAAGATATTAAGAGCAACTAAGATAGATTGTAACCGCATACATTAGATGGAAGTGGCAAAGGTGTGATTTACATATTTGGAGGGGATAGGACATGTCAGAGCAAGTAGCTATTATTACAGGAGCAGGAAGCGGAATTGGACGAGCGAGTAGTATTAAGCTAGCTCAGAGTGGATTTAAGGTAGTGCTTGTAGACTTTAACGCACAGACAGGTGAGGAGACCCTAGGACTTATTAAGGAAGCAGGCGGGGAAGGTATATTCGTTCAAGCAAATGTAGCCATTAGTGAAGATGTGCAGAATTATGTGAACCAAGCTGTGGAGACATATGGACGAATTGACTTCTTCTTTAACAATGCAGGGATTATACAGAAGTTTGCTTTGTTAGAAGATGTGTCGGAGGACGAATTCGATCGTCTATCGGGAGTCAATATTAAAGGTGTATTCCTTGGCATGAAATACGTGCTTAAAGTTATGCATAAGCAAGGTGAGGGTCATATCGTGAACACAGCTTCCACAGCTGGACTCCGCAGCGAACATAGTGCCAGCGTCTATTCAGCTACGAAGCATGCAGTCATTGGAATCACCAAAGGGGCCGCCCTTGAATATGTGAAAAAAGGAATTCGTGTTAATGCGATCTGCCCAGGAGGAGTCAATACGGCGCTTGTAGCTGGTGTGCAGGCACAGTTTGCTTCTGGTGGATATATTCCTGAGGAATTCTCCAATATGCGTATGGGTCGTCCTGCTGAGGCGGAGGAGATAGCTTCCATGGTAGCATTTTTAGCTTCCGAAGGCTCAAGTTATATGACGGGTTCCATTCTTACGGTAGATGGTGGCCTTACCCTTTAAGTGAGACATATTAGGTATTAAGATTTTTTTATAATAAAGGTTAGAAATTAGCTAGATAGAAGGCAAAGTATCTTCCATGATACTTTGTTTTTTTTGATTGTTCAGTCAGGATTCGGGTATGCTAAAGACAGGAATTGGGTATTCGCGTTATCTAATAGCAAGGGAGGAACTTATCGTATGTCTGTCTTCATCACGCTTATTGTAATCGTTGTAATTCTTTGGGTAGCCGTTCTGATTTTTTTGAAAATATATCCCCCTCTAGGAGGTAGACCCACGCCGGATCAGATGCGAAGAATAGTAAGTTCACCGGAATATAACAATGGAAAATTTCATAATACACTACCTACAACCATGAACATGGGACTAAAGGCGAACCTCTCTATTTTAATGGATTTCGTCAAAGGAAATCCGTTTGGCAAGCCCAATGGGAAGCTGGATGTCGTCTCTTATGACATAGCCCCAGCTGTACAAGCTGATTCCGCTTCGACTGGCGCTCGAGTAACTTGGTTTGGACACTCCGCACTTCTAGTAGAATTAGATGGAAAACGGATACTGCTTGATCCTATGTTGGGTACGTCTCCATCGCCGTTTCCTTTCATCGGGGGCAAACGTTACAGCTCACACTTGCCCATTGAAGCAGAGGATTTGCCTACGATTGATGTGGTCCTGCTCTCTCATGATCACTATGATCATTTAGATTATGGAACGATCATCAAGATCAAGGATAAGGTAGCAAGATTTATCGTTCCGCTCGGGGTCTCAGCTCACTTGATTCGGTGGGGAGTGCATCCCGACCGAGTAGAAGAGCATGACTGGTGGGAAGAGACGGAATGGGCGGGACTAAAGTTCGCCTGCACCCCGGCTAGACATTTTTCGGGTCGGAGCTTAAATGATAGACAGCACACGCTATGGGCTTCTTGGGTCATTCAAGGCGAAGGAACAAAGCTGTTCTTCAGTGGAGATAGTGGCTACGGCCCGCACTTTAGAGAGATCGGGGAGCGCTTTGGGCCCTTTGATCTGACCCTCATGGAATGTGGCCAATACGATTATAGGTGGCCCTATATCCATATGAAGCCTGAGGAGACGGTACAAGCACAGCTTGATATTCAAGGAAAGCGGATGATTCCCATTCACTGGGGAGCCTTTACCTTGGCTATGCATGATTGGACGGATCCTGTGGAACGCGTGATTGCAGAAGCCAACAAGAATCAGGTCGTTGTCTGTACGCCTCGTATAGGGGAAGCCGTACTGTCGGGGAGCGAAGAGTACCCCAAATCTCGATGGTGGGTAAGCGAGTGAAGAAAGCATCATAAGGAAATATATAGGCACACCAAAACTCCCCGGCACCCTCATGCTGGGGAGTTTTGGTGCATTTGTGTATCAAGTAATGATTACTTTTTGACACGGAGATTTACTTTTTGTTGCCGCTGCTCCTGCACCTTCTGTCCAATGACGGAGACGGCTTGTTTTACAGAATCAGTCACGGAGTGTAACACTTCACCTACATCTTGCGCTGTCTCAACGATGGGATCCACCGCGCGCATTTTCCCTTTGACATCCGCAGTGACCTGATTAGCGTTGCGAATTAAGCGCTGCGCTTCGCTAGTGAGTCCATGTACGGCCCCCCGCACCTCGCCAAGCGTCTTGTTCGTCTCATCTAAGGAAGCCATTAATTTACGTAGTGTAAGGATACCAAAAAGGACTAAGGCCGCGAAGGCCACAGCAATTAACGTGACACTAGTCTGAAAATCCATACCCATTCCCCCTTTATAATACGATATGTACAAGTTAGGGGAATATGCTAATAGCCTGTCAGATACCTAAAAGACAATGTATAAGAGTTGAGAAACTTTGATTGTCCTGTAGCGTTGTATTATAAAACCATGTCGACGAACTTGGAGAATGAGGACTTGAAGGGAGATAGCTATGTTACCCGACGTAGTAGAGCGAAGTATGCGTAAATTGTGCACCTCTTTAGTTATGAATAATTTCAATGTTGAGGCGGTATACATTTATGGTTCAGTTGCATTAGGGGATTATATCGAAGGCTCTAGTGACATTGATTTCATTACGCTGCTCAGAGAGCTGCCAAGCAATACGGATATCCATATCCTATCCAACATCCATGCAGAGATTGACCAAGAGTTTCCGGATTTGGAGATGATGGGAGCTTATATTCACGTAGATGATGTTGGAAAATCACAGGATGAAATGAATGCCTTTTGGACTTACTATGATAAGAAGGTTCACTCGGATGGATATGCTGCTGATATAAATCCCGTCACGTGGTGGATACTTCAACATTATGGTATTAGATTATATGGCTTGAGTCATTCTTTTCACTTCGAGATACGAGTCAAGGCCTTGATGGACTATGTGGTAGGAAACTTAAATACGTATTGGATAAACTGGATCGAGCGATTAGAGGAGCAGTTGCGTTCGTCCTTCATTTCTGATGAAGAGAGCATGAAGAAGAAAATGGATGAAGCCGTAGAATGGTGCACGCTAGGGATGTTAAGACAGCTGTATACGTTAAAGGAGCAAGCCGTCAAGAGTAAAGTAGAGGCGGGGCTCTACGGTTTGGCAATCATTCCAAATTCGTGGCATTCTCTAATTCATGAAGCCATTCATATTAAAAGGTTAGAGACTGAGCGCTATTATAATTCAAATGAGGCACGTCTAAAGGATTTAGTAGAGTTACTTCGGTATATACATTCTGAGGCCAACCGGATATTTTATGATTCCAAGCATGTGGAACAATACTAACCTTATGAAAAGCAGCAACCTCCTTAGCAAATGCTAAGGAGGTTGCTGCTTTCAACTAAGCTGCTTAAAGTTTGTTCGTCATATCAATTTTGAAGCGATGGACAAGGTCACGGAGTTCCATGGACATCTCACTTAGAGCTTCGGAGGAGGAAGAGACTTCATCCATGGAGATCAGTGAGTCTTTGGCTCCTCGCTGAACATCTGTGAGGTGATTAAGCACGTGCTGTGTAACGATTAGATTCTCATCCATAGAAGCAGCTACTTGTTCTGTCCCAGCTGATAGTTGTTCAGCCGCTGCGGATGTCTCTTGAATCTGGTCGTTCACCTTCTGAATGGCTTCCATGATCGTAGCGAAGACTTCGCCAAGGTGTGTGACTTGTTCCGTGCTAATACTCATCTGATCTACACCATCTTGAACACGTTCGGATACTTCGCGAGTTCGATCCATAATGTCGTTTGCAATGATTCCAATCTGTTGAGTTTCTTGCGCCGTTTGTTCGGCGAGTTTTTTGACCTCCGCTGCAACAACAGCGAAACCTCGTCCATGCTCCCCAGCTCGGGCGGCTTCTATGGAAGCATTTAGGGACAGTAGATTCGTCTGCTTCGCGATACCGCTGATTACGTCAACAATCCCGCCAATCATCTGGGAGTGATTCTCCAACTCATGCATCGATAATGCTGTCTTCTCAATGGAGGCCCCGGTCTGCTGCATCTGCTGTGTGGCTTCTTGAATGTTTTGATAACCTTGACGTATTTCGTTAACGACAGAAGTCGTGGAATCCGATACCAAGGAGGAAGATTCTGCAATACGGGACACGCCAGAAGCCATTTCATTCATCGTGGATGAAGTCTGGGACGAATTCTCATATTGGCTCTGAGAACTGCCTACCATATCCGTCGCTGCTGATGCAATCTCTTCGGAATTCGCTCTCATTTCTTGCGCAGAGGCAGTGAGTTCTTCGGAAGAAGCCGCTACATATTCAGCCGATTCCATAATTTTAGAGATCAGTTCACTAAAAGAATCCAACATATTATTAATATGTTGTTTGAGCATTTCGAGCTCATCTTTTCCTTTTACAGGGAGGCGCTCTGTCAGATCACCAGCGGCAGCTTTGCCCATAAGCGTGGAGATTCGAAGTAACATGCGACCTACGAACCGGGATATAAAGATAGACAGGACGGCAACGATGAGTGTAGCTGCGCCGATTAGCGACCAAGCGAACTCTTTAGACTGGTTCACTTCCTTGAATACTTCGGCATCCTTAGCTACAAGGATCAACTTCCAGCCTGTTGTCGGTATGGTGCTGTAGGAGGCAGAATAAGCCGCGCCACTCGGATCCTCATAGACGAGATGTCCGCTAGAATTTTGCGAGACCTGTTGCATTAATGCTGAGGATTCATCGGCAGGGAGGACTTCCGTGATTTTTTTGCCAATTAGACTCTTGTCTTTATGTATAAGATAATGTCCATCCTTCGACATAAGATAACCAAATCCTGACGCACCTACTTTAATTTGATTCACAATAGAGATGAGATTGGTGGGATCAAGAGCCGTCTGGATCAAGCCTTTGAACTGGTCTTGACTGTCCTTTAACGGAATATCGATAAGAATCATATTCTTACGTGTATTTACATCCAGCAGAATATCAGAGATTGCTACTTTTTTGCTCTGCTTGGCTGCCTTGAAGTTTTTAAATGCAGCTAGATCCCCGGTTTCTCTCTTTGTGTTCAAAGAATGGCCGTTCTGATCTACGAACGCAATATAGGACATATCGGAATCGTTCTGCATTAAGATGTCTAAAATAGGCATAATGAGCTTAGCATCGCCAGACTGAAAGGCAGGGTTGGCTTGGATGACTCGCTGTGTGGAATCGACTTTATCTTTAATCCAATCATTAAGAGAATTCGCATTTACAGTAGTAAGTGCAATTTGATTGTTCTCCGTGGTATGACTTAAGACCTTGGTGAAGTCGCTTGTAAGCCAGAGGCTAGATGCAAGCAGGGGTACGATTGTGATCAAGAGTAAGAACACAGTAATTTTAGTACGAATAGAGCTGTTGAAGCTTAATTTTTTCATATGACTTCCCCCAGGGTGTTTGTGTGTTTACTACCTTTTTCGACAATTTAAGACAATTTGTTTAGTGTTTTTTATAGAATTATATAAATTTTTAGCAATAGCTTGAAAAACGCATCGCACAGGGCATGTATGTAAAGTGTGATAGAATGAAGGGACGAAATTGAGGAAAATGAGGTTGAACGTTAATTATGAGTGAACTATCGTTTGAGCACTATGCCATTCGCGAGCCGATTCAAAAGGCACTGCGGGATTTAGGCTATACGCAGCCAACAGCTGTACAAGATGAGGTTATTCCTCAGTTGCTAGATCAGAAAGACTTGGTGGTTAAATCTCAGACCGGAAGTGGAAAGACGGCAGCTTATGGTATTCCCTTATGTGAACTAGTCGAGTGGGAAGAGAACAAACCCCAAGCGCTTGTATTAACACCTACTCGGGAGCTTGCCGTGCAAGTGAAGGAAGACTTGATGAATATCGGGCGTTATGAGCGGATCAAGGTCGCTGCGGTGTTCGGCAAGCACCCGTTTGCATTCCAAAAACAAGAGCTGAAGCAGAAAAATCATATCGTGGCGGGTACTCCAGGCCGAGTGTTGGATCATATTCAAAAAGGTTCCCTTGCGCTAAATAAGATTCGATTCCTGATTATTGACGAAGCGGATGAAATGCTCAATATGGGTTTTATTGAACAGGTAGAGGCTATTATTAAGGAGCTTCCGACGGAGCGTGTTACGGTCTTGCTGTCGGCTACTTTGCCAGAGGATGTAGATGCCCTTTCTTCTAAATACATGAAGAATCCTATTCTTATTGAGGCCGAATCATCAGGTCAACCCGAGCCAGACATTACCCATCTAAGGATAGCTGCCAAAGAAGAGGACAAGCCCCGAGTTTTGGCTAACCTACTGATTACGAAAAATCCGGATAGCTGCGTTATCTTCTGCCGAACCCAAGAGCGCGTGAATCAAGTTTTCCGTCAACTTGTAGATCTGAGCTATCCATGTGATCGTATTCACGGGGGGATGGAGCAAGAGGAACGATTCGAAGTGATGAACGCATTTCGGCGTGGTCAGTTCCGTTATCTTGTAGCTACCGATGTAGCAGCACGGGGCATTGATGTGGAGCATATGACCCATGTCATTAACTATGATGTTCCACAGGATGCAGAAAGTTATGTGCATCGTGCAGGACGTACAGGCCGCGCTGGGAAAAGTGGGGAAGCAATTACCTTGGTCTCTCCGCAGGAATTGAAGTATCTGGATTCGATCGAGAGCTATACGGGAAGAGCCTTCCAATTAGAAGAGGCACCCACCCAACAAGAGGTGCTTCAAGCCAAATTCGAATTTGACCAAAAGATTCATGCTCGGCATGTCCAGAAAGTGCTGAAGAGCGACCAACTCAGTCAGGATATCATCAAGCTGTACTTCAACGGAGGCAAGAAAAAGAAGCTGAGAGCTGTGGATTTCGTGGGGACTATCGCTCGAATCGAGGGCGTCGAAGCGGGAGATATCGGCATTATCACTATTCAAGATACGACCACATATGTCGAGATACTCAATGGCAAAGGGATGCAAGTATTACAAGCCATGAAGGATACCACCATTAAAGGCAAACAATTAAAAGTACACATCGCAAACAAATAAGGTGCTCTTAAAGTCTAACCGTGCAAGATGCACGGCTAGGCTTTTTTTTTCATGGATAGAGAGAGCTGGATTTCATAAATTTTGACTGTTCGCGTAGACTGCAATGCAGTTTCAAAGGTACAATATATGAACGAGTCTACCTGACAGAAAAGAGGTGTAACTGGTGTCTTTTGTGACGAAATTAAGTTGGTTCTTTCGAAGTCGATGGTCTCCATATGCGCTGGCCATAGCTCTAATGGCTTGTTCGAGCTTGCTGGCCATTGTGCCTCCGCGCATGATAGGCAATACGGTCGACCATATTCGAAAAGGAAGCCTAACTTCAGCGGAGCTTACGCAAACTGTGTTCCTGCTTATTTTATTAGCCGTAATTCTGTATGTAGTAACGTTTTTGTGGATTACGACACTATACGGAAACTCTGTATTGTTGGAAAAATGGTTACGGGGACGTCTGCTCACGCATATGACCAAGATGGCACCGCCCTTTTTCCAGCGCAATAGTACGGGACAACTTATGGCTATAGCGACGAATGATGTGCAGGCCATTGGGCAGACAGCAGGATACGGGGTAATGACGCTCGTCAATACGCTGGTCGGGGCTTCCGTAGTCATTGTGACGATGGTCTCATTGATTAGCTTTAAGCTGATGCTTGCCGCGCTCATTCCATTACCCTTACTAGCTGTAGTCATCAGTGTAATCGGCAAAAGAGTACGTACGCGATTTCTATCAGCGCAACAATCGTTTGGCAAAATGAATGATCATGCACTTGAATCGATTTCGGGTATTCGCGTGATTCGTTCATATGTTCAAGAAGATGCAGACCTTCAGGCTTTTAATCAAGTGACTACAGAAGTCATGCTCAAGAACCGAAAGGTCTCTGTACTTAATGCCATGTTCCAGCCCCTGATATCTTTCATTGTGGGTGTAAGTTATGCTATTGGGATTGGGTATGGTGCTTATCTAGTTATACATAGTGAAATTACTTTAGGACAGTTGATTTCTTTTAATATTTACTTGGGAATGTTGATCTGGCCCATGATTTCTTTTGGAGAATTCATCAATGTACTTCAGCGAGGAAGTGCATCCGCTGACCGTCTGGAGGACATGATGGTTCAGCAGTCGGATATTCAGGAAGCCTACGAGCCCGTGAGACCCGAACTTCCGAACACTTTAGCTATGCGTAATCTTACTTTTACATATCCATCGGCACAGCAACCAAGCTTAGTCAATCTTTCCTTCGGAGTAGAACGAGGAGAGACGCTCGGTATTGTCGGCAGAACGGGAAGTGGCAAAAGCACGTTACTCAAACAGTTGTTAAGGCAGTATCCGCTTGAGCCGCAGCAACTGTGGATCTCTGGCGTGCCTATTGAACAGATTGCGCTTGATCACCTCAAAAGCTGGATTGCCTATGTACCCCAAGAGCATTTGCTACTATCCAAATCGATTCGGGATAA
Source organism: Paenibacillus shirakamiensis (assembly GCF_017874255.1). Classification (GTDB taxonomy): domain Bacteria; phylum Bacillota; class Bacilli; order Paenibacillales; family Paenibacillaceae; genus Fontibacillus; species Fontibacillus shirakamiensis. Next base: position 282,006 of record NZ_JAGGLD010000005.1, on the reverse strand, counting down.
TATTGCACTAGGTAAACCGGAGGCTACGGATGAAGAGATCGCCAAAGCAGTGAAGATGGCTTCATTTACTAGTGATGTGGAGCAGATGCCGCAAGGTCTAGCCACTATTGTAGGTGAAAATGGTGTCATGCTCTCTGGTGGGCAGAAGCAGCGCTTGGCTATTGCGAGAGCACTGCTAATGAATTCGGAAATTTTGTTGATGGATGACTCCTTATCCGCCGTCGATGCTCGAACAGAGAGTCGTATTCTTCAACATATTCGTGAGGAACGTGCAGGACGCACGACGATGATTACTACCCACCGCCTATCTGCGGTAAGCCATGCCAACTGGATACTCGTCTTAGATCAAGGTCACATTGCCGAAGAAGGAACACATGAACAGCTTATGATGCTAGGTGGCTGGTACAAACAGCAGTGGGATCGTCAGCAGATGGAGGCGAGTCTAGATGAGTGAGGAGAACAAGTACGAACATACTGATCCGCGGACTTCTACAGGCAAAAGACTAATTTCTTATGCCTGGGTCTATAAATTCAGGATCATAGGTGCATTGTTGATTCTCTGCGCCGCAGTAGGGGCGGAACTTGGAGGACCGTATATCACGAAGACCATTATCGACAAGCACTTGTCCACAGGATCGATAGATATTCATCCGGTGCTTACGCTGCTTGGGTTATATCTGGGGCTGCTTTTTTTAGCGAGCTTAGGTACGTTCGTGCAGAGTTATATTTTGCAATCGACAGCCCTTCAAATTATTAAAAACATGCGAATGGATCTAATGCGACATATACAGCGAATTCCGCTGCGTTACTTCGATAATACGCCTATCGGGCAAGTCGTATCACGAGTTGCCAATGATACAGAGTCGGTTCGCGACTTATTCATGAGCTTTATGGCTACCTTTGTGGTAAGTATGGTGCAGCTTACTGGAATTTTTACAGCGCTATTTATATTAGATGTAAGACTGGCTCTATTTTGCTTGATTTTGCTTCCTTTCTGCGTCGTAGTTATGCGAATTCATCTGAAATATTCCAAAATTTTTATTACAATTATGCGAGCAAGACTAAGTGATATGAATGCAATGATCAATGAATCGATTGTGACCATGCCAATTATCCAAGCTTTTCGTAGAGAGAAGCGAACTTTAGATGAGTTCGAGACGCTGAACCAAGATCGTTATGTGAACCAACTCAAGCAGTTCCGCGTCTTCGCTCTCTCTTCCCGAAATATTATAGGCACGGGCGGAAGTTTAGTCACCGCTGGGTTCATCTGGTATTTTGGCCACAACTCGCTGCAGACTGCGATTTCTTTTGGGGTATTTTACGCTTTTATTGATTATTTGGGCCGACTCTTTATGCCGATTATCGGAATTTTTGATCAGCTAACCAACGCACAGCGGGCTTTTGTATCTGCCGAGAAGGTATTCGCCTTAATGGATATCCCTGGCCAAGATGTAGAATCTAACGTGAATGTGAAAAGACCTGAAGGAAGTGTCCGATTCGAGGATGTGACATTTGCCTATAATGAGGGCGACGATGTGCTGAAGCATATTTCATTCGAAGTTCGCAAAGGGGAGACCGTGGCGCTAGTAGGTCATACAGGATCGGGAAAAAGCTCTATTATGAACTTACTGCTCGGATTCTATGAACCGCAACAAGGGAAGATTTCTATCGATGGACGTGATATTCAGTCTTTCTCCAAACAAGAGCTGCGTAAACATATGGGCATTGTTTTACAAGATCCATTCCTTTTTGCAGGGGATATTAAATTCAATGTCAGTATGTATCATCCAGATATAACCCCAGAGCGGGTCAAGCAGGCCTTAGCGGACGTTGGTGCCTCCTCCTTTATTGAACAGCTTCCTCACGGTTATGATGAACAGGTCGTGGAGCGGGGAAGTACACTGTCTTCTGGGCAGCGTCAACTTATTTCTTTTGCTCGTGCCTTAGCCTTCGATCCATCTATTCTCATTCTGGATGAAGCTACGGCTAGCGTGGATAGTGAGACCGAAAGTTTGATTCAGGAAGCGCTCAAGGTGGTCAGTTCCGGTAGAACAACCCTAATTATTGCACATCGCTTGTCCACGATACGGGACGCGAATCAGATTCTTGTATTACACCGGGGTTCCATAGTCGAGCGCGGCAATCATGAGGAATTGATGAGGCTGGGCGGAAGGTATTTCAAAATGTATCAGCTGCAAGTCGGAGAGCAAGTTGTTAGAGTCTGATAGGTGAACTAATAAATATGCTTAAGACTTTACAATTTGAAATAATTTCTGCAAATGTAAGACTTGAATACGCCAAAGCAAAGAACCAAGAGAAGTAAGCCCCTCTTGGTTTCTTTGTATCTAAAATGAACGGCTTAATACAGATTTTACTGGAGCTAATCTACCCGATTAGACGCACATACAATCACTTGACGTGAGAACCCGGCTTTACGGACTTTACCGCGGTCGATCACGCTCAGTCCTGCGCGGGTCAGCATTTCATCCGGGGAATCAACACTAATGACAACGACTCGATCCGCAATGCGTGCGGCATGTTCTAGGATAGAGAATTGCGCCTCAGGCGTCGTACGGGAGAAATGGTTGTAGGGCATGTCTACAATAGCTGCGTCATAATGGTCCGTAATTTCGGCAATATCACCAAGGGTCACTTCAGCTTCATAGCCAAAATGCACAATATTATCGCGGGCCCCTTGAGCAATATGTGGATTAATATCACGGCCTGTGATCGATATACCCATAGATAAGGCTTCTACCAATACCGTACCAATACCACAGCAAGGATCAATGGCATGCTTGCCATTGATCTCTGGCACAGCGATATTCGCCGCTGCTCTGGCTACGCGAGTGCTCAGTGCGATGGAGTAACTGCGAGGCTTTTTCATATGCAGAAGCCATAGAGACTTGTTCCGCTGGTACGGTCCAAAGTACCATTTGCCTCCGAGGGCAATGAGTCCGAACCAATGGTCCGGCCGATTCACATCAGCCTCACCTTCAATATGCAGCCCCATTTCACGTTCAATCGCGCGGCGCTCGTCGTATTCTATTTTGTTCGTATCGGTGAGGTCATTAATCTTAACAAAAAGAACTTTAAAGGTCTCCTCCCCCATATTAATGGCTTCTACCTGACGATATATATCTTCAAGCGTATCGCCTTCATACATAATATCAATTCGTTCCCGAATGAACGGACTTCGGCTAGGATCCAGACCTACGCTACTCTTAAGCAGATAAGGATGGGGTTCCGAACCGAACAGACAGCGTGCTTCCAATCGGCAAAGCGATTCTTCCTCCTCGGGGTAGGCATACGTATATATAAATTCAGAAGCTTCAACAGCTACATAAGTCATCTAGATCATCCTTTTCATAGGTCTTACGAAAGTCTACCACACAACGAACTTAGATGCTTTCGCAAAAGCAAAAAACCAAGAATTTTCTGTGCCTGAAATGGTACACTAGAATTTAGTTGCAGGGAAGAGGCTGAAGCTTAGTTCATCGGACAAGCTAGAGCTAGATCTATAAAGAACGGGAGCGAAATATATGGCACAGAAGATGGATGCGCACAAGGCAGCAGGGCTATTGGATAAATGGGTGGCTTTCTATGATATGAATAACCCGCAAGCGTGGGAGCGTGATGAATATGGTTTCGTTAAGGATACCTGCAAAGCGATGCAATTCGCTTCGCAAATCCTGCGTGGTAAGGGTGGAACCCCTCGCCCAGCCCAACTGAAGGACGCGGCTGACCAATTAGTAGATTGGGTAGAAGAGTACGAAATGGACAATCCGGGGGCATGGGAGAAAGAAAATGTGGCTTTTGTTCGTGAAGTGGTAGAGGCCATAAATGTAGCAGTATCGGTATTAAAAGGGAAGAAATAAGCTAGATAGATTCTAATTCTAGTTATAGATAATTTTTACAATAATATAACTATTTGGTTGAGTGCTGATGTATAATCACTCTGAAGGAGTGATTTTTATTTTTAAGGTAGCCATGAATAAGCAGAGGTTCCAAGAGCTAAGTGATGAGGAGCTTACGCAAGCGCTATTCGGTCCGATGATTCATAGGTACAAGGAAGAACAGCTTCTGGGACATGACTTTATGGATATATATCAACAGATGACGAAGGGGCAGCAGGCTTTCTTTGTTTTTCAGACGTATTATATCCACGCTTCCAGTTCATTAACAGAATTCTACTGGTGGAGTGTATATTACGTGGCAGAACGGGGTCGTTGGAAAGGACTTTTATCTGGATTGAATTACTTTGGTGAAGATGAACTGGTTCAGATTCTTCAGCAGGTAGAGCAGATTCTTTTGGAGTTTGGCCATCCTGTTACTCTGGATGATTTCAATATATCTAGAGATCAACTGCATCAGCGTCCAAAGCTACTCAAAGCGATAGAAACCGTGGAAGAACCCTTTCAGATTGCCGTAAAGAATACTTTACAGCGCATTATGAGCTATATTCGAAGTCATCCTGAGGAATTTGTAACGTGGGAAGAAGACCATACCCAAGTGGGTTGAACATAAGACCGCAGCTTACGGGCTGCGGTCTTTTTATTCACTTAATTCATTTCACCGCCGCCACTAACGGGCATATAGCTTCCTGTAAGGTAGGCGCTATCATCGCTAGCATAAAAGGCCACAGCTTTGGCGATATCCTCTGGTCTACCTAATCTACCTAAAGGCAGCATAGCCTCCATATGTTGTTTGAAGGTGGGGGGCAGGTCTGAGGTAGCATCGGTCTCTACCAATCCCGGGGATACTACATTAGCTGTAATATGGTAGCTAGCGAATTCCTTCGCAATATATTTAACGAAGCTGTTAAGTCCACCCTTTGAGGAACCATGAGCGATAAAATTCGGTGTGGGCTGATGGCTCAGACCACTTGATATATAGATTAATCGACCATATTGCTGTTGTTTCATCTGCGGTACGACAACCTTGGTAGAAACGAAGGCGGCTTGAAGCTCATCATTTACTTTTTGGGAGAATTCTTCCCAGGTCATGTCTTCAAAAGACTTTTTGACAAAGCTCATGCCAGCATTGTGTACCAAGATATCTACCGTGCCATACATGCGAAGCGCTTCTTCTACCAACTGCTGCATCTGATAGCTGTCTCTTGCATCTGCTTGTAGAGCAATAGCTTTTCCACCAGCTAATTGAATGGTGTCTACGACTTCTTGAGCAGCACCTCGATTTTGCATATAGTTTACGATGACTTTTGCGCCCCGCTCAGCTAAAATTTTGGCAGTGGCCGCCCCGATTCCTCGGCTTCCTCCAGTAACAATGGCTACTTTGTTGTTCATGAAATCGTCTCCCTTGTGATTAGATGAAAATAGGATGAGCTAATCTAAGAAAAACCTCCCAATAAATATTTGGGTGCATATGCATCAATACATAGTAAACTAACAAAATAAGAAGATATCACCAAAATATATGGTTAGTTTTTAAATTCTACAGTCCACAGGGGATCTAACTCAATAAGTCTACCCTTAATTATATGCGCACTCCTTCTTGCTCCTGTCTGCTTTAGTAAATTAGACAGGGTAAAGTCTACATAATGCTGATGGGAATCGCGGCTATCCCAAATAGAGGCAATTAAATACCTCACATCCTGCTGGTTCTGACTATGTGTATGTTGAGCTGTCTGCTGTCCTTGACGACAGAACATCCCTCCCAACATCCCTTCTGATTGTGACATTTCATAATTCCAAACTTCATGCTGTGCTTGTTCAAAAGAAGCTTGGTGAATGGGCCTTACCTCACACTCCGCTATACGAAGAATATGTCGATTCATTAGATTCTCTGTACCATTCATTGAGTTAATTGGAAAGCAGTCTTCAAAAATAGAAATCTGAATTCTTTCATACGTATCTCTTTGGTTCGTCTGCAAGAACATGGCATCATGTTGATGCTGCATAAAGGTTCTGTAAACATTGATATTGTCCCAACATGACAGGATTGCGGCTTCAGAAGGATGCTTCAAATCCCAGCCTCCGATCTGCCAATGGAAACCCTCACTTGTCTCAAGGCCATTCCACTGTTCTTGGGCGTAGGCAAATGCAGATCTATTCTGTTCTTCTACATGACATGTAATCCATTTGATGATCATCTTGTACTCCCTCCTCATCTATTATAATCCTATAAATTATGGAAAATAAAAAAACTTCCTCAGCATGAGCAATCTGAGGAAGTTATATTACATAAAATCAATTTACTTTAACAAATGGCGCTGCCGCCTCACTAAGTAATTGATAGGATTTCAGGCGTGCCTGATGGTCAAAAATCTGAGAAGTGGCTATAATTTCATCGGCCTGAGTCTCTTGAAGAATCTCCTCCAGCCGAGCCTGAACCTTGCTAGGTGTCCCTGTTAGAGAATGGCTGCTCTTGCCTTGAAGGAGTGCTTTCTCTTGCGGACTCCATAGCGGCTCCATATCCTCCACAGGCGGATTTAATTGCCCTGTACGCCCCCGAATGATGTTCAGGAATTGCTGCTGCTGAGATGTTGCGAGGTAGCGAGCTTCCTCGTCTGTATCCGCAACTACGGCTCCAACGCCAACCATGATATAAGGTTCGCTGAGGCTAGTCGAAGGCTGGAAGTTAGCATGATAAATTTGCAGTGCGGGCAGCAAGTAGTCTGGTGCAAAATGACTAGCAAAAGCAAAAGGTAAACCGAGCTGGCCCGCTAGTTGTGCACTGAATCCACTAGATCCTAGAAGCCAAATCGGTACATCCAGGCCTTCCCCTGGGAATGCACGTACAGAGGGTGTGGAGCCTGGGGCAGGATGGAAATAAGAACGAAGTTCAGCTAGACGATCCGGGAAATCCTGGCCGTCATTGCCTGCACCGCGGCGAATGGCACGGGATGCCGGTTGATCTGAACCTGGGGCTCTGCCAAGTCCCAGATCAATTCGGCCCGGATATAGTGACTCCAAGGTGCCGAATTGTTCAGCAATAATCAGTGGAGCATGGTTTGGCAGCATAATGCCTCCAGATCCAACGCGAATGCGGTTCGTTGCCGAAGCGACGTGACTGATGACTAGAGATGTGGCGGAGCTGGCAATACCGGGCATATTATGATGCTCCGCAAGCCAATATCTATGATACCCCCATGCTTCTGCATGCTGGGCAAGATCGCGTGTGTTACGCAAAGAATCGGAGGCTGTTCCTCCAACAAGAATAGGTGCTAAGTCCAGCACCGACAGACGGATGGCTTTAGACATAAGGTGAACCTCCTCGAGTATTCATTTTAACAAAGGAATGGTAAGCTACTTTCCTTTGTTCTTATATTATAAACCTAAATTAGATACTTTGCTCACCCGTCACAATTTGTCTGATATAATCAAAATAGAGTCGAGGAAAATTATAGGTGGTTGGTGAATTTACAAGAATGAGTATTTTTTTGGACATGAAAACCGTATTTGTCTTCATCGTCATAGGTCATATCTTCTCTGTTATTTTGATTGCGGCCTATCGACATCGAGATCCAAGGAATTCGGCTGTGAATTGGTTCTATGCTTCACGCTGGCTGCAAGCGGCAGCATGGGGAACGCTAATATTTCGTGAGATCCTGCCCTCTATCATCAATATTCCTCTAGTGAATTCATTGCTTCTTGCAGGATCAGCTTTTGAGACGATCGCCGTTCTGAAGGTGCAAAATGCTTATAGCATAAAGGTTCGTAAGCTGTATAAATTTCTTATTGCTTGTAGCATCTTAGGGTTCAATGCCATTTACATTCTACATAATCAGGAAAATATAAGAATTATCTGGGGTTCCATTTTCTTAGCCTCATTCCTTGCATACCCGGCCTACCGCATGCTCCGGGGCTCAGCGAACTCTAGGCTCACCCGAGTGATGGGAAGTCTATATAGTATAGTTCTAATATGTCTATTAGTTCGGATTCTCCTTACTCTTCGCATTCATACATCATTAAGCCTGTTCAATCAAAGCTTGTATCAGACCTTATCTTATCTCAACATATATTTCATTATGCTGTTAGGGAATATGGGTTTCATCTTATTGTCCAAAGAAGAAGCGGATCAGCGAATCACTCGCTGGGCTACCTATGATGATCTCACCCAAGTGCTGAATCGGCGCACATTCATTGAGCAAGCAGAAAAGTCTCTACAGAAGTTGGCGGCGCAGCGTAAGCCTGTAGCATTCATTCTGTTCGACATCGACCACTTCAAAATGATTAATGATACATATGGTCATAGCGTGGGCGATGAAGTGTTAAGGATATTAAGTAGTCGTTGCATCCAGATGTTAAATAGTCGGGGATACATAAGTCGTTATGGGGGAGATGAATTCGCTATTCTTCTTCCCAATATGTGTGACATCGAGGCTAGGCAGTTTGCGGAACAATTTAGGAATAACGTAGAGGCTACACCTTTTGAAGATATGCCTGTTCATCCCACCGTAAGTATGGGATTGGTGACAACGGTAGCTACAGATTCGATTCATCTTAATCGTCTCTACCACCTGAGTGACATTGCACTTTATGAGGCAAAGCGAAAGGGTCGCAACCAGGTGGTAGAGAACCAGCTATAGGGCAGGTCGGGTCACCTGCACTAGAGCATACAAAGAATTAGCATACAGAAGGGGCTACCGTATAATTGGTAGCCCCTTCTGATAGGAAATTACATTTGAACAATTTTAGAAAGAAATGCGTAACGTCAGTATTTACTAGGTATACCTAAGAGCAGTAGTTATCAAAAATATTTACCACCAGTACATACTTGAAATACTCAAGAAAATTACTTGAGAGTAATACATTACCGCAGGAGAAGTGGGCATTATCTTAACGCAAATCGCTTAGCGATTTCCACAATGACGTGAACCGCCTGCTGCATGACATCTACAGATACGAATTCGTATTTCCCATGATAATTTTCAGCACCGGTAAAAATATTTGGGGTAGGTAGTCCCATATAGGAGAGCTGAGAACCATCCGTCCCACCGCGTATCGGCTTCACATCAGGGGTAATCCCTAGGTCAAGCATCGCCTGATGGGCTAAATCCACAATCTCGCGCACAGGTTCAATTTTCTCCCGCATGTTGTAATATTGATCTCTCAGTTCGAGAAGCACGCCCTGCTCACCATAGGTCTGACGGAATTCATTCACGATGGATTCCAGCGTAGCCTTGCGTTCCTCGAACTGATTGCGATCGAAGTCGCGGATAATATAGTCTAGTTGAGTAGATTCTACATCACCTTGAATGGATAACAAGTGATAGAAGCCTTCATATCCTTCTGTGAATTCAGCTGCTTCATCTACAGGAAGACGACGGTTGAATTCCATAGCGATTTTAGCAGCATGGACCATTTTTCCTTTAGCAGAGCCGGGATGAATGTTATTGCCCAAAAAAGTAATTTTGGCTGCGGCGGCGTTGAAACTTTCGTACTCTAGTTCTCCTAATGAACCGCCATCTACGGTGTATGCATAGGTAGCGTCAAATGCAGCTACATCAAAGCGCTCAGGTCCGCGCCCGATCTCTTCATCCGGTGTAAAAGCAATACGTATCCGGCCATGCGGAATTTCGGGGTGCTGAATCAAATGATGCATAGCCGTCATAATCTCGGCAATCCCTGCCTTATCATCTGCACCTAAGAGGGTTGTCCCATCGGAAGTAATAAGCGTATGCCCTATATAGTTAGCTAACTGCGGGGATTCCGAGGGGGAGAGTACAATCTGAAGGTTTTCATTTAAAAGGATAGGTAGACCATCATAATTCTCGTGAATCTGAGGTCTTACATTCGTTCCAGTGAAGTCTGTAGCGGTATCTAGATGGGCCAGAAATCCAATCGTTGGAACAGGAATGCTGACATTAGACGGCAAAGTGGCCATGACATAGCCATTTTCATCGAGCGTCACTTCGGTCATGCCAATCAGCTGAAGTTCGTCTACCAGTTGCTGGGCAAGCACAGTCTGGCCCGGTGTGGAAGGGCAGGTCTTACTATCTTCATTGGACTGCGTATCGAGGGTTACATATGAGGTAAAACGTTGAATGATCTCTTCTTTCATTTCCTTCATCTCCTTCGAGCCTATCTAATGGTTATATTAGCATGAACGACGTGTGGATCAAAAAATCAAATGGAGGTAAGAAAATTATGCAGCCTTTTACAGCAGAAGTCATACGTGTGATTCAGGCCATTCCTGAAGGTCAGGTCATGACGTATGGTCAAGTGGCTTCTTTCGCAGGATCACCCCGTGGAGCCAGACAGGTCGTGCGAATTTTACATACACAGAGCAAGATTCATCAACTTCCATGGCATCGGGTAGTCAATCGATTGGGGGAAATTGTGATCCAGAATGATGAAGGACAATCCATGCAGCGTTTGTTGCTAGAGAGCGAAGGCGTAGAGTTCACTCTCCAAGGTCGAGTGGATCTGAATACATTTGGCTTAAGATAACCTTTGGGATGAGAAATGAGTATGCCAAAGTTAGATAGTGTATTCGCAAAGGAACAGCTTATAGGCAGCTGTTCCTTTGCTTATTTTAGCTGGTAGTTGAATTGAAAGGGGAGTCATAGTTACCTCATGGATATGACATAAAGGTAGAGTCCTATGAGTAAAAAGGAGAAGACAGATGAAGAGAATGAGCACGAAGCTATGTAGATGATAAAAGAATTATTAGCCACATACTATTTTAGCACGTACAACTGCACGTACCATTCGTACCATTATACCCAGAACCATACGGGAATTCAGATTCAGAGCGCAGAGGTGTGTTAGGGAGAGTAATAGGCTATCGCAATGACGAGTACACATAACAACATAAGAAGCCCGATAATAGCCGATTTATTCAGAAATCTAATGGATAGCTGAAGCACGTATGAACTCCTCCTCGCCTAAAATATCTTATGTAGAACACTAGGCACGATGCACCTGGTTATAATTGTAATTATATAAAGGAATGAAGCTAATCTTAACAGGCTAAGGATGGAATCATGCCTCCGTCCCAAGGAGGACTTTGTCCCATAGTAGGCCCTGAGTTAGGACGGCATGTAGACAAGTTGGAACGCATACAAAAAACAATTGACAACTTTGCCCAGCCCTTTTATATTCTATGTAATCAATTATTTTGTCGATCGAAATAACTGTATTGGGAGGCCCTATGTGATGAAGGTAGCTATAGGCGGATATTCATTTAATCATCTGTTCTTGGAAGGCAGTATGGATATATTCGGGTACTTGGAGACGGTAAAATATCGCTATAGATTAGACGCGGTAGATCTATGGAACGCTCAGATAGCTGAGCGTACGCTTCCCTTTCTGACTTTGTTTGATGACCAGAAGCTTCGTCTTATACGCCTAGCTCTGGAGGAGAGAGAGCTTCCTTTGCTCAATATAGCTGTAGATACAGCTCATATCTGGGACCCCAATCCAGAGGTTCGTGAACGCTTGCATCAGAATGCCTTAGCACATCTGAGAGCCTCTGTATTGTTAGGAGCGCAGTCCGTTCGAATTGACACGGGTGCTCACGGGGATAGCGAGTTCTCTGATGAGGCTTTTGATTTCATTGCTGGGCGGTACCGGGAGTACTGTGCTTTTGCTGCTGAACATGGGATGAGACTTGGACCGGAGAATCATATGGGTCCTTCCCTTGTCCCCTCTGAACTTGTCCGGTTGGCCAAGGCAGTTGATGAGCCCAACTTTGGAGTGCTACTGCATATGAATCGCTGGTCGGAAGATCGAGAATGCGGAGATGAATCTATTGCGCCTTGGGTATATCATGTACATTTTGATGCCAAAACAGCAGTGCTAGATGATGCAGCTAACAAAGTGAATATGCTTAAGGATGCAGGATATGAGGGTTACTGGAGTCTAGAACACAATGCCCCGGCGGACAGATCATATATAGAGACAGAGTACTTACTCTCTCGCATCAAAAAACACTTAGCGGATGCAGATTTACTTAGGCAGACCACAAAAGGAGTGGAAAGCGTATGCAACCTGTAAAGATTGGCATCATCGGGACAGGACAGATTGGCAAGCTTCATCTAGATCGCTATCAACAGATTCCTGGGGTAGAAGTCGTGGCTGTGTGTGATGTGTATGCAGCGGAAGCTCAGAGAGTAGCTCAACGATATGGGATTTCCCAAGTTTTTACCGATTTACGCGAACTGTTAGCAGTGCCTGAAATTCAAGCCGTAGATATCTGTCTCCATAATAACTTCCATGAACCTGCTACTATGGCTGCTCTCGCCGCAGGCAAGCATGTGTATTGCGAAAAACCCATTGCAGGTTCTTATATAGACGGTCTAAGTATGGTGCAAGCAGCCGCGGCTGCAGGCCGAATGCTCCATATTCAGCTTAGTCAGCTCTACACACGAGAGACTAAGACCGCCAAACAGCTGATTGATGCAGACAAGCTTGGCCGACTCTACCATGCTCGTTCGATGGGCTTTCGGCGTAGGAATCGTCCTTATGTTGATGGATACGGCACGCCAGCCTTTACGCAAAAAGAGACTGCGGGCGGTGGAGCGCTGCTGGATATGGGGGTCTACCACATCTCACGTATGCTGTATTTACTGGGCAATCCCGCTCCTGAACGGATTTCGGGTCAGATCTATCAGGAGATGGCGATGCATGAGGAGCGCCGAACATCCTCTGGTTTTAACGTAGAAGAATTCGCCGCTGGCTTCGTGAAGCTGGCTGGAGGAATTACATTAGATATTGCAGAGTCTTGGTCGATTCATCTCGGTGGATTTGAGGGGAGCTCCATCGTAGGTTCTGAAGGAGGAGTCCGCTTCCCAGGTTCCATGTCCGAAGGAAATACACATGAGTTTTCGTTCCATACCACGATTGCGGACCTGGATATCGATGGCTCGATTGACTTGGAACTAGCCGATCTTCGGCGCCGTCGTCTCAGTGCCTATCCCGATGCTTATGAATCCTCTGAGCATCACTGGATAGCTGCACTGCGCGGAGAAGTAGCCCTTTTGCCTACAGCAGAGATTGCACTTAGCACGATGTTAATTAGCGAAGGACTCTATTTGTCTCATGAATGGGGCAGAGAAGTCACTCGGGAGGAAGTTATAGAGCATTCCTTATCTCGTTCCGTATCCTTATAAGGGACAACTAAGCCAAGGAACATCAGAAGGGAAGGCGCTTTGATGGAGACCGAAATTCAACCTGCAACGCAGCGACTGCTGAAGGCATTCAGTTTCATGATGTATGGTTCCATCGCTGTATACAGCACCTTTTTTGCTTTGTATTTGAAGCAGATGAATTATAGTGAACTAGAGATTGGCACCTTACTTGCAGGTGGTCCTGTGATAGCTATTATCGCGAATCCTATCTGGGGGTATTGGGCGGATCGTCTTGGAGACAATCGGCGTATTCTGATTATGGCACTTGTAGGGAATTTTATTGCCATGCAGATCATTTTTGCCCTCCATGAACCTGTATACATTTATGCGGCTTTGCTGGTGTTCTTTATTTTTCAGAGTCCGTTGTTCACTCAAAATAACAGTCTGATACTCAATGTAATTGAAGGTACAAAGCTAAAGTTCGGATCAATACGTATGTGGGGTTCCTTGGGATGGGCCTTCACAGCGGCCGGAGCTGGACCTATAATTGGTGTCCTTGGAATCCATCAGCTTTGGATTGTATTTGATGCCATGATGATTGCAGCCATAGGGTTTGGTTTTCTATTACCCAAAGGTAAAGAACGAGTTCATGTTAAGGATAAGGGGATCTCAGACCTGTCAGCAATGGGAGGTTTTCGCCAAGTGCTGATGAAGCGGTCGTTCTTGTTCCTCTTATGTCTAGGAGTGGTGGTATCGGTTCCTAACTCTTTTAATAATACCTATAACGGTATCTATATTCAGGAGCTTGGAGGTTCCTCTAGTGCCGTGGGTTGGTCGATATTTGCGACAGCCATCTTAGAAGCGCCTGTGTATCTTTTGCTTGATCGATATATGCCTACCCGACCTAAAGCCATGATGGGCTGTCTAGTGGTTGTAAGTGCTCTTTACTCCGTGCGATGGCTCCTTATGGGCATGGCAGAGAGTCCCGTAACGGTAATTTGGATTCAGCTACTTCACTGCATTACCTTTGGCGGTTATTATTATATTGGGACACAATTAACTATGCGGCTCGTTCCAATACACTATCGTTCAACAGGTCAGGCTATCTATGGTATTAGTTGGGGTGGTCTTTCTGGCCTGATTGCCGGGATAGCTGGCGGCTCCTTATATAATAAGTTAGGACCTCAGGTGCTGTATCAATATAGTGCAGTCCTCACTTTAGTAGGAGCTGTAGGATTTGTGTTCATGATGAAAAGTTATGCACGAGCAGGTCAGGAGCGAGAACATGATACCAACCGGAAATCAGCAAGTATCTAAAAAAATAAATAAAGCACAGGTGCTTCACCTTGTGCACAAGCAGGGACCCATCTCAAGGGTCGAACTATCTCGCTTAAGTCGTCTTAGCCCCTCCACGGTCTCTATACTTATTGAAGAACTGATCGATGATGAATTAATCCATGAAATGGGTACGGTTAGCTCAGGAGCCGGCCGCCGCATGACCATGTTAAAAGTTAGACCGGATGGCGGATATGTGCTTGGCGTAGATCTCACGCATTTCCGCTGTGCGCTGCTTGATTTGAGTGGGGCCATTATTCAGGAAGAAGCGATAACCCGACTAAGTGGCGAAAAAGATCTGACGGATCAGCTTCCACGAGAGATGGAGTCTTTTGTGCAGCGTTGTGGATTGTCTTGGTCTAAGATTCGCCGCATAGGAATTTCGATACCAGGTCTTGTAGATGAGAGTAAGCATAAGATAATCAGTGCAAGCCCTCTTCTTGTAGAGCAATTGCCGCTAGGCAAAAGGTATGAGGAGGACTATGGAATTCCTGTAAAACTAATGAATGACTTGGATGCTGCCGGCTTCGCTGAACGGAACAATGGAGCTGCGCAAGGTATTCATTCTCTCATCTATTTGTTAGTGGATCGTAATGTAGGTGGGGGACTGGTTATAGGGAATCAAGTCTATAGAGGGAGCCGCGGAAGAGCAGGTAAAGTGGATGCATTCCGTCCCTTTGCTATGGAGCCGTTAGCTAAGCGTCTTCAAACTTCGTATCCCGATATGTTTGAGAGCAGCCTCTCCCCAGAAGATACGTTGTCTAGGCTTGGAGAACTGTGGGAGCAAAAATTATCTATAGCTTATGAGGAAATGGAGGGCATTCTGGAGGGGATTGCCACCTACTGCGGTGGGATTCTTCAGCTACTCAATCCACAACAACTTATTTTTGATGGTTGGATTATTCGAAATTCTCTTGTCTTCGATCGTCTGAAAGAGAAAATTGCCCACTGCGAGGATTCACATGTCGAGCCGACTCCTGTAAAAATTGCACATTGGGGCAAAAAAGGACCAGCCATCGGAGCAGCAACTCTAGGTCTTCATGAGACTTTCAAAGCGGTAACCATTGATTAGCGGAATTATGATGCAACTTCAATACTAGAGATGAACTCCGATTAGTATCGAAACATGAAGTCAGAACATGAAAAGACCCAAGCAGCAGCTAAATTTAGCTTGCATGGCTTGGGTTTTTGATCTCTTAAATCCTCTTAGAAGGAAACGTCACTAATTGTATTCATGTCTAAGAGATGCCGATGAAATTCAGCTATAACGTTCGCCGTGTACACTGCTGCGAATAAGTTCAGGAAGTTCTTGCTGATGGACAAGGTACTGTTCAAGCGAGAGACTTCCACTTAAATATCGGGCTTGCAACTGCTGGGCAAGCTCATTTGTCTGAAGGTCGATAATAGACTGAACATCTTTCTTGTTGTTCACCGCGACAGTTGCAAGGGATTGGCCGCTGTAGACAGCATCGTAGAGCTCTTCATGGGAAGTGGCTCCAAGGGCCGAGAGCAAGGGATCTTGCATGCTAGCCTCATTCAGCTTGCTTGCCTTATCGGGTTTGATTTTATCTACACAGATACTCAGTGACTTGAGAAGGGGACTAGCAATGGCATGGTCTGTATGAAGTGCTGTTCCCATCGAAATCACTACGGCAATTGTACCGCTGACCATCAAACGTTTGGGATGCATACTCTAACCTCTTTCTAAGTAAAAATAAGGGACTTTATGTATATGACTCCGGTCACCTCTCTAGTACTACGCATGAGATGCCAGAAGGTTACAAAGTATCCTTGTATTTATACTGTACCCCTTAAACCTTAGGAAGAGATGAAATTTTCGTAAATGTTCTGTAAAGGTTTAGTTGGAGCTTGATGGGTCCAGCAGATTATTGTTAAGAAGGACAGGATAAGCTAAAGGGATATGAATTGACAGTTGACAATGATAATGATAATTATTATCATTAGATGAACCATAAACTAACTATGAAGTAGTCCTTAGGAGGAAGTCATGTCTCACTTAACTAGACAGAAAAAGGGTAAATTCGGAGTCGTTCTCATAGGTCTACTCGTATTGTCCTTGATGTTAGCAGCTTGCGGTAGTAAATCAGAAGAAAAAAATACAACCTCGGAGTCTCCGACAACCTCAGATACAAAGCAAGAAGCCAAGGAGAAGGTGTTGAAGGATGGCATGGGTCATGAAGTGACGATTCCAGCTAATCCACAACACGTGTTAGCTTCTTATTTGGAAGATCCATTAACGGCTCTTGGCGTGAAGCCCGTCGCGCAGTGGTCTGTACCTAACGGAATTCAAGATTATCTTCAAGCATCGAATTTACAAGGCGTTCCTACCATTTCCTACGATCTTCCGCCAGAAGCTGTGCTGAAAGCTAGCCCGGACCTCATCATTGTTGGATCAGAATCTCAAGTTCAGAAGGGGCTCTATGATCAGTACAACAAAATTGCACCGACTTATGTATTAGGCGATGCAGTTAGCAAAGATTGGCGCCAAACGCTATTAAAAATTGGTGAAATTCTGAACAAAACACCGGAAGCTCAGAAAGTGATTAGCGACTATGATGCCAAAGCAACAGAGACCAAAGCTAAAATTCAAACTGTAATGAATGGAAAATCTGCGGCAATTTTGTGGTTAACTGGGAAGAATTTCTTCCTTGTGGATGAGACTACTTCTAGCGGAACCGTTCTCTATCATGACTTGGGTATTACGCCTCCCAATCTGGTAACCGAAATTCCAGCAGATAAACGTGCAAGCTGGAACCCAGTTACGATGGAGAAGTTGGCTGATCTCAAAGCAGATTACATTTTCCTAGTCAACAGTGACAAAGGTCAAGGTAGTGAAGAAACATTAAACAGTGCGATCTGGAAAGGGATTCCGGCTGTAAAAGCAGGCCAAGTTATCGAATTGAGCAAGTCTAGCAGCTGGTTGTATAATGGCGCTGTTGCGGGTCAAATGGTTATGGAGGATGCATTAAAAGCGTTAGTTAAATAAGGTATATCCTGTATTTGATACAGGTTCCATAGTGTTACCAACCTCAACGAAGGCTATCTTCATGCTGATATATTAGCGTGAAGATAGCCTTTTTGGGTGAATAAGTCGTACATGAATCGTACTGCTTTTCTGGGTGTTCCATGCACGGAATGAGCATGTTTGGATGACACGGTCCTTCCTGACTTTCTAACGGCATTCTAAGTGGATAGTATAAGTTAGACAAAAAGACACCCCCGCTTAAGCGGGGGTGTCCGTAGAAGTGGAGAATCGTGACTAGTCGCGATCTTTAACTTCACCGATTTTTTGTTGAATGCTACCTTTTACTTTGTCTGCTTTGCCTTCAGCTTGAAGGGATGCATCACCGGTTGCATTACCGATCTGATCTTTGATTTCACCTTTGGCTTTCGATACGCCACCTTTAATTTTGTCGCTCAATCCATCATGATCGTGATTGTGTTCGTTCATAGTTAACATCTCCTTTTCCGTAGTAGTATGTTATATATTTACCCGTATTTAGCGAGATTAATCAGAGTGTACAACTTTCTTTGTTACTCGGCTGTGGGTTCCTCTTTGTTCGGTTCTACTTCCTCGTCTGGTTCTACGTCCAGTTCAGGTAAAGCCCATACGGATACACTTCCGCCCTTGACTGGGAAGGTAGCATAGCCATCTTCACCAATGGTGATGAGGTCATCACGTGTACCGGTCAGATCTACCCACACTTCGCCTGCACGTTCTTCTCCAACTCGCATATGCTTGTCTCCATCGTCCCCGTTCGAGATGACTACAGCACACCCTGAGCGATCGAACTCTTTAACACCGTAGCGAACCCATCCGATGGTGTTCGGATGATCGAAGTAGTCTTCTTGATCTCCATAAGCTTTGTTATATCGTGCATACAGTAGGGGATCGATAGCCGCCTTTTTACCTTCTACAGGATTCTCGCCACCGATGCCATAGTAATCTCCATAAAAGACAACCGGATAGCCGTCTTGGCGCAGTAAGATCAGGCTGTAAGCGATTTGCTTGAACCAGTCCTCAATCCAAGATTCCAGAGCTTCATTGGGCTGAGAATCATGGTTGTCCACAAAAGTAACGGAGTTACTTGGATGCGAACCTACTAGCGTATCATCAAAAATAGTACGTAAATCAAAGGAATTACCTGAATTGGAGGCTTCATGAAGCTTGTAGTGCAGCGTAACATCAAATAGATCAATGCCATGATCCACCGTATTCAAAAATTCTTGGCAGGTTTTGAGATCTGTTTTCCAGAATTCTCCGACGATATAGAAATCCTCGCCGCGTTTCTTTTTCATCTCCGTAGCGAATTCACGTACGAAGTCATGATTGATATGTTTGATGGCATCCAGACGATAGCCACCACACTGAAGATTATCTACCAACCATTTGCCCCACTCTAACATTTCATTGCGTACCTCAGGCTGACTGTAATCAATGTTGGCAAACATGAGATAGTCATAGTTGCCGAACTCATCATCGACATTCTCGTTCCACTGCTTGTTCTCTCCATAGATGCGGTAGACGCCGTTATTATTTGTTCTAGCATCAAAATCGGTGCCGTTAAAATGCGTATAGTTCCACTTGAAGGAGGAATACGTATCACCACGTCCTGGGAAGGTGAATTTGGTCCAGCCTTCAATTTCGAAAGGTTCAGAGATCTCTTCGGTCCGATTATTCGGATCTACTTCAATGACTTTGAAGGTCTCCGTCTCATCGGCGCCAGCCTTATGATTCATAACTAGATCGACATAGACGAGAATACCATTTTGCTGACAGATGGCAATCGCTTCTTTTAGCTCATCTTTCGTTCCATATTTGGTGGCAATACCACCTTTTTGATCGAATTCTCCTAGATCATATAGATCGTAAATGCCGTACCCTGTATCTTGATTGTTGTTAGCTTTCGTAACGGGGGGTACCCATACTGAATCAATACCCATAGCTTTTAGTTCAGGAGCTCTTTGCGCTAATCTTTTCCAATGGGAAGCATCGGCTTCTACATGCCACTCAAAAAATTGCATCATGGTATGATTTCTTTTCATGATCTAACTCCTCCTCCATCCGTCCGGTCTGCCAAAGGCAGAAACGTCTCTTATTACTGCATTACCCAATTCACAGGGCGGTCTAAACTACTTAGCTGGTTAGGAATGAAAACAATTTAAATAGGGGCTCTTGAAATTCTCATAAAGTTAGCCATTTAGCCACAGAAAAGATTGTTACGAGGTATAGGAATTAAGGTTATATAATAGATAAATGCATTTCCTAATTTATGTCTAAATTGTGAGGTGAATATAGCTGGTCAGCCGTTGTGAGACCAGTTCTTCCATGGATAGATTTGAACAACAACTATTGAAGAGGTGTGCATTATGTAACCAAGATAAACCGTTAACTGATTTCCGTAGGCGTTCGGGTAAAGGGAGCGCTCCCGAAGCGAGAAGAGGCGTTTGTGCCGCCTGCCGAAGGACAAATTCTCTCCATATGAACAAGAAACGTACGGATGAAGCTACTGAGCCTATAATGAAGTCAGTTCATCAAGTGTCTAGCCGAGGGACTTCGCAAGGTATAGCGGAGATGAGTTGTGTAGTTCAGGAAAAATTCGTATCACCTCATGCTCAGCGACGTATATATCAGCATCCGCCAAGGAATCGGACGGACCCCAGCGACCCCGGGCAGCTCCGTCCGACCCGGCAAGGGACGATACGTATGCTTGGATTCACAGATCAAGGGCGGCGTTGGCAGCAAGAGATAGACCCGACACTCGCAACGATTCTGGTGGAGCAACATGCCGCTGTTGTCGTGAATCGGCATACGATACGGCGATTATTCAGTAACAAGGATTTTAAGCAATTCATATTATCGCGGGATGATCATACCTGCTGGTTCTGTGGGAACTTTGGAGACACGATTGATCACCTCCACCCACGTGCTAAGGGAGGACATACCACCCCGGTTAACTGTGTATGCGCATGCAATGTATGTAATCAAATTAAGGCTGACCGTGATTTGCATGAGTTTTTGCGGGAGATCGACGAAATGAGGTCAAGAACAAGAGAAGGAATAACAAATATATGATGTTAAGAGAACACCATTCTTTAATTAGAGAGGTGTTTTTTTAGAGCTTCTTACTCACGATATCCTGACGCATATTGCGGTAGAATTGCCACCACTTCCAGCCTGATCGGAGCATATCTTTCCAGCCTCGCTTTTGAATGACGAAGTAGGGAATGAGGTAGGCACCCCAAGCCGCCTTGGCTTTAGCGACAGATCGGATATTAGCTCCTGCCAAGTCGATACCTTTGATGGCGAGTGAAGATATATCTTGGAGCAAGACATGTTGAAGTTGCTGGACTACGCCCTTGCTAAGATGCTCGGGCAGACTTCCTGCAACCCAGCTCTGGGCGCGATCTGAATCTAGTAAGAGTACAATGTTGGTGCTTACCGGTTGACCATGTGGACTATAGCAGACATAGCAACGGAAGGCTTCCGCACCAAGCATCTCTTGAGCGCGTTCTAAGTCTTGTAGAAGCAATTGATGCGTGAAACCTTGACGAGCTTCTGTACCTAATAAGCAAGGATATACGTCCCCCATGTGAGTGGTACGCCGGGTGGTATATCCTTCAGATTCCGCTCTACGAATTCGGCTGCGAATATCTCCACTAATTGTCTCAGGGGCATAGGGGAAGTCCAAATAATAAGTATATTTCACCCCGATTTGATAACCTTCCCATAGAAAGGGACGGATGTCCGAGAATTCAGGAGGGAGACAGAATCCAGCCGTACCGGCGGTACTTCCTATTTTTCTCATCAGGAGCTCAGCCGCTTCGTGCCACTGGGTACTAATTTTATAAGATTTAGCTGTATTGGTAGGGTGGAATAGAGTAGGATGATAGGAATTTAGGGGAGGCAAATATAGCTTCCCTTTTTTATTTAGAAAAAATAAGCTTTCACAATAACTATCGGAGCCTTCTTGTTGAAAACGATGAATGGTTGTGCTGCAGCCCCATTTCTCTCGATTAAAGGCTGCCCAGCGCTCAAGCAGACTTGGCTCATACATCCTGAATACACAACTCCTGTCTCTAAATGTTCACGCTTGTCTAGCTGTAGTGCATATATATTCAGCATGCGCCCTTTTATGCCTTCAACTTAGGCTATAGCCTGCTTAAAGGCTTGTAAATAGGCCAATACTGATAGGGTTCACCGTC
This sequence comes from Paenibacillus shirakamiensis, assembly GCF_017874255.1. Taxonomy (GTDB): domain Bacteria; phylum Bacillota; class Bacilli; order Paenibacillales; family Paenibacillaceae; genus Fontibacillus; species Fontibacillus shirakamiensis. The sequence goes on along the minus strand of NZ_JAGGLD010000005.1, from coordinate 260,408 downwards.
CCAAGGTGCTACAATTTGGATTACAACAATTGCGGCAGAGTCAAAGGCCGAACGAACACCCTTTCTTTTTTGTGCAGGGAGAAAGGTTCAACCAAAAAGGGGGAGACTTACCGCCGAGAAGGCCTGGAGGGGTGTTGAATGAAGAAGTGGATAAGAGGTGTGGTGTTGGCGATTTTGGCAGTTGCCAATACAAGTAACGGTATAGAGCAGATGGTTCCGCATAAAATTCGAATATCCGAGAACATCATCAATGTGACAACGGTTGGAGCCATGGGCAATGGACAGGATGACGATACCGCGGCAGTGCAGAGGGCTCTAGATCTGGCGGCCTCCACGCAGTCCTCGGTATATTTCCCCAAGGGTACGTACATGATCGATCCTGCACAAACTTTGCTGGTACAGGCGGGAACGCGGGTCTTCGGCGAAGGAAAGGATTCTATTATCCGGGCTTCTACGCAGAACTTTGGTTGGGAACTTATGCGGATTACAGGAAGCGGAGCGATGGTCAGCAGTCTTCGTCTGGATGGGAATCATCAAGTGAATCGGGTATTGGTGGTCGGGGGCGGCGTGCAGGATGTGAAGATTACCGCCGTTATTGCTGAAAGTGCTTCCCAAGCGAGTGATCCAACGCAAGAAGGATATGCAGAGATTGTCTGTGGAATCGTAATCAATGGCAGTACGAATCGAATTACGATTGATCGGAGTGAAGTTCGTGATATTGTCGCTATACATTCTCCAAACGGCAGTATGATTGCGCGAGGTATATATATTACGACATCTTGGCAGTCGAATGAGACAGTAGCTCAGCAGGTCTCCATTACGAATTCATATATTCACCAGGTGGGACCAGCAGATGACGGGGATGGCATTTATTATGAAGATCCGGCTATGGATATGCAGAACGGCGTAAATGTGAACAGTGTGATATCAGGTAACCTGCTGGAGAACTGCGCCAAACGGGCTATGAAAATCTATGCACAGGGTATCAAAATCAACGGAAACCATATAATCAATTCCTATTTGAATAACAATATTTATCAAGGTACGCAAAAGGGAACGCTTGCTCCGGATATGTATTCTGCCATAAGTATCTACGGCAGTAACAACATCGTGTTCAACAATGTTATTGATGGTCCGGGTAGTTTTTACGCCGCGATTGAAGTCACCGCGGTAGATACGGTGAATAACACGATTATTTCTAACAACAAAATCACGATGGGAAGTAAGAGCAACACACAAGGCACAACGGCGATACGTCTAGGGAATATTCATAACTTTACCATTAAAAATAATGTGCTGATGAACGGTGAGCGCGGCATATGGGCTTGGCAGGATACGGACTTTGGTGTCATTAAGGATAATCAGATTACGATGAAAAAAGGTGGGATCGATTTATCTACCTATTTAAGCGGATACACGCAGACCAATATCGCACTTCGTGGAAACGTCATCATGGCTGGTACCTTTGATATTATGCTGGCTTCCACGAATAAAAATGTCACAGTAATCCGAGCTTAAAATCGAATAATCTATACAGGGCAGCTTTATTCCGAAGTAATCTTTTCGGAATAAAAGCTGCCCTTGCTGTATATCCATGAACTATGGGTTCCGCTGGAATCTACAGAAGGCTCAATAATGTCAAAGGAATGGAACAAATCATGCCGAAAAACAACAGCCTGTTCGTGATTTCTCTTGATTTCGAGTTGTATTGGGGACTTCGTGATGTATGGCCGCTGACGCATTACCAGAATGTTTTTGCTGGGGAAAGAGGACAGATTCCGCAGGTGCTTAAGCTTTTTGAGTGTAATGGCATTCATGCCACATGGGCAACGGTAGGCATGCTTTTCGCTAGGAATCGAGATCATCTAGAGGGACATCTGCCTAGGGAACAACCGCAGTATCAAGAGGAAGCACTCTCCCCCTATCCTCATTTGGCGGATGGACAAGTAGGATGGGATGAAAAGTCGGATCCTAACCACTATGCACTAGGCCTGATTCGACAAATTCAGGGTACGGCGGGGCAGCGTATAGCTTCCCATACCTTCTCTCATTATTACTGTCAGGAAGCAGGGCAGCAATCTGAGGATTTCCTTGCGGACATGCAGGCAGCAGTAAAGATTGCCGAAGAGGAGGGAGTGTCGCTAGATACGATGGTCTTTCCTAGAAATCAGGTTCGGTCTGATTATCTGCCTCTATTAGGACAAGTCGGGATAAGAGCATATCGGGGGAATCCTAAGCATGCCTTATACCGAGCAGGGTACAGTCGGCATGATTCTTGGTTCAAACGAGCCTTTCGACTTTTGGATGCTTACCTTAATTTGACCGGATATCATACGTATTCGGAAGAGGAGATTGATTCGAAGTATCCTATGAACTTGCCGGCTAGCCATTTTCTAAGGTCCTATTCCCACAATGTCCGCTTATTGGAGCCCTTGCGGCTAAGGCGCATCTTGAAAGGGATGACTCAGGCCGCCGAACGCGGAGAGGCCTATCATTTATGGTGTCATCCATATAACTTGGTGGACAACCAAGGGAGATGTTATCAGGTTCTGGTAGATATTGTGGAACATTACAAGAAGCTGAGGACAACATTCGGTATGGAGAGCTTGAACATGGAGGAGTTATGCGAACGCGTTGCCCGGAAGGACAGAACTCAAAAGTTAAATGCGGAAAGGGTGTGAAAAGAGTTTGAATATCGTATTTCTATTGAAATGTGTAGTTCGGCATTACATAGCTACACTCATCACCTTGGCCATATGTGTAGGCGGGGCGTATACGATCAATTTCTTTGTAGCCCCGCAGTATCAAGCAGCGGCAAGCCTTATGGCTAACATCGCATCGGGGAGCGATTCTGGCCTGTATAACGAATTTCTTGCGAGTCAGATGCTGACTAAGACCTATGAAGATGCAATTCAAAGCCGAAGTGTGGCTAGTGAGGTTAAGACACAGCTTGGGCTAACCGAGACTGTGACTCAGCTTTTGCAGAAAATCAATGTGCGAACAGACCCTGGAACGCTTGTTGTTCATCTCTATGTAACAGATGGCAATGCGAAAAAAGCGGTAGCTGAGGCCAATGCATTCGCAGATGTATTCATTCATAAATCAAAACAATACGTGCAGAGCGCGAAGGTTACGGTGCTGGATTATGCCGATTTGGAGCAAGCCTCCGTTCCCGTTAGTCCGAAGAAGTTATTTAATATAGCTTTATCTATTCTAATTGGTATTTTCGCTGCATTGAGCCTGTCTCTTTTGCTAGAAAAACGTAGGTCTATTCTACGAAAAGAGCACCAAAAGGCGAATGAGATGGACTTGTCCGCTTAAGGATCACATTTTATGAAGAGCCATTCTAAAGAATGGGCTCGCAGGGGGATTTATGATTCAATTTGCCATTGTAGGCTGTGGACACATTGCGGATAAGCATCTCGAAGCTATCCTTCAAGTGGAGGGCGCACAGCTCGCGGCTGTGTGTGATACGAATGTGCTGCGGCTGGAGGAGTGGGGGGCCAGAACGGGTGCGGCTACATTTATAGATCTAGAAGAGATGTTACTTCGTATGCCAGAGATCTCTGTTATCTGTATCTGTACACCTAGTGGACTTCATGCGCCGCTTGCGGTCAAGGCGGCCCAAGCAGGCAGGCATCTTATCATTGAGAAGCCCGTCGCTCTAACGATAGAAGATGGCGATGCCATCCTTAGAGCTGTTCAGCGATACGGGGTCAAGGCGGCTGCCGTACATCCGAATCGCTACCGCCCGGCGGTACGTTATCTGAAATGGGCGCTGGATAGTGGAAAATTTGGACGAATCAGCCATGTCAATGCTACGGTGCGCTGGAATCGAAATCAAGCTTACTATGATCAGGCTCCTTGGCGTGGAACTCGGGCGATGGATGGCGGGGTGCTTATGAATCAGGCGATTCACAATCTGGATTTATTACTGTGGCTATTCGGTCCTGTTCAAGATGTGCAAGCCATGGCAGATACAAGGCTCAGGCATATGGAATGCGAAGATGTGGCTATAGCTACAGTAAGATTTCACAGTGGTGTGCTTGGAGTGGTGGAAGCAGCGACTACGGTGTATGAACGAAATCTAGAGGAATCCATCAGCGTATTCGGTGAACATGGATATGCGGTGATTGGTGGACCTACTGCGCAGTGGATTAAGCAGTGGAAATGCTCCAGCATGACCGAGGGTGAAATCGCACAGCTACGAGCAAAGGTAGAACAGGACCCCTTAGGCATACCTGGTCATCAACGCATTATTCAAGATATGGTTACGGCCATTCGTGAAGATCGATCTCCTGCAATCACAGCAGCAGATGGTATGCATGCCGTACGTTTAATTGATCAGATGCTGTTGTCTTCTAGAGCGGAACAGTCGCAAATATAGACCGAGGAAATGGGGGATACGGATGCCGAGAGAATCGCTTACCATTCGGGATTATAAAACAGAACTTATGGAGAAAATGCTCAACCGAACCGCCGTCATAGGCGTCATTGGGCTAGGTTATGTGGGCTTGCCGCTTGCGGTAGAGAAAGCCAAGGCAGGGTTCAAAGTTATTGGACTGGATGTGCAGACTAGCCGAACAGATATGGTGAACCAAGGCTTCAATTATATCGGTGATGTAGTAGACGAAGATTTACGGGACATTGTAGATAGAGGTCAGCTTAGGGCAACTACGGATTATTCTTGTTTGTCTGAGGTAGATGCAGTCACGATCTGTGTACCTACCCCGTTAGATACCTATCAGCAGCCCGACACAAGTTATGTGGAAGCCTCAACGCAAGAGATTGCTAAATATCTTCATGCGGGCATGCTCGTTGTATTGGAAAGTACAACGTATCCGGGGACGACTGAGGAATTAGTGAGACCTATTCTGGAGTCAACGGGGCTATCCTGTGGAACGGAATACTTTTTGGCCTATTCCCCAGAGCGAGTAGATCCTGGCAACAAGCAGTACAACACGAAGAATACACCTAAAGTTGTTGGCGGGGTGACGCCGAATTGTTCATTGGTAGCCCAGACGCTCTATTCGGAAGTTTTGGATGGACGCGTCCATGCAGTCTCTAGTCCCTCGATTGCAGAGATGGAGAAAATCTATGAGAATACGTTCCGCCATATTAACATCGCCCTAGCTAATGAAATGGCCATCTTATGTAGTCGTATGGGCATTGACGTATGGGAAGTGATCGATGCAGCGAAGACCAAGCCTTATGGATTCATGGCGTTCTACCCAGGTCCAGGACTTGGGGGTCACTGTATTCCCATCGATCCCTTCTATTTGACTTGGAAGGCCAGAGAATATAACTACCATACAAGGCTAATTGAACTTGCCGGAGAGATTAACAATAGCATGCCTGAATATGTAGTCCAGCGGATGAGTGATATTTTGAATGACCGCGGGCTACCGATTCGAGGATCAATAATTTATTTGCTTGGCGTAGCCTACAAAAAAGATATTGATGATTACCGGGAATCTCCCGTACTGCAAATCATTAAGTACCTTGAGGATCGGGGTGCACAAGTATGGATTAGTGATCCTCACATCCCGAATTTTCGGAGCAAAGGCCAAGATTACGAGAGTGTGGACCTATCTGTAGAGCGCTTAGACAAAGCAGACCTGACCGTCATTACTACAGATCATACTGCCTTTAATTATGCCATGATCTCTAAATATTGCTCTTATGTATTCGATACGCGAAACGCATTGCGGCACTTGGAGAAACCACAGCATTATTATTTGCTCTAATCAGGGGGAATGATCATGAATTATGAAGCTCATCCTTCGGCCATTGTTGATGTAGGCGCAAGGATCGGAAAGGGAACGAAAATTTGGCATTTTGCTCACATTTCAGGAAGAGCTGTCATTGGTGAAGGCTGTAGTCTAGGTCAGAACGTATTTATTGCTAATGATGTGCAGATTGGAAGCCGAGTGAAAATTCAGAACAATGTATCTGTGTATGAAGGGGTCGAGTTAGAGGATGAAGTGTTCTGCGGTCCCAGCATGGTATTCACTAACGTACGCACGCCTAGATCTGCTTTTCCTAGAAATACAAGTGCAGACTATCATAAAACATTAGTTCAGCATGGAGCATCTATCGGCGCTAACGCCACGATTGTATGCGGGGTTACGATTGGACCGTGGGCTATGATTGCGGCTGGTGCTGTGGTGCACCGGGATGTTGCGCCTTATGCCCTCATGGCAGGTGTACCGGCGCGGCAAATCGGATGGGTCTGCGAATGCGGCGCAACACTACAGATTGTGAACGAAACAGCGGAGTGCAGGGATTGTACGAGAACGTATGAAAAGCAAGGATCACAGATCATTCGTCGGTGGATTACAAAGGAGGTATTTTAATTTTGGAACAGCCTGTAATTTTCAATCGTATTCCCGTATTGGATCTAGGGAAAGAAGTGGAAGAGCTTAAACCTCAGATCCTATCTGCCCTCACGGAAGTCCTCGATAAAGGTGCATTCATCATGGGAGAGAATGTCACTCGCTTCGAAGAGGAAGCTGCTTCTTACTTAGGCGTTAGGCATGCCGTTGCTCTGAATTCAGGAACAGATGCTTTGGTTCTGGCTTTGCTTGCCGTAGGTGTTGGGCCCGGGGACGAAGTCATCGTGCCTCCATTTACCTTTTTTGCAACAGCAGAAGCGGTTAGTCAAGTTGGAGCTACGCCTGTCTTTGCTGATGTGAATGCCCATGATTTCAATATCAATATAGCCTCTATAGAGGAACATATCTCAGCTAGAACCAAGGCTATCATTCCCGTTCATTTATTCGGTCAACCGGCCGATCTGGATGACCTACGCCGCCTTGCCGATGCGCATCAGCTTCTCATCATTGAAGATACGGCGCAGGCCTTTGGTGCGGAATACAAAGGACAGAAAGTTAGCGGGTTGGGAGACATCGGTACGCTATCCTTTTTTCCATCCAAAAATCTTGGGACATACGGGGATGGCGGAATGCTCGTTACGAATAGGGCAGATTATGCAGACAAGGTTCGTAAGCTTCGAGCACACGGCTCTACCAAGAAATACTTCAATGAAATGGTCGGATACAATTCACGTCTGGATGAGATGCAAGCGGCTATACTCAGAGTGAAGTTACCTTATGTTACAGGTTGGAATGAAGCACGGCGGCGAGTGGCTGATGTGTATCAGCAGCAACTTAAGGGAATATCTGGCCTACTTCTACCCCAAGAGAACAAGGATACCATGCATGTATATCATCAGTTCACGCTTCGCGTTCAGGAAGGAAGACGCGATGAGCTGAAGACAGCACTGGACCAGAAGGGAATTAGCACCGTTATCTATTATCCTTTGCCCGTTCACAAGCTTCCTGTGTATGCCCATTTGAATCTCGTGCTGCCTGTGTCCGAGCAATTGTCCAGTGAGGTTTTATCCTTGCCGATGGGTCCCTATTTAGATAACGAAGTACAGGAGTATGTATGTGAATCTATTATTGAAGCTCTTCGGTAAACATCGCATGAAAGAGTACTTGAGGAAGCTGGTTCTGGATAAATTCCTCCGTAATGTGCTGGTATTGACGGGGGGGACGTTATTTAGCCAGATCATCATACTTGCTACGCTCCCTTGGATAACCCGCCTTTATACGCCTGCGGAATATGGATCTTATTCAATCTATTTGTCCATCATGGGCATGCTGCTGATGCTGGTCTCCTTGTCTTATGAGAATGCCATCACCTTGCCAGAAGATGATTCTACAGCTTCCAGTGTGCTGGGCTTATGCCTGCTGATCTGTTCAGGGGTGAGTATCGTTAGTGGGCTTGCTATCTTTATTTTCCAGCAGCCCTTATCGATATGGCTCCAAGATCGAAATTTACCTCATTATTCGCTTCTGTTTGCGTTAAGCCTTTTTGGTGCGGGGTGTTACCAGATCCTGAATTACTGGCTTATTCGCAAAAAACATTTTCGCAGACTCTCTAGAACTAGATATTCACAAAGTATAGGGCAAGTGTCCTCCCAGATCGCGCTCAGCTTTGTTCACCTCGGACCGCTTGGCCTCATGATTGGAGATGTCATTGGCAAATACGGGGGGCTGATCTCCCAATGGACGCAGTGGAAAAAGGACATGAAAGAGACTTCCACCCAGCTCAAGTGGACGGATCTGCGGGAGAGTGCTTATCGATATCGGAGATTTCCGCTACTCTCCATGGCATCGAATCTACTAAATAGCATCGCCATTTATGTGCCTACCCTTTGGCTGGCTTATGCGTATGGCGTGCATGTGGCAGGTTGGTTCGCCTTAGGGCAGCGTATCCTCGGTTCACCGATGACTTTAATCATGAGTTCCATACGAAATGTATATCTAGCGGAATCATCAGAACTTATGATTCAGTCGCCAGCGAAGTTATTTCCGCTCTTTCGTAAGACGGTAATCCATGTATTTTTGCTGGGGCTTATCATCATGGCGATCTTTTTCATATTGGGTCCGATGGCATTCGCCTTCTTTTTCGGGGACGCATGGCGTGAATCCGGAGAGATCATTCGTATTCTAGCTGTCATGTATCTAGCTCAATTTGTAGCCAATGCGGTGGGAACTACGATTGATGTTATGGAAAGACAAGATCTGCATCTCTATCGTGAGGTAATCAGAACTCTAATTGTTATCGGGGCTTTATTTGCTGCTTGGTACACCGGACAGTCAGCACATACAGCGATGCTTTGGTTCAGTCTGGCCTCCACTGCAGGTTATGGACTTCATTTAGGCTTATCTTGGTGGTCTGTGCGCAAGTATACGGATGCACCAGCCAAATTTGTAGAGGAACGGGGTTAAATGGGCCATGTTGATATTGAAATCCCCCTTGGTGCGCAGAGCAGAACGAGAATATATTTACCGAGTGTTGTTGGAGGAATTTATCGGTATTGAATTCGACATTCAGTTCGAAGATCGCGAGGATATTCAGCTCATGCAAGTGGGCTGCTCTATGGATGTCGAGCTTATCCTTAGTGATATATTCCTAAGCCAGCCTACGGAGGATTGGCTTACTCGGCGATCCCTTCCCGCGCTTCCGCTGGACACCGTCCAAGATCACAAGGGGGAAGATCTTCCCGTACTTTTTGGATGCAAAAATACAGAGGGAGTCTATATGGATCTGAACGAAAGTGAAGGGTCCTTATATTGCGGAGTGGACCTATTCGGAAGCTCATTTTTTATGCTAACTCGGTATGAGGAGGAGGTGCTGCCCGATCGGGATTCGCATGGACGGTTCCCGGCTAGGGCATCTATAGCAAGTCGAGCAGGAATTCTGATGCGTCCGATAGTGAATGAATACACCGAGTTGCTAAAATTTCTCATTCACAGATGTTGGCCACAGATTCCGATGCGTACCCGACTCATGCGGCGGCTTGTGAGTCATGACGTAGACTCTGCTTATTATCACTATGGCCGTAGCCGCCTTCAGATAGTAAAGGAGATTGCGGGCGATGTGCTGCGCCGACATGATGCACAAGCAGGGTGGAAGAAGGCGGGCGTGATGACACGGTCCCGTCTAGAGGTGACGGGCGATCCTTTCGATACTTATGATTGGTTGATGGATCTTAGTGAACAACAAGGTCTCCAGAGCGCATTTTATTTCATTACAGAACAGACTCAGTCGGGCATCGATGGGAATTACAGTCTAGAGGACCCTCACATCCGTCAATTAATGAGGAGAATTCATGCGCGAGGTCACGAAATTGGACTGCATCCCACCTATCATGCTTATCTAAATTCGGAAAGCATTGCTAGTCAGTTCAAGCAGCTCTTGAAAGTGGCAGAAGAGGAGCAAATTCACCAGTCTGTCTGGGGTGGACGTCAGCATTATCTAAGATGGAAGCCCGCAACATGGCAGCACTGGGAAGATGCGGGGCTGCAATATGATAGCTCCTTGGCTTATGCAGAATGGGCAGGTTTCCGCTGCGGCGTATGCTATGAATTCCCGGTATTTAACTTGCAGACTCGACAGACCTTGAAGCTGAGAGAAAGACCGTTAATTGTGATGGAACAATCCATCCTCCATCCACAATATATGGGGCTTGCCGGAGATGAAGCATGGCAGATGATTCAGCGGTTATATCAAGTCTGTGAGCAATATCAAGGGGATTTCACCTTACTATGGCATAACAGTCAGCTTGTGCGATCGGCCGATCGCTCCCTATATCGTTCCTGTCTAGAACAGCTACACTCTCCCAATGAGAAGGTGGATATATTGTGAAGATCGCATATTTAATTCACTGGAATGAAGGCGAGAGTAGTGGAGTATTCAAAAAGGTTGTGCATCAAGTAGAGGAATGGCACCGCTGTGGACATGAGGTCGGACTGTTCGTATTCACGCATACGGACGGATCAGATTGGAGCCATGCTATAGGGGATGTCCAAGTGAAGGTTCAGACCTATACGAGCGGTGTCGCAAGGTTGCTGCAGTTCCGTAGACTCGCCGATCAAATCCGGGCTTGGACCCCGGACGTGGTATACCATCGATTCGATCTATATTACTTCGGTCTCCCTACTCTGCTGAAGCAGTTTCCTTCTGTGCTAGAAATCAACACCAATGATCTCACAGAAATGAAGATGGAGAGGCGCCTCGGATATCTATATCATCGCTGGACTAGAGGATACGTGCTTAAGGCAGCCAAGGGAGTTGTCTTTGTCAGTCGTGAACTTGCGCACGAGAAGCAGTTCAGCCGTTATGTGAAAGATCGGAAGGTGATTGGTAATGGGATTAGCTTGCGGCAGTTCCTGAGGGTGCATAGTTCACCGCTGCCAAGTTCCACAGATCTAAATCCCATAGAACAAGCCACAGAACAACCCATTTATGCGGAAGAGAACACGACTACCACACCCATACCCACAGGACCTTTTAACATAATCTCAGAAGAATCTGAGTCTACAACAACTACCCTTCATTCGAATGCCAACACACCGACGATCCGATTCGTATTTATTGGAACGCCCGGCCAGTCCTGGCACGGCATTGATTCTATTGGCGCCTTAGCTCAGGCCAAACCAGAATGGTACTTTGATATTATTGGTACCGATGCTCGTGAGATGAAAGGGCCCCCACCTTCCAATATGCACTTTCATGGGCTCCTGTCTCGATCGGAATATCAACCTTTATTGTCCCGAGCAGATATTGCTATAGGAACTTTAGCTCTATATCGCAAACAGATGAAAGAGGCCTCTCCCCTCAAAGTACGTGAGTATTTGGCGAATGGTCTGCCTGTTATTACGGCTTACGAGGATACGGATTTTCCTCGCCCCGTGCCTTTTATACTTACGCTGCCGAATGGACCTGGCAATACTCGCTTAGGCCTTGAACGTATTGAAGCCTTCGTGAAGCAATGGAAAGGATACAAGGTGGACCGTTCCCTTATCCATCACTTGGATACCCGTGTCAAAGAAGAGGAACGACTCCAGTATATGGCGTATATCCGAGAGCTTGAGGTGCGGCGATGAACCCCGAAGTACTGCTACTTTTGATCCTTGCTGTCATCATGTTGGTATTTGCCGCGCAGTGTGTACTTCAACTTGGCCTAAAAGTAGATGCTGGTTTTGTGCTAGGATACAGTGTTTTTTTTGATGCTTTTGGATTTTTCTTTCGGCAATTCATCCCGGGATACACTCTCATTCTCTTAGTAGTCGCACCCATTCTAATTGTACTGATAGCTTTTTTTCAGAAGCCAACACGCGCACTGGACTTGTTCAGCAATGGAGGCATATGGCTATGGGCTGCTTTCTTCGCTTACGTCATGTTGTCCTTCTCTTGGGCTTCTGTAGCTTCTGCGGGGCTGTCTCAAGAAATGATGCTAATAGCGAGAGCCGTCATTCCTGGCATTTATACGTATATTGTCTACAAAAAATACTATCGTCTGTCCTGGACAATCGTAGCTATATTCGGGCTTATCTATGCAGTGATTCATCTGACCTTTGGGATTTATCCCGACGAGTATCCAGGAAGATTAACTTTACCGGGCGATAATCCTATTTTTAATGCGAGGCTTTCTCTGATTGCCGTTACGATAGCCTTATGGGGCCGCAAAATCCCTTGGTATGTACGCATTCCCGTGATTGGGGTGGGATTATATTCCGCGCTCGCTACCCAGTCTAGAGGTCCAGTGGCTGCATTTCTCATAGCTACGTTGAGTGTAGCTCTTCTTCATCTATGGAAGCTATACCGCAAGGCGGGGATCCAGCCGTTCAAACGTTATCTTCCGCTAGGTATTGTAGTCGTCGTGTTGATGGGTACGGCTGTGGCACTATTCACAGGTCCACTCCAAGATGCGGTAGCGGGGAGCCGATTTACCGTGTTGTTCAGCGCGAATCAGCTTCAAGGGGACGATAATTTTCTAGGGCGTGTAGATTTACAAATGAAGGCTATAGATGAATTTCAGCAACATCCGTTTTTCGGACTGGGTATCGGCGGGATTACTCCTCCTGTAAAGAGTGAATTCCCTCATAATATCCTGCTGGAGCTCGGTAGCGAACTTGGGATTATGGGTCTCTTCCTGTGGTTATTGGCCTTGTTGTATACCTTATGGACCGTTCGGAAGCAAGGAGTTCTTCTGGTTCTACTCCTTCAGACTGTCGGCTGTGCCATGATTAGCGGTGATTTTGGCTACAACTTCGAATACATGTTGCTTGCGTTCGTGGCGCTGGTCTTTGTACCGAAGAGAAGAAAGGAAGGAGGCGGACGCCGTGAAAAAAATTCTATTTCTCTTAACAGGGCTTGATTATGCAGGGGCAGAAAATCAGGTGGTCCAGTTGTGTAGAGCGCTTAGAGCAAGGAATTATACCGTTCATCTCATTAGCATGGTCCGTCCTTCAGCCTATATCGATGAGCTAGAAGAAATGGATGTGAACATACAGACTCTACACATGCGCAAAGGAATTGCCGATCCCCGAGCCATCTTTCGCTTAAAGCGAATGATTGTAGATTATAGACCCGATGTGATTCATAGCCATATGGTGCATGCTAATCTCCTCGCACGTCTGACGCGGGTATTCGTGCACATCCCCCTTCTGATTTGTACTGCACATAGTATTAATGAGGGGGGCGTATTACGGAATCTTTTATATCGGATGACCGATCCATTCTGTGATCTAACCACTAATGTGAGTCAAGAGGCTGTGAATCGTTATATTGAAATTAAAGCAGCGCCCGAGCACAAAATTGTATATATGCCTAATGGTATCAACATGGAGCGGTTTATTCGGAGCGAAGAAGATGGACAATCGATTCGAGAAGAGTTGCAGCTTGGAGAGGGGTTCATCTGGACCGCGGCGGGCCGTCTAGCTCCGGAGAAAGATTATGAGACGATGTTAAAAGCTTTTGCACAGGTACTTCTGAAGTTCCCAGACAGCAAACTACTTATTGCAGGCATAGGCCCTTTACGTGGAGCTCTAGAGGAACTATGTCATATCCTAGAGATTGCGCCCTCGGTGAGATTTTTAGGTATCCGTTCCGATATCTCCAGACTAATGAGCGTAGCCGATGCTTATGTACTGTCTTCTAAATGGGAGGGGCTGCCTATGGTACTACTAGAAGCATCAGCAAGCAGTCTACCCATAGTAGCTACCGATGTCGGGGGCAATAGAGAGGTGGTAAGGGAAGGAATTAACGGATACTTGGCGCCGGCAGGTCATCCTGAAAGTCTAGCGGTATGTATGCTTAGAATGATGGCCCATTCTTCTAGTACCTTAGCCGAGATGGGGCGTGCAGGCAGGGAATATGTAAGCCGTACTTATAATATAAATACCATTGTTGAACGATGGGAGCGAATATATGAGCAAGAAGACATCCGACCGCTCAGTTCCTGAACAAGTAGCCTATATTGCCACGGTCTATTCACATCTGGCGGCTTTCCATCTTCCCTTTATGGAGGACTTAAAGCATTCTGGATATGTCGTGCATGCCTATGCAGGGCAGGATGAGCGCAAAGCTGCTGTGCAAGAAGCAGGATTTGAATGTAGAGACCTCTCGTTCAGTCGTAGACCTTTTGCTCTTGGAAATATGAAAGCTCTTATCCAGCTGGTGCGAGTATTCCGAAAGGAACCCTATCAGCTTATTCATGTGCATACTCCTAATGCAGGAGTGATTACCCGAATCGCGGCCTGCTTAGCTGGAGCTAAGAACGTCGTGTATACAGCGCACGGCTTTCATTTTCAGCGGGGCGGGTCGCTGCTAGGTTGGCTGATCTACTATCCGGTCGAATGGATGATGGCACTCTGTACCGACCGCTTAATTACGATTAATAGTGAAGATGATCAGCAGGCTAAGCGGTTCCCGGTCCGTGGTCGATGCGTCTATATGCCGGGCGGAGTTGGAGTAGATACGCATGCTTTTGCTGAGACGCTAGGAGATGAAGATCGTTGGGCTACAAGCACATTTACTATCTTGTGCGCCGCTGAACTGAATTGCAATAAGAATCAGCAGCAGCTTATTCGCAGTCTGCATGAGTTGATCCATACCATGAATATCCCCGCGCGCCTTCAGTTAGCTGGAACTGGGCCAGAGGAAGACAATTACCGGAGATTGGCCATAGAACTTGGTGTAGAAGATCACGTCGATTTTCTAGGATTTCGCCATGATATTCCCAAGCTTTTGGCGGCTGCGGACTGTCTTGCCCTTGTCTCTCACCGGGAAGGACTGCCTAAGGTTCTGTTAGAGGGATTAAGCGCGGGCAAACCTCTAGTAGTGACCGATGTCCGTGGAAGCCGGGACCTTGTTACTAGTGGCGAGAACGGCTGGGTTGTTCCGAAGGATGATGTGCAGGCTACAACCGCAGCATTACAGATTTTGTACGCAGACATTTCATTACGCAAGCGTATGGGACACAGCAGTAGAGAAAGAGCAGAGGCATACAATCTTCAATCCATGCGAAGCCGAATGCAAGCACTGTATAACGAACTCGTGGGGTTCTCTGCGAGGGAAAGAGGAGATGCAGGCAACCCATGATCAAATTATTTCGATTGAGAGGCTGGAAAGCGGCCGTTTTGCTACTGGACTGCCTTTTTGTATATTCGAGCTATTATGCAGCTTATCGAATCTACTTTCAGGGCTTAATTCCTGCGCAGGAATGGAGCTCATTTTTAGAGGATGGACCTTGGCTGGGTATACTGACCGTCATCACCTATTATTTGTTTTGCTTGTATGATTTTGCAGGGAGACGTAAACCTGCGGTCTTTTTTCAAAATTTGATCTTAGCTCATGTCGCTTTCGTTGCGGAACTCATCTTCCTTAATTATTGGCTTCGTATTTTTATGCTCCCTAGAAGTGTGGTACTTATTGCTTTTGGATTGCAGTTAGCTCTTACATTCGGCTTACGCTTGTTAATGTTTTATGTTCAGTCTAGAGGACTTGGTCGCAAGAAGGCTATCTTTATACTTGGAGGAAATGAACCCGACCTTCGGATGCTAGAACCTTTTCGCGAGCAGGGAAAAGGTTGGTTCACCATTCAGCGAATTCTCACGCTGGCTGGTCAGACCTGGCAATCTACGATCCCTGAGGATGAGAAGTTGGATGTCGTAATTCTGTCCCCGAGCCTCTCTGCCACAGAAAAAACAGATATTCTCTACTGGGCAGGAAGACGAGGAATGGAGGTCCTTCTCATTCCAGATTTTTATGAGTTATCACTTGCCAATGCAGAGCCTCAACAGGTTGCTGATCTTCTAGTCTATTCCATCATGCCGCCGCATCTGACTCTGCTGGAGCGGATAATGAAGAGGATGCTAGACCTAGCGATATCCAGCTTATTACTCCTTGTAACTTCGCCTTTGCTCTTCTTCATGTGGATTTGCATCCCTCTCACTTCCAAAGGAAAAGCTCTTTTCTATCAAGAGCGTATTGGTCTGCATGGCAAACCCTTTCGTGTTATGAAATTTCGAAGCATGATCGATCAGGCAGAACTTAAGACCGGACCGATTCTTGCCTCAGCCAAAGACACGAGAGTGACACGACTAGGCCAATTTATTCGAACCACTCGATTGGATGAACTGCCTCAGCTCTTCAATGTGCTCACCGGTCATATGAGCTTAGTAGGCCCACGCCCAGAGCGTGAATTCTTCATTAACCAATTCCAGATGGAGTTACCGCATTATGCTTATCGCTTGATGGTGAAGCCGGGTCTAACGGGATTAGCTCAAGTAAAAGCAGGGTACGCAACTTCTGCCGCAGATAAACTTAGATATGACCTTATGTATATCAATAATTATTCACCCTTACTAGATCTTCGCATTCTATTCCAGACCATTATGGTCGTGCTTAGCCGAGAATCGTCCCGAGGCCTGCAATCATCTGCAAAGACCAACTCAGTGGAAATGGAGCAAATGTGATGAGAAATCCCATTCCCCTAACGGCAGAAAGGAGACTAGATACTCTTGCGTCGTTCTCGCAAAATCTTGCTTATTCTCTCCTCGGTCTTCATTTTATTTATCGCTACGGGCTACTTGATCTACTATAAACTTCAGCCTATACATCATTTCAGTACTGCTCCACTGCCTATTCTGGTCAAGCCTAATCACGATGCAGATTCTGAACCTTCTCCGAGTGTGCCTGATTCATCGCTGAGTGGAAGCGGTGCTACATCAACTTTGAAAGGTTCGGCTTTTAACCTACTTATCCTAGGTATTGATGCAAGAGATACAGAGAATTCGAGAACAGACGTCATTATGTTAGCTCATGTGGATATAGCACAAAGTACCGTTCATTTAATCTCTATTCCCAGAGATACACGGGTGAAGCTTCCTCAAGTGGGCTATACCAAGATCAATCATGCGCATGTGTTAGGTGAAATACAGGGGGGCAATCAAGCAGGGACGCAGGCTTCCCTGCAAGCCGTTAGTAATTTGTGTAACTGCACAATTAACTATTATGTGAAGACGAATTTTGTAGGATTTGAGCATTTTATCAATACTTTAGGTGGCATTAATGTCACGTTGCCCGCCCCAGTCAAACTTACTTATGCGCATATCACACTGCCCGCTGGAGATCAAAAGCTGAACGGAGATTTGGCCTTAAAGCTTGTGCAAGAGCGGCATTCATTAGGGGAAGGCGACAATGGAAGGCAAGAGAATCAGGCTCTGATGCTAAAAAGTATAGTCCATAGTCTTCTGCAACCGTCAAATATAGCCCGCTTCCCTTGGTTAGTTCAGCAAGCTAAGCAGGATCTTCTCGACACGAATTTGACGGATGCCGATATCATCAGTCTGTCTCTCTTAGCCAAGAATATGAATGCGCAGAGCATTCAATATGTTCAGATTCCTGGTCATAGTGGCAAATTCATGGATCCTCTAGTTCACAAAGAACTCTATTATTGGATTCCTAACGCCGCTGCATGGGCTGAAATTCGGTCGAAGGACCTGTAAGGACGATGGTAGGGTCGTGTCATATTTTCATGGACATCTTCATACATTTAATCGTAAAAGTATAAGAGAGAATGGGAGCGAAGATTCCATGAAAATCGTAGTCACAGGTGGAGCAGGATTCATAGGAAGGCATACTGTAGATAGACTGCTAGAACAGCAGCACGAAGTTATTGTCATTGACTGGCTAGATGAAGGCCGAAAAACCTATGAAGATCGACGTGTTCGTTTTTATCCAGCAGAATTGGGTTCAGAGAAAATCGGGGTCATTATTGCAAAGGAAAAGCCAGAATGCGTTATCCATTTGGCGGCACAAGTCAGCGTTCAGACGGCTCAGCAAGATCCCTTATTAGATGCCACACACAACATTATGAACACCATTCATTTGTTGAAGCAGTGTGTAGATAACCATGTGAGAAAGATCATTTTTTCCTCTTCGGCGGCAGTATACGGCAATCCCCAAAGACTTCCTATTGATGAACAGCATCCCGTTGATCCTTTATCCTTCTACGGGGTGTCTAAGCTTGTGTCTGAAATGTATATTCAGTCTTTCGCTGCTCAATATGAGCTGGATTATACTATTCTTAGATATGCTAATGTATATGGACCGGGGCAGACCATCAAGGGTGAAGGCGCAGTAGTGGCTTCCTTTGTGAGTCGCCTTGGGGCTGGGGAACGTCCAGTCATTTTTGGGGATGGTCTGAATACTCGGGATTTTATTTATGTGAAAGATGTAGCAGCAGCGAATGTGGCTGCCCTAACTTCGGGGTCCGGTCAGACGATGAATATTAGTACCAGACAACCATTAACCATTCAGGACTTACATCGCATGGTAAGTGAGATATGTAATTCAAGCCTTACTCCTACTTATCAAAAGTCAAAAGAAGGTGACATTCAGCACAGTCTCCTAGATGCAAGCCTGGCAAAGTCTTCCTTAAAATGGAGTCCGATGTACTCTATTTATGAAGGCCTTAAAGAGACTGTCGATGTGAGTATAGCGCAGGATCCCGTCGCCGTGTTAGGCGTGGGACTGAACGGTTGACTCTCTTTTTTTACGTATGGGATTGTGCTATAATATAGTAGATTGCAGGTAATGGTGGATGTCGATATCTGACCAAATAGCCTGCAATTTCCGAGGTAGACGGTGGAAGGCATCAACTATACATCATGCACGAATTCATATTATAAAGTGTCAGGTAAATGAATGAATCTATCTTAGGATAAAAGTCAATTTCATGGCCTAGCTTCTCTTTTTATAGGGATGTTAGGCCTTTTTGTTTTGCGATTTTGATCCGAGGAAGCAGGTAGGTAATGTTAGTTCAGCTTAGAACTAAGGGAGGGATAGGAGAGCTCCGTGAACTCGCGGCATGCCAGGCATGCAGCAGGTAATGGAGTCAACTACGAATGGAACAACTACAAGGTCAGCAGACGAATCAAGTAATCGCGAGCTTCATAGGGAAGCTCCTTAGAGAACATTTTGGCAAAGGTCCCGAATCCGTGATCGTATCGGCTCAGGATAGATATGCAACTGTACTTCTGAAGAATTTCCTGACCTCTTCAGAGCGGGTGTTACTATCCCAGAATCAAGATCTCATCATCCACCAGATGAGAGCTGCTATCATGAAGAATGTCATTCCTGAACTGTCCGAATACATTCGGGGGACGACAGATATTACACCCGAAGCAATCTACTATGATTGGAATCTCTCGAACAAGACAGGCATGTTAATCATAGTGTTTCCGACTCGAAATATTGAATTAGCCTCGGGAACTACTTTTTTGGGACAGCATGAGTTGGAGCAAGAAGTTATACGTGTAAGTGAGCAAGTTCAACGGGCACCTCGTAGTATTGCTTCCTATGAGCTGAATCCAAGAACCCTGCTTATAGTACGCACGGGTGTACTTACGGAACTTGAGCAGGAGCTGATCCATATGGAATTGGGTGACCTGTTAAAAAGTGTGAAAAGGAATTTAGAAAAAGGACTGTTAGTTAATGGAGTCTCCGCAGAACATGCCCTCCGAAGGCCGCTGTTAGAATGTTTCATCGATTGGGATTATGTACAGGATACTAGTATGATTGTATTGATTACTCAGCCGCCGTGTATTTAGCACGGTGGCTTTTTTTTAGTAACATTATCTTCATCGTCTGTAACATTATTGAGATTCAATTCCTGAGTTGAGCACATATAATTTAGGGGAAATAGCCATAAAGCGTTTGAAAAAATGTCAGTTGGTTATTCAACAGTATGTGTATATTCCTTTACTTAATAAAGAAACAGGCAGGGGTGCGTTATGAAGAAATTTAATTCGTCTTTATTCACTTTTTTAAGTCTAATCCTTATCTCCGTTTTTACGATGTCTCAAGTCGCGGCAGCGCAAGGCAGTGAACCGTCGAAAGCACAGACAAGAACGGTGTATATTCACAAAATGACTGCTTCTAACGGGACGACTTATCTTACAGTAGATCCGATTGGATGGTACATGGGCAAAGCCGCAGACCGCAAATTCAAAGAGCGTGATCCTAGAGGCTTCAAAGAATTGGGCGGCGCGTTAGATGGATATTACATTACCAATGACAGTACCAAAACGGTACGTTATCCTGTAGCCTCGAATGTGAAAGTCATGATGCAAATCTATGATCACACGGGTAAGCCCGCGGATATTCAGATACAATGGAATGAACATGTAACCTTTAACAAATTCAAATCGATATACCATAACAATAAGTTAATGGATGTAAAAACTTTTCCTTATCACATCACGATTAAGGATGGAAAAATTACTAAACTAACTCAACAATTTATTCCTTAATTGTAGTTATAATAAAAAAAGGAAGCTGCTCTTTGCAGCTTCCTTTTTTTATTTTCGCAATATCGCGCTTCTCTTCTAGCGCGAATTTTTCCAAAATTCAAAAACAGGTCCACTCCTGCCGAACATGGGATCTTGAAGGGGCAAGGGTACCTGCTTGATTCGCTGCATAGCAGCTTGAACTTCCTTTTCCGTACCCCCACTACAAGTATCGTAGGTCTGTCCATTTGGGTAGGCTCCTACCACACGGAAGTCTGGAGAAGCCCAGCATTTTTTGTGACCTGTACCCGCGGGTAAAAGTATTACATCTCCGGTTTCAACATTAAGCTTCTTCCCTTTTACGCCGCCTAACATCAGCTCGGCCCTACCCGAAAGTACACCGAGCACTTCGTGGCTATTGCTATGATAATGATGATAACTAAATACTCCATTCGTCCAGCTATTGAGCCATCCATTTTGGTTAAATATAGATTCGATCTGGGCCGGACATTCGCCAAAAACTCCCCGGACCCATAATACAGGCAACGTAGGGTGATTCGGAATGTCTCCACAGGCTTGAAAATATAGTGCTTCCACTAAAAAGTCAGTCAACTCTACTCCTCCGTTTCAAAAAATCAAGATGTGTAGTTTAAAACCTTTCCCATCGGGTTAAGATAAGGATTGAAGACGTATTTTCAATCCCCCGGAATAGGAGGCTATAAACATGAAAACTTTAGATGTAGTTGCTCTAGTGTTGTTGATCGTGGGCGGACTGAACTGGTTGCTCGTAGGATTATTCCAATATGATCTTGTAGCAAGTATTTTCGGCGGACAAGACGCCGGCATGTCCCGTGTAGTTTATGTGCTTGTCGGATTGTGTGCCCTTTACTCCATTAAATTTATCGCTGGAATTACTGAGCGCAACAGAGCATAGTAGATATACACAAATGATTATCCCTGAAGAGCCGCTTTTGTGCGGCTCTTTTTATTTTACAAAGATATGTGGAGAATACTATGCCACTCAATGGCAGGGGAAATAAGTAAATAGAACTTTTGTGGGCTTCTCAGAAAAGGAGCGCTTCATCTATCGTAATTTTTAGCTTGGTAACCTTTATTTAGGAAATGATCTCCTTTTTTCTCAGGAACGAATAGGTAGAAGTAAGTAAGGGAAATATACAGTATCGCTCAAAAATTCACAAAGTTTTAAATTTTCTTTTTCAGTTCGAGTCCAAAAGGTGTAATATAGAGTGTATAGAGTTCCGTTTCGGCCTGTTTAACTTCACGTCAAACGTCAAGACAAGGTGTCTTGTTCATTCTTTCACTACAGGCAGCGGCATGGTCCATTACTGGAGCAGCCCGTTTATCAGGGCTTTTTCGTATGCGAAGGGACATGAGTTTTCCCATGGATTCAGCGAGGCGGTCAAGTAGTGGACGTAATGGCAAGATTCTTTGCAGGTATGCCACCATCAACGGACTGCTAATTCAATGTAAAGGAGGAAGTTCCAAATGTCACAAACTTCTAATGAACAAGTTGCTCAAGAGGCAACAAATGCTCAATCCGTATCACCAGAATCTACCCAAGAGCTGCTAGATCAGTTGTTGAAGCCTGAGGTACAACATTCTCTTACCGTTCTTATTAATCATTTGCCAAAAATCACAGAGATGGTTAATGCATTGTCTGGTGCTTATGATTTGGCGCAAAGCGTAGCGAAAGATCCGGTGTTTGTCAATGATATGAAGCATGGTATCTCCGAATTTGCCACTCCTGTTATTGCTAAAGCTAAGGGTGTTGCTTCCGCAGCTATGGAAGCAAATGAGCGTGCCCAAGCAGATACGAGCACGATTGGCGTCTTTGGTTTGCTCAAAATTCTTAAAGATCCTAACGTACAAAAAACACTACGTT
Source organism: Paenibacillus shirakamiensis (assembly GCF_017874255.1). Taxonomy (GTDB): domain Bacteria; phylum Bacillota; class Bacilli; order Paenibacillales; family Paenibacillaceae; genus Fontibacillus; species Fontibacillus shirakamiensis. The sequence continues at coordinate 238,355 of NZ_JAGGLD010000005.1, read as the reverse complement.
TCAGCCAAGCTTTCCTAGATACGCTGAATGACCGTCAAAAATTGCGTTAATATAGAAATCAGAACGGAGGAACGGATATGTCAAAACAAATTTTGATCTTGGGCGGCGGATATGGCGGATTGCTTAGCGCACTTACTGCACGTAATTATCTTGATGCGAATGAAGCAACGATCACAGTTGTGAATCGTTTTCCTACTCATCAAATTATTACGGAACTTCACCGTCTAGCAGCAGGGAATTTGAGTGAAAAGGCTGTAGCCCTTCCACTTGAGAAATTGTTGAAAGGCAAAAATGTGAACCTGATTGTAGATACGGTTCAACAAATTAAGCCGAACGAAAAACAAGTGCAATTAGGTAATGGCAACACATTGAAATATGATGCTTTGGTTATTGCTTTAGGTAGTGAGACTGCATTCTTTGGCATCCCAGGTCTGCAAGAGTATAGCTTCACGCTCAAATCCGTAGCAGATGCGAACAAAGTTCGTAATCACGTGGAAGAGCGCCTTAACAGCTACAAACAAACTAAAAACCCAGCAGACGCAACCTTTGTTATCGGTGGCGGCGGCTTAACAGGAGTTGAACTTGTTGGTGAATTTGCTGACGAACTTCCTGAGATCTGCCGTAAAAAAGGAATCGACTTCAGCGAAGTATCCTTATATTGCGTAGAAGCAGGTCCTTCCATCTTGGCGGGCTTCCCACCTGAATTGGTGGAGCGGGCTACAACAAGTCTGGAGAAGCGTGGCGTTCAGTTCGTAACAGGCGTGCCGATTACGGAAATGAAGCCAACTTCTGTCATCCTCAAAGATGGCCGCACCATTGAGACTTCTACACTTGTCTGGACGGGTGGCGTTCAAGGGAACTCGGTTGTTGCGGATTGTGGAATTGAAGTGAATCGTGGTCGCGCAAGCGTTACGGAAACATTGCAATCCACTTCGCACCCTGAAGTATTCCTTGCTGGCGATAGCGCTGTGGTTATTCCAAGTGAGGGCGCACGTCCTTACCCACCTACAGCACAATTGGCTTGGCAAATGGGTGAGACTGTTGGTTACAACTTGTCTGCACTCTTCAGAGGCGCGAAGCTATCCACATTTACACCTGTATTCTCCGGTACACTCGGAAGTCTGGGACGTAAAGACGGAATTGCCATGTTAGGTGCCAACCAAACGCGTCTAAAAGGAATGCCTGCTTCCATGATGAAAGAAGCAAGTAACATCCGTTACCTTGGACATATCCATGGTTTGTTCGCTCTAGCTTATTAATAGAACAGATCGGAATTGTTCTATATTGAACTAAAGACTGGGCATCATGCCCAGTCTTTTTTTGTATTTTCAGAAGAAAGTATGATATTACCATCCAGAACATACTTTGATTCGTCTCCACTTAGTGGTACATTAGGAAGTAAGGGTAAGGAGGTTGACTAATAGAATGTATACCAACAAACATGATGAGACACTACATATCATGACCTACACTTTAAACAGCGGAGTTAAAGGAACAGTGCCGTTGTCCGCCCGTCAGATCGTGGAATGGATGGAAAGCTACAAGAGCAATGCTAAGTTCGTAACCGAGATTGGTAAAGAATACTTTGGGCTAAACCCGGAGCTTGTCGCAGATTTTAAAGTACAGAATATATTCTCAAGCTATCGTGAAGTTATATTGCCTAAACAACAAGAAGTCTCTTATAACAGATTGTCCGAAGAGTTCAAGAAGAACTCTGTCTGGATTCACATTGACTGCAAATGCGGAACTGCCTATACAACAGAGTCGCCTTATTTTAGAACCAAGTGGTATTGTACGAAATGCAAAGAGATCGTCTTCTTAGATAAGAAGAAGCCCCCTGTCAAAACGAACAAGGGCGATGCTCACTATATGACGAATCGATATTTAGTTGAGCGAGATTAACGAGAGGCGTTGTTTTTTTCTCTACGTTGAATTTCCTCCGTAACGACAAAAGCTAAGTCTTCATTGCCGAACAAGGACAGCACGGATAGCAGGGTATCGTCATCAATGTCACCAGCTTCTTCTTTGGATACGGTGAGAGCGATGCCCTGTTCAAGTGCGACGTTCTCTTGTTGCTGCGGGTAAGCCCTAGCATATAAGGTATTGGGGTCTAGATCATGATTCACACACCACTGGGCAAAAATAAGGATCATCATATTTTCTTCCTGTTGATACTGGGCAATCACTTGTTTTTCAATTTCTTTTGGGTCCATAAGTATATCTCCCTTTATAATGAGTCATAATTAAGATTATAGCGAAAGGCTGTGGAATCACAAATGATCCTAAATGAGAAGATCAAAGCTTCCGAGGTTCATTTAACAGGCCTAGACGGTGAAGATCTTGGTATTATGGACAAAGCCGAAGCGCTAGCCATGGCCAAACAACTCAAAGTAGATCTGGTCTGTACGTCTTTGATGAGCAGCCCACCTCCCTGCGTGCTTATGGGAGCAGGTACAGCGAAGCAACGTGCTTCCCAAGAGCGAAAGAAAAATCAGCCATCCAAGATAAAGGAAATTCGTCTTACACCTCAGATCGAATCTCATGATTATGAGACCAAGTTAAATCAAGCAGAGCGCTTGCTACAAAGTGGCGATGCGATCCAGTTAGTGGTTCGAATTTCTGGTAAAGAAGGGCCCAAAGCCAAACAATTATTAGAGAGTTTCATGAATGACCTGAAGGCAGTAGCTTCGCCAAATTCCGGAATTCAGATCAGTGGTAAGCAGGCCGCGGTACAACTCAATCCTAAATAATATTTTGAAGATGGGTTTGCTTTTTAAAAATGGATAGGCTATAATGATCTTAGTTGTAAAGCGCAGTCATTTACACATTGTAAAGGGTTGTCATCATCGAAAGCAAAATGATATGGATCCTTTTACAATGTGTGAATCTTTTATTTTAAAGAATAAAAAGAAACATGTTAATAATTTATTGGAGGTAATACAAATGGCACAACAAGGTACAGTTAAATGGTTTAACGCAGACAAAGGTTTCGGTTTCATCGAAGTTGAAGGTGGCGACGATGTATTCGTACATTTCTCCGCAATCACTGGCGACGGTTTCAAAACTTTGGACGAAGGCCAACGCGTTGAGTTCAACGTAGTTCAAGGCAACCGTGGTCCACAAGCTGAGAACGTTGTAAAACTGTAATATAAACAAACAAAAAACGTTCCTAACTTCGGTTAGGGACGTTTTTTTGCGTGTTTTTAGGTTGGTAGATGGTTCGCTGTTCGCTATATGGTTACTAGAGAATAATATGTATTCATACTTATAATCTGCAGCCTTTATAACTAACATTCTTAGTAATGGATGCTTTTGGGAAAGCAGGAGATCATTCCAGAATTTTAAAAAAAGGCACTTGTAATCGCTATCATGGAGGATTATAATGTGATTATTGAAACGTTTCAAATAACATCAGAATAAGGTTAGATTTCTCCCTTGATAACAGGATACAAAAATCGAGCACATCTTTATACTTACCATAATTTTACGGTAATATATCGATTATTGTTATTATTTATGTGTTTATAAGGATGAAAGCTCATGCGGAACTATCGATTTTTTTTCGGTAAAAATCGAAACGTTTCGATGTAAGTGCTTTCAGGTTTAGTTTTTATCGTTAGATCATACTAATTATGGGGTGATTAATGTGAAGAAAAAAACAGGAATGGTATCACTGGCAACACTACTTACGTTTTCATTGATTTTGGCAGGATGTGGCGGATCTAAGGATGACGCAAGCAGTGATGGTAAGAAAGTGCTTAAAGTATGGGCTATGGGCGGAGAAGGTAAAGTTCTTTCACAAATGACCAAGATCTACGAAGAGAAAAATCCGGGTATCAAAGTCGAGGTTCAAGCCATTCCTTGGGATACCGCACATGACAAGCTGGTTACAGCAGTAGCTTCCAAGAGTGGCCCAGACGTTGTCCAAATGGGAACCACATGGGTACCTGAATTCGCCAGTGCTAATGCCTTGTTAGATCTAACCTCATATATTGATAAATATCCAAATCTCAAAGCTGACAACTTCTTTGATGGTGCAGTTGAGACTACGAAATATGATAAGAAAACGGTCGGTATACCTTGGTATGTAGAGACTCGCGCTATGTATTACCGTACGGATTTACTTGCAAGTGTAGGATATCCAGAAGGTCCTAAAACCTGGGATGAACTGAAAGATGCGAGTGAAAAATATGTAGCCAAAAATCCTGGGAAATTTGCGATGTCCATAGATGCTAAAGACCAAGTCTATACTGCACTTTATGCTTGGCAGAATGGCAGTGACTTGATTGATAGCAACCGTCAGCCGCAGTTCAATAAACCTGAATATGTAGAAGCGGTTAATTTCCTAAAGGACTTCTATACTAAGAAGTTAACACCTACAGGCACTGATATGGATATTTTTGCAGCCTTCAAAGATGGAACGATTCCTATGTTCATCAGTGGTCCGTGGATGATCCAGAGCATCAAAGATAAGGCTCCTGAGATTGATGGCAAGTGGGCAGTAAAAGAAGTGCCTACGAAGAAAACGAATACCTCTTCCATCGGTGGAGCAGACTTGTCCGTATTCAGTTATTCCAAAAATGTAGATGAAGCCGTCAAGTTCATTTCATTCATGTCTGATAAAGATAACCAAGTGAAATGGTATGACATTTCCAAAGCACTTCCTGCTGTGAAGACAGCTTGGACAGATGCTAAATTCAAAGATCCTATGATTGCGGCTTACGGTAGACAGTTAGAGCATACACGTTCAACTCCTGCGATCAAAGAGTGGGAGACCATCGCTCAGGCTGCTATTGCTTCATTTGAGCAAATTACGATCGGTGGCGCAGATACCCAGACAGAACTAGATAAATTGAATGCAAAAGCAAATGAAATACTAGGGAATAAATAATTAATTTCTTTCGTCAGCATAAATGGATGCCGGGCTGCTTGAACATGGGACCCGGCTCTACTTATTTCTAACGTTAGATGAATACACTGGAGGTGAGTGACCATGCAGTACATTCAGGATCTATGGAAGAAACATAGGTATCCCTATTTTTTCATTGCGCCGGCAGTCCTTCTGCTGCTTCTCTTCTCAATTGTTCCGATCATTATTGCGCTAATCATAAGCTTCACGAATATGGATCTGATCGGGCTTGCCGATTACTCAGCCATTAAAGGAACCGGGTTTACGAATTACCTGAAGTTATTTGAAGATCCGGTGTTCTTGAAATCCATTTATAATACATTCATCTATGTCATCATCGGTGTACCCTTAGTAGTAATCGTCTCCATGGGAATGGCCCTGCTCCTTAATTACGGCACGAGTTGGTTGTTCAAAACGTTCCGAGTCATTTATTACATGCCTTCAATTACGAATATTGTAGCGGTAGCTGTGGTCTGGGGATATCTGTACAACAGCTCTTACGGTCTGTTCAACTATGTTCTATCTTGGTTCGGCTTACCTGCCCAGCAGTGGCTACAGGATCCTACTCTAGCGAAATTATCCCTAATTCTACTTGCGGTCTGGAAGGCTGTAGGTCTGAATATGATTATTTTCCTCGCTGCCCTACAAGGTATTCCACGTACTTATTACGAAGCCGCGGAGATTGATGGAGCTACAGGCTGGAAGAAGCTACGCTTTATCACCGTACCATTGCTTGCCTTTGCCACCTTCTTCGTTACAATCACGACGTTGATTGGCTGGATTCAATTCTTCGAAGAACCACTCGTTATGACTAAGGGTGGACCTCTGAATGAGACGATTTCGATGGCTTTATTCATCTATAATAATGGGTTCCAATTGCGTAATTTCGGTTATGCGGCTTCGGGTTCATTTGTACTGTTCGTCATTATTATTATCGCGACTCTCATACAGTTCGTAGTGAAGAAAAAAGATGTAGAGTACTAGGATACTTAGGCCTCGTGCCGCAACTGTAGTGAAGGAGGCGAAATCTTTTGGCAGCTAAAAGAATAGAGAAAACAGTAATGATTGTGCTGCTTATTGTTGTAGGGGTCCTGATGATGATCCCTTTTATCTGGATGCTAGGCTCTTCGTTCAAGCCAGAAAGTGAATTCACAGCGATTCCACCCACGGTTTTCCCGAAGGCTCCCACATTAGAGCATTATAAAAAGCTTTTTGTAGAGATGAATTTCCTTATCTATTTGAAAAATACGCTGGTGATTGTAATTTGGTCCTTCGTTGGATTGTTCCTAAATGCGATCGCAGGGTATGCCTTTGCCAAATTTGAGTTCCCTGGTAAAAATAAATTCTTCTATATCATTCTGGCTACGATGATGATTCCGAGTCAGGTGACGATGATCCCAACATATTTGATTATCAATGAAATGGGACTTACGAACACGATGGCGGGTATTGTGCTTCCGAGTCTCGTCGGTGCCTTCGGAATTTTCTTATTCCGTCAATTCATGACAACAATCCCGGATGACTTAATGGAAGCGGCGAGGTTGGATGGAGCAGGGGAATTACTCATTTTCTTCCGTTTAATATTACCTATAGTCAAACCTGTATTTGCTGTTCAAGGGATCTTGACCTTTATTGGGGCTTGGAATAGTTTCTTATGGCCTCTGATTATCGCAAATGATGAAAGTCTATACACGTTATCCGTAGGATTATCCCTACTTAAAGGTCAATATGGAACGAATTTCGGTCTCCAGATGGCCGGGGCCGCATTTATGGTCGTTCCTATCATTATTATTTTCACATTCTTCCAAAAACATATTATTGAAGGTTATACTATTTCAGGAATGAAATAGAAGAAGGGCGGAATTATTGCATGGCAACGATCAAAGACGTGGCGAAACTGGCGGGGGTAGCTCTATCGACAGCATCTTATGCGTTAAGTGGAGATTCTAAGGTAAGCACGAAGACAAAAGATAAAGTTCTGGAAGCTGCCCGGCAGCTGAACTACCGCAAAAACGGTTTTGCCATGGACTTAAAGCGAAGCCGTACCAATACCATTGCACTCATTTTAACGGATTTGTCCGGTCCGTACTATTCGGAACTTATTCGCAGTATTCAGGATGTAGCCTTAACGAATGGATATGACATGATCGCTTGCAGCTCAATGGGCGGACAGGATTCTACGGCGGTGCGGTTCCTAAGAGAAAAGCGAGTAGACGGAGCCATTGTGCTAGCACAAAATATCACGGATGACACATTACTAGAATCTGCCGGTGATAGGTTCCCCATCGTAGTGATGGATCGGGAGTTGACGGGATCAGGTCTTATTAATGTACGTGTAGACTCTGAGCATGGGGGCTACACGGCTACCAAATATTTAATTGATGCGGGTCATCAGACCATCGCTTATATCAGTGGTCCCTCAAATTCTAGTGATAATGCGCTGCGTTATCAAGGTTACCTTCGAGCAATGCATGAAGCTAACTTGGAGGAAAAGGCAAAATGGCGCCTAGGTGGTAACTTTGTCCGTGAAGGAGGATACAGTGCTACCAAGATGATGATGATGCAGGGCGATATGCCTTCCGCTATATTTTATGGAAATGATGAGATGGCGATAGGTGGATTGAAGGCGCTGGAAGAAGGTAATATTTCTGTACCAAATGATATTTCCATTATAGGTTTTGACGATATCCAACTAGCTGAATACCTGACTCCACCCCTGACTACAGTGCGTCAGCCCAAGCATGAATCGGGTTCCCTAGCGGGTCATCTCTTGTTCCAAATGCTCAACAAGGAAGAAGTAAATGAAGCGTATAAGCTTACAATCGAATTGATTGAGCGTGCATCAGTACAACAACTTATTCCTATGAATAATGAGAAGTAATCCTGAATTCAGATGAATTTGTTCGTGTGACAAAGTAATGGCTCGGGAACGTAGCTTATAGAATTGTAAGTCTATGTTCCCTACGTCTCTTGCTGGAAAGAAAAAGTACATGTGTATTCATTAATTGAAACGTTTCGATTTATTGTTTTTAAGATTAATTTTTTCATATATATAATAACTAATTGGAATGAGAAACGATTCGCAATACTGAAATTTATAACTTAATTGGATGGAGGCGAGACTAGATGACTACCGAGTTCGTGAACCAACTCATATCGCAAATGACCCTAGAGGAAAAAATAGATCAATTGATTCAACTAGCGGCTCCTTTTTTTGAGGGATCTTCGAGTAATGGGCAGATTACGGGTCCGATGGAATCGCTAGGAATTACTTCGCAAAGTATTCAAAATGCCGGATCTGTATTAGGCCTTGCAGGCGCGCAAGAAGTGATTGCCGTGCAAGAAGCTCATTTGAAGAACAATCGACTAGGCATACCTCTTCTAATGATGGCAGATATTGTACATGGATTTCGTACGATATTCCCCGTGCCGCTAGCGATAGGATGCTCCTGGGATGTGGAGTTAGCTGAAGTGAGTGCCGGGATCGCAGCGAAAGAAGCTGCTGTATCTGGACTACATGTGACATTCGCACCTATGGCCGATCTAGTGAGAGATCCACGTTGGGGACGAGTTATGGAATCGACGGGGGAGGACCCGTATCTTAATTCTTTGTTTGCACGGGCCTTTGTTCGTGGCTTCCAAGGAGATGATCTGGCCAATGACCCTCACCGATTAGCGGCTTGTGTGAAGCATTTTGCAGCGTATGGTCTTGCTGAGGGAGGCCGGGATTATAACACCGTAGATCTGTCGGAAAGACAACTGCGGGAATACTATCTACCTGCATATAAGGCAGCCCTTGATGAGGGTTGCGAGATGGTTATGACCTCGTTCAATACGGTGGATGGTATTCCGGCAACAGGCAATCGTAGACTTATGCGTGATTTGCTTCGGGATGAATGGGGCTTTAATGGGGTGCTGATCTCTGACTGGGGAGCTGTGAAGGAGTTAATTGCCCATGGCGTGGCAGAGGATGAAAAAGAAGCAGCTTATTTAGCCATGCAAGCGGGTGTGGATATTGAGATGATGACCCCTGGGTATGTCCATCATCTGTCAGGCCTTGTCCAAGAAGGGCGAGTAGATGAGCAGATGATTAATGAGGCAGTCGCTCGAATTCTTACTCTCAAAGAAAAACTGGGGTTATTTGAACATCCCATGAGGGGAGCTGACCCTGCTGCGGAGAAAGAGATTATCTTCAGTGATGAACATCGCAAGGCATCCCGAGAGCTGGCTACCAAGTCCTGCGTGTTGCTCAAGAATGAAGGCATACTGCCGCTCAAATCGGAACAACGGATCGCTTTAATCGGTCCTTTTGCAGGGAATGGAGATATCCTCGGACCTTGGTCCTGGACAGGATCTCAGGAGGATGCTATTCGCTTAGATCAAGCTCTACGGGATGTTTATGGAGATCAGCAAGTATGTTGTGCGGAGGGCTCCGGTATTGACTCCATAAGTGAAGACCAAGTTCAAGAAGCGTTAGCTGCAGCAGCACAAGCCGATGTAGTAGTCTTGGCGCTTGGCGAGGATTCTGAGATGAGTGGTGAAGCAGGTTGTCGGGCTGATATTCGGTTGCCCCAAGCACAACTTGAGCTTATAGCCCGCCTGCGTCCTTTAGGAAAACCTATGGTGGCTGTGTTATTTAATGGTCGGCCGTTAGATTTACATGGCGTGTATGATCAGGTGGATGCTGTACTAGAAGCTTGGTTCCCAGGTAGTGAAGGTGGAGCTGCAATTGCGGATCTGTTAACGGGACGAAGCAATCCATCAGGGAAGCTCGCGATGTCCTTCCCTTATCATACGGGACAAATTCCGGTTTATTATAATCATTTCAATACGGGGCGTCCGCAAGGAGCACCCGATGCTCAAGTGAAATATGTATCGCAGTATCTGGATATTCCTAATGAGCCGCTGTTGCCATTTGGATACGGGCTTAGTTATACCTGTTATAGTTATGGTCCGCCTGTATTATCCTCTGAGACCATGACAGCAAGGGAGTCTATTCAGATTACCGTGGAAGTTACGAACACAGGACTTGTGTCGGGGGAAGAAATCGTACAGCTCTATGTTCGAGATCATATCGGTGAAGTCGTTAGACCGGTGAAAGAACTCAAGGATTTCCGTAAAGTGCGCTTAGCCCCTGGGGAACGAAAGCTAGTTGCTTTTACACTTACAGAGGAACAATTGAGATATCATCATGCGGATTTACAATATATAAGCGATGCAGGTAAGTTCACGGTATATACAGGAAGCAGCAGTCAGGATGTTCAGGGCGCCGAATTCCGACTTGTATAATAGAGAAAAGGAGCGTGGGAAACGTGGTAGCAACAGCTACGAATCATCTGATGGTGTCACGGGGGAACTTATCTTTTGAATTTTTGAAGACTGGGGATTTGTATCAAGCTTTAGGCGCGGGGACGATGCTGAATCAACTACTCAGCCATGAACTCGATGGATCTTTAAATAATATCTATTTGAGAGTGTACCTTGCAGAAGAAATTCGCTTCTTTCCATTAATGGGAATAGCTTCAACCAGTCGATTAAGTAGTAGCGATCAAGGGTTGATCTGGACAGGTAGATTGTCTGCTGAGGAGATTGGACTTGTCGGTGACCTTGAATATACAATTCACTTTCATCTGACAGCACAAGGAATCTGGTTCTGGACTGTAGATGTAGAAGGGAAGGGGATGACAGTTGATGTTGTCTATGGACAGGACCTAGGACTCGCTAGTTCCGGGGCCGTACGAAGCAACGAAGCTTATCTATCTCAGTATATAGATCACTCTGTATATGAAGATAAGCAGAAGGGTTATGTGATCTGTTCCCGTCAGAATCAGCCTCAGGCAGGGTCTTTTCCCTATATACAGCAAGGATCTATGACAGGCAGTATAGGATACTCCACGGATGGTTTCCAATTCTTTGGACTATCGTACAAGGCAACAAATCAGCCAGAAATCCTTACGAAAGCTAAGCTTGCTAATGAAATATACCAATATGAATTTGCTTATACTGCACTGCAATCGGAACAGGTATATATGGAGGGTTCAGCCCGATTTGTATTCTATGGACTGTTCAAAGAGAATCATCCAGAAGCTGTAGAGCAACTTGAATTCATCGATGAGATTCAGCAAGCTTGGGAAGACGTGCAGTCTCAATTCCAAAAGGGTCTGGTAGGATTAGCGGTTCAGACGACACAACGTTCTTCCCTATTAGGCGAGCCTTTGAGTTCCGATTCCCTGACAGAGGAAGAGATGGACCTGCTCTATCCACAACGATTCCAAGAAGAATGGGATGGCGGAACGAGACTTTCTTTTTTCACAGGTACGTATGAACATGTGGTTCTGAAGGAGAAAGAACTTCGCGTGGAGCGTCCTCATGGGTCGATATTAATGAGTGGCGACAATGCTAGACTGAACGATCGTGTAATGACGACGACATCATATATGTACGGTATTTTTAACTCGCAGGTTGTAGTAGGTAACACCAATTTCAATAAAATGATGACCAATGCACGTAGTGCGCTGAATATTCCCAAAACTTCGGGCCAACGAATCTATGTTGAACTGGATGGACAATTACGTTTGCTTACGATGCCTGCTGCATTTGAAATGGGCTTTAATTATATGAGATGGATCTATAAGACAGATGGTGATATGCTCGTCGTTACGAACTACACCACCGTAGATTCTCCCGAGGTTAGGCTGCACGTACGCTCATTAAGCGGAGCGTCTTATCGCTATATGGTTACCCAGCAAATCTCGATGAATGTCGCAGAATATGAGATGCCTTATCGTATTGAACAGAACGGACAAGTGTTATCTTTCCGGGCCGATCCGTCCTCGATCAGTTCAGAGGTATTCCCCAATCTAACGTATCGTCTTCATATGGAGGGGACGAAGTTCCAGCTAGAGGAGGAATCTTGGCTCGTTGAAGGAATGAATGCCTCTCAAGCGGGCCTGAATATCCTCATGCTGGATGCAGCACCTACATGGACCATCACGCTTCAAGGATTACTAGATGGCGTGGAAATTGCTGTAACAGACCGTACATTTGAAGTGGAGACCGAATCTTATCGTAAGTTCTTCCAACAGGTGATGAATGGGTTCCATCTGTCCAGAAGTGCTGAGGCTGAGGGGGATATATTTAAAGTTAATGCGCTAGCTTGGTGGTACACGCACAATATGCTGGTCCATTATTCAATGCCGCATGGTCTGGAACAGTATGGCGGAGCAGCATGGGGAACGCGGGATGTATGTCAGGGACCCACAGAGTATTTCTTGGCTACGCAAAAGTACGATCAGGTACGCGATATCTTGCTGAAGGTCTATTCCCATCAGTATGAGGATAGTGGGAACTGGCCGCAGTGGTTCATGTTCGATGCTTATACGAAGATTCAGCAAGAAGAGAGCCATGGGGATATTATTGTCTGGCCGCTGAAGATCATAGGTGATTATTTGGCTGCTAGTCATGATTTTGCTATTCTAGATCAACAGGTACCTTACACGCGGAAGCATGATTTTGATTTTACAGAACAGACCTTTGCGATCCGAGAACATGTGCTAAAAGAATTAGAATATATCAAGCATCATTTCCTTCACGATACGAAGCTATCTTCCTATGGAGATGGGGATTGGGACGATACCTTGCAACCGGCTAACGAGCAGCTTAAGCAATATATGGTTAGTAGCTGGACCGTTGCGCTTACCTATCAAGCCGTACATCAGTTAGCAGAGGTGCTGCAGGACCAAGATGCGGCATTTGCTAAGGAACTCGCAGAGCTGGCTCAAGGAATTCAGCACGATTTCAATCAGTATATGCTTCAGACCGATGTCATTCCCGGCTTCGTCTATTTAGAGGACCCCGATCACGCTAAGCTTATGGTACATCCTACAGATGAGGAGACAGGCATTCAGTATCGCTTGCTTCCGATGACGCGAAGTATTATAAGTGAGCTGCTCACACCTGAGCAAGCCTTGGCGCATTACGAGATTATTCAAGATCAACTGCTCTGTCCAGATGGTGTAAGATTAATGAATCGTCCCGCTCAGTATGCTGGTGGGGTGAGCACTCATTTCAAACGTGCAGAGCAAGCCGCGAATTTTGGGCGCGAAATTGGACTTCAATATGTGCATGCACATATTCGCTATATTGAAGCTATGGCCAAAATGGGCAAACCCGAGCAAGTGTGGCATGGTCTTGAAGCTATTAACCCTGTTGGAATTCAAGATGTTGTACCGAATGCAGAGCTGCGTCAAAGTAATGCTTATTTCAGCAGTTCAGATGGCAAGTTCGCTACGCGATATGAAGCACAAGAGCATTTTGATAAGCTGCGAACAGGGGCGGTTCCTGTAAAAGGGGGATGGAGAATCTATTCCAGTGGACCGGGGATCTATATGAATCAGTTGATTACGAATGCGCTGGGCATCCGTACAGAGGGAACCGATCTAGTCATCGACCCCGTACTCTCAGCAAGTCAGAATGGCTTACAGTTTACGTTTGAGTATGCGGGAGTACCCGTAACGTTCACCTATCACTATACCGATGGTCAAGTGCGTAAGGTTCATGTGAACGGGCAAGAAGCTCAAGCGACAACGTTAACCAATCCTTACCGAGGTGCAGGTCTTCGCATTAACCGTGCCGTATTTGAAAAGTTAACTTCCAATGAAGAAGCTATAGTAGATATCTATATTTAGTATCGTAAAAAGGCATTCCCCCTTCGCTTAGGCGCAGGATGGAATGTCTTTTTTGGCTTCATTAGCTACAGCTAAGTCGATAGGTGATAGGGATGGTAAGCTATCCTTTTGCGCTAACTAGGGCTTAGTAGAAGGGGAGAAGCGATTGTTCGATAAGATCTTTGGATTATATCTAGAGTTGACTAGGAAAGCGGCTTGGCAGACCATGAAGGTCATAAGTAACATAAAGGGGGCGCCGTACCTTACCGTAGGGATGAACATGAGCTGGAACATGAGCATGGCTGTGAAAGATACTGCGAGGAAGCTACGTCTCCATATGAGCAAAGGAAGTGCGAATAGGCTAAGTAGTAGAGTTAAATAATGTAAAAGCACACCCGCATACATATAAAATTGCGGGAAATTAAGAGTGCTGCTTACCCACATGGATCGAAAAGTATAGTAAAGTTTACCGAAAGAAAACCAACCTAGAAATTCAAGCGGACGTTCGATGAACCCATTCACAATCACGCGAATACCATATGCGGTCTGGCTTAGGCCGAGGCTAGCCATCTCACGATAATTCACATCTTCTCGAAAATAGGGATAAGCACCAGCTAGTAGCGCATTCCCACTGTCCGATGCAAGCAAAGTGAATTCGCCAAGCACTAAGGCGTTACGAAGCACCCAAGGCAAGAAGCAACAGGCTGTGACAATGAGGTAAGGGAGTAACCATCTTCTCATTCGAGCATTCCATGCGAAGTAAATAAAAGCTACAGCAAGCACAGGAAACATGGTCGGGCGGGTGAGGATGGTTAACGTAAGAGTGAATCCGCTCAAGCTGACCGTCGTCAAATGTGTTCGCTCCACCATCCATTGCCAGCTTAGAAAGAAGCAGGCAAGAAAGAAAATGAACAAAGTTTCTGTGATTAATATTCCTGTTCCATATATAAATGGGGGATAAATAGCGACAAAAAGTCCCGCAAGTAGTCCCCATCCGTGATTTGTTATCGCTCTAATATAGGCATAGGCAGGTAGCACTGTAGCAGCACCAACTATAATTTGAGCCCAGAGTAAAGCATCTAATCTCATAGAGAAAGTGCTTAGGATGATATAAGCGAAAAGAGGGAAGCCCGGGGTAACCCTAGCATTAGGTTCACTTTGTCCATAAGCGTAGACATTGCGTTCTATCATCTGTTGGACCGTGCTAAAGTAGCCGGAAGCATCGCCCTCTAGGGGGTTTTGTGATCCTAGCACAAATACATAGAGGAAGCGTAGTCCAAGCGCAAGAAAAAAGATAGCAGGAAGCCAAAATGCAGCAAGCACCTTAGAACGGGGTAATAATAGTTGCGTGTACAAATAGACCATCCTTTTAAAGAGCGTAATTCTTACTAGTATCCCCACAATGGGATATTCTTAATATAAAAGGCAAGGACATTTCACGTACTTGGATGGTATTTCATACATTTCAGCAAAATAAGAGCAGACATCCATTAGGACATCTGCTCCGCGATAAAATAATTCATTATATGGCCAGCTACTCCAATAGTCCGTTACCTTCATGTGCACGAATTGCTTCACGCGCCCGATCAGGAATAGGCGTACTCTTATTGGTTGCGGTATCTACAAGTACGATGGTTCCGCGCCCAGCAGCCTTGAGATTATCGTGGGCCACTAAAGCATATTCTACATCCATAGATGATCTACCTATCCTTGCTACACGTACATGTAATTGTAGGGGGTCTCTCAAGTAGATCTGGGCTAAGTACTGGCATTCTAGATCGGCAACAATGGATACGCGTTTGTCGCTAAATAGCTCATCGGTAAGACAGAGGTTCTCAAAATATTCGATGCGTCCCTGTTCAAAATACATGAAATAACTCACATTGTTCACGTGACCGAGCATATCTGTCTCGCAATATCGAATTTTAAGAGGGATGCTGAATTGGAACTTCTCAAGCCAAGCTTGTGGATCAGGCTGGATAAAGGCGGCCTTGCTCATGGAAATGCCCCTTTCATATGTAAGTATATGCATATATTGTAGGCTCTACGGACAACATTCGCAACATAACACACTTTATTTGAAATGATTGACAACTTAGCCTCATCGATGGTCATAGCGATCCTATTTTCCGCTTACAATCCAGATGTCATCCTGTATAATATAAATAGGTGTAAATTCTTTAGTAATTATTGATAAGTTAGGGAGGGAAGCGTCGGGATGAACAAATGGACCTTATTTAAGAAGGCATCCCGGTTTCAAGTCATACCAGTCATGCTGGTACCTGTTATTCTAGGGGCACTTGGGGCTTATGTGTGGAAGGGTGTTTTTCACCCTGTATTATTTATATTAACTTTAGTGGGAGCAGGCGCAGCCCATCTCTTCTCTAATATGGTGAATGATCTTTGGGACTACCGAAGCGGGGCTGATACAGCGGCCCGAGATACACCAGATGTGGTGTCCACAAATTCTGGGTTTTTGGCTAATGGCACCATGTCGGAACGTACCTTTGCGATGATGACATGGTCATTGTTTGGAATCGCAGCATTATGCGGCATTACGTTAGCTTGGTTTGCAGGATGGCCTGTCCTTGTATTCAGTGGTCTCGGTGGTCTAATTGCTTACTTCTATGTGGCTCCGCCCCTGCAATTCGGTTACCGGGGCAAAGGCCTTAGTGAGATTGCTATTTTGCTATCGTTCGGTGTGCTTCCTATCATGGGAACGTATTATGTACAGACACAGGAACTTAGCGCCTTATCTATCATGCTGAGTCTTCCTGTTGGACTGCTTACGACACTAGTTCTATTCAATCATCATTTTCTGCATTGGCAGGCCGATCGGCAAGCAGGAAAGAATACACTTGTCGTAGTCTGGGGAGAAGAGCGTGCACTTCGTTTCTCAAAAATGTTACTGTGGTTATCTTATATTTCAGTTGTTGTGTGCGTACTGATTGGAGCACTTCCGGTCTACGGATTGCTGTCATTACTGACTATATTCCCGCTCTACAAAGTCTACACCGGGCTGAGTCAGCATAATCCATCTAAGGCTTATCTTCCTTTAATGGGGGCTTCGGTACAGGCTTCAACTCGTTGTGGCCTCATTATGAGTGCTGCATTGCTAATTCAAGGTCTAATAGCTCAGTAACATATAAATTTTGAATAAGCGAGGGATTACAACATGGAGCAACAAAAAGTGTTCGGAAACTTTCATACGATTTTGTCGGATAATGATGTATGGAAAATTGGAGGATTCCCCTTGCCGGATGGCAGCTTCTGGTCCTATCGTGAGCCGGAAGCCGTAGTCATCGTGCGTAACGATGTGTTATATGTGCGTGCTCCGCTTAGCCGGGAGCATCATCAGATTCAAATTTTAGACAATGCTAAGCATATGTATTACTCGGTTGAGGATGTGGCCGTACCTGAGGAGGGCGAAGTCTCATTTGAGCTTCAGATCCGTGCTCGTACGCAAGGAACTGCTCCAAATGATCTATATGATGGCTATGTATCCCTGAACTTACTTGACTTTACTACAGGTGCTGCACTGGACTTTTTTGCGGGGAATGATAAATATGCTACGGTCTACGGAGTCCTTCCTTTCCCTGGAGTAACCGTTCCTACTACAGACAAGACGAAATACTTCTGTATCTTTAAGGAAGATACTAATTTCAAACCTCGTGAATTCAACACGTACCGCATCACCTATAATCGGGCTAACGACGAAGCTATTTTTTATCTCAATGATGAAGAAGTACGCCGCGAACGTGAAATTCCGGTTAAACTGAATCGGTTCACGATTGCGCTGGGTATTATGACAGAGAAAGACCTTTCTCCAGAAGGTAGTGTATCTGTTCATGGGCAGACCGTTATAGCTGAGTGGACTCCTGTAACAGTGACAACTACAGACCGAGCAATAACGGACTAGGTAACGGGAATTAAAAATAATAAATCGAAAAATAAAATCAAATAGAAAATAAAAATAAAATAAACAAAAATAATTTGACTAAATCAAATCCAGAATTGATGTAGTTATAAAGACTCTTCTGCTATCCATTGCAGGGGGTCTATTTTATATGTGGAAAATGTATGTTTAGTAAGACAGCAAACCATACTACTCTAAATACATCAGCTTAAGTTCAAGAGGAGGTTCATCTCATATGACACACCCGGAGGATAATGATCCCAAATATTATCAAGGCAGCGACAATAACGGCCAAGATGACAAAGAAGACAAACGTGGTGAGATCGGTCTGGGGCGTAAAGCACTTCAGAAGAATGTTAACCCAGACGGAGGAGATATCCCTAACGCTTATACCAATATCGCTAAAGAAGAGTGAGTATACAAATCTAGGGCAAAGGATCTCCTTATAA
Organism: Paenibacillus shirakamiensis; assembly: GCF_017874255.1. Classification (GTDB taxonomy): domain Bacteria; phylum Bacillota; class Bacilli; order Paenibacillales; family Paenibacillaceae; genus Fontibacillus; species Fontibacillus shirakamiensis. The sequence continues at coordinate 220,415 of NZ_JAGGLD010000005.1, read as the reverse complement.
ATGTTGAAAATGCACCTCTTGATGGGACGGGGGACGGTTATGTTCAGCCCAAGCCATGAAGGGGTGCATTTTTAATTTTGGAACAATGGAATTACAACATGATCCATGTAAGAAACGAGAGGAAAATGGATGTGACCAACATAGCTAGAAAAGGGCGAAGCGCTTTACTTTTTAGCTCTGCAAGAAACACGTTTAGTCCCAGACTAACCATAGCCATCGCTAAAAGAATTTGGGTAACCGTAGAGATTACCGTGCTTGTCGAACCAGTAATTGGATGTCCTTGTGCGGCAAGTAATGTACCCAGAATACTCATCCCTAGAAAGCCGAGGAGGAAATAAGGAAAGGTAATCCGGGAACCCGGTTGCTGTGGACCCTTACGTCCGATGCGCACCCAAAGAATTAGGCTTAATGGAATCAACATCATGACCCGTCCAAGCTTAGCTATTAAAGCGGCGCTCATTGCCTCCTGACCCGCAGGTGCAGCAGCCAACGCTGTATGAGCAATCTCATGTAAAGATAGGCCGGACCACATCCCATATTGATAGGTACTGAGTGGTAAAAAGGGATATAACAGCGTATATCCAACAGCAAATAGCGTTCCGGTAAGAGCCACAATGCCTACCGCAGAAGCGGTATCTTCATCCTTTGAGCCCAGTAAGGGAGATACTGCTGCAATTGCCGCCGCTCCGCACACGCCGGTGCCAATACCTAAGAGAAGGGTGAGTGACCGATCAGCTTTCCATTTCCGACCAAGCCATGTGGTGAGTCCAATAGAGAATACTACAACAATCGCATCCCGGAGCAGCACACCCGGTCCATGCCGAACGATATCTGTAATGTTGAGTTTGAGTCCAAAAAGAATGATGGCTGAACGTAACAAATATTTGCTTGTAAATTGGATACCCGCAACCAGTTTTTGGGGATAGCCTAGAATTTGACGATACAGCACGGCTACAAGAATAGCGCAAGCAAGAGGACCAATTCGCTCAAGTCCGGGAAGATAGCTGAGAGCAAAGCCAATTAGGGCTAACAGTGCAGTGAACAGTACACCTGGAAATATAGATTGAAATGGCGGTCCATCGAACGGATGCCTATGAGTTAAGTTAAAGAAATGATGATGAGATGAAGTCGAATCAGATCGCATAGATGTTAACCTCCTGTGTATCTCGTGATGGGATTGCTTTAAGCATATGCTAGCTTTTATAATAAGAAAAATAACTTATTCTAAATTAATTCATAAGTAAATACTTATTATAAATCTGCAGGGTGGAGGAAATGTGGATGGATCAGACTCTACTTGTGTTTATTACCGTCGTGGACAAAGGGAATTTTACTCGGGCCGCAGAGGAATTACATATGACTCAGCCCGCGGTAAGCCAACACATTCAGGCGTTGGAGCGAACTAGCGGTGCAAGATTGCTTGAACGGACCAACAAATCTATGACTTTAACTGCATCAGGCAAAATTGTCTACGATCATGCTCGTCAAATTCAGGGCCTATACACAAGTATGCAAGGATTAATCGACGATCATATGCATCGAGCGAGCGGAATATTAACCATTGGGGCTAGCTACACTTATGGTGAATATATTCTCCCACATGATCTCGCTTTATTACGGCAGCAGTATCCGCTCATCCAGCCTACTATTCAGATTGGCAATACCAAAGACATTGCTGAAGGAGTGCTGAATCATCAATTAAACATAGGCATTGTTGAGGGGGAACTACGCCATACGAAGCTGAAGGTGGTTCCTTTTGCCGAGGATGTTATGTACGTAATGGTGTCGGCCAACCATTCCTTAGCGAAGCAACAAGAGATTGACTTGCAAGAACTAAAGGAGGACCTGTGGATTCTAAGAGAGCCGGGATCAGGGACGCGTGAGGCAACAGATAAGCTCTTTGAGACGCTGGGTTTTGTACCTAAGGAACGAGTCGAATTCGGGAGTACTCAAATTATTAAAGAATCCGTGGAGGCGGGACTGGGCATTGCTTTACTTTCGCAGTGGACGGTCCGTAAGGAACTCAGGCTAGGTACACTTTGCATGTTGCAGGTGAACAATCAGCGAATTGCTCGTCATTTCTCTTGGGTCATGCTGCATACGGAGTATAAGACCAAAGCAGTTGAGGTATTTTTAGAAATGCTAACAGAGAAGGAACTTAGTGACATCTAGAAATTAGTAATAAAGCATAAGTGAACAGGTAATTGTAAAAAGCAGAAGCAGAAGCAGAGGCAGAGGCAGAGGCAGAAGCAGAGGCAGAAGCAGAGGCAGAGGCAGAAGCAGAGGCAGAAGAAAAAACAAAAGCAAAAGTGAAAAAAGCCGCTTTGCAGCCTCTTTAGGGAGGGGCAAAGCGGCTTTTTTCAGATTAGAATGATCTATGAATTATGGCTGTTGCTTTACAGAAGGCATAGGCATGAGCAGTAAGGTAAATGGCATATTGCTTCCTGCTGAAGGACTGAGCCAGATCTCTACGTTCTCTTCATAATCCTTAGTACGATATAGAACGCTGGTCTGATTGCTAACATTGTTAGCGCCTGTATGAGAAAAGCTGACTACGTTTCCGTTAACCATCGCTGCCCCCATATAGAGACCTCCACGTGGGTTAAAGGTAATTAATGTATTCGGAGCTACACGGTTTAACTTAAGTTTGTACATGACGCCATAGTTACCGGAGTTAAGCGCTGAGGTACCAAGAATTCCATCTGTTCCTGTCTGGAATGGATCAGCTGTGTTGTCCGTTAAGTTCAAGCGTTGTTCCTTCGTACCTACAACTTCATTATATTCGAAGACGCGGGTGGAATCAGCGAATGTACCGCGGATAATGGATTCCTTAGGATCCAGATAAGGGACAGTAGTTACGGCTTGGATGGGATCATGTTTTTCTTTTACGATCAATACGGTGTACTGAACCCGAGCATCACTATACAGGTCACCCAGCAAAGAAATGCAGTCCTCTTGGCTCAATGAGGTATTACTCAGATCGTTCATGATAACTTTGCTCTCTCCAGGCGCTAAAGTAATGCGCTGCTTTTTGCTGTCGCTCTGGTAATTCTCAAAATATCTTTGTACCGAGAGTCGGCCCGTTAGTTCGGGATGCTGGTTAGGACCCGCTACGCCGTAGCTAAGAATATCGATATTGGCCAGAGTACTATCTGTATTTTTGGCTACAAGATAGACTTTAGCTTTTTCTCCTAGACGGTTACGGTGGTGAATCATGAAGCGGGTTAAGCCGACGATCGTATCTTGATACAAAATGCCCTCACTCGTAACAGATTCCGGTCCGCTATCACGGAACAAAGTATAGGGCTCAGTTGTATACGTGAATGGAATTTTATCGTAATTTAGCACGTTTCCACCATTGATCTGGAAATTTTGGCCGACAGGAGTGAATAGTTTGTAGAACTGATCTTCGGTATAGAGCGTCTCATTCGTAATTGTGATGGTCTTGTCGATCTTAGATGTAGCACCATGTTTATCCGTGACGGTCAGGCTAATCGTTACAGGACCCGCTGTGAAAAAGGCAGGGCGGTTGTTCAGCCACTGACGATCAACAATCGCATTTTCTTCATCTGTACTTTGGTCTGTAATGGTTACGGGCTCTCCGATTTTGTATTCTGACTTATTCGTTGCAAACTGAGCTACAGGTGGAAGATTGGGATTACTGACCTGAATCGTCTGTGTATATGGATCACTCCATTGACCGCTGGAATCTTGGACGCTATACGTGACGGAGTACGAACCTGCAGATGGGAAAATATCTTGATCCGGGCGACCCTCCCATTTCTCATTGACAATCTGGAGCCCATTCGGAGAAAAGGATTTGGTCTGGAAATTGACGCGTGTTTCTCCTGCAGTAATATCCCCGCTTTGTACTGTGAAAGAGGCTGATGGCTTCGTAGAGAGCTGCAAAATGACTCTTTTGCCACTAACCGTATATGGAATTCCCAGTGCTTGAGTAATGGCTGTCAAAGGAACCAAGAAGACGTTTTTGTCTTCATAAGCTGCTCCGCGCATCGTCTTGGATACCCCGTTGACGCGATAGATGGAACTTCCACGTTTGAAACGAAGCTCGTTACCGCCATATGTGATAAGGGTTTCTTTAGTACGTGAATCGTAAGCGATCTTGTATCCTACTCGGTCGACAAGGGAGCGAATTCCGACATAAGATACACCTTTTTTAACCGTCATTGCGTGAGTAGCGGTGTAGATACTGCCGTTCTGCTCCATACGTGCGCTATCCATGAAAAGAATAAGCTGCCCATTGACAGCAGCTGCTGCAGGCGCTACGGGATTAGAAGCATCCGTAGTGTTCGTTGTAGTTGGAGTGACTAACTTAGGATTCCCAGCTGCTTTGGTATCATCTGTAGGGGTCTCTGTAGTTCCAGGTGTTACTGGAGTTGCAGGAGTACTAGCCGGCTTTGTTGGCTTGGTTTGTGTAACCCCAGGAACAGCCTCAGTTGAAGGAGCTGTAGGGCTAGGATTACTAGTGGTATCTTTCGCTCCAGATCCTGAACTTGGAGTAGATGAATTCGTAGACGTTGAACTACTTCCAGTAGCTGGGGAAGTCTCTGTCTTAGAAGGTGTAGTTGACGGTGTTGTGCTGATTGAACTTGATGTATTAGATAAGGGGGTAGGGGCTGAAGACTGAGTATCCATGCCCATTTGGGACGTTGGAGAAGTCTGAACTGAAGCTTCTGCGCTTGCAGGCACCGCGGCTGCGACTTGAGAGATAATGAGAGCGGTAACCAGCGTAGCTTTTTTCAAATTCATAGTTGAGGTTAAACTCCTTTGACCTTTGATTTTTGGCAATAGGAAAGGAACACACGATGTAGGATCATGTGTCCGAATCCTGTTGATCGAGAGTGCACCCGTTAGGTAATTTGATTCGGGTTCGGATCAGGAATAGATTTGCCGGTGAAACGTGCATAAGCCCAGCGAATAATAGCTAAGAAAACTAGGATGTCCACGATGATAATGACGGGCATAACCGTGTAGTTATACCTGTACTCCGGAACGAAAAGCAGACGAAGGAGCGACATGACAATAACTACGGCCACTAGTAAAAATTCGGTTCTGCGGTAACGGATCAGAGAGGCGATCATCGCCAACAAGAAGAAATAAATCAGTGATACGTGAAGGACATTCCGCATGGCATAAGGGAATACGGAATAATACGGTTTGTGGCCAGCTCCAAAATACATTTTGCTGTAGGTATAGTCGAGTTTGCCAATGGTATACCACTTGAGGAAATACATCGGTTGTTCAGTGAATCCCTTCTTGAGTCGGGCCTTGGCAACGGCCATCTGATCACCGTTGTACTGTTTTGTGTCCACCAGTCCATCATCATAATTATGATAAGGGAAGGTTCCGGCTTTGAATGGATTGACCTGAGTTGAAGCTACATTGAATTGATGTAATGTAATCACATTTCTAATGAGCCAAGGAGATAAAATGACTCCTGCGCCGATCAAGGAGATTACGAGCAGCTTCAAAGCTTCTTTCCATTTGCGAGTCCACAACCAGTAGACAGCATGACTGACAAAAATAAGCGGTAAAAATTCTGGACGTGTAAGAACCGTTAAGCCGAGCAAGACTCCGCTAAGCGCAGCCCAGAGCCAAGTTTTCTTTTCGAAGGCTACAATCTGTAAATATAAGTAAGAGAATAAGAAGAACGTACATAGCACTTCGGTAAGAATAGCCCCATTACTCCAAATAAATGAAGGATACACAGCGCCGACAAGGGCTGTAAGTAGACCAGCAGCCGTTCCTCCCAGCTTCCGAGCTAGTCGATACATGAAATAAAGCGTAATTAGACTTAGAATAACTTGACTATATCGGATGTAGGGAGCTGGATCGTGATGCTTATAGTCAATCAGGACATAGATCGCAGCCATAAACATGGGATAGCCCGGGGTAACCTGTGCATTCGATTCCGTACTCTTATATCCGTAGACACCCTGTTCAAGGACTTGCTTGACCATTTTGTCATAGTACTGCGTATCATGAGAGACTTGGTGAGTTACGGAACGCAAGAAATCAACCCTCAAATAAGCAGCTAGTAAAAAAATAACTAGAAGCAGAATGATTACAACAGGTTTGTTACCTCGAAAAGACTTGGACCAAAATGAAGATTCCATCAGGTTGAATACGCTCCTTTTCTCTTATCTAGTTTAAACGCTATGAACCTATGAAAAGTTGCTAAATTTTCCAAAGGAAGTGAACAAGCGAGGTCAATGCTTGACTATTTGCTATAGATTTTGTGCATTTGGTTACTAAAATCTATCTCAATCTGCTAGACGTACCTCTTAAATTCTAGTATAAAGCTACCAGGTTCAATAAGCCAGCGAGTGACTATTCCTCTAAAATGAGTAGAGTTATATCCTAATTCTTCACCCATTTATCATCCAAACTTCATGCTTCAGAGGCGCATATCATGTTAGTATTTAATTAGAACTTAGATCAAGTCTAAATACTAATATTAAGGGTGATACCATATGAATAATTGGATGACTACCAATCAAGGCGCTCCCATAGCGGATAACCAGAACTCTCGTACAGCAGGACAACGGGGTCCTACTTTGCTAGAAGATTACCATTTGCTAGAGAAACTTGGTCATTTTGATCGGGAACGAATCCCAGAGCGAGTAGTACATGCAAGAGGAGCTGGGGCTCACGGAGTTTTCAAGACGGAGAAAAGTATGAGTGAATATACACGCGCCCATTTCTTACAAGCGGAGGGACAGGAGACGCCTGTGTTCGTCCGGTTCTCGACGGTTATTCATGGAACGGGATCGCCAGAGACAGCCAGAGATCCCCGGGGATTCGCAGTGAAATTCTATACGGAGGAAGGGAACTACGATCTTGTGGGTAACCACCTTCCAGTGTTTTTTATAAGGGATGCTATGAAATTTCCAGATATGGTACACGCACTTAAGCCATCTCCGGCTACCAATATTCAAGATCCAGCACGGTATTGGGATTTTATGACGTTATCGCCTGAATCTACGCATATGATGACGTGGTTATTCTCAGACCATGGTACGCCTGCGAATTATCGCCAAATGGATGGCTTCGGCGTACATGCTTTTAAATGGATCAATGTGGAGGGCACTGTAACTTACGTTAAATATACATGGAGAACCAATCAGGGTGTAGCAACACTGTCTGCGGATCAGGCGAAGGACGTTCAAGGTCAAGATTTCAACCATGCCACTAGGGATTTACATGAACATATCGATCAAGGACAATTTCCAACTTGGGGTCTGTATGTTCAGCTCATGCCTGCTCAAGATATGAACCGGTGGAGCTTCGATCCGTTAGATCCGACGAAAGAATGGCCAGAACTATCGTATCCGCTGCAAAAGGTGGGAACCATGACGTTGAACCGCAATCCTGTGAATTTCTTTGCTGAAGTGGAGCAAGCTGCATTCTCCCCAAGTGTGCTTGTGGCAGGAATTGAACCTTCGGAAGATAAACTTTTGCAAGGTCGATTATTTTCATATCCGGATACACAGCGCTATCGTCTAGGAGCTAATTATCTGCAAATTCCAGTGAATTGTCCTTATGCTCCCGTACGTAACCATCAGCGAGATGGGGCAATGAATGTAGCTCAGAACCCATCCCCAGTGAATTATGAACCAAATAGTGCTGACGATAACGTTATTGAGGCACCGACTCATTTTGCTGACAGCCGAGTACGAATTGAAGGAGAGCAGGTCACCAGAGCGAAAATTGCAAAGACTGATGACTTTACCCAAGCGGGAGCTTTATATCGCAGCTTTACAGCGGAGGAAAAGGAGCATCTGATTGCGAATGTGGTTCAAGATTTGCGTCAGGTTCCAGAACCTGTACGCTTGCGTGCAATCTGTAACTTCGTGCGTGCTGATATAGAGTATGGAATGCGCCTTGCCCGTGAACTTGAAGTAGACGTGTCTGGATTCATGCCAAGCATGTAGTAATTGACATATAATAATGGACGCATAGCTATTCATAAGGAGTCGATCTTTGTCTAACTGGCGAAGACCGACTCTTTTTTATTGTAATAAGTGTAAAAAAGAGATACATCGTTTGAATTAAAGGAATTAATTAGTATATATGTTAGAAATATAAATATTTTAGCGAATTGGGAGAGGAGAATTAGAAGTGCATTCTACACACTACACGGAAGAGAGAAGTCATATTTACGATTCCACTCATGCTGATTTTAGGAGGCATGGTTCTTGTGCATTTGTGGGTGAATACCTTAAGTTGGGGTGTATATAGATGTATGTTGGTACTGTTTGTATTGAATGTGGTGATGTGGAAGGTAGTTTTTCGACATAAGATTAGGGGATAAAGCATACATTGTTTTTTTAATGTGGAATTGTAATCATGGCTAGTATAAATAGACGGGTTAGCTATGACATAGTGGTTAATGTGAACGATGAATTAATAACTGTGAAATGTGTTAAAACCGTGCAAATCTGTGGCCTCTGTTGCTAGAGGCCCTTTTCATGAATTGTAATGGATGAGGGGGGCTTTCTAACGAATTAGCTAATGAAGCCAAGTTGTCTTGCTTGCTCTTCGGTTAGAATGTACTGTTCATTTGCCCAAGTCTCATCCTCTTTTTGAACGCCGAACATTTGAGCTACCTCGCTCCATACTCCCTTTTGCATCGCTTCTTGTTGCGTAATAATAATTTTCATCTAAAATTCCTCCTTGTTTTCTAAAGCACATGTTTTTTTATACTACTAAGTTACCCTTAAAGCGAGCTATACAAAACGATAAGGTCCGATAAATTTAGAATGCAGTGTTTCTGCAAGCGGGATTAGAGAAATGACTAAAAGAAGTTCTGGATCATTATTGCCTACGGGGCAGTACTTATGTAATGAAACATGCATTAGGTCAGCAGCAGAGCAAAGTATGATTTGAAAAAGTGAGGCAATTTATGAAATTGTGCGCTTTTCAAACAGCTATAGAGCTAGAAATTTAGATCTGAGATAATAAAAGGTCAATGTACGAAACATAAGTCAGAAGAGTATAGTACACTTAAATTCACAAAAATAGTGGTATTTGATTTAGGAGGGACTTGCAATATGCCTGACATCACAGCAATCGGAGAACTACTAGTTGACTTTACACCTTATGGTCTATCTGAACTTGGACAACCTTTATTTGAGAGAAATCCGGGAGGAGCCCCAGCTAACGTGGCAGCCGCTATTGTGAAATTAGGTCGAACTGCTGAATTTATAGGTAAAATAGGTGATGATGCTTTCGGACAAGGGTTAAAATCTGTGCTGGATGCAAGAGGAGTTGGAACAGCAGGGCTTATCCTAACCAAGGAAGCAAATACGACATTGGCTTTCGTTCACTTGGATGATCAGGGAGATCGTTCCTTCTCCTTTTATCGTCATCCTGGAGCAGATCAATTGTTACGAGAGGAAGAAATTCCTTACGCTATATTGGATGCTTCTAGTATAGTTCATTTCGGATCGGTCTCCATGTCGGATGAACCTTCTCGTGGAGCTACGCTAGCAGCAGTCCGGTATGCACGGCAGAAAGGGCTTCGAATCTCATATGATCCTAATCTTCGCTCTGCATTATGGGGAAGTCTAGATGAGGCAAAACAATGGATTCTGGAAGGAATGAAGTACGCGGATATTGTGAAGGTATCCGAAGAGGAGCTAGAATTCCTAACTGGAAGTACGGATCTAGAGAAAGGAAGTCGTCTGCTCGCTGGACCTTTCGCCACGGAACTATTGCTTGTGACTCTCGGAGACAAGGGGAGTTACTACCGAGCTGGGGAGTTAGTAGGTTTGGTTCCCGGAAATCTAGTTCAGGCTGTGGATACTACGGGTGCGGGAGATGCTTTCTTCGGTGGGTTATTATATGGCCTACTTGAGGATGGTCGAAAAGTAAATTATTGGTCCAGCAGTGAATTAGAACGTTTGCTTAGGTTCGCTAATGCGACTGGAGCTCTTGCGACAACGCGCAAGGGCGGAATTCCGGCGATGCCTACTTTAGAAGAAGTACTGGCATCTATGAAGTGATTAGCAGAGGATAGTCTGAGATTCTGTGTTGCAATATGAATTGTTAAAGTTAAAAAAGATGACTCCTGCAAATTCAGGAGTCATCTTTTTTAACTTTAATTTTTATAGAGAGATGGAATTTGCATTAAGTCAGAGTGTTTTTTGAAATCACTGAAGTCCAGTTACTGTAGTTCATACCACCCTTAGCGCGAATCCGGTATTTATGAGTTGTATTAGGTGAAAGCCCTTGTTGTGTATAACTAGTATCTGTTCCAATATCATTGACTACACCGTCTACCTCAATCTCATAGCTTGTAGCATCCGCAATAGCGCCCCAAGTTAACGTAATGGAGTCTTTAGCTGCTGTAACTGTTGCTACTGGTGTAGTTAAGAGTGTAGAGAAGTTCTGAACAGTTGTCCATTCACTTACTCCGCCATTATTTTTAGAACGTACACGGAAAGTATGTGAGGTGTTTGCAGGCAAATTATATTTCGTAAATTCTGCTGTACTTACAGCATTTATAATCCCATCTACTTCCACCTCATACCCTGTCGCTCCAGGTACAGCGGTCCATGAGAGGGTGATGTTGGTGCTAGTTGAAGTCGAGCTCACTTTAGTAGGAGTAATAGGTGCTGTATATTTCGTAATTAAGTTTGTCCAAGCACCTGTATTCGAAGAGCTAATCGCTCTAACTCTATAGGTATGAGAAGTATTAGCATTTAAGTTATTTTGCGTAAAATTAGTGCTTGCACCGTTATTTATGACGGCTCCGTCGAATTCCACCTCATAACCTGTAGCATCTTTAACATCTGCCCAAGTCAACGTAATGGCATCACTTGTGGCTGCCGAGGTAACTACAGGATTATTTAATAGTGTTAGGACATTTATGGAAGTAGTCCAGTCACTGAATCCACCGCTATTCTTAGAACGTATACGGAAAGTGTGGCTAGTGTTAGCAACTAATCCACTTTTTGTGTACGGTGTGGTAACTCCTGAAGCGATAACGCCATCGACATCCACCTCATAACTAGCTGCTCCCGCAACTGCAGGCCATGTGAGAGTCAACGAAGTATTCGTTGTTGCAGAAGTCACATTTGTTGGCATAAGTGGGGCTGTATATTTGGTGGTTAGTGTTGTCCACTGGCTGAGATTCGTAGCAGTCTTGGCTCTAACTCTATAGGTATGAGCTGTGCTAGCAGTTAAATTTTTATGGCTGTAACTCGTATCCGTGCCGTTATCTATAACGGAACCATCGATCTCCATGTCATATCCTGAAGCATCTGTAACAGACGGCCAAGTCAACGTAATGCTATCACTTGTTGATACTAGACTCATAACAGGCGTATTTAACAAAGTTTGTGCATTGACCAAATTGGTCCACTCACTGACACCACCTGTGTTCTTAGCACGGATACGGAAGGTATGACTCGTGTTTGCAATCAAATTGGTTTTTGTATAATTTACGGAAGCACTTGAACTCACGATAGAGCCATCAACTTCAACCTCATAAGCAGTTGCACCAGCGGCGGCTGTCCAGTTCAGGGTGACCGATGTATTGGTTGCCGTATACGTTAGATTTGTTGGAATTAAAGGTGCTGTATATTTCGCAAGTATGGCTGTCCAAGCACTCGCATTGAAAGCTGATTTAGCTCTAACTCTGTAGTTATGTGCCGTGCTGGCTGTAAGATTACTATGCGTATAGGTAGTATTTACACTGTTATCAATGATAGTTCCATCTACTTCCACCTCATAACTTGTCGCATCTTTAATCTCAATCCAATTCAAGAAGATAGATGTACTTGTAGCCGTTGAACTTAGTACAGGAGTATTAAGTAAAGTTTGGACGTTCATAAGATTAGTCCAGTCACTGACACCGCCTGTGTTCTTAGCACGGATACGGAAGGTATGACTCGTGTTTGCAAGCAAGTTAGTTTTGGTATAGTTGGCTGCAGAGCCTGCATTTACTACTACGCCATCAATCTCTATGTCATAAGCGGTTGCACCAGCGACAGCTGTCCAGCTAAGGTTAACTGAAATATTCGTTGCAGTATTCGATAGATTAGTTGGCACAATAGGTGCGGTGTATTTAGTAAGAATGGTTGTCCATACACTCGCATTTGAAGAGGTTCTAGCCCTAACTTTATAGGTATGAGTAGTGTTCGGTGTCAGATTACTGTGTGTATAGTTGGTATTTGTTCCGTTGTCTATTACAGTTCCATCTACCTCAATATCATAACCTGTAGCATCTTTAATATCTGCCCAATTCAGCATAATAGCATTGCTCGTAGCTGTGGAATTCACAACAGGAGTGTTTAACAATGTCTGAACATTCACTGAATTGGTCCACTCACTAACTCCACCCGTATTTTTAGAGCGTACACGGAAAGTATGTGTACTGTTATCTGGCAAATTAATTTTGGTAAAGCTTGCTGAACTCACGGCATTTATAACCCCATCAAATTCTGCCTCATATCCTGTAGCTCCATTTACAGCTGTCCAAGAGAGAGTAACGTAAGAGCTTGTTGCTACGAGGTTAACATTCGTAGGAACAACGGGTGCTGTGTATTTTGTGACTAAGGTCGTCCAAGCACTTGCATTCGAAGAACTAATCGCTCGTACCTTATAGGTATGAGAAGTATTAGCAGTTAAGTTACTTTGTATAAAACTAGTGTTTGCACCGTTATTTATGACGGCTCCGTCGAATTCTAGCTCATAACCTGTAGCATCTTTAATATCGACCCAATTCAATGTAATAGCATCACTCGTAGCTGTTGAGTTCACCACAGGAGTACTTAACGGTGTTAGAACATTTAGAGAATTGGTCCACTCACTAACTCCACCGCTATTCTTAGAACGTACACGGAAAGTATGGGTAGTGTTTGGTGGTAAATTATATTTCGTAAATTCTGCTGTACTTACAGCATTTATAATTCCATCCACTTCCACATCATAACCTGTCGCTCCAGGTACAGCGGTCCATGAGAGGGTAATGTAGGTGCTTGTTGAAATAGAGCTCACTTTAGTAGGAGTAATAGGTGCTGTATATTTCGTAATTAAGTTTGTCCAAGCACTTGCATTCGAAGAACTAATCGCTCGTACCTTATAGGTATGAGAAGTATTAGCGGTTAAGTTATTTTGTATAAAATTAGTGCTTGTACCGTTATTTATGACGGCTCCGTCGAATTCCAGCTCATAACCTGTAGCATCTTTAACATCTGCCCAAGTCAACGTCATAGCATCACTTGTGGATGCTGAAGTAACCACAGGAGTATTTAATAGTGTTAGAGCATTTATAGTAGTAGTCCATTCACTCGCACCACTGTTATTTTTAGAACGTACACGGAAAGTATGGGGTGTATTAGCTGCTAACCCCGTTTTCGTATAGGGCACTGCAACACCTGTAGCGATAATGCCATCGACTTCGACATCATAAGCTGCACCCGCAACTGCAGGCCATGTGACAGTCAACGATGTATTCGTTGCTGTAGAAGTCACATTTGTAGGCATAAGCGGGGCTGTAGATCTAGTGGTTAGCGTTGTCCACTGACTCAAATTCGTAGCAGTCTTGGCTCTAACTCTATAAGTATGAGCTGTGCTAGCAGTTAAATTTTTATGACTGTAACTCGTATCAGTGCCGTTATTCATAACGGAACCATCGATCTCCACGTCATATCCTGAAGCATCTGTAACCGCTGGCCAAGTCAACGTAATGCTATCACTTGTTGATACTAGACTCATAACAGGCGTATTTAACAAAGTTTGTACGTTTAATGCAGAGGTCCAATCACTTGCACCTCCACTATTTTTTGCACGAATACGGAAGGTATGATTTGAATTTGCTGCAAGTCCGTTCTTAGTATAGGTTAAGGAGCTAGTGGATCCGATGACACCGTCAACTTCCACATCATAACCTGTCGCTCCAGTAACCGCTGTCCAGTTTAGAGTTACGGAAGTATTTGTCATCGTGTTTGACAGATTAGTTGGCACAACTGGGGCTGTAGACTTTGTAATCACTGTTGTCCAAGCGCTGGTATTGTTATCATTTTTAGCCCTGGCTTTAAAAGTATGATTGGTATTTGCAACTAAATCCATGAACGCAAAACTTGTATACGAACCATTGTCAATCACCTGGCCGTCTGCTTCGACCTCATACCCTGACGCACCAGCAATTTCTGGCCATGTTATTGTAATTGAATTGGTTGTCGCAGAAGGCGTTAATGTTGGAGTAGCCAGTAGGGTCGGTAGGGTGGTCATTGGTGTCCATTCGGTTACGCCACCATTATTTTTAGCTCGGATTCTAAACGAATGACTTGTATTGGGAGTTAATCCGCTTTTCGTGTAGGTCAAAGCGTTAGTTGTTACAAGAGTACCATCCACTTCAATGTCGTAACCTGTAGCTCCGATGGCTGCATTCCAAGTTAAAGTTACGGCACTACTAGTAGCAACAGCTGTCAAATTCGTCGGTAATTGAGTTTTGGTTTGCTGTTTTATTTCAGGTGTCCAGTTACTTGCATTTGTATCATTTTTAGCTCGTACTTTATAGGTATGAGCCGTATTTGGCGCTAAATTTGTGTGATTATAAGAAGTATTATTTCCATTATTCATAACGGATCCATCAACTTCTATTTCATAATTGCTTGCATTTTCTATAGCATTCCACTTTAGTAGAATAGCATCATTAGTCGAGCTTACAGTTACAGAGGGGATGGTTAATAAAGTTTGGGTAGAGACAGGATCGCTCCACTCACTTGTACCCTTTGAATTGATTGCTCTTACTCGGTAGGAGTATGCGGTATTTGTATTTAATCCTGCATGTTCATATGTCGTAGTACTGGTCGAACCGATAATAGTTCCGTTGCTTTCAATCTCATATTTGGTAGCATTAAGTGAGCCAGCCCAGCTTATAGTTATCTTTTTATCAGATGGATTAGTTGAAACTGTATTAGGAGTCAAAGGGACCGCTAAGTTCATGGCATTCACTGGTTGAAAACTAGAAGAATACCTCTCGATATTTTTCCCATAGTAAAAATTTAAAGGGGAGCTAAAATCGACAACTGTTCCTGTATCTGCATTAATAATTAATCGTACAGAGCTATCAAAAGCATCTGTGTATCTTGGAGTGCCTTTTCCTGTAATATCGGTTTGATCAATTTCGTGTATAGTGTTAGGTCCTCCCTCAAAATGAGAATAAAAGTATGAATAGAGGGCTCTATCTACAATCACTTCAAAGGCATGAGGTACCTCACCTGTATAAGTAGAACTATATGAACCATATCTAATAGATTTTTTATCCAAATCAGCTACTTTTCCAACAATGCTCTGGTTTCTAGTAGTATAGGCGCCACATGTATGAGCAGGATCACCAGAACAGGCTATTTGATAATTAAAATAATAGTTTCTTTCCCACTTTAACTGATTACCAATGGCAATTCCATTAATGTAGAGATTTCCGTCAGACGTAGTATAAAGTACATAATCAGATCCTGGTGTAACAGCTAGTACATTCTCATCTGCATCAGCTGATGAAGCACTTCCGAATAATAATCCAGACATTAAAACCAATAGACCGAAGCTGACAAACCAAATTTTTCTCATAAGATCCCCCCTAATTATAAATCCATATAGACTGAAGAACATTTGGATTATACTGGAATGTAAAATACATGTAAATGCAATTTTTTACAATAATCTCCTTAGACTTTTATGCTATAGCACTCGGAGTTCTATTTAATTAGGGGGGGCTGGGTTGAAAATAATTATTAACAGCTAAAAAGCGTATGCCTCTAGGGAGAGCATACGCTTTTTTTTGTGAGTTTCCTTGTTGTCGTTGTTAGTTCACGCTATTCCAAAATGTAGTCTCTTCAACGGACAAGCGAGCCGTAGCACGGGCAGGACCAGCGGCTTTACCAACAGCAATCAGAACAGCTGGGACCAATGTGTCTGGCAGAGTGAAGAATTCAGAGAATTTCTCTGCGTTAAATCCGCCCATAGGTACCGTGTCATAACCTTTTGCCTTAGCTATCAACATCAATTGCATAGACACCAGACCCGCATCCAATAAATTAATATTGTGTAATTTATCCTTTGGAAGACTTCCGTACATATTAACTATACGTTCTACCATAGTAGTCTTGATTTCTTCGGTTAGATGTCCCGAAGCTACACCTTTCCCATAGATCGCCTCTGCTTTGTCGTAAGATTTAAGGTCACTGAGTACCGCGATGATAGCTGAAGCGTCCTTGACTTGTTGCTGATTGTTAGCAATGGGTAAGAGTTGTTCTTGAATGGCAGGATCATCAATAACAAGGAACCGCCAAGGTTGAAGATTGGAAGAGGAAGGAGCCTTGGAAGAAAGTTCAAGGATTTCTGTCAATTCCTCACGTGAAATGCGGTGATTAGGATCATAGGCTCTTACAGAACGTCTTTCTTCAAGCAGGGTAAATAAATCACTAGTTTCGAATTGAACTGGGTTACTCATAAATATCAACCTCCAAATATGATGTATACTGTGACAAGTATATGCACAGTTTAAAGCGTCACTCTCCCTAGAAGCTAAGCTGCTGGAAGAATAAATGGGTTCATTCATATACATACTGTGTCAGATAATACACAGTTAATGCCAATATAGATTAAGGAAAGCAATCAAGTGGTTGGTAAATCTAATACAGAAGCATGTATGAAGAAAAGATCCGTTGGCTTCTACATCAAGTCAGCAATCGTATATTTTCGAAGCACAATGAGTACATGCTCATTCACTTCGCCAATAATATTGAAAAATGAAGCGTGCATCTCACGACCAAAAGCATGATCCCCTGTAGTCTCTAACATAGGACTGCAAAATGATTCCCCTGCTTGAAGTGCAAGATAGACTTCTTCCAGCGTAATCTCTTCAGGAGCTCGCTTCAGTCGATATCCACCCACACGGCCTTCCCTAGTCTCCAAAATACCTTGGCATGCGAGTCTCGACAGAATTCGACGTAGCATCGTTGCCTCAGACTTCACTCGCGCTGCAATTTCGCCACTAGGACAGCTTTCCGGACACTTAGAGAGTACCACTAGCGACTGTATAGCCAGCCCAAACCACTTAAAATTCGGGGAACCTAGAACCTTATCTTCGCTCATGATGTACCCCTCCTCTCTGATGACATGCTCAGTATACAATTTAACTGTTACAAATTCAAGCACAGTTTATTGGCAGATAAAATCCCTCCGAAAGTTACCTTTCGAGAGGGATGTATTAATGGCTTATTGTAATCATCATACTTATTGTGATTAACTAGGTGTCGCTTACTGTATCTTAATTAGAAGGTGCGGTGAACGAGCGATTGGAGAACTCTTTATCCAATTCGAAGAAGGCTGTGCTATTCACATCAATGCGTTTGAGCTTTTGGATAATTCCATCGAAGAGTGCTTCTTCTTCCACTTGCTCTTCAACGAACCAGTTCAGAAATTGAAGTGTAGCATGTTCCCTTTGATCCAGTGCAATGTCCGATAGACGATAAATTCGCTGTGTATTTAGCTTTTCATGCTGATAAGCGTGTTCAAAGGCATCGAGAATGGAGGAGTAGTCGTTCTTAGGCTCTTCCAAAGCGCTCAAAGTAACACGTCTGCCCCGGTCATTGAGGAACTTATATAGTTTGGATGCATGATAACGTTCTTCATCGGATTGAACTAAGAAGAAGTTCGCAAATCCATCCCAACTAATGGAGGAGCAGTATCCCGCAATGGCTAAATAAACATGTGCAGAATGGAGTTCAAAATTAAATTGCTCGTTCAATGCTTCATATAGAGACTCTTGTACCATGGGTTTCACAATCCTTCCGATTTGAAGAGATATAGGGCAAATTCTTCCTTTATCCTATCACAATCCTGAGGCGATAAGTATGCAGCTTGTTCAAGATGATTCGAAAAACACATAATCATGATTGCAAAACAAGCTCCTCCTATAGCAAAGGAAGGAGCTGTTCGTTCAGCATCTCACGAGAAGTGCAGCTTATAGTGCATGAACACGATTATAGACAACTCTCTACTCATATCAGTCTCTATAAGGAAGTTGAGCTTGCGGCTCTGTAGGTGATGCAGTATCAGCAATTTTCATACGCTTAGGGCGCACTGCTCTACGTAAGAAGAACGACAACAGCAGTCCCGCCACAGCGAACCAAGTGGCTACGACAAAGGCATCGTTAATCCCGCGAATCGTCGATTCCTTATTAGCCAAACCTGAAATGACTTGGAGGCCTAAGGCTTGCCCTGTTGCTGGAGGAATTCCGCTCATAGCACTTAGACTTTGACCTAGTCCATTCATATTATCTACGGCAATGGGGTTTGCGGTGGTTAAGGTGTTGCCATATTCAGCAAAATGGACTTTAGTCTTGCTAGTCATAATGGTGACAAGAAGTGCTGTCCCAATGGAGCCAGCGATTTGTCGTACTGTATTGGACATGGCCGTGCCGTGACTGCCAAGATGTGCAGGAAGCTGGTTAAGACCTTCGGTCTGCACAGACATCATCAGAAGGGACATGCCAAAACTTCGTACCGTATATAGCATCATGATATGGCTGTAAGGGGTATCCCCGGTTAATCTGCTGAATTCAAATGTAGAGATAGCGGTAATGGTCAACCCCACAATAGCAAGGGGGCGAGCCCCAATTCGGTCGAAAATAATACCGGATATAGGAGACATGATCCCCATCAACAACGCTCCGGGGAGTAGTAACAGCCCAGAGTCTAGCGGGGAGAAGCCGCGTATGTTCTGTAAATAGATCGGGAGCAGAAGCATGGCACCGAACATGGCCATATTTACGGCAGAACCTACGAAGGTAGAAATCGTGAAGATATCGTATTTGAAGACACGGAACTCCAGCATGGGATTCTTCATCGATAGTTCCCTCAGTACAAAAAATAAGGTGAAAAGCACACCAATCACTAGCGTAATAACCACGACTGCACTATCCCATCCTTTACTCCCCGCAGAACTGAAGCCATATAACAGCGAGCCAAATCCAATAGTAGAGAACATGGCTCCAAGCGTATCGAATTTGCTCTTAGACAGCTTCGACACGTTACGTAGCCAGATTAGAGCCAGCACGATATCGAGTAGCGTAAGCGGTATTACCATGATAAATAAAATTCGCCACGTATAATTCTGAACAACCCAACCTGATAGCGTAGGGCCGATAGCGGGTGCGAACATCATTGCAATGCCCATCGTTCCCATGGCTGCACCGCGCCGCTCAGGAGGGAATACAGTTAGGAATACGTTCATCACAAGAGGCATGATGATTCCGGCTCCACTCGCTTGAACAATCCGTCCAAGGAGCATGATAGAGAAGGTGGGGCTTCCAGCACAGATTACCGAACCCGCCCCGAACAAGACCATGGCAGAAATGAAAAGAAAGCGTGTTCCAAAAGAGTTAATCAGATAAGCCGTAATGGGAATGAGCACGCCATTCACCAGCATATAAGCGGTGGATAACCACTGAACTGTCGTAGCCGAGACATTAAAATCGTTCATGAGATGGGGGATCGCTACATTAAGCAGAGTCTGATTCAAGATAGAAATGAAGGCGCCAAGCATCAGAACGGATAGGATTCTCCCGAGCGAGAAATTTTCCATGAGGAGTTCTCCTTTAAATGTGTACTTTTACTGTGGCGTTCATACCTGGGACTAGACCCAGCCCTTTATATCCCTCAATGGTAATCACTACAGGGATCACTTGAGCTACTTTTGTATAATTCGCATTGGAGTTGGAAGTTGGCAGTAAGGAAAACGTCCCGGAAGTGGCTAGACCAATACTATCGACTTTTCCCGTTAGTGTATTACTTGGAAACGCATCGACATAGACATCGACCGTCTGTCCCACTTGAATGTTCGGAATGCTCGTCTCATCGATATTGGCAGTAACCCATAAATTATCAAAATCATAGGCTCGCCCGAGCGAAGTACCCGCAGCGACAAAAGAATGTGGAACGCCACTTTGCTGCACAATTGTTCCAGCAAGTGGAATGGTAATATCGGTTGCACCTGCCGCAGATTGAATCGATCCGATTCGTTGTCCGGCGCTATATGCTTGACCCACCTTGGCGTTCCATGTGGTAAGCTTGCCAGCAACCGGAGCGTAAATACTAATCGTCTGGCCTCCTACCTGAGCGTTGTCTGTTTTTACAAAGTTAGCATTCTGATTGTAGTAGTATATGCCTGCTCCAGCCCCGGCTAAAACAATCAGTACAACCAGCACGTTAATCCATATGGCGCGCGCACTCATCGAGAAATTCCTCCACTTCCTTCTGTACTTGGAAGAAATAAACTTGACTTCTGTTCATTTCATATTCCATATAGGTGGAGGTTGTCCCAATATGGACTGGTTTATGCGGGAAATGGAAGGGTTGATATAGCAAAAAAACAGTCAATGCATTCTTTATAAGAAAGCTTTGACTGCATAGTTGTAATATTTGAAAATAATTGTGGATTAGGCGTTCTTGAAATGAGAATGATACCATTCCCAATTGTGGGCGCTGGAAGATTCAATGAAATTAAAATAACCATGAAATTATAAAAGGCGCGGCACCTAAAGTGAACAGGGCGGCAATGATCATGGAAATACTAGAGATCGTTCCGGTGAGTGAACTGAATTCGAAAGCTTTGGAAGTCCCTGTACCGTGAGCCCCCGTACCGAGAAGAACGCCGCGAGCGACTTCGTTATCGATGTGGAACCATTTCACAATAAGGGGGCCAATCATGGTGCCGAGAAGGCCAGTAATAATAACAAATACAGCAGTCATATTCGGCACACCGCCAATAACCTGGGAGACACTCATAGCAATGGGGGTAGTTACGGAACGAGGAACTAGGCTGTTCACAAGTGCAGTGTCCAAATGCATACTTTGGGCTAACAGGGCTGAAGAGAACATGGCCATCAGGGAACCTGACAAGACACTAATTAGAATGACAACTACATGTTTTTTGAGAACTTGATAGTATTTGAATAACGGAATGGCAAATGCAATCGTTGCAGGCTGAAGGAGATGATTAAGCCATTGTCCTCCATTATTATAGGTCTCATAAGGAATATGAGTGACCAGTAGTCCGATGACAAGCACCACAGGCGTAACTAGCAGGGGAGAAAGATAGATTCGCGGACGGCGACGATACCCTTTTTTGCATAGACAGTACAAGCTAATCGTAATGAGCAGACAGAGGAGTCCGGTAATCATAATCGCTTCTCCTTTCTACGGGTAATTCCAGAGGCTGTAAGTCCAGCACTTAGCATAACTGCAAAGGTACTGAAGATCACAACAACCAGGATGCGCAGACCATCGGTCTCCATTAAAGGGATATATTTCATCACTCCGACTGCGGAAGGGATGAAGAATAGAAGTAATTCAGCAAGTAACCAGTTCGCCCCGCGTTCAATCCATTCCAGGCGAATAACACGGGTCTGAAGCAAGATAAAAATAAGTACAATGCCAACAATACTGCCGGGAATGGGAATGTGCATCAAATCCACCAATGTGTTCATAGCTATGGAGATCAGGAACAGCAGACCAACTTGCAGGATCCCTATGAGCAGGGATTTGAATTTGAACATCCGAAGGGCCTCTTTTCCGTAATTTCATTCGTTACTGAAAGTTTACACTTATTCTTTTCATAGGTATAATGCATATATTGAATACTTATCATTCCAAATGGTTATGTGAAAGAGGCTTGTTCATGGATATTCGTCAAATGCAGTATCTTATTGAAGTCGCTCGTCAGCAGAGCTTCACGAAAGCGGCTGAAGCGCTGTATATAACCCAGCCAAGCATTAGCAAGACCATCCGCCAAATGGAGGAAGAGCTGGGCGTTGTGCTTTTTGACCGAGTGGGCAAGCGCATTGAACTCACGGATGCGGGGGTCATTTTAGTCAAGCAAGCGCAGCAAATTGTTACGGCCTTTCAGCATGTGTCCGCGGAATTGGATGATCTCAGGAATTTGAAGCAGGGACATTTGAGAATTGGACTCCCTCCTATGGTAGGAGCTAGCTTTTTCCCTAAGGTTATTGGTGACTTTCACGCGCAATATCCTCAGATTACGATTCAGTTATTTGAAGATGGAGGGAAGAAAGTGGAGGCAGATGTGGCGAGCGGGGAGCTGGACGTAGGAGTGGCGGTCCTTCCTGTGCAGGTAGAAGGGCTGAAGTCCTTTTCTTTTGTGGAGGAAAAACTGAACCTACTACTCCATCCTTCACACCCTCTGGCATCCAAAAAAATCATATCGATGGCTGAGTTAGAGCAGCAGTCCTTTGTTCTTTTTCGGGAGGATTTCGTGCTTCACGATCGTATTATTGCGGCCTGCGCCCGGGAAGGATTCCAGCCCCGAGTAATCTATGAAAGTTCCCAGTGGGATATGATTAGCGAGATGGTCGCGGCTAATTTAGGTATTGCCCTGCTGCCGGAGACAATTTGCCGAGATGTCGATCAGAGCCGCATCTCCATCTTAGAGCTTGCGAGCCCTTCGATTCCATGGAATTTAGGGATGATTTGGCGAGAAGATCGCTATCTTTCTTTTGCGGCAAGGGAATGGATTCGGTATACCAGACAGGAGCTAAAGGGGATTGACGCCCCATAGACTGACAGATGTTGATATAATAGAATGAGTAATCATCATGATATAGAGAGTGGGGGCGAGCCGTATGGCGATTAGTAGCCGTTTTTCCGTAGCAGTGCATATTCTTTCCCTAATTGATTTGGAAAAAGGACGGATTACTTCCGAATATATAGCGGGGAGTGTCAATACGAATCCCGTAGTGATTCGCCGGATTATTGGGATGCTCAGCCGAGCTGAGTTACTCACGACCTCACCTGGTGTACCCGGGGCGAAGCTAACCAGGCCCTTAAGCCATATCACGCTGCTCGAAGTATACCAAGCAGTGCAAATTGATATATCAGACGATTTATTTTCCATTCATGGCAATCCTAATCCAGACTGCGGTGTAGGGCGTAACATTCAAAGTACTCTAGAAAGCTCATTTCATCGGGCGCAACAAGCTATGGAAAAGGAACTGGCTCAGATTACAATGGACGAAGTGGTATCTGATCTGTCTCGTCGAATGGCGGCAGATTAGGCGTAAATAATATAATCTACTACAATAGATGGTTAAAAAATAACGATTGTAAATAATTACAAGGACTATTTAGCGCTTCTAGGCATTAAAGCCCTCTTGCTTCCTCTGATAATTGAGTATAATAGGAGTTCGTAGACTGTTGGTTGCCTGCGACATCTATTACTTGATAGTCAGGGGTTTTTTGAATTATGAATATGATGCGAAAAAAATCAATTCAAGCGATGATGCGTCAGCGTCAAAGCAAAGACGGTACGTTGAAAAAAGAGCTGGGCACTTTCGACCTTACGATGCTTGGTGTAGGTTGCGTAGTAGGAACGGGAATTTTTGTCATGACTGGCGTAGCCGCTGCCCAGCATGCTGGACCGGCTCTGGTATTATCCTTCATTATAGCGGGTATTGTCTGTGCATTTTGTGCGCTGTGCTATGCAGAGTTTGCTTCTATGGTACCTATATCAGGGAGTGCCTACACGTATAGCTATGCGACATTTGGAGAGCTAGTGGCGTGGATTCTCGGCTGGGACTTGATTCTAGAGTATGGTTTTGCTGCGGCGATGGTAGCAAGCGGATGGTCTGGTTATTTTCAGGGGTTATTGTCCGGGGTCGGCATTCATATACCAAAAGCCCTGACCAGTGCCTATAATTCGGGAGCAGGAACGTACTTCGATTTACCTGCTGTAGCAATCGCGCTTCTGCTTACGTTTATTGTATCTAGAGGAGCGAAGGAATCTACAAGGCTCAATGCCATTATGGTTATTATCAAAATAGCGGTTATTGTGCTCTTTTTGGTTGTAGGTGTGTTCTATGTAAAACCTTCGAATTGGAGTCCATTTATGCCGTTTGGATTCGGCGGTGTAATTACAGGGGCAGCCACTGCTTTTATTGCTTATATCGGATTTGACGTTGTCGCTACAGCAGCAGAAGAAGTCCGTAATCCGCAACGTGATTTGCCGCGAGGAATTATTTATTCTCTAATTGTATGCGGTATTCTATATGTACTAGTGACCCTGGTGCTTACAGGCATCGTGCCTTATACCGAGCTAAATGTGAAAAATCCGGTGGCATTCGCTATTCAATTCATTCATCAGGACTGGGTAGCTGGATTTATCTCCTTAGGTGCAATCGTAGGCATTACAACTGTGCTATTCGTGTTGCTCTATGGACAGACCCGTCTACTGTATTCGATCGGCCGCGATGGTCTGCTGCCTAAAGGACTTTCTAAGTTGAATGCCAAGACTCAGGCACCTTCCATTAGTACTTGGTCTACAGGCATTATCGTAGCGATTTTTGCAGGCGTGCTCCCATTGGACAAACTATCGGATTTGGTAAGCATCGGAACTCTGTTTGCGTTCATTTCGGTATCGCTGGGGATTATCATTCTGCGTAGAACTCGACCAGACTTGAGTCGCTCTTTCCGGGTGCCCTTAGTTCCCCTCATTCCGATTTTAGCCATCCTTTCTTGTGGATATCTGCTTGTAAGCCTGCCGGCTGTTACCTGGGAAGCCTTTTTAATTTGGATGGTGCTTGGTCTAATAATTTACTTCACGTATGGTGTGAAAAAGAGCAGATTGGCCCAACCGGGTGCTGAGGATGAAATAGATAGTTAAAATTGAATCAAATTTGGGGTGCTTCCTGAGGGAGCATCCCTTTTTTTGTATAATTCATTCTTTGCGGATGCAAGAATTCAACTTCAGGTTGAGTTGTTAAAAATCTCAAAGTGTAGGTTATTGTAGTGCTTTTCTAATCTCCCTACAATGAAGCCTATAAAGGAGCGTGATCCAATGAAAGAGACATTAGCACGAAATATATATCGCTATCGGAAGGAAAGTAACCTGACGCAGGAACAATTGGGACAGATGCTTGGCATATCCTTTCAAGCGGTATCGAAATGGGAGAATGCACAGACTATGCCTGATATCTCATTATTGCCTGAGTTATCCAGAATTCTCAAAGTAAGCACAGACAAATTGCTGGGATATCTGTATGAGGATCGCCCGGTTAGCATCTATGAAGAGGTGTACAAGACGGATGAGTATTATTGGGGAATGGAGCCGAACTCTGCTTGTTATCAAGTTCTACAATGGATGCCACCCTCTAGGTACCTCAGACTGTTGGATATAGGATGTGGAGAGGGGAAAGATGCCGTTTTTTTCGCAAGAAATGGGTACCATGTTACTGCTATGGATATCTCGGATGCAGGAATTTCCAAAACGAGGAAGCTTGCAGATCGTTGGGGTGTTAAAGTCGAAACTCATAAGGCCGATATCCTTGATTATCGGTTACAATCCTTTTATGACATTATCTATTCAAGTGGCGTTCTTCACTACATAGCGCAAGAAAGCAGAACTGAAATTCTCAACAATTATAAAAAGTTTACTAACAAACAGGGGATGCATATTATGAATGTTTTTGTGGACAAGCCGTTTATCGCTCCGCCTCCAGAACATGAAGAGAACGCCTATGCTTGGCACTCCGGCGAACTCATCACGCATTATAGAGACTGGCAAATTATAGACAGTTCAGAGGTTATTTTTGACTGTACATCATCCGGTATTCCGCATCAACATGCTATGACAAAGATTATTGCTCGTAATATGTCCG
This sequence comes from Paenibacillus shirakamiensis, assembly GCF_017874255.1. Lineage (GTDB taxonomy): Bacteria > Bacillota > Bacilli > Paenibacillales > Paenibacillaceae > Fontibacillus > Fontibacillus shirakamiensis. Next base: position 194,706 of record NZ_JAGGLD010000005.1, on the reverse strand, counting down.
AATAACTCGGTGATGACCGTTAAAATTCAAAAGACAACTTAGTACTTATCCACCGTTGCTCCTAGCGCAGCAGCTTTGATGGTGGGGATACGCTGTAGCTGTGTGAGCTGATCCCGAGTCCCGGTGACGACAAGGCCAATAATCATGCCACGTTGTTGATGGGATTGGGCAGCTTGATATACTTTTGTTGCCTGCGTAGCGTAGTAGACATTAGAACATTTCATCACATTTTGAACGTCTTTTAGGAAAGTGGCTTCCGTATTTCGAGTTCCTTTTGATAATCGATCCGAATAATCTTGAAAACCGTATAGTTCTTCGGCACGTAAGGGGTTATTTTTCATAAGCTCGAGATCCCCTGAGTTATAGCTGTCCACCCAATACCAAGTTGGATGCACTCCAGATGGGAGCATGTGGTCAACTTCTTGCAGCGTATACCCTTTATCTAGGGAAATTCCCATCTCAATATAAGAGTCTTCATGTATCTGATTGAGTAAGGTAAGATCTTGCATGTAGTTCTTGTACTTCAGGCTTGGATGGTAAAAGAGCATCTGCCTTTCGCCACTTTTGTCATTCATGAATCGAGTCTGCCCTTCCTCCTCTATTCGAACTTCCGCACTACTTCCGCTCAGAATCTCGGCTTTTCTAGAGAACAACAAATTATACTGCAAATCATGATCGTCCCAAGGGATAACTCTGTTCTCAATCACTTTATACTCTTGAAAGGTTACGGAACCTCGAAGCAAGCCTTTATGAATCTGAGGTTTATCCATGTATAGGTTGGGTCCCGTTATACGTTTGTTGAGCTCTAATGGGGAAATGATGTTCCAGCCCGTCTTTCGAAGCAGATATTCATTGATCAGATAAATGCCTGTAAGTAGCATCAGACTTACTAGGGTGGAAATAAAAATATTCCTTAACAAGGTTATGCGATTGGCCCGCACGAACATGCGTTGGACGGTTCCTTTTTGAAAAGGGTCATCGGTTGAGTTGTGGTATTCCTTCTGTCCTTGTTCAAGCTCATGCTCATGCTCATTCATGATTATTCAGCCTCCTATACAGCTTGGCTAGCTGTTTTTTTGCTCGTGCTAAGTAGGTTTTAACGGTGCTAGGGGTCATGTTCATAGCATCGCTAATCTCTTGGTAACTTTGTTCTTCATCGTATCTTAGTTGCAGCATCGTCTTGTAGGTGGGGGAGAGTGTATTCATTACTCTATGTAAGTCTTCGATGGATTCTTGGTGTAAGCAGTGGTCTTCGGGAGTTCGCTCAGATGAGGTGGTTTCCTCCGTTGGAGAGAAAGCTCTGGTTCGATGCGAGACACGGTGCATGTCATAGTGGAGATGAAGAGCTACTTTGAAAATCCAAGCAGCACGCTGAGCAATCGGTATCCCTGAAGCATATAGGAAGGATCGGTAAAATGCTTCTTGGACGATATCTTTGGCATCTTCCCGAGATGCTCCCCGTTTCACTAGATAATGATAAAGTTTATTCATGTGAATCTGGGTCCATTGTTCTTCTTGGGAGCTCACGTCTTTGGCCTCCTTTCGTTTCTATAACGGTTCTAGGGGACAAAAGTATACAGGTAGCTGATAAAAAAAGTGAGCAACCTGTTATGAGCATACGGTGTATTCCTAATCTGCTGAAATTAAACACAAAACCGCTCCCCATATGGAGAGCGGTTGTTAACATTAGAAGAAATAAGCCTAAGCTTCATGTAGTCATCGTGTGTGTAAACCACATCATGTAGGCAAGAGCAACGGCTAAGAGGGCATACGTTGTGCCGAATTTGATGCGCACATGGGTAGGGACCTCATAGTATCGATCATTCTCATAAGGTGAACATTCCACTTGGCACTTGATTTTTAGATGGAGGCCATCTTCTTGCTGTTGATGTTCTACGCCAACCACTTTTACTTTATGAATGATCATCTGTCTTGGCACATGAATCAGTCCTTCGAACTGAAGTGCATCCCAAGTAGCTAAAACGACTTGTTGTCCATCGAGTGTACTGTACGTAGTGAAGGGAAGTTCCCTATGATGTTCTGTCCCTGGAATAATGGCGCCTGTTAGGCGCAGTTCCTCCACCGAAAGATCAAAAGCTCCTCCGATGTGGGTAGTCGGATCATTCTTCCGACGTCGTCCGTACTTTTGATACAGATCCCAAGCAAATAAGGCCCAGATGACCATAAATATCGGAGCTCTCATATAGATAATGACGAATAATCCCCCGACTAATCCTACAGCCCATAACCATCTAGAGACAGCAGTAGCAATGCGTCCACCATCTAGCGGCTGAATCGGGAGCAAATTAATTAAATTCAAGAAGAATCCTACATTGGCAAGGTGATATAAAAGCTCATTATCGAGCATATAGCCAGCTATAAAAAATCCTAGGGCACCTATACTCCCCAAAATCGGTCCGCCTAAAGCAATATAGGCCTCCGTCTGAGCATCTCTTGGGTTCCTCTTCATCGTAATCAGTGCACCCAAAAAAGGAATGAACAAGGGAGCAGATACAGGTAGTTTCTTCTGCTTAGCAGCAATAACATGACCTAATTCATGAATGAGCAGGAGTGAGACGAGACCTATAGAGAAGCTCCATGGGAAAATGATTGCATAGGCGCCAACGGAAATCGCCATGGATAATAGTACGCCACCTAACTTGCTAAATTTAAGTAGCGCTAGCAGGTATTTACCTTGGAGAAGCACAAAGGCTCCGATATACCATAAAGGATTTTTTTTAGCAGAGGGTTTGGGGTTCGTCTCCATACATTACCTACCTTTCTATTCCTAACATTGATCATACTATATTTGGCTAGGCTCATCATCTTTTCGAGATGGACAGAGATATAGAATGTATAGAACCATGGATACGGACAGACATTAAAGAATATACAGTGAAAACCATGAAAGGGAGATAACCGATGAGACGTATATTTTTATCTGTGGTCATGGCATGTGCTATCAGTATGTCCTTACCTGCGGCAACATCTGCGGATCAGCCATTTCATTTCGGATTTAAGAAAAGTGTAAAGGGCAGTATGCCTTCTATAAATGAAGAGGGCTTCAAAGACATTATTGATAAGAATGGTGCGATATTTACCGGGGATACCAAGCAAAAGGAAATCTACTTAACCTTTGATAATGGTTATGAGAATGGGTACACGGCTTCTATTCTTGATACGCTCCAGTCCAAACAGGTCCCCGCTATCTTTTTCGTCACAGGTCACTACATCAAAGATCAGCCAGAACTCATCAAACGTATGGTCGCTGAAGGTCATTTGATTGGCAATCACTCTTGGAGTCATCCCGATATGACTACCGTATCCGATGAGAAGATCATAAGTGAGCTAGCACAAGTGAAGAAGGGAGTGGCAGACTTAACGGGGGTGCAGGAAATGGCTTTTGTACGACCTCCACGAGGAATTTTTAATGATCGAACGCTTCGTGTATCTGCCAAAGAAGGCTATACAAGTGTATTCTGGTCTGCGGCCTATAAAGATTGGGACACGAAAGATCAGAAGGGTGGGGAATATGCGTATCAGAAAGTAATGGGTCAACTTCATCCGGGTACGGTCCTCCTTCTTCATTCTGTATCGAAGGACAATGCAGAAGTGCTCAGAGCGATTATTGATAATGTACGCAAACAAGGATATACGTTCAAAAGTCTAAATGATTTACCCCATAGAAATCCAAATCAAGCCAAGGATGCCAAGCAAATTCCTACGAAGGTAGCTCCCCCTATAGAGCCTTGATACGGCGGCTCTCTTTCTAATTCAGAGTCAAGAGTAACTGTTGCGCCAAGCCTATATGAGATCCACACTATAGCCTTTAAAGAGGACTTAAGTGTGGATTTTTTGTAAGTAATCCCGTCTTGACTTTCCTATTCGGTGTTCTTATAATTAGCCTTACAATATATTAGGTTACCTAATTATTATACTGTATAACTAAAGGGGGGACTTGAATTGAGTTCTCATGAACAACATTCCACCGGTCAGCGTTTATTCCGTGCCTTTGATCGTGTGAGGAAAGCGAATTGGAGACGGGGAGCCGAAGCATCCCATCGACCGAGTGAAATGAAATTGCTGTTCTATGTTAAGCGAGGTTTGTCTTTCAATGCACTCGGCATGACTATATCCGAGATAAGTTCGGGGCTTGAGGTTACATCTCCTACAGTTACTCAGCTCATCAACAGCCTAGAGACACAAGGATTAGTTGAGCGGCGTATGGATCAAGATGATCGTAGAGTAGTCCGTGTGACTCTGACCGATGAAGGGCATGCCTCTATTGCTAAGGCTAGGGAAGCCTTGTTCGGAAGGTTTGATGATCTCATCGAACATCTGGGTACGCAGCGAAGTGAGCAGTTGGCAGATTTGTTAGAAGAAGTGGCGGAGTTTATGAGTAATCGACCGGACAAAGCTGAATGAAGGAGATGAGCGCATTGTGATTAAGATTTTCCGATTCCTAAAACCCTATCGACTGTTTGTAGGGTTCGTGATTCTATTAGTATTTCTTCAATCGATGGCTGATTTATACTTACCGACCTTATTGTCTGACATCGTAAATAGAGGTGTGGTCAAGGGAGACATTCGGTATATTGAAAAAATTGGCTTGTATATGCTAGGTATCTCAATTATTGGTATGGCGGCATCTGTAGCGGCCAGTTATTTCTCTTCCAAGGTTGCAACAGGCTTCGGGAAGAAACTAAGAAGCAGCGTTTTCTCCCATGTGGAGCGTTTCTCTCTAGAAGAGTTCGATAAAATCGGTACGGCTTCTTTAATCACGCGGACGACCAATGATATAACCCAAATTCAGCAAGTGCTGTTAATGATGATGCGGATGATGGTTAGTGCACCACTCCTAGCAGTTGGCGGAATTATTATGGCTTTGTCCAAGGACAAAACGTTATCCATTATTTTTCTAGTGGTTATTCCTGTGCTAATGGGCGCAATCTTCTTGATTGCAAGTCGGGGCATACCTCTGTTCAAAATTATACAAAAGCGAATTGACCGCCTTAATCTCGTATTACGTGAAGGGCTCACTGGAATTCGGGTCATTCGTGCTTTTAATCGGACGGGACATGAAGCAGGACGCTTCAAAAAGGCCAATAAAGACCTGACAGACACCAGTATTCAGGTGAACCGAATCATGGCGGCGATGATGCCCGTAATGATGTTGGTTCTGAATATTTCATCGATTGCCATCATCTGGTTCGGAGGAAAACGTATTGATGGGGGCTATATGGGGGTTGGTGATTTGATGGCCTTCCTCCAATACGCGATGCAAATTATGTTCTCGTTCATCATGGTATCCGTCATGTTCGTCATGATTCCGAGAGCTGCTGCTTCTGCTAGTCGGATTAATGAGGTACTTGATATGGTTCCAGTAATTAAAGATCCTGTGGAGCCTGCGAAGGCTTCGCTTGAGCGTGGACACGTATCCTTTAACAATGTTAGCTTCAGTTATCCAGGGGCAGAAGAACCCGCCTTATCCGATATCACATTTGAAGCTTATCCTGGCGAAGTTACCGCCATTATTGGAGGCACGGGTTCTGGGAAAACAACGTTAATTCACCTCATTCCCCGCTTTTATGAAGTAGATAGCGGCTCGATTCAAGTGGACGGTCAGGATATCCGTGAAATCTCGCAGGCCGATCTTCGCTCGAGAATCGGTTTTGTGCCGCAGAAGGCCGTGCTGTTCTCTGGATCTATTAACGATAATATTCGATATGGTAACCAGGAAGCTTCTGAAGAGGAGGTTGTTCACGCGGCTAAGGTTGCTCAAGCTGCTGAATTTATCGGAGAGATGGAAGAAGGATACGATGCTCACATGGCTCAAGGCGGATCCAATGTATCTGGTGGACAGAAGCAGCGGCTTTCGATTGCTAGAGCGTTAGTTCGTAAACCCGAGATTTATATATTTGATGATAGCTTCTCCGCGCTGGACTTTAAGACAGATGCAAGACTGCGCGCTGCCCTGAAGCAGGAGACGGGGGAATCTACGGTCTTAATAGTGGCTCAGCGCGTAAGCACAGTCAAAGATGCCGATCGCATCATTGTGCTGGAGCACAGCCGTATTGCGGGAATGGGTACACATGAAGAATTAATGGAGACGAGCAACGTATACCGGGAGATTGTATTATCCCAGTTGTCTGAGGAGGAGATCGCATGAGTGACAATCACAAATCCGGACCTCCAGCAGGCGGAGGTATGGGAAGAGGGCACGGCCCTGGTGGACCGGGGATGGTAATGCCCGGGGACAAAGCCAAAGATTTTAAAGGTACATTAAGACGTCTAATGGGCTACCTTCGTCCACACCGCGGTCAGATTATTTTGGTGATTTTGATGGCCGTACTCAGTACAATTTTCAGTATTGTCAGCCCTAAAATTATGGGGAAGGCTACTACAGAATTGTTGACAGGGTTCATAGGTAAAATGAAACACGTTCCAGGTGCCCATATCGATTTCGATTATATTTGGCAGATTATTATGATCTTAATAGGGCTGTATCTGCTGAGCTCTTTGTTCACCTACATTCAGCAGTTTCTTATGGCCGGGGTATCCCAAAAGACCGTCTATGATCTGCGCCGAGATGTGAATGATAAGCTTGGCCGACTGCCGCTGAAATACTTTGACTCCAGAACCAATGGAGAAATTTTGAGCCGTGCAGTGAACGATGTGGATAACATCAGTACGACGCTGCAACAGAGCTTAACGCAGCTTATCACTTCTGTGCTTACTATTATCGGGGTTCTGGTTATGATGCTGACCATTAGCCCTTGGCTTACGCTGATTGCGCTAGTCTCCTTGCCACTCAGCTTCCTAGGTATTAAGGCAATTGCTGGACGTTCCCAGAAGCATTTTATCGGCCAACAACGCAATTTGGGCGAACTGAATGGACATGTCGAAGAGATGTATACGGGGCATAAAATAATTAAGGCCTTTGGACATGAAGACAAATCTATTGAGAAATTCGACGAGATTAACGAGCGACTGTATGAATCAGGCTGGAAGGCGCAGTTTATTTCGGGCATGATTATGCCTGTGATGAGTTTCATAGGTAACATCAGTTATGTATTGATCAGCGTAATTGGTGGCATTATGGTGACCAAAAATACGATTACGATTGGGGATATTCAGGCTTTCATCCAGTATGTTCGTCAGTTCACAATGCCGATCACTCAAACTGCAAATATTGCAAATATTATTCAATCCACAGTGGCTTCAGCGGAACGTGTATTTGAATTGCTGGATGAGGAAGAAGAAGTGCCTGAAGCAAGAATAGCGAATGGCATACAAGCAAGAGCCACGGATGCACCGAATGTGGATGTTCGCGGCAATGTAGCTTTTGAACACGTGAAGTTCGGGTACAAGGAAGGCCAGACGTTAATTGAAGATATGAATATTAATGTGAAGCAAGGCCAGACTATTGCGATCGTAGGCCCGACAGGTGCAGGGAAGACGACACTTATTAATCTATTGATGCGTTTTTACGAGTTGAATGCAGGACGCATTACCATTGATGGGAATGATATTACTCAGCTGACCCGTGCTCACCTTCGGGGGATGTTTGGAATGGTTTTGCAAGATACTTGGCTATTCAATGGAACCATCCGGGACAACATCGCTTATGGACGCATAGGGGCTTCAGAGGAAGAGGTAGTGGACGCAGCGAAGACCGCCTTTGCTGATCATTTTATTCGGACCCTTCCAGAGGGGTATGATACCATTTTGAATGAAGAAGCTTCGAATATTTCTCAAGGCCAAAAGCAGCTTCTCACCATTGCACGTGCGATCCTGGCAGATCCAGCGATTCTTATACTGGATGAAGCGACAAGTAGCGTAGATACGCGTACGGAAGTGCTCATCCAGAAGGCAATGAATGAGCTGATGCAAGGCAGAACAAGCTTTGTAATCGCCCACCGTCTATCGACCATACGGGATGCAGATCTGATTCTGGTTATGAATCATGGTACCGTTATTGAGCAAGGAACGCATCATGAACTGCTGATGGAGCAAGGCTTCTATGCCGATCTTTACAATAGCCAATTCAGTACAGAAAGTGCATAATTACGATAGTTATCCATAAAAGTTACATGAGTAAAACCCCTTCTAAGAGGCTTAGAAGGGGTTTTTATTGGTAATACCTATGAGGTTAGAAAGTTCTTTAACTGTTCACTTGTAAATGACCGGTGGGTCATTTATACTCTTTTTAAGATAGGAACATCCTATATATTGAATTACCCTAAGTTGATGATATTGAATACAAGGAGATGAGAAAGTGGAACAGCAAAAGAAGGGCTATGCAGCATGGGTAGCCGGTCCAAGAGGAAAATGGATCACCTTGGGCGTCTGGGTTGTATTGGTAGCATTACTCACCATTTTATGGCCTGGTATTAACAAAGAGGAGATTAATAACAGTCCGAATCTATCCGATCAAAAGCCTTCCGTTCAAGCAGAAGCGCTCTCAGAGAAAGAATTCCCGGCGGGACAAGGGGTTCCAGCGATTATCGTGTGGCACCGGGAAGGTGGACTGAAAGATGAGGATCTCACGCATATTCAGAAGCTGACCGAACAAACGGAGAAATCCCCTTTGCCGGAGCAAACATTTATCGTTCCTTTACATAAAGTACCTCTTCCTGCACTGAAAGCTCAGTTATCTAAAGATGGAAGCACGCTCGCCGCTCCGATCATGTTCGATAAGAATGCGGAGACAGATCAACTCAAGGAAAGTGTGGACGTATTCAAAAAGAACTCCGCAGGAGAATTCGGCAGCGATCCCTTTGCCGTTACGAATCTGAAGAGCGGAGAGATGACAGCAAGGGTCACAGGACCGGTGGGCATTTCTATCGATGCCGTCGGGCTGTTCAAGAATGCAGATGTATCCCTGTTAATTACAACCGTTATTCTGGTATTAGTTATTCTCTTGTTAATTTATCGTTCGCCGATTCTGGCGATTATTCCGCTGATTGCCGTAGGCTTCGCTTATGGTGTTACGAGCCCCGTACTTGGTTTCATGGCCCATAAAGGGTGGATTGTAGCAGATTCGCAGTCCATTTCCATTATGACGGTACTCTTGTTCGGAGCCGGGACGGACTATTGCCTATTCCTCATCTCGAAGTTCAGACAGAATCTACATGAAGATCGCAGTAAAGGAGCGGCACTGCTTCGAGCCATAACGAGCACCTCGGGCGCGATTGCTATGAGTGGTTTCACCGTGGTATTGTCCCTATTTACCCTGCTTCTAGCACAGTATGGGACCTACCAACGGTTTGCAGTTCCATTTAGTATTGCTATTCTAATTATGGGCATCGCTAGTCTGACGCTTGTCCCTGCCCTGCTCGCAATTATCGGCCGTGCCTCGTTCTGGCCGTTTGTACCACGTACTCCGCAAATGGAACAAGAACGTGCTGCAGCTAAAGGTAAGCCTGTTCGTAAAGTAAAAACAAGCAAAATGCGTATCGGTACGATCGTAGTTCGTCGCCCTTGGGTGGTTCTAGTAACTACGCTTGTTATTCTGGGTGGACTCGCTTCCTTTACACCACAGATTAAGTTCACCTATGATCTCCTATCTTCGTTCCCAGAAGACATGTCTTCTAGGGAGGGCTTCGATCTTATTGGACAACAGTTCTCTAAAGGGGAACTGGCACCCGTCCGATTAATTGTAGATACCAAAGGCAAGACTACCGATCTTGACAAGAAATTAACCGGTCTTAGTTATATCGATCAGGTAAGCAAGCCCCAAGCGGGAAAAGAAAACCCGCAGATCGTAGCTTATGATCTTCAGTACAATCTCAATCCTTACTCCATCGAAGCGATGAATCACATCCCTGATTTGAAGCAGGTAGCTGCGCAGTCGCTCAAAGACGCGGGCGTAACTAGACCCGATCAAGCAGTATGGATTAGCGGGCAGACGGCAACGCAGTATGACACTAAGCTGACAGGAGAGCGTGATACCCGCGTCATCATTCCTGTTGTTATTGGGCTAATTACCTTGTTGTTGCTCGTCTATCTGCGCTCTGTAGTGGCTACGGTATATCTCGTCGCTACCGTAATATTATCTTACTTCTCCGCACTTGGACTAGGTTGGATTATTTTGCACTATGGGATGGGAACCGATGCTATTCAAGGTACAATCCCGCTTTATTCCTTTGTGTTCTTAGTTGCACTAGGTGAGGACTACAATATTTTCATGATCTCTAGCATATGGGAAAAGAGAAAACATATGCCGCTCAAGCAAGCCATTCGCGAAGGCGTGAGTGAGACAGGTTCTGTCATCACATCCGCCGGGATTATTCTAGCGGGAACGTTCGCTGTACTCGCAAGCTTACCTATTCAGGTGCTTGTACAGTTCGGGACTATTACTGCTGTAGGTGTCTTGTTGGATACCTTTATCGTACGACCTTTTCTAGTACCTGCAATAACCACCTTGTTAGGGCCTGTTGCTTTCTGGCCGGCTAAGCATGTGGAGGTTAAGGAAGAAGTGCGAGATAACATGTAATTCTCACTAGCAAAGCTGGTGATAAAGTATAAGACGAAAAAGCCTGAACCTCCATAGATGGGGTTCAGGCTTTTTCATTGTTACATAGAGTGAGGAATCTGTTTAGAAATCGGTTGAAGCGATTTCGATGGAGCCAGAAGAAGGACCTGTGCCTGCTAGAATGGCAGCGACTAGCAAACGATGAACAGCTAGGGTCAAGCTGTTTTGAGGAGGGATTACATAGGTGATAACTGGTGCATTTACACGGGTTAGAACAAGACTCACGGGAACGGCCCCTGTATTATTTACAGTGACGGTCGCGTCTCTTCCCCCTGTCAAATCCTCAAAAAACGATTTACCTACATTAGGTCCCAGATTAAAGATTTGGTTCGGTAATAAGATAGCCATGCATATATCATCTCCTTTTTGAGTGATACCTTAATATATGATAGCTTGCTAGATTCGTAACGTCATCTGTCAGGGATAGTATGTACATTTTTAATTTGTAGCTAGATTTATAACAAAAAGGCCCCCGAATAGGCGCCTCTTTGTTATGAATCTATTTGATTCCAGCCGTTTATTTGGCTAACAAATATACTCCTACCAGAATGACGGCCACTCCTGCAATTTTGGTAGCCGTAATGATTTCACCGAAGATGAAGTAGGCGCCCACCATGGCGAAGACATAAGCCAGACTTTGCATCGGATAAGCTACGGTTAACGGTAATCGGTTCAATACAGCGAACCAGAGCAAGGTAGCTATTCCATATAGGGCTAATCCGCCAAGAATCGTTGGGGAGAATATTAATTTCGCCCATTGCCCGATGCCTTGGAGCCCCCCATTTTTGGACAGGCCAATTTTGAACAGCATTTGACCTGTAACTAATAGTAAAATGTTGGCTAGCAAGTAAACATAACTAATCATTTTGTCCATGACGAGACTCCTTTTCCTTACGAATGGTAAGCTCCTGCGTCAACCGGAGTACCTGATTCGATAGTTTGGTCACGACCATAGTTAGATGAAGAATGAAGGCGAAGCAGAATAACAGTCCAAAAAGGAATAGCATCGCGGGTGCGTATTTGACGCCGAGCCAAGAGGCTAATGCCTCAATAAATTTCACATTCAGCGAGATAATGAACAAGATAACGCCGAACAGAATCCAGAGTAAGGAATACTGTTCTTTAAGTTTTTGCAAGCGTACCAGTTCGAATACGATGACTAGGAATAAGAACGAGAGAATTACGGACAGAAAATAGATGGTCATCCCATTTCCCCCGCCTTCGGCTTGTGTTGACGCGTAGCACTCATCAGGACGGCAAGCGTAACTTTAATCATATAATATACAGATTTCAGCGGTGTAATAGAAGAACGGCCCGTTTCTCTTGCCCGCATTTCTGTAGCCACTTCTGTAATTTTGCATCCTTTACGAATCAGGTATACGATTGATTCCACTTCAGGATAATCCATCGGATAATAGTCCGAGTATAACGCAATTACTTTTTTGCCGGCTGCGCGAAATCCACTGGTGGTATCTGTGAATTTCTGCCGAGTCACAAGAGTGACAAGTTTGGAAAAGAAGATAATACCAATTCGTCTCATTACGGAAGAACGAAAGGAAGTTTCTTCTACAAAGCGTGAACCAATAACCAAATCGAACTCTGAAGCCCGACTGATTAGTTTGGGTAGTTCTTCCGCGGCATGCTGTCCGTCCGCATCCATTTGGATGGCTACGTCATAGCCGTTGTTGCGAGCATACATATACCCGGTCTGCATGCCGCCCCCAATTCCTACGTTAAAAGGCATGGTAAGCACATGGGCTCCTGCTGCAAGCGCAAGGGCTTCCGTACGGTCTGTAGAGCCGTCATTCACTACAACAATGTCCGCTTCCGGCGCATGTTCGTTGATATCCTGAATGACCCGTACAATACTTCCCTCTTCGTTATATGCCGGAATAATGATGAGTGTTTTCATCGGATTCCTGTTCCTCCCCAATGTCCATTAATCAATGAATCTTGTTCTGGTTTGTTGCGATAAAATAGGCGATCAATACCATAAGCTAGGAATAAAAATAATAAAATTTCATTAGGATATCCATAACGGTTAAACGTGACAAAAGGTTGATAAATTAGCGTAAAGTAACCCAGTATAAGAAGGAGCGGGAGCATCCGCTGCATAGGGTGCTTGATCCAAGCCCACACAAGTCCTACAACGCTCATCAGCATCATGATGTACTGAATGACATTCATCACAGGACGGGTAATGGGCCAGAAGGGGCGCGAATAAAAGGGATGGGAATAGAGTTCCACCCAGCGTCCGAGGGTATACCAATACAGGAATTTCAAAGGCTCATGTTGGAAACCATATTTAATAATGGCCATTCCTTTATCCACTGCGGCACTGTCATACCCCTCATAAATGGTCTTGGGATCATATTGCGGATACTGTGCGAAAAAGCCATCCGGAGGCAAGGTCCCACGAATTTTGGTGCCTAGAAGAAACGGGCTACCTCCAGAGTTCGTAAATATGATGAATTTATCGAACGTAATTAAGTTACGAATCCACCAAGGAAGCAAGCATACGATGTATACGAGCCCCATCGCTACGGAAAAGCGAATCATTTCTTTCCAAGTCGTGCGTTGTCTCCACCAAAGGAGGAGGAAGACTACAGGGTATAATGTCGCATGGGGTTTGAAATAAGCTGCTGCTGCAATCAATAATCCCAACAAGGCGTACCATGAAGTCTTTCGCTTGTCCAAAGCCACAAATGTTACACATAATAGAAGTAGTTGAATCGTGCGATAGGTCGTCTCCGTAAGAATACTGCCAGAGGAGAAATAATCGGGTGGGTATAATACACAAATTACACAGGTAATTAGCGCAATACGCGTACTGAACACTCGGCGACCAATGATAAAGATAAGATAAATGGAGAATACTTGTAATAGACATTGGAGAATTCGAAAAGCATTAATGCCTGTAAGATCTTGTCCAAATATAGCCATCACGCCTGCTAACAATAACGGCATTCCGGGCATAATGAATGCAGATGGCTGATCCCCGGAATTATAGGCAAGCGTGCCTTCATTGAGAATTAGCTTGGCGCTGTATATATATTTCACGTCATCATTGTTTTTCTTGACCAAGTCACCTAGGAGAAAGTAGTTATTATAGCACAGAACTACAACACAAGAGACTACCAATACAACCGCCATACATAGTATCAAAAGCCGCCTTTCCGCTCTATTGACACCTTTTAAAGAGAACAACATGTTCAACTCCACTCTTATTTAATCTAAATTGTCAGGAAAAGCCTATTTCAGTCCAAACTACATGTTATCGCATAATTCGGGAAAGTTCCAATTTTTATTCCCTCGGTAGGGGCTCGAAAAGCCTAATTTCTGAGCATATTCGCCAGAATGTCCCACCTGACTATGTACGGAGTCTGAATAGATAGGGCTAAATTGAAAAAGGCTACGGAAAATATATCCGTGCCTTCGTTACGCGAGGCATAGCTAGGATTGAGATTCTCGTTCGTGCAGGCGAATCATGAAGGATTCTGCAATTTCTAACTTACTTCGATTCAGGGCAATACCATAGTCGAGCGAAAGCAATTGGGGAAACGGCATACGGTAACCATACAGCTCTTTGATTTTGAGAAGATTCTTCACATTGTGATCGGCCTGTAAGCGTGTGTCTTCCACCCACTCCATGATCTGACTGTTATCTACATAGGTTCCAAAGAACAAGCGCATCAACACATCCGAACGAACAACATCTGGTTCATAAGGAGATTTTAGACAGTCCAAAAATTCTTGAATTCCCGTGTCAGTAATGGTGTATACATTTTTATTTGGCTTGCCCTCCTGAGTGACGGTCGTCTTGGAAAGGAAACCATCCTGCTCTAAAATTTTGAGAGTTGGATAGATTGTCCCGTAGCTGGGATCATAAAAATACGCCAGGCGGTTCTCAAAATATTGCTTGATTTCGTAACCAGACCTAGCCTCTTCCATGAGTAAACCCAGTATGGCATGTCGGACCTTCATTCGTTAATCACTCCGGTTATTAGATAGTCATTCCTTGCTTGGTTGTTCTAAATCGAAAAAAAAACCTTTATAATAGTGATTATATAGTTTCAAAAGTGTAGATTCTATAGAATATATTAATTTCTGAGAAATAAGGGGAGCCTATTGAAAAGAGGAAGAGCAGAAAATTTATGTTTGCAGCTGATGGAGCGTTCCCATTGTACCGCTAGTATTCAGGTGAAGACCCGCTTTCCGGGGGGCCGTAATGTAGGCGGTAAATATAGTATGAATCTTCACCAGATTACGATATATGTAGAAGAGATTCACAAGCAGTGCCTCAGAATATTTGGCTCATTAGACACCTATGAAGAGGTGCTACAAATTATTTGTGCTCATGAAGTCGGTCATGCTTGCGATCCACATCTTGCGGAATTGTCAGACCAGCTGGAATCAAGCGACAATATGCTAGTACGCAACCGAATTGCTTTAATCATTGAGGAGAACGCTTGGGCTTATGCCTTTAAGCTACTGCCTGAAGCAAACCCTTGGATTATGTCCGAGATGATGAACTTATCTCTGCAAGCCTACCGGGATGCGGTTGAGCAGGAAAGTGCATAGATTACTTTTATACAAAAAAGTCTCCACTAGCATTTACCCATGAAGGATTAAGTCTGAATTACCTATTTACCATATTTTACAAATAAAGAGGAGATTGCCTAATCTGGGCATCTCCTCTTTCTACTATATATTATTCAGCCGTGTGAGAGACAACACGTTCATATTTATCTAGAGATGCGCCAAGCATATATTCTCTAGATTCTCCGCCGCCACGGTGTGATTCACGAAAAGCTTCGCTAGAAGTCCATTGTTTGAATGATTCCTCATTCTCCCATAGCGTAGTAACTTTGAGTTCTTCAGCGCCATCCTTAGCCTCTTGATTAAGCCATACTTCAAGCCTAATGAATCCGGGCATAGTCTGAACTCCTTTTGCCTCAGCGAATCTAGTGGCAATTTGTTGTCCATAACCTTCTTTAACTTTAATCGTATTGGTTACTACGAGCATGATGAATCCCTCCCGATAACAAATTAGTTGTTCGCACGGATGGAGATATCTCCTGAGTCTGTGCGGGCCTTAATAACGTCCTGCGTGATTTGCGGTGAATTCGGAACTTGCACGCTTCCTGAATCAGCCTTGGCATCATAGATCCCTTGGAAATTAGGATTGGGGGTCACGTAGATATTACCCGATTCAGCAGATAGCTCAAGCTGAGAAGCATTTTGATCTGTAATACGGATATTACCTGATTCCGTAGCTGCTGAACCATTCCCACTCAAGCGGTTGATCTTGATGTCTCCGGACTCCGCTTTCCAATCAAAGTTTGAAGCGATAGCTTCACCTGTTATATTACCTGACTCTACATTAACCTTCAAATGATTAGAGGCAATGGCGTTCAACATAATGCTGCCCGATTCACTTGAGATCTCAATATTGTTGGCCTGCATATCACGGAAAGTACCATTGGCTGCGGCTAAATCGAACCGCACTTTCTCGATATTCTGAAGATTAGAGAGTGCGATGACAATACGCTGAGTATCCGATCTGAAATTCACACTAAGAAATTGGATTGAGGATGCATCTTTAAGGTTGAGATCGAGTGTTCCTTGATGAACATCAGCTTGCTTAAGTTGATCGATGGTTTTCTCTGCCATGCGGCCAGAGGCTTCCACATAGTTCGTTCCATCTGTACTCTTGATCCAAGCCACATCAACGGAGTAATCACTTTTGACGACCAGATCATGCAGTTGGCCGGGATCAAAAGTCCATTTTTTCGTATATGTGTTAGAGTTTTGAGTATGTCCGGACTGTTGCACCAGCATCACAGCTACGCCCACAACGATAAGTATAATAATGATGGCTAAGAACTTCTTCACAATTATGTATCCATCTCCTTCTGGAATAAGTAGATAATATATAGTTCTGAGTATCAGAAAAATCCTAACATGGGATTATAGCGATATGCAATGCCTATGGAACAATTAGGGAATAAAGTTTAGAGCCTATAAAAAGACGTCCACTTCGGAATTCGGAAGGGACGTCTTATTTATATATAATCCATCTAGCTGAATTTTTTCACATTGGGAAGAGGTTCAATAGCTGGACCTTCCAACACAGCCCCTTGCACATTAAAGCGAGAACCATGACACGGGCAATCCCATGAACGTTCTCCTTCGTTCCACTCCACTTCACAGCCCATGTGAGTGCAGGTTGCGTCGACAATGTACAGCTCTCCATCAGAATTACGATAAGCTGCCGCTTTTTTTCCGTCATAACGAACTAATGCACCTTCATCCGGTTTGAGTTCTTCAGCTTTGCGGTGCAGGATGTCTATTTTGCCTGAGATGAGTTCTTGTGCCGTATCCGCGCCTTGAACTACAAGCGTTTTTAGACTATTCGGATTTAGCTTGAATCTCGATGGAGTATATACATTGGTATATCGATTCTCTTTGTTCTGAATTTGATCTCGGATCATCAGCGCAGCTAACGTTCCGTTCGTCATCCCCCACTTACCGAAGCCTGTAGCAACGAAGACATTAGGGTGCTTATCACTTAGAGGTCCAATATACGGTACACCATCCAAAGTGAATAAATCCTGTGCAGACCAGCGGTAGGGGATAGATTTCAGCCCAAGTAATTCCCCGCCGAATTGCTCCAGGTTCTCATAGTGCTTAATCGTACATATTCCTTGCCCGGTCTTATGACCTTCGCCTCCATACAGAATCACCGTCTGTCCATCCCATTCTGCCGAACGAATCGAGCGTACATTTGAACCGGAGCTAAGATACATGCCCCCGCTATAGGATGTCTCCGGGATGCCTGCTACCACGTAGGAACGCTCTGCATGCAGTTTGGTAAAGAAGAGTTCTCCGCCATCGAAGAAAGGAAAGTGCGATCCCGACACGGCGTAATCACAGGTAATCGTATGACCTTCCAACGTTTTCAAAGCAAGCTTGCCATTGTGGTCATCGGCTTGATCTTCTAGCGTTGTATGTTCATAGACAGTCCCTCCGTGAGCTATAAAGTCTTCTAACAGGGCTTTTAAATATTCTAGTGGATGGAACTGTGCCTGATTCTTCACAACAATGGCACCGAGAACAGGGATAGGAAGGGGGATGCTCTCTACCCATTGACCCGGAAGTTTCAGCTTCTCGTAGGCTTTCCATTCCTTCCGTAGTTCTTTAAGGTCTTTCTCGTTATCTGCATATAAATAGGCGTCTTGTTCTTTGAATTGGCAGTCCATGTTGTGCTTTCCTACCAGCTCGCGAATCAGAGCTAGACCTTCTTGATTGGATTCATAGTATAGCCGAGCTTCTTTTTCACTGAAATGCTTAATCAGCTTATCGTAGACCAACCCGTGCTGCGTTGTAACTTTGGCCGTAGTGTAGCCTGTAGTGCCTTCAAGGACTTGATTCATATCGGCCAAGACCACCTTGAAGCCTTCTCTAGCAAGCAAGTAGGCTGTCGTTATTCCTGTAATGCCTGCTCCAATTACGGCTACCTCTGTCTGAATATCTTGATCCAGTGCTGGAAAAGTAGGAAGTTTTGCAGTATCTCTCCACATCGATTCAGGAAACTGTGGGAGATCACTATAGGGTGAGTGCGACGTTGACATTGATGATATCCTCCTGCCATTGATTAATTATAGTCTTGTCTCATTATTACCATGTTCAGGGAAATAGAAACGAGAATTCGCTGCATATAAACAACCGACTCTGTAAATAATGGAAGTCATGAGAATGAAAGACGGGAGAACACAACATGAAACGCTATACGTCTCAGCATAAAAAACAGTCTTTAACAGCAAATGCTGAACCAGCTTCTTCTTCAGATTCTAAGCAATCCGAATCAGCAATAGGAGGGACGATTGGGGAGATTTCAGGCCAGATCATGCAAAAATTCGGCAATAGCCCTGATCTATCGCTGCGCCTGTTCCAAATCGGTCAAAAGGCTTCTACAAATGTAGCCATAATGTATATGAAAGGGATGGTTAATCAGCCCGGTATAAATGAATTTGTTGCAGGATCTCTATTAAGTGATAGCCATGGAGATCCAGATCAATCTACACCAGAATCTTGGATGACTTTCCTGATGAACAGAGCACTGAGTACGGGGGAGGCTAACATTGTCCACAGTGTAAAGGACATGATTTTGGCTATTTTATCGGGAGATACCGTTATCCTCATCGAAGATTGCCAAGATGGCATTGTCGTAGGTACTCGGGGAGGGGAGCATAGAACCATCACGGAACCTACTTCCCAGCTGGTAGTGCGGGGGGCAAAGGATAGTTTCGTGGAGTCACTCTCGATTAATCTATCGCTGGTCCGTCGCCGTATACAGAGTCCTGATCTTTGGTTAGAGACAATTAAGATTGGGAAGAACTCGCAGACGGATGTAGCAATGCTGTATGTACATACTATTGCGGAGCAGAGCCTGGTAGATGAAGTCCGCAGGCGTTTGAGCAGCATTGAGATCAATGAAGTCCTTGAATCGGCTTACATTGAAGAATTTATTCAGGATCATACGTTCACTCCATTCCCCACCGTATTTAATACGGAGAGACCGGATACGGCGGTTAGTAATCTCTTGGAGGGAAGGGTTGTACTGATTGTAGACGGCACCCCTTTTGTGCTGATTATGCCTGTCGTGTTTGCGCAGTTTTTTCAGTCTGCGGAGGATTATAGTCAGCGTTACGATATTGCCATCTTGATGCGGTTAGTACGGTATCTATGTTTCATTGTCTTGCTCCTTGGGCCGGCCGTCTATATTGCCTTAACCACATTTCATTACGAGATGATTCCTACTCAGCTTCTAATTAGCTTAATGGCGCAGCGAGAAGGGGTACCGTTCCCCGCCTTCGTGGAAGCGATGCTTATGGAGATTGCCTTTGAAATTCTAAGGGAAGCGGGAGTAAGGATGCCAAGAGCAATCGGACAGACGGTATCTATTGTAGGGGCACTTATTTTGGGGGAGGCGGTCGTCCAAGCTGGTATTATAACGCCCGTCATGGTTATCGTAGTCTCGCTGACTGGGATCGCAAGCTTCGCTGTTCCGGCCTATAACTTGGCGATTGCGGGTCGCATTATTCGGTTTGCCTTCATGGTTCTATCTGGGCTTTTTGGCTTTTATGGCATCACCTTGGGCCTTATTGTATTGGTCGCTCATATGAATAGTCTCCGATCCTTTGGAATCCCCTATATGGCGCCATTTAGTCCTTTTGTATTATCTAGTCAGAAAGACGCGGTGCTTCTCTTCCCTTATTGGATGTTGAATAGCAAGGGACAGAAGAAAAAGACAAGCAAGATCCAGGGGGAACGCAATGCGGAGAATAAGTTACATGTGAATTCCTCCAATGTGTCGAATCAGACCACACCCGGACAATGGGGAACAAGAAAAGACGAGGACTCCTCCGCTTCTCCTAAGCCTCAACAGCAAGGAGGCACATCTGAATCATGAAATATGTACGTGTGCTGCTCACCCTAGGTCTACTTGTCCTTATTACAGGATGTTGGGACAGTATTGAATTGAACCGTAGAGCGGTGGTATCCGGGGTAGCTATGGATATTATTCCTGGAAAGGAAGAGCGAATCAAGGCTACGCTTCAGGTCATTGTGGCGGATGAAATCTCAGGCAAGACGAGCCGTGGCGGCACTCCGGTCTCGGTGTACGAAGGAGAGGGAAAGACCATTTTTGAAGCGGTTCGTAATACGTCCCGTAAAGTGCCCCGATATCTTTCTTTGGGCCATATCTCAGCCATTGTGATCTCAGAAGATTTGGCACGCCATGGCATACGAGATCTCCTCGATTTTTTAGAGAGAGATGCTCAAGTCAGATCGACTTCCCTTGTCTTCATTGCAAGAGGGCAGCAAGCCTCAGATGTTATGAGTGTATTAACCCCACTTGGCAAAATTCCATCCGGTGATCTATTTCAGAAGGCTGACGCTGCTTCTAAGCTACTAGGCTACAACTACCGGGTACAGATCGACGATATTATTCGTGGAATGCAGGCAAGCGGTGGCGGCCCTGTAATTAATGGGGTAGAGATTGAAGGAAACATTGAGGACGCCTCCAAAAGCACCAACATTCAGCAGGTAGACACGCCAAGCGTTCTTGCTCTATCTGGTATTGCTGCATTTCGTAAGGACAAGCTTGTAGGGTGGCTGGATACCGAGCAGAGCCGAGGTGTGACCTGGGCGAATAATCATATGAAGCAGACCGTTCTTGTTACGGGTTGTGCCAAGCTCAAAGGGAATGTGAGTTACTCTATCATCCGATCGATTACGAAGCGCAAGGGCGACTTAGGTGATCCCACTCATCCTAAGATTCATCTGGATGTCCGTGCTCAAGCGAACATAAGAGAACTCGATTGTTCTATGGATATCACAAATGCAGATAATTTAACAAAATTACAGCATGAGGTCGATCAGAACATCCAGCAGATGATTGAGGCATCTATTAAAAAAGCTCAACGTCTACACACGGATATATTTGAGTTTGGAGATCTACTAGAACGAGAAAACCCAAAAATGTGGAAAAAAGTAAGGGCGCAGTGGGGAGATTTATTCCCAGTAACGAAGATTACATGTGAAGTTCATACAGTGATTCGTAGTGCAGAGATGAGAAATAAATCCTATCATTACAAGTTAGATCAGACGAAGTGAGGTGAACCCTATGGAAAAAATAAAATGTTCTCCCTACCAATTTTTTTCGCTGATGATTCTCTTTCAATTTGGTACGGCACTGGTAGTTAACCTCGGATTAACTGCGGGCAGAGATGCGTGGATGGCAATTTTGCTGGGTACAGTCTTTGGTTTATTTATATTCTGGGGCTTTAGCTATTTGTATCGTTTGTTCCCCGAGATGCTGCCAACGGATTACAATAAAATTCTACTTGGTAAAGTAGCGGGTACGATAGTAAGTATGCTCTATATGGTTTTCTTCATCTATGTGGCGAGCCGTGATCTACGAGATGGAGGAACTCTGATCCTGTCTTCCACCCTACGTCAGACTCCGTTATCCGTAGTTAATGCGTTGATGATTCTCTCTGTTGCTTATGTCCTCCACAAAGGAATTGAAGTACTGGCACGAACTGCACTGTTGTTCATGGTACTCGAATTAATAATAGGTCTATTCACATTGTCTCTCTTGGTGTTCTCGGATATCATTCACTGGGAGCGCCTGCTGCCTATGCTGGAAGATGGATTTGGCCCTGTGTGGAAGGCAGTCATTCAACAAGACTATGCATTTCCTTTTGGAGAAGTTGTGTGTTTTGCGAGTATCCTACCTTTTCTTAGTCATGGAAAATTAGGAATTAAAGCCGGGTATCTATCTATACTTATCGCTGGCTTGGTTTTAAGCTTTATATCTTCAATCAATATTGCGGTACTTGGTGTAGATATGGCTAGCCGGGCTCCATTACCTCTAATGACCACGATCAGCAAGGCATCGATAACAGAGTTTATTCAGCGTAACGATATTCTGGTTGTCATGACGTTAATTATTGGTGATTTCTTTAAAGTAGCTATATATTTCTTTGCTGCGCTTATAGGAACATCCAGCTTATCTGGTATTCCTTATCGAAAGTTAATTTATCCTGTAGCTTTGATTATTTGGGGTCTTTCCCTTGTGGTTGCCCAGAGTATGCCTGAGCATTTAGAGGAAGGGTCCAAGGTTCTATATACCGCTTCCCCTGTGTTTTTTGTGGTATTTCCTCTTCTTCTTTTCGTAGCTGGGTGGATCTATAGCAAGCGGAACAGAGGGAAACCTCAAGAAGAGGAGTCAGCAGGAGATTGAGATTTGTTTTTACGTGCGCGGATGACGGTATAGATATCAGGAACCACGAGAAAGCCAAGCAGTACTAAGGCCATAATCTTCTCGCTCAGTGCAAATAATTGATAAGGAGCATTAACAAAGCTGGACTGCCATCCAATTCCCGTAATTACATCCATAAGCACAAGATAGGCATAAGAAGAGATGGCGAGGCTCAAGATGACCACATACTTTCTTAACATCATCATTCCTCCTGGGTTAGATTAGATTTATATTATGTGATGACAACGGGAATAGCATGCGGTTACCATTGACAAAGCATACACTTATATTTATACTTATTCTAAATTCAATTAAGGGAATGAGTATAGTGAAAACATTAAATCTTACGGTTCAACGTAAAGCCGTATATGATGTGGTGCGGGCTTCGGAGGATCACCCTACGGCGGCCGAAGTAATGAATCGGCTGGTTGAGCAGGGATTCAGCTTCGCTTATGGTACGGTCTATAATTCACTTCGTTATTTAACAGATAAAGAAATGATACGGGAATTAAAGCTAGGTGAGGCGGCCAGTCGATATGATGCCAAGATGGACGATCACCAGCATATTATATGTGAAGTATGTGGGCGAGTGGATGAAGTCATGTCTGCCGTGCCGGAATCTTGGACACACCATGTGGCCGCCGAAACGGGTTATGACGTGCATCACGCTCATGTCGTATTCGGGGGGGTATGTGCACAGTGTCTACTGAAGAAATAACATCTATTGAACAGCTAGACTATTGTCCTGTAACACAAAGAGTTCTTCTGATTAGTGCCTTTCCTAGAGGCGTTCATGAGCTAGTTCGCGATTTGTCGGATGGTTGTTTTGATGTCATGGTATTCCATCATCTGGATCAGGGGCTACGAAATGCGCAATCTGCGGATTTACTCATTTTTGATATGACCTCATTAAGGACCACAGATGAAGAAAGCACGCTACAAACATTGGTGCAGCAAGAGTTCTCTGGGGTACCGACACTATTTTTAATAAAAGAATCCATGCTGTCTGAGTTAGGTGACAAGCTGAAGCAACAAGAATTAATGGTGTGGCCTGGTAGATCCCAAGAGGTGCTATACCACGTGCAGCGCATTATTCGAAACCGTGAACAGAAAGCTCCTTCTTCACTGCTCTTAACTGGAACCTCGCCTGCCATATACAAAGATTTGTGGATTGATCGCAAGAAGATGTCTGTCTATCGGAGCGGAGCCAAGATTGAACTAACCAAGACAGAATATGATCTCTTAGTGAAGCTTCTACTTAGTGAAGGAGCTGTGCAGACTCGTGAAGATTTGCTCAGCGACATATGGGAGACTTCTTTTCTAGGGGGAAGTAATGTAGTGGATGTGCATATCAAGAGTCTGCGCAAAAAACTTGGAGATCGCGCATCCGAACCTAGCTATATTACAACGGTTCGTGGAGTAGGCTACCGGATGGCGGATTAAATAAATATATATGAGTGTAAGCTGGTCATACTTATGATCAGCTTTTTTTCGTGTGCACCACAAAATTGTTTGCAATTTGACTTGAGAAAGAGATGAAGAATACCGATATAAAAATAGAAATGCCACCAAGAACTGACATACGGCTCACTCGGGTCTATTCTTTGTAAGCTATAAAAATGAATAGGAAAGGGGCAAAGCATCATGACTAGCATCTCGATAAAACGCAGGTTAATTATTGCCTTTGGCGCCGTAATTCTTATACCTCTTCTTTTGTACAGCTTTTTTTCAGGCTTAGGAGCAGGGATAACTTCAGCTGTGATAGGTGCACTTATTGCATGGGGAACCATTCAGGGCATCACGAAGCCTTTGCATCTGCTCGACAAATCGATTGTACAGATTAGCGAGGGGGATTTGAAGCAGCAAGTAGCTGGCCAGCAGCGTACAGATGAATGGGGACAGATCGCCCGGCATGTACAGCTTACCGTGGATCATCTTACAGATACTTTAACTGAACTAGGAGAGAATACGGGGCAAGTGTTCTACTCCGCTAAGCAGATGTCAGCAGGGGCAGACCAGACAAGCCAAGCTTTACAACATGTATCTGTAGCTATTCAGAATATTGCAGCGGGCAGTGAACTTCAAGTTCGAAGCATTGAGCATAGTACAGGGCGAGTAGAAGACATGACAGGTAAAGTCGTGCTGATCTCAAGCCATCTAGACGAGGTCTCGGGCAAAGTAGCACAAACCCTTCAAAGCGCGGAAGATGGCAATCAGTCGGTCATTCTTGTCGTAGAGAAGATCCAAAATATTCATGAGACTGTGGGAGAATTAAATCAAATTATATCCGAACTAAAAAGTCACACTGGACGAATCGGGGGAATTGTCAGTGTCATCACAGATATTGCACAGCAGACGAATCTACTTGCTCTGAACGCTTCCATTGAAGCCGCTAGAGCCGGAGAGCATGGCCTAGGATTTGCTGTCGTAGCCTCCGAAGTACGGAAGCTGGCTTCAGGGTCAGAACAATCCGCTGGTGAAATCGCTCGGATAGTTCGGGGTATTCAGCATGAAGTGGACCGGGCAGCTAGTGAGATGGACCATGCGGTTCACCGCGTAGAAGAAGGAATTCTTGCCGTGGATACTACAGGGCGGAGCTTCTCTCGAATTCGTAGAGCTGTGCGAGACGTGGCGAAGAAAATGGAGGAAGTATCTCAAGCTGCCACTTTATTGGCAGAAGGAGCAGGAGAAGTCACAGATTCAATGATGGAGATCCGTGCTTCTGCTGAGCAATCGGCTGTGGATACACAGACGTTGTCTGCGGCAACTGAAGAGCAACTGGCCTCCGTGGAGGAGATTGCGACGTTCTCTGCTTCGCTGCATGACTCGGCAGATCATTTGAAGCAACTCATTCACAGATTTAACATCTAAGATCACAGATTGGCATGTGCCGACATAGGGGGAGCTATTCGCTTGAAAGTACGAGAAAAAAGAAGATATACCATTCGCAAACGCCTCATTGTTAGTTTTACCTGCTTGTTAGTGATCCCCAGTCTTATTATTGGTGGTATTATTTTCAGTGTATCAACGGATTCACTCTTTTCTGAGCTGGTCCAAGACATTCAGGAAAATGTCAAACTAGCAGATAAAACCTTAACGGAGAAAATAAAAGACAAAACGGATGATACGGATTTTATTGCGAAGCAGTTCGCTTCCGTTCCGATGAGTGCCGCGGGAGAAGCGGTCATCGTTGGAAATATATCTAATTATCTAGGACTTAACAAAGATATCGATAATGTATTTATTGTTACGGATGAAGGCGTTGCTATTCAAGGGAAAAAGGGGTCAACGGCTTACGTCTATGCCAATCCTAAGCAGGAGTCGTGGTACACGAGTGCGCTAGCACACCCCGATCAGACTATAGTAAGTAACGCCTCTTTGACCAAAGATAACCTGCCTGTGCTTTTCATCTCCCGCAAACTATCCGATGGTTCTGGGGTAGTAGTCATGACGCTCGATTTACATTATTTGAATAACCAACTGAACATGAAGCTCGGTACGTCAGGATATGTACTGGTGGTAGATCAGCAGAAGCATTACGTTATTGGGCCTAAAGACCAAGCAGCTAAGGAAGCCAAAGAATCTTTTATTCCACTGCTTATGCAGTCCAAAGGGGCTCCTGTAGGTCTGAAATATACGAACAAGAATGAAGCTCTGAGGCTACAAGCT
Organism: Paenibacillus shirakamiensis; assembly: GCF_017874255.1. GTDB lineage: Bacteria > Bacillota > Bacilli > Paenibacillales > Paenibacillaceae > Fontibacillus > Fontibacillus shirakamiensis. The sequence goes on along the minus strand of NZ_JAGGLD010000005.1, from coordinate 168,670 downwards.
ATTACGAATGCCAAGACGGGTTGGGTTGTTGCTGGGTTTAGAGATCAAGTAGAAATTAACAAAATTGCCTCAAAAAGCTTCTATATTTCGATTGCCGTTCTTGTGGGTTGTCTTTTGCTTGGCGGAATGGTTGTAGCTTTTATCATTCGCTCTATTATTAGTCCCATTCGCAAGCTGCAACAGGAGACGAAGAAAGTGAGTGCTGGAGACCTGACCGTAAATGTGGTGCCGGATAAAAATGATGAAATCGGAGATCTCGCAGTCAATTTCAGCATTATGGTTAAAGGTCTTAGAGAGATGATTGATCAGGTTAGAGATACATCTCATGGAGTTACTGCTTCCGCAGAGCAACTGTCAGCAGGAGCCGAGCAGACGACTCGCGCGATCGAGCATGTTACGGTAAATATTCAGGAAGTAGCTTCTGGAAGTCAGCAGCAACTTCATAGTGTAGAACAAGGTGTGGAGATTATCGATAGTATGAGTCAAGAAGCCCGTTCGATATCAGATCATATGCAGGAAGTCACTAACGTGATGCAGGAGGCTTCTCACATAGCTGAAGGAGGTACCGCCACATCAGCTACCGTTGTGCAAAAAATGGACGGTATTCATCTTTCCTTCGAGGAGCTCAGTACTACAATTCAGAATCTGAACCATAGAGTAGAGCAAATTGGAGGTACAGTACAAGGGATTGCAGCTATGGCAAAACAAACGAATCTATTGGCATTGAATGCTTCTATTGAAGCTGCTAGAGCTGGTGAACATGGACGCGGATTTGCCGTAGTGGCGTCGGAAGTACGTAAGCTTGCAGAAGGTTCATCGCAATCGGCATCTCAGATTCAAGACCAGGTCACAACCATTCGATCGGAGATGGAAGAAGCCTTGGTTATCATGAAAAATGCGAGAATTCGAGTGAACGAAGGGTCGCAGGCCGTTGATATTTCGGGCCAATCCTTTAACGTCATTCGGGAGGCTGTTCAATCGGCATCCAAGCAGATTGTCGATATGACTCAGGCTGCGCTACACTTAACTCAAGGAGCTACTGAGGTAGCGGAATCCATTGAGCAGGTGAGAAGCATCTCGGAGAGCGGGGCTGAACTCACGCACAATATTTCAGCGGCGGCCGAAGAACAGCTCGCTTCTGTAGAAGAGATCGCCTCATCAGCTGCTGAGCTTAGCCGTATGGCAGAAGACTTATCGCTACAGATCAGCCGTTTTAAAGTGGACTAAAAGGTTGTAAATGTATCTTAGTCAGATGAGAAGATAATAAGTCTGCTTCATGCTTTTATGTGATAATTCGAGCTTTTGTATCCTTCATATTTTTTTATAGGGGGACAGTCTGTGGACTGTCTCCCCTCTTTTTTAGAGGGAAGTTGAATGATGAGAAATAAGGGTCTTTTTTAGCATTTACATCGCTGAAAGAGTCGTATAAGCTGAGAGCAGGCAATCTACGGATCAAGGCATGAGGGGGAGCATACGTTTGGCTAGAAGACTTGAGGGAAAACGCATTGCACTAACAGGACCTAGAAAAGCACAGGAATTAGGCAAACTTGTAGAAAATATGGGAGGCATTCCACTGTTTCGTCCCGCACAAGGCACGGTGTTCTTGGATGATCTGGAGCTGCGAAATGGTCTTGTGGACTGGATAAGTCATCCTCCTGACTGGGCTGTCTTTACAACGGGTGTAGGAATTGAAGCTTTGTTCGATATTGCGGAAGATATGGGGATAGCTGAAGCATTCTGGGAGAATCTACAGAAGACGCCCATTGCAGCTAGAGGATATAAGACTGTTAATGCGCTAAAAAAGAGAAAGCTAGAACCGGTCGTTCGAGATGATGATGGAAGTACCGATGGCCTGATTCGCTCATTCTCAGCATATTCTTTACTAGGAAAGAATGTCATGATCCAGCTTCATGGAGACCCCGCCCCTAAACTTGTGGACTGGTTGAAAGAGCAAGGCGCAGAACCGAGACAGATTCTACCTTACAAACATACGCCACCTCCAGATGAAGCATTGGAACTGCTTTTACAAGATATACTGCAAGGGCATGTAGATGCCGTAACCTTCACCAGCGCACCTCAGGTGAAATTTTTAATGGAATTTGCACGTAGACAAGGGCAAGCAGAAGAGCTGAACGAAGCTCTAAGTGGACCCGTTACCGCGGTAGCGGTTGGCAAAATCACGGCGCAGGGATTAGTTGAAGCGGGTATACCCCGAATCGTAGCCCCTCGCGAAGAACGTATGGGAAGTATGATGGTCGAGTTATCCCGTTATTATGCCGGGGAGGCTGAGGCTTTCTACGAACTCAAGAAGATGGGCTAATCGGCTCGTGATGCCTGATCCCTGAATTCAGGAGGAATAGTTATGAATAAAAAGAAAGCTTTATTGATTGGGGACTACACCCATCCTAAATTTCATCCACTCCAAGGCGTAGATGCTGAAATAACACATACGCTGCAAGACTGGATGAGTGTGCAGTGTTCTGAGAACAAGAATATGTTCGAATTCAGTAATCTGGGCACGTACGATTTGTGCATATCATACCTAGATCGGTGGTCTGAGAAGCTGAGTCTGAAGCAGACAGGTGGACTGCTCTCATTCGTGAGTGGCGGCGGAGGTCTATTGGTACTGCACAACGGAATTATTATAGATAAGCGTAATGAGATCGCTCAGCTAATGGGTGCAAGACATAGTGTGAATCCTGCACGCAGTAAGCTTTCCATGCGCGTTGCAGATCCGCAGCACGTCATTATGGAAGGCATTGAATCCTTTGAGATTGAGGATGAGCCTTACCGTTTTGAATTTGATCCATTCACAGATAAGACGATATTGTTAGAGTATCAAAGCGGAGAAGAATGGCTTCCCGCTGCTTGGGTGCATACGTATGGTTTGGGAAGAGTTGTGTACCTCATGCCGGGTAATGATCAACCAGCTTTTCAGCACCCCATGTATCGTAAAATGGTACTTCAAGCTGCCAAATGGGCCGCAAGAATTTCAGGTTAAGCACAAAGGAATGGCCGGAATGCCACGCGAATGTGGGCAGACCGGTCTTTTGTTTGTGGAGGGAATCCTTGGTACAATGGTAGGATGGTTCGAACTACCAGAATAGAAATAAAAGAATTGTTACCCGATATAACAGGAAACAAAGTACAATGAACAGATGCATCGAGGCTTGCTAGACACAGGCTATCTAACTATGAGGTGAAACTATTGACTACATTTCAAGATTGGGACTTGCTCCCTGATTTATATCCTATTTTAAGAGAACAGGGCATTGTGAAGCCCACGCCCGTTCAAGAAGCGGCAATTCCGCTTCTCCTAGCTGGCGAAGACTTGATTGCGCAAGCGCAAACAGGAACAGGAAAGACGCTCGCTTTCCTACTTCCTATCATGCAGCGCCTGCGCGCAGATCTCCCGAATGCACAGGCGTTAATTATTACTCCTACACGTGAGCTTGCTATTCAGATTACGGCGGAAGCTCGGAAGTTAGTTACAGCTAAACCCGGTATCTCTGTTCTTGCGGCTTATGGTGGGCAAGATGTAGAGCGTCAATTGCGCAAGCTTCAAGGGGGATGTCAGATCATTATTGGAACGCCCGGTCGTTTGCTAGATCACATGCGCCGCGGCTCTCTCAAGCTTGATAAGGTCAGACAATTGGTATTGGATGAAGCGGATCAAATGCTGAACATGGGTTTCCTGACAGAGGTCGAATCGATTATTCAATCGATACCACGGAGTCGTCAGACGATGCTGTTCTCAGCGACGATGCCAGAGAAAGTAAAACATTTAGCGAAATCGTATATGAAAAGTCCTAGAGATGTGCGGATTGCTACGAAATCAGAAATTCCAAGAGAGCATATTCGCCAGCTTGTCATTGAATGTACGGATCGAAATAAAGAAAATGCTCTAATCGATATGATAGAGCGAGATCGTCCATATCTTGCTGTCATTTTCTGCCGCACTAAACGTAGAGCCAAGATGCTCAATGAAGCTCTACAAGAAAAGGGTTATGCATCCAATGAACTTCATGGAGATCTGTCCCAAGCTAAGCGGGAGCAAGTCATGCGTGCCTTCCGTGAAGCGAAACTTCAACTGCTTGTGGCAACGGATGTAGCAGCACGGGGCATTGATGTGGAGGGTGTTACACATGTATTCAACTACGACCTTCCGCATGACCATGAAAGTTATATTCACCGTATTGGACGTACAGGGCGTGCTGGAGGTAAAGGTGTAGCCGTAACCTTCGTAACACAGCATGATGTACATGAACTGCGCAACTTGGAGCGGGGTATTGATCAGCGTCTGGATCGCCAAAAGTACGAAGCAGGTGAACATGCATTTACGCCATCCAAGAAGACAACTTCCCTTAAGGAAGAAGCCGGACCTCGCCGTGGCAAAGGTTCAGATGCAGGCGCATCCTCACGTCGCAGTGATCGGAATAGCACAGGTGGACGAAGTGGTGGCCGTAGCGGCGGACGGAGCAGCAACCCTCGGAGTAGCAGTGCAGGCGGACGCGGTGAACGCAGCAGTAGCCGTGGTGAGCGGAGTATGGGTGGACGTGGTGAACGTAGCAGTAGTGAGCGCAGCAGCGGAACTAGCCGCAGTGAACGCAGTAGCGGGTATGAAGCTGCCTCTGGAAATGGACGCCGCAGTTCTAGTTCAACGGGGCGCGGGGCTAGCTCCACTTCACGTAGCACAGGCAGTAGTGGTTCCCGGCCGCAGTTCCCGGGTTCAGGTGGCCGTAATAGCGGCTCATCAGACCGCAGCCGTAAAGGCGGGAAGCGTTAAATCTCAGCTTTTTTACTATAAAGGGAGCTGAATTTCTATCATCTTTGAGAGGGAGAGGAGACACAAATGAAGTTACGTAACCTAAGGTTCCTAAATACTGATGCTAAAAAAGTTACCCGTAGTGGCTGGAGATTGCTGCGCTTGCCTGGTGCAGCAACGGCGGTATTGCTTGCAACAGTTATGCTGGTCACAGGCTGTGGTAATGAGTCCAAGCTAGCCAGTTCCTCATCTAGCGCAATTACCGATCCTGCACCAGCTCCGAATGATGATGCTCAAGGGGAGACCCCGAGTTCGGGGAGCAGCGGAACGGTAGCGGCCATTAAAAATCCATCTAAGCCTTCAAAAGATAAGCCGAGCCAGCAAGCATGGGCAGATCCAAAGAGCGAAATGGTGTTGGTGAATAAGAAATTCGCCCTACCTGACGGGTATGTACCTACGGATCTTGTGTATCCGAATGTTCCTTTTACTTTCAAAGAAAAGATAGAGAAGCGCAAGATGCGCAAAGAGGCAGCGTCTGCGTTAGAGAAGCTTTTTGCAGCTGCCAAAAAAGATAAGATTTACTTGGCCGGCGTCTCTGCTTACCGCTCGGAGCAAACACAAATTGCTCTATTTAACCGCTATGTGAAGCGTGACGGTGAAGCCAAAGCTAAGACATACAGTGCCGTTCCAGGTCACAGTGAGCACCAGACGGGGCTGGCTATAGACGTCTCAGGAAGCAATGGGAGATGTGCGGCAGAGGATTGCTTTGGGGGCACACCAGAAGCTAAATGGCTTGCGGCACACGTTGCAGACTATGGATTCGTAATCCGTTACCCGAAAGGGAAGGATAGCGTAACAGGATACAAGTATGAACCATGGCATATTCGTTATGTAGGGGAAGATATTGCGAAGACGGTTATGAGTCAAGGTATTACTTTAGAAGAATACTACGAAGTAATTCCTGTATCGGGTAAATAGAATATGATTTTTTGATTCATCCATGAGGCGGGCGGGTTATGTTACTATGACGTACCTGTTACTATGTATTCACTCAATTAAAGGAGGCAATCAACCATGTCAGAACAAGAACATGTTGTGAACAAGGAAGGCGAACTTACTTTAAACAAAGTTGATAATGCAATCAGCCACATGGATGGAGAGAAAAAAGAAGAGATTTTGAGCAATTTTGAATCCTTTAAGAAGTATCTTGGGGAAAAAATTCAATTGGGTCAAAGTCTTGGACTGAGCGAAGAGTTGCTCGCAAAAACGGCTGAAAAAGTAGCTGGATATCTTGCTGAGAACGAAGAACCTCGCAATCGCGAAGAGAAACTTCTTCAAGAACTGTGGAAAGTTGGCGATCAAGATCAACGCCACAAATTAGCGCATCTGTTAGTTCGTCTAGCTCAATCCGCTAATTAATCATATATAGCAATGAACAAGCAGCATTCCTGAGTTTCTAAAAGGAGGCTGCTTTTTGCTATGCCTATTTTTAAATATCCTCATGTACATAAAGATGGATTGAATTCAAGGTTGACAAATGATAATGATTATCAGTATCTTTAAGATACCTAATGTCCACTCGGAAAGGAAGATGAGGATGATGTCTTTACAGACCTCCCATTTAGACATAGCTTATGAAGATCGATTAATTGTAGAAGATTTGAACATTCAAATTCCTAAAGGTCAGATTACAGCGCTTGTGGGTGCAAACGGTTCTGGGAAATCAACCATACTCAAAACCATGGCTCGGATTATGCAACCCAAAGCTGGAAGCGTACTTCTTGATGGCAAATCCATTCACAGACAATCTACGCGTGAAGTGGCGAAGCAGCTTGCGATATTGCCGCAGAACCCAACAGCTCCTGAGGGACTCACGGTGCATGAACTCGTATCGTACGGGCGTTTTCCGTATCAAAAAGGATTCGGAGCGATGAGAGCTGAAGATCGGAAAGTTATTTCTTGGGCTATTGAAGCTACAGGAATGGTGGAATTCACAGATCGCCCAATTGATCAATTATCTGGCGGGCAACGTCAACGCGCGTGGATTGCGATGGCACTTGCACAAGAAACGGATATCCTATTCTTGGATGAACCCACGACATTCCTAGATATGGCTCATCAACTTGAAGTGCTGCATTTGTTAGAACGGCTGAATACCGAAGAGAATCGAACCATCATCATGGTGGTACACGATCTGAATCATGCTTCTCGTTATGCGGATCATGTAATTGCTATTAAGCAAGGTCGCGCGATTGCTTCGGGTTCCCCGGAGGAAGTGGTCAGGACGAATGTACTGCGCGAAGTATTTGGAATTGAGGCAGATATCGTAACGGACCCACGTAGTGGGGTTCCCTTATGTCTTCCCTATGATCTAGCTTCCCGGACTGCCGAAGTTCATCAGGCTGCCATAATACCTGTTCGGGAAACCCATCACAGTGTTGTTTCCGCAGGAATTGGAAGTCGGTAGTCACACTAAAGTGAATCTCCACAGTTTGGCAATTAGATTAGTTGTAGATGTAAAAGTGGGAAATGTCCCCTACTGAATAGATTAAATAAAACAGCTTGGCTGAATTCAAATAGCTGCACTGCACGAAAAAGCCACCCTTGCGGGTGGTTTTTCTTTGTCAATAATTCTGGAGTATGCTGAATTGTATAGAAATATTGAAATAATTGTGGAATTGTGTACGGCTGATTACCACTTTACTATTGGTGTCCCCTTAATATGTTCGAACACAATCATGAATATGCTCATAAAAGTGACATTCGAATCACGTTACACTTTGAGTTCTGCTAAAGCTTCTGCGACAGGTGTATCACCGCCCACAAGGTCAAAGGCAGCATCATCCGTTTTGGATTGTGTAAGAGACAGTACAGCAGCTCTAGCTACGTCGTCCCGAGAGATGATCCCGTTTAGACCAGGCTCAACAGTAGCATGAATTCTCCCCGTACCCTCTTCATTGGTAAGACCGCCCGGACGGATAATCGTATGAACTAGTGTGCTTTCTTCCAGAACTTTCTCAGCTTGACGCTTGGCAAGCAAGAAAGGCTTCAGCATATCAGGCATGTGTTCAGGATAAAGAGTTCCAATTGAACTAATGAGCACAAAACGTTCTACGCCGTCGATCACAGACTGTTCAATGAGTCTGACAGTTCCTAAGTGGTCGACCTCCTCGGGTCTTCCTTTCATTCCCGCACCAACCGCACAAATGACAGCATCCGCTTCTTTTAACCCTGCTGAGAATGATCCTGTCAAGTCTCCTACAAATGCCCTAGCTCCCATGGCCTCTAGTACATCCGCTTGCTCTTGATTACGGACCAGTCCATGCACCTTATATCCACAATGAAGTAGCTCACGTACGATTCGTTGACCCGTTCCCCCATGCGCTCCTGCGACAAATACGATATCCATATGATCGCCTCCTTTAATTAATGAATAGCATATCATACTCAATTATGCATTACCCTAACTTAAATCCTTCTATGCAGGATAAGATGCGCAGGCCAAGGGTACACTTTACATGCAGGGATTTCGTATGCCCTGAACGACTTGCTTCATAAATTAAATTACTACCTAGGCGAACCACCACCCCAAATATTAGAAGGCGGCTGCAAGAATTTTTTTCGATGACCTCTACCACGAATATAGGTTAAAAATGTGAACATTATTAGAAAAGGGCTTAAAACAGTTGCATTGTGAAAAATATCACACTATAATAAGAATATAAGGTGAATTAATTCACAAAATCAAAGGTTTATAGGTGAAACTTTTCACATAATAATGCTTACTATTTTGGAGGAGGAACTATAAATGAAAGTAGCCGTTATCGGATGTACTCATGCAGGAACCGCAGCCATTGTAAATACCGCCAAATTATACCCAGAAGCTCAGATTACCGTATATGAACGTAATGATAATATTTCTTTTTTATCTTGTGGGATCGCATTATATGTTGGGGGAATGGTTCAGAATCCGCAGGAATTATTTTATTCTTCGCCGGAACAACTAGCTGAGCTAGGTGTGGATACGAAGATGCGCCATGAAGTTATTGCTGTAGATACAGACCGCAAAACTTTGCGGGCACGCAATGTAGTTACAGGTGAAGAGATGGATGACACGTTCGACAAACTCATTGTAACGACCGGATCATGGCCTATTATTCCTAAATTCGAGGGCAGCGAACTGGATAACATTTTGCTCTCGAAGAACTACAATCACTCTAATACAATTATTGAAAAAGCTGAAAAAGCAAAACACGTAGTGGTCGTAGGCGCAGGATACATTGGCGTGGAACTTGTAGAAGCATTTCAGTTGAACGGGAAGCAAGTTACGTTAATTGATGCTGAGGAACGTATTCTTAACAAGTATCTTGATGTTGAATTTACGGAAGCTACGGAAAAGAATTTGCAAGATCACGGCATTCGACTTGCGCTGCAAGAGAAGGTAACACGTTTTGAAGGAAAAGACGGCAAGGTGACCAAAGTCGTCACTACAGGCGGAGAATATGAAGCGGATTTAGTCATTCTCTGTATCGGATTCCGTCCGAACACCGAACTGCTCAAAGATCAAGTCAACATGCTGCCCAACGGAGCCATTGTTGTTAATCAATATATGGAGACCAGCAAAAAAGATGTCTATGCGGCAGGAGACAGCTGTGCTGTATTTTACAATCCGACACAGAAACCAGCCTATATCCCGCTTGCAACAAATGCCGTACGGATGGGTACATTAGTTGCTCGCAACTTGATCAAGCCAACAGTGTCCTATATGGGTACGCAAGGGACTTCGGGAATTAAGATCTATGAAGACAATATTGCAGCAACGGGTTTAACGGAACTTGCAGCGAAGGCAGAAGGAATAGATGCGGATGCCGTGACGATTCGGGAGAATTACCGTCCCGAGTTCATGCCAACCCATGAATTAGTTACCTTGAAAGTCGTCTTTGAGAAAGGCACACGTCGTATTCTGGGTGCTCAGCTCATGTCTAAGGCAGATCTCACGCAATCCATTAACACCATTTCAGTGTGTATTCAGAATAAAATGACCATGGAACAGTTAGCCTTTGTGGATTTCTTCTTCCAACCGCATTACAACAAACCATGGAATTTCTTAAATACAGCGGGTCTAGGAGCATTGCCTCCTGTGCCTAGTGTGAAGCAGTTCGTGCAGGTATAAAGTAGATAAGAGAATTAGCCTACGGGTCCTTATGAAAGATAAAAATACAAAACCAGAAATTAAATAGCTAAGGACAGCAGAGACTGCTGTCCTTTTTTTATATCTTTTTAAATACAGGAACATAATAAAGTTAGTCGAACTATACAGGAACAAGTTCCACAAACCAACGAGGAGCCTAAACAGCAAACTTTTAACGTAGCGTGAACATTGTTTTAATGTATGTGATATATATCACAATATCTCCTAATACTATTCGATATAGTAGAAGTATCAAAGCGTTTTTCAAAGGAGTGCAGATCTCATGGCTTATCTTAAACCTCAGCAAATCGCTGAAATAACAGCCGATTACGGGAAGCATAAAGTTGGACTTTCTCTGGCATCATCGATGATTTTGGGTGGTCTGGCAGGCGCCTTTATTGCGATAGGTTATCTGTTGGATATTCGAGTAACTGCCAACTTACCAGCCAGTTGGGGAAGCTTGGGGTCTTTAATAGGTGGAGCGGTATTCCCCGTAGGACTCATCTTAGTTCTGCTTGCAGGCGGCGAACTCCTAACAGGTAATATGATGGCTGTTCCCCTGTCTAGATTTGTAGGAAAAATAACTTCGCTAGCTGTTCTACGCAACCTAATCATCATTACGGTGAGCAACTTTGCCGGGGCCATTGCTGTAGCATATTTATTTGGTCACATTGTAGGGCTTACAGAGCAAGGGCCTTATCTAACCTTGGTGACTCAATTAGCAGGGCACAAGCTAGAGGCAAGTTTTTTGCAAGCTTTTATATCTGGCATTGGATGTAATTGGCTAGTAGCGCTTGCGGTTTGGTTATCCTATGGAGCAGATTCGTATAGCGGCAAAATGCTGGGCATTTGGTTCCCGACGATGGCTTTTGTAGCCATTGGCTTTCAGCATGTAGTGGCGAACATGTTTTTGATTCCCGCCGCGATCTTTGCAGGTCACTTTACGTGGATGGATTATCTCATGAACTTCATCCCTGTTTGGCTAGGCAACTTGGTAGGTGGAAGCCTCTTTGTTGCCGGAGCATATTATGTAGCTTTTCTACATCAAGGGCATGTTCAACAAGAAAAAATCACAAGCTCAATTCCTCTGGATTCCCACTAAAAGGCTGTAACTGAGCGTTCTGATTCAATCATCAGATTATCCATCATCAGATCATAAAAAAGCCTTTCCAAAAGCCCGAGTGGCTAAGGAAAGGCTTTACTTATGTAAAATATATATTCTCAAGCTAGCAGGTATAGGGGGAGTATACCTACTAGCGGAGAATTCGGGATACCAATCGGAGCTATAGAAAAATCTATCGTTCCTTGGGCAAATGTTCTTCCTTCTTTACATACCCGCTCGATTTAGACATGAAACACCAATATAGTGATCCGCATAAATCCCTTTCTTATTCAGGCGACAGCTTATATATTAGAGTAATAAGGTTATCCCTAAAGGAGCGGATGTAGAATGAAAAATCAAGCCAATGGCATATTTCCAGCTGTCTGTCCCCTGGACTGTCCAGATACATGTGGGCTGCTTTTATATAAAGAAGAAGGCAAAATTGTAAAAGTAACGGGGAATCCCGAGCATCCTGTAACCCAAGGTGCGATCTGTAATAAGGTCCGAAACATGACGGAGCGAGTGTATCACCCAGAACGTGTTCTGTATCCTTTAAGAAGAGTAGGAGCAAAAGGAGAGGGGAACTTCGAACGAATCTCTTGGGAGGAAGCTGTTCAAGAGATCGCATCTCGCTTTAAGGACCTGATTGCAGCCTATGGATCAGAATCGATTCTACCCTATAGCTTCTATGGCAATATGGGAATATTGAGTGTAGACGGGATGGATCGTCGTTTCTTTAACAAGCTGGGATCTTCCATACTTCAACAAGGGATTTGTAATGCTGCGGGGAGCTCAGGCTTTAAATATACGATGGGTTTCGGAGGAGGTACCGTGCCTGAGGATGCGGCGCACGCTGAACTCTTTATCGTCTGGGGTGGGAACATTGTTAGTACAAGTATGCATATGGTGCCACTTATCGAGAAGGCCCGCAAGCGTGGAGCGAAGCTGATCGTGATCGATGTACACAAAAACCGTACAGGAGATCGTGCGGATTGGTTCATTCCGCTGTATCCGGGGACCGATGGGGCGCTGGCTTTAGGCATCATGCATGTTTTATTTGAAAGGGACCTTGTAAATGAGTCTTTTATGGCGCAATATACGCTCGGACATGAAGAACTTCGAGAGCATGTAAAATCCTATACACCTGAGCTTGTTTCTTCGATTACAGGTGTGCCTGCTGAAGATATCGTGAAGCTGGCTGAGCTTTATGGGGAAAGTCCATCTGCTTATATTCATATAGGGAATGGACTACAGCATCATGACAACGGCGGAATGACGGTGCGAACGATCAGTTGTCTACCCGCGCTTACGGGTGCATGGTTGAAGCGGGGAGGAGGAGCTTTCAAGTCCAATGGAGCCTATGCCAGTTTGAACAGTAATGCGCTAGAGCGTCCGGAATTGAGGCCGAATCCCGATGCTAGAGTGGTCAGTATGAACCAGCTGGGCGAAGTGTTGTTGGAACTTGATCCACCCATTCATGCGTTATTTGTATATTGTGCGAATCCAGCGGTGGTGGCTCCCGATGCTAGTCGGGTGGACGAAGGCCTTCGCCGCGAAGATTTGTTCACGGTTGTTCATGATCTGTTCCTGACGGACACAGCCAAGTATGCAGACATTGTTCTACCTGCAGCGTCTAATTTTGAGACTACAGATATCTATAATTCCTATTGGCACACGTATGTCCAGCTACAAGAACCCATAATCCCAACCGTCGGTGAGAGTAAGGGGAATGTAGAGACCTTCACCTTGTTAAGCGCTGCGATGGGCTTTGAAGAGGATGCTTTTAGGGAGACAGAGGAACAGATGATTCGCAGTGCGCTAGATTACCCGGACAATCCTTATTTAGAGGGAGTCACGTATGATGCGCTGAAAGAGCAGCGTTTTGTGAAACTGAATATGGAGGAGAGAATTCACTATTTAGATCGGCTGAAGACTCCTTCGGGTAAAATCGAACTGTACTGTGAAGCCCTTGAGGAAATTGGTCTTCCGCCTCTGCCTACCTATATTCCTTTGATCGAAGGATATGATGGTCAGCGTCGTCCCGGCAAAGAGTCGAAATATCCGCTCATGTTCATTTCGCCACCGAATCATAGTTTCTTGAATTCTACTTTTGCCAATGTGAAGAAGTTAGCGTCATTAGAAAAGGAACCGACGCTGCAAATTCATCCATCTGATGCACTGCATCGTCATATCGCAGATGGAGATGAGGTTGTCGTATGGAATGACCGAGGTGAATATCGCGTACGCGCCGCCGTACTTGACAAAATGCTCCCGGGGACGGTGATTAGTCAAGGATTATGGTGGGAGAATGAGGAGACGGGCAAACCTCAACGCTCTAATGTACTCACGCCGGATCGACTGGCAGATATGGGCGGCGGAGCCGTTTTCTTTTCTACTACTGTTGATGTAAAGCGGCAATAGACGTGCTTGCTCGGTGCTGGGAAATGAAGGATACTTTTAGACATCAAGTTAGATTTAGCATATAAGTTAGGAGTATCTACTAGTTATGAAATGGTTAGCGAGTTATCCGAAGGAGGTCAAAGTCTTCCTTCTTGCCAGTCTAATTAATGCGGCGGGAAGTGCGTTGATGTGGCCGCTGATTACGATGTTTATCTTCAAAGAGCTTGGACGAACGATGACAGATGCAGGACTTGCCATTATGATTCATTCACTTGGTGGTATCGTGGGTCAATTACTTGGCGGGGCACTCTATCACCGTATAGGTGTAAAACGGCTCATCGTCGGTTCGCTCATTTTAAATGCATTAGCCCTGCTGTTATTACCCTATGGCAGTCAAAATTGGCATCTATTCATGGGATTACTGCTTCTTGGTGGATTCAGCAATGCGATGTCGATGCCTGCGATTCAAGCATTTGTCGGATTCCGGTTCGCAGATCGGCGTGGGCAATTGTTCAATGTTATCTATGTAGCTAACAATATTGGAGTAGCGCTGGGTACAGCCCTCAGCGGAGTGTTGGCTCAGATATCCTATCATTTAAGCTTCGTAATGAACGGATTCACTTGTCTTGTATTTGCAATATTCTTCTTCGTCTACTTGAACAAGGTAGAGCAGCAAGAAGGCGGTCTACATGTTCATAAGAAAAAAAGTGCGGCGCAAGGACTCCGCGTGTCCACGCTGCTTATGAATTATCGTATTTATCTATTCATGGGACTAGGTTCTTTATTCTTATGGCTCGGAAATTCCATATGGAACAATGGCGTGTCACCCTACACGATTTCGAAAGGTGCACCTGAATGGCACTATAGTATTTTATGGACTTTGAACGGAATACTGATTTTTGTAGGTCAGCCCGTTGTATCTTGGATCAAACGAGTCTGTGCGGGTTCTTCTCAAGCGCAGATGGCAGCAAGTGCGGTATTTTATCTAGCAGGCTACATATGCATACTTACGGTCCATACTTATCCGGCTATTGTAGGAGCGATGATCTTGACTACGTTTGGAGAAATGCTGATCTCGCCAGCCATTCCAGCATTTATCTCCGATCATACAGCAAAGGCAGCTCCATTTTATCTTGGATTAGTTGGGGGAATTTCGGCAGGGGGAAGAGTACTGGGGCCTTATGCGATGGGGGTTCTCTACGATCAAGGGGGTTTAGTACCGGTAGCATGGTTATCTGTCATTGTAGCAATACTGTCGCTTTCTATGTTTGTAGTACATGCTTGGATGTACAGGAACAAGGTCTCTTCGCTTCCGCTTAGTTTATAGCTGAGCTGTGAGGTGATATACAGCCTATAAAGTTGAGGGTGGAGTAAAATGATGAGCTCAGTTATTACAGTTAGATTATCTGAATTTAGAGATGCCATGCAGTTGGTGGATATAGACAATGAAGTATGGAATTCTACCAACTCCCCAGGTTCACTTGAGCCTGTGTCATCTGAAGAGTTTTTGCATAGAAATCCCCCCGGTTCGCAGTTCGTAGCGATTGATGGAGAGAGAATAGTAGGATATTTAGGATTTTGTACCCCTACGGCGATGAAGAGCAACGCCCATGTCTTAGACATCTATATAGCAATTCATCCACAGTGGCAAAGGCGACATATCGGTCAGACGTTAATGGATCGAATAAAATTACATGCCTTGGCCTTAGGGAAGCGAAAGTTGTCACTTCGGGTACTCTCATCTAATGATCAAGCTCTTCGTTTCTATCAGACCTGTGGTTTTTTGGAACAGGGTAGGTTAATAGAAGAATTCAATGTAGAGGGTACTTACGTGGATGACATTTTGCTCTATTTCCCCTTAGTTCCAGCTGTATCTAGTAGATGAATGTTAGACAATAGTTCAAATCCATTTAACTTCGCACTAGCTTGATATCTAAAAGCTGGTGTGGAGTTTTTTTCTATTTTTAACAACGTAGACTACGGAAAATTGTGCTTAAATATTGAGTTATTGGTACATATTCAAAATTAATAATGGAATAATTTAAAAATAAACTGTTGACAATGATAATCGTTATCAATAGAATAATGTTGTAAATGATATTGATTATCATTATTAACTAGGAGGTTATTTCATGTTTCGGAAAGTCTTTATACATAGTTTATTGGTGGCTGCACTTGCTGTAGCACCTGCCTTCACGCTAGGTTCACACGTGACAGCTGCGCCTGCACCTCTGAAAGTAACCCTGGATGGAAAAACTCTATCTTTAGGCGCAGCCCCACAAGTGAAAAATGGGAGAACCCTTGTGCCTTATAGCGGCATAATCTCAGCTCTAGGTGGCAAGGCAGCTTGGGATGCCAAATCACATACAGTAACGGCTAGCAGTGAAGGCGTGAATGTGAAGCTAACCATCGGGTCAGCTAATGCATATGTGAATGGAACTCTGACTAAGTTAGATGCGGCTCCTGTGTTAGTAAATGGACGTACGCTCGTTCCACTTCGCTTTGTCTCAGAAGCATTCGGAAAATTTGTACAGTGGAATAGTGCTACGCAGACGATTGCTATTTCGCGGACATTGACGGTTCAGACGAGTACGGGAAGCTTTACTTTGAAGAAGAAACCTAAACGAATCGTAACGTTATCTTCTTCGGACACCGAAATCATCTATGCCTTAGGAGGCAAAGTCGTTGGCCGTCAGACCTCTATTAGCACGGTATATCCTGCGGAAGCCAAGTCGGTGCCTGAGGTAGGCAGCTCTCACAGTATTCAGTTTGAGAAATTAGCAACCCTGAAACCTGATCTTGTCATTGCTAGCCCTGCGCTAAAGACTCAACAAGGCACAGTGGAGAAGCTGGGTGCTCAAATGATGTTCAACAGTCATAATACCTACGCTGAAATTCAAAAATCTATACGTCTATATGGTCAGATCCTAGGGAATGAAACCAAAGCAGATGCTCTGATCAAAAAAATGAATAGTCAAGTATCTGCGCTGAAGAAACCAGCGAGTCAGCCTAAAGCCTTGATTGTATACGGAGCGCCTGGCAGTTTTGTAGTGGCCCTCCCTACCAGCTATCCTGGGAACTTTCTTGAACTTGCGGGAGGTAAGAATGTAGCTGCCAATTTCCCTAAAGTAGATACGATGCCGCAATATGCGGAACTCAGTCTGGAGCGAATTATTGCAGCAAATCCGGATGTTATCCTGCTTATTACACATGGCGATGCTAATCAAGTAAAGAGTAGTTTTAAGAAGCAGTTCGAGACAAATCCAGCCTGGAAGAGCCTGAATGCGGTGAAAAAGGATCAATTCGAAGTGTTGCCATCCGAATTGTTCGCAGCGAACCCTGGACTTCGTGCACCTAGTGCTATAGCCAAAATCAATCAGATTTTGCTACAGGTCAAATAGCAGATGGAGACAACTATTCTGGGGAATGGTAAGGCCAAGACAAGCGTAGTAAATCCCCGAATAGGCAAGCATATGGTGGTTCTCATGGGAAGTTCGAGCCTCCTACTGCTAGCCGTACTCTCGGGGCTCATGTTCGGAGCTATTCAAATTCCAGCCTATGATGTATGGACTGCCCTTACGACTACGACGGATACGGAGGCTTACCAAATTGTATGGAATCTTAGATTGCCCCGAGTATTAACGGGTGTACTAGTAGGCGTGTGCCTAGCGGTGGCAGGAGCTTTTCTACAAGGCATATTTCGAAATCCTTTAGCAGATCCGGGAATCATTGGGGTATCTTCGGGTGGGGGCCTTGCTGCTGTAGTCATCATGATTCTGTATCCTGCTCAAATCGCCTTTTTACCGCTGGCTTCGTTCTTGGGAGCCTTAACTGCGGCGGCAGTGATCTATCTGTTAGCTTGGAAGGGCGGTGCATCGCCAGTGCGTTTGATTTTAGCTGGGGTTGCCGTAAATTCCTTACTGGGTGCGGCAATGACTGCACTCATGATTTTGAACAGTGAGAAAGTACAGTCTGTTTTACCATGGATGTCAGGCAGCTTGAATGGCCGGAGTTGGCCGCATTTTGATACGTTACTGCCTTATACACTTATTGGACTTGTGGCTTCCCTATTCTTAGTCAAACATGTGAATTTGTTAGTGCTTGGAGACGATGCAGCAAAAGTACTCGGTACCCGTGTGGAGCGAAGTCGATTGCTCATTATTGTAGTGTCTACATTTCTAGCCGGAGCCGCGATCAGTCAAGTAGGAATGGTCGGATTCGTAGGTCTTGTAGTCCCCCATATCGTTAGATTGCTAGTGGGTGGTAATTACAAGATGCTTTTGCCAATATCCGCTATCGGTGGTGCGGCACTAGTGGTAGCTGCAGACACTGCTGCAAGAACTTGGTTTGATCCGATTGAGTTCCCTGTGGGAATCTTACTAGCCCTATTCGGGGCTCCATTCTTCCTCTATTTACTTAGGAAGGGGCTGAGAGGATGAGTGAAGCACTAGCGGCTTCCCGTCTAGCGTTTGGGTATACAACCGAATCTATCGTGCAGGATCTAAGTCTGGATGTTCGCGAAGGAGAATGGCTAGGGATAGTGGGTCCCAATGGTTCAGGTAAATCTACAGTGCTCCGGATGTTGGCAAGGCTGGCTTCACCCCGAAGCGGGGAGGTACAGCTAGATGGGCACAATCTGAAAAGACTGAGTACTAAACATATCGCTCAGAGAATGACGATGCTGGCTCAAGTACAAGAAGCTGCACTCGATATCACGGTGCGGGATCTGGTTCGCCGAGGACGTCACCCGCATCTCAAATGGTATGAGGAATGTAGGGGAGAGCAAGAAGATATTGTAGACTGGGCGCTTCAAGTAACGAAGATGGAGTTGTTGCAACATCGATCTCTACTGATGTTATCTGGTGGTGAAAGGCAGCGAGCATGGCTAGCCATGGCGATGGCTCAGACGCCCAAAATTTTGCTGCTGGATGAACCGACAACGTACCTAGACATTGCACACCAACTGGAACTTATGGAGCTGATACGCCAGCTTAATCAAGATCAGGGTCTTACCGTAGTAATGGTACTCCATGATCTGAATCAAGCGGCACGCTACTGTGATCGGCTGATCGCCGTGAAGCAGGGGGCTATCGTACAAGAGGGTACACCTAGCGAGATATTTCAGCCTTCATTTTTCCGAGAAGTATTCGGCATAGAGGCAAGGATTTTTGATGACAACGGAGTTCCGGTATATATGCCTTCTGGGATATCCCCTTTAGAGTCAGGATCAGCACATTAATTAGCCCATAGATCAGATATGAGCAGATAGATCAGACATAAGCAAGATCCGGATAGGGAGGATAATAGAAGACACGGAGGGGGAGTAGAGTATGGCTGGCAAAGCTTTAGATCAAGAACAGGTGCGGGAGTTTGTGGGTTCGGCCCATATGGATCTCGAGAAAGTAAAACAACTGCTAGATGATGAACCCGGGTTACTCCATGCAGCCATGAATTGGGGTGGAGATGACTGGGAGACGGCGCTAGGTGCAGCTTCTCATGTGGGTCGCAGAGATATTGCGGAATGGTTAATTGCTCAGGGAGCTCGTATGGATTTATTTGCTGCGGCGATGCTAGGTGAGTTGTCCATCGTCCAGTCCGCACTAGAGCGGTATCCTTCTATGCTGAATACTAAAGGTCCTCATGGGATTTCATTGCTACAGCATGCCTTAATGGGCGGAGAAGCGTCGCTAGAAGTCGTGAATTATCTGAAAAAAATGACGCATGAACTAAATAGACAGGAGGGAGGCACTGGAATGATCGTTGTGGAGAATTACATTGAAGTGAAGGCAGGATTAGCAGACCTCGTCTTGGAACGATTCAAATCCCCAAAAAGTGTACACACATTTCCAGGTTTCGTTCGTATGGATGTACTCCATTCTAAGCTAAATGATGAGACTGAAGTGGTTCGAGTATGCACGACATGGGAGAATGAAGAGGCGTTTCACGCATGGTCTAGTAGTGATTCTTTCCGACATGCCCATAATCGTCGTGCTGAGGCTAAGCAAAGTGAATCTTCAGATATAGCCGTAACCTCCACCTCTGCACATGGAGCACACGGCGCGGGTAAGGATTCCAAAAATGGTGAGCCATCTACGGGTCCCATTACTGGAAATCGTGTGACGATTCATCAGGTCGTAGTCACGCATCTTCCCTCTGAAGCCCACGTTAGTTCCATCTTAACTTGATGGTCCAATCAAGAAGGTATCCGCTTGTGAGCGCGGATGCCTTCTTTTTCGTTACCTGCTTAATAAATGGATGGCATTGAACTATTGCGGAGATATCGGTATATTTAGAAGAAGAAAAAAATGGGGAACCTATGTATCACCATAATGGAAAGGTTGAGATCACTGATGTCTAACGCGAGCACCCCTCCTAACTTTATTAAAAATATAATCTCAGAAGATTTACGTACAGGTAAGGTACAGGAAGTAGTCACTCGCTTTCCTCCAGAGCCGAACGGATACCTTCATATTGGACACGCCAAAGCGATTTGGATCAACTTTACACTGGCGCAGGAATTTGGGGGACGAACGAATCTTCGTTTTGACGATACCAACCCAGTGAAAGAAGATATAGAATATGTGAATTCTATTAAGGAAGATGTACAGTGGCTTGGATTTGAATGGAGTGAACTTCGCTTTGCTTCCAATTATTTCGAGGAAATGTACAACAGGGCTCTTGTTCTGATCAAAAAAGGCAAAGCTTATGTGGATGATTTGAGTGCGGATGAAATTCGGGAGAAGCGCGGTACTTTAACAGAGCCTGGCGTGAATAGCCCTTATCGCGAGCGTTCAATAGAAGAAAATGTAGACTTGTTCACTCGGATGCGAGATGGAGAGTTCAAGAACGGCGAGAAAGTACTTCGTGCCAAAATCGACATGACTGCACCTAATATCAATTTGCGGGACCCTGTCATTTACCGGATTGCTCATGTGACACATCATAATACGGGGGATACGTGGTGTATTTATCCAATGTACACTTTCGCACATCCGCTGGAAGATGCCATTGAAGGCGTAACGCACTCCCTATGTTCCATTGAGTTCGAAGACCAACGTCCATTCTATGATTGGGTCATCGCAGAGACGGACATTCCTAATGAGCCCCATCAATATGAATTTGGACGGTTGAACCTAGCTTCCGCCGTGACTAGTAAAAGGAAACTCAAGATGTTAGTGGATGAAGGAGTCGTTGATGGTTGGGATGATCCAAGAATGCCTACCATCTCGGGATTACGCCGCAGAGGCTTTACACCGGAAGCGATCAAGAACTTTGTGTTCGAGACAGGTATAGCTAAGACTCAAGGGATTGTAGAGACGGCGATGCTGGATCATTTTATCCGGGAAGATCTGAAACTGAAGGCGCCGCGAACTATGGCTGTTCTTCACCCGCTGAAGGTCGTCATCACGAATTATCCTGAAGGGGAGATCGAATATCTAGAAGCGGAGAATAATACCGAAAATCCAGATATGGGTAATCGTCAAATTCCATTTTCCCGTGAAATTTACATTGAGCAAGATGACTTCATGGAGAATCCGCCGAACAAATATTTCCGTCTATTCCCGGGCAATGAAGTTCGTCTCAAGCATGCCTATTTCATCAAGTGTAATGAGGTTATCAAGGATGAAGAAGGTAAAGTAGTTGAAATTCACTGTACCTATGATGTAGAGACGAAGAGTGGGAGTGGATTTACGGGACGTAAAGTCAAAGGTACGATTCACTGGGTGGATGCAAGCACAGCGGTTCCCGCTGAATTCCGCTTGTATGAGCCGCTTATCGGGGATATTCAAGAGGAAGAGGATTCGCTACCTGAGAAGACATTCATGGATCAAATCAATCCGAATTCGGTGACGATTGTGCAAGGTTTCGTGGAACCCGCTCTTCAAGATGCTAAGCCGCAAGACAAGTTCCAATTTTTCCGTCATGGTTATTTCAACGTAGACTCTCACTATTCCAAACCGGGCGCTCCAGTATTTAACTTGATTGTCTCTCTCAAGAGTTCGTTCCAACTACCAAAATCGGTATAACGGCGAGGGAGAGGAATACATGGCCGAGAGAGCTCGTCTGAGTATGCCGGAATCCAGAGTATTGGAGGAGGCGTTGCGTACTGGAATCCCTGCTACGGCTCTAATGGAGATGTCTAGAAAAGGGGACTTTTCTGGCCTTCCTAGGGATGAAGATGGAGACAAAGACAGCGGATGGGAAGGACTTATCGCTTTCGCTGTGCAGCAACCAAAGCTGTTTCGACAAGCTCTGCAAGAGGGTTATACTATTAAGTTTGTTACTGTAGGTGGCCTTCGTACGTTGCTACTGATGAAATGGGGATTACAGCCCAATCAGGATTATGACATGGTTGAGAATCAATTCCTCGGTGTGAAGTTGCGTACTGAGGAGGCCACTGAACTACAGCAACTTGTTGCGGTACCATGGAAGGTAACTCTTGTTACGGCAGGTCCCGATGGGCAGAATGTCTATCGTATTTCGCACTAAAAAGAAGTGTACAGGCTCTATCATAGGATAGGGGTGTGCACTTCTTTTGCATACTGTAGGATAGATGGGGTAATTATAAAGTGAAAAGTAAATTCGGGATTGTCATTCTCTCAAAAGGTGTGTTACAATTAAAAAGTAAATTACTAACTTTAAGAAGGTAGGTATTCAAATGTCGAATTCAAGTTCATTTTTTGATGCGGTGAAAAACAGACGTAGTATTTATGCAATCAGCAAAGAACAGGTCATCTCCGATGATAAAATTACTGAAATTGTAAATGAAGCTGTTAAACACACCCCTGCTTCTTTTAACTCCCAAAGTGCTCGTGTAGTTGTGCTTTTAGGCGAAAACCATGACAAACTATGGAATCATACAGAAGATATTTTGCGCAAAATAGTAAATAATGAGGAGAACTTCAAATCTACAGCAGAAAAGATTGAATCTTTCCGTGCCGGTTATGGTACGATTCTTTTCTTCGAAGATACGAATGTCGTAGCTGGTTTGCAGCAGCAATTCGCAGCCTATGCAGATAATTTCCCGATCTGGTCTGAGCAATCCTCTGGTATGCTTCAATTTGTGATTTGGACTGCCCTTGAGCTTGAAGGACTTGGTGCTTCCCTGCAACATTATAATCCGATTATTGATGAAGCAATTACTTCCGAATGGGGTATTCCTGAGAATTGGAGGCTCAGAGCGCAAATGCCTTTCGGTAAAATTGTAGCTCCTGCTGGCGACAAACAGTTCCAACCTTTGGAAGAGCGAGTAAAAGTATTTAAATAATATCATCATGAAATTTTATACTGCAAAATAACAAAATCCCCCGATGATGCCATCAGACCTAAGTTACTGGTAGCGCAATCGGGGGTTATTGTTGTGGATTTTGGAAAGCGCTTGCTCTGAAATGCGTTTCATACTTTATAGTAATCCATAGAGCAATCCTATGACATTGGCGTGACGAATCGGCGTGACAATGCATAAGGATTGTTCTTAAGTTATATCGCCAAATTGGTGATCATGACACCCTGAGCTACTTCAAGATATCCTGTGACTTCAAATCCTTCAGAGTTATAAAGCTGAAGGGCTGGCGTATTTAATGATCCGGTGCTTACAAGAATGGGATGCTTTAATTTGTGCTGGTGCAAGAAGTATCGTAATAACTGCCTAGCTATTCCCTGCCTAAAATAATCAGGATGAACTATTAGCCGACATATATGCAGCCCCTCTTCAGTCTCCTCATAAGATAGCACTCCGACAAGACGTTCTTCAATGAGATAACCGAGGAAATTCTCGGATGAGTCTACGAGCATATTAGTCGTTTCTGTAAGGCCCGGAATTCCCTCAAATCCAATAAGCCTCGCTTCGATTTGATAAGCAGGGATCTGTATATCCAAAATCTGTTGTGCTATAGAGGGCTGAGAAACATCTAAGATCACGATCATATTGGGTCTCCTACTCGGAATCATACTCTGGATTGTGAATTATAGGTGTATAACCTCGTTTGAACATGCGATATCCCATGAAGGCGAAACCTAGCATACCGATAAAGGCAAAGGTGAACCCCGCTTTATACATAGTAACTCCACCAAAGGTCTGATATAGCCAACCGCCAAGCAATCCTGCGATAACGCCGGATACTCCTCCCCAGCCCAGGGTTAACACAGCTTGTCCCGAAGAACGAAAAGGTCTAGGCAGAAGTAGCGTTGTAATCTGTGTTCCTACATAATAAAATCCACCGAGCGTAATGGCGTGCATGCATTGAAGCAAGAGAACCTGAGCAGGGCTTGTCGTCTGAGACATAAGATACCACCGAATGCTGAACAGTAAAGCCGTTATAGCGATACAGATCATGAGTGAGGTCAGGTCTTTTCGGATGTATCTCCGCAAGGCCAAATATACGGCAGTCTCAGCCACCACAGACAGCGCAATAGCTAGACCTACATCTAGACGTGATCCACCAAGTTCCGTGAGAAAAATGGGCATAAATATAGCATTCATCGTACTTGAAATGGCGATCAGCATGCCTAAAATGACGAAGACGATAAAGTGCTTGCTCTGCAAACTACCCCTTATTTCTTTGGAAGTTAGTCTAAGCACTTCATTCCCATAGGGAACTGGACGTAATATGAAAGCGGATCCAATAGCCAGCAGAAGACAAGCGATAAGAACAAAGATAAGATCGATCTGGTCATAGACATAAAATATAACGCCTGAGATGATGGCAATCACACCGGTCCCGATAGATCCCCATTGACGCAACGTCTCAAATTTATACCGAGAAGGCTCAATATAGTGTAGGGTAAGTGTATTGTTCTGAGCAGGCAGTGTCGTTTGAAAAAAATAAAATACAATCATGATCCAATACAGATTGGTATAAGTCGTTGCCTGATAGACTAGGAGACTAGCTACCAATAAGCCCGTCAGTGTCATAACTAGGACGTATTTTGCATTTTGCTGGCGTTCATTACAGTACTTCCAGAAAGGATGTGCCGCAATGGAGACCACGGGAGCCATCGCAATCAGACTTCCAATCTCTAGTTTGTCGAGACCAATATCTTGCAGATACAGTTGAAAAAATCCTCCGAAAATAACCATGATGCCGTAGATAAAAAAGTTCAAAAACCCTAAGGGCAGCATGCTTCTTTGTTGCCTTGCCTGATTCTGCAAAAGGCGCCATTCCTTTCGGCTCATTGGTTAATAAATTCAATGTACCATGTGATGCTAAGGGATACAAACCAACTTTTTATAGATTGTCCAAATATTTTACAGAAGAGTAGGTGAAGGGACATGGAGTTCACAGCCATTGTGATCGCAGGTGGGATATCTTCTAGAATGGGAACGAACAAGGCTGAACTTAAGTTTGGGGGTCATTCCTTAATGGAGCGTACGGTCCATATGTTGGCAACCATCACGTCTCACGTTCTCATTGTTGCCAACAACGCCACTCCTTATCAGGAATTGGGATACAGAATCATATCAGATGAATTTCCCGGAAAAGGACCACTTGCAGGTATTCATGCGGGATTAATGGCTTCCACCACAACATGGAATCTGATATTGGCTTGTGATATGCCTTTTGTACTTGCTCCACATATCAAGACGCTAATTACATACACAGAAAGGGTGACCGATGTCTCTCCAATCGTTGAGGGTAGGGGATATGATGCCGTGTTCCCCGTGAGTGCCGAAGGAAATGAGCTCCCCCTATTAGCCATGTATCGAAGAGAATTAAGTGTGGACTTGGCACATCGTTTGGCAGAAGACAATCTGCGTGTCATGAACTGGACCCGCGGGCTGTACCATGCAGAGATCAAGGTAGAAGATATGGTAAAAGGTACGGAGGTAAGCTCTGACCTTCTAGCATTTAATATGAATTACCCAGAAGATTATGAGCGGGCTGCAGCCATCTATAATAAGAATGAATTCGCTTGACTATTAATAATTCATACATGATAACAAAGCCCTGGGATATACTATTTTCGTAAATATCAGATGAAAAGGGAGTATATGACTATGGGTATTCTAAGCGGTAATCCAAAAGACGAACCGATGCATTATGGCGAAATATTCAGTATATGGATGGCTTCCACAGCGGCTAAGGGAGCAGTCTCGTTATATCAAGTGTACCTAAATCACGCTGGGGACAAAGATCTGAAGAAAATACTGTCCGATCTGCTGGAAGAAGCACGGACAGATATTAAAGATTTAGATGCTTTACTGCTTGATCAGTGTATTACGCCAGCACCTATGATGGCAGAAAGACCGCCGGTTAAGCTAGAGGAAATTCCTGTTGGAGCTAGACTCACAGACCCTGAAATTGCGGCTATTATTAGCTCGGATGTAGCACTTGGCTTAGTAGCTTGCAGTCAGGTCATGGGTCAATCGATTCGGGAAGATATCGGTGCCTTATTCGCGAAATATCATCTGACCAAAACAGAGTTTGGAACAAAGATTCTCAAAATGAACAAAGAAAAGGGCTGGCTCATTCCCCCTCCGCTTCAAGTGAAAAAACCGGAGACAACTAACTAACACTTATTTTGTTTATTTCGTTAAAAAAACGACCCTGCCACAGAGGCTGGGTCGTTTTTGATCTACCCCCCGATTTGAGACATCTTTCGGGAAGTTGGCGTATTGCTTTGAGCTTTTTTCTCTAGGGCTAAGGCCATCTCATGATTTTTGGGCTTGGTGCCCAGAGAGCGAAGGAAGAGTTGCTGTATGGCTTCGGGCTGATGTTTTCCAGTAAGCTCACGGACCGACACTTCTTCCGACCAATAGAGGCAAGATTTGATATGTCCGTCTGCGGTAAGGCGAAGCCGATTACAATTGTCGCAGAAGTGTTCGCTGACGGGATGAATTAATCCATAGGTGCCTACCGCACCTTGGACTCTTCGATTTTGTGAAGGGCCGTTACCTTTAGGAAGATGAGCCTCTTCAGTCTGCCAGCCAT
Source organism: Paenibacillus shirakamiensis (assembly GCF_017874255.1). GTDB lineage: Bacteria > Bacillota > Bacilli > Paenibacillales > Paenibacillaceae > Fontibacillus > Fontibacillus shirakamiensis. The sequence goes on along the minus strand of NZ_JAGGLD010000005.1, from coordinate 142,280 downwards.
TCTCTTGGCACACGGCGGTTACGGCTTCTAAAGGGAGATAAGTCGCCCTCCAGTTATCGGATGCACTGCCAATCGGCATATATTCAATAAAGCGGACATGAATCGGTCGATCTAGAGTAAGGGCTATGAAATCACGGATTTCATCCTCATTCATGCCTTTCATTAGAACTACATTCAGCTTGATGGGATCAAGGCCAGCTTCATGTGCAGCTTGAATTCCTTCAAGTACTTTATGCACATCGCCTCCGCGTGTGATGGTGGCAAAGCGATCCGCTTGCAAGGAGTCAAGGCTGATATTAATCCGGTTAAGACCGGCTTTTTTTAAGAGGTGTGCCTTCTGTGGTAGCATCATTCCATTAGTAGTCATGGAGATATCTTCAATACCTTCAATCTCGGATAGCATCTGAATGAGCTGTTCGAGATCCTTGCGTACTAGAGGTTCACCACCTGTAATCCGTACTTTGCTTAAGCCCATAGGGGCTAGAGCACGGACAACTTCGGCAATCTCCTCATAGCTCATAATCTCGTGCTGAGGCTGGAAGACCATTCCTTCAGCTGGCATACAGTAGACGCATCTTAAATTGCAACGATCGGTGACAGAGATCCGAAGGTAATCATGAATTCGCCCGAAAGCGTCCTGCAGCTTTTGCATCAGATTCATCCTTTCTATGCATAGCTGTAATGGTTGAAATTTTAACGATTATCAGCGGCTACGTCAACAAGCTAAGCTTCCATTCCTTATCCTATTAGAAGGTTGCACCAAGCAGGGAATTAAAAAAACTTAACATGAAGAGTTAACAAATACTAGTAAAGCGCTTCCAAAGGTGTATAATAGATTTCAGTCGTACGGAATTCCCTATAGTTCTGTATGAGAGTATATGCAAAGAGAGACGCTCATCTTCGGACGGGCGTCTCTCTTTATGTTGAAGACTTTAGACCACATAAGTCTTAAATAAAAGGAATCCTTTAGATTTAAGCTAAAGGATTCCTTTTTAATTTTGAGTTACGGTGTTTTCTTGCTTAGTTTCTTTTGTTGTCTACCTTTACGAGTCATACCAATTAAGAGCTCATACACAACAGGTACGATGACTAACGTAAGAAGGGTGGAACTGATAAGTCCCCCAATTACTGTGATACCCAGACCTTTTGAGATGATACCTGCAGTTTCTTCAAGTCCTACAACGAGAGGGAGAAGTGCTCCGATGGTAGCGAGTGCAGTCATCAAGATCGGACGAAGTCGTGTAGCTCCTGCTTCCAGCAGGGCTTCGCGAGTAGACAGTCCTTCACGTTCTTTATGAATAACTCGGTCGATTAATACAATTGCATTCGTGACTACGATACCAATTAGCATCAGTGCACCCATAAGAGAAGATACATTTAGGGTTTCTTTGCTGATCAAGAGTGCCACGAGAGCGCCGATTACGATGAACGGCAAGGAGAACAGGATCGCAAACGGTGCAAGTCCCCCGCCAAACGTCACAACGAGTACAAAGTATACAATCGCAATAGCTGCGGCCATCGCAATAGCTAATTGTGTAAAGGTATCATTAATTTGTTCCGTAACCCCGCCGAATTCAACGGTTACACCATCCGGAAGCTTATAGCCATTTACTTTGTCTTGGAGCGTCTTAGAAGCACTGCTGACATCCGTCGAGATGATATCTGCATTAACGCCTACTACCATTTTGCCACCAATTCGCATGATAGAATTTGGGGAGCTTCCTTGTTCAACCTTAGCGACATCTTTAATCTTTACTTCTTTACCCAAAGGGGAAAGGAGGGTTTCATTTTCGATATCTTCTAGTGAAGTGTACGTCTTACTATCCGTTTCAATATAAACTTTATACGACTTGTTATCAATTTCTACTTCGGTAAGCACAGGACGTTCTCTTTGCGGACTAAGCTTCATTGCTAGTTGTCCAGCAGTAAGTCCAAGAGAGCTTAGCTTCTGCTGATCGGCCACAAGTGTGTACTGATCATAAGCTTTGGAAAGCGTTGTATCGCCTTTTTCAAAATTGGTTTTGTCTTCCTGAACCCATTTCAGTAATTGATCCGATACAGGCTTGATTTGTTTGAGGTTATCTCCATAGATGTTTACAGTGAGTTTGCTGCCGCCGAGTCCACCGCTTATGCCGGATTGCTCTTTAAATTCGCCTTCTGGAATTTTGGCATGCAGATCTTCAACTAGTTTCTTTTTAATATTCTCGAAATCTTCCGTTGTATCTTTGTACACGACATAGAAGAGTGCCGAGTTGGAAGGACCTTGGCTTAGCGGATTGCTTCCGCCTACGGAATACTGCATTTTATCCAGATTCGGTTGAGCGAGAATGAATTTCTCAGCAACTAAAGCCCGTTTTTCTACATCCTCACGTGTATCTCCAGCAGCCGGAGAGTACGTAATCATCGTATATTTGTCCGTTTGCTCTGGCAGGAAGCTAGTGCCAATTAGTGGCGTTAAGAACAAGCTTCCGACTAGCAATAGAAGAGCTAGACCTAATGTAATGATTTTGTGAGAAAGGGACCAATTTAGGATTCGTTGATATCCACGAGCCATACGGCCTGGCTTTTCGTCATGATTGTGTGTGTTTTTTAGGCCTTTACGGAACAAGGTATGTGCAAGCGCTGGCACTAACGTGACGGCTACGACCAAGGAGGCTAGCAACGAGAATACCATAGTCAAGGCAAATGGAGTGAACAATTCGCCCACCATACCACTAACAAAGGCAAGCGGCAAGAATACAGCAATCGTAACAATCGTCGAGGAAGCAATCGGAACGAACATTTCACGGGTGGACTCGCGGATGAGCTCCGCACCACTTAGTTTCTCACCCGTTAGGGAGAGTCTGCGGTAGATGTTCTCAATAACTACAATCGAGTCATCGACAACCCGTCCAATCGCTACAGTCATCGCACCCAGTGTCATCATATTTAGAGTTATGTTCATCTGCCTTAGAGCGAGAACGGCAATTAATAAGGACAATGGGATGGAAATGATGGAAATGATCGTCGAACGAATATTGCGCAGGAAGATCAGAATAATGATGACCGCGAACATAGCACCAAAGAGCGCTTTGCTCAGCATCGTGTTCACCGAGTCTTCGATCGGCTTCCCTTGATCTAGAAGAACCGTCATATCCAGATCTTTATATTGCTTCTGAAGTTCTTCCACTTTGTCTTTGACTTCATTTACAACATCGACGGTATTCGCATCATTAGCTTTGATGATTTGAATACCTAAGGACTCTTTACCATTTGTCCGGGAAATAGATTCGGCTTTGCCAATGACCTGAATGTCGGCAACGTCTGTTAGTTTGACGGTAGGAATAGCTGTAGGAGCCGTAGGAGTTACAGCACCTGTAGAAGGACTCCCGACGGATCCTGTTGCAGTTCCGCTTGGAGCAGCCTGCTCACTGTTACCTGTGAGCCCAGCAGCTGAGGATGCATTTGAGTTCGATCCAGCAGTACCGCTTGCAGAAGGAGCAAGAGGAATGGTTACATTCTTCAGATCCTCTACCGTAGTGATGGCACCATCGACTACCACGGCTTTTTGTGTCTTGTCCATTTCGAACAGTCCTAGAGGGACACGAACCGCCGAAGCTTGAACGATACTTTTTACGGTATCTTCGGTTAAGCCGAGTTCTTTTAACTTATCTTGTTTGAATTTAAGCTGAACTTCATTGGTGAACTGACCAGCTACTTGCACAGAAGCTACACCGTCCAGCTTCTCTAACGCAGGTTGGATATCATTCACTGTAGTGTGAGTGAGGTCTTCTAGGCTAGCGCCATTTTTGGCCGCTACACTGAGGGAAATGACCGGGAAAGAATTCAAGCTGAACCGCGTAATTTGAGGCTTTTGTGCGCCATCAGGCAGCTTCACATCATTGAGCGCTTCGCGGACAGCTGCTGAAGCATTGTCTAGGTTCGCGCCATAATTGAATTCAAGCAAAACGGAAGCAGCATTCTCCATGGATGTGGAAGTGATGGTCTTAATTCCGTCTATATTTCGTAGCTTCTGCTCGATGGGCTTGGTTACATCTTCTACCACTCCTTCAGGTGCTGCCCCTGGGTAGACTGCTGATATGTTCAAGAAAGGGACGTTGATATTCGGAATGGTCTCTTGCTTCATGGTTAAGCCACTATAGATACCTGCGGCTACAATGATTAAGGTAAGCAGCCAGACTGCGAACTTGTTACGCAATGAGAAATTAATGATACTTTTCATACTTAATTAATGGCTCCTCTCCACAATCTCTCTGATTCATTTGCTAGGGGGTTGTACATAAGGATGAAGGGCTACATGTAATTCCTTCATCAGTTCATCGACTTCGGGTACGGATGTGTCTTCACAATTTCTTGCCATGCCCAAGAGAATAGCTCGTCTTGGCTCAGGTTCAATAAGTTCTTGTTCAAGGACATGCAGAGAATCCAGCAGATCTTTTTTTGTATCAGAGGACATGCCGAGTTCCTTGACTTGCTGTTTCAATTGCTTCACGATTTGAATAGGATGTCTTGAATTACGTACACCACTAAGACCCTCCTGTACCCAATTCGTTAAGGTATCGGAAGAGAAGAGCGGCTCAGGCTTCTTCAGCAGTAGACTCTCGGTCTGATGATCCAATATGAACATGAGGTGCTCGGTCATCTTCTTGATACTTACATCTAGTCTGCTATCAAAAAGAAGTCGGATATAACAGCCGAACATTCCATGAACTAGCAGTGTTAGATCGGATGAATAAGGAGCAATTTCTGGCCCATACACATCTTCAAGTTTCTCCTTCGCCCAGTTCAGCAAAGCCATGTTATGGTCTTTGACATACTGAGGTTCCATATTCTTCTTCCCGTGATTGACCCAATCTTTGATCTGCATGATTAAGAATTCACGAAGTTCAAGTACGAAGGATAACAACACTTCGATTTGCTGAATGAGAAGCGCACGAGCGGTCAGGCCGGGTATTCCCTCCACACGAAGCAGTTGCTCATGCAGCATTTGGAAGCAGTACTGATACAAGCTAAGTTCCAATTCTTCTTTGGACTTAAAATGTTGGTATAGACTACCCTTGGACATGCCGCAATGCTCCGCAATTTCTTGCATGGACGTATTGGAAGAACCCTTGGTGGAGAACAGTTGCATAGCCGTTCTTAGGATGGAGGTTCTCTTATCCATAGGTGTATCAGACAACGAAGAATCCACTCCTTTCTGACTTTATAGTTCTATCTTTGACCGACCAGTCAAGCTTGATTATATACGAAGGGCGGGAGGACTTGCAAATCCTCAACTGCTAATTAATTTGAGCCCTGCCGCAGAGCCTAATATAAGGGCAATACAAACCAGTCTACGCCAATCTTTAGTCTCGCCATATAGGAACATTCCGAGCAAGGCGCTTCCCACCGTACCGATCCCCGTCCAGACCGCATACGCGGTTCCCATAGGAAGGGTGTTCATAGCGTAGGTGAGCATGGAGAAGCTTCCTAAGAACCCGATGCCTAGCAAAAGATAAGCAGCAATATTACCGCGTAATGTAACTTGTTTGATTCCCATCACACCCACCACTTCTCCGAGTCCGGCTATAATTAGAGCAATCCAAGCCATTAGGATGACACCTCCTTATCGTTCTGATCCGTAATGAGCTTCAGTCCCATCACCCCCGCAAGCAGTAGCATAATCAGTACCGTTTTGGACCAACGGAAGGGCTCTCCGAACACCAGCATTTCTGTAATCACGGTCCCTGCCGTGCCTATACCGGTAAATACAGCATAGACGGTTCCAATAGGCAGACGCCGAGAAGCTTCGATGATCAGCCAGAAGCTAAGAGAGATGGCTAACACAGTAATTAGCCAAGCCCACCATGTGGAGGAATGTTTTAGTCCTGATACCCAAATGATCTCAATGAGTCCTCCTATAAATACGTATAACCAGTTGCGATTCATGTTGACGTCCTCCTTTTACTGGTAGAGATAGATTGCTCATTATCCTAGAAAAAATCGATTACCTAGGCAGTACTTATAATTAGTCATAGATGCCCTGTGTATATATAGGCCATATGGCATCCAGTCTTTTTCGAGATCGATCCGGCATCTCATATAACATTTCTACCATCACGCCATCCATCAACGTCATGAAGCTGACGGCCGCTTGCCCCGAGGAGATGGAAGCACGTAGTGGGCGAGTTACCTCTTTTTCAAACGTGTGAATGAGCTTGTTCTCCATCGCATCCAAAAAGGGATACACAATCCGCATGACCTCTTGTGATAACGCGTGAGGGGGGAAGAACATCATACGAAGTAGGAACGCCGTATCTTGGTTAGACTCATATTCATCCTGAAATAGACGAATGAGGCCATGTAATCGCTGCTCTAAGCGTATGTTTTGGTTGGTAATAAAATAGCGGATGATGCGGTGCCTCTCTTCACGAAGTACGCGAATAAGCACGTTCATGAACAGGTCCTGTTTCCCTTGGTAGTGTGCATATATAGAGGGCTTCTTCATTCCTGCTTCTGTAGCAATATGCTGTAGGGAAGCCCCTTCATAACCCTCTCTAGCAAAATGCGCTAATGCAGCTTCTTGAAGCCTACGTTTTCCTTCAGACATCTAATCACCTTCCTAACGATCGTTAGTTATATATTTTCACATGTGTAATAGGAAGTCAATGTTACTGGTTAGATAGGTATATAAAGGAGAGAACTAGCCATAGTCTATAAGGTTAGTTAAAAATCATGTAGTATAATAGGAATAGTTGTGTTGAAAGAAGGTGAATTGGCATGAGGCGCGGATTACAAATTGCACTGATTGTGCTGATCCTGTTCCTATTTTATTTTTTGAATTTTGGATTCTTTGGTCATTTCGGAGGTACCCTCGTTGGTATTTTCCAGACACTTACTGTAATATCCGTAGGTTTGGCTATATTTATGGAGAATCGCAACCCATCCAGTACAGTAGCCTGGATACTTTTACTAGTGTTGCTCCCTGTAGTTGGACTCATTCTTTATTTTCTGCTCGGGCAAAATTATTTCAAGCGTAAAAAGTTCGATAAGAAACTAGCGAACGATCAAAAAACCTACGAGCGTATTGATAACAATACGATGCAGGCCTCTTTCGATTTATCCATGTTTACGCCTGGCCAACAGAAATTGCTTAAGCTGTCCCATAAAATTGCCCGCACTCCATTCTCGATGGCAACGCGCACACGGGTCTTAACCAACGGCGAAGAGACCTTCTCTTCCCTGCTGAAAGAACTGAAAATGGCTAAACACCATATTCATATGGAGTATTATATATACCGTGCAGATGAGATTGGACGGGAAATACAGAAGACGCTCATTGAAAAAGCAAACGAAGGCGTAGAGATCCGCTTTATGTTTGATGCTGTAGGTAGTCTAGGGTTGTCTAAGACGTTTCTCAATGAAATGAGAGATGCAGGCATCCAGATTGGGGTATACGGCAAAGTGAAGTTCTTAGCCCTCTCTAGTCGGGTGAACTACAGGAATCACCGCAAAATTGTAGTTATTGATGGGAATACAGCCTTCATGGGCGGATTAAATGTAGGGGATGAATACTTAAGTCGCAGCAAGACTTACGGTTTCTGGCGAGATACGCATATGCTGGTCAAGGGAGAGGCTGTGCGTTCACTTCAGATCATTTTCCTACAGGATTGGAAATACGTAACGGGCGAAAGTATTTTTGGGCTAGAGTATCTATCTCCTCAGCTCGAACGAGGATGTAGCGGTGCGGTGCAGATCGTGCCGAGTGGTCCAGACAATGTAAGTCGATCCCTAAAAGACATCTTCTTCTCCATTATGACATCGGCCAAAAAATCGATCTGGCTCGCTACGCCTTACTTCATTCCTGATGAGGATCTTCTTACCGCGCTAAGAGTAGCGGCGATTTCGGGTTTAGATGTAAGGATTCTTTTCCCAGCCAAGCCGGATAAATGGCTTCCCTTCCTAGCCTCCCATTCGTATTTCCCATCGCTCCTAGAAGCAGGGGTGAAAATCTACGAATATGAAAAAGGATTTCTGCATTCCAAGCTTCTCATTGCGGACGGTGAAGTGGCTTCTCTGGGTACGGCGAACATGGATATGCGTAGCTTCCATCTGAATTTTGAAGTCAGTGCACTGCTCGTACAGGCAGATAGTGTGAAGAAGATTGTCGAGGATTTTGAGCGAGATTTGCAATCTACCAAGATGATCGAACTCAGCGAATTCATGAAAAAAAGAGTAGTCGTTCGTATGATGGAATCGGCAGCGAGATTAATGTCTCCATTACTCTAAAATAAAAAGGACCGTCTCTAATAGCGCACTTGCGCCATAGACGGTCCTTTTGTATGCGAATGTACTCTAATAAGTGGTGAAGCCTAATATTTTCTGCAGCCGGTACAGAATATCTTTGAACCATACCGATTTCTCATTATAAGCTGCAAAATCTAAGCTGTAGGACTCCCCCGTGTTACTCCAAATTTTATTGAAGTAAGAATCCATATCTTTGGTGAGCTTGCTTCCAGCTGGGGCAGATACCCACAGGTCATTTTCCAGATTCAAATCATCTAGATTTCTCAATGTGAAGTTGGCTGAACCTCCCATAACAATGCTAGGTTGCTCCTTCTTGGCTAGGTAAATGAGCTTGCTATGGTACTGTTCTTTGGTCGTGTTATACCAGCGGATTTTAATTTTATTGTCAGTTCGATCTAGCAGTTCCGCACCCACGGGGCGATTGGGCAGACCAATCTTTTCTTGTCCAAATGCATTTTGGTTCGGATCTAGAATCAGGCGGACCTCAGCACCACGGTTCGAGGCAGCCACAAGTTCATCCATAACCTTCGTATCAGCTATATAAAACATTCCGATCCATACCGTGTCTCCAGGCTCTGCACTTTGAATGGTCTCAAGTAAGTGGGCATAGATCTTACCTTCCGTGAGATAACGGATCTGAAGTTTCTTACTACTAGGGAGGGGTGTAGGGTTCCCCGCGGCTGTGTCTACCGTGTTAGGTGCCGAGTTAGAAGACGGATCTGCCGTTCGGAATTCAGGTACTGTGGCGCCACCCGAAAAATTCATTACGGCTTGCTCAGTCTTCAGAATATCTCCAATAATATTTCCTTTCACTTCAAAGGCAATGTTAGAGTGGTAGGCGCTAGCATTGTGGACATTTCCTGAGGAGATGAGTGCACTATTCTCGGTGGCTAGCACTTTACGGTGATTAGCTTTGACATTCAGTAGTTTGAGATAGGAGCGTGCTGTGATCTTCGGTCCATCTGAAGCCATAAGATTCGGAATCCATCCTTTGCCCGATTGACCAAACCACTGGAAGAATGTGCGCCAGACCGCCGAATAGGCAGGCGTGGAATCTCTCAGCGGATTCACATTCGTAATCGTGATCTGAATGCCCGCTTTCTTCAATTGTTCCAATAAGGGGTTTGGTGCTGAATCATAGTTAGTATTGATTTCATCTGTTACGAAGACGATTTGCATCTTAGGATATTTTTTCTTCTGATCGATAAGTTTGCGAGTCATGGTCTCACTCACCGTTGGATAAGTCTGGTCTTTGTGTACATAATTATTGAACAAGAACAAGTCCATTACGATAAATTCATGGGCTTCATCAATCATCTGCATCATGCGATCATAGATCTGTCTTTGCTGGTGAAAGGCGCCTTTTCCGTCAGGCGTGGTCAGGTCGTACAGGAACTTTACATCATCCACTTCATATACAGGACCTTCATAAGATACGCCCGGTGGAAGATCTCTATGGGTCTGGTAAAGCATAACGGCAACCAACCACAAGACAAGAAAGATCAATATGCCATAGAGAATACGGCGACGTTTCTTTCGGCGAGAGTGTGGGGGCTGGGATGTGGTTTGAACATGAGACGACATAAAATAAATTCCTCCTCTAGATACCTAATCCTATATAACGTTAATCGGGCATAATTGAAGCATACTAATTGGAGTTAGACGTGGAAGAATTCGATTTATTTTGGACAAGCATAGGCTTGATTGATACATACAGCTATACTATAAGTATTAAAAGTACGAAAAAGAAGTATTAAAAGTTAGAAAAAGAATGATGGTATATCTAAAATAGACGCTGTTTTATTTATAGATATTGGAGGGAAATTATGCGATATACTCAGCGCCTCAAAAGGCAGCTCACACCACGTAACCAACAAAAGAATTACGCGAGTACTCCTTCTCCACATGAAGGGAGTCCACTTGCAGACTTAAATTCATCTTTGGGCATGTCAGATGCAGTAGGAGCAACATCAGAACGGAAGACGGCACACATTCGAATCTGCTTAGAAGAAGAGGTAAATGGAGATGGCATCAGCAGTGGGTTCGAGCGATATAGATTCACACATCTTGCCCTGCCCGAGTTAGATTTTGACGAGATTAATCTAGATACTCATTTTATGGGGAAAGAGATGAGGACACCTTTACTAATTAGTTCGATGACTGGAGGAAGTCAGGTTGCTGCCCGAATTAATGAACGATTAGCGGAAGCGGCAGAGCGGCGAGGCTGGGCGATGGGAGTAGGATCTATTCGTGCTGCCGTAGAAAAGAGTGAATTAGCTTCTACCTTTGCTGTTCGTTCATGGGCGCCTACCATACCGATTATTGCAAATCTGGGCGCGGTACAACTGAATTATGGTTTTGGTGTAGAAGATTGTCAGCGGGCGGTCGATATCGCCGAAGCAGACATGCTCGTACTTCATCTGAATGGGCTTCAGGAAGTCTTTCAGCCCGAAGGCAATACATCTTTTGGTGGACTGCTGCAACGTATAGAGCAGTTATGTCGCGAACTACCTATCCCTGTAGGAATCAAAGAGGTAGGCTGGGGCATTGATGCCAGTGTAGCCAAGAGCTTACAAGAGGTGGGCGTTACGTTCGTGGATGTAGCAGGGGCAGGGGGTACGTCTTGGAGTCAGGTCGAGAAGTTCCGCAGCAAGGACGGGGTAAGAAGAGCAGCCGCAGAAGCTTTTGCAGACTGGGGAAATCCAACAACGGAATGTATTCGAGATATTCGGCAGGCTCTTCCAGACATGCCACTCATCGGAAGTGGGGGATTACATACGGGAGTGGATGCAGCCAAAGCAATTGCCCTAGGAGCAGATTTAGCTGGTTTTGGTAGAGCGCTCCTCGCCCCCGCTGTGGAATCCGAGAATAAGCTGGACCATCTGTTGGAACAAGTGGAATTTGAGCTGCGTACGGCCATGTTTGGGATCGGGGCGATTAATATAAATGCACTGCAAGCAACGAAGCGTCTTGTTCAAAAATAAGCACATCTCCTACCTTTAAAGGAATAAAATGTAATTAACAGATAATTCCTACTAGTTTACAGAGAATTATATTGACGTTACTCGGTCATGCCCTTATAGTCAAATTTAACATTTAATTATAGGAGGCGATTTATTTGCGTCAATCGATCTGGAAATTCAACACCCGTACTGTAGTTACCATTGGCATCGGAGCAGCATTATATGGCGCAACTAGTTGGATTGGGATTCCTTTAATAGCAGATACTCAGCTACGTCCAGCTATTGCTTTGTTGGCTATTTTCGGTGCTTTGTTTGGTCCTGTTGTAGCCTTTCTTGCGGGAATTATTGGACATATCATCAGTGACTTTGTGCAAGGCGGAATTGTATGGTGGGGCTGGGCGCTAGGATCAGGGATTACGGCAGCCTTTATGGGACTCATCTTCTTATCCAAAGGTTTTAATCCACAAGAGGGACAAGTTAGTCGCAAGCATCTGTTATTATTCACTGTATATGGTCTAGTAGGAATTGTGGTGTCCCTTACATTCTCTGGATTATTTGATATTTACGTCATGAATGAACCTAACGATAAAATACTAGCGCAGGTAGCTTTAGCTTCTGCTGCTAACATATTAGTCTTCCTCGTTCTCGGATTGCCAGCCGTATGGGCATTCGCTAAGCGGAATCGGGAGAATACGAACTTATCCGTAGACAGATAGGAGCATCTAGACATGCAGCCCGTGATTTCTTTTCAAAATTATACCTTTCGTTATAAAAGTCAGTCGGAACCTACCCTGCGTAACATCAATCTAGATATCCAGTCCGGCGAAAAAATATGGATTGCCGGTCCCAGCGGTTCCGGCAAATCAACCTTAGCCCATTGCATCAATGGGCTAATTCCTTTTTCCTACGGTGGAGAATCTTCTGGGATTCTGTACGTCGGAGGGAAGGAGGCGGCCAAGTTAAGTATCTTTGAGCTTAGCCGCCATGTAGGCACCATTCTTCAAGACCAAGATGCACAGTTCGTCGGTCTTTCGGTCGGGGAAGATGTGGCTTTCCAAATGGAAAATGAGCAAGTTCCTCATTCGCAAATGAAGCAAGACGTATATGCATCATTAACACAGGTGGGGATGGAAGAATTCGAATCTCAAGGCCCACAAGATCTTTCGGGTGGACAGAAGCAAAGTGTGTCGTTAGCTGGAATTCTATCTACCGAAGCGGATATTTTATTATTTGATGAACCTCTAGCCAACCTCGACCCCGCTAGTGGTGCGAGAGCGATGAAGTTAATTGATCATATTCATCAGTCTACGGGGAAGACGATTATTATTATTGAACACCGTGTGGAAGATGTGTTACAACAACCGATTGACAGGATTATTGTGATGAGTGAAGGGGAAATCGTTCGGGATCAAACCCCGGATCAGCTTCTTGCAGAGGGCGCTCTATCCAAGTATGGACTTCGTCAACCTTTACATCTTCAAGCTATGAAGTATGCAGGGATTACTATGGGGGGAATGAAGGGTTTAAGCGACCCTGAGGGGAATGTGCATCCCTCTATCGGAGAGGAGCTTAACGCATGGGCAGCAGGAATTCCGTTTGATCCACCTCATGTGGAGGGTGAAAGGTTATTAGAGCTGGATCACCTTACTTTTGGTTATGATAAGAGCCGACCGGTAATAAAGGATGTATCCCTGACGCTAAGTAGAGGAGAAACCGTGGCATTGTTAGGAAATAACGGTGCGGGGAAGTCTACCTTATCCGGGTTAATTACGGGCATATACAAGCCCGATCGTGGGGAAATCCGTTATCGAGGAGAATCTATAGCTTCATGGTCTATCCGTAAACGTGGTGCTGCCATCGGTTATGTCATGCAGAATCCAAATCATATGATAACGCAACATCTGATCCGAGATGAGGTATCTATTGGTCTTCGGGCGCGCGGCATCACTGGAGATGAGATGACGGCGAAGACAGATGAGGCATTACGTACTTGTGGTCTGTATCCTTATCGCAACTGGCCTGTCTCAGCGCTCAGTTATGGACAGAAAAAGAGGCTTAGTATCGCTTCAATTCTCGTATTAAAGCCTGAGATCATGATTTTGGACGAGCCCACAGCAGGACAAGATTATAAGCATTATAAGGAATTTATGGACTTTATTCATCAACTTGCTGGGCAAGGAATGGCCTTTATTTTCATTACGCATGACATGCATTTGGCACTGGAATATGCTAGCCGTGCGGTTGTTCTTTCTGGTGGCGAGATTATTGCTGCGAATCACGTGGCGAACGTGCTATCCAATCCCGTTGTGACGAAGAAAGCGCACCTGCGAGAAGTATCTTTATCTCGTTTTGCCAAAGCCCAGCAACTGCAAGCCCCAGAACGCTTCGTGCAAGCCTTCGTAGATTATGAGAAAAGAGGGATGCAAGCATGAGCAAAGGCGGGGGGATTTATGTAGCTGGAGATTCTTGGGTTCATCGGTTAGATGGTGCGGTGAAGCTTATTTTATGGCTAATATGGACAGTCGTTGTGTTTATGTTCCTAGATCTGCGGCTATTCGCTGTTATGATTGCGATTGGGGTTGCTCTGCTTTGGAGTGCTAGAATTCCACTTCGCAAGATGGCATTTTTGTTCTGGTTTCTGATCTTTTTTACTTTTACGAACGCTATCTTTATTCTACTGATTACACCTACTTTTGGAACGACACTAACGGGTACGAACACACCTCTCATTCCACTGGGGTATAATACAATTAATAAAGAGACCTTGTTCTATGTCTTAACGTTATCAGCCAAATATATTACACTGCTTCCGCTTACGTTGGTCTTTATTCTAACGACGCATCCAAGTCGGTTCGCTGCTAGTCTGAACAAAGTCGGTGTTCCTTATAAGATCGCCTATGCGGTAAGTATTGCTTTTCGCTATATTCCAGATCTTACACAGGAGTTCAAACATATCTTGAATTCACTGTCTGCTCGGGGCCTGGGGATTACAAAAGAAGATGGAACGATAGCTCAGCGTATGAAGAATCTCACTCTAGTCGTTGTTCCGCTTTTGCAGTCATCCTTGCATCATATTGACGCAGTCTCCAATGCTATGGACTTGCGGGGATTTGGAGCTCATCCGAAACGGACTTGGTATATGGGTATGAAAATGTCTAGCGTAGACAAGACGGTGCTGCTCTTCATCTTGCTGCTATTGGCTCTTGCCATCTACCTTAAGGTGAGTGTACTGAAAGGTTTTTGGTATCCTTTGTGAAACATTGTGTTGGTAGGAAGATGGAAATTTCTTAATTAGCTTAAATGTTTGAGTGCAAAAAAAGAAGTAGCTGCGAGAATTTTCTCGAAGCTACTTCTTTACAAATATTATGCATGTGCATCCCCGATGTAAGTATCGTGAATATACCAATTTCCTGTTGCAGTAAATCTTAATTCAATATGTCCGGAATAATTCCCTACCAGCTTAATATATGTGTATTCAGCATCAGCTATTGCATCTTTAACAGTTGAATCAATGTTGCGTACGGAAGGAGTTCCAGTGATTTTGCCTATCCAACCGATATTTCCCTCTGCTGAAGCACTTGGGGGATTTTGATAAGAAGTAATTTTAGTAGCATTTGTATACGTGTAGTTATCGCTAATTGATATTGTATAAATCGTTACGTAAAGTGCCTTTACTCCAAAAGATCCCTGAGCAGTAGCACTATATGTGATAGGTGCTCCTGACGCTTCAGCTGTCGGCTGTACTGCTACCTGCTTAACTGATCCGGATACACTTGCTTCTACAGAAAAGCCATTTCCTAAATCAATACTTTGTTGAGCATGTCCTTTTGAAACTTTCAATTTAGCAAGAGCTACATTTACTTGTTCAATTGTTGGAATTTGAGACTCTGTAATTAATGCTTTTCCGTTCTGTTTAAAAATTTTGTTAACCTCGTCTAGGGAAGCGATTCGTTGTTGAGATTTCGTACTTTCATTACTTAGGCCTTGAGCAGATGATTCAGATTGAGTAGGTAACATTAATAGTAGTGTTAATACTAACGCCAGAACTCCTCTTTTAATCATTTTCTTCTTCCACTCCTTTTGTTATAATAGAAACATCTAATATATTACCATAAATTACTTATTATGGTAATTATTTTTTGAAGTATTATATCTTTAAAAGAGGGGTTGTCAAAAAGGTGTTTAAGCAAACTGTTACTCAAGCACTTTTGGTTATTGGGTTTTTCATTTTGTTACTATATTCGCTTCGATTATTTATTCAATTTAGTAATTTTGCAATAGCAACGGATAATATGTTATTTGTTCTGCTACATCCGATAGCGGCACTGATTTTATTTGGTTTTTATTTTAGACTTTTAGGTTTCATTATGAACTTTAATCTTAACCAAAAAGTTTACTTTCAGAAAACGAACAAACTTTTATTATACTGTTCTATTGCTATTACATTAACAATTGCTCTCACAATTTCAATTTTAATACTTCCAATAACTAGATTTTCAATTCTCTTATTAGCTTCGTGTCTCCTAATTTATGCACTATGGTTTTTAGTGGGAATTACATTCGGAGCTTCAATTCGGCAAGAAATTCTTTAAGAAAGGTTCTCTGCGCCAGAGCCGTCCTTGACTGTTTACAGGGCTCTAATGGAGCAGCAGTATGGTGACTTCAACTGACTACATATTTAGGTATTTATAACTCGTTGGATGAGGTACCCTTAGAAATGGCTGGCTAGAGCGAACTTAAGCGTTCGCTCTAGCCTTACTAATTTCACCCTTTTCCTTGAATTATTGGCGGTCTATATGTACTATGGTTGAAGATGATTAGCAATTACAAATAACGAGGAGTTGTCATATATGGCTTTAAAAGCAGGGATTGTGGGTCTCCCGAACGTTGGTAAATCCACACTGTTTAATGCAATTACACAGGCGGGGGCTGAATCCGCGAACTACCCATTTTGTACGATTGACCCGAATGTCGGCGTAGTAGAAGTTCCCGATGAGCGTCTGGATAAGCTTACAGAACTTGTAGTTCCGAACAAAACGGTACCTACAGCTTTTGAATTTGTTGATATTGCAGGTCTGGTTCGTGGTGCAAGTAAGGGCGAAGGACTAGGCAACAAATTCTTGGCCCATATTCGTGAGGTAGACGCGATCGTGCATGTCGTGCGCTGTTTTGAAGATGAGAACATCACCCATGTGGATGGCAAAATCAACCCGATCAGTGACATTCAGACGATTAATCTTGAATTGATTCTCGCCGATCTCGATAGCGTTGAGAAGAAGATTGACCGCTCCCGTAAGAACATGAAGGGTGGCAACAAGCAGGCTTCGCTTGAAGTAGAAGTGCTTGAACGTGTAAAGGAAGCCCTTTATAACGATATGCCTGCACGCAGCATTGACCTTTCTGAAGAAGAGCGTCAAATTGTACGTGATCTCCATTTGCTCACACTTAAGCCGGTTTTATATGCAGCGAATGTAAGTGAAGATGGAGTCACAGAAGCGGATAGTAATCCATTTGTGCAGCAAGTTAGAGAATTTGCAGCAGCCGAGAATGCGGAAGTGGTACCGATTAGTGCCAAAGTAGAAGCGGAAATTGCCGAGTTAGAGGGAGAAGACAAAGCGATGTTTTTGGAAGAGCTGGGCTTAGATGCTTCAGGTCTAGACCGCTTGATTCAAGCTGCTTATCGCCTACTTGGTCTATACACTTACTTCACGGCAGGTGTACAGGAAGTAAGGGCTTGGACGATTCGCAAAGGAACGAAAGCACCGGGTGCCGCGGGTGTCATTCATACGGATTTCGAACGCGGATTTATTCGGGCGGAAGTGGTATCTTATGATGATCTCGTAGCCGCTGGAACCATGAACGTAGCTAAGGAACGTGGGCAAGTTCGCCTCGAAGGCAAAGAGTACATTGTAAAAGACGGAGATATTATGCATTTCCGTTTCAACGTGTAGAGTAATTATCCTATTCAGATGACCCTGATTGCATACAGCAATTGGGGTTTTTTGATGATTTCGGTGGAAGGACATTTCTGTTCAAATCGAATAGACTATGATATAATAAAAAGTCGTATATTGTGTTTTTTTACTTTGCAAATGTAACGTTATGAATGCATATTAAACCGTGCATATTATTATATACAAGAGAGGTGACTTCCCTTGTTGGATAGATTACAATCCCTTGCGGATCGTTATGACAAATTGAGCGAGTTGCTCTGTGATCCGAATGTGGCCAGTGACACGAAGAAATTAAGAGATTATTCTAAGGAACAATCGGACTTACAGCCTTCCTATGAGGCGTTTACTGAATACAGAACCGTGATGGAAGAACTGGATGCAGCGAAAGCTATGCAAGCCGAGAAGCTCGATGATGAGATGCGTGATATGGTGAAAATGGAGATTGAAGAACTCACCACCCGCCAAGCGCAGCTTGAGGAAAGAATACATGTGCTATTACTACCTAAGGACCCGAATGATGACAAGAACGTAATTGTCGAAATTCGCGGAGCAGCAGGCGGAGATGAAGCCGCTTTATTCGCTGCTGATTTATATCGCATGTACACTCGATATGCCGATAACCAAGGCTGGCGCGTTGACGTGATGGATGTGAACTCCAGCGATCTGGGCGGATTTAAAGAAGTGATTTTCATGATCAACGGCCAAGGTGCGTATAGCAAAATGAAATTCGAGAGTGGTGCACACCGAGTTCAGCGTATTCCGACGACGGAATCCGGTGGTCGTATCCATACGTCTACATCTACCGTTGCGGTGATGCCAGAAGTTGAGGATTTCGATATCGAAATTCACGATAAAGATATTCGAGTCGATACCTTCTGTTCCAGTGGAGCGGGTGGGCAGTCTGTAAATACTACCAAATCCGCGGTTCGTGTTACGCACATTCCCACGGGAATTGTGGCTACATGTCAAGATGGCAAATCGCAGAACTCCAACAAAGATAAAGCTCTTCAAGTGCTACGCGCACGTATCTTTGATATGAAACGTCAAGAAGAAGAAGCGAAGTATGCGGGAGAGCGGAAGAGCAAAGTGGGTACAGGAGATCGCAGTGAGCGAATTCGTACGTACAACTTCCCGCAAAGCCGTGTAACGGATCACCGTATTGGTCTTACTGTTCATAAGCTGGATCAGATTATGAATGGTGAAATCGAAGAGTTCATCTCTGCCCTCACCATTGCGGAGCAAGCGGATATGATGGACCGGGGAGAATAAAGTTGCTATATTCCGCGGAATTTAGCATGTCTGAGCAAGTGTCGTTAAGAGAAGCCTTTTTAGAGGCTTCTTCTTTTTTGGAGGCGGCGGGAATTCAGGAGCCGAATGCGAACGCCGAGCTATTGCTACGGCATGTGCTGGATCTTAGCGGCGCCACGTATTGGGCGGCGCTGCGCGAGCCCTTCCCAGCGGGCGCATCCGCCCGATGGGAAGCAGCCATCCGCCGGAAGGCGGCGGGCGAGCCTGCGCAGTACATCACGGGGGAGCAGGAGTTCTACGGCTTGACCTTTGAGGTCACGCCGTCGGTGTTGATCCCGCGGCCCGAGACGGAGCTACTGGTGGAAGCCATTGCCGCCGAAGGCGAGAAGCTGTGGCCGAGCGGGGCACCCCGCGCGGTGGACATTGGTACAGGGAGCGGCGCCATTGCCGCGACCTTGAAGCATCTGCGCCCGGCATGGCACATGGCGGCGGGCGATCTGTCAGGCGATGCACTGGCAGTAGCGAAGTCTAATTTTGAGAGACTTGGACTTTCTGTGGAGTGCAGACAAGGGGACTTGTTGAAGCCTTTTACTGGAGAGACAATGGATATCCTAGTGTCCAATCCACCGTATATTCCAGCGGCGGATATTGAAGTATTGCAGCCTGAAGTTCGAGACTACGAGCCGCGCCTTGCTTTAGATGGAGGACCGGATGGTCTGGCTCCCTACCGCATGATGATGGATCAACTCTCCTTGCTGGCTTCGATTCCTCGATTAATTGGTTTTGAACTCGGGATGGGCCAAGCTCAGGATGTAGCGGAATTACTGCGCAGTGCAGGGCACTGGTCGGAGGTTTACATTATAAATGACTTTGCTGGCATAGAGCGTCATGTAGTAGGGGTTCGTAAATAATTCTTTAACTAACTATTTAGACCATAAAGTATCAAAACTCCAGATGAACAGGCTTTTGAGTTTCTGAAAGGTCTGTTTGTCTTCCTTTCTGCTAATGAAAAATTCGTTTTGGGTTAGATATGCCCAATGCTTTTCCGCGTATTAATCAAACATGTACTTAAACATGCGAAAGGCAGTTTGATTCCGCATTTGTCTACTTTTCACTTTTATTCTAATAGGGTAATTTTAGGGGATACCACTGAATATACAAGGTAGAAGGCTTGCCTTACCTACATAGACATTAGAGGGGGGAAGTAACTTATTTGCACGAAGCCGTAGAGCTAGGCATAATAGGTTAAAGAGGATAGCACTTGTCTGTTGTAACAAGCTATAACCTGCTAAGTCGTCGGCCTTGAAAGAAGAGAAGCCGTGTTATACCATAGAGAATTACTATAGAGAGAAAAAGTTAATAGGCATTAGATAAGGTCGGGATTCGGTGAGACGTCCGTGATCCTTATTCGGTGAAGTAAGATCACACGGATCATAGAATGCTGGAGGGAGCTTGTTCATGTTCAGGAAGTTCAAACAAATGGATTGGTCCATTGTTGTAATATTAGTGGCATTTATGGTTATGAGTATCCTATTAATTCATAGCGCTGTTGCTACTGCACCACCTAAATATGCACATTTAGATAAAAAAATGGTTATCAACTATATATTAGGATTTATCGCTTTTTTCGGAATGGCATTTGTCAATTATAGAGTGCTAATTAAGTTCTATCTATATATCTTTGGTGCTGGAATATTATCATTACTTTTCGTGAAATTTTTTGGCGGTGAGGTTAATGGTGCCCAAGGTTGGGTCACTATACCGGTCATTAAGCTTGATGTCCAACCAGCGGAATTATTTAAACTTATTTTGATTATTACATTATCTGCACTTCTTCTTCGTAAATATAAACTCAGACTAACATTCTTGCGAGATGTTGTTCCATTAAGTTTAGTTACATTTCTACCTTTTGCGTTAGCTATGGCCTTAAATGACATTGGAAACGGATTAAGTTATTTAGTGATTTTACTTGGTATGCTGTGGATAGGAAAAATGAAATACTCACACACACTTTTCATTCTTATTATTCTTGCGGTGTCTTTGGCTGTGGGCATTAAGTCTTACGTAACGTACCATGATCAGATTGAGAAAGCTTTAAGCAATAGTAATAAAGAACATTGGCTAAGCCGCATAGACCCATGGCTACTTCCTGAAAAAGCTTCTAAAAAAGCAGTTTATCATACGAAAAACGCAAGTATAGCCATTGCTTCAGGAGGAATGTTTGGCCAAGGATATATGAAAGGGGCATATACTCAGACTGGTCGTGTCCCTTACACGTATGCCGATTCTATTTTTGTAGTAGCAGCTGAAGAATTTGGGTTTTTCGGATGTTCTATTATGCTTTTGATTTATTTCATTATGATCCATAGATTAATTTTAATTGCATTAGAATGTAGAGATCGGGCAGGCCCTCTATTAATTGTCGGAATTGTATCGATGTGGCTCTATCAGATTTTAGAAAATGTAGGGATGTTTATGGGTATACTTCCACTCACGGGGATTACATTACCATTCATTAGTTATGGCGGTAGCTCTCTGCTAATCAATATGGCCTGTCTAGGGATTGCCATGAGTGTGAAGATGCATGGTCAGCAGAATGAAGATGATCTTTCGGTCGGACGTAGCGGGAAAGCTATAGCTCGAGGCAAGGCATAGAAGGATAGCAAGTATTTCCTGAACAAGAACTTGAACTGACGTAAAGTACAATTACGTTAGTTCAGGTTCTTTTTTCATGAAGTTTATTAGAAAAAGGAATTTCCTCTAGAATCCTCTAGCGAAAGCTTAAAATCTATTAATATCTAATATTATAATAGATTCATAGGTTTAGCCTCCTCAAGCCGCGGACATACTAATTTACATCAGGATCATCGTGAGGGGGAAACAAGGATGGTATGGAAGCGTAGAGAGTCAAAGCGGGAGTGGGTACGCAGTGTGGCCTTGATCTGTTTTAGCATGGCAGTGTTACTAATGTCTTGGGAAGGGCAAAAGACGAACGCTGCTATAGCGCAGACATCTATCCCAAAGGACTCCATTCGCCTACGTATCCTTGCCAATTCCGACCTACCCGAAGATCAATTGGTGAAACGTCATGTACGCGATGCGGTAGTTGAGCAAATGAATGCGTGGGTCAAGACGCTGGATCATCCCCAGAGCCTTGATGAGGCAAGGCAAGTTATTCGTGCAAAGCTGCCTGAGATTGAAGATGAAGTAGGTCAAACGCTCAGAGAAAATGGGAAATCTTACGGATATCATGTTGAACTTGGCGTGGTACCTTTTCCTACAAAAATGTATGGAGGAGCCGTCTATCCCGCTGGAGATTACGAAGCAGTTCGTGTCACTCTAGGCGCAGGCTCAGGGCAAAATTGGTGGTGTGTTCTTTTTCCGCCATTATGTTTCATTGATGCAGGGACGGGGGATGCCGTAGCGAAGAACGGGGCCGAGGTGAAAACAGCATCAGCTGCTACTTCGGATACGCAGAAGGATGCGAAAGCACCAGAAGTTAGATTCTTTTTATGGGATTTTCTTTGTACTATTTTTCAATGGATTGGCAACTTATTTGCTTAGAGTCACAAAAGTTATTTATCTGATATTCATGCTATTATCATAGATTTTATAAGTATGTATTCTCTGAGATTAGCTAGTAATACCGTTGGTCAAGGCTCCAATAGTATGATAAAATTTAGACAGTTTAGGAGTGCCTCTCTTTTCTTTGTAGAATGATATCTGCAAGGACATGAGG
This sequence comes from Paenibacillus shirakamiensis, assembly GCF_017874255.1. Lineage (GTDB taxonomy): Bacteria > Bacillota > Bacilli > Paenibacillales > Paenibacillaceae > Fontibacillus > Fontibacillus shirakamiensis. Next base: position 120,090 of record NZ_JAGGLD010000005.1, on the reverse strand, counting down.
GGACTTTTTGGTTCTGTGGTTTGTATAGGTATTTTGATTGGCATTCAGGTCCGTATTCGTTAGTTATATAGCAATTAGGTTGATTTATAAAAATCATATAGAAAGATTGGGATAAAGGATGGATCGAAGACAGGATAGTTGGCGATATCTAATGGACCGTGAAGGCGGAAGGAGCAGAACAGCTTATTGGAAAATAGGCTGTGAAGCCCAAACAGACACTAATGTAGAAGATAACTTAATCGATCAAATCGAAGCGACTAACTCAACTTTAATTATGGATGATATCTTCATACAGCAAGCTGCACAGCTTTTGAGAAAGGGAGATACGGTTGCATTTCCTACAGAAACGGTCTATGGACTGGGAGCAGATGCTAGAAATACTACAGCGGTAGAACGGATTTTTGTGGCAAAAGGTAGGCCCTCGGACAATCCCCTCATTGTCCACATTTCCGATCGGTCACAGCTGAATGATCTTGTGCTGGACGTCCACGAGACGGCGAGTCGCCTTATGGATGCCTTTTGGCCAGGGCCCTTGACCTTGGTACTCCCCGTTCGTCCTGGCGCGGTATCGCCCAAAGTGACGGCGGGGCTATCCACCGTAGCTGTGCGCATGCCGGCTCACTCTTTGGCACTGCGCCTGATTGCAGCCGCTGAATGTCCTGTGGCTGCGCCAAGCGCCAATCGGTCAGGCCGACCGAGTCCAACGCTTGCAAGCCACGTAGAGGAGGACCTTGCTGGCCTCATCGGCGGCATTGTTGACGGCGGGCCCACGGGTGTGGGCCTCGAGTCCACTGTGGCCGAAGTGGCCACGGACGGCACCGTGACCGTGCTGCGCCCCGGATCGGTCACGGCCGATGCGCTGGCCCGCGCCGCGCAGGCCAGCGTCCACACCGAGCCCGCCCTCCCTACCGGCGGGCGGGAAGACCTAAGCCCGGCGCCACGCTCGCCGGGCATGAAGTACACGCACTACGCGCCGCGCGGCAGCCTGCGCGTAGTGCGTGGAACAGACCCGGCGGCCGTCACGGCCCGGGTCCAAGCGGAACTCGCCGCAGCTAAGGCGCGCGGCGAAGTGACCGGGGTGCTCGCGTTCGACGAGCACCTGAGCCACTACCCAGCGGACGTTCCGGTCTCGCTGGGATCGATCGCGGCGCTGGAGACCGCGGCGCAGCGACTCTATGCGGGCCTGCGCCAATTCGACGAGGCAGGAGCGACCTTTATGGTCGCGGAAGCCTGCCCGGAAGAAGGGCTTGGCATCGCCGTGATGAACCGCCTGCTTAAAGCGGCGGGCCATGAGGTAATAGATGTTTAATAGAGTTTAAACATCGGGTAACGGCAAGGAGGGAACCTACTATGATTCGAATAGGACTTACGGGGTGGGGAGATCACGCGGAGCTTTATGGAAAAGGGGTGTCTGCTAAAGACAAGCTTCGAGTCTATAGCCGTCACTTTCCTATAGTAGAGATAGATAGCTCATTCTATGCGGTTCAGTCCCAGCATAATTATCAGCGCTGGGTGGAACAGACACCTGAGCATTTTTCTTTCTTGATTAAAGCTTATCAAGGGATGACAGGTCATTCCCGAGGCAAACCTCAACCTTATGCTGGTCCGGGAGAGATGTTCGATGCTTTTCTTCATTCTATTGAGCCGGTGCTCCAAGCGGACAAATTAAATGCCATTTTGTTTCAATTTCCCCCTTGGTTTGATTGCACCGTTGATAACGTGAGGCAGTTGAAAGCGATTCGGAAGTGGATGGGGGATCTTCCTCTGGCTATAGAATTTAGAAACCCTAGTTGGTTTGAGCCTTCTACGAGACAGCGGACGCTAGAGTTTATGAAAGATGAAGGTTGGTTTCATGTCGTGTGTGATGAACCTCAGATTGGACAAGGTTCTGTACCGATCGTTGCAGAGCCAGGTGCTCCAGGCAAAACCTTTATTCGTCTGCACGGCAGGAATGCGGAGGGGTGGAAAATGAGCAGCGCCCCAAATTGGCGTGAGATCCGTACGCTCTATCGCTATAGTACTTCAGAACTCTCAGAGTGGCGTGAATATGTAGAAGAGCTAGTAGCCAAAGGAGCAGGAGATATTTTTATGATTTTTAACAATAACTCTGGCGGAGATGCAGCAGACAATGCCAAAGAAATGATGTCGCTTCTCGGCATGACTCCTGTAGCTAGTGCGCCTAAACAATTAGACTTGTTCGGAGAATGAACTATACGTTCCTTCTCTAGCAAGTCTTTTCTATTTTCTATACGTTCCAGTGCTATAATACAATTCCCCGAATCGAGACCTTTGTCTAGCTAACTAGCTGTTTTGTCTCAGTTTTCCATTAGGCAAGGGGATAAGCTGTCATCAACTTACCCTTGTCCGCATAGTTTGTTAATAAGAAATGCGGACATGGGGGGAAGATTCGATGCACGAGGCAGCCAAGTGGCTGGGAGAGCTTGCTACGATTGTGATGATGGCCGCAGCTCTGGGGATGGATGCTTTTTCCCTCGGGATCGGCATAGGCATGAAAGGGGTAAGACTTCGCGAAGTGGTACGTATTAGTGCAGTCATTGCGCTTTTTCATATTCTCATGCCACTGCTAGGTATATGGACAGGTGAATATCTGGGCATGTTGCTCGGTCAAGTTGCTAGGTATGTATCTGGGGGTCTACTCATATTACTTGGACTGCATATGATCGTTAGTTCCCTTCGCGGTGGGGGATTGCAGGCGGTGAATCCTCGTACATTCTGGGGCATGATGTTATTTGCTATGAGTGTAAGTGTAGATTCTTTTTCTGTTGGCGTATCGTTAGGAATGTTCCATAGCAATCTTATTCTCACTGTACTTGCCTTTGGTTTCTTTGGTGGACTTCTATCCGTATTAGGCTTGCTGCTAGGGCGTAAAGTGAGTCATAGTCTTGGAGATTATGGAGAAGCTGCGGGAGGAGCCGTTCTTTTGGCATTTGGACTGATGTTTATCTTTTGATACAATGAAAGAAAAACATGAGTGTGATAGGTGCCAGCTGGAGGTGGAACGTTTTGCGGATATTATTTGTATGTACAGGAAATACGTGCCGGAGCCCTATGGCGGAAGGGTTGCTCCGTCAAATGGCAGAGCAGGAACAGATGCAATTAGACGTGCGCTCAGCAGGTGTAGCTGCGGCAGAAGGAATACAGATTTCTTATCATGCCGAAGGTGTGCTTCGAGATCATCATATCAAGGACCAGATCACTTCGTCTCCCATCCGTATGGATACCGTAGAGTGGGCAGATTTAATTCTTACGCTCACGGAAGGCCACAAGCGTCAAGTTCTACAGCATTTTCCTAACGGAGCAGGCAAGACCTACACGCTTAAGGAATATGTGGAAGATGATATTCAAGTGTTGCAAGATATAGCGGAACTAGATAGTCTCCTTGCTTCCAAAGCACTTCAAAATTCGCTAGGTCAATCCTTAACACCCTCAGAAGGGGAACGTATGATTGAACTGAGGCAGCGGATTCCTGTCTATGATATTTCGGACCCTTATGGCGGATCGCGAGAAGAATATGACCGCACAGCTGCAGAGATTCGAACTGCGTTAGATAAGCTGATGGACAAGCTCAAAAATGGACGTGGAATGTAATCGATTTTTGGTTGCAAAACGCTCGGGCTTCCGATATGATGAATTTGAAAAACAGCAGATCCGATGTGACTGGCGACGAGAGTGGATGAAACCACGATGGAGCATTGGAGTATACGGCCGGTCGCCTGGGCAAAAGAGCACGTGCGCATTCTTTGAATGCGTCCTGCTCTTTTTTTCCGTTCCTTCTGTCGATATCCGAGGCTGAACTCGGTATAATAAAGACAGTAATCGGCGGAAGATGACGTTTTTCGATAAGGAGCGTAAGCGTCTGGTGTTGTCATAACCGCATAACGAACCGAAAGATGCTTAGTAATCGAACAGGGAGGTATGTGAGGATGAACTCAGATCACGAAGTGATGTCTGTCCGTGAACAGGCAGCTAGCGTCCTGACTGAATTGGCAGAGGCCGCGAACTTAGGCCCTGGTAAAGTAGTTGTCATTGGCGTGAGTACAAGTGAAGTTGCAGGAAGTCACATCGGTACGAATGGAGCAGTGGATACCGCAGCGGCGTTGTATGAGGGCTTAGATCAGGTTCGATTAGAGTATGGTTTTGATCTTGTCTTTCAGTGCTGTGAACATTTGAATCGTGCACTGGTCATGGAACGTGAACTATTGGAGCGACTAGGTCTCTCTGAAGTTAGCGCCATTCCCGTCCCTAAGGCAGGGGGCTCTATGGCGGCTGGAGCTTTTCGTAGGTTGAAGAATCCTTGTCTGGCTGAGACCATTGAAGCTCACGCAGGTGTCGACATTGGGGAGACTCTAATTGGAATGCATCTGCGCAGGGTAGCCGTACCTTATCGGCCGCACATTCGTTACATCGGCAAAGCAAGAGTCAACGCCGCATGGAGTCGGCCAAAGTTAGTTGGCGGAGAAAGGGCTGTGTACAAGCTAGAATCCGTCCAAGATTCGAACCTTTGTGACTAAAAAGAACGGGAAGTAAAGCCACAAGATTTAAAGCAATAGACCATGGGAGGATGAATAAAATGGATCATTTGAGACAACAAGACCCGGCCGTATTAGAGGCTATGAATTTGGAACTAGGTCGTCAACGTAGCAATATTGAATTGATTGCCTCCGAGAACATTGTGAGCGAGGCAGTTATTGAAGCCATGGGTTCGGTACTTACGAACAAATATGCTGAAGGCTACCCGGGTAAACGTTTCTATGGGGGTTGCGAGCATGTGGACATCGTAGAAGATATCGCTCGTGATCGTGCTAAGGAGTTGTTTGGTGCAGAACATGCCAATGTACAGCCTCACTCGGGCGCACAAGCTAACCTTGCTGTGTACTTGGCAGCCCTCAAGCCAGGCGACACCGTACTTGGTATGAATCTTGCTCATGGCGGTCATTTAACTCATGGTAGTCCCGTTAACGCTTCAGGTCTGTTGTACAACTTTGTGGCTTATGGCGTTCAAGAAGATACATTTACTATAGATTATAACGAGATTCGCAAAGCCGCTTTCAAACATCGTCCAAAAATGATCGTAGCGGGTGCAAGTGCTTATCCCCGTATCATTGATTTCGAAGCCATTGCTTCCATTGCGAATGATGTAGGCGCTTTGTTCATGGTCGATATGGCACATATTGCTGGACTCGTGGCGGCTGGATTGCATCCAAGTCCAGTGCCACATGCACACTTTGTTACCACAACTACGCACAAGACTCTTCGTGGACCTCGTGGAGGGATGATTCTTTGCCGCAAGCCTTGGGCTGCTGCAATTGATAAAGCTGTATTCCCAGGAACACAAGGTGGACCGTTGATGCACGTCATTGCTGCCAAAGCTGTTGCATTGGGTGAAGCGCTCCAACCTTCATTTAAGACTTATGCAGAGAACGTAGTGAAGAATGCCAAAAAATTAGCAGATACCCTTGTAGAAGAAGGGCTGAACATTGTATCAGGCGGAACAGACAACCATTTGATGTTGGTGGATACACGTGGTTTGGACATTACAGGTCGGGATGCAGAGCATATTTTGGATTCGATCGGTATTACGGTCAATAAAAACGCAATTCCATTTGATCCGACCAGTCCTTTTGTAACCAGTGGTATTCGTCTAGGAACTCCGGCAGCTACTTCTCGTGGTATGGATGAAGCGGCGATGGAAGAAATCGGTCGTGTTATTGCATTGACCCTGAAATCTCCTAAGGATGAGCAAGTATTGGCGGAAGCTAGTAAGCGTGTAGCTGCGTTAACAGATCAATACCCGCTATATCCTGAATTGAAATACTAATTTATAGTTATCGTTCCGATAAGCCAAGGAAGAGCTCCTATGTATATCATAGGGGCTTTTCTTTTATATATAGCTTAGGGGTTCTGTTCAGATGGATGAGAAGCGTGAATGTGATCGTAACTTGAAGGCAATAATTCCAATTGGAATCAAAGATGAAAATGCCACCATGTAATGATATAATAAACAGGATTTGGCCTTTTCCCTGAGAGGACAGGCCTAGGTAAGGACTCGAAGTAACCAACCGGAGGGACTAATCATGGCAAAACTGGTGGTGTGTGATCACCCTTTAATTCAGCACAAACTTACATTTATCCGCGACATGCGGACCAACACCAAGGACTTTCGTGAATTGGTGGATGAAGTAGCCACATTAATGGCTTACGAAATTACAAGAGATGTTCCCCTTGAATCGATTACGGTTCAGACCCCTGTCGCAGAGACAGAGTCCAAAGTAATTTCGGGCCGGATGCTTGGCCTCATTCCTATTTTGCGTGCAGGACTTGGAATGTTAGATGGAGTGCTAAAGCTTCTTCCCGCGGCTAAAGTAGGTCATGTCGGCCTTTTCCGTGATCCGGATACACTGCAGCCTGTGGAATACTATATTAAGCTACCTACTGATGTGCAGGAGCGTGAGCTTATTGTCATTGATCCTATGTTAGCTACCGGAGGTTCTGCCATTGCTGCTATTGATGCATTGAAGAAGCGCGGTTGCTCTCAAATCAAGATGATGAATCTGATTGCGGCTCCCGAAGGGGTTAAGGCAGTTCAAGATGCTCATCCTGATGTAGATATCTACGTGGCAGCGATGGATTCTCATTTAGACGAGCATGGATATATTATTCCGGGACTTGGGGATGCAGGAGATCGCCTGTACGGTACGAAGTAAGAAGCGATATAAGTCTTTGCATAGCATCATGTATAAGTGCCGCTGCCTTGGCTCCTGAGCATCAGGTATCCGGGCAGCGGCTTTCCCGCGAGGGACCTATATAAGGGGGAACATATTTTGTCCAAAATTAAAGTGATGACTATTTTTGGAGTGAGACCTGAAGCGATCAAAATGGCTCCACTCATTCTTGAACTACAAAAGCATCCAGAAGAAATCGAATCGATAGTATGTGTTACGGCGCAACATAGAGAAATGCTGGACCAAGTCTTAGAGGTGTTCCAGATCGAACCTGATTTCGATCTCAATGTGATGAAGGAACGCCAGACCTTGAACGAAGTAACTATTCGTGTGCTTCAAGGATTGGAACAGGTGCTTTTGGAAGCGAAACCAGATATCGTCCTAGTGCATGGAGATACACTTACTACATTTTTAGCAAGTTATGCCGCGTTTCTTCAACAAATTCAAGTGGGCCATGTAGAAGCAGGCCTTCGGACTTGGAACAAGCTTTCTCCTTATCCCGAAGAGATGAATCGTCAGTTGACAGGGGTTATTGCGGACATGCATTTTGCTCCAACGGAATTGTCGGCAGGGAACCTGCGTAAAGAAAACAAGAACGAGTCTCATATCTATGTTACAGGCAACACGGTTACGGATGTATTCCAGTATACAGTTCGTTCAGATTACACCCATCCTGTTCTGGAGTGGGCTGAAGGCAAACGTTTAATCTTGATGACTGCACATCGTAGAGAATCACAAGGAGAACCACACCGCAACATTTTTAATGCTGTGAAGCGGATTGCTGATGAATTTGAAGATATTGCGATTGTATACCCTGTGCATCCAAGCCCAGCAGTTAGAGAGCCTGCTTATGAGATTTTGGGCGGTCATCCTCGAATTAAGCTTATTGATCCTCTGGATGTCGTAGATTTGCATAATTTCTATCCCCATACCCATTTGATTCTGACGGACTCCGGGGGTCTACAAGAAGAAGCGCCATCATTTGGTGTGCCGGTACTCGTATTGCGTGATACGACAGAACGTCCCGAAGGAATTGAAGCGGGGACTCTGGAACTTGTGGGTACGGAAGAAGCGGATGTGTATGAAAGAACCCGGGTTCTTTTGACAGATCAATCTGTGTATGAATCAATGAGTCATGCCGCGAACCCTTATGGGGATGGACAAGCCTCACCAAGAATTACCCAAGCCATTTTGCATCATTTTGGGAGATTAAAAGATCGTCCAAAAGAATTTCACAGAACGTTCACAAAGGCCTAAATTACTGTATAATTAAACAAACACAACAGTATACAGTTCAACTGTACGGATTACGTGGCTTTGATGAGCATGAGATAACCGATAAAACCCCAAATTGGAGCAAAACGGGCCTAAATACGCCAATTGACAAAGTCTTGTGACATTCAGTAAAATTAACTGGGATTATAAGGTTGGGATGAAATGAAGAGACAAGATAAGTCGAAGAAATCCGAGGAAAATAGCAGTGGTGCTCTCAAAGCCATGGGGCTTGTTAGTGCGATTGGAATTGATCTAGCTGCTTGCACCTTAGGTGGTTTTTACCTTGGTTCATGGATGGACAAGAATTGGGGTCTGTCTGGAATTGGGACCGCTTTCGGAGTTTTGCTCGGCGTTTTTATCGGGGCTCTATCGATCATCGCCATCATCAAAGCAGTCATGGGGGAAAGTCATGAGTGAACTACCCAAATACCGTAAGGTATTGACCATGCTGACATTGTATTTTGTTGCTCTATGTTTATTGCTTGCGGCGTTGATGCCTTCGTACCGAAGCGTTCCACAAGGACTTATTCTAGGTTCTGTTGTTAGCTGGATTAATGCTTATTACTTAGGTTACAAAGTCATGAAAGTGACAGACGCAGCAGCTTCAGGGCAGTCAGCTAGACGAATGGGAATGGGGTTCGGAGTACGCGCAGCATTAAGTATTCTGGCCGTTATGATGACTGTGAAGTTACCCATGTATTTTAATGTGTTCGCAGTTGTGGGAAGTTTGGTTCTGGCTCAATTTCTTATCCTATTTATCGGTATTCGTTTCTCCAAGAGTAATAGCTAAGACTTCTCAGACGAGAAAGGGGTGAGAAAACATGCATGAATCACCGATTATTAAACTGGGTGGATTGAATATTGACCTTGCAATCGTAATAATGTTGGTCGTTACTTGTACGATCGTCTTCGTTCTTGCCCGACTCGGAACAAGAAGATTATCGGTCGAAAATCCAGGGAAAATGCAGAACTTTATGGAATGGGTTGTTGAATTCGTACTAGGGCTGATCTCAAGTACTATGGATTTGAAGAAAGGTAAGCCTTTTCTTAAGCTGGGCATGACACTGATTATGTTTATCTTTGTAGGTAATATGCTTGGCCTGCCATTTAGCTTAGTAACAGAATATTCACAGGTCGATAAAGCACAAATCTTCGGACATCCTCTTGTTACTGTTGTAGATGCGCTGGATAAAGCACATGCAAGCAATCCGGGAGGTGAGCATATTGAAGTGGGCGTAGCTTGGTGGAAATCACCTACAGCTGATGCATCCGTAGCTATGGGCCTTGCTCTGATGGTATTCGTTCTATCGAACGGGCTTGGAATTATTAAGAACCCAAGAAACTACTTCAAGCATTATTTGCAGCCGTATCCATTCTTCCTGCCTATTAACTTAATTGAACAATTCTCGAAGCTTTTAACACAGGGAATGCGTCTATTCGGTAATATCTTTGCTGGAGAAGTCTTAATTTCAGTGTTAATCAAATTAAGCGCACTCGGTGTGGTAGGAACCATAGGTTCAGTGTTAGGATTGGTAGTGTGGCAAGGCTTCAGTATATTTGTCGGATCGATCCAAGCCTTTGTATTTACTATCCTTACGATGGTATATCTATCTCAAGCTTTGGAGACGCATGACGAGCACTAAGTTATTAAATTCGTTTTAGGAAGATAGCTATCTATCTTTCCTGAGATGAACTAAATATAAGTAAAAAAATCTATTACACAATTCTGAGGAGGATTATACAAATGGGAGTTATGGCATATATTGCCGCTGCAATCGCAGTTGGTTTGGGCGCGTTGGGTGCAGGTATCGGTAACGGTTTGATTATCAGTAAGACAGTTGAAGGTGTTGCTCGTCAACCAGAAGCTAAATCCACGCTTCAAACGTTGATGTTTATCGGTGTAGGTTTGGTAGAAGCACTTCCGATTATCGGGGTAGTACTTGCGTTCATTTTCTACGCAGCAGCTTAAGTCACAGATACGTAATGGCGGGGAAGGCAGTGCCCTCCACGCCTTCTTTTTAGGAAACAAAAGCATCAAACAATATAGATGAACGTGCACCGGAAAGGGGTTGACCTGGATTGTCTTTCCATTGGGAATCACTCGTACTAGGGCTAATTGCATTTGCAATTCTTTATTGGCTCTTGAGTAAGTATGCGTTCGATCCGCTGTTCTCCATCATGGAGAAACGTCGCGAGCTCGTCCAGCAACAGTTGACTGAAGCATCGAATACACGTGAGCAGGCGATTGGTTATGTCGAAGAGCAGAAGGCTGCCCTTCAACAAGCACGCCAGCAGGCCTATGACATTATTGAGCAATCCAAACAAACGAGCGGCAAACAAGCAGCTCAAATCGTTGACTTGGCTAAGAACGAAGCTACTCGTCTCAAGGACGATGCAGTTCGCGATATCCAGAACGAGAAGAACAAAGCAGTTGAACAACTTCGCAGTGAAGTGGGTATCGCTTCCGTGAAGATTGCTTCCAAGCTTCTTGAGAAAGAAGTCAAAGAAGATAACGTGCAAGAAGAGCTGGTTGACCAGTATCTCAAAGAAGTCGGTGGCAAATCATGAGCCGCGAAACGGTCGTAGCCAAACGGTATGCCAAAGCGTTGTATGAAGCTGCCGCGCAGGATGGCCGCACGCTAGAAGTGGAACAGGAATTGACGGCTGTAGTTGAAGCACTTACTTCTGATAAAGACATCGTAGCTTTCATTACATCACCTAATATTTCTGAAGAAGCGAAATGGCAGATTATTGATACCAGTCTTAAAGGTAAATTGTCCGAGTCCGTAATCTCTCTTATCAAGTTGCTTATCGAACGTGGAAGAGCAGATATTTTGCCGGAGCTTCGAGATAGTTATATCAAGATTACTAGCGAAGCATTAGGTTTTGCGAATGCTGATGTATACACCACTTACCCACTAGATGAACAAGAGCAGCAAAACGTTGCTAAGGAATTCGGGGAATTGGTTCATAAAAAAATTCGTGTCCACAACATTGTAGACACAAAATTGCTAGGCGGAATGAAAGTTGTGATTGGCGATACGCTTTATGATGGTAGTCTTGCCGGCAAATTAGAACGCCTTGAAAAGTCTTTTCGAAGATAAGCACTGAAGATAGGGGTGAAATACTTGAGTATCAGACCTGAAGAGATCAGCACACTGATCAAGAGTCAAATCGAACAATATAAAACCGAAATCGAAGTGGCCGAAGTTGGAACCGTTATTCAAGTGGGTGATGGTATTGCCCGTGTTCACGGACTTGAGAACGCAATGTCTAACGAACTACTCGAATTTGAAAATGGCGTATACGGTCTTGCCCTCAACCTTGAGGAAAGCAATGTCGGTGTCGTTATTCTCGGACCTTACAAAGAGATCCGTGAAGGTAGTCAAGTTAAACGTACAGGCGAAATCATGCAGGTTCCTGCTGGTGACGCATTACTAGGCCGCGTAGTTAACCCGCTCGGTCAACCCGTAGATGGTAAAGGACCGATCAATACAACGGAATTCCGTCCTGTAGAGAATAACGCTCCAGGTGTTATCGATCGTAAATCCGTACATGAGCCAATGCAAACAGGGATTAAAGCTATCGACGCTATGGTTCCAATCGGCCGAGGTCAACGTGAGTTGATCATTGGTGACCGTCAAACAGGTAGAACAGCGATTGCAATTGACACGATCATTAACCAAAAAGGTAATGGCGTAAAATGTATCTATGTAGCTATCGGACAAAAACAATCTACGGTTGTTAACGTAGTTGAAACCCTTCGTAAGCACGGTGCTTTGGACTACACTATCGTAGTTACTGCTGCCGCTTCCGATCCATCACCACTTCTTTATATCGCACCTTATGCGGGTGTAGCTATGGCCGAGTACTTTATGTACAAAGGTGAGCATGTCCTCATTATCTATGATGACTTGTCCAAGCAAGCTGCAGCCTATCGTGAGTTGTCCCTGTTGCTTCGTCGTCCACCGGGCCGGGAAGCGTTCCCAGGTGACGTATTCTATCTGCATTCCCGTCTTCTAGAGCGTGCAGCGAAGCTTAGCGCAGAGTTAGGTGGAGGTTCCATCACAGCCCTTCCAATTATTGAGACTCAAGCTTCTGACGTATCTGCTTATATCCCGACAAACGTAATTTCCATCACCGATGGACAGATCTTCTTGGAGTCGGACTTGTTCTATGCAGGTCAACGCCCAGCGATCAACGTAGGTATCTCGGTATCTCGTGTCGGCGGTTCCGCACAAATCAAAGCGATGAAAAAGGTAGCAGGTTCCCTGCGTCTGGATCTGGCTCAATACCGCGAGCTTCAAGCCTTCTCCCAATTCGGATCGGATTTGGATAAATCTACGAAAGCCCGCCTAGACCGCGGTGCACGTATGATGGAAATCTTGAAACAAGGTGTACATCAACCTCTTCCAGTTGAGAAGCAAGTAGTTAGTCTTTACACGGCGGTTAAAGGTTATTTGGATGAAATTCCAGTTGCTGATGTTCGTCGTTTTGAAGAAGAATTCTTGAACTTTGTGGATGCTAACCATGGTGATGTTTTGCAATCTATCCGTGATACTAAGGATTTGACAGCTGACAATGAATCCGCTTTGAAAGATGTTATTGAGAAATTCAAAAAAGGCTTTGCTGTATCAGCTTAATTCATCTGTGAAATTGGATGTTGATTCGATTCGTCATCCAATTTCATGAGATATCCTCTCTGTACTAGAAGGAATTGCAAGTTAGATCAGTATAGCGTCATTTAGTATATGCACTCAGGGTTAGTTTTGGCTTCGCCAAAACAAGCTTATGCTTTCGAAGTTAGTTTTGGCTTCGCCAAAACTTTAAGGTGGTGAAATCATGGCAAAAGGGATTCGCGAAATAAAGCGTCAGATCAAAAGTATCCAAAACACTCGTCAGATTACGAAGGCAATGGAGATGGTTGCTGCTGCGAAGCTTAGAAGAGCGCAGGAGAAAGCACAAGCTTCTCGTCCGTATGCTGACAAGCTTCGTGAAGTCGTAAATGGTATTGCTGCAGGATCTCAGGGAATTAAGCATCCTATGATGGTGCATCGTCCTGTGAAGAAAACAGCATATATCGTAATTACTTCTGATGCTGGTCTTGCTGGTGGGTACAACGCCAATATTCTTCGTGCAACGATGGATACCATTAAGGCAAATCATGCTTCCAAGGCAGATTACGGTTTGTTCGTTATCGGACGTAAAGGCCGCGATTACTTTAGACGCCGGGAATTGCCGATTGTAGCTGAGGTCACGGAACTTCCAGATGCTCCTGCTTTTGCTGATATTAAGTCTCTGGCTTATGCAGCTGTACGTAGTTTTGAGGATGAACAATATGATGAAGTGTACATTGCGTACAACAAGTTCATCAATGCCATTACTCAAGAGCCTACGATTACAAAGCTTCTTCCGTTTGAACAACCGGAAGCCAAGGTATCTGAAGGAACTGCCAGCTATGAGTATGAACCATCTCCAGAAGAAGTACTTAAAGTGCTTCTACCGAAATATGCGGAGACCATCATTTACGGGGCAATGCTCGAAGGTAAGGCAAGTGAGCTTGGTTCTAAGATGACGGCAATGGGCAATGCAACCAAAAACGCAAGCAAGTTGATTGGCGAATTGACACTGACTTATAACCGTGCACGTCAAGCTGCAATCACTCAAGAAATTACGGAGATTGTAGCAGGAGCTAACGCACAAAATTAAATAAACAGGTTACAATGATAGTTTGCGGATGACTATGAGCATGAGATTTTTTCTATGTTGTTAAATTCGCAGGCTTTGAGGAGGGAAACAAGAAAGATGAGCAAAGGACGCGTTGTCAGTATTACGGGCCCGGTTGTCGACGTTGAATTCGAACGCGGTCAACTACCTGAAATTTTCAATGCCATTACAATCGAAAAGAAAGACCAAGCAGGTAACGTTCATAACTTGGTCCTCGAAGTTTCCAACCATTTAGGTGACAATCTGGTTCGTTGTATCGCGATGTCCTCCACGGACGGTTTGATTCGCGGAACAGAAGTGTTGGATACAGGCGCTCCCATTTCCGTACCTGTTGGTGAGGCTACACTTGGACGTATTTTTAACGTTTTGGGTGAGACAATCGACAATAAAGGTGCGGTAACAACTGCTGAAAGAAACCCAATTCACCGTCAGCCCCCGGCTTTCGATGAATTGTCCACACAATCTGAAATCCTGGAAACAGGGATTAAGGTTATCGACCTTCTAGCTCCTTATGCTAAAGGTGGTAAGATTGGTTTGTTCGGTGGTGCCGGTGTTGGTAAGACCGTTACGATTCAAGAATTGATTCACAACATCGCTCAAGAGCACGGCGGTATCTCGGTATTTGCCGGTGTAGGTGAGCGTACTCGTGAAGGTAATGACTTGTATCATGAAATGACAGATTCCGGTGTTATTCAAAAAACGGCGATGGTATTTGGTCAAATGAACGAGCCTCCAGGTGCGCGTCTTCGCGTAGCATTGACAGGTTTGACAATGGCTGAGTATTTCCGTGATAAAGAAGGCCGTGACGTGCTTCTATTCGTAGATAACATCTTCCGTTTCACTCAAGCCGGTTCAGAAGTATCCGCATTGCTCGGACGTATGCCTTCTGCCGTAGGTTACCAACCTACTTTGGCAACAGAAATGGGTCAATTGCAAGAGCGTATTACTTCTACCAAAACAGGTTCAGTTACGTCTATCCAAGCAATCTATGTTCCAGCGGATGACTATACGGATCCAGCTCCAGCTACAACATTTGCTCACTTGGATGCTACAACGAACCTTGAGCGTAAAATCTCTGAGATGGGTATCTATCCAGCGGTAGATCCACTGGCTTCCAGTTCCCGGATTTTAACGCCTGAGGTTGTTGGTGAAGAGCATTACAATGTAGCACAAGGAGTAAAACAACTTCTTGCTCGTTACAGAGAGCTTCAAGATATCATTGCCATTCTAGGTATGGATGAGCTTAGTGAAGAAGATAAGCAAATCGTAGGCCGTGCGCGTCGTATCCAACGTTTCCTTTCCCAACCATTCCACGTTGCGGAAGAATTCAACGGATTCCCTGGTAAATATGTACCGATCGCAGATACCGTTCGCAGTTTCAGAGAAATTCTGGACGGCAAACATGACGATCTTCCAGAAGCAGCTTTCTTATTCGTAGGTCCAATTGAAGAAGCTGTTGAAAAAGCAAAATCGCTGTAATATAGAGTTTATCTCTGAATGAGGGAAACATAGGCTTGAAGATACATCTTGGTTATGTCCTCAAGTCATGGTTTCCTCTTCTGAGAGGGCTTTGAGGAGGGTTGCAATTGAACACCTTTTTATTAGAGATTGTTACACCTGAACGTATCGTGTTCTCTGAACAGGTGGAAAGCCTGTCCGTTCGCGGAGAGGAAGGGGAACTCGGCATACTTGCGGGTCACGTACCTTTGGTAACCCCATTGAAAGTAGCTCCTATTAGCGTGAAGAGTGGCAATACACGTGCAACACTCGCGGTACATGGAGGATTTCTTGAAGTACAAAAAGATAAAGTTATTCTTTTGGCTGAAGGCGCTGAACGTTCGACGGATATCGATGTGGAACGTGCCAAAGCTGCAAGAGAGCGTGCCGAGCGTCGCTTGAACTCGCAAGGAAATCGTGATCTAGTCGATCACCGTCGTGCAGAACTTGCTTTGCAAAGAGCAGTAACTCGGATTAACGTCTCTTCCCATAGCAAAGAATAATTTAAATGAAAAAGGCTGTCCACGAAGTCATTACGACTTAGGGGCAGCCTTTTTTATATTCATGCTCTGTATAGAACTAGCGCATAATAATACGGTGGATCTATGTAAGACGAGCAAGCTCCTCTTCGTTCAGAATTAGACGTGCAGCAGAGACAAGGCGCGAATCGATAGGATTCAGTATGTTCGATGCACTACGGATACCTGAACCGAGATGAACTTCATCGACGCCGGTCTGCCGAATGAATTCAGGTAATGCCTCAACTGTAAGACCCGCTCCTGCCAAAATGGAGATTGTACCCAGGGTAGTAGCCAGTTCTTGAAGCTTTTTGATCTGATCTATGGCTTTAAGTGCAGAGGACTGTCCTCCAGAAGTGAGAATATGTGTTACTTCCGAATACTGTGACAGTGTACGTAATGCATGTTCCTGATCTTTTATCTCGTCGAATGCTCGGTGAAACGTGATAGGTAAGCCCCCAGAAGCTTCGAGAATCTTTACTAATAAAGATTCATCGACCAGTCCTTCCGGTGTTAGGGCTCCGAACACTAGTCCATCAATGGCTCGATTACGAAGTAACTCTGCATCACGAATAAGTACGGATGCATCATCTGCATCATAGATGAAGTGACGACTATGAGGGCGGATCATAATTCGAATATCTTTACTCGTCTGTTCTCGCAATTCTTCTACAAACCCAAGACTAGGTGTTAGCCCCCCTTCCGATGGAGCGGATATTACCTCTATACGATCAGCACCTGCAGACAAGGCTAATTTTGCATCTGAGAGAGTGTATGCTATGGCTTCAAGCTTCATGTGTTTTCCTCCGTTATAACAAGTTGCTTTTCCTACAGAACCATTATAATTCAAAATGAGCCAGAGTTATAATTTGTGTCAAAGTTAACCGCTTTCATGAATCTTATTTATAAAAAGGCGATAAAAAGCTGGATTATTGGGTGCTTGGCAAGTATGATATAGAAGGTCTAGATTTTTACATTACGCTAACGTTGTACATGGAGTGTACTGCAAATGTATATTCTGTTGCGTGCATGGATCGATATGTTCTTTGTTATTTGTTCCTACTTACTCGGATAGGCACCGATTCCATTCTTGAATCCGTAGATGAACGTGAATTAAATCGCAATACGGATGCATTACTGTTGATATGACCGATATAATTTTATGCGTGATTAACCGTTTTATGGGCTAGTGCATAAGTTATAGACATGACAAGGAGGAAGTATAGATGAATATGACTCAGGTCGATCAAATTTCGTCCTCCGTAGGTGTAAACGGTCTTGTTGCTATTATCATTTCCTTGTTCTGTATTGCCATAGCTTGGTGGGCGCTGCAGAACCTCAAGTTGGATCTGATTATACGTCATCCTAAAGGACCACAAGGCAAGTTGCTTCAGCTCCTTTTAGCTGTAATTCTTGGACATTTTGTTGCGTCTTTTGTACTGGACTATTGGGGTTATACCCAGATGCTAAGATATATGTTTTGATCTGGGATGGTTTGGTTATATCTCTCTTAGGCATTATGAATGAGTGGTTTTGTCGAATAACATCAAATCATTGTGTCAACAATGGGAAGAAGGAGCTATTCTTCGGTTATTCTGTCCCCCTTTAGGGTGGAACACCCTCGTCCGGTATTTCAATTTCAAATACAACCTTAAGCTATGTAAATGAATTACGTCTTAAACTAACTTACTTGAATTTAGCGGAAAACTTTTTTCTGAATAGAAAAGAGAAAATGAACGCGCGGAGGGAAACAAAAATGAGCAAATTTATCGTCCGCGGTGGCAATGTCTTAACCGGGAACGTCAAAGTTAGCGGTGCTAAGAACTCAGTGCTGCCCATTATTGCAGCTTCTTTATTGGGTGAAGAAGGGGTTAGCATCATTCGTGATGCACCGCCTCTAGATGATGTCATGACGATTAACAAAGTTTTAGAATTTTTAGGCGCTGGGGTTACATACGAAGATGAAGTGATTAGGGTTGATGCACAAAATCTCGTGTCCTGCGAAGCACCATATGAATGGGTACGTAAGATGCGGGCATCTTTCCTAGTAATGGGCCCACTCCTTGCTCGAATGGGACATACGCGTATTTCTCTTCCTGGAGGCTGTGCCATTGGTACACGTCCTATTGATCAGCATCTCAAAGGTTTTGAAGCGATGGGTGCTGAGATTAACTTAGGTCAAGGATACATTGAAGCAAAATCAAACGGACGACTTCGTGGGGCTAAGATCTATTTGGACGTAGCCAGCGTAGGAGCGACCGAGAATATTATGATGGCTGCGACACTTGCGGAAGGAACAACACTGATTGAGAATGCTGCAAAAGAACCTGAAATTGTGGATTTAGCTAACTACCTGACCAGCATGGGTGCGAATATCAGAGGTGCTGGAACAGGAGTTATTCGCATTGAAGGTGTCGACAAACTTCGCGGTGTAGAACATACCGTTATTCCTGACCGAGTAGAAGCAGGTACGTATATGATGGCTGCTGCGATTACAGGTGGAGATGTGTTTGTTGAAGGCGCCATTGCAGATCACTTAGGCCCTGTAATTTCCAAACTTCAAGAAATGGGCATTACGATCGATGTTCAAGAAAATGGAGTGCGAGTAACGGCCAACAAACCACTGAAATCTGTTGATGTTAAGACTCTTCCTTATCCTGGTTTCCCAACGGATATGCAGTCTCAAATGATGGCTTTACTTTTGAAATCTGAAGGTACGAGCGTAGTGACAGAGACGGTGTTCGAGAACAGATTCATGCATGTAGAGCAATTTGCTCTAATGAATGCGGAGATTAAGGTAGAAGGACGTAGTTCCATCATTACTGGATCAGCAAAGCTTACTGGTGCGAAGGTGGTTGCTACGGATTTACGTGCGGGTGCTGCTCTGATTATGGCTGGATTGGTAGCCGAGGGCACGACAGAAGTCGGGGGAACACACCATATTGATCGCGGGTATGTGAACTTAGCTGAAAAGCTGTCTGGTCTAGGAGCAAATATCTTCAGGATTTCTATGGATGAAGATGCTGTAGCTGAAGAAGCTCCAAAGGTAAAACATGAAGTAGTAGAAGAAGTGAACCTGTTCAATATTCAACCCACATGGGCTTAATCTATCCTATGATCTAATGGGTTAAATGTAAAAGAAGCGAGTGCCACGATGTGGCCTCGCTTCTTTTTGTTACTTCGTTTACAGACTAAATGTTCCGGGGCCTATAAGCGCAACGCCTAATGCGGTAACAATATACAGAAGGTTCAATTCATACCCATTAGAAGTAGCCCAAAGTCCATTTTTGCCATGAACCGTAACAATTGCACCAATCATAGTAATAATAATCATAGCTGCACCAAGAGGAAGCCAGAATCCCGTAGCAAACAATAATCCACCTAGAATTTCAAAAAGACCAGATGCTAATGCTATAGCGAGACTGGGACGGATATTCATCGATTCAAAGAACCCCGCTGTATTCTTAAGTCCATGTCCCCCAAACCATCCAAACACTTTCTGTGCACCATGTGCAGCAAAAATCAAACCTACAACTAAACGGATTAAAAGCAATCCCCAATCTGCCATGTGTATCATTCCTTTAATTTTATTTTGTATAGAGTGTGCCTTCGCGATCCAATATATAATGAAAATAAGTTACTGTCAATAGTAATGTTACTAACTAAAAATAACTAACTAATGTTATTATGAATATGTTCTCATAGTTCTACTAGACCTTCAAAACTCATATCTTTCACTATAGTGAAAAAAAGATATAAGCATCTAAAAGCTAGAGTGACTAGCTGTTGTAGATGAATATGGAGGGTATATTTGTGACAAAGAGTAATCAATCTAGAGTAACTATTATAGTGAATCCTGAACGTAATGATTCGGAAACCCTTCGACAGTATACGAGAAATTCAGACTATTTATGCGGAGTATCAGGAGACAAAGAACCCTCAGGTCTTAACGGATTGATTTCTAAGCCTGCTGAACACCTTACCTTGGTTTCTAAAGAAAAAATATGTACAGAAGAAATGAATCAAGGAGAAATTTATAATAGAGGATTAAAGATCGCTACTTCAACCAAATCTGAACGAAATGTAGTGATGTCCATAGTTCCAAAAGGTGCACTGAATTTAACGTTAACACATCCACATCCTTCATCTTCTATTCCTAGGGAGATGGATGCAGCAAAGCAAAATCGCTTATCGCTGCGAGAGGAAGCTTACATCGTAGAGTCTGTGGCTATGCCTAAGGTGGAAGCGCAGCAGAAGCCAGGCGATGTTGCGCATAAAGTGCAGCCATCGCCTCCGGCTACCGCGCTAAGCGGCGCTCGGCCCCGCCTCGTGCGCGCCGCCGAGGTGCCTTCGGCCCCAGCGCCTGCCCCTTGGGCTGAGGCGCCAAGGACCCCGCCCGCCACACGCGTTCGCGTGGCGGGCAAGACCACCCAGCCGTTCTTCCGCTTTCCTAGCGGAAAAACGGCTGGGTGGATCGCCGCCGCCTTCGGCACGGCGGCGCTTGTCGTGCTCTTGCCCGCGCTGCTGGTCAGCCGCGGGCCCCACGCCCCTGCGGTGCGATCTACGCCGGAGCCCGTTCCGGCGAAGATCACAGCGCCCACGCCGCTGGCTAAGCCCCGGCCGAGTGTAACGGCCCCGGTACAAGCCAGCAACGTTCCCGTACGCGTATATTTATCGCATACGGGAGCCGTAGAGACCTTGCCGCTTGAAGAATACGTAAGCGGCGTACTCGCGGCCGAGATGCCGGCTAGCTTCGATCTCGAAGCCTTGAAGGCACAAGCGATTGCGGCGCGTACTTTTATCGTCCGTCGGTTAAGTGATGGGGATAAAAGCGGAGTACCAGGTAAAGCGGCGAATGTAACAGATACCGTAATGCATCAAGCCTATCTCTCTCGCCAAAAGTTAGACGGGTGGAATACTTCTGGAGAAGGCGAGAAATTAGCTAAGATTAGACGCGCTGTGAAAGAGACACGGGGCCTGATTGTGACCTATCAAGGTAAGCCGATTACGGCTTCCTTTTTCTCTGCAAGTAGCGGATATACCGAAAATTCAGAAGAATATTGGAATCAGCGGATACCGTACCTTCGCAGTGTGTCTAGTCCGTGGGATGCAAAATTAGACCCTTCCTATAAGAAGAAAGTTACTCTTTCATTACCAACATTTTTTAATAAATTAGGGATTTCTCAGCCATCTATGCCTGTCTCAGGAACAACCAAAGGAACCTCCAAGAGTTGGTATACGATTCTGTCCAATACAACAGGTCATAGAGTGAATCAAGTGCGTATAGGAGAGTCTACTTTTACAGGAAGGCAGGTTCGAGAGAGGCTAGGCCTGCGTAGTAGCCAATTTAATTTCAAAATCATAGAAGGAAATAAGATAGAGATCACTACCTATGGATATGGTCACGGGGTAGGCATGAGTCAGTGGGGGGCTGAGGGTATGGCCCGTGCGGGCTTTACCGCCTCCGAAATTCTCAAACACTACTACTCTGGAATTGAGCTGCAAGGGGATGCCAAACTTCTAGATCGAAAATAAATTTCCAAAAAAAAGAATAGAGCAAGTATAAAAGAGTTTGCCGCGGTAACAATGGTTACTGAGGTGATGAACAATGAATAATCAAGATCAAAAGCATCAAAACTATGAGGAATCTCCTAAAAATGGATTGGGAGAGCCACAGGCATCCTCGTGGAAAAGGATGTTGTCCAAGAAATGGGTCTACCCGGCAGCCTACATGGCCACAGCGGCAATCATACTAACTTTAGTGTGGGTCTACCAAAACGCCAGCCAAAAGCCGCAAGTCAAAACTACATCAGGTGTCGTCAGTTCTGTAAATTCTACAAAGGATGGAATGACAACTACACCAGATGGAAAGACAGTTCCAACTACAGCTGTTCCTGAGAATTTAGCTTGGCCCGTTGCAAATGCCGCAGATGTCAAAGTTGCAAAGCCTTTCTACGATAAAGAAGCTTCGGAAAGTGATCATGTAGCTGCTGTGGTGCAATACAAAGACCAGTTCATACCGAATACGGGAATCGATCTATCTCGCGAAGATAATGCCCCATTTAATGTGGTGGCTTCTCTGAGTGGTACAGTAACCAGCATACAGCAACATACGTTGCTAGGATACGTTGTTGAAGTTACCAATGCCAACAATCTGAAGACTGTGTACGAGAGTCTTACAGATGTGAAGGTGAAGAAAAATGATCAAGTAAAGCAAGGGGATACATTAGGTACAGCAGGTCGAAATGAATATGAAAAAGACCTAGGCAACCATGTTCATTTTGCGATCTATGAGAATGGAACACCTGTGAATCCTACCACCCTGCTTCCGCAAAAATAAATGCATGAAATTCATGAGGTGAGGAATCTTCGGATTCCTTACCTTTTTTTCTGGTTAGAGGGGTGTAATACTTTAAATTTAATACCTTGTCCTAATATCAGCTGTCCTTATTTTGAATTACATAGTCGGTACAAAAGTCCTTGTCATTTGCGTGAGAAATGCTTATTCCGCCTGGGTCGAAAGGCACTTTTAGATGAAAGTGGTTAAGCTTTTCCCGAAAATAATTGTAGCTCTCAAGGCTTGTCACTCTTGGAAACAAAGAATATATAGGCATGCTCCTCATATAATGTACCAAACTATCTCGAGTTGGGAGGCGGGAGCGTGCACGATTACATCAAGGAGCGAACCATTAAAATAGGCCGCTGTATCGTTGAGACGAAGCATACGGTCCGAACCATCGCCAAGGAATTTGGCGTATCCAAAAGCACGGTTCACAAGGATTTAACCGAACGGCTTCCGGAGATCAACCCGGATCTTGCAGACCAGGTGAAGCATATTCTTGAATATCACAAGTCTATTCGTCATCTGCGGGGTGGCGAGGCCACCAAAATAAAATATAAGAAAGATACGTCCTCCAAACGCGAGGTGATTTCAGCAGCGAATTAAACACAGAAGGAACGCTTGAAAGGGCTTTAAAAAAGACAGCTTTGTGATTGAATCTGTCCCCCAAAGTATGCTATTTTAAAACATGGTATTAGTAGGCAGGAATTTTAGCCATTTATCCCGAATTTTAGCTAATGATCGTTGTTTATGTCGAATTTGGGCTGTTATATACGAGGGGTTCTTTTACCATTAAAATTCGCTTTGGGGGAGCTTTGTAATGATGAGCAAGGATATCGGAATTGACTTGGGCACAGCGAATGTGCTCATATACGTAAAAGGAAAAGGTGTCGTCCTGGATGAACCTTCAGTGGTCACGATAGAAAGTGATACCAAACGTGTGCTAGCTGTGGGGGAAGAAGCCCGCAGAATGGTGGGTAGAACTCCAGGGAATATTGTAGCGCTTCGTCCACTAAAGGACGGAGTTATTGCTGATTTTGAAATTACGGAAATGATGTTGAAATACTTCATTAACCGGGTCGGCGGCAAAAGCTGGTATAGTCATCCGAGAATCCTCATCTGTGCCCCAACTAACATTACTTCTGTAGAGCAGAAGGCAATCCGTGAAGCCGCTGAACGGAGCGGAGCGAAAGAAGTGTATCTGGAAGAAGAGCCTAAAGCGGCAGCTATTGGTGCCGGTATGGATATTTATGAGCCAAGTGGCAATATGGTCGTTGATATCGGAGGAGGTACAACGGATGTTGCCGTTCTATCCATGGGCGATATTGTTACAGCTCAATCGATTAAGATGGCTGGGGATAAATTCGATTCCTCCATCATTAGATATATTAAGACGAAGTACAAGCTACTTATAGGAGAACGTACGGCAGAAGATATCAAGATTGGTATTGGAACGGTTCGCCCGGGCGGGCGTCAAGCTGAAATGGACATTCGAGGTAGAGATATGGTCTCTGGTCTTCCGATTACAGTAACGATTTCTTCTGCCGAGGTTCAAGAAGCGCTATGGGAGCCGGTCTCTTCTATCGTGGCCGCAGCTAAATCTGTACTTGAGCGAACTCCACCGGAATTGTCTGCAGATATCATAGATCGTGGCGTAATTTTGACAGGGGGCGGCGCTCTTTTAAATGGACTGGACGAGCTGCTCGCAGAAGAACTTCGTGTTCCTGTGCTGATTGCTGAAGATCCTATGCATTGTGTAGTTAAGGGTACGGGGATTATGCTGGATAATTTGGATAAAGTTATTAAGAAAAAGTTCTAATCCTCCGATATAAAGAATAGGACTCCATTGCCCTGAGGGCAGCGCATCTTAGATTGCAACTATCCAGGCTATTAGAAAGTAATCATAGGTCACCGATAAGTACGTCGCAGTCTAATATCATAGTCTTTGTCAGGGAGAGAATCGTGCTCCGTAGCAACACCCAAGCTGGTAGCGTCCTTTGAGCCAGGTCCTTTCCAAGGGGGAGAGGGCCTGACCGGATGCCTTTTAGTTCATAAATATAATTTTTATAATATGTATATACATGGAACGAAGATTTGTGAGGAGGTTTCCCTTTGTTAAGAGGACTATATACGGCAGCCGCGGGGATGATGACTCAGCAGCGCATGCACGATACGGTAACGCAAAATATCGCCAACGTTAACACCCCAGGATATAAGTCTGTGAACGAGGTCGCTCATTCTTTTCCAGAAGTGCTAATCTCGCTCATGAACGGTTCCGATGGAACTCAGCAAATTGGCAAGTTAAATACCGGTGTATTTGCCGAAGAATCTTTGTCTACTTATACTCAAGGGGATTTAAGAGAGACGGGACTTCAATCCGACTTTGGTCTGGAATCAAGTCTTGAACTCCAAGATCCTGCAACAGGTCAATCGTATCCATTCGATGAATCAGGCAAATATGTCAAAGCAGACGGTAGTGTAGTCTACCGACCGCAGGCTTTTTTTACTGTCCAAGACAATGATGGCAATGTACGGTATACCCGAGATGGGAGTTTTCATGTCAATGCTGCTGGGCAACTGCTGAGCTCAACAGGATTCAAAGTACTAGGAAGCGATGGACAACCTCTTGTACTGAATCGTTCATTAGATTCCATGCAAGTGGATGCACAGGGAAAATTCCTATATCAAGGTAAGCCTACAGGTCAACAGCTTCAAGTTAGCGTGGCGACGTCGCCTTATGAGTTGGTACGCCGTGGCAATGGTGTATATGAGGCTGTAGATCCGCAAAAGGCGGGAATTCGCAATTTAACCACAACGGATGCTGCTTCGGTACATCAAGGCTCTTTGGAAGGTTCCAATGTCAATACGGCGCAATCCATGGTAGATTTAATGACAGCACAGCGGGCCTATGAAGCGAATCAGAAGATGATTCAATTCTACGACAAGAGTCTGGACAAAACAGTAAACGAAGTAGGCCGCGTATAGGAGGTGCCTGATGAATAATTCAATGATCACCGCAGCCGTATCTATGGGAAGTATTCAGCAACGGCTTGATATAATATCCGACAACATTGCGAATGTGAACACCGCAGGTTATAAGAGCAAAGGGGCTACTTTTGAGGATACCCTTACTGAAGTGGTCAAACAGCAGAAAGGCATGAGTCTAACGGGTCGTGGTACTCCTTTAGGTACTCAAGCAGCGTATGGTACGAAGATGACAGGTGTGAATCGCAATTTTGCTCAAGGTCCTATTCAAGTTACTGACAACCCCACGGATCTTGCTATAGAAGGTAATGCCTTGTTTGCTGTTCAAGCGAATGGACAGAAGGCTTGGACGCGTGAAGGTGATTTTCAAATACATCCAGATCCATCCAATGAAAAGCTGGCATATTTAACAACAGCTCAGGGATACTATGTATTAGATACGAATGGAGCTCCAATATCTATACCTAAAGGTGCGAAGCTCTCGATCGATAGTGCAGGTACTGTAAAGGCGCAGCTTGGTTCAACCTCAGCGACACTCGGACGTATCCAGTTGGCTGCTCCTATAAAGACCGATGCGTTAGAACAACGTGCGGATAACTTGTATGTCCTTGCACCCGGTGCTACTGAAAAAGATGTACTTACTGCTGTGGATGCACTTCCAGCTAGTGAACGTGCTTCACTTCGTCAAGGAGCACTGGAACAATCTAACGTAGATCTTACTACGGAAATGTCCACAATGTTGCAAGTTCAGCGCGCTTATCAATTGTCTGCTAAAGCACTAACTTCTAGTGATACAATGTCAAGTTTGGTTAATAACTTACGCGGGTAGGTGGGATGTTCCATGACGGAAGAGAGCGTTCCGGTTCACCCAAGAAGAACAGGGCTTAGAAGGTCATTGCTAATACTGTGTATCATTGTTGCTCTAATAGTTATGCTTTTTATTGGAATGATTATAGGTTATGTAGTTCTTGGCAAAGGTAATTTCAGTGACGTCTTTCATTTTAGTACTTGGCGTCATGTCTATGATCTCATTTTTGCACCCTGACATATTCCTTCAATAACAGGTTAAGCTTAAATAGGACAAGCTTAGTGCTAACTCCCGCGATGCGGGAGTTTTATTTTTGTGGAGGGAGAGGTTATAATTAGTGATAGGTCAAAATGGTTCCGTACATAACAAAAGGGTTATATTCTTATGCGGCTCACAGGCCGCCTTCGAATACACCCTTTATCTAAACCTTCCGCCTCTGCAGTGACGAAGGATAATTAAAGTGTAGCCCTCGTTTACTGTTTTTATACGGATATTTGAGTTTAAAGATAATTACGAGACGAGAGAGAAAGGGGCACTACCACTATGACGCTTGATATTCGTCAGATCCAAGAGATTATTCCACACCGTCCCCCATTTTTATTGGTGGATCGGATTCTAGAATTAGAACTAGGCAAACGTGCCGTAGGCATTAAAAATGTAACGATTAATGAACCTTTCTTCGTTGGGCATTTTCCAGAATATCCAGTCATGCCAGGCGTATTGATTACAGAGGCATTGGCTCAGGTTGGAGCAGTAGCTATTTTGGGACTAGAGAGCAACAAAGGAAAAATTGGTTTCCTTGCAGGGCTGGATGGGTTTAGATTCCGTGGCATGGTAAGACCCGGGGATACACTTCGTTTGGAAGTAGAGATTATACGTCTGAAGGGCTCTATTGGTAAAGGCCATGCTGTTGCCAAAGTCGAAGACAAAGTGGTAGCTGAAGGCGAGATTATGTTCGCGCTATCCGATGGAGAATTACAATAACATTACTTAAGAATAGGGGCTATGAACATGAGTGAAATGAATCAGACCATTCAGAATAAGGTTCAACAATGGCTTCAAGATCCGTCTATTGATGAGACAACAAAGCAAGAGCTTAAAGAACTAGAGAACAATCCAGCAGAGCTTGAAGATCGCTTTTTCAAGGAGCTTGAGTTTGGAACAGGAGGTCTGCGCGGGGTCATTGGTGCGGGTAGCAACCGAATGAATCGCTACACGGTAGGCAAAGCTACGCAAGGATTCGCAGAATTCATTGTACAGGCTCATGGTAATAAAGAAGAGCGTCCCTCTGTAATCATCGCTCATGATTCCCGTCACTTCTCTCCAGAATTTGCTCTTGAGGCTGCACTTGTATTAGCCGGAAATGGTATCGTTGCGAAGCTCTATCGTTCTTTGCGCCCAACTCCACAGCTATCTTTTACAGTTCGGAGCTTAAAAGCTACAGGGGGGATTGTCGTAACAGCAAGCCATAATCCACCAGAATACAACGGATACAAAGTCTATAATGCATCCGGTGGACAGCTGGTTCCGGATGAGGCGGAGAAAGTAATTCATAATATTGAGGCGATTACTTCTTTCTCTAAAGTAAAGAGAATCACGCAAGAAGAGGCAGAATCTGCGGGTCTCCTGATTTGGCTAGGGGAAGCTGAGGATGAAGCATTCGTGAAGCAAGTGGCTTCGATTAGTGTGAATCCAGAAGTGATTGCGTCGGGAGCAGGCAAAGATATTGTTATTGTCTATACACCACTTCACGGTACAGGGAATCAGCCAGTTCGCCGCGTACTAGATCAATTAGGCTTCACGCAGGTACACGTAGTTCCTGAACAAGAAGCGCCGGATGCAGAATTCTCTACAGTGAAGTCCCCAAATCCTGAAGAGCGTGAGGCTTTCACATTGGCCATTGAACTAGGTAAAAAAGTTAACGCGGACCTTCTCATGGGTACAGACCCAGATGCAGATCGTATGGGCGCAGTTGTGAAAGATGCGAATGGAGAATATCAGGTCCTCACGGGGAACCAATCTGGGGCTATTCTTGTTCATTATTTGCTCAGTCAGCTTCAAGCTTCTGGGAAATTGCCTTTGAACGGTGCAGTAGTAAAAACCATTGTTACTAGTGAACTCGGAGCTGCTATCGCTCGTCACTATGGAGCCAAAGTCTTCAACACCCTAACAGGGTTCAAATATATCGGTGAACTAATGAACGAATTTGAAGCAACGGGCAAATATACTTATTTGTTCGGATATGAAGAAAGTTATGGGTACCTAGCAGGGAACTATGCTAGGGATAAAGATGCGATTGTTGCAGCTACTTTAATCGCTGAAGCAGCGGCTTATTATAAGACGCAAGGTAAATCCCTCATTGATGTACTTGAAGAATTGTATAGTCAATTTGGATACTATCGTGAGGCATTAGCTTCCCGTACGCTCAAAGGAAAAGATGGGCTCGAGAAAATCGGTGCGTTAATGGATGACTGGCGTAATTTTCCTCCACAAGAAGTGGTGGGCACGAAAGTCAGTCAGGTTTTGGATTATTCATTAGGTTTGGATGGCCTTCCTAAGGAGAATGTACTTAAATTCATTTTGGAAGATGGATCATGGTTCTGTCTGCGTCCATCAGGTACGGAGCCGAAGATCAAAGTTTATTTTGCGGTACAAGGGTCCTCCAATGCTAATGCGCTTGAAATGCTGGAACGTCTCCAAGAAGAAGTACTCGCAAGGGTAGATGCTCTATAAAATATAGCGGCTGCAATGTTATTTGATGAAGTTCACCATGTTGTGGAATAATAGAAATAAGTAGTAGTGTATTCCGAAGTTTTCCAGTAATCTGCAAGATGCGGTTCTGGAGAGCTTCGGAGTTTATTATGAGGAGGTTCCTTCGTGTATCAAAGATGGCAACAGTGGAACAACGTTTCACGCAAATGGCTTTGGATTCTTGTAATAGTAGGTTTAGTCGCTTCCTTACCCTTAATTGTGGGCCGTGTACAAACCGAATCAACAGCCAAAAAAGTTGAAATTGTATTTAATTATCGCAGTTTATTAGAGAACTCTTCCTATCAGCCGAACCCTGAGCAATATATAGGGGAGCAACTGGAACAACTGAAAGGTGTTGGCGTTGGGACGATTGCGATGTACGAGAGTAACCTCGACGAACTGACCAAGTCACACCGATTAATGCTATTTAGTACGCAAGACTTAGTTGACCAGAAGAGATTACCACTAACAGCTAGTCAGACAGATAATGCAACGTACATTGTGTTTACGAATGAAGAGAACGCTAAAACATTTAGACCTGTTATTGAAAAAACATTCAGTCAGCTTGATATCGATGTAGTTCCTTGGAACTGGGAAGGATCTTCATCAGCTACAGCGATCCGAATCAATACGTCTCCGGCTAATGCCGTAATTAAGCCGCTAGGTACTGACCCTATAGCCATGAAAATGTTAAGGGATAAAGGATTTCAAATTTTACCACGTCTTAGTGACAGCCTTGCTTACGATCAAGCAAGTGTAGATGCTATTTTAGATACATTTGAGCAAAATGGTGTGAAGCGCATTTTGTTTGACGGTGATGCTGTCAAAGGTTTCAAAGATCAACAAGAAAAGAAGACCTTGAATACATTTGCTGATTCGCTTAAGAAGCATGGGATCGGAATTGCCGCGATTGAAGGTCTTAAGAAGCCACAACAAGGCTTTAATAAGCTAGCTTATCTACTGAATTATAATGTAGTTCGATTACATTCACTGAATGACAGAGATGCCAAGCTGGATAACGAAACTTTAGCTGATCGTTTCTCATTAGCCGCTAAAGATCGCAAAATTCGTATGATTTACATTAATTCGCTCCCTTCTAGAGATACGTCAACAGCCTCAGTAAAAGATTCTGTAGAGAATATTGTGAAGACCCTAGGAGCACCAGGAAATGCAGTACAGCGCATCGAGAAAGATGGTTTCCAGCTTGGACAAGCAGAAGCTTTTGATGTAGTGCAGCACTCTTGGGACAAAGTAGCTAAGGCCTTAGTAACGTTAGGCGGCGTAGCGTTTGTTGCCCTACTTGTTTCGTTCTTCTTACCAACACTCACACTTGCCACTGTCCTATTAGGGTTGTTAGGATGCGCTGGGTTAGTATTAATTCACAAGCAGGATCTTATGGAGCAGGTACTTAGCTTGTTTGTTGCTATTAGTGCACCAACTATTGCTACGCTGTTAGCGATTCGTAAGATTCAAGAACTCAAAAGAGAGCATGGATATATGTCAGCAGGACGGAGATTTACGCATACATTGGTTCTTTTCATTAAGACCTCTTTGATTTCGTTGAGTGCAGTACCTTTCATCATTGCTTTGTTGAACAGTATCACGTATGCATTGGTATTAAATCAGTTCCGTGGTGTAAGTTTATTACATGTTCTTCCGGTATTTTTAGTCGGCGTGTATGTACTACTGTATCAAGGTAAGTCGGTATGGAGTGAAGTGAAGCGCTGGTTGCGTACGCCGCTAACCTTGTTATGGGTTGTAGCAGGTATAGTCGTTGCAGGAGCAGGATATTATTATCTGTCGCGTACAGGGAATGCGGGTACGGTCTCTTCCTACGAGCTTGCGTTCAGAGCTTTCCTAGAGAATACGATTGGAGTTAGACCGCGGACCAAAGAATTCTTGATTTTCCATCCATTATTTGTTGTAGGTATATTCGCTGCTCTTAGATATCCAAAATTAATTTATATCCTGATTGTTGCAGCTATTGGCCAACTTTCAATGGTGGATACCTTTGCACACATTCATACACCTGTAATGATTTCGTTAATTCGTGGTGTACTTGGTCTTGGCTTGGGACTTATCATTGGTATGATTGCAATTGCTATCTGGATTTATGTAGAAAGGTGCTGGGAGAAATGGTCACCGCATCTGCTAAAAGATTAGTTATATCGGGGTACTACGGCTTTAAAAATAGTGGGGATGAGGCGGTGCTTAAATCCATCCTTACAGCTTTGAAGCAAGAGGCGAATCTAGCGGGAATTACGATAACACCCATTGTATTATCCATCGATCCGGAATGGACTACTTCGATGTATGGCGTAGAAGCTGTTCATCGTATGAATATGGCTGAGGTACGCAAAGCTATTCGCAATAGTGATGGCTTAATCAGTGGCGGAGGAAGTTTACTACAAGATGCTACAGGAATGAAGACGATTCCTTATTATTTGGGCATCCTAAAGATAGCGCAGTGGATGCGTAAGCCAACTTTTATTTATGCACAAGGTGTTGGACCTGTGAACAAAGGTTTGTTCCGTCCATTCATTGCTTCCATCTTCCGTAAGAGTAGTTACATATCGGTGCGAGATACCGAATCTGCCGAACTGTTAAGCTCGATGGGTGTACCCAAGGAAAGAATAGAAGTTGTACCTGATCCGGTAATGGGGCTCCCTCTTAAGGAGGGGAATGTTACGGTGGCATGGGATGGAAAAGATACCCTGCCAACAGTTGGCATCTCGGTCCGCTTTTGGAATTCATCTAGAACCGAATTGAAAGGTTTGGCAGATGGCCTTACGGCACTTGGCAAAATGATGCCAGTGCATTTCCGGTTTCTTCCTTTCCATTTCCCCGGGGATGATGAAGCCTCTCGTTACGTTATGGATCAAATGCAGGTGGATGCAGGAGGAAGCCAAGTAAGCATCACGTCCGAAATTGTGGATCCTCAAGCCATGCTTGCAGAAGTAAATACTTGCGATGCTTTAGTGGGAATGCGGCTACATAGTCTAATTTATGCCGCTTCTCGCTATGTACCGATGCTGGGTATATCTTATGATCCCAAAATTGATCATTTTCTAGCTCGCCTAGGTACTGTGGCTGTAGGGACCAGCGAAGAAGTAGACCCTCAAATTGTGGCTTCTGGTCTTCGTAACCTTCTAATAGAAGGTGAAGAATGGCGGAATCGGAATACGGCACGAATTGATGTGCTGAAGCAGGAAGCACGTTTTCCTGCAGCACGCATTGTCGATTATTTTAAGAGATGAGGATGTAAAGGAATGACGAACACACAGACAGTACCTGTGGTATCGGTATTTGGAATTCCTGTATGTAAGTGGGGAATGCAAGATACGGTGAACTATTTAGTTCAAGCGGTAGAATCGGGAGCGCCGCACCAAATCATTACAGCGAACCCCATTATGGTCATGGCAGCGATTGAGAATCCTTCATATAAAGCGATGATGCAGAAGGCGGACTTAATTGTTCCTGATGGAACGGGTGTGGTATGGGCTTCTCGTAAAGCTGGCCAACCAGTGCAAGAGCGTGTAGCTGGATTTGATCTGATGCATGAACTTCTGAAGCAGGGCGAGGTTAGAGGATGGAAAGTCTTTCTGCTTGGCTCTACTTCCGAGGTGATTCAGGAGGCATCGGCGCGGTTACAATTGCAGTATCCGAGAGTTAATATTGTGGGTCAAAGAGATGGGTTTTTTGGGCCTAATGATGACCAAGAAGTTATACGTCAGATCCAGAATGTGCAACCGGATTTATTGTTTGTTGCTCGTGGTGCGGATACGCAAGAGCCTTGGATCGCTAAGCACAAACAACAACTGAACGTTCCCGTTATTATGGGCGTTGGTGGCAGTTTTGATGTCATCTCAGGTCGTACCAAGCGTGCACCTAAATTTATGCAAAAGATGCATATGGAGTGGTTCTACCGTCTGCTCCGGGAACCAACTAGACTCCGTAGAATGCTTGCATTGCCGAAATTCACCCTCAAAGTGATGCGTGAAGGAGAAAACCTAACAAAAGTTCGCTAAACAGGCTGAATATCCTGAAAATTAGCTGAAAATTGCTGAAATACAGGTTTGGTAGTTTGGTTGCATTCGGAGTATAATTCATTCGGTAGACAAAATGGGGGTTGAAATTGACATGTTGATGATTTATATCATCGGGTTCGTCGTCTCACTCGGACTGGCGTTCGGCTTGACACCACTCGTGAAGAGATTCGCCATCAAGATGGGTGTTGTAGACGTACCGAATGCACGTAAAGTGCACACTCGGGTGATGCCGAGAATGGGTGGATTGGGCATATATTTATCTTTTGTAATCGGACTTTTTGCCATTCTTCCTTTCATTCCGGATGAATATCTCACATCTCACAATATGGACTTCATCTGGGCGTTCTTAGTTGGAGGAACGATGATTGTAGTGATGGGTGCACTGGATGATAAATTTGATCTTTCAGCCAAACTAAAATTACTTATTCAAATTGCTGCAGCATGTGTTGTAGTGTTTGGATTTGATATCAAAATAGAATTTGTGAATTTTCCTTTCTCCTCCTATGCTTCTGTAGAGACTTGGATGTCTGTACCGTTCACAATCCTTTGGATTGTAGGAGTAACTAATGCTATCAACTTGATTGATGGGTTGGATGGTCTAGCCGCTGGAGTCTCAGCTATTGCGATTGGGACTATTACGGTTATGGCATTTATTATGGGGAATGAAGTTACGGCTGTCTTGTGTTTGCTCCTTCTAGGAAGTATTCTCGGATTCCTATACTTTAACTTTCACCCCGCCAAGATTTTTATGGGTGACTCAGGTTCGCTCTTCTTGGGATTCAGTCTAGCGATGTTATCACTGCTTGGATTCAAACAAGTAGCCATTGTATCGTTCTTAACGCCTTTGATTCTGATTGGAGTACCTTTATCAGATACGATGTTTGCTATTGTGCGGCGCTGGATGCAGAAGAAACCGATCTTCTCGGCAGACAAAGGACATTTGCATCATTGCTTACGTGAACTTGGATTTAGTCATCGTCAGACGGTACTGATTATTTATGGGATTGCGGCATTCTTTGGAGTGTTGGCCATTATTCAATCATCAGCTGCCTTGTACAATGCGAACTGGGTAACGTTCGTAGTAATCTGTATCATGGTGTTCTTCTTACAAATTGGTGCAGAAGTGATTGGCCTAATTGATAAGACGAAGCGTCCTGTTCTGAGCTTTCTGGGGAGACTTCGAGCGAAGCCAAGTACAGAACGAGGCTCTAAATAACGATATAGTAATATATGATACCGCTCACCTTCGGGTGCAGCGGTTTTTTTATACCAATTTTCTTCAAAAATGGCCGAAACTGACCGATATAGAAGTTAACTGACTCATAAAAGGAGAGAATTTCATGAAGCGTGTTAAAAAGCCACTCATCTGGCTGATGTTGCTCGCAATGGTAGTTTCATTGATCCCTGCCAATCTGGCTGGACAAGCGTCTGCAGCCTCAAGCGCTGCCACTTATTTTATTCCCGAAAATAACAGTATCCGCCAAACGGCCCTTCTTAGTACAGAGCCTGGAGGAGTAATGCCACAGATTAATCGCTCAAATGTCTACACAACAAATAGTCCTAACTTAACAATAAATGGTCTGTATTCCTATGTTGCAAAAGATACGATGAAAGTTAAAGTTGAACAGTTAAATTCAGAAGTGATAGGTAACACAGGCAAATTACGTTGGTTGCCAGATGCTAACCATTATTCTAATAGCACTGTTTTAGTAGACCCTACAAATACTCAACGTTTTAATGCTAATGATTTAACACTGTATCCTGGATTTAACCGAATTACTTTCTCTGGTATGCAGGGTAATGTGAGTCGTTCAGATACGTTTTATGTTTTATACGATAAAGTTCCCTATGTAGAAGAACTTAAGATTTATGGTAGCAGTCAAGGTGCGATGCTTCTAAATGAAGGAACACAGGTTGTCGTAGATAATAAGACCGTGAGCTTAAAGGGTAAAGGTCAAAATGCTTCAAAAGTAACATTCTCTATTAACAATGGGTCTGCACTTACAGGCACAGTATTAGCGGATGGAACATTTTTCTCACCCACATTAAATCTAGAATCAGGATTAAATGAGATGAAAATTAGTATTCAAAATGGTTCAGACTCGGTGAATATTACACGTAATGTATATTATTTTGATGCTAATCAACCCTATACGAATTTAAATGTTGTGATTGGAGGCGAGCAACAAAAAGTTCTTAATGCTAAGCCGATCTTCACTGTAAAGGATAATACAAAAGCAAATATTGTAGCACAAGTAATCCTTCCCTATGTATCTAATGATTTTCAACAAACGGGCGTGATTACAGTCAATGGGGGTACTCCGCTTACATTTACTGTGAATAAAGAAGTGATTATACCTGGCGCAGATGGGATAACTCCGGCTTATAAACTTATTGATTTCACTACAGCTCCTTTTGATTTGCAAAAAGATACTGCGGGTTCCGTAGCTAGTAATCAAGTGGCTACTATAGCGGTAACCTATGGAACGTTAACTGCTGCATACACAGCCAAATTTCAGTACCTGCCTGATGAAGTGGTAATAACGGACATGAAATATCTAGAGAAATTTGTTCCGAGTGGTATGGTTCAGAAAGTAGAAGATTTGAACAAGCAAACGCTTAATGGTGCATCAGTAGATAAGTCAGATTATTATATCCTTGTTGAGACTAACGTCGACCCTGGTTCCAAGAAGCTTACAGGATCCTATCTTCCTATGGGAACGAAATCGTTGCAATTGGAACTTCAATCAAATATTGAAGTAGAAGTGGGCAAACATCAGCAAATATATAAAGTTGTAGGATTTTCTAATGGGCAACAAAAAGTACGTTTCCTATATGAGAATTCAAAGTCTTCGTATAATGCGGATATTTCCTATGTGTCAAAGAATTATATTTATATTGATAATCTTTCAGATGGACAGACCTTTAATTTAGATTCGCGTAAAGCACAAAGCATGAGCATTACGGGTAAATTTATTGGATTTGAAAATATCTCAGGTGCAGAATATTTCATAAATGGGATATCCGGAACAAAATTAAGTGCAAAAGATGGATCGGACATAGTCTTGGGGACTACAGCTAGTCCTATATCTCCTAGTTCACCGGATTTCAACCTTAATCTGAACATTCAAGCTGAAGGTCCGCTTTACTATGGCGATAACAAAATAGTATTTACAGCAACCTCTATGGATCTTGCGGGCAATAGAAGAGTAATAACTAAGGAGATTCATGTCTATATTATCGATACGAATGTATCTACAGTGAACACATTCCTTCCAACAGAAGCTAGTGATACCCGCACTCCTTTTACTAGTGAGATTGCTGCAGACAATACTGTAAGTATGATCCTTGCGCCATCCCCGGAGATTAATTATCAGGATGGAAAGTATGTAACTAGTCAAAAGAAATACGATTTAGTTCTTCGAGGTAGTGGAGCAACTATATTGAACTTGTATCTCGGAACGGATTTATTCTTCAGTTCACAGAGTTCCAGCTCAACGCCTAACGATAACTTATTGACAGATAAAGATATAAGTAAAAAGCCAGATACCTTTAGTTATAAAGGTAAGACATATGAGTACGATTTTGCAGGGAGCAAGGATGACTTTATCTTAAGAATTCGTAACATTCAGTTTGATGCGCCAGGAAGTCATGTATACAATTTAGAACTAATTAATAGCACGGGTGCTCGAGCGAATCAACGTCTGGAAGTTGTACGCGAAGTATCTCAATATCGTATACTGGCACCTCAACCGACAGTAGGTAAACAATATATTGTAAATAAGAATTTTGTGCATTTTGACATTGAAGCTGAGGGTGCAACCAAAGTTATCATTGGTGGAGGAACCGCGATCAAACGTACAGATCTGGGTTCAGGCAATCGTTTCTTATACGATTATGTGGGTCTAAAACCGGATAAGGCAAATTCAATTAAGCTCCAAATAACCAGAGATGGGACAACGTCTACAGATGTCATATCAGTATTCTATACGTCTACAGTGGCTGTAGATTCAGAGTACATGGTAGAGAAGATAAGTAATAAATACAGTGTGTTTAATAAAGGATTAGAACTATCTTTCCCTAAAGGAACTGTACTACAGACGGCTAACCAAGATGGCAACAGAGTAACCAAGTTCTATCCAGATAACAAACTATTATTTGGCATTGCTGATCCCAAAGATGGTGTAGTTGAACGTAGAAATGATTATGGGAATCTGGTGGGGATTCCAAATACAGGCGTGACTAGTGGGATGCCGAATATATCCTTAGATGATTTGCTTGTACTGAAATTTAATTCGGGTGCAAATACAGCAAACTTTACGCGAGTATCCAACATATTTTGGGTAAATGGAGGCATTGGTGAAAAGGGGAATTCAGTTGATGTAGGATACAAGCCTAGTACCAATGGACTTTCACCCTATTCTATAGAAGGAAATTTCACGAAATTCGATGTGGAACGTAAGTTAGTACCCTCGCAAAGAGGATCCATGAAAATTACTTTTGATTCAAATATTGTAGATGAGGTAGGGTCAACGATTACGGTATTCCGTTATAGTGATCAGGGTGTATGGGAGAACGTAGGGGGAGAAGTAGATACTAAATCGCATACCGTTACCGTCCCATTTGATGAATTTGGTTATTATACTGTAATGAAGCTGCGTCTAGGATACAAAGATATTACCAATCATCCTTGGGCAAGAAATTACCTTAATGCACTATATGCTAAAGGTATAATGAATAATCTTAGGGCAGATGCTTTTGGAGCGGACGATCGAACGACGCGTGGTGAATTTGCCACATTGTTAGTAAAGGGATTAAACCTTCCTTTGAAATATGATGTGAACCAACAAACCTTTATCGATGTAGGCGTCAACGATTCAAGTGCAACTTGGGATTTCAAATACATTGAGACAGCTGCACGTGCCGGGGTTGTCACAGGTCTAACAGATGGTATATTCGGAGCAGGCGAACCGCTAAGTAGGGAACAAGCAGCAGTAATGATTGCTAGAGCATTGAAATTAAAAACAGCGAAGATTGATGATAAGCTAAAAGCCAATTTAGCTAAAGCATTTACGGATTCAGGAAGTATGGATAGCTATTCCTTGCCATCTATTGATGCAGTATCTAAAGCAAAAATTATGGCAGGCAGTCCTACAACAGCACCTGGACAGAAAAAGCCAACGTATGCTTTTAATCCTAAAGGCACATTAACGCGTGCTGAAGCAGGTAAAATTGCTGTGCAACTCTTCCAGAAGAGTACAAAGATCTTCCCTAAAAATTTAAGCTAGATCCATTCATTGCCCGTCTGCGGGGATGTTCCTGCAGGTGGGTATTTATATTACCAATTACATCTTTTTGTAATTCTAGTAAGTTTGCGATACAATATAACAAAGTAATAGACATTTTTTGCACAAAGGGTGAATATTAGCAGATGAAAACGTTATTATCTAAAGCTCAACTAGCTTATATGAAAGCAAAAACGAAATTTGAGGATAGAGCAAAAGTATTGGAGAAGCGCATTGAAGAAGCTCAGAAGCTACAGGAGATTACACAAGAAGTGATGGAAGGACTTGTCATGGAGACAGGATTTCATGAAGCCTTTAATGAACTGACTGTAGCAGAGAATGAATTGATTGATTGGTCTCATACTACAATGAAGCACGAGAAGTCTTACAAAGAGAACAAGCAGCCGATTGAGAACATGTATGCTAATCTAAGTACTGATCCACAAATGCGTGCTCGTATTATTGAATTGGCCATGAAAGTAAGATAAAGAGCATATTTCTTCTATATTAAAAAGAGAGATGTCCGATTAGGATATCTCTTTTTTATTTTGTTTTAACAGGGAATATTTAGGTTATAAGTAGAGGGGGAGATTATTTAAACTTAGTAAAATAAGGGCATATAATTAAAATTACTATTAAATGCAGTTATGGATTAAAAATAAAAATGTGGGTTAAAGTTCCTAGTTATAACATTTCTTTAATTATTTTTATAAAACCCGCAACTTTTTGATTCCTATTGCGTTTAAGATGTATGACATGAACAATGGTGACTTAATTAGACATTCCATGTTGTTCCTTTTGGGGAAAGTTGTCTAAATACTAGAAAAATCTTCTTTACGCCTCTAGAGACCCATTGTATAATGTTTAGGTAGGATTAGGAAACTAGTCTATTTTTACGTGTTCCATAGTTTACAAGTTTCTGTGG
The DNA here is from genome assembly GCF_017874255.1 of Paenibacillus shirakamiensis. Lineage (GTDB taxonomy): Bacteria > Bacillota > Bacilli > Paenibacillales > Paenibacillaceae > Fontibacillus > Fontibacillus shirakamiensis. The sequence goes on along the minus strand of NZ_JAGGLD010000005.1, from coordinate 81,187 downwards.
CACCGTTCACAGACATAATTTATAGTTATTCGCTCAACTCGGGAAAGGGGGTGTATCGGCTAATGAGTAACACGAGCTATACATTTAAAGAAAACTCTCAAACGAACCATATTCAAGGAGGAGACAAAAAAGTTATGAAGAAAATTTTATCCGTAGCATTGTCTACAGCAATGGCATTCTCAATGTTTGCATCTGTAGCATTCGGTGCTGAACTATCCCCGCAAGACAAATTTGATGCTTTGAAAGCTAAAGGTATCGTTGTAGGTTACCCAGATGGTCAATCCCATTTGGAAAAAACAGTTACTCGCGGTGAGCTTGCTAAAATTATCGTAAAAACATTGGGATTGAAAGAAGTTACTGGTGTATATTCTTTCAAAGACAAAAATTATGATGCTAAAAACTGGGCAGTACCTTACATCGAAGCAGCTGTTGCAGCTAAGATTGTTAACGGTAAAGATTCTGTTAAAAAAATCTTCGACTTTAACGGTAACGTTTCTGTAGAAGAATTGGCTACAATCTTGGTTCGTGCATTGAAATTGGAAGTTCCTACTACAGGAGTTGACAATACTGCAACAGCTTGGGCTAAAGGTTATGTTCAAGCAGCAATCAATGCTGGTTACATCGAGAAAACCGCTAACTTCCAAGGTGCAGCATCCCGTTCCCAAGTGATCGTAGCAGCTTATGCTGTAGATCAAAAAATGAACGTGACTGTAACTGGTACTAAAGTTGTTGATTCAAGCAATGTTGAATTCACATTGTCTAACGGTGAAGTTGTTAAAGTTAAACTTGACAAAGCTCTTGTAGCTAACGTGAAAACTTCCGTAACTTTCAAAGATTCCAAAGGTAACAGCTTCACTACTGATGTAACTTATGTAGTAACTGCTGCAACAAAAGTGGTATCTGCGACTGCAACTAACTACAAACAACTAGTTGTTAACTTCGACGGTGACGTTGATACAGCTACAGCTGGTAAAGTTGAAAACTATAAAGTAAGTGGAGTTACTTTCACTTCTGCTACATTGTCTTCTGACAAAAAGTCTGTAACTTTGTTGGTTGCTGAAGATAGTGCTAGTCTTCCTAACCAAAAAGAAGCAACACTTACTGTAAATGGTGTTAAAAATGCTGATGGTACAAAAACATTCAATGAATCTGTGAAATTCACAGCAGTTGATACTACTCAGCCTACAGTACAATCAGTAACTGGATTGGGCACAAAAGCAATTAAAGTAGTATTCTCTGAGCCAGTAACATCCGCTACTGCAAGCAACTTGGCTAACTACAAAGTAGATGGAAAAGCTGTATCTGGATATATCCAATACACTTATCCTAACATTGCATTCATTACTACTGATCTTCCAGCTGGTGAGCATACATTAACAGTTTCTAATATCTCAGACGGTACATTTAAAGTAGCGACTGCTGATACTAAGTTCACAATTGCTGAAGATAAAGCAGCTCCAGAGATCGCTTCTGTAACTGCAACTGATCTTTATAAGGTAGAAGTAGTATTTAATGAACCAGTTAAATCCATTTCTAAAGCTTACCAAACATCTACAAACAGACCTGCTACTTATGTAATCAACGACAACAAAGTAACATTGACTTTCTCTGAGCCTAACCGTTTAGGTCTTGGTGAATCTACAATTTATTTGGATGGCGTAACAGATTACAGCAATAACAGTGCAGATCGTAACGTTAAAGTAACTCCAGTGCTTGATACAACTCGTCCAACGGTTGTAGGCGCAACTGCAAAAGCTAATTCTACTACTAAAAACACTGATATTACAGTAGAATTCTCTAAAAACGTTAATGAAACAGATGCCTTGAAAACAGAAAACTATGTGTTGAGAAACGAAAAAGGTGAAGTTTATGCAGGAACTGGTTTCACAACTAAAGGTAATCCTGTAGTAGCTCCTAAATTCGTTACTAATAGCGACTCAAAAGTTGTAATCAGCTCAATCGGTAATCTTCCATCTGGTAAATACAGCTTAGAAATTTCTGGTATTCGTGATCGTGCAGCGATTGGAAACACTTTGATTCCACAAAAAGTTGAATTTACTGTTACGGATACAGAAACTGTAAAAGCTAACTCTGCTTGGGTTGCATCTGAAGATGATAACTATGCAGTATATGTACAATTCAACAAAACAATTGCTACATCTGGTGCAGGTAATGCTATTGATATTAACAAATATAACTATGGCGCTGCTAAAGAGTCAACATCCACACCGTTCCCAACTTCTTCTGCTGTAATTAGTCAATATAACTCTAATACAGTAAAAATTTCTGTTCCAAAAGCTGATGCTAATACACTTGATTCCGCAAAAGCAATCCGTGTAGTTAACGTTTCAGATGTGAATGGTAACTATGTTGATGGGACTCCGATTGATTTAGATCAAGAAAATAAAGCAACGATCGCTGCTGTAAATGATGGTTTCAAAGCAATAGCTAAAAACAAAGCAACTATTCAATTCAAAGGCGAACTGACTTTAGTTGATAAAAATGACTTTGTCTTTGCTACTCTTCCTGAAAACACAACTGTAAATATATCTAACCAAACAGTTGATAACGGCGTTACAACTGTTGAATTCACATTCAGCAAAGATGTATTCAATAACGATGCGAAAAACATCACTGTATCAACAAAAGCTTCTGACCTCAAAACTAGTGATTCTTTCGGTCGTAAGATCGCAGTATTCACTAACAAGAGCTTAAGTGATAAAATTGCTCCAGCAATTGTTACTACTGATGCACTTTCAGCACCAGCTGGAAAAGTTCTAACTGTGGCTTACCAAGAAAGTCTAAATGTTTACTTTACTCCAAAAGCCTTCAAAGTATATGTTAATGGAAACCTTGTAACCCTTGGAAATGCTATACAAGCAGGTACAGATGAGAAAAATGTTCAACTTACACTTAGTGCTGATGCTGCTGCTTTGAAAGTAGGAGATCGTGTAGAAGTTTACCTTGAAAATAATGCGTCTGGTAAATTTGTAACAGACAAAGCTGGTAATGCATCTGCTGATTTCTTCTTGACAACTGTAGCTACTGCTGCTAATTAATTTACCTTTTCTAGTAAGGCCATCCGAAAGGATGGCTTTTTTTTATAATAGGGAGGTCCAATCATGAACCGAACATGGAAAATCGCGGCTGCGGCCGTTCTTATATGCGGCGGGCTTTGGGCTGGTTCTGTACTTAATTTGAAGGCAGAAGGCGCCAGCGCAACGGGACAACCGGGTACATCCGATGACCCTGTAGTGACAAAGAGTTACGTCGACCAACAAATCCAAAAGGCGCTAAATGGGAGCACCGGTGGTAACACGCCTGCACCAACACCAACCACGCCTACACAGCCCACTACTCCATCCACAGGTGGAGAAAATTCCAGTACAGTTGAGGTCGTTACCCTTAGGCCTGGACAAACGTTAATCGCCAAAGCTGGAGCTGAATTTGTAGTTCGTGGTGGGAAAGCTGTAATCTATAGCAATGACTCCAATGGAGTAGCAGATCTGACAGATGGTAAGGATGTGACAAACGGTCTTCCTGCAATCACCAATCATCTACTATCATTCCCAAGAGAAGGCCGTGGTATACAGGTGCAGTCTAATTCTTCCATGAGTCTTACGGTATTAGTTCGTGGTGGATATGTAATCAAGTAGAAGCCAATAAATGCTTCCCTTAACAAACATTCAGCAGGTTACAACCCTTGATGATCGGCATACTACATGTATTCCAATCTTCAGGAGGTGCTAAAGAATGGCTAGAAATAATCGTCAAATTATCCCGCAAAGCCGTGATGTACTTAGACAATGGAAGTATGAGATTGCAGAGGAATTCGGTTTACCTGTAGGCTACGGTGCATCAAATAATAATTATGGCGACACTGAATTTGCTGGAGAGCTCGGAAGCATTGTGAGTGGACATACGACTAGCAGTTGGGGGCATCTTACATCGCGTGAGAATGGTTCTGTTGGTGGGGAGATTACGAAGCGCTTGGTGCAACATGCGGAGAAACATTTTACGTTATAATAATAGACAAAAACCCTTATTTTACGGCATTATTCGCTAACTCCCTTGATTGACACAACTGGGTAAATACGTTAATATGGCACTTGAGGCTTGTACAACCTTTTCCCTTGTGGAGAAGGTTCATTTTTTGTGTAGGATCAGATGGCTTAAGCCATACTATCCCATATGGGAGGTTGAGAATTCATGTCCATTAAAGGGCGACATTTGTTTACTTCCGAGTCCGTAACTGAAGGACACCCGGATAAAATCTGTGACCAAATCTCTGATGCGGTTTTGGATGCGTTCCTGGAGAACGACCCTAACGCGCGCGTAGCGTGTGAAGTGTCTGTAGCTACAGGCCTAGTGCTAGTCATTGGGGAAATCAGCACGAGTTCTGAATACGTAGATATTCCATCTATCGTCCGTAAGACGATTAAGGATATTGGGTATACCCGTGCAAAATATGGTTTTGACTACAATACATGTGCTGTATTGACATCTCTCAACGAGCAATCTGCAGATATCGCCCAAGGCGTTAATGCTGCGATTGAAAATCGGGACCCAGCTCAAATGGATAAAGAAACAGCCGATATTGGTGCAGGGGATCAAGGTCTAATGTTTGGTTTTGCAACCAACGAGACTCCTGAACTTATGCCATTACCGATTGCTCTATCTCACCGTATTGCTCGCCGCCTTGCTGAAGTGCGCAAAGATGGTACATTGGACTACTTGCGTCCGGATGGTAAGACTCAAGTTACAATTGAATATGTAGACGGGAAACCGACTCGGGTAGATACGATTGTCGTATCCACTCAACATGCTGAAGAAGTTACGTTGGAACAAATTCAAAAAGATATTAAAGAACATGTCATTCTTCCTGTCGTTCCTGCTGAACTGCTAGACGGCGATACAAAATATTTCATTAACCCTACAGGACGCTTCGTTATTGGTGGACCTCAAGGTGATGCAGGCTTAACTGGACGTAAAATTATCGTAGATACATACGGTGGTTATGCTCGTCATGGTGGGGGTGCATTCTCTGGTAAGGATCCAACAAAAGTAGACCGTTCCGCAGCTTATGCTGCTCGTTATGTAGCTAAGAACTTAGTAGCTGCTGGCCTTGCAGACAAAGTAGAAATTCAACTCGCTTATGCTATAGGTGTAGCGACTCCAGTATCTATTAATGTAGATACGTATGGTACGGGCCGCGTATCCGAAGAGAAGTTGGTGGATTTAGTAAGCAACAACTTTGACCTTCGTCCCGCAGGCATTATCCGTATGCTAGATCTGCGTCGCCCGATTTACAATCAGACAGCGGCATATGGTCACTTCGGCCGTACAGACATCGACCTTCCTTGGGAGCGTGTGGACAAGGCTGAACTGCTTAAAGAGCAAGCAGGTCTGTAATTTTATCAATTATAAATCAAATATTTTACTATAAATATCAAGCAGGTGCTTCTATTTCATCTTAGGATGAGGGAGCGCCTGTTTTTTTATATGGAATGCAATTTAATTTATTATTAAACCAACCGAATGAACTAACTCAATGAACTAAATAAATTGAACCAAATTAATGAACGAACTCAATGAAAGGTAATCAATTAATAATCAAATTCAAGGTGAATATTCTCGTATGAATGGATTCTAAAAGGTATGAATACCAGGAGATACTTGCTTGTGTGCTAGTAACTAAAGATTCATTGTTCATGTGCCGTTAATACATATAGAATGTTTTAAATTTTGGTAGCATTAGCATTAGATTGAGTATTGAGTATTGAGTATTGAGTATTAAGTAATGAGTAACGAGTAATGAGTAATGAGTAATGAGTAATGAGTAATGAGTAATGAGTAATGAGTTAATGAGCTGTGAGTAATGAGTAGTGAGTAGCGAGTAGTGAGTAATGCGTAATGAGTATTAAAGATAAATTTTTAATTGTTAATTTTTGAATACTGGATATCGAGAATTAGGTTGAGATTTGAATCTAGATTTGAATCTAAATTTGAGTCTAAATCGAGGCTGTAGATTGATGCAGTTACTACATAACAACGATAGGTTGGAAAGTCTGAAGGGAGACGTTACTTGCGTGAGAAAGAAATTAGCTTTATGGATTAGTATCATTATGGTATTGAATGTCCTGTTATCTGTAAGTGTTGGAGCAGTAGCTGGTGCGAATGGGCCTAGCATTACATCTAATATACCTACTGCAGATGCTAAGGGAATTGTAGCGGACAATGTACAATTACAACTTGATTTTGATAATCCGGTGAAGCTGGGTAACGGAACGATTCGTTTCACAAAAATAGATGCATCAGGTCAAGTCATGCCAGCATCTCCAGTCGAAATCCAAGTTGCTACTTCACCCGCTTTAGATTACAGACGAACATTCATATTTAATGCGGTGTCACTCGAGGAGCAGACGAAGTATAGAGTAATTGTGCCGTCTGGTACGTTCACTGACGAGAACAACGTGGATTCAGCATTGAAAGAGTGGGAGTTCACCACCAAAGCTGCAGCTAGCAAAGCCCCTGAGATTTCAACGATTGTACCGAATCCAAATTCGGTGTTAACTTCATATGGAACTACACCGTTCAGTATTACATTTGATAAGAAGGTTACAAAAGGCCAAAATGGATCGATCTACGTTAAGAAGTTCTCTAATAACGCGTCGATTACGATACCTTTAAGTAGTATCAGCGTTTCTAGTAGCAACACAGTCAGCTTTGACGTGAGTGGACTGGAACAAGGGGAGAGTTATTATGTCCTAATCGATGCTGGAATTGTACAGGATGAGGATAATCAAGCTTTTTCTGGGTTTAGTACCACTTCCGTATGGAACTTTAGTGTGGCCGGGGCTGCGCTCCCTAGCCTATCCAATCCAGCACTAACTCCTTCTAATAGCGCTAATAATGTTGCTGTAGGAAGCAGTCTGAAATTAACATTCAATCGTCCGGTATATCCGAACAGCGGGGCGATTTCAATCCAACAAGGGACTTCATCACAAAGCAGCATTCCCGTCACCTCAGCAGCCGTAACTGGAGGAGGTACGAGAGAAATCACCATTACGCCAACTACAGCTTTTACAGCCGGTGCGCAGTATACGGTGAATGTACCTGCCAATGCCTTTAGAGACAGTGGAGGCACGATGTCATCCGCCATATCCAATTGGACGTTCTCTACGATGAGCGCATCATCTACTCCGCTAACGGTCGTGAGTAAATCACCTACAGATCAAAGCGGTTCAGTAAGTATCGCCACAACACCTATCGTAACGTTTAACCGAAATATTGTTTTATCTAGTGGAAATAATCAAGCTGCAAATGGTACAGAGGGAATAACGCTGCGTAAAGCAGGGACTACAATTCTTCCTAGTGCAGTAATTCGCGCAAATGGAACCTCATTATCTATTACGCCTTCATCTCCACTAGATTTGGGTGCTACCTACTATGTGGATATTACCGCAGGAGCCATCAAGGATACAAATGGCATTGGCTTTAACGGACTTAGTGGAGCGGCCAGTTGGAGCTTCGCTACGGGTGCGGCGGATACGACGTCCCCTATTATTCAAACCTCGCAATTGTACAACAATACAACTATACGTCTTCAATATAATGAGACACTGGACAATACGAATAACATTTTGAATTCGACTTTTTCAGTTTTAGTGAATGGGGAGAATCGCCAAGTAAGCAGTACATATATCTCGGGGGATTCGGTCTATGTGGTTTTAGAGACAGGAGTGGCCGTAGGACAGAATGTACGAATTAGTTATACGGCTAACTCCCTCCGTCCCATTCAGGACCTGTACCGGAACGTGGCGGCTTCTTTTTCCGCGCGGGAAGTATCCAATGGTATAGACTCTGCCTTGCCTAAGCCGCAAGATGGGTATGTGTCAGGAAGTACGTTGATTTTGACATTCAAGGATTCGCTAAAGAGCGTATCGACTTATGCCGCAAGTCAGTTCACGGTGACAAGCGACGGGTATAGCAAATCCGTGAGTAGCATTTCTCAAAGTGGGAATACAGTCTACTTATATCTGTCTAGTTCTGTAGGCGACGGGGAAGTAGTTAAGGTATCTTACAATCCCTCCTCTTATCCAATACAGGATTACCGAGGTCAGAATATATCGGCGTTCAGTGATTTCTTTGTTCGAAATACGTATGACACGAAAGCCCCTTTATTTTCTAGCGCTGTAGGTAGCGGGAACAAAGTCGTCCTTACTTATAACGAGGCACTGAAAACAACAGCACTTCCTATGAAAAATCAATTTTCTATTTTGGTGAATAACATGCCGGTCTATGTTACAGCCTTAGGCATCACGGGGAATCAGGTTACGTTGACGCTTGCCTCTTCTTACACGCAGGATCAGAAAGTTACGGTATCTTATGTTCCTTCTTCAGGAGGAATTAGTGACCTGAATGGGAATCTAGCAGGCTATATCAATCTGGAAAATGTAAGTTTTAGCTCCACCGCAGGCCAAGTCATTCGGACAGCTACAGTAAAAGGCGACACGGTAACGTTAAATTTTAATGGGACACTGAGATATGCTCAAGGATCTATTCCTTATAATTTGTTCTACGTGAATGCAGACAATCAGAACAAGGGTGTAGTATCCGCGACGCTTGAGGGGAGCACGATTACACTTAAGCTTTCTTCGCCCGTGACGAGTAGTCAAATTGTAGATGTATCCTACATGCAAGGCACCACACCTATCTACGATACGCAAGGTAACCCCATTGCAGGATTCAGTCGTCTAGCCGTGCAAAATATAGCGGATGGCTCTTCCGGTACATCCGGACTTCCTAGCTATTTGTCTCTTCTGTCTACAACAGATTTCGGCAAATCATCTTATCTTCTAAGTGTAAATACAGCAAGCAAAACGACGGATCGTTCCAGATATGGACAGAGTATAAATAAATACACGTTAGATAGCGCAAAGATCACAGAAGCTTATAATTATCTAGCCACATCTGCTCAAGATCGCACATTAGGATTTGAAGTGCCTAGTGCTGAGAAGGCAGCAGAGGTAGCTGTTCCGCTTCAATCGCTACTTGATGCCTATAACCGGGGAGGTAATCCGTCCTTTGTAGTGAGACATGGCGATACGCTGTATGAAATTCCCTTAGGAAAAATCTCATATACCGATATGGCAAGATTACTCGGAGTTTCTACCTTTAGCTCGTCCTATCTCATTGTCCAATTAGAACGGGTACCCTCATCCTCAATGAGCACGACCATCTCTGCCATAGGAGCCTCTTCTGTAGGCGTTGAGGAACCGGTAGATATCTACATTAGTGCCACATCAGCTACCTCACAGGGAACACAGGCTGTTACGCTCAGTGGTAAGCTTATGGTCCGTACATCGAAGAGTGTTCCTTCTACACAGACATCGTTGATAAAATACCAGATCAATGCGCATACAGGATCCTTTCTTCCGTCCAAAATGGGCAGAAGCGGGAACTACACGATTTTCACCTCATTAACGATGGGTAATCTAATCGCTGGACCGGCAACAGGAATCACCTTCTTCTCTGATATTGGTTCACATTGGGCGCGTAATGACATGATTGAACTAGCAACCAAAATGATTATTGAAGGACGCTCCCAGTACGCTTATCAACCGAATCAGAACATGACCCGTGCAGAGTTCGCTGTGGCGATTGCCAGAGGTCTGGGGCTTACACCGGAGTCCACAAGCGTAAGCCGCTTTCGAGATGTACCCACAGCATCTAGTGCGATGGGCTATATTGGAGCCGCAGCAAAAGCTGGAATTATCACAGGAAATACGGATGGAACATTTCAGCCTAGTCATCCCATTACTCGGGAACAAATGGCGATTATGATGGTACGTGCGCTGAATGCAGTGGGCTCTCCCATAACGCTGAACACAACGCCCGCCCAGACGTTAAAAGGATTCAAAGATGGAAAGAAAATCACATCTCAAGACCTTGTAGCCAAAGCTTATCAAGAAGGGATAATTCAAGGTACAAGCACGACAACATTTGATCCCAAAGGTAATGCAACTCGCGCACAAGCGGCAGTCATGCTCAAACGGGTATTGAGCAAACTAGGATACTTATAGGAAATAGGGAGTCTTCGACATACACGAATTATCTCTGTTTAATGACTAAGAAGCGAATTCCTCCTTATATGAAAAGCTAAAAAGAACGTCCTTCTTTCATCTTCAAGATGGGGGAGGGTGTTCTTTTTATTTTTTTTTCTCGGACTCAGGATAAATATAGAATCTTTCAAAAAAAGGTAGAAAAAAACAGTATATCTATTAAAATGTCATTTTAAATACATTTAATGGAAATTAGAATAAAAGACTGGAGAAAATTCTCTCAATTTCGTAACTTTTCTTAATTTTCGTAGTCTATTAATAGTATGAAGGTTTCCTATATTGGTAGTTAACAGGAATTTACTAGACTCGTTATCAAGGATATGAAGATGGGAGCGTTTTAACCAATTATGACACGAAGATGGGAAGACAAAAGTAGATTATTAGCCGCAAGTAGAGGGAGACAGTTAGCTCTACTTTCTTTAGCAGGACTGATCTGGATTCAGCCTGTCATAAGTCTAGGTCCAATTACAGCGGGATCGGCTGCCTATGCAGCATCTACGCCTACGGTTAAAGTTGGAGAAGAAATTATTACTTCAGGCGCTAAGCTGCTGCACTATCAGTATACTACGCCGCGGGCTTCTAAAATTTTAGCGGATGTCATTCAAGTGGATCTTACGAATCCTTACGTCAAGCTAGATGTCATGACAGGTAAAGGTGGCCAGGTCACGACCCGACAATCCGTTCAGGGCATGGCTCAGGAGACCAAAGCTGTAGCTGGCATTAACGCAGATTATTTCAATGTAAATGGTCAAGGGGTACCGATGGGAGCTTCTGTATCGGAGGGCGCGATGATTACAAGTCCTTCTCAGCTTCAAGGAATGTATGCTTTTTCTGTGAGCAAAAAAGGTACACCATCCATTGATCAATATATATTTGATGGTACGGTTCGCGCAGAGGATGGCTCTACATTCACATTAGCGGGAATCAATAAAGAGTCGTATTTTACAGAACCAAGCAAATCCTACAGTCATGTGAATGCTATGTATATCTACACCAGTGCTTGGAAATCTGCGGATCGTCCTAAGGATAGCGGTACTACGCCGACAGAAGTGCTTGTTCGTAATGGAGTTATCCAGCAGATTTCGCCGGGTGCGGCGATTGCAGGAGATGTACCTTCAGATGGATACATTCTTCGAGCTCATGGCACAGCAGCGACTTATATTTCAACGCATATGGGTGTTGGGCAAAAATTAGATGCCAATTACCAGCTCGTATCAGCTACGAACGGAAGTAAATTAGATCCAGCAGACCAGCAGATGATGGTAGGCGGACATACGTTGCTCGTGGAACAAGGGAAAGTATCTTCCTTTACCAGATCGACTACAAGTATTAGCGGAGCAAGTGGAGTAGCTCGTACCGCCGTTGGATATTCCAAGGACGGAAAGACGGCTTACCTCATCACAGCACAAAAGAATGCTAGCAGCAGCGGAATGACACTTGCAGAACTTCAAAATTTCATGACCAGCATCGGGATCTGGAAAGGACTGAATCTTGATGGCGGCGGCTCTACAACGATGGTCAATCGTCCGCTAGCAGAGACCGGTACGCAGCTTTCTTTTACTACCTCCAATGGAAGTACAACACAGCGATTAGTAGCTAGTGGACTAGGAGTGTATTCCGAAGCGCCTAAAGGGACACTCAAAGGCCTTATCGTTAGTGGTACGAATTCGCTTTTGATAGGCCAAGAGGCTAAGTATACGTTGAAAGGCTATGATAATTTCTATAACCCCGTAGATGCATCAGGTATTAATGCGAACTGGAAATCAAGTGCGGGAAGCCTCGTCTGGACAGGGAATAGCTTCAAGGCGGTAAAAGCAGGAGCCACAAATGTTACAGCCGCAAGCGGACAGGCCTCTGCAAGTGTAAAAGTAAATGTGCTTGGGGGAGCCGACCTCACAAGTCTAAGTACGAATGTGCAGTCGTTACCTTTGACCGCAGGAACTTCGGCAGCTGTGCAAGTCACGGCCATGCTGAAGAATGGTGGATCAGCTAAGGTGCCTGCAGATGCGCTCAATTGGGAAATGATCGGGTTCAAAGGTAGTGTAAAGAATGGAACACTAAGTGTAAATTCGGTCAATTCGAATGCAAAGGTAGGCTATGCCATTGCACGATATGATGGATTTAGCACGGTAATTGTACTGAGTCAGGCTGGGCAGCAGACGTGGGAAGATTTCGAGAATACGTCGTATCCTTTCACATTCTCAGGCTTACCGGCTGAGGCAAGTGGTACCGTTCAAGTGACCGCGGGGAGTGGAGATCATGCAGGCTCCAAAGTTCTTCAACTGAATTATAATTTAACGGGCGGAGTAGGCAATAAATATGCGTATGCTCAGTTCAATGGTTCAGTAGGCAAAGCTATCCCAGCTAAAGCCTCTTCCATGTCGGTAGATGTATTTGGGGATTCAAGTCTGAACTGGCTTCGAGCTGAGTTCGATGTAAATGGCAAGGCGGTATATGCTGATCTGGCGCGTCCATTAGATTTTACAGGATGGAAAACGTTAAATGTAGACTTAAGTTCATCGGGGCTAGGAGCCAATGCCAAATTAAAACGCCTTTATGTAGTGAACTTGGCAGACGGACAGGATGAGCGAGCTTTAACAGGAAGTATTGCCTTTGATAACATCCGATTCACGGTTCCAGGGGCAGGAGCGAATAGTGGGCAATTGAATTCTACCGTAGTCATGACTGTAGGTCAGAAGAGCTTAACGGCAAGTGGCAAAAAAGTAGCTCTTGATGTGGCACCTATAATCAAAGGGGATACTACTTATGTTCCCATTCGTTATGTTCTGGATTACTTCGGAGGACAAGCGAATTGGGATGGAGCGACACAGAAAATTACCGTTCTTCGAGGCAATACGATGATTGATTTGACGGTGGGTCAAAAAGACTTCATTCTGAACGGATTACGCAAACAAGCAGCCGTTTCGCCTCTAATTATGCAAAATAGGACTTTAGTACCGCTACGAATGGTGTCGGAAACGCTCGGAATATCCGTAAAATGGGAACAAAACACGAAGTCGATCACCTTGCAATCATGATATGATAGGTTTGATATATACACGGAAGATAAGAAATGGAGAATTGCCCACGTGGATTTTCAAGCCGACGCGATCGACCGCGTTATAAAAAATGCGATCAATGTGATGGAAGCCAGCAAACTGCAAATGATTGAAATTCTCGATGCCGCACGCACGGAACTGAAGACGCTTAACACAGAGGTACAGCACATCATGAAGGAAACGGCAGAAACAGTAGAGAAAGTCGATCAACTCGAACTGAATTACCGCCGCTCCCGAATCCGGCTGACTGAAGTCAGCCGGGATTTTGTGCGGTACAAAGAAGAAGACATCAAACAGGCGTATGAAGTAGCCACCCAGCTTCAACTGGATCTTATGATCTACAGGGAGAAAGAAATGTACCTCAAGGCCCGCAGAGATGAACTTCAGAAAAGGGCGAAAAATGTGGAGAAATCCGTAGAACGAGCGGAAACCATTGGAAGCCAGATGGGTGTGGTATTGGAATATCTATCAGGGGAACTAGGTCAAGTTACCCGAATTTTAGAGTCTGCCAAGAACCGTCAGATCATCGGCTTGAAGATTATTTTGGCTCAAGAAGAGGAAAGAAAGCGGATTTCAAGAGAAATACACGATGGTCCCGCCCAATTGCTAGCAAATCTAGTTCTTAGGACGGAAATTGTGGAAAGAATGCTCGTCAGGCAGGAATTTAAGATGGTACAAGACGAAATAGTAGATTTGAAGGGACAGGTGCGTTCAAGCCTGGAAGAGATGAGAAAGGTAATCTTCAATCTGCGGCCAATGGCGCTTGACGATTTGGGACTTATACCCACCCTTCGTAAATACGTTCATGATTTTGAGGAGAAGTCCAAAATTCGTGCAACTTTCGAGACCCGGGGGAAAGAGCAACGCCTATCCTCTGCCATGGAGGCAGCTGTCTTCCGTCTGATACAGGAAGCGCTGAATAATGCGGCGAAGCATGCTTACCCTACGTTTGTCGGTGTTGAGATTACTTATCAGGCTCAGATGATTCGAATAGTCGTGCAAGATAATGGTCTTGGATTTAAGGTAGAATCGCTGGAACAGCGGACAAAAGAACATTCGCATTTCGGCCTGATTGGTATGCGTGAGCGTGTTGAGCTGCTGGAAGGCAGAATGGAGATAGAATCCGCCGAGAATCAGGGTACCAAAATCATCATTCATATCCCGACTAACGTAGAAAAGAGAAAGGAGCAATAGAATGGATCACCTAATTAGTAGCAATAAGAAAACGATTAAAGTTCTTTTGGCTGATGACCATCAGCTGTTTCGGGAGGGTCTGAAACGGATTTTGAATATGGAAGAAGATATTGAGGTCATCGGAGAATGCAGCGATGGCAGTCAAGTATTGGATTGGTGCCAACGTGTAAATCCAGAGATTGTTCTAATGGATATCAATATGCCGATTCTGAACGGAGTAGATGCTACAGAGAAACTTCGTGCAACCCTTCCTGAAATAAAAGTGATTATTCTATCGATTCATGATGATGAAAGTTATGTGTTTGAGACCCTTCGTAAGGGAGCTACAGGTTATCTATTGAAAGATATGGAGGCAGAATCATTAATCAATGCGATTCGCTCCGTTGCGGAAGGACACGCATTCATCCATCCTAAGGTTACCGGCAAGCTGATTAATCAGCTTAGACGTATGGAATATCTAAATGAAACGGGGGCCATTGCTGAAGATGGAGCGATCCGTGAAGCGGGTGTGAAATTTGTAGCTGGCGATGACAATCCGCTTACTCGCCGTGAAGCTGAAGTATTAAGATTAATGGCGGAAGGACGCAGTAACAAAATGATTGGCGAACACTTATTCATTAGTGAGAAAACGGTTAAGAACCATGTAAGCAGTATTCTTCAGAAGATGGAAGTGGACGACCGGACTCAAGCCGTAATCAATGCGATTAAATATGGTTGGGTTACCCTGTAATACATAGTGGTAAGAAAATTTCATGAGCCTGTCTAGCATATAGGTGTGTATCACGGATCCAGAGGAACCGAAGCCTGAATAGCGGCATATATTGTCGCTATAAGGAGGGGAGTTCTTATGGTACCGTTATGGATTATTGCATGCTATGGATTAGCAACGCTTGTGGTGCACTGGGTGCATGTGGGTTATATCCGCAGACAGGCTGCTGAATCTCAGTTCGAGCATTTTATTCTAGTGACTCATAATCATGGACAGCAAATGGAATGGTACTTGCGTGCTATTAGCTGGTATGGCCAGATTCGAGGACGGAATTGTCGAATTACGGTATTGGATGAAGGATCAGAGGATGATACAGTAGCCATTACGGAACGGATGCGAGACTCAAGCGAGATGGAACTTCAAGTTATTGGTATAACTGCTGAGCCGAGTGAGGATATTCGTAATCAAGCCGACTGGACTAAGGGTCATAAGGCATGCTACATCGATCTCCGTCTACCTATGGAGGCGGCTAAAATTCCATATGTTTAGTGTAGAGCGTTTTCAAAGGGTAATTAACATAATAGAAAGATGTACAGTGTGAAGCACACGCTTAGGCTATTGGCCTGGGGGTGTGCTTTTTTGCGTTGTTATTAATTAATTTAATGAATGGGAGGCTGTACAGTGAGAATTCATGTATATGCAATACGAAGAAGTGAGGGGTGGAAGGTGGACATTAGTCTGGATATAGTCACAGATCTAACATGGTGGTCGCAGACAGGGGAATATAATGGGTCTAGAGTCTGGCTATTGTCAGAACAGATGCCACTGAGTCTGGCTGTAGGTCTCAGAGATCTATGGATGCTTGAGAATAGAATGGATCATTGGAGTGCTGGCGAGTGGCAATCGGGGATGAAGATTGTGTTATCCAAAATATGGGGGAAAGCAAGCGAGCAGTTATGGGTAGGGAAATCCCCCGTAGTAATTGAAGAAGGAGGTCTCATCGAGGAGGGAGCCAAGCGCAGAGCAAATAGAGAATACATACCTAGTGATATACCTTATTTATTATGGAGCCAAGCGCAGGGCTATACGAACAAAGGCTTAATTATGATGAAGAAGGCTCAAGACATAGTTAGACATGCGGAGGAGCAGTTAACGTGGAACGGTGATGAATGGGGAGGAAGGGAGTCCGAGTCTAGAAGTAAAGGAACGAAAAAATATGAAGATACTATGCAACAGGAGATAGCATGCCGAGTGGCGAGTCTGTTAAAAGGCAGATCACTATTGTTATCCGAGTGGATGGTATATATGGAGCATCATGGCTTGGAAAAGGAAAGCAACTGGCTAGCGGGGATTCAGTTAGCTTATTTAAATGGCCGTATAGATCTCACGGCTTCGATTGCGCCACCTTCAAGGGGAGGTTTACGGAGGCGCACGGCTAGTTCACACTGCCGCCGCTGCGGTAGTGTGGCTATGAAGGCGACACGCTGTGCATCTTGCGGAAGCGATGCGTGCACCTACTGCGAGGCTTGCCTCGCTATGGGGCGGAGCCGGTCTTGTGCGCTGCTGCTGCGCGGCGCACACCGGGCGTGCCCGGCAGATGGCGCTCTCGCTGCGCCTAGCAGCGGGGGCAGGCAGGACTTAGCCCCTGTTGATGCGGACCCGATGGGCCGATGGGGGCTAAGTCCTGCGCAGCGCGAGGCGGCTAGCGCCGCGCTGCGGTTTCTTGAAGAGCCCCCTTCCGTAGGTGGGGGCTCTTGGTGGAGGCGCCGGAAGGAGAGGGTTACTCCGGCGCGGTTCTTGCTCTGGGCCGTCACAGGCGCAGGCAAGACGGAGATGATCTTCCCGCTGCTGAGTGCGGTGTTGCAGCGCGGAGGGAGGGCCTTGGTCGCTACGCCAAGGCGAGATGTGGTACTTGAACTGGCACCGCGTATTGCGGCAGTTTTTCCAGATACTCCGCCGGTAGTCTTGTATGGCGGCAGTCCTGAGCGATGGACAGCAGGCCGCCTAGTATTG
This sequence comes from Paenibacillus shirakamiensis, assembly GCF_017874255.1. Taxonomy (GTDB): domain Bacteria; phylum Bacillota; class Bacilli; order Paenibacillales; family Paenibacillaceae; genus Fontibacillus; species Fontibacillus shirakamiensis. The sequence goes on along the minus strand of NZ_JAGGLD010000005.1, from coordinate 64,088 downwards.
GCGACAACCCATCAACTTCTTCGTTTTCATCAATCCTTTGATCTGGTTATTATTGATGAGCTGGATGCTTTTCCTTATCACAATGATCCTATGCTTGCTTTTGCCGCTGAGCAGAGCTGCAAGCCACAGGGTAAGTTTATTTACTTATCCGCTACACCTCCAGTACAGATGCAACTTGCGGTAAGACGGGGCGCACTTGCTCATGTTAAAGTTCCGGCTAGGTATCATGGACATCCGTTACCCGTGCCAACCCGAATTGAAATTCCACCGTTGCAACAATGTCTAAGACACGCTAAACTTCCCGTAGTTCTTAGAAAGATTATAGAGAAATCTACGGAGCGAGGAGCCCAGCTATTTATCTTTGTCTCTCGCATTCATCAGATCGAATCTCTAGTTAATCGATTAAGGCAAGTTATCCCTCCACATATCCGTATAGAAGGCACCTCTTCCAAAGATGAAAGGCGAGCGGAGAAGGTACTAGCTTTTCGAGCGGGAGAAATTCAAATTCTGATTACAACAACGATACTGGAGCGAGGTGTTACCGTACCCCGTAGCGATGTCATCATTTTAGATGCAGATGGTAGTCTGTTCGATGAAGCCTCTCTAGTACAAATGGCTGGTCGAGCAGGCCGATCTGCATCCGACCCTGCGGGACAAGTGACCTTCTATTCGCCAGAGTGGACGAATGCCCAGCGCGGCGCGATACGCCAGATTCGGCGGATGAACAGAATAGCCCGGCGCAAAGGATACTTGCACGAACTGAACACTAGTAGAGCGCGCCTATGATAGAGCGTATACTAGCGCCCCTGCATGCACTGCTAGCTCCGCCAATACCTACATGTTTGGCTTGTGGCAAACGAATGACAAAGGCCGCACAAGGCTACCCCGAAATCTGCCGCGCATGCGTAGCACAGATCCCTTGGATTATCCGGCCCCGCTGCGCGGTATGCGGCCGGTCCATAGGCTGCCCGGACTGCACGCGTCCGGGCGTTGCCGCATCGCGGCATTTCGCCTGCAACCGCAGTGCGGTTGCTTACGACCCGCTCATGCGCGAATGGCTCGCCCAGTACAAGTACCGTGGGCGAGAAGCCTTTACTCCCATCTTTCAACGGATGATGGGACAAGCTTACAAGCGTATGGCGTCGGAGCTATCGGGACCACCCCATGCGGTATCCCCTTGGCACATCGACGCCGTCACCTACGTGCCGCTTAGCCCTAGCAGGCTTAGGGAGCGCGGCTTTAACCAGGCGGAGCTATTGGCCATAGGAGCTGCCGCCGCAGCGAAGGCTCCGCTCATCGACATACTCGAGCGGACACGCGACACGCAGAAGCAGAGCTCCAAGACGCGTCGTGAGCGTCTAAGTGATATGAAGAGCGCATTTCAACTGCAACCCCATGCTGCGGATGTTTTTCAACAAATTCTGTCAAGAAGACGTACTCTATCAAAAAAAAATGAAATTAAAATTTTGCTTATTGATGATGTTTATACCACAGGGAGTACACTGAATTATTGTTCGCTTGCGCTGCTTCAAGCTTGCACAGATTTAGGAATTTCTGCTCAAATGTATAGTTTAACGTGGGCGCGATCTTAGTTTTGTCTAGAGACTATACACATCCATTCTTTTTACCGATTTAATAGTTTAGAAAGAAGTATAGACGTTGGAAGCTCCATTAAGGTAATCTGAAGGGCATAGAGTGTTCCTATTAATTGAGCCATTCATTCGGTAGGACATACTCAGTAGAATTATATGAAAGAGGAGAGAATCCTTATGAACTTAGATAATTGTCCTCGTTGTGGTAAACTATACGTCAAGAACTTTAAGAACTTGTGCTCAGCTTGTATCAAGGACATCGAGAATGAATACGAAATATGCCATAGTTATTTGTATGAGCATAAGAAAGTCTCTCTTCATGAACTTTCCGAAGCTACGGGAGTCTCGACTAAGCAAATTATGAAGTTTATTAAAGAGGGAAGAATCTCTATAGCAGATTATCCGGAATTAATGTATCCATGTGAAGTATGCGGGACTTCTATCACTACGGGGAACATGTGTGATAACTGTCGAAGTCGTCTATCTAGGGATCTTTCGGCTGCAACTGAGGCTAAAGAATCGGGACAGAATGAAGGAAATGGTGCTTACGGGGCAGTTGAACGTTTTCGTAGGGACTAGAAAAACATGACCCCATAACTATTCAATATGTTTCATTTGATGCCGATAAACTTAGTAAAGATTATCGGTATTTTTATTTTTGAGAAAGAAGGTGTAGGTTATGAAAATTAATGAGTCCGGAAGAATTGGATCGATAAATTCGTATCAACGCCAACTAGACAACCAGCGTCAGCTGACTGACAAAAAAGCCAAACGTAAAGATGAAGTATATATATCTGCAACAGCTCAAGAACTTTTGCAAGCTCAGTCTCAAGAGAAGGCTCAGGATCCAGCAAGAGTTCAGCGCATTCAAGATTTGAAAGCTCAGGTGTCTAGCGGAACATACGAGGTAGAAGCGGGCAAGTTAGCGGATAAACTAGCTCCTTACTTTAAGACGTATAGTGATAACAATTAGGAGGACAACATGGCCGTACATCAGTTAATTGAAGCTCTATCCCAGTTAGATCAAGCTCATGCCAATATGATTGAATTAGCTGGGGAGAAGCAGACCGCTATTATGAACAATGATGTCGATGGCCTAATCGGGATATTGAATCAGGAGTCTCGCACTTTGAAGCGGATTGAGCAGTTGGAAGATGTACGCCTCGCTACCTGCTATCATTTTCTGAAAGAGAAGGGTGTTAAGTCCCAACTCAAATTGACGATTACAGAGCTTTCTAGGCTTGTATTTGATCCAGATGAGAAAAAATTATTAACCGATATGCAGCGGCAGCTCTCTGATAAGCTTCAACACTTGAAACGGCTGAATGATTTGAACCAGAAGCTAATTGAGCAGTCTCTTACATTTCTTGAATATTCACTGGATTTGCTGGTGGGTGCACCAGATGAAGCGGCGACTTATCAACATCCTGCGGATAAGCCGGGTAGCGTGAGACGCCCTGGAATTTTCGATACACGTGCTTAGGCCCCATTAGAGGAGGAAATCATGACATCTACATTTCATTCTATAGAAACTGTAAAACGTAGTTTATTCACACAGACTGCAGCTCTGAGCACTACAGGGCATAACATCGCCAATGCAAACACGGAGGGGTATACACGCCAGACCGTCAAGATGAAGCCCTCATTATCCATAGAAGCATACGGACTCAATCGCTCCAGCGCACCAGGACAGCTGGGTACCGGGGTAGAGTATCAATCAATAGAACGCATTAGGCAAGAGTTTTTAGACAGTCAATACCGTAGCGAGAACACAGCAAATGGTAGTTGGGATATTAAGTCGGATACGCTTAGCAAACTTGAGGGTGTTTTTAATGAACCATCGGATACGGGCATCAGCAAAGTGCTTAACAATTTTTGGAATTCTTGGTCAAATCTAAGCAAAGATCCCGAAAGCGCTTCAGCTCGTAAAGTCGTAAAAGAAAATGCATCTGCTTTAACGGATGCAATGAACTATATAAGCGGACAGTTAACTAATTTAAATAAGGATCTCACAACAAACGTTGGTGTAAAAGCAAGTGAGGTTCAGAACTATTTAACTTCCATTGCGGATCTGAATCAGACTATAACTCGCATTGAGGGATTAGGTGATCAAGCGAATGATCTAAGAGATCAACGGGACTTACTGACAGATAAGCTATCTCATATAATTAATGTCAACGTTCAGGAAACGGATCAGGGTTATACCATTTCAATGGGTTCTCAGGTTCTAGTAGAAGGTAAGGTAGTTCAGGTGGATTTGGATGGAACCGGTACGGATGACAAAGGGACATTTTTAGAATCAGCTTATACATCCGGTAACCTTACCGGTGGAGAAGTGTATGGAATGATAGCGTCCCGAGAGAATTACGTCAAAGATTATCAAAAGCAATTGGACAATCTTGCGAATACCCTTGCGAATGGTGAAATTCAAGTTACGTTGCCTAAAGGCACTATCCTTCCTGAAGGTGTGACTGTACAAGGAGTAACGGGTCGTAACGTAACCCAGGATACAGTAGTCACTGTAAAAGGGATAAATGGTCTGCACCAGCTGGGCTATACCATGGATGGTACCACTACAGGAGGCTTGCCATTTTTTGAAGCCAAAGGTGGTGCGGAGATCACAGCTGCGAATATTAGTTTGAACTCCAGCATTGCAGCCAATGAAAATCTTCTTGCTACATCGATGCGTACAGAGAATACGGGAACGAAGGAATCTGTAATTAAAGGGAATAACTCGTTAGCTTTGCTGATGTCTAGTTTGAAGCAGACGAACTTTTCTTCTACCCAGGGCTCTCAAAAGACGACGATAGACGGGCTATACAATTTATCGGTAGGCCAGCTCGGTGTGCAATCCCAAGAGGCAAAGAGACAATTGGATAATTCCAGTATTCTTGTTGAGCAAGTAGAAAGCCAGCGACAATCTGTGAGCGGAGTTTCTCTAGATGAAGAAATGTCGAATATGCTTAAATTTCAACATGCATATAATGCGGCGGCCAGATTCATGACTACTTTTGATGAATTACTTGATAAATTGATAAATTCTACAGGAACTGTAGGTAGATAGTGATACAAGGAGGCTACTTGAGATGTTAAGAATCACCTCGAATATGATGAGCTCTCAGTTGATGCTCAATTTAAATCGCAATGCACAAGCGATGAATACTACACAAAATCAGCTAGCTACCGGACGTAAGCTCAACAAGCCTTCCGATGATCCTGTGGGAATTACATATTCGCTGCGTTATCGCGGAGAAATAGCTTCCAATGAACAATATACAAAAAATGTAGATGGGGCTTTATCTTGGTTAGATTTTAATGATACGGTACTGAGTCAGACGGGACAGGTAGTTCAGCGGTTGCGTGATCTATCCGTACAGGCTGCGACAGGAAGCAACCCTCAGTCTGCCTTGGATAGCATTAAGGAAGAGGTTGGGCAACTTAAGGAGCAACTAATAGATATTGCTAACAGTAAGCTTAACGGAAAATATATTTTTAATGGGGAATCTTACGATAAGAAACCTTATGATTTTCCTAAGAATGCGGATGGTACTTCGAATATAACAGGTTTGAACACAGATGGAACAGCGAATGGGACGGGCATTACCAATCTTCAAACGGATAAAGGACTTATTAATTATTCAGTTGGCGACAGTGTGCAGCTTCCTATTAATTTGACTGGCACAGATGTGTTCGGTAACGGAACCGATGCAGATAATATTTTTAAGATTATGGATGATTTAACTCAGAATTTAACGAGTATGAACTTTACAGGCATTTCAGCACAGTTGGATAAAATCGACAGTCGCATGGAGACGATTCTAACGACTCGTGCGGAACTTGGGGCCAAGTCCAACCGAATCGAGTTAATGCAAGGTAGACTTTCGGATTTGAATACAAATTTGACAGACCTTCAATCCAAGACAGAAGATGCGGACTATGCCGAGCTAATTATGAAGTCCAAGATTCAGGAAAATATCTATAATGCTTCACTATCCGCAGGTTCTAAAATCATACAACCTACCCTAGTTGATTTTCTGAGATAGAGATAGGAGGTCCGGTTCGTGTCTATACAGCCCATGTTGCAAATACAACAAACCCCTGCTCTAATAGGTATCGATGCGGATCCGGGTCAGTTCTCGATTCAACAACCGAAGGCAGAAGTAAGTATGAATACTCGGCCGGCACAGCTGGAGATTCATCAATATCAGCCGGAGCTGCAAGTGGACTCTTCTATGGCTCGTTCTGCTTTTACAGGTGGCAATATGATTGATATGAATGCTCGAATCTATTCGGGCTTTCAGGACCTCTATTTACAGGGCATAGCCAGAAGAGTGGAAGAAGGAAATCGTGCAGCATACATCCAGGGTTCAGGGAATACGATTGCTGAGATCTACGGTGAAGACTGGCAACCGATAGGCTTGCCCGAATTTCGTACGCCTGCTTCTAGCGATAATGTAGAGGTTAGGTTCAATGTGACACCACCAGACATTAAGTTTCATAAAGCTGAAACGGACATTCAAGTAGAGATTCATCGTCCTGAAATCGAGTATAAGCGAGGAAAGCTTAACATTTATATGCAGCAGTATGCATCCGTGAAGTATACTCCTCCAGAAATAGATATCCATAAGTAAAGAATATAGGGCACCGTAAGGTGCTTTTGTTGATTTTAAATTTGATTAAGGAGTGAATAGACCGTGAGAATACAGACGTCTTCATGGGGAGAACTCGAAATTAGCGAGGAACAGATTTATCATTTTTCTAGAGGGTTACCGGGGTTTGATGAGGAGACGACATTTGCTTTAATCTCGTTAGAAGATGGCGCATTCTCTTGTCTACAATCCCTAAATGAACATGAGTTGGCATTCTTGTTAGTAGATCCTTTTGAATACTATGCCAGTTATGAATTTGAACTGCCATCAGTAGACATGGAAGAGCTTGAAGTGAGTGAGCAAGTCATTCTTGTGCGCTGTATGATCTCATTAAAAGAGTCATTGGAAGACTCCACTATTAATCTGTTGGCTCCAATTATCTTGAATCCCGAGAAGCGGGTTGCCAAGCAAATTGTGCTTCATAATTCGGCTTACCAGACAAAACACGCTTTATGGATGAAAGAACCATCCGTGCTTTCTGTAAAGGAAGGTGAATAATTATGCTCGTATTGTCCCGCAAAAAGGGTGAATCGATCATTATCCAGGACCAAATTGAAGTGTCCATACTTAGTGTAGAGGGAGATACGATAAAAGTAGGCATCACCGCACCGGCACATATCGATATTTTTCGTAAAGAGGTTTATTTGTCTATTCAAGAGAGCAATCGAGAATCTGCCGCACCTACTCCTTCCACGCTAGAAGCATTCATGCAAAGACTCCGAAATCAAAAATAAAAATTAAAAAATACTATTCAGCTCTAAAGTGTTCGGGTACACGTGTCGATATAAATATTAGATGCTGAGTCGGCAGGGCGGCCGACCTTAACGGGTCAGCATTTACCACATGGATGTGGAACTAACTTAATTTCAGGGAGGAAATACACAATGATTATCAACCACAATATTACTGCACTTAACACACACCGTCAGTTGTCTTCTAACTCTGCTGCAACAAGTAAGAACATCGAGAAACTATCTTCAGGTCTTCGCATCAACCGTGCTGGTGATGACGCAGCGGGCCTAGCAATCTCCGAAAAAATGCGCGGTCAAATCCGCGGTTTGGATATGGCTTCCAAGAATGCACAAGATGGTATCTCTTTGATCCAAACAGCTGAAGGTGCTTTGAATGAAACTCATAGCATTCTGCAACGCGTTCGTGAACTTTCCGTTCAATCTTCTAACGGCACTAACACAGAAGAAGATCGTAAAGCGCTACAAAGTGAAGTAGGTCAGTTGAAAGAAGAAATCGACCGCATCGGTAACACTACAGAGTTCAATACCAAAAAATTGTTGAACGGTGCTTTGAAAACTGCTGGTGCTTCTGTAGGTCTTGATTCCACTACAGGTACAGCAGTAGGCAAACAAACAGCTGCTGTAGCAACTGCAACAGCTACGATGAAATCAGCAGCATTGGTTGGGACAAATGACTTTGTAAGTGAAAAAATTAAAATTGATGGTACTGAAATTAAAGTTGATTGGCAAAACCTGTCAACTGACGAGCAAAATGTAATTACAGCAGGAACAGGAACAGGTGCAACTGCAACGGGAATGAAAGCAGCGGCTGAATTAATTGTTAGCAAAATTAATGATGCTATTGATAAATCAGGTGCAAATGTTGCGCATATTTCTGGTTATGTGGATGCCGATAAGCTAGTACTTGAAAGTGGTTCTAAAGGAACTACTTCCGAAATTAAAACTGCAAGTGCGACTGCATCAATTGCAGGTAAATTCTTAGGTGCAGCGGGTGCAGCTGCGACGAATTTGGGAACAAGCACTTACAATGGAACTACAGTAGCAACTGGTAGTAAATTCAACTTCCAAATTGGAGATACTAAACTTCAAGCAGTATTGACAGGTGATATTGATAACACGAAATCAATGAAAGATGCTGCAACACAATTACAAACGGACATTAACACAGCTATTGCAGCTGCTAATGTAGCAGCAGGAGCAAGTAAAGATGGAGATTTCGGTTATATCAAAAATGTTAAAGTAAATGCTCAGTCTGATGGACGTTTTGAAATCGTAAGTGAGAGCGGTCCAATTAATTTAGAAGATCTTGCAGGTAAATCAACTGTTAAAGACCTTGGGTTGTCCCAAGCGCAAACTGATGCGTCTGGTAATGGTGGAGTTACGTTCCAAATCGGTGCTAACAAAGGCCAAAGCATTACTTTCGGAGTGAATGACATGCGTTCTGCTGCTCTAGGTATTGCTGGAGTAGATATTTCTACAACTGCGGGCGCTTCAGGTGCTATCACTTCTTTGGACAAAGCAATCAGCTCAGTTTCCAGCGAACGTGCTAAACTTGGTGCGGTTCAAAACCGTTTGGAACACACCATCAACAACTTGAACACATCTTCCGAGAACTTGACTGCTGCTGAATCCCGTGTACGTGACGTGGATATGGCTAAGGAAATGATGGAGCAAACTAAGAACAACATCCTTGCACAAGCTGCACAAGCTATGTTGGCTCAAGCGAACCAACAGCCACAAGGCGTTCTTCAATTGCTTCGTTAATTTTAAGGTGTTACCAAGAGATCCTAGATATTCTAGGATCTCTTTTTTGTTTTCATATTAGTTAATACTTATTAGTTAATATTTGATTCGAGCTTCAACAAATTTTCTCTAAATTAAAGAAGACTCATATCAGCAATTGGAATGTGCATTTATTGCTAGTTATAAAGCCCTATTGAAATGGATTGCCTACCTCGGTATATTAATCTTTCTAATTCATGAACTACAAAAAATCTAAGGATACTCATAATTATTTATTAAATGATATTGTTGCTTTCCCTAAATTTGGACAGCCCATAGACCGATAATATAGAATATATCATTTCCGTCGGAGGTTATTAGGATGAATGTACAATTCTCTCTAACAGCGAGTACGGCATCTCAGAGTAAGCCAGAATTAGCGGTTCCCGTTGAGTCAGCAGCTTCAGCATACAGTGCATCATCCATACGTAATGTTAAGGATTTAACTTTAAAGGAACAGCAAGGGGTATCTATTCCAGTTAGTGAGGAACAGCTAATCCGGACCATTGACCGCGCAGTAAAATCATTACAAGGACCTCAGACTACGCTGGATATCAGCATTCATGAGAAAACCCATCAAATTATGGTCAAAGTACTTAATAAAGACACCGGAGAAGTAATTCGCGAAGTTCCCCCAGAGAAGACGCTTGATCTAGTAGCTAAAATGATGGAATTGGCCGGAATTATGATAGACGAGAAGGTGTAAGGAGGAATCAAGTGATATGACACTACGAGTTAACGGATTTTCAGGTATGGATGTAGACAGCATGGTCAAGCAGTTAATGACAGCTAAGCGAATTCCTCTGGACAAGCTTAATCAACAGAAAACATACCTTTCCTGGCAACGTGACAGCTACCGTGAGCTGAACAGTAAGATATTTGATTTCAAACAGAACAAGCTAACAGATACATTCGGTAAGTCTATTTCAATGTCTACTCGGCAAGCTGTGTTAACAGGAAATACCGATGCCATAAAGGCTGATGCAACAGCAGGAGCAACGGGTGCGTCGATGACAGTTAACGTAACCCAATTGGCAACCAAGGCTAATATACAGCCACAGGGCAAGATGGAAGCAGCTGAAGTTAAAGATGCTAATGGTGCGGTAGTTACGCCAGTAAAAACCGCCTCCCTATCGACTACTTTAGCGGGATTAAGCGCTTATAAGGTATCTACTCCCCCACCAGCCGTTGATATGCCAGAAGAATTCCAGTTAACTATTAATAAAACGGATTTGAAATTCGCCAGTACAGATTCTATTACTACTGTAATTAGTAAGATCAATAGCTCACAAGCAGGGGTAATTGCCTCCTTTAATGAGATTAGTGGAGAATTTTCCTTCACTGCCAAAGATTTTGGAAGTACTGACATAGCCATATCTGAAAGTTATACAGGTACACCAACCAAGAATGTTACCATGTTACAACTTTTGAATGTCGATCCTAATCTATCAGGTAAAAATAACTCAGCTAAAGGTTCAGTAGTTGAAGTGAGTACGCTAAATTCAGATGGTACATCATCAACCCCGGTAACGTTCAATTCCAAGAACAATACAGTGGCGGTGAACGGTATAACCATTACCTTGTTAAAGGAATCAAAGGGTAGTCCGACCTCCATTGCTACCACAGTCGATCCAACCAAAGCAGTAGATACAATTAAAGCATTCGTTCAAAACTATAATGACTTGCTGAAAACTATGAATACCAAGGTGGATGAAGAGAAATATCGTGATTTCTCTCCATTGACGGATGAACAGAGATCCAGTATGAAGGAAAGTGAAATTACATCTTGGGAAGCTAAAGCTAAAAGCGGGTTACTTAAGAACGATGATATACTTAAAGGAACTATTTCATCAATGCGTTCAATTATCAATGAGAGTCTAGGACCCTTGAGTTCAATGGGAATTACTACTGGGCAATATTACGAGGGCGGAAAGCTTTATATTGATGAAGATAAGCTGAAATTAGCCCTACAAAGTAATCCTCAACAGGCAACAGAGGTATTTCAAGGTAGCGGTATATTCAACAAGTTAAACACTGCAATGACAGAAACCATGAAGAAGTTCTCAGACCGGGCAGGTACGAATAAGTTCAGTGGGGATCTTAGCAGTGCATTCAAAAGTGAAAGTGTTATGGGTAAAGCCTTAAAAGACTATACATCTCGTATCGCTGCAATGACTACTCGTCTTAACGATGCTGAGACGCGCTATTACAAACAATTCTCAGCTATGGAAACTGCTATGAACAAGTTGCAATCTCAGTCGTCCAGTCTCTTCGGAAGTACGTCGTAACAGATTTTAAAAAGCAAAGGATGAAGGCACTTGATTACATCTCCTTACGAAAAATACCGTCAGTCATCCGTTCAAACGTCAACACCCGGGCAATTGTTGCTCAAGCTTTATGATGGTGCGATCCGGTTCATTCGCTTAGGGATTGAGGGCTTGCAAAGCAAAGATATTGGGAAAGCCAATCTCAATTTGGGAAAAGCTCAGAGTATTGTGGGTGAGTTAATCGCCTCTTTGGATAGATCCTATGATGTATCTGAGGGTCTCGCCTCCATGTACGATTACATTAATCATCTGCTAGTCGAAGCGAACATCAAGAAAACTACAGAACCTGCAACCGAGGCGCTTGGATATCTAGCAGACCTCAGGGAGACTTTCGCCCAGGCAGCGAAACTTATCGTTGCTAGACAAGGTCAGAATTCAGAGACGTTGCATGGATAATGCAATCTCGAAGTTGGAAGAGTTAACGGAAACCCTAGTTAGCCACCTTCAACATATATCATCAGAAGATTTAGAAGCTTTTTTGGAAAGACGTCAGCAGATTATAGGCGAAATCACTTTCTTAAAACAGGAGGCTCCATATACTCCAGACCAAGTAGAACGCTTGAATCAGATCGTGGAGCAAGATTCTCTTATCCTTAATCGGATGTCTACGCTGAAGGACGAAGCTTCAAATTGGCTTCAAAACCGTGGACAAGCCAAAACACAACGTAATGCATATGAGGCTGCGTATTCCCCCGATAGCATGCTCATGGATCGCAGAGAATAAAATAGTTTTTGTAAAATAACTATATTTTTATAAAGTAAAACCAGTCAGCATAAGGAGCATCCAGTTTTTTCGAAGTTAGTTTAGGGTTAGTTTAAAGCGAAATATGAAATTCAAACCTCCAGAAGGAGCCTCTCACTGAGGCTCTTTTTTTGTCGAATTACAGCTGGGGGAATTATGTCAAAATCAGACAAATGAAGCAACAAAATATTACATTTTCTCCGATTGACACCCTTCAATTATGGATGGTATATTCGGAAATGTGAGGTACACTCACACTTTTATTTGACGAAGAAGGGAATGTTAGGGCATGCAAGGTAAAGTTAAATGGTTCAATGCTGAGAAGGGTTATGGTTTCATCGAGACTGAAGATGGAGGAGATGTTTTCGTTCATTTCTCCGCAATTCAGACTGAAGGATTTAAGACGCTTGAAGAAGGTCAAGGCGTAGAATTCGATATCGTAGAAGGTGCACGCGGACCACAAGCCGCTAACGTAACCAAGCTATAATCATCCCGGCTCTTGCCGACCCATATAATTCGGTAACGATGGTTAACCATGGAATTCGCTAGCAACAGACTCTGGAATATTCCAGGGTCTTTTTTGATTAGGTTTGAACTGTCTCTTGTTTATTCTGATCAATATTGGTCTGTTATTAATTTCTTATCAATTTATTCAATCTATTCAATCTATTATCAATCTGTTATCTTGTTTTTGATTACTTTTCGATCTCTTAAGTTGATCTCTTAGTAATTTGTTTTCAAGTTATATGATAAGTGTATAACTCTATGATTTAACCAGTTAATTTTGCTCCAAACACACTTCCCAAAAAATTCACATTTTCCCTTATAAATCGCCTTTACACGACCAAGACATTTTAACTCAGCGCTTACATATGGTATACTAAAGTGGCAAAGGAGGAGTGCCCAATGAATTATAGTATTCGTGGACAACATATTGACGTGACTGATGCCTTGCATGATTATGTGGACAAGAAACTCAGCCGACTTGAAAAGTACTTTGATGCACCTCCCACCTCAGACGGGTTCGTAACGCTGAACGCGATTCGAGGACTGCACACCGTGGAGGTTACTATTCCACTTACAGGATTTATGCTCCGGGCGGAAGATAAGAGTGACGACATGTATGCATCTATTGATGCAGTCGTGGATAAGCTCGAACGTCAGATTCGCAAGCATAAGACCAAAGTAAACCGTAAATTCCGCCAAGAAGGCAGCTTGAAGACTTTATTCGTAGAAGAGGCTGTAGAAGGCAATGTGCTCGTGGACGATAATTATGATGATTCTCTCATCGATGAGGATTTGGAAGTAGTACGTACGAAGCGTTTTACTTTTAAACCGATGGATGTAGAGGAAGCCATTCTACAAATGAACATGGTTGGACATGAATTCTTTGTATTTTCAAATGTAGATACACGAGAGGTTAACGTGGTATACAAGCGAAATGACGGGAAATACGGACTCATTGAACAAACTTAAATTGGAATTGAACTAACCTATACGGTACAGATTGAGCTTTATCCGCTTTGCGGGTAAGGCTCTTTATTCATATATAGAGAAAATGGCTTTCGCAGTCAGGGCACAGCTTGTTGCGGCTTGCACTACAAACTGTTACAATTTAGGCAAATCATCTGTTTATGCGTGAAAGGGGAAAACCATGCTAGGACTAGTGAAAAAGATATTTGGCGACACGAATGAACGTGATGTTAAGCGTCTTATGAAGACGGTCGACATGATTAATACATTGGAACCCAAATTTGTGGAACTCTCAGACGAGCAGCTTCAACATAAAACTGTAGAATTTAGAGAACGTTTGGAAAAAGGCGAAAGTCTGGATGACCTACTACCTGAAGCTTTTGCAACGGTGCGGGAAACTTCCAAGCGTGTACTTGGCAAACGTCATTATGATGTTCAATTAGTTGGCGGCATTGCTCTGCATGAAGGTAGAATTGCGGAGATGAAGACTGGAGAAGGCAAAACATTGGTCGGATCCCTTCCAGTTTATTTAAATGCGCTTACAGGTAAAGGTGTGCATGTAGTAACTGTGAATGACTATCTAGCTCAGCGGGATAGTGCTGAAATGGGACAAATCTATAATTTTCTAGGAATGACTGTAGGCATTAACCTAAGTGGGATGCAGCATGAAGAGAAACAAGAAGCTTATGCCTGCGATGTTACTTACGGAACGAACAATGAGTTTGGTTTTGACTATTTGCGCGATAACATGGTGCTGTATAAGGAGCAGATGGTTCAGCGTCCGCTCTATTTCTGTATCATTGATGAAGTGGACTCCATTCTTGTAGACGAAGCTCGTACACCGCTAATTATCTCAGGCCAAGCTCAGAAATCTACAGAGCTCTACTACGCCGCAGATCGCTTTGTAAAGCGTCTGGAAGCGGAAGAGGACTACACTGTGGATATCAAAGTCAAATCCGTTGCCCTGACTGAAAAAGGGGTATCCAAAGCGGAGAAAGCCTTTGGACTTGAAAATTTGTATGATCAAGCTCATGTAACCATGAATCATCATATTGTTCAAGCTTTGAAAGCGAATGTGATCATGCGCCGAGATGTGGACTATGTCGTTACCGAAGATGAAGTGGTAATTGTAGATGAGTTCACAGGCCGCCTTATGGCGGGTCGTCGTTACTCGGATGGTCTTCACCAAGCGATTGAAGCTAAAGAAGGCATTGAAGTTCAGAACGAGAGCATGACGCTTGCAACGATTACGTTCCAGAACTACTTCCGGATGTACCGCAAGTTAGGTGGGATGACGGGTACGGCGAAGACAGAAGAAGAAGAATTCAAGAAAATCTACGGTCTTGAAGTCCTTCAAGTTCCGACGAACCGGCCGAATCAGCGTCAGGATAATCCCGATGTTGTGTACAAAAGTGAGGCGGGTAAGTTCAAAGCTGTCGTTGAAGAAATCGTTAGCCGCCATGCAACGAATCAACCGGTGCTTGTAGGTACAGTATCTATCGAGAACTCCGAGTTGCTTCACGAAATGTTAAAACGTAAGGGTGTTACACATAAAGTCTTGAATGCCAAATACCATGCGGAAGAAGCTGAGATTATTTCTCGCGCAGGTGAGCCGGGTTCTGTAACGATTGCTACTAACATGGCGGGACGCGGAACGGACATTTTGCTAGGTAATGGAGTATCTGATGTGGGAGGTCTGCACATCATTGGTACAGAACGTCATGAATCACGCCGAATCGATAATCAGCTTCGCGGCCGTGCGGGTCGTCAAGGGGACCCCGGTTCCACGCAGTTCTATCTATCCTTAGGCGATGAGCTTATGAAGCGTTTTGGTGCAGATAATGTACTTGCTATGATGGATCGTCTAGGCTTTGATGAAGATTCACCGATTGAGAGCAAAATGATTACACGTGCCATTGAATCCGCTCAGAAGCGCGTTGAAGGGAACAACTTTGACGTACGTAAAGTGGTTCTTCAATACGACGATGTTATGAATCAACAACGTGAGATTATTTACAAGCAGCGCCGCGAGATTCTCGAGTCTGAGAACATTAAGCAGATTGTTATGGAAATGATTAAGCCTGTGATCGACCGTGTTGTTCAAGCGCATTGTAGCGATGATATTCCAGAGAACTGGGAACTGGAAGAAGTGGCAGAATACGTGAACAATAAGTTGCTGGACGAAGGTAGCCTGACCAAAGATGAACTGTGGGGCAAAGAGCCAGAAGAAATTACTGAATTCATCTTTAATAAAGTGCAGGAGAAATATGATACACGTGAAGAACATATCGGATCTGAGATGATTCGTGAGTTCGAGAAAGTTATCGTGCTTCGTGCAGTCGATAGCAAATGGATGGATCATATCGATGCGATGGATCAGCTTCGTCAAGGGATTCACTTGCGTGCTTATGGCGGTACCGATCCACTGCGTGAATATCAATTCGAAGGCTTCGAAATGTTCAATGCAATGACAGCGAGTATCCAAGAGGAAGTCGCTACGTATATTATGAAAGCTCAAATCGAGAGCAATCAGGAACGTCAGACCGTTATCGAAGAGAACCAGATTTCGACAAACGGAGAACCGGCCGAGAAGCATCCGGTGCAGCGCGGCGAACAAATTGGTCGGAATGACGACTGTCCGTGCGGTAGCGGCAAGAAATACAAACATTGCCACGGGGAGTAAGGTTCCTAGCAATGAAATATGTAAGAACAAGGTAACAATGTAGAAAAGGTGGCTTCAGCTATGATGGATCCGAGTATTAAGCAAGACCTTCGTGTTATAGCCGAGAAATTATCCAACCTCAGGGGGTCTCTTTGACTTAACGTATAAGCAAGAGATCATTGCTAACTACGAGGAGAAGATGGCAGCCCCCGATTTCTGGGATGATAGTGATGCTGCTCAAAAGCTTATTGCGGACATGAATGCGATCAAGTCCTTTGTAGATGAGTACAATAAGCTCCAGGCAGAGAACGACGATATTGTAGTTATGATTGAGTTAGCTGAGGAAGAAGCGGACGAATCACTGTTTGTAGAGATTGAGGCTTCCGTCGCTCGTCTAATCAAGAGCCTAGATGACTTTCAGCTCCAGCTTTTGCTTAGTGAGCCTTATGATAAGCTGAATGCGATATTGGAGTTGCACCCGGGTGCAGGAGGTACCGAGTCTCAGGACTGGGGCCAAATGCTGCTTCGGATGTATACACGCTGGGCAGAGAAACGCGGATTTAAGGTAGAAGTGATGGACTATCTGCCAGGAGATGAAGCGGGAATTAAGAGTGTCACCTTATTAATCAAAGGATATAATGCCTATGGTTATCTTAAAGCGGAGAAAGGGGTACACCGACTCGTTCGGATTTCTCCTTTCGACTCTTCGGGACGTCGACATACTTCCTTTGTATCCTGCGATGTGGTGCCTGAGATTACCGAAGATGTAGATGTAGAGATTCGTACAGAAGATCTGAAGATTGATACCTACCGTGCTAGTGGTGCGGGTGGACAACATATTAACACCACAGATTCTGCGGTACGGATTACGCATCTACCTTCGGGTATTGTAGTTACCTGTCAAAATGAACGCTCCCAGATTAAAAACCGGGATCAAGCGATGACTATGCTTCGTTCCAAGCTCTATGAGAAGAAGATTGAGGAACAGAAGAAGCAACTGGACGAGATTCGCGGCGAACAATCAGAGATTGCATGGGGTAGCCAGATTCGCTCTTATGTATTCCATCCCTACAGTATGGTGAAGGATCATAGGACCTCAGTAGAGACGGGGAATACAGGTGCTGTCATGGATGGGGAGATTGATCCTTTCATTGATGGTTATCTTCGGAGTCAGATTAAGCTGGAAAGTGAATAATACTTATAGAATTAATGTTCCTGCACAAGCTAACCTTGTGTGGGAATTTTTTTGGTCACTAATGCTTCAACGAAGTAAAGAGGAGTAGTGGAATGCAGCCTATTAGCCGCAAAAAAAGAGTACAAGAATATTTTCCAGTTCATGGACCTGGTCGTCATGCGCTAGACAGTTTGATGATTGTAGTAGGGTCTTTCATTACCGCCTTAGCTTTTAATATGTTTTTGCTTCCTAATCACATCGCATCGGGCGGGGTCTCAGGGCTATCCGTCGTTGTGAACTCTCTATTTGGCATTGAACCTGCTTATGTTCAGTGGGCGCTGAATATTCCGCTATTTGCTGCGGGATTTTTCCTTTTGGGACGTAACTATGCTATACGATCTTTGCTGGGGACTATAATTCTACCGTTGTTTGTTTATTTAACTAAGGAATTACCTGTACCAACAACGGATCCACTACTAGCTTCCCTGTATGGTGGAATCGGTGTGGGGTTGGGACTGGGTATCGTCTTCCGCGGCCGTGGGTCAACAGGAGGTTTCTCAACCTTAGCTCAAATCATTCAAAAATACAGTGGTCTAAGTCTATCGACATGCGTAGTTCTCATGGATGGTTTGGTAATTACCTTAGCCGGGTTCATTCTTTCTCCGGAGAAAGCTCTGTATGCTCTAATTGGGCTGTATATTACGGGTAAAATAATTGATGGGGTTGAACTTGGGCTCAACTATACTAAAGTAGCTTATATTATCGCAGATCGTACGGAAGAAATATCCTCTGCTATCTTTACCCATCTAGATCGGGGGCTTACCAAGCTGTCGGCTAGAGGTGGTTATACCGGGGATGATCGAACTGTACTCATGGTTGTAGTCGGGCAAAGTGAAGTTACACGTCTGAAGACCTTAGTGCAGCAACTGGAACCTACGGCGTTCGTTATTATTTCAAATGCGCATGAAGTGCTAGGAGAAGGGTTCAAGCGGCACAACTAGACGGCAGAAGTGAACATGAGGTAAGGGTATGTAAGTATCAAGTTATTTATTAGAGAGAACTTTGACGATCGTTAAGGTTCTCTTTTTTATGCGTAGAACAGTGGACTGTCTTATCTAAATTGAATGAGTCAGCACCTCCGTCTAAATATAGGTGTAAAGTTTTTTTGAAACCATACTCTTACATACCACCTATAACTCCGTTTTCACATCTAGTAAAAATAAGGAAACTCTCTTACAATAAGTTCATAAGGATAGGGGGGATCATCGTGGCTTTAGTGTATGGATGTATTATTATCGTGGCTATAGGAATCATGGGCGCCACGTTCTGGGTAACCAAATATGCGTATTCAAAAAAATGGGACAATCCAGAAGATTGATTCCTTTTTTTATGGAAATTTAATCTTTTTTTCATTATGAACTCAGGTTGTCTGGGTAAGCTGATAGAGGTAAAGGTAATAACCTATTTCACATGCTAATGGAGGAAAGGTGGGCTTCAAATGATAAAGAAAAGATCAACGAAAGCTTTGGCAATGGGCGTACTTGCATTAGCGATAACTGCGAGTGCGGGTGGTGTCAGATTAGGAAGTGTACATGCCGCATCTTCTAACACGCAAATTACAAATTCAACAACGGATAATTCACATGGAAAAGGAAGCAAGCTTAGACATCTGGATTCGCTGCAAAATAAGCTGATTACTTTTTTGAAAATGGACAAAACGACGTTTGAAGAGAAACACAAGACGGAATCTCTCAAAGAAATTGCTTCGGCTCAAGGCATTACGACTGCATCATTAAAAGCGGAGGTCGTATCTCTTCTAAAAGACAGCCGAGAACTAAAAGATAGCCGAGAAGATGAGCATTCTAGTGAGGCGAAAAGTGAGGCGGAGCTATCCGCTCTAGCAGATCAGGTAATCGATGCAAAAGGTTCAGAGCTCTTTGCCGTATTCAAGCATAAAGAGGGCGGACATGTTGAGCGTACTCAAAACTCCAAGGAACTTGCAGTATTATTCGGTATTACAACTGAAGAATTGAAAAAAGAGATCGCAGCAGGGAAGACTCTAGCTCAACTTGCAACCGATCATCATGTAGATTCGCAAAAGGTCATAGACCTTGAAGTCGCCCGGCTTAACAAACATCTAGAGGATCGACTGGATGCAGGTGAAATTACGGTAGAAGAATACAATAGTCATAAGGCCAAGCAGGCAACGCTAGCCGCTCAGCTTTTGAATGAGCCGCTCAATCAGGAACACCATGGTAAGGGACACCGGAAAGAGGGGAGATTCTTTTCCTCAGAAGCTGTGGCCAAACTACTAGGTCTAACGCAAGAACAGCTTCGTACAGAACTCAATGCAGGCAAAAGCCTTGCCACGGTTGCTACTGAGCATAAAGTAGATGTACAAAGCGTCATAGATCTCATTGTAAAAGAACGTACTGCCAAACTTGAACAAGAACGGCAGGATGGCAGATGGACAGATGCACAGTACAAAGAACGAGTCGCTGCTCTTCCAGAACAAGTGAACCGATGGGTTCATCGGCAAAAGAACATAGATAAGCATTAAACAAAGGGTAGCGTATATTGCAAAACTAAGTGCCAGCTTTTTTCCCCACACTTCCTCTAATGGAACGCGAAGGATAGGCACCTAAATTAGGCACTACACATAATATAGAAAGGCCGGTCAGGAAATTGCCTGCATCGGCCTTTTTTATTTGTATATGTTGAGGGCTAAGTATGTTTTATAGATAGTTGAGAATGTATACGGACTATAAATTTTGTAGCGGTTACGCAGAAGGGATTCCTTAAACAGAAACACTTTCTCAGAAACAGCCATGGTGAAATAAGCACAAATAATCGTTGTATTTATATTAGCATAATCGTATAATAATACATATTTCACATCGGCTGGCATAATCTTATTCTGAAGAAAGAAAGTAGGGAGACATTTGAGCGGACATCAGGTTAAGGTAGCGATTGTGGGTTCGACCGGGTATGGAGGGGTTGAACTCATTCGATTTTTGTTGGAGCATCCTCAGGTGGAGATTGTATCTGTAATTTCCTCGGCAAGCGCTGGTGCACCGATCACAGACGGATTTCCTCATTTAACGAATATTGTAGTTCAGAACTTAGACGGAGTAGATATTCAAGAGATTGCTAAAAAGGCAGACCTTGTATTTACAGCAACTCCATCGGGTGTGAGCAGCAAGCTGGTTCCTCAGCTAGTTGAGGCAGGACTCAAAGTTATTGATCTATCGGGTGACTTTAGATTGAAGGATGGAGCAACTTACGAAGAGTGGTATAAGCATACGGCTCCGGAAGCGGATCTATTGGAGAAAGCGGTCTATGGATTAAGCGAAATCTATGGGCATGAAGTAGTCGGTCAGTCATTGATTTCGAACCCAGGGTGTTATTCTACAGCTTCCTTGTTAGGGTTAATTCCAGCCTTATCGGCGGGTTGGATCGATCCCTCAACCATCATCATTGATGCAAAATCAGGGGTATCCGGTGCAGGAAGAGGCACGAGTCTAACGGTACATTATGCGGAAATAAATGAGAACTTTAAAGCGTACAAAATCAATAAGCATCAGCATATTCCTGAAATAGAGCAGACGCTCGCGGGCATCGCAAAGCAACCTGTAACGGTTACTTTTACAACTCATTTGGTTCCGATGACTCGGGGCATTATGAGCACGATGTATGCAACGTTAACAGGTTTCCACACAGAAAAGGAACTTGTAGAGTTATACACACAATATTATGAGGGACGCCGCTTTGTACGTATTCGCCCAGAAGGGCAATGGCCGGCGACGAAGGAAGTTCTAGGTTCGAACTATTGTGATATTGGCTTCTCGGTAGATTCCCGTACTGGGCGGGTGACGATTGTATCAGTTATTGATAACGTGGTGAAGGGTGCTGCTGGGCAGGCCATTCAGAATATGAATTTAATGATGGGTTGGGATGAGACATTGGGGCTGCGTAATGCTCCGGTATATCCATAATACGGAGGCGGAAGAGAACATGGGAGTGGCGAGTTTATTTCGGGTCATCGAGGGTGCATCCGTGACAGCCCCTAAAGGATTTCGTGCAGGAGGACTGCACTGCGGTCTAAAAAAAACATCTAGAAATGACTTAGGAGCAATTGTATGTGAAGTACCTGCTGTAGCAGCGGCTGTATATACAACCAATGTTTTTCAAGCAGCACCTCTTAAAGTGACTAGAGAAAGTCTTGCGAAGGGGAATACCCTTCGTGCTGTAATCGTGAACAGTGGCAACGCTAATGCTTGCACAGGTAAGCAAGGGGAAGAAGATGCCTATACAATGCGTGCAGAAGCAGCTCATGTTCTGGGCGTGCAAGTGGACGAAGTAGCTGTTGCCTCCACGGGTGTGATTGGTGAATTGTTGAAAATGGATAAGGTGACAGCAGGAATTGCGGCGTTGCCTGCGAGTCTAGCTGCGGGGGGATCAGGATCAGAGCAGTTCTCCCAAGCTATTCTCACCACAGATCTGGTAAAAAAGGAAGTCTGCGTATCCCTCATGATTGATGATCAGGAAGTGAAAATTGCGGGTTCAGCCAAGGGCTCAGGCATGATTCATCCGAATATGGCTACCATGCTAGGCTTTGTAACGACGGATGCGAAAATTCATCCTGATGCGCTCCAATCGCTACTTCGGGAGACGACTGATGTGACTTTTAATATGATCACTGTGGATGGGGACACCAGTACGAACGATATGCTTCTCGTGATGGCTAGTGGTCTCGCTGAGAATCGGGAACTTGGGCCACAGCATCCAGATTGGGAGAGCTTTGCGGCAGCACTTCGTCATGTCTGCGAGATTCTTGCTCAGGCCATTGCAAGGGATGGAGAGGGAGCGACCAGACTTGTGGAAGTTGAAGTCACAGGTGCCATCAGTGATCTATCTGCTAGAACGATTGCCAAGACCATAGTAGGATCCAGTCTTGTAAAGTCGGCTGTTTTTGGTGCAGATGCGAACTGGGGACGAATTATTGCCGCGGTGGGGCGTGCAGGAGAACCTGTCAATCCAGAGACGGTTGATATAAAGCTGGGAACTATACCTGTACTTATGGGTTCAAGACCCATCGCTTTTGACGAAGAGGAAGCACTCGCCTATCTTAAAGGGGATACGGTTGTTATTAGCGTAGATCTTCAGAATGGTAAGGGGTCAGCTACCGCTTGGGGCTGTGATCTTACTTATGATTACGTCAGAATTAATGCAGCTTACAGGACATAAATTGCGGCTTTCATATAAAGAGGTTGAGTACTTGAGTATTGAACCCAAGTCTCAACCTTCCAGAAAGGAAGAAACCATTTTGATTAATATGTCATTGCAAGGGGACCCGGCTGAGCTTAAGTCAGGATTCGCTAGCCGAACGTTTGTTATGAAATGCGGAGGTAGCACACTGAATGAGTTGCCTGATTCGTTTTTTGAAGATTTGATTGGCTTACAAAAGCGCGGGATTCAGCCCGTCATTGTTCATGGCGGGGGACCAGCCATTTCAGAAAACTTAGGACGGCTGGGTATCGAGACCCAATTCGTGAATGGCCTACGCTATACCTCAGAAGAAGTATTAGATGTGGTGGAAATGGTGCTATCTGGAACTATTAATAAGCAGATTGTTCGGCGTATTCAGAAGTTAGGCGGTCAGGCACTGGGGCTCTCCGGTGTAGATGGATTTTTGATTCAGGCACGCCCTGTTGCAAATAGCGTGGAAGTAGGGCTCGTAGGAGAGGTGACCGACGTCAAATCTTCGATTATTCAAGGCGTGGTAGAATTAGGGTATATGCCTATTATTGCTCCAGTTGGTGTAGATGCAGCGGGACAACGATATAACATTAATGCAGATACGGCGGCAGGGGCGGTGGCTTCTAAGCTTGGGGTACAGCAAATGGTCGTGGTCACGGATGTTCCTGGCATTATGACTACTATCGGGGGCACCAAAAAAGTGTTGTCTACCGTTACGGTTCAACAGATTGAGGACATGATTCATACGGGTGAAATATATGGCGGGATGATCCCTAAGGTAAGAGCGGCGATCGCTTGTATCCATGGAAAAGTAAATGAAGTGATTATCGTCAATGGAAGTGAACCGAATGTGCTCAGCCGAGTGATGGATGGCGAAGCGATCGGAACCCGAATCGTCCGTATGAACTCGAGTAGGAAGTAAGAAGCAGCTACCTTTAGCCATTTAATATGATTAACATTTTATACTATATAATAAGACGATAAATAGACGAGGAGTGAACCCAACGATGGTACAGTCCAATATAGATATGGCAAATCCACAAACCACAACGGAAGAGAAAAGTGCACTATTTCCTACCTATGCTAGATTTCCAATTTCTTTAGTCAAAGGTAAGGGTAGCTGGGTCTGGGATGATCAGGGGACAAAATATTTGGACTTTTTTAGTGGCCTTGCAGTTACTAGCCTTGGGCATGCACCGGACAAAGTGAAGAATAAGCTGAAGGATCAACTCGATGAACTTTGGCATGTATCGAACCTTTTCCAGATTCCTCAGCAGGAACAAGCAGCTAAGATGCTAGCTAATCTTGGATGTGGAGATGCCGTATTCTTTTGTAATAGTGGCGCTGAAGCGAATGAAGCAGCTATCAAGCTTGCGCGTCGGTACCATCAGAAGGTAAAGGGACAAGATCGCTATGAGATTATTACGTTTGAACAGTCCTTCCATGGTCGCACATTGGCCACATTGACCGCTACAGGCCAAGCTAAAGTGAAGGATGGCTTCTTGCCTCTTCCTGAGGGATTCAAGACGGTCCCTTTGCATGATGTGAACGCCCTCAAAGCTGCAATTGGGCCACACACGGCAGCGATTATGATGGAAATGGTGCTAGCGGAAGGTGGCATTCATCTCGTTGAACCCGCGTTTCTTCAAGAGGTACAGCAGTTATGTGAGCAAGAAGGAATCCTGCTGATTGTGGATGAAGTGCAGACCGGAATGGGACGTACCGGCAAATGGTTCGCTCATCAACATTATGGCATTGAACCGGACATCTTTACTTTAGCTAAAGGAATTGCCAGTGGATTCCCAGCAGGAGCAATGCTTGCCAAGGAGTATTTGCGGGAAGCCTTCTCACCAGGGTCTCACGCGACTACTTTCGGAGGAACCCCACTAGCCTCATCGACAATCATAGCTACAATTGAGACGATGCAAGAGGATAACTTACCTCAGCGTGTACAAGAAGCAGGAGAATATCTGATGGCACAACTGACCGAGAAACTTGCGAGTGAGCCTTGGGTGAAGGATATTCGAGGTAGAGGTCTGATTGTCGGTATCGAATGTGATGGTCCTGTAGGTGAGCTTGTGTTGCAAGGGCAAAAGAAGAATTTGTTATTCGTTACGGCGGGGCCGAATGTAATTCGCTTTTTACCGAACTTTTATGTTACCCATGAGGAAATAGATCAAGCTGTAGCCATTGTGGTCCAGCTCATCCAAGAGCATTCAATAAAGGAGGCATCACAGTCATGAGCATAACAGAACTAGGTACACAATTTAATTTAAAAGGGCGGGACTGTGTTGAACTTACCGATTTCAGCTCGGAAGAAATACAATACCTGCTTGATTTTGCGATAGAAATTAAGCGTAAGCATAAGAATGGAGAAGAGTATCAACCGTTAAAAGGCAAGACAGTCGGACTCATATTTGAAAAATCCTCGACGCGTACTCGGGTTTCTTTTGAAGTTGGAACTTACCAATTAGGGGGGCATGCCCTGTTCCTAAGCAAAAATGATATTCAAATGGGACGCGGCGAGACCATTAGTGATACTGCTCAAGTCATGTCTCGGTATCTCGACGGCATTATGATTCGTACGTTCGGTCACGAGAATGTAGTCGAACTGGCTAAGCATGCTACGGTTCCTGTCATTAATGGCTTGAGTGATCTTGCACACCCCTGCCAAGTATTGGCGGACTTCCAAACTGTGCTTGAACATAAAGGCACACTTAAGGGCTTGAAGCTAGCATTCGTAGGAGACGGCAACAATATGGCGAACTCTCTACTAATAGGCGGTGCGAAGCTTGGTGTAGATGTGTGGATCGCTAGCCCAGAGGGGTATGAAGCGGATGCTGCTGTAGTAGCTGAGAGTCGCACTATTGCCAAAGAGACGGGTGCACGCATTGAGCTCGTTCGTAGTGCAGCAGAAGCTGTGCAGGATGCCGATATTATTTATACGGATGTATGGGCGAGTATGGGATTTGAAGAAGAGCAGAAGATCCGTGAAGCTGCGTTCAAAGACTATCAAGTCAATGAAGCATTGGCCTCTCTGGCTAAGCCAGACTACTTGTTCCTTCACTGTCTACCTGCTCATCGTGGCGAAGAGGTAAGTGAAGGCGTAATTGATGGCCGCAACTCTTTGATCTTCGATCAAGCCGAGAATCGCCTGCATGCTCAGAAGGCATTAATGGCCGCGTTGATTGGCTAGTAGAGGATTGATGAACATATATAGGTAGGTATACGAGCATATGTGGCAGTCCTACCTTGCTCAGCAGAATGATGACCCTAAAAAGGAACAGTAATAAGGAGGACTTGAACAATCATGGCTAAAGAAAAAATTGTATTGGCCTATTCAGGTGGCCTAGATACATCTATTATACTAAAATGGCTCAAAGAAACTTACGATGCAGAGATTATCGCGTTTACAGCAGATATCGGACAAAAGGATGAGTTGGATGGTCTTGAAGCCAAGGCTCTCGCAACCGGAGCTTCCAAAGTCTATATTGATGACCTGCGTGATGAATTTGCAAAAGATTTCATTTATCCTATGTTCCAAGCAGGAGCGCAATATGAAGGACAATATCTTCTGGGGACAAGCATTGCTCGTCCACTGATTGCTAAGCGTATGGTAGAGATTGCACGTGCTGAAGGCGCGACAGCCATTGCTCATGGTGCTACAGGTAAAGGGAATGACCAGGTTCGATTTGAGTTAGCTGCGGCTGCTCTCGCACCCGAAATTGCCGTGATTGCCCCTTGGCGCCTGCCTGAGTTCCGCGAGGAATTCCCAGGCCGCGCAGAGATGATTGCTTTTGCGGAGAAGCATGGAATTCCTGTTACTGCTTCGGCAGCTAAGCCGTATTCAACCGATCGCAACTTGCTTCATATTAGTTATGAGAGTGGTGTACTGGAAGATCCTTGGTTCGATGCAAGTGATGCAGAGAGCAAAGGGATGTACTTATTATCTGTAGATCCAGAAGATGCACCAGATCAAGCGGAGATGATTGAGCTTGAATTTGCACAAGGCGATGTGGTTGCTATAAATGGCAAGGAACTGAGTCCCCTTGAAGTGATGGAACAGTTGAATGAACTGGGCGGTAAGCATGGAATTGGACGTGTCGATATGGTAGAGAACCGTTTCGTCGGCATGAAGAGCCGCGGCGTCTATGAGACACCGGGAGGCGCAATCCTTTTTGCAGCTCATCGTAAAATGGAATCCTTAACGCTAGATCGTGAAGTTATGAATCTACGTGACAGCTTAATTACGCGTTACAGTACACTTGTATATAATGGCTTCTGGTTCGCTCCTGAGCGTCTTGCCTTGCAAGCTCTGGTTACCGAAAGTCAGCGTAATGTGTCCGGTACGGTACGTCTGAAATTATATAAAGGCAATGTCATCGCTGCTGGGGTGAAGAGCCCTGTGAGCTTGTACAATCCCGAGATTGCTACGATGGAAGCCGATCCGACGCAAGCTTATGACCAAGGAGATGCAACGGGCTTCATTCGCTTGAATGCGCTACGTTTGAAAGTGAACTCCGGGGTAGAGCAGAACCAGAAGTAATCTGCGTATAGTTGTAAGAACCAGAACTAACACAATTAAACCTTTAATAACTAATAAAAAGTCATCCATCTATAGTCATGATCTGCGGCCGTTCCTTCTGAATCTATAAGGGCGGCCTGCAGTCTGATATCAGAACTTAGGGAGTGAATTCGGTGAGCAAGCTTTGGGGTGGACGTTTCACGAAGCAGACTAACAAGCTGGTAGAGGAGTATACAGCCTCTATCCATTTCGATAAAGCGCTAGCAGAAGAGGATATTCAGGGCAGTCTAGCCCATGTTTCCATGCTTGGAAAATGCGGAATTGTTCCAGTAGAAGATGTGGATCGTATAAAAGAAGGATTGCTTCAAGTATTGGATAAGATCCGCAGTGGAGAATTGGAATATTCCGTATCGGATGAAGATATCCATATGAATATTGAGAAGAATCTAATTGAAGCCATCGGTCCTGTGGGCGGAAAGCTTCATACGGGTCGCAGTCGGAACGACCAAGTAGCGACCGATATGCATTTGTACTTACGTAAGCGGGTTGTTGAATTTGTAGAGCTACTCAAACGGGTTCAAGAAGCTTTGATTACGCAAGCGCAGGCGCATACAGCTACGATTGTACCGGGTTATACCCATTTACAGCGGGCTCAGCCGATTCTTTTTGCTCATCACTTGATGGCGTATGTCTCTATGTTCGGACGGGATATTGAGCGTTTGCAGGACAGTTACAAGCGGATTAATGTGCTCCCCTTGGGTGCGGGTGCGCTGGCCGGGACGACATTCCCGATTGACCGCCATTATGTGGCGGAGCAATTGCATTTTGATGCGGTCTATGAAAATAGTCTGGATGCTGTAAGCGATCGAGATTTCATCTTGGAATTTTTATCGAATGGCTCGGCGATTATGATGCATCTATCTCGTCTAAGTGAAGAGCTCGTCCTTTGGAGCAGCACAGAATTCCGTTTTGTGGAACTTGATGATGCGTTCTGTACAGGTAGCAGTATTATGCCGCAGAAGAAAAATCCAGATGTTGCCGAACTGGTAAGAGGCAAAACGGGCCGTGTATATGGTAACTTATTTGGACTATTAACTGTGTTGAAGTCTCTTCCTTTGGCGTATAACAAAGATATGCAGGAAGATAAGGAAGGCATGTTCGACACGGTGGCTACGTTGCAAGGAGCTTTGCAATTATTTGCTCCTATGATTGCTACCATGAAGGTCAACACAGGCCGGATGCGTGAAGCGGTCAATCAGGATTTTTCCAATGCGACCGATATCGCCGACTTCTTAGTGGGCAAAGGTTTACCTTTCCGTCAAGCACATGAGGTCATCGGAAAGACTGTGCTCTATTGCATTCAGAATCAAAAGTATCTGTTAGATTTAACTTTGGAAGAATTCCAGCAGTTCTCTACCCTGTTCGACGATAGCATCTATCAAGTTCTTCAACCTGAGACCGTTGTGGATGCACGTAATGTGTATGGGGGTACGGCAACTCCTCAAGTGAAGGCAGCGATTGCCCGCGCTGAAGCGAAGCTCGCAGAGACGAGTGAGTGGTTGGCGAAGATGGAATCCATTGGCTTAGAGTAGGCCGGAAAAGAAGCGCTAGTTGTTAATGAAGCATGCATGGAACAACGAAAGTTGTGACCGTGTGTGCTTTTTTATTTTTATTTTGAAATCAAAGTGTGAATACATGCTAAAAAAGAATATATTTTATTTACAACGTAACAATGTTATGTTACATTATATTTATAATCAAGGAGGTTGTAAAATGACAGAACCACTGATATCCAAAAAGGAATTGCTTGATCTTACAGGAATTTCTTATGGACAGCTATATAGGTGGAAGCGAAAAAATCTAATCCCAGAGGAATGGTTCATCCGTAAGTCATCCTTTACAGGTCAAGAGACATTCTTCCCCAAAGCTTCGATTCTATCTCGTATAGATAAAATTTTGAACATGAAAGATGAATTATCCCTAGATGCACTGGCCGATGTCTTCTCCCCTCAGCTTACTGAAATCTCCTTAAGTGCAGGAGCAATAATAGAACGTAACATTGTTGCGAGTTCTACGTTAGAATTATATCTGACCATCGTTTCGCACGAAGGGAATTTTCCTTTTGACCAGATGTTGAGGATATTTATTCTGCATAAGTTATTGCACAGTGGCATGATCTCCTTGCAAGAGGGGACGATGATCATAGAGACCTTAGAATCACATTTTTTTACCTGCTCTGAAGGGAAATATGAACTTGTCCTTACTAGAAAAATGGGTGTCTCTATGTGTCTACTGGTTCCTCAGAATCAAGAGATATATTTCGATAACTTAATCAAAGAAGTGGTACGGATACCCTTTGCCGAAGCAACGGAAGAACTTAAATTACTATTAAATGAAGGAGGAAGAGAAGAATGAGAGAACAAGCGTTAGGCGATCTGCGAATTAGTGGGGTAGGAACATATCCTGGTGGGAATTATGCTCTTATTAGTATCGATGGGGTGGGCCGAGTGAACGGGAACCTCATCTGTGAAGAGATAGAGTGCAATGGTACCGTGAAGCTCAGGAATGTACAGGTGAAGAATCAAATGAGTGTGAATGGATCAGGAAACGTAGATGGGTGCTTAGAAGGAGGTTCTCTTCGTGTAGATGGAATGCTGAAGGTTCGCGATGAGATACGTATAGATCATCTTGATATTAATGGGATGCTGACTGGACTGCGGGGAGCAAACGGTGAGAAAGCAGAGGTTAATGGCTCCCTCAAAGTCCAAGGGGATATGCAGTATGAAGTCATTGAGGTACACGGTAGTCTCAAAGTAAGCGGATTACTAAATGCAGGGACGATCCATATGGAACTCAATGGGGGATGTAGTGCTAGAGAAATTGGTGTAGAGCAAATTACAGTGCGTAAACGGGGTTCCTTATATGGCATTCTAGGTAAAATTACAGGGAAATTCTCCTATTTAGAGACAGATATCATTGAGGGAGATGACATTGATGTAGAGTTCACGAAAGCACGAGTGATTCGGGGGAATCGAATACGAATTGGAGCGGGATGCGAG
The DNA here is from genome assembly GCF_017874255.1 of Paenibacillus shirakamiensis. Lineage (GTDB taxonomy): Bacteria > Bacillota > Bacilli > Paenibacillales > Paenibacillaceae > Fontibacillus > Fontibacillus shirakamiensis. The sequence goes on along the minus strand of NZ_JAGGLD010000005.1, from coordinate 34,092 downwards.
GTCGATTTGGTGGAGTATAAGGAAAGTTATGAGGCTGATCCTAAGTCGGATGTGTCGCGTGCAGTTCGCGTGTAACGTTAGATATATCCGCCCCAAGGCGGATGGTAGAAATACTATGCGCCGCTATAATAGATGATGCAACAGGGACAAAATGAACGGTAGAGTATGTTTTTGGAATTAGGGGAGACACACAAAAAATGGAGAGAAGGGATAACTTAATTTATGGATCACGCACAAAAGAAAACTAAAAATATGGGCCTTGTCTTGGCTGGACTGCTGCTAGGCATACTGATGGCCTCCATGGACAATACAATCGTTGCCACAGCAATGGGGGATATTGTTGGTAAGTTAGGAGGACTGGATAAATTTGTATGGGTAACTTCGGCCTACATGGTTGCAGAAATGGCCGGTATGCCGATCTTTGGGAAATTGTCAGATATGTACGGGCGCAAAAAGTTTTTTGTGTTCGGAATTATTGTATTTATGATTGGTTCCGCTCTTTGTGGTACGGCAACTTCCATTGTCCAGCTAAGTATGTACCGGGCCATTCAAGGGATTGGCGGAGGGGCATTGGTGCCAATTGCCTTTACGATTATGTTCGATGCTGTTCCTGCGGAAATGCGTGGAAAGTTAGGTGGCTTGTTCGGAGCAGTTTTTGGCCTCTCTAGTATATTCGGACCTTTACTTGGAGCGTATTTGACAGAATATGCACAGTGGGAATGGATCTTTTATATTAACTTGCCACTCGGTCTGCTTGCCTTTGTGTTCATTGCGTTCTTCTATAGAGAATCTCATGAGCATTCGAAACAGCAGATTGACTGGACTGGCGCTGTTACACTGGTAGGCGCAGTAATTAGCTTGATGTTTGCTTTGGAACTTGGTGGAAAAAAGTTCGCGTGGGATTCATGGCAAATTCTTAGTCTCTTTGGTCTATTCGCTGTCTTAGCCATCATATTTGTGTTGGTAGAACGCTTAGTCAAGGAGCCTATTATATCGTTCGGCATGTTCAAAAAACAGGTGTACTGGTCAAGTAACCTGATTGGGATCTTTAGTGGTGCGGCGTTCATTACGGCTTCGGTCTACATTCCGATCTTTATACAAGGTGTACTTGGAGGCAAGCCAACCAACTCGGGTCTAGTCCTACTTCCTATGATGTTGGGTTCTGTAGTAACGGCTACCATGGGTGGATTTTTGATGAACAAAGTGCGATATCGGACGATTATGATCCCTACGCTTGCCCTATTGCTAATTGGCCTCTACTTGTTAACTACGCTAGATAGCAATACATCTCTTTGGACCGTTCGTTTTTATATGATCTTAATAGGTTCAGGCATTGGAGCTTCCTTCTCGGTTCTTAGTAATGCGGCAATGAACTCGGTATCTCCAAGAGAGCGTGGTGCAGCAAGTTCAACGATGAATTTCTTAAGATCCCTTGGAATGACACTTGGCATTACGGTGTTCGGTATTGTGCAAAGTCATCTGTTTACTAGAAAATTAACCGATAGTTTTGCGGGGGCGGAAGAAGGTGGGAGTTCAATCGCTTTACCTCCGGGGCTTGATCTTAAAGATCCACATGCTCTTTTATCTCCTGAAGCAAGGAAATTGATTCCGCCTCAAATTCTCGATAAAATTACGGCTTCGATGTCTACCTCCATTGTAGATACCTTCGTCTGGGCTGTCATTCCAGCAGGGTTAGCACTACTAGCAGCCTTCTTCATGGGTCGTGATAAAATGGAGCCTGAGAGTGTGCAGAGTTCCTCTGAGTATACAGCTACTCATTAAGGAGTGAAGCTGAGCTACTTCTGCAATCCAGTATCACTATCCAATATCAGCTTAAAACATAACAAGAACTAACAAACACCCTGCTTCCATTTAGGAAACAGGGTGTTTGTAGTCAACTTATATTCTTATATTCAAAATTAGGGACAATACCGTTAATTAATCCCCAACATACAGATCTACGGCTTAGGATATGACTCGATTGCGTCCCGCACTCAGACCACATAACAAGATGATACATGAAATAACAACGAGCAAGATTAATGGAGCGGTCCAGCTTCCTGTCATATCGTGAATAAGTCCGAACAACGGAGGACCCGCAGCAGCTAATAAATAGCCAAATGATTGAGCCATTCCCGAAAGTTCTGCAGCTTGTTCCGTCGTTCGTGTACGTAAAGAGAATAGGATAATAACTAGACTGAAGCTACATCCGCCCGCAACACCAATCAAAATCATCCATAAAGCAAGCCATGAGCTTCCGCTGAGGAGAAGCCCGGTGTAACCAATGATATAGAGGATGGCTACGCCTGTACTTATACTGCGCTGACTTTTCATGCGACCGGCAATAACCGGGATGAGAAATGAACCAGGAAGACTGACGAACTGCATCAGGGACAGCATCCAGCCTGCTGATGAAGCCGATAATCCTCGTTGCTGCAATATTTCTGGAATCCATGCGATGCCGACATAAAATGTAACGGATTGAAAACCCATCAATAGCGTAATCGTCCACGCGAGAGGAGATTTCCATAAGCTTGACGTAGAAGCGGGCTGAGTGGCGGCCACTTGAGCTTTATGTTGTTGTCCCCGCTGCTGCGGAATCCATGCAATCATAGCAAGCACTGCCAAAATGGCCCAGATTCCTAGTGCTCCGCGCCATCCTAGACCTAATGTGGTCGATAGTGGAATACTAAGACCGGATGAGAGTGCGGCGAACAAATTCATGGAGAAGGAGTATAACCCCGTCATGGTGCCTACCTGTGTAGTAAATTCCCGTTTGATTAGGCTTGGAAGTAACACATTGTTCACAGCAATAGCTGCTCCAAGCATGGCCGTTCCCAAAAAAAGGAATATAGTAGAAGGTAAAGATCTAATAAGAATTCCGAAGAGAAGCAGGATTAATGCCAAAAACATTGTACGTTCCATGCCTAGACGTCTTCCAAGCTTGGGTGCTAGTGGTGAGATCAAGGCAAATGCTAACAACGGAAGCGTAGTAAGCATACCTAATAATGTGTGAGACAGAGAAGTAGCTGAACGAAGGGTATCCGTTAAAGGGCCTACCGCGGTTATCGGCGCCCGAAGTGTAGTCGCTACCAAAATGATGCCGGGCACAAGGGTCCAGAGTCCAGCTTGGGCCATTCGTTTTGTAGTAGCTGAAGATGAGGATGTAATGACAATCAATTCCTTTCATGTCCTGTGAAGTTTTCAAAGCTCTGATACAGGTATATCACAGTTTGAGAGCAAAGAACAGGCTCAAGGAAGGGTCATTATTTTGTATGCGATTACAGTCCTACGCTGGTTGACTCAGTGTGCGCAATAACACTTTGTGTTAATAACTAGGAAATTTTCAACTATATGGGATGAGTAGGCTGCTGACGCCATCTTCGAGAATACGATCTTTACTAGGACGTGGCACACTCTCACTGCCCGGATCGGTCGGGATATGATGGACTCCGATGAGATTCGGCTGGGCAGGATACGTATCTCTAGAGATACGCTCAGGAGCTTTAGGTTTACCTTGAATCCATTTCGTACGGTAAGTCTCTACAATATAGCCTGGTTTGCCTGGCTGAATAAGCTGACTGCTCCCAGCAGGAAGCGCAGCATTCGCCACATACTTATTCTGGGCTTGAATTTCCTCAATAACTTTGGAGGTAATCTCATAATGCTCATCTTCAGGCAGATCTCCAAAAAGTTTCACGCTAAGCTTAAGATCCTCGACCTGACTGTGAATAAGTACATAATGTGATGTAGTATTTCGGAATTTAAAGTTAATATATCCTTTTGCAAACGTAGCATCTTGTCCTTTCGGCAGGTAACTTACAGGCAGAGAGTGATTACGACGCTCTACAATCTGAAGCCCCGCTCGTATAGCGGCCCCGTATAACGTACTGGATACCTGACAAATGCCTCCTCCAATACCCGGGATAAGTCTGCCTTGAAAAATAACAGGGGCGGGCTGAAAACCATACGTGTGCTCAGCTCGTTCAACCACCTTGCTATAATCAAACACTTCTCCAGGAGCCAAAAGCATCCCGTCGATAATCTGCGAGGCAGCCTCTACATTATGCACTCTACCTTCAGTACTGGTGGTTAGATGTGTCTGGAATTCCGTCAATTTATGATCAATTCCTTGCTCCTTAAGAATGTCGAGCGTAACAGCAGGGGGGGCATCCCATAGGGGGATTTCTAGGGTCTTATCATGAAAAGCATCCTGAGAGGTCTTTGGGATAGCCTTGCGAAAGGATTCGTTCAAAGTAGACCAGTCTATTCGAATTGCCGAAGAACCTGCCTCATAACGAAACGTATCATTAGCCAGCAGAATACGGCGTGCATTAATGGGTGATCCGAATTGTTTCTTTTCCCAGGATGGACTTAGTACACTAGTTAGTTTCTTTCGGTCCCAGCGTACGGTATATTGCCACTGCTTTGGGAAATACCACCGTGTTTTAACCCGATTCCAAAGCGTACCTCCGTTTAATTTGCTTAATTCCTGAGCCAGTTCTTCCGATGAATAATCAACACCACTTTGCTCCCAGTTCATGCGAATATGGGCGGGAGCATTCCCGGAGATGGCCGGAACATAATAGTTAACTTGACCTGCGCGAATTCGCTGCTGCTCTTGCTCTACAGCCTGCTTAGCTTCTTCAAAAGGCAGTCCGCCAATCTCGGTAGAACCGATCTTCACACCTGAGGGAACAGTGCCCCGGTGGGCATACAGTTCAAGGAGTCCGAATCCTAATGCCCAGAGGAGAATAATAATGGCCAAACATATGGTTAAAATATGAGCTTTTCTCAGAATTATCGCCCCTTTTAGGAAAGATGAGTTAGTCCAATTACATGTACAACCATGTATATGCAAAGACCCAGGAAAACTTTCGGGTACTCAAAAGGTTACAAGTTTGTTACAATAGGGGACTAAGGGATGGATTTCCTCATCTTTTAAAGGATTTCGCTGGAACGTGTCGAACTAATACAGCCTAGGTAATCATCCTTATTACACCGTAGACCCCCGACCAAGATAGGACTAGACATAACGCTTAGGAAGTGATTCTGTGATTGAAATGCAAGATGTATGGAAGACGTATCCCAACGGTGCTCATGCCCTTCAAGGCGTGTCCGTAAAGATTGATCGAAATGAATTTGTATACCTCGTGGGCCCATCAGGTGCCGGCAAATCTACGTTTATGAAATTGATCTACAGAGAGGAAGTCCCTACTAAGGGTCAAATCTCTGTAAATGGATTCAATATCGGCAAACTCAAACCTCGCAAAATTCCTTATGTCCGCCGAAATATCGGTGTCGTTTTCCAAGATTTCAGATTGTTACCACGGCTCACAGCCTATGAGAATGTAGCCTTTGCCCTCGAAGTCATCGAGGCGCCTAAGAAGATCATTAAGAAACGTGTGAATGAAGTGCTCGACCTTGTGGGACTGAAAGGTAAGGCAGGACGAGAGCCCTCGCAGCTATCTGGAGGAGAGCAACAGCGTGTGGCTATCGCTAGAGCCATTGTGAATAATCCATCCGTAATTATTGCCGATGAGCCGACGGGGAATTTGGATCCTGAGACCTCATGGGGCATTATGCAATTGCTTGATGAGATTAATTTCCGCGGAACAACGATTGTTATGGCGACTCACAATAAGGATATTGTGAACAGCATGCGCAAACGGGTGATTGCTATAGAAGAGGGCAGTATTGTTCGTGACCAGCTTCGAGGGGAGTACGGATATGACTTTTAGAACCTTTCTTAGACACTTACGTGAAGGGACTAAAAATGTATTCCGTAATGGTTGGATGTCCATCGCATCTATTACGTCAATCATTGTTTCTTTACTCATATTAGGTGTATTTATTCTCCTTGTACTTAACGTCAATGCATTCGCAGATGACGCAGATAATCAAGTTCAGATTAGTGCTTTCTTGAATTCAAAAGTGCCTCAGGCCGAAGTAGACAAGATTCGTAATGAGATAGCCATGATGCCAGAGGTGAGCAAAGTTGATTTTGTATCGAGAAATCAGGGGCTCAAAGATTTTAAGAGTAAGCTCGGAGATAACGGTAAGGATCTTCTTGATGGGTATACGGAAGAGACGAATCCTATTCCAGACACGCTCAAAGTCGAAGTGATTGAACCTACTACAGTAGCTTTTGTAGCCTCCAAAATTGAAGCACTGAATAAGAAATATACAGACGCACCCATTTTTAAAGTGAATTATGGACAAGGAACCATTGAGAAGTTATTTAAAATTACACGCACCATTCGTAATGTAGGTTTCATCTTTGTTGTAGGACTTGGTATCATGGCCATGTTCCTGATCTCAAATACCATTCGTGTCACGATTCTGGCACGCCGCCGTGAGATTGGAATCATGAAATTGGTAGGAGCGACGAATTTCTTCATCCGCTGGCCCTTCTTTGTGGAAGGTGGCTTAATTGGGCTTATAGGCTCTCTTGTTACTTCGGCTGTATTAATTTTTGGTTATCGGCAGATGGTGGAGTCTGTGAGTCAGGATATTTCCTTACCTATTCATTTAATCCCGATGAGTGATATTGGTCTTCCCATAGTCTCTTTAATGATTGGACTTGGACTGTTAATAGGAATTTGGGGAAGTACGGTATCGATACGCAAATTCTTAAAAGTATAGAACGATTTAGATCAGAATGGAGAGAACACATTGAAGAAATGGTTATCCGTAGTTGTCGTAACTGCGCTGGCTTCGGTACTATTTGTGCCAAGTGAAAGCTATGCCAAAAAGCGAACGGTCGATCAAATCGACCATGAATTAAGAGCTCTGCAGCAACAGGCGAAACAAGCCCAGACGGAGCAGCAGCAAGCCGATAGTGACAAGCAGGATGCTGCGCACTATAAAAATAAAGCAACGAATTTCTTGCAGGTGGTATTGCAGCAAATTGATTCGGTTAGTGGAGAACTGTCAAAGATCTCAGCGGATATTGATAAGACGGAGTCAGATTTACATACGACTGCTGAACAAATTGACCAGACACAAAAACGCATTGATGAGCGTGAAAAACTGCTCGATTCTAGAATACGTCTAATGTACACCGATGGTGTAGTGTCTTATCTTGATGTTCTTTTATCGTCTACAAGCTTCACGGATTTCCTTGATCGTGCAGATTCCTTACAAGCCATTGCACAGCAAGATCAGAATATTCTTGAAGATCACAAGAAAGACAAGGCACTTATTCAAGTCGAACAGAAGAAATTACAGGCTTCTTACAGCAGAGCTAAGTTGCTGTACGCTCAAGCGGCAAGTAGGCGTGCAACTTTAGCTCAGAAGGAGAAGGAAAAAGAGTCGCTGATTGCGAGCTATCAAAATAAGATTGAGCAGTCGGATGACATCAGTGCAGATCAAGACAAGTTGCTTGTGAGCATTGCTTCTAAGCGTGCGCAATTAGCGCAAGAGAAGAACAAGATTAAGGCCGCGCAAATCTATGCTTACAATCAGAAGAAAAAAGCTGAAGCGAAAGCCAAGGCTGAGGCCGCGGCAAATGCCCATAAAGTAGTAGCTTCAACCAACTCAGATTCGAGCTCGAACTCATCGGAGGACCACTCAAGTTCTGGCGGCGGTTTTACAGGTAATGGAGGCTCCATGGCTCTACCTGTATCGGGCGCAAGAATTTCTTCTCCCTTCGGATATCGAATTCATCCAATTACCGGTGCGAAAAAGCTTCATACGGGAACGGATTTTGCAGTAGGGATTGGAACAGATGTACATGCAGCAGATAATGGCGTAGTCATCGTTGCGGAGTGGTGGAGCGGTTATGGGAACTGTGTCATTATCGACCATGGTAATAACGTGTGGACACTGTATGGCCACTTATCCGAGATTAAGGTACAGAAGGGGGATAACGTTCAGCGCGGAAGCCTAATTGCGGAATCAGGCAATACAGGGGCTTCTACGGGACCGCATTTACACTTTGAAGTGCGGCTGAATGGTACTCCTGTGGATGCCATGCCTTACTTGTAGTTGCATAGTTAGAGACGGGTACTGCCAGCGCATTGGCTTGCCCGTTTCTCTTTTTTTCTAGATAAATATTCCGTACAAGCTAAACATATACTATGATGGACATTACAGGTCTGCATCAAGTCAGCCCGAAATAGGAAAGGCGGTGATTGAGCAATGTACAAAGGACGGACAGTTGCCCTTTTTGTAGTGGTAGCCGTACTTGCTAGCAGTATTTTGACCATGACCCTTACAGGGAACTGGAATTTCGCAAGAAGTGGAGTCGCGGGTAGCGGAAGTTATGCTTCTACGGCAGGACAGGCTTCGAAAGAAGACATGAGTAAGATCGAGACAGCGCTCAATCTGGTCAAGAATAACTACGTTCAGAATGTAGACCAGAGTAAGTTAGTGGATGGAGCCATCAATGGGATAATGGGTGCCTTGGATGATCCGTTCTCTTCTTATATGGGAAAAACAACTGCTGAACAGTTCACCTCACAGATTCAAGGCTCTTTTTCGGGAATCGGTGCAGAAGTATCTATGGAGAATGGCAACGTCGTTGTAGTATCTCCAATCAAAGGCTCTCCCGCTGAGAAAGCAGGAATTCATGCCAAAGATATTTTGCTCTCGGTGAACGGAGAATCTTTTGAGGGACTGGGACTGAATGAAGCCGTAGCTAAAATTCGCGGCAAGAAAGGCACGATAGCTAAAGTCAAAGTGAAGCGTGCAGGGAACAGTGCGGTACTTGAATTTGCTATCAAGCGTGATGATATTGCGATGGAGACGGTCAATGCCCATATGGATAAGAATAAGATCGGATACATTGAAATTACGGAATTCTCATTGAACACAGGCGAACGTTTCAAGAAGGAACTTGAAAGCTTGGAGAATCAGGGAATGAAGGGACTTGTGATAGATGTTCGTAACAATCCAGGCGGTGTGTTATCCGTCGTAATTGACATGGCTCAGCGTATGATTGGCAAAGACAAGATTATTGTTCAAGTTGAGGACAAGAAGCAGCAACGGGAGAAGACGCTCTCAAAAGGAACGGCAAAAGATTACCCGATAGCTGTCTTAACGAATAAAGGGAGTGCCAGTGCTTCAGAGATTTTAGCAGGTGCGCTGCAAGAATCAGCCAATGCGAAGTTAATCGGAGATACGACGTACGGAAAAGGCACAGTTCAGACGAGCTTTGAAAAAGAGCTGGGTGATGGAAGTTTGCTAAAAATCACCATTGCCAAATGGCTCACGCCTAAAGGAGAATGGATTCATAAGAAGGGGATTAAACCGGATATTGCGGTAGCCCAACCTGCGTATTTTGCAGCAGCTCCCATCAACAAAGAAAAAACCTGGAAATATGATATGAATGATGACAATATCAAAAATGCACAAGTTATGCTGGACGGACTAGGATTTGCTCCGGGACGTAAGGATGGTTACTTCGATACCAACACCTTAAATGCAGTGAAGAGCTTTCAGAAGAGCAATACTCTAACAGTTACAGGTGAGATTGACAGTAAGACAGCCGAAGCACTGGAGAAGAATCTCATCACCCACATTCGGGATCCGAAAAATGATGTGCAACTAAACCGCGCTTTCACAGAGGTCGAGAAGGAAATTACGGCACGCTAGGCGAATTAGTAAAGGAGGCTGTCTACCAGCCTTCTTTTTTTCTGTTTTAGCAGGGTATGCAGGATAGTCAGCACGAACCTAAGGAGAGTGATCCATACTTGAATATATGGCTTGATTGGTTGTGGAGAGGGTCGGATGCGTTAGTAAGTTTGTTTATGCAGCCGTTTTATTATATTTCAATTCTATTAATTGTGTTGCAATATAGAAGGCAGGTTACGCTCGAGCGTAAGCTATTTCATGTGCGTCTTCATAGCTGGGTACACCAAGCATGGAGAACAATTCTGGGCGGGCTAGCTGCAGGTATAGGCATCTCATTACTAAGCGCATGGCTAGGGATGACGCTTACCTTTGACGGCATAATTTGCATTTGGGTGGTTACGCTGATTTTGCTGCTATTCCGCGTGAGATATCTATGTTTTGCTTATTCGGTAGGCCTCTTAGGTATAATTCAGTTCGGATTATCGTGGTTCCCAAATTTTCATCTTCAAGGCATTCTGGACTCATCCGTACAGACAATTCGGGAGCTTAACATTCCTGCTTTGCTTGCATTAGTCGCCATGCTTCATATCGCCGAAGCATTACTCATTCGCTGGCAGGGGGCATCCTTTGCGGGGCCTGTGTTTTATGAAGGGAAGCGAGGCAAAGTGGTCGGTGGGTACCAAATGAAGAATTTCTGGCCTGTACCGCTATTTCTGCTCGTTCCAGCTCAAACACCTGGCAGCTTGTTACCATGGACTCCTTTTTTTGGGGGAGAGGCTTGGCAAGGAGGATTCACATTTCTGGCCCTACCTATCGTTATTGGATTCACGGAGATGACTGTAAGTCAGCTTCCTAAAGTCAAAGCTAGATTGACCTCAAGTCGACTATTGATCTACGGTATAGTCCTTTTTATATTGGCTCTGAGTGCATCTTGGTGGAGTCCACTTATGTTAGTCGCAGCATTGGCCGCTTTTATATTACATGAAGGGCTCGTCTTGTATAGCAAAATGGATGAACAAAATCGCAGCCCTATATTTGTTCATCCTCGGCGAGGGCTGAAAGTGTTAGCGATTCTCCCCGGAAGTCCCGCTGAAGAATTAGGAATTGAAGCTGGGGAAGTGTTGTTCAAAATCAATGGTTTGGCTGTCGACAATAAAGAACAGTTACATCGTGGGTTAAGGATGAACCCCGCCTTTTGTAAATTGGAAGTGCTCAACTTGCAGGGGGAGAGTAAATTCCTACAACGAGCAATATATGCCGGAGATCATCACCAGTTAGGTGTTATTCTTGTACCCGATGATGATGCACCTGTCGCCCTTCGTGTAAAGTCCTTGTCCTTATTGGAGCTTCTGTCACCACGTAGAGGGGCTACAAGGCATGAGGATCAGAGGACAATTAGTAATGACTCTTGAGGTCGCCTATAGATGGTAATCACTTTTGGCCATTGCTTATATAACGTGACAATGCTAAATTATAAAAACTAAAAACCTCAGCGGCATCATATGCGCTGAGGCTTTTTCTTATATTATTGCTGCAATTGGCGTAGAACCGTAATTTCAACGCGGCGATTTTTGGATCGACCCTGTTCCGTAGTGTTGTCTGCGGTGGGATGAGTGTCCGCATATCCAGCGTATTGGAACTTGTCGCTATCCAGATTCGGATTATTTAAGAAATATCTAAGGACCGAAAGTGCTCTTGCCCCAGAGAGCTCCCAATTATCTGTGTATCTAGAGGCCCGAGTAATCGGCTGATTATCCGAATGCCCTTCAATACTGACTACCGTATCAAGCTTGGTGAACAAGCTAGCTAACTTGGATAAGGTCTGATTGGAGCCTGCTTTGAGATCAGCTCTTCCTGCATCAAATAAGAAGCGGTCGCTAAGTGTAATCGTGATTCCCTTGGCTAAATCCGATACACGAATCTGTTCCTGCAAGTTATTATCCTGGATATACTTTTGAATGACTCTCATCAAATCTTGAAGCTGTGATTCCTGTTTGCGAAAGGCGATTTCTCGTTCACTTAGCGGTGAATTAGAAGAATTGTTACTCAATGTAGAACCCGAACCTGCGGCCTTCGTAACCGCTGACGGTGTTGTAGAAGGTGGGTTCTTGGATCGGTACTTGTCGGCGCTGCCATTGACACCAGATCCCATCTCTAGAACGGAATCTCCTTTTTTAAAAGTGTGCTGAAGAGACTCTGTAACTACTTTGTACTTGTCCGCATCTAGACGACTCATCGCATACATAATGACGAAAAAGATTAACAATAGCGTGATGAGATCGGCATAAGTAATCATCCAGCGATCTTTTGTATCAGAGGTCTCCACTTTTCCCCGTCGGCGTGAGTTTCTCATTTAACTGCCTCCGTTGAATTGGAAAGATCTTTTTCAACTCGCGGGGTTCTGCGATCGGCGGTAAAGGATTCTAATTTTTTGCGCACAAGTAGGGGATGGTCCCCATTCTGCACCGAGAGAATTCCGAACAAAAGCATCTCCAAATGTAGAATTTCATCTTCACCCCGGGTTTTGATTTTGGTAGCAATGGGAAGAAAAATAAGATTGGCACTTGCCACCCCATAGAGCGTAGCTGTAAAAGCTAGCGCAATTGCAGGCCCAAGCGCTGACGGATCGGATAAACTTCCAAGTACATGAATAAGTCCCATCACTGTGCCGATAATTCCCATTGTAGGGGCATACCCACCAGCGGCTTCGAATACTTTGGCGAATCCCTGATGTCTCGTCTCTACGGCATCCATTTCCAGCTCCATAATCTGTTTGACGAGGTGTTGATCGGTTCCATCGACTACAAGTTGAATGCCTTCTTTTAGAAAAGGATCTTCATGATCTAAAACTTGTCGTTCCAGAGCTAGAAGGCCTGATCTACGAGCAGTTACCGCCATGTTCACGATATCTTCAATCATCTCCAGATGATTCTGTTTTCTGGCGGAAAAGGCGATGCCAAGGGCCCGAGGAATGGTGCGAAGCTTGGATGGAGGGAAGCTGACCATTACAGCGGCAAAGGTACCTCCAAAAACAATCAAAGCGGAAGTAACCTGCATGAGGCCGTGAATTTCGCCGCCTTCCCATAGAAAGCCACCCACAATAGCCAGTAAACCAATAAGTATTCCAAGTACTGTAGTTATATCCAATGCTTTTATCACTCCTACGTCGGACTTTCCATTGCATCACTTTCATGAAAAAGGTATAATATTATGGGAACAAGCATTCCTATTCATGGAATACAAAGGATTTCCTCTTTTTATATAGATGTTTATTAAATATCGGTTTTCAGGTTTATATATTAAATGAGGCGTAATGCCTCTTTTTCATAAGAGAAACTGTTACTTTCGCATTATGTCATAGTTGAGCTATAGATGCATAGATGTTCATTTTAAAGGACGTGGGTGATGTTAGGCAATGAGTGATATTGTCGTCAGTAATCAGAAATTTGAACTGGTATCCGATTTCACACCTCAGGGAGATCAACCTGTTGCAGTGGAGGAGTTGATTCAGGGTGTTGTTCGAGGCAAGAAGCATCAGACTCTGTTAGGTGCAACAGGAACGGGCAAAACCTTTACGATAGCTAATGCAATTGCTAAGCTAGGTCGTCCAACTTTAGTCATCGCGCACAATAAGACACTGGCTGCTCAATTGGCTAGTGAATTTAAGGATTTCTTCCCGAATAATTCGGTTGATTATTTTGTGAGTTATTACGATTACTACCAGCCCGAAGCTTATATTCCTTCGTCAGATACTTATATAGAGAAAGATTCCAGTATAAATGAAGAGATCGATAAACTGCGACATTCCGCAACCAGTTCTTTATTTGAACGGCGGGATGTCATTATTGTAGCAAGTGTATCATGTATATATGGTCTTGGTTCTCCTGTAGAATATCGTAATCTGCTGCTGTCACTTCGAGTAGGTATGGAGAAACCTCGCAATCAAATTTTGGCCCGTTTGGTTGACATTCAGTATCAACGGAATGATATCAACTTTGTGCGCGGAACTTTCCGTGTGCGTGGGGATGTGCTTGAGATTTTCCCAGCTTCTAAGGGAGAACAAGCAGTTCGTGTCGAATTTTTTGGTGATGAAATTGAACGGATTACTGAGATTGATGTCTTAACCGGCGAGTTAATTGGGGAACGTGATCACATTGCGATTTTCCCAGCTTCTCACTTTGTCACCCAAGAAGAGACGATGCGTGTAGCCTTGGTCAACATTGAACGTGAGCTCGAAGAGCAATTAGAGAAGTTTCGTGCTGAAGGCAAGCTGCTAGAAGCTCAGCGCTTAGAACAGCGAACTCGGTATGATATCGAGATGATGAAAGAAGTGGGCTTTTGTTCGGGGATTGAGAACTACTCAGGTCCGCTTACGTTCCGTGAACGCGGCGCTACGCCTTATACTTTAATGGATTATTTCCCGGATGATATGTTGATTGTGATTGATGAGTCACATGTGACCTTGCCACAGATTCGTGCGATGTATAATGGTGACCAAGCTCGTAAAAATGTATTGGTTGACCATGGTTTCCGCCTGCCCTCAGCGCTGGATAATCGCCCTCTGAAATTTGAAGAATTTGAAGAGAAGATCAAAGAAATTATTTACGTGTCTGCAACCCCGGGTCCATTCGAGATTGAACATACGGATACGATGATTCAGCAGATTATTCGTCCAACAGGACTGCTAGATCCAATCATTGAAGTTCGTCCAACAAAAGGACAAATTGATGATATGATTGGTGAAATTCACGACCGGATTGCCAAGGATGAACGTGTGCTAGTTACGACATTAACTAAGAAAATGTCCGAAGACCTGACTGACTATTTGAAAGAGATTGGTATCAAAGTAAGATACCTGCACTCGGATATTAAGACGCTTGAGCGGATGCAGATTTTGCGCGATCTTCGTCTAGGGACGTTCCATGTTCTGATTGGGATTAACTTATTGCGGGAAGGTCTCGACCTACCTGAGGTATCATTGGTTACCATTCTGGATGCGGATAAAGAAGGTTTCTTGCGTTCAGAACGTTCTCTTATTCAGACGATTGGACGGGCTGCGCGGAACTCAGACGGCCGTGTCATTATGTATGGTGACAAGATTACGGATTCCATGGCTAAAGCAATAAAAGAGACGGAGCGACGTCGTGAAATCCAGATCGCGTATAATGAAAAGCATGGAATCACGCCGCAGACGATTCGCAAGCGAATTCGCGATGTCATTGAAGCGACCAAAGTGGCAGAGAGCAAAGCCGATTATCTTACAGACGGAGCTCAGAAGATGTCGAAGAAAGATCGTCAATCTTACATTGGTCGCCTAGAAGCAGAGATGAAGGATGCAGCTAAGAATCTTCAGTTCGAACGGGCCGCAGAGCTTCGTGACGCGATTATGGAATTGAAAGCGGAGTAGCTCATTTGAATGTGAGAGTGAGTTTTGCATATGCAGAACTTTAAGGAGATGAAACCATGCCCATAGATAATATAGTAATTAAGGGTGCGAGAGCACATAATTTAAAAAATATAGATATTACGATACCCCGGGATCGATTTGTTGTGCTTACAGGACTAAGTGGTTCGGGGAAATCATCGCTTGCCTTCGATACGATCTATGCAGAAGGACAACGCCGTTATGTAGAGTCTCTTTCGGCTTATGCACGCCAGTTTCTAGGTCAAATGGAGAAGCCCGATGTCGACTCTATCGAAGGACTATCTCCAGCGATTTCGATTGACCAGAAGACAACCAGTCGTAATCCGAGGTCTACAGTGGGTACAGTTACTGAGATTTATGACTATCTTAGATTATTATTCGCACGAATTGGGCATCCTCATTGTCCTGAGCACGGTGTGGAAATTTCGTCGCAGACGGTGGAACAAATGGTGGATCGGATTATGCTTTATCCAGAGAAGACCCGCCTCCAAATCTTAGCGCCTGTAATTTCAGGACGAAAGGGTGAGCACAAAAGTCTCTTTTCAGAGATTAGTAAGCAAGGTTTCGTACGTGTTCGTGTGAATGGAGAGCTTCGCGATTTGTCCGAGACCATCGAACTTGAAAAGAACAAGAAGCATACCATCGAAGTGGTGGTAGACCGTATTGTAGTCAAGGAAGATGTTCAATCTAGATTGGCAGATTCCATTGAGACTGCGCTCAAACTGTCGGGAGGACAAATTCTCGTCGATATTATCGGACAAGAAGAGCTTCGATTCAGTTCCAATTTTGCCTGCCCGATTTGTGGATTCAGTATTGAAGAGCTAGCTCCGCGAATGTTCTCTTTCAATAGTCCATTTGGGGCATGTCCAGAATGCGATGGACTTGGCGCTAAGATGGTAGTGGATCCAGATCTTCTGGTATCGGATTCGCGTAAAACGATTGAAGGTGGTGCATTTGAGGCTTGGGCGGGAAGTACCTCTAATTATTATCCGCAATACCTGAAGTCGGTAGCGGATCATTATCATATTCCTCAAGATATCCCTGTATCAGAACTGACGAAGGATCAGATGGACAAGTTACTTTATGGTACGGGATCTCAGCGCATTCGTTTTAAATATCAGAATGATTTTGGTCAAAGCAAGGAAGCGTTCGTTACCTTCGAAGGAATTATTCCGAACTTAGAACGTCGGTATCGGGACACCTCTTCTGAAGGGATTCGAGAATTCATTGAAGGATTTATGAGTGCGAAGCCATGTGGTACATGCAAAGGGCAACGGCTCAAAAAGGAGAGTCTAGCGGTTACAGTAAGTGGTGAGAATATGGCTTTTGTAACTTCACTCTCCATTGGAGATGCAATGAACTTCTTCGATACGATCGAGCTTAGCGAGAAAGAACGGACAATCGCGCATATGATTCTGAAGGAGATTAACAGTCGACTTGGGTTTCTCGTGAATGTAGGGCTGGATTATCTTACAATGAGCCGAGCAGCGGGTACCCTATCGGGGGGGGAGGCGCAGCGCATTCGATTGGCTACTCAGATTGGCTCAAGTCTTATGGGCGTGCTGTATATTCTAGATGAACCTAGTATTGGGCTGCATCAACGTGATAATGATCGCCTAATTGAGACATTGAAGCACATGCGTGATTTGGGAAATACACTCATTGTCGTTGAACATGATGAAGATACAATGCTAGCTTCCGACTATATTATTGATATTGGGCCGGGTGCTGGAATTCATGGGGGGAATGTAGTCTCCCAAGGTACGCCCCAACAAGTTATGGAGGATGCTAATTCTCTAACCGGACAATATTTAAGTGGTCGCAAATTCATTCCAGTGAATCCAGAACGTAGAAAGCCGGATGGACGTTGGATTGAAGTGAGAGGCGCCAAAGAGAATAACCTAAAGAATGTGAATGTGAAGTTCCCGATTGGGGTCTTCTCAGCAGTGACGGGGGTATCTGGCTCAGGAAAATCTACGTTGGTGAATGAGATTTTATACAAGACGTTGGCTAGAGATCTTAACCGTGCTAAGGTTCGCCCAGGACAGTACAAAGAAATGAAGGGGCTTGAGCATATCGAGAAAGTTGTAGATATTGATCAATCTCCGATTGGACGGACGCCTCGTTCAAATCCGGCTACTTATACAGGGGTATTCGACGATATTCGTGACTTATTCTCCCAGACAAATGAAGCGAAGATTCGCGGTTATAAGAAGGGACGTTTTAGCTTTAACATCAAAGGAGGCCGCTGTGAAGCATGCCGTGGTGATGGAATTATCAAGATTGAGATGCACTTCCTTCCTGATGTATATGTCCCTTGTGAAATTTGCAAAGGCAAGCGTTACAATCGGGAGACGTTAGAAGTGAAGTACAAAGATAAGAGCATCTCGGATATTTTAGGGATGACAGTGGAAGATTCCGTAGAGTTCTTCCAGAACATTCCGAAGATTCATCGCAAACTTCAAACATTGCTTGATGTGGGTCTGGGATATGTCACTTTGGGGCAACCAGCCACAACCCTTTCTGGGGGAGAAGCACAGCGTGTGAAATTAGCTTCAGAGTTGTACCGTCGAAGTACAGGCAAGACCATTTATATTCTGGACGAGCCTACTACAGGACTGCATGTGGATGATATCGATCGCCTGCTTAAAGTTCTCCATCGACTGGTTGAATCGGGAGAGACGGTTCTCGTTATTGAGCACAACTTAGATGTAATTAAGACGGCGGACTACCTGATTGATTTGGGACCTGAGGGTGGAAGTGGCGGAGGAACAATTCTAGCTACGGGCACACCGGAAGAACTGATCAAAGTAAAGGGGTCTTACACAGGCCGTTATCTCAAACCTATTCTGGAAAGAGATACTCAGCGTAGCCTCGAATTACAAGAGCAGAGCATGGTTTAACTTAAGATTCTAGACCGAAAGACCTTTCCTAATTATTGGAAGGGTCTTTCCGTACATAAAGATGATTAAATATCCAATTAATTTTATGATTTCGCTTGCAACTCTTCCTGTCAAAAGATAACATAGAGGAAGATGTGTAAATTTCGTGAAGTTAGAGGAGGACCCCCGTATGTGGCTGCTTGCAGAAGCCGGAGAGACTACATCCACTTTTAATATGTTTGATATTTTCATGATCTTGTTCACGGTACTGATTTTTATTGGAGTTATTCGACTACTTAAAGCTAAAGAGAAAAATATTTTTGCTATCGGTTTTAGTATTGTAAGTTTGTTAGTCTTTTTATTGACAGATTACGCTATGGTCAACGCTTGGTTTTCTGGTTAAGAAATTTGTTCGTTAGACACTGAACAGCAATGGATTTAGAAAGACACTTTTTCGCGATATTAAGCGATGAAGTGTCTTTTTTTATTATTTCATCTAACGATTACAGCGATAACTTAGTAATGGTAGAGAATTGAGATAGCAGCAAAATTATGGTACATTAATTCTACCAAAACATACCAATTATATAGAGTAGATAGCTAGATTACATCCTTGACTAGCGTAAGGGATATATTTCTGCACGGAGAGAGGGTCGGTTAAGAGGATGTCAATTCAGGGGAAAGCCGCGGCCTTGCTGTTCATAGGGACAGTATTAGGTTCTAGTGGTTGTTTTAGCGTGTCAGCACAAGGGTCCCATCAAGCCGTTCCTGTAAAAAGTGTTACTGCAACAGCAAAGCCTAATTCAAAGACGATGAGTACTGTGAAAGCTCCAGTTCAGAAGAATGTAGCCCCTTCCACAGTCGATATCATTCCACAAATTATTAAAAAAGTCTCCCCCTCAGTTGTCGGAATTATCGGACAGACCAGTGAGAACGATTCATCTACCCAAGTGAAACAATCGACCAGCCTGTATGATTTGGCACACGGTACTGGTGTCATCCTTCGCTCGGATGGCTGGATCGTGACGAATGCGCATGTGGTTTCTGGGCTAAGTAATGCCATTGTAGTTACTTCTGATGGGAAAACTTATGGTATTACAGAGAGCTACGTGGATGAAATGAGCGATCTAGCCCTAATAAAAATAGTTGCAAAATCCTTACACCCAGCAACCTTTGCGGCTTCCTCTAAAAATACAGTGGTAGGGGAAACAGTAATAGCTTTAGGTACACCCGTGTCTTTCTCTCTTCGGAATTCGGCTACTACAGGAATTGTAAGCGGTCTGAACCGAGCGGTGAATGCGGCCTATCGATTGATTCAGACCGATGCAGCCATTAATCCCGGCAATAGCGGAGGGCCTCTATTGAATCTAAAGGGCGAAGTAATAGGAATCAACTCTATGAAATTTGAGGCTGTCGGCGTAGAGAACATGGGTTTTTCCATACCCGTAGAGACCGTGAATTATATTACAAATCAGCTTTTTAAATATGGTGAAGTTAGGAGAGCTTCGTTAGGTGTGAAGCTTGAGGAAAGCTGGTCTGCCAGTATGGGTCTACCAGGCAATGATCCTTTAACTGTAACGAACATTTTCTCCAAAGAAGCAAAGGCTGCAGGGATTGTAGAGGGGGATGTCCTTTATAAGGTCAATGGGAGACGAATTACTTCAGTGGTCGATTTGAATGAATTGCTCAAGTCCTTTTTGCCTGGACAGACGGTGACATTGTGGATGCAATCGGATGGCGATATCGTCACTCGTAAGCTCCTATTATCTAAGGATCAAGGAAATATAGGGTCTGAGATAGACGATGAGGCGCCATCCAATGATGATGCTGTATAGGTTATGGCCTTGTATTTTAATAGAAGAGGATGAGAACGAGGATGGAATTATTGCGTAAAGGGGCAACACTAATATTGGGGTTGTCCTTACTATGTTCGGGAGCATTAGGAACGTTACAAGCTGCTGGACAGCAAGACGCATCGTTCAGTATTAAGGTAGGGGTTGGAACCGCAAGTGTGAATGGAACTAGCCAGGCCATCATCAGTCCATATCAGATAAAAGGCGTAACCATGGTTCCACTGGGCTTATTCAAAAAAGCATTTGGTGCTCAGATTCGTCTAGAGGATGGGAATCAAGTGAAATTGAGTCTGGGGAAGCATACCATCTTGTTGACCATTAGCAATCCATTAATTCGAGTAGATGGACACAATATGAAATCCGAAGTTGCACCTGCTATGCTTCACAGTACACTAATGGTTCCCTTAAGAATGATATCAAGCGGACTAGGAGCCACAGTATCGGTAGGTTCGAAAGGGGACATTCGTGTTACCCATGCTCAAGAAGATACCGATGAGGATGGAGTTGAAGGACTAGGCTCAGAAGCGGGTAAAACCAAGATGGGAAATAGCTATTATGGATGGACTCTTCAATATCCAAGTGGACTCATTCCTGGTCAATCAGACGATGATAGCGTAGCCACATTTACAGACGTGGCGAACTCCTATTATTTCGAAGTCCATGCCGGTATGCCGCAGCCCGAAGAGGACCCTGCTTCTTTACTAGATCAATTGCTGTCATCTGCCCGTAATGGGGGGGAGACGGTGCTGGATCAAAGCATCTCGGTCGATACTAAAGTTCCCTTTGCCCGAATTATAGCGCGTGACAACGAAGGGGTCTATTGGCAAGAGCGAGCCTATTACGGAAATGGTCGTATTTATACCCTTTATCTATCCGTCATGAACGTAAAAAGCTACAAAGACTTAAATGCATATGATAAGTTGCTTAATACGTTTCAACCTTCGTTCAACAAAGAGGATCCGGCTATTAAAGATTTGAGTCAGATCAAAGATGGCCTGATTGAGCAGTCAAATGATGATTACGGTATGACATTCAAGATACCTGCCGAATGGAGTAAGGATAATAGTAAGCTTACCTACCAAGGGAAAGATGGTACATCTCTACAGATGAGTATATCTTCTGCCGTGAAAGGTCAGTCAGCCGAGCAGTGGTCTCAAGAAGTGGAACAATGGATGCAGCAGAGATATATCGAAAGTGCGTATCATTCTTTAGGAAAGGCCTTACCTATTCAGATTGCTAAGGTCCCAGGAGTCATTCAAAGTGCAGAATTTACAAATGGAGCGACGTGGTTCACTCAGCAAAGAGTGAGTATTATCAATAAAGGATATCGGTATCTTTTCTCTTATACAGAGCCTAAGGTGATTTCTTCAGATACCCAGATGGATAAGGGGACGGGCAATTCAATAAGTTCCAGCAAGACACTATCAGAAAATGCTCAAGCACCTAACACACCTAGCAAGACATTCAAAATATTTCTCGACTCGCTCGATATCGATTATGCAGGGAATGCAGCCAATTATGGTCATATCGAGGATAATCAATTACTTTCAGATACTACTGTAACAGCGCTGAAATCTTCAGATGCGTATCAATATACGATAGCCATCCCTCGTTACTGGACACCCGTCAATGATCGGTTCGAGTCCAATACAGTGGAATACAGCTTCACCGGAGGAAGCTTCAAATTAAATGCAGACAAAACCACGGATCCTGATCTGGCCATATGGCAGCTGCGAAGTTTATATGCCGAAGCGGCTCGTACCACAAAAGGATTCATTCTAGACGGCGTCGATTCTACCAAAATTGCAGGACAAGAGGCTACGGTATTCCATATACGGCAGATTTCAAATGGTATCTCTACCACGAAGCAGGTCATCTTGTTAAGTCGAAACGGTATAGCATATAAACTGACGACCTCCATTAGCGACGTGAATAATACGGCGGAGCAAAAAGCGGCGATCACTAAAGCGCTGGATTCTTTCAAGCTCAAGAACTAGAGACACGGAACCTTATCTCATCTTAGGTGATTGTAATGACCTGAGACGAGCGTAAGGTTTTTTTGCTTGCTGGCAGATTTCAGAGGGTAGAGGATGTCTATAATGTTTGATATACTAGATTGGTTAAAGAGGGACTCGTAACAAAATCATACAGTGAGCTATACCTTGAAAATAACCGATTCACAGCCGTATGCACGGCTGCGTAATCCAGGAGGACATACATGAGCAGTACAGGACTTACAAGACAAGATGTAGAGTTATTGGCACCGGCAGGCGATTGGGATTGCATGCGGGCAGCTGTAGCTAATGGAGCAGACGCTATATTTTTTGGCGTGGAGAAATTTAATGCTAGAGCAAGGGCGAACAATTTTAGAATGACAGAACTGCCAGACATTATGGCTTTCCTTCACAGTTATGGCGTGAAGGGGTTTCTGACGTTTAATATTTTAGTCTTTGAGAATGAATTAGCAGATGCCAAAGAATTGATTGAAGCTTGTATTGATGCAGGTGTGGATGCGGTGATCGTACAGGATTTGGGCATGGTCAAAATGATTCGCGAACTCTCTCCAGACTTCCCGATTCATGGTTCTACGCAGATGACCATTACCTCCCCGGAAGCGGTGGAGTTCACGAAGCCGTTCAACATGGAACGCGTTGTACTTGGACGGGAGAACAACCTGAAGCAAATTCAAAAAATTGGTGAGCAGGCCAAACTTCCGATGGAAGTCTTTGTTCATGGGGCGCTATGTGTGTCTTATTCTGGTCAGTGTTTGACTTCCGAAATGTGGGGCGGTCGTTCTGCGAACCGCGGTGAATGTGCTCAGGCTTGCCGCTTGCCTTATGACCTGATGGTCGATGGCGAGCAGAAGCCTATGGGTGATGTGGCTTATCTCTTGTCACCAAAGGATCTGGCTGCAGTCGATATTATGCCAGAACTGATTGAAGCGGGAGTGACTTCATTTAAAATCGAGGGCCGTCTCAAAAGCCCAGAGTATGTTGCAAATGTCGTAAGCAAATATCGCAAAGCGATTGATCTCTATTTTGATGGCAATGAAGAGCGCGTATCCAAGGAGGAAATTCGTGAATTGCAGCAAAGCTTCTCACGGGGATTCACGCATGGTTTCTTGGATGGAACGAATAATAAGCAACTGGTTGAAGGAACGTTCCCCAAAAGCCGTGGAGTTTATCTTGGACGTGTGGAGCAAATACTTCGCGATGGCGTGGTATGCCGTATCGAAGCTCCGGTGAAGCGAGGAGACGGGATTGTATTTGATGCTGGAGATCCGACGCAGAAGGAAGAAGGCGGACGGATCTATGATCTTCGCCGTAAAGGTGTGAAAATTGAAGGCGAAGCAGATGAGGGCTGGATCTTGGATATCGTTCCAGGTCGAAATGACGTGGATTTGCGCAAGCTGCATGTAGGCGATCGAATCTGGAAGACGAGTGACCCTGCGCTCGACAAACGGATGCGTCAGACGTTTGAGACTGAGAAGCCGTACCGCGTCTTCCCGGTACGGGTGCGTGCAATTGGCCATGCGGGCCAGCCGCTCGTCACTTTCTGGACGGATGTCCAAAAGGGAACAACGGTGCGCGTGGATTCGGAAATGGAGCTGGAAGTAGCTCAGAAGCGTCCGATGGACCATGCGCTTCTGGAAGAACAGCTCGGCCGCCTCGGCGGCACGGTGTTCCAGCTCGAGGAGCTGGATACGGAGCTTCATGGCGACGTAATCGTGCCGATGCGCGAGCTGAACGGCATTCGCCGCCGCGCCGTGGAGCTGCTGGCGGGCGAGCGGCCTAAACCGCCCGTCTACGTGAAGCGGGCGGTAGAGATCTACGGCGACGCAGCGAAGCCTGCGCAGCCGGTGGGTCGCGGTCAAGCGAAGCTGACCGCGCTGTGCCGCAGCCTGGAGCAAGTACAGGCTGCTGTGACTACAGGCGTCGACTTAATTTATGCCGACTTTGAATTTATTAAGCAGTTCCCGGCAGCAGTGGATGCCGCTCGTGCAGCAGGCAAGCAGATTGCGCTGGCTACGCCGCGTATTCATATGCCTGGCGAGAACGGCTATCATAATAACATCTTGCGCTTACAGCCCGATGCGGTGCTGGTGCGCAACACGGGGGCGCTGTATTTCTATCTGCGCCACCGCCTGGAAAATCCGCTTGCTAGTCATCCTAAGCTAATTGGGGATTTCTCTTTAAATATAGCCAATCATAAAGCCGTTGAGTTGTTCCTAGAAGCTGGTTTGGATCAAGTGACGCCTTCGTATGACTTGAACATTCAACAGATGGTAGACTTGTTGGAGAAGAGCCGCACAGGGGATATGGAAATTGTTATTCATCAGCATATGCCTATGTTCCATACGGAGCACTGCGTGTACTGCACATTTATGAGTGAAGGAACAGACTTCACGAACTGTGGCCGTCCTTGTGAAGATCACCGCGCTTCTCTGCAAGACCGAATTGGAATGTCGCACCCTGTGCGTGTAGATGAAGGCTGCCGGAATACGGTGTACAATGCAATCGAACAATCCGGTGCGGAGTATCTGAAGCACTTCATGGAACTAGGTGTGCCGAATTATCGTGTGGAATTTCTAGAGGAATCGTCGGAGCAGGTGCTAGAAGTTATAGATCTGTATACACGAGCGTTGCAAGGTGAGATTAGCGGGACGCAAGTTTGGAAGAAGCTTAAAGCTACAAATCAACTAGGTGTAACTAGAGGCCAGCTAGTCAAATAGGAATAGCATAGGACACCTAGCCATTCAGATCGTAAGAGCATTCCCCCCCCTCAGCTAGAGGTAGGGAATGCTTTTTCACTACATGCATTTCACTACATGAACGTATGAACATCTCCCAGTAGACCGTTACCGGCCCTTCACCACTTATCTTTGACACAAGCACGATGTAACCTCATGTTTTTTTTCATAGAAATCGCACTTCTTTTTCCATAAGGCAGTTTTTATGCTTTAACTGCTACTCACCATTTCCCCGTTCTGTTCATATGTATAGGTAAATACCTATATCAAGGAGATCGATGCTATGCATATATACGGAGTAAGAGCACCCATTGCGCCTCCCTACCGAGCCAATGCTTCTGAACGACCTCATCTCTTGGATCGCATGGTGGGGGATGTAACCGGTGATGGCATTCCAGATATTATTAATTTAACAGGGTATACGTCAGAGGTGGGCAGCCCTTTTACGAAGGGCATCACGCTATCTGTGCAGGACGGAAAGACACATCAGGTTATTAATGTTCCTCTTCGTAACAATGAAGGGTATCATCCCACCTTATTTCTTGGTGACTTCACTGGAGAGCATACCAAGGACGTCTTGGTATCCATTGAATCTGGTGGATCTGGGGCAACCACATACGATTATGTATACTCTTTTATGGGCGGGCACCCTCAGCTTTTATTTGATTCGGATGTGTACAATAAGGAGTGGAACTATAGAGTTGATTACTTGGATGGGTATAAGCTACGCATTACGAGTCCTCGATCAGGTCAATTTTTTACAATAGATATAAGTTCTCGGGGCCAAGAGTACTTGAATCAGATCTACACGCCTCAGGGTATTCTTAAGCAACCTGTGCAAGGGTTTGCTGATCCTCTAAGTGGATTATATCCCATAGACATAGACCGTGATGGCACGTATGAATTAATGGCACTACAAGGCGTAAGTGGACTCTATCATGCGGATCGTTTCGGATATATGACCAACATACTCAAGTGGAACGGTCAAGCTTGGGAATTGTTTCAGCAGTGGTTCTCTATAATAGGTTCTGATGGAAAATAAAATTATATGTTGAATAATTAATAGCATAAGGATTCTCTTGAATTTAACTTCAACCTCATTTTGCCCCGTTTGGCTTCAAGCCCAGCGGGGTATTGTTCTATATGGTTAGTTGGAACTCTTTATATAAAGACTCAGGTCTTAGTATAAAGGAATATCCTTGAGGATAACTTCTGACCGGATACTCGTAGGAGTGTGATATAGATGAGAACATATCAAAGATCTTTGATTACGATAATCATAGTTGCTATGATGACACCCTTTTTTCTAAGTACCTCTAATTCAGACCCCTCTCCAGAAGGACTTCGTGCTCACAGCGTAGTGTCCCATGCCATGGGCGCGATTAAAGGTCATACCATTACGAATAGTTATGAAGCTTTTATAGCGAACTATGAAAAAGGTGTACGCAATTTCGAGATGGATTTCACCTTTACATCGGACGGCCATTTAGTAGGACGGCACGATTGGAGTGAGGGGCTAAATAAGCTTTTAGGACAAGATCAACAACTCAAGGCACAGGGGATTCAAGGTAGACTTACTTACGAGCAATTCATGCGAACCGATGTAAATGGATTATATAAGCCTCTTGCATGGGAAGATGTACTGAACTTATTAGTGAAATATCCTGATATCTATATCATAACGGATACCAAAGAGAACAAACCCGAAGAATACAGACGTGTGATGGAAGCTATGGTTTCTACTGCTCGTCAAAAAGACCCTTCGGTGCTGGATCGTATAGTACCTCAAATTTACAGTCAGCCCATGTGGGACGAGCTTCAATCGATCTATCCTTTTAAGCAAGTTATATACACATTGTATGAGACTGACGATACGGACGCGGAGGTGTTAGCGTTTGCTAAGCAGCATCCTTCACTGGCAGCAGTCACCATGTCTGGTGGTAGAGCTACAAGTGAATTAGTAACAGGATTGAATAAAATGAATATCCCGAGTTATGTGCATACCGTTAATGATGTGAAGCAAATCTTAAAGTTTAAAAGAATGGGCGTGTACGGTTTCTACTCGGACTCACTTTCCACCCAAGATGTAGATGGAGCCAATTGGATTACAGCTTATATGCAATAAATATATACAGGACAAGCCATTCCCTTTATAGAAAAAGGAAAGGCTGTCCTTTTTTTCTGTTCGCCTTTCATACGAACATTGACACTGATCTATTCCTATTTTAGACTGGAAATAGAGAAAAAAATTTTCGTTCATGAGATTAGCTTAATGGCTTTGTTTATAGATGGAGAACCATGATTAGGAGCGGAGCGTTCGTACAGAGAAGCTCCGTTTTTTGAATTTTGAATGGTTGTAATTTGACTATGCAATAGGAGAAGTGGATTAAGTTTTTGGAGGTATACGATTGAGACAAATGATATATGAGTGGCAGCACGTATTTAAGCTGGACCCCGATCGTATAATTTCAGATGAGGCTTTAGAGTGTATTTGCTTGTCTGGAACAGATGCAGTCATGATAGGAGGATCCAGTGGAATTACCTATGAGAATACCGTGAATCTTCTCTCTAGAGTGCGCCAATATGAAGTGCCTTGTGTGCTGGAAGTTTCGGATCTTGAGGCGGTAGTTCCCGGTTTCGATCTGTATATGGTTCCCATGGTACTCAATGCGGCAAGTCCAGAGTGGATACTCGGTCGTCATCAATTAGCTATTGAGCAATATGGCTACCTTATTCCATGGGAGCTGATTGTACCTGAAGGATATATCGTACTTCATGCGAACTCTACCGTAGCCCGTCTAACCGGGGCTTATACCGAACTTGATGCTTCGGGCGCTGCTGCTTATGCGCAGACGGCGGATCGCTTGTTCTCACTCCCCATCGTGTATGTAGAATATAGCGGTACATTTGGGGATATGGAATTGGTAGATACCGTGTATCGTTCCTTGGATAAAGCTCGTCTTTTTTACGGGGGCGGCATTATGGATGCCGTTTCTGCAAAGTTAGCTGCTTCTGTCTCTGACACCATAATCGTTGGTAACATTATATATAGTGATCTTATGTCCGCGCTCTCTACGGTTCAAGCTGTCAAAGGTTGAACGAACAAGCAGACCCGAAAAAGAAAGGATTTTAAAATATGATTGATATACAGCAAGCAATTACCAAGCTCAATCCTCAGCAGCGGGAGGCGGCATTATCTACAGATGAACCTTTGCTTATTATGGCAGGTGCAGGCTCGGGCAAGACCCGGGTGCTTACGCACCGTATAGCTCATCTCATTTCCACACGCAAAGCTGCCCCATGGAGTATTCTAGCGATTACATTTACGAATAAAGCCGCTCGGGAAATGCAAGATCGGGTATCTCGCTTAATTGGACCAGAAGGTCGCGATGTATGGGTGTCTACATTCCACTCTATGTGTGTGCGCATTTTGCGTAAAGATATTGAGCGGATTGGCTACACATCGAATTTCTCCATTTTAGATTCAACGGATCAATTATCAGTGATCCGAAGCAGCATGAAAGAACTGAATATAGATCCGAAGAAATATGAACCGAAGGCAGTTCAAGCCGTAATTAGCAATGCCAAAAATGAACTGGTCAGCCCTCAGCAGTATGAGCAGAAGGTAGGCGACTATTTTGAAGGCATTGTGGCTAAGGTATATACGATGTACCAAAAACGTCTGAGACATAACAATTCACTGGATTTTGATGATTTAATTATGAAGACAATTGATTTGTTCAAAGAGGTTCCCGAAGTTCTGGACTTCTATCAACGCAAGTTCCAATACATTCATGTCGATGAGTATCAAGATACGAACCGGGCTCAATACATGCTGTGTAAAATGCTTGCTGATAGCCATCATCGTATTTGTGTAGTCGGGGATAGTGACCAGTCGATTTATCGCTGGCGCGGCGCGGACATTACCAATATCCTGAATTTTGAAGAGGACTATCCTGAAGCTAGAACCATTCTTCTCGAGCAGAACTACCGCTCCACTTCGAATATATTGAACGCAGCGAATGAAGTGATTGGGCAGAATACAGGCCGCAAGCCGAAGAAATTGTGGACGGACAAAGACGGTGGGGCTAAAATTAAGGTCTTTCGAGGCGACTCGGAGCATGATGAAGGGTATTTCGTAACTTCAGAGATTCACAAAAATGTGAAGACAGGTAAGCCTTACGCCGATCATGCTATTTTATATCGCACGAATGCACAGTCGCGGGTTATCGAGGAAATTCTGATCAAGTCCGATATTCCTTACCAGATCGTTGGCGGGATCAAGTTCTACGATCGTAAAGAAATCAAGGACATTTTAGGATACCTGCGCCTCCTTTCCAATCCAGATGATGATATCAGCTTGGTAAGAGTAATTAATGTTCCCAAGCGGGGTCTGGGAGACACCACGGTAGCCAAACTCGCTGCAGCCGCAGCGCAGCGTGGAACTTCAATTTATCGAGTGCTTGAGGTGGTGGACGATCTTGGATTCGCAGGGCGTACGCGTAATGCACTGGTAGAGTTTTTTGATATGATCGCAGGTCTGCACCGGATGGTAGAGTATTTGTCTGTGACCGAGCTTACGGAACAACTGCTCGAATTGACCCATTACCGGATCGAATTACAAAATGAGAACACGATAGAATCTCGGTCTCGGTTAGAGAATATTGAAGAGTTTTTATCCGTTACTATGGAATTTGAGAAGAATAATGAAGATAAGTCCCTGGTGTCCTTCCTTACGGACCTAGCTTTAATTGCAGATATTGATAGCATGAATAAAGACGAAGAAGAACAAAGTGATGCAGTGGTTCTTATGACAATGCACAGTTCAAAAGGATTGGAATTCCCAGTGGTATTCATTATTGGGATGGAAGAAGGCGTGTTCCCGCATAGCCGTGCTTTCCTAGATCAGGAGGAGCTGGAGGAAGAGCGGCGATTGGCTTATGTAGGAATTACTCGTGCAGAAGAGCAACTATTCCTAAGCTGCGCTCAAATGCGGACGTTATTCGGTAAGACGACAGCCAATCCACCTTCACGCTTTTTGACCGAGATTCCAGATGACTACAAAGAAGACACCGATTTAGCACGAGATCGTTATCGTCGTGGAGCTAACGTTGGTGGTGCTTATGGTGGTCGAGGATTTGCAGGTAAGGGGACAGGTGGGGGTAATTTTGGACATCGTGCGGATAGTCTAGCTACGCGTTCCTCGGCAGCTGCAGGTGCCGGTAGAGTTACAATGACTACAGGCGTGCCTGGAGCTGCCGCGCCTAACTCAGGAGGTGCGGGGGGCGCAGACTTTAAAGCGGGCGATAAAGTATCCCATGCAAAGTGGGGAATCGGAACCGTCGTTTCGGTAAAAGGTACAGGCAATGATACGCAGCTTCAAATCGCCTTCCCTGCTCCTATTGGACTTAAGCCGCTTTTAGCAAGCTTTGCACCGATTACCAAAGTGGAGTAGCTTAACACTTTTTTGAATAACTTAACATAGCGTAAGATTTCTATATAAAAACGGAGGTTGGCCCTGCATGGATCCAATGCATTCAATGGAACAGCTTGTAGAAGAGCTTAACAAATATAATTATCATTACTATACGCTGGACGAGCCGTTGGTCAGCGATAAGGAGTATGATGTGCTCTACGACAAGCTGACCGCTCTTGAGGTAGAGACGGGATTGGTGCTGCCAGATTCACCTACTCAGCGGGTGGGGGGCGAGCTACTGAAAGGTTTTAAGCCTCATCGTCATCTGACACCCTTGTGGAGTTTAGACAAAGCTCAGAACGAAGAGCATCTGCAAAGCTGGAATAATCGGGTACTCAAGCTTGTTCAGGATTACAATAGCAAAAACCCGGATGCCCCGCTTCCAGCACCCGCGTATGTGGTAGAGCTGAAGTTTGACGGTCTTACACTGAACTTAACCTACACGGATGGTAAGTTAGTTCAGGCTTCTACCCGAGGAAATGGGGTAGTGGGTGAAGGGATATTAGCTCAAGTGAAGACGATCAAGTCAGTTCCTCTGACCATTCCCTTCAAAGAAGGAACGATTGAAGTGCAAGGTGAAGGCATCATGAATTTATCCGTGCTAGCAGCGCATAATGAGTCGGGTGCAGACCCGCTGAAGAATGCCAGAAATGCGGCGGCTGGTGCGCTACGCAATTTGAACCCTAAGGTTACGGCCGGACGTAAGCTAAGTGCTTTCTTCTACAATGTGGGCTACGGTGAAGAAATTCAGTTTGACAATCATCAGGAGATGATGGCCTTTCTTAAGAGTAATTTTTTCAAAGTGAATCCATTCATTGCGTACTTTGACAGTTTTGATCAAGTGATGAGTCAACTTCATGAAATCCAAGAGAAGCGAGCATCTTTGGATTATCTAATTGATGGAGCGGTCGTCAAAATTACCGACATGCGCACGAGAGAAGTGCTTGGCTATACAGATAAGTTTCCACGTTGGGCAGTAGCCTTTAAGTTTGAAGCGGAAGAGACGACAACAGTTTTACAGTCTGTGATCTGGAACGTCGGACGTACGGGCAAAATCACTCCACTTGCTAGGGTAGAACCTGTTGAGCTCGCAGGAGTCACCGTACAGAACTGTACGCTCAACAATGTTGGGGATATTGAACGTAAAAATTTGAAGTTTGCCATTGGATCACGTGTGTTCATTCGTCGTTCGAATGATGTCATTCCAGAAATTCTCGGCAAAGTTACCGAAGATAATGATGGAGCAGAGATCATCTACCCAGAACATTGCCCCGCTTGTGGGTTTCCTTTAGAGCAGCGAGGCGCCCATTTATTCTGTAACAATCGACTGGATTGTAAGCCGCAGACGGTGGGGAGGATCACTCATTTTGCTTCTAGAGATGCCATGGATATCGAGACGTTCAGCGATAAGACGGCTGAGCAGCTCTATGATGAATTAGCCGTTAGAGAACCTGCGGATCTGTATGAGCTAGACTATGATGGGCTTGTGAAGCTGGAACGTTTCGGTGAGAAAAAAGCTAATAATCTACTTGCTGCTATTGAAGAAAGCAAGGGAAGAGATCTGGCGGCATTCTTGTTCGCTTTAGGAATTCCGAATACAGGAAAGTCCACTACCAAAGTGTTGGCTGATCATTTTGGCAACTTGGATGGGATTATGAATGCAACAGCGGAAGAGTTAACGGCACTGCCTGATATCGGGGGGATTGTAGCAGAGAGCATCGTTACATTTTTTGCAGATCCTTTTATTCAGGCGGGGATTGTGCGAATGCGTACCTTGGGTGTAGAAGCCAAAGCCCCGGACAAACCGCTACAAGTAGCAACCGATTCATATTTTAGTGGGAAGACAGTTGTCTTAACAGGTACGCTCCATCAGCTCACACGTGAAGAGGCCGCAGAGAGGCTTGAAGCTCTTGGCGCCAAGGTTACGGGGAGCGTCTCTAAGAAAACAGATCTCGTTATAGCAGGAGAAAAGGCTGGAAGCAAGCTTACCAAAGCGCGAGAGCTGGGTATACAAGTCATCGAAGACGAGAATGAATTGATTCGATTGTTGCAAAATTCATAACTTTTAACAAAAGAGAATAAATAAAAGTATTGATGTACCTTGAATCCTGCGGGTTCACACATATTTTAGAATCTCCCTACAATGAAGTAAAAGGACCCCCAATTCCCCTAAGGGAAACGGAGGTCCTTTTTATGAGATTAGCCAATCGCAGTCTGTGCTTCTTATATCTAAGGATTGTTCCAATTCTTATACTGTCAATCTTTCATAACACCTATCTATTCGCTTTAGGGATAACACTCCACCCATATCATTGTCAGGGCTAAGTATTCATAGGTTTTGTTTTATTTTCCCCGGGAACCCATGCATCCTTATCATAACCGCGCTCTTCCCAATAACCAATGTGATCTTGAGCAATTAATTCAATGCGGTTTAGCCATTTTACTGACTTGTAAGCATACATGCGCGGTACGATTAGACGGACAGGCCCACCAAGTTCATTGGGTATAGGTTTGCCATCATGCATGACGGCCACCATTACATCATCCATCTGAGCCTGTTGCAAAGTTAAAGAGTCAGTATAGACCTCATCCCCAGAATAAAATTTTACAAAAGTAGCATCGGCCTTCACTCCAGCTAGTGTAAGTAGCGTCTTTAGCGGAATACCTTCCCACGTATTATTGTACACGGACCAACCGGTGACACAGTGGAAATCACTAACCTGTACATTACGACCAAGCTTAACGAATTCTTCCCAGCCCCATGTAAGCTTATGATTTACAAGGCCATCCAGTTCAAAGGACCATGTCTGATTGTTAAAAGCCGGAATTTCGGTAACCGTATAGACACGGAAATCCCCTTTTGAGCCTCCGCCTCGTGGTGGGGATGATGCGGGAAGAGGGGTTGGTGCAGGAATTAGGCGATTAGCATCCTTTTGCACGAGTTCGTCTACGGAAGTTCCTCCACCAAGAGAACGTCCAATCCATCTGAAGAAAGACGGGCCGAGAATAACTGCTAGTACGACCGCTATCGAGCCTTTCAGGAACGATCTTCTTCCATAGAGGGGTCTCAATTCATCAAGCGTATCATCAGGGTCCAATTTTTTTTCAACAGGTAGTGCACGTCGATGTGGTTCCTTAAGCCATTTGGTACGAGTCAACGAGTGATAGATTATAAAGGGTAGGCCAACCCAGGTTAACAGATCGTGCACAACTAAAGCACCATTAGCCCAAGAGGGCTGGATATATCGATGCAGCCATAAGAGAACACCAGAGAGTAGCCATCCTGTAAGAAGCGAGAGAACGACGATAACATTACCTTTCTGAGCGGGTCGATCTTTCAATTGCTTCCAATGTTTTGCCGCCAAGGCAAGATAGTAAATCACGGGTACTAGTAGAGCTATGCCAACTCCAATATGTAGCCACTTTATCCATACGCGTATAGCTCCAAGAATCTCGCGCCAATATCCACTTATTAGAATGAGTCCGCTTATAGAGAGAAAGAGGACCATCCAAGCATTCCAGGCATGAAGAGATACCAGTTTCTTGCCATAACCCTTACGAAGTTGTTTTAACCAAGCACTCATACATTACCCCCTTGATCCTATGATATATTAAGTTATTATCCATCATACTTTATTTGAAGGACCATTGGAAAATACATTATGTTCATACATATATAAATCATATCTTCACATCGATGAATCATATAAAATAACGTTGTGCAGAATTGTAATATTTTGTGGGGTTGTCAAAAGGTTGAAACCATGATAAATTATTTCTTGTCGCTTCGGAAGCTAACTTGCTGACTAGCACAAAATACAAAATGCTGTTGAAAAATGTTGTTGACATTTAGAGCGGGACGAGTTATGATAGTGTTCTGTTCAACGAATAACCAACTGAGAATAACTAACTTAATTGAACAGCAAGTTCTTTGAAAACTGAACAAATGGAAACTCGTAAATAAATGATTCTTATTAAGAATCGTCAGTTTCAAAATGAGCAATTCAAACACCTGATTAAAAATCTTCTCTTCCAGAGAAGAACCTTTTAATCCTTAATGGAGAGTTTGATCCTGGCTCAGGACGAACGCTGGCGGCATGCCTAATACATGCAAGTCGAGCGGAGTTTAA
>NZ_JAGGLD010000004.1 GCF_017874255.1 Paenibacillus shirakamiensis | reverse complement strand
TACTCACTCGTTGTTCAGTTTTCAAAGATCAATTTCTCTTATACAGCGCCGCTTTGCGTCTCTTTCGATGTCTCAGCAGCAACTCTTATAATATAACATGTTGGTCATTCAATTGCAAGCACTTTTTTTCAGAAAGTTTTGCTTATTTCATTCTGATATTCAATTGTGTCATTCCGATGTTTCATTTCCAGAAGGACAAGTTGATGACCGGACAATTAATATACCATCTGCTCCTTATCATTGTCAACACTATTTCTCAAGAATATTTCAAGTGATTTCCACGTGATTTTTAGCTTCTATATATAGAGCAAAATAAAGGGCAATATAGGGCGAACTAAAAGGGAAATACGAAAACATTTTAACTACCATTGTATAAACAAAAAAAGGCTATCCAGTAAGGATAACCTTTCGTCTAACTCAATTAAAATCTTAATCTGAGCCCATGAAAATATAACGGAAAATAATCAACACAGCCAAAACCCACATTAACCAATGAATCTTAACTTTGTTTTTGGTGAATACATTAGTGAAAAATGCAAGGATTACATAAGACACAATTCCTGCGGATATTCCGTTAGCAATTCCGCCCGTGAAAGGCATCAGAACAATCGTTAGAAATGCAGGGAATGCATGTAGGAAATCATCCCATTCGATATTACGGACTTGAGACATCATCATCACACCTACAATAATAAGAGCCGGCGCTGTAGCCGCTGATGGAACTACACCTGCTAGAGGAGCAATAAACAAAGCCAATAAGAACAAGATTCCGGTAGTTACTGAAGTTAGTCCTGTACGGCCCCCCTCCGCTACACCCGCAGTACTCTCTACGAAGGAAGTAATTGTACTTGTGCCCAGAACAGCACCCGCACTTACACCCACCGCATCCACAAGCATTGCTTTACCGATTTTCTTCTCGCCTTCTTCTTTGTTATCCATCAAACCAATTTTGGTAGCTGTTCCTACAAGGGTTCCGAAAGTATCAAATAATTCTACAAAAGTAAAGATGAATACAATTTCGAACAAACCGATTTTGAAAGCACCAGCTAGATCGAGCTGACCTACAGCTAAATTATCAAAAGTAGGTATCCAATGTGCTCCGGAAAGACCTTTCAGATCCGTAACTCCCATTGGAATTCCAATTAAAGTCGTAATAACGATACCAATTAATAATGCTCCTTTTACACGTAAGGTAAGAAGAATTGCAATTAAGATAAGTCCAATTAAAGTAAGCTGAACATCATGGCTGTGAACTAAATCTCCAATGGCAAAGTTCATACTACTTCCAAGCACCGTCTTGGAGGGATCGTCCACCCCCGAAAGGTGAGCCACCATCAGGTTACTCATTTTGAAACCAATAACCGCGACGAACAAGCCAATTCCTACGGTAATTGCGGATTTAATACTGGATGGAACTGCAGCAATCAAGAGCTGACGTACTTTCGTTACGGTAAGAATGATGAAGATAATCCCTGAAATAAACACAGCACCAAGCGCTGCTTGCCAAGTAATCGCTCCGTTAGAACTAAGGACTACCGTCATAAAATATGCATTAAGGCCCATTCCCGGTGCGAGGGCAATTGGAATGTTTACGAACAGTCCCATCAAAATAGTAATAAGTCCTGCACCCACTGTCGTTGCAAAGAACACGCCATCTTTTGGAATCCCTGCGCCATCAGGTCCTAGAAAAATATTGTTCACAAACAGAATGTAAGCCATGGTCATAAACGTTGTTAGGCCTGCTATAATCTCTGTTTTTACCGTAGTGCCATTCTCTCTAAGCTTAAAGAACCGTTCCATTATCGAAATTCTCCCCTTTGAATGTATCAGAAACGACAAAAAAACCGGATAATTTCATGCATCTCCCGGCTATAACAGTTGGAATAGGCTTAACCCATCTCTATAACTGGACATGAAATTAATATGCCCTATTATCCTGGTTATCAGCCTGTTCCTTTCGTAGCCAGATCATTAAGGTGATCTCGTAGAGACTACCGGGCCAATCCCCGGAATTATACGAAAGCATATGAAATTTTTGTCGATGTCTAAGTACTGTTGTGTGTTCATTTGACCTAATTCATTTGTCCTGAACACAAACTTTATTTTAGGGGTCGCCCCCACGAATGTCAACCATAAAATACGAATATTCGACAATAAATGATTGGTAATGTTCGTGATTTGTAAAATCCTGACGATGTAACAATAAAAAAACCTGGAGATGCTTATAAAAAGCACCTTCCAGATTCATTAATGATAACCTCTTTAATACTTATTCCCACTCAATCGTTGCAGGTGGCTTGGACGTAATATCGTATACAATACGATTCACATTATCCACTTCGTTAACAATACGTACGGAGATCTTCTCAAGCACATCCCAAGGGATACGTGCCCAGTCCGCCGTCATACCATCAATGGAAGTTACAGCACGGATACCTACAGTATAGGAATACGTACGAGCATCCCCCATAACACCTACGCTCTTCATGTTAGGAAGAGCCGTAAAATACTGCCAAATTTCGCGATCCAAACCAGCTTTAGCAATTTCTTCACGCAAAATGTAGTCCGAATCACGAACAATGGTCAGTTTCTCTTCGGTAATCTCGCCTAGAACACGAATGGCAAGGCCTGGACCCGGGAAAGGTTGTCTCCAGACGATTTCTTTAGGAAGGCCACATTCTTCGCCAACCACACGAACTTCATCTTTGAAGAGGGTCTTGAGTGGTTCGATCAGCTTGAACTTCATATCTTCTGGCAATCCACCTACATTGTGGTGAGACTTGATGGTCTCTGCTGTAGCTGTGCCACTTTCCACGATATCTGTATATAGCGTGCCTTGAGCTAGGAATTTGAAATCATCAAATTTCGTAGATTCTTCTTCAAAGACATAAATGAATTCGTTACCGATAATTTTACGTTTTTGCTCAGGATCATCTACGCCTGCAAGCTTGGACAAAAATCGGTCTCGGGCATCAATTTTGACAACTTTCATGTCGAATTTGCCAACAAACGTCTCCATTACACTCTCTGCTTCCCCTTTACGAAGAAGACCGTGATCAATAAACATGCAGGTGAGTTGGTCGCCGATGGCTTTGTGAATCAGCATAGCTACTACAGAAGAATCGACACCACCACTCAAGGCACAGAGTACTTTGCTATCTCCAACTTCTTCACGAATGTCCTTGATCATCTCATCAATAAAGGCATCCATCGTCCAATTGCCTTCGCATCCACATACTTCGTACAAGAAGTTCTTAATCATTTCGTTCCCGTGAATGGAATGACGTACTTCGGGATGGAACTGTACGCCATAGAAATGGCGATCCATGTTACTGAAACCTGCAATCGGTGCATGCTCTGTAAATGCATCTACGATGAAACCTTCCGGAAGCTCAACTACATGATCCCCGTGGCTCATCCATACCGTTTGCTTGGCATCCATACCTTGAGTCAATGCACAATGTTCAGCAAAATTCACATCCGACTTTCCATACTCACGCTTCGCAGCACGTTCTACTTTACCGTTCAATTGCTGGGCCATGAGCTGCATGCCGTAACAAATTCCGAAGATTGGAATGTTCAGATTGAATATTTCCGGATCTACATGAGGTGCATTCTCTGCGTACACGCTGGTAGGTCCACCTGAGAACACAATGCCTTTTGGCGCTATTTCACGCAGACGTTCTACAGGAGTGTTGTATGGAAGCAGCTCACTGTATACACCAAGATCGCGAATTCTTCTTGCTATTAACTGGTTGTATTGTCCTCCAAAGTCCAAGACGACAATGATTTCATTTGGCTTATTCATTTCCGAGCCTCCCTCAATTCATGGAACCTATTATACGAAAGGTCAAAACAGATCGTCAAGGAAGAACCCTGCCGAAATCAGCTGTATATGGTCGTAATATGTCTGCATTTCCGTAAAAACATCCGTGTGCTGAGCCGATCCAACTTCACCCTACCATAATATACCGCTTCCCATGTATTGAGGAATTGGATCAACTCTGTACGTTCATAATCATCTTCTGATCCAAGGCTACTTATATACTCCCTACCAGTAATTCCCACTGTTTGGTTGCCATACCTTCTATATATGATTGTCCATACTTTCTCAGATACCTTAAGTAGTTCAGGTCTGCCGGGGAATCTGTTGCGTGGCAAATAAAAGATGAGCAGTACAACCATCCATGTCCATCTTGAAAGTACCCAACCAAATAATGACACTAAAGCAATGAAGCTTATTATTATTAAAATGAAGCTACCCCGATGTTGTTGAATCCATAACAAGAGTTGAAATGTGAATTTATTAAGAGATGCTACACTCAACTTCAGCACCCTAGATCCAACATGGATATAATTAAGCCCTCCTACATTAGCAAGAGCCGAGGACACTAGTGGGGCCTCGTCCGAAGTCATGGAAAAGCCAGGTGTAGGATCAAAAGGAACCCAACCAAACTCTGGAAAATATACTTCTACCCATGCGTGGGCATCTGCATAGGACACGTTATATCGATCTTTGTCCTCCTTACTTAATTGACCTGGAGCAAACCCTTTCACCCAACGCGCTGGAATGCCTTGTGTACGAAGTAAAACAGCCATGGCGGTAGAAAAATGAGTACAATAGCCCTTTTTTGCAACAAATAAAAAATGAGCAGTAAAGTCATCTCCAGTCGGAGGGATCGATGTCTTCAACGTATATTTATAATGCTGCTTCAGATAGGTCTGCACAGCCATGACAGCTTCATATCTAGTAGGCGCATCCTTTATAATCTGCTTGGCTAGGTTCTTCACAGATGCAGGAAGCTCAGCAGGTAACGCTAAGTTATTCTCCTTAACAAACGAAGGGTCCTGAGTTGTAAGAGGTATGGCTTGCAGTTGTGTAGAAGGTACATCGCCTGCTTCAACAGTTATAGAATAGCCGGTTAGCTGAGAATTATGAGTGGTGTCCATCGGATTTTCTTTATATAAAACGGCTTCTTTAGAGATATCGTAGTAAGCGGATTGAAAAGGTAAAGACTGGTTCCCGTGTTGCAGACGATCTAATTTGATAGGTATCCCCCCGCCCCAGAGTGCAAGTTCCCCTGTCTGCGGCTCATGAAATGTAATTGTCTGTTGAATGAGAGGACCGTGAGAGAGATTTGAAATTTGTTTTGGAATCGTACCGTCTTCTGCAAGTAGAATCTGCTGAATATCCCCCTCTTCCCAACCACGCCCTGTATACTTACTCTTACTCTCTCCACGTAAATAAGAGCGAATTGGCGAATTTACAGTCAAAAAAGGTTCGTGCTTTAGCTGGAGTGGAGCACCGAGCTCCTGATCATCCTCGCCATAACCTGATAAATTGTAGGTAGATCGACTTTTGGGAAGGAGTGAAGTCTCGGTCCATGTCTCCAAACTTTGAACTGCATGGTTCCAAAGTAAAGAGCTTGATGGCTTGGAATCCAACTGACGAGTTAAACCTGCTATACCAAAAACACACCCCAGAATAAGCGCGACACTCCACATGTAACGGGATAGTAAGAGACCAGACAAATCTCCCTGAACATTCTGCCTTAGGTGAAGTACATGGATAACAGCTTGCAAAAGCAGCCCTATGAGCACGGTTCTGACTACCCCGGCGTATACGGATAGATTCAGTCCATATTCCAAAGCTAAAAGATATAGAATCGTAGCTCCAAAGAATAGAAAGATACTCTGCCGACTGAGCGCTAGAAGCTGAACGGATATTACGAGCAAAGACCATCCCATGAGTAAGAGTAACATTCTCATCTCCTCACCCATATTGAGCATACGACCTGTAGCATAGATCTGCTGGACATTTTCTGTAATCACTTGACCACAATGCATAAACCATGAAAGGCCTTGGCTCTGACCAAATATATAGAGCATGCTAGTAATCCAAATCGCAGGAGAAAGACACATATACATCCACCGAGGCAGATCCATACAACCTA
The DNA here is from genome assembly GCF_017874255.1 of Paenibacillus shirakamiensis. Classification (GTDB taxonomy): domain Bacteria; phylum Bacillota; class Bacilli; order Paenibacillales; family Paenibacillaceae; genus Fontibacillus; species Fontibacillus shirakamiensis. The sequence continues at coordinate 361,813 of NZ_JAGGLD010000004.1, read as the reverse complement.
GGACTAGAAATGATAGAGTAATCACATAAAATAAAGCTATAGTTCTTGAATCATCAGGCCCCAATATCGGTATTAATGGAGCTAACCATTCTCTAAAGAGACCAAATAAAAATAAAGAGAGTAGCATTCGGTCGAGATATTTCATCTTAGGCTCAGGTAAATCTTTAGCATTCATGATCTGTAAGGAGGGACTAGATCTATGGATTTTATTTAGGATTTTCTGCATCAGAGTCCCCCTCCTACCGCTGGCAATGATGAAGAAAAATGAGCATGTTCTACCTTAATACCCACTTGCTTTAAAATCTCAGCACGCTCGGCTTCCTCTCGAAGCAGCAACCCTGAACTATTTTGGGATACAATAATTATCGCTAACGATCGCTCTCGGAATGCGAAAGAGGTAAGGGATGCTGCGACCAAAGTTTCACTTAAATGCCCAGTTATGAAAAGGGTATGCGCCGGCATTTCGCCTATGGCTAAGGACTTTATACAATCCGCAGACGTAGGACCTTGATCTGAGATCTGGGCGCCGGCTAGCATGACCATGGCTTCATCTTCTGTAGAACTGGAGGACTCATGCAAAATACGACTATAGCTTAAGTGAAAATGAACTCGTGCGCTCTGATTACATGCCGTCTTAATACAAGAGACCGCATAGCATACAGCCTTTTCAAAAGTCAGCTCTGTCGTTGTGTTATCCATCTCTGTATAAGATCCCTTATGACAGTCCAGCACAATTAAATTGTGCTGCAAAGTCTCTTGCTCGGATATACGAGTCAGCAGTCTAGCTTGCTTAGATGATCCCTTCCAATGAATGGAACGCCAAGCATCTCCAATTTCATACTGCCGAATGAACATGCCCGGATTACCCGGTCCTATTAAGGGCTCCACATTCACTTCAATACCAGTATTTGAGCCATGGAAAGATAAAGTCGGTTTGACCTCTCCTATCTTAGGGAAGACAATAAATAACCCTTCTTGTTGAACGTTATACTTCCGAATGAACCACCCAAACATATCGCCGCAAATGATGGATATATGGTCACTTTTATAAATCCCTCTTCGAAGTCCATAGATGTCTTGCGTTACTCTGATTTGACGACGATATCCATTAAAAATATACATAGGAGCAGCTTGTCCAGCCTCTAAGGCAAGTGGATCATGAATTTCAACCCACAGAGGTGGAATCCCTCCTATGAAGGTGAAGTGAAGTGTATAATTCAATTGTTGATCCGCTGTGAGTCTTGAAATAGGCCCCTCTCGGATGGCCTCTATGCGAACGGGACCAGCGCCTTGCGCAATGAGCCCCTGAACCATCATAAATCCCGTAACAATGAATAAGAACAATACAGAATATCCTCCATGCTCTGCATACAAAAACAACAGCCCCGCTGTCAGCATACCAGAACATATCCATGGACCGAGCAAAGTTCTCATGAAGTAGCCCTTGTATTTGACATAGGAACTGGCGTTGTTCTAAGCCACTCCCGGACAAGCTCTTCTGGGTCAATCCCTGCAATTCTAGCTTCAACCGACAGCAAAATACGATGAGGTAATACATAATTCGCTACTTTCTTTATATCATCTGGAATGACATACATGCGGCCCTGATAGTAAGCTGCCGCTTGAGCCGCTCCCATCCAAGCTAGCGTACCTCTAGGACTAATGCCTAATAAGGTTTTGCTATGTCTACGTGAAGCATCAGCTAGGCTAACCATATATCTTTTGAGCTTCTCATCTACTATTACTCGCCTGACCTCATGCTGAATTACTACCATTTCTTCCGCCAGAAGTATAGGCTTCATTCCTTCAAGTGGCGACCCTTCTTGATGGTGTTCTAGCATTAGTACTTCTTCATCCAAAGCTGGGTAACCCAAAGATAAACGCATCAAAAAACGGTCAAGCTGCGCTTCAGGAAGTTTATAAGTTCCTTCAAATTGAAGAGGATTCTGAGTGGCTAACAGCAAAAAAGGTTTGGGGAGTTCATAACTTACGCCATCCACCGTCACTCGCTTCTCTTCCATTGCTTCAAGTAATGCAGATTGCGTGCGGGGAGCAGCGCGATTCATCTCGTCTGCCAAGACGAGATGTGACAGAATGGGTCCCGGACGGAATTCGAATTCTCCCCGCAGCGGATGATAGACAGAGACTCCGGTTATATCTGAGGGCATTAAGTCTGAAGTGAATTGGATTCGTCCGAAACTGCAACCTAATGCCGCGGCAATGGTCCGAACTAAAGTAGTCTTCCCTACTCCAGGTATATCTTCAAGCAGTACATGTCCTCCTTGAAGCATGGCGATAAGAACCATCTCAATCTCAAGACGCTTGCCCATAACCACCTGATCAACTTGACGCACCAACCGCTTAAGGAGCTGAACGGCTTGTTCATGAGAAATTTTATATGAGGAATTTAGCAACATAATAACCTCCATTTCCAGTTAAGAATCTAGTAAATAGTGTCGCCAGATTCAATAGGAAATAGACATGCTACCTAGTTAAATTGCTGTTATCTGCTCCCTCGTCTGTTCTGTATTCACGGAAATGATAGGATGTCCCAGCTGCTCTAACAAGGGGCGAAGTGGAACCCATATTCGTTCCCCTCGAACCTCTACGGAAAGAGGAATACTCTCTGTTACTTCGCCGGACTCCAGTTGCCGTACAATATTTTGTTGATTGTTATTAATAATAAGGGTTCGCGTGCCCCAACATACTTTTGTAATCTTCGTGTTGCTATCCCACTGCACCTGAGCTCCCAGCCGCTCAGCCATAGTCCTTAGCGGCACCTTATACTGATCTTGACTAAGTTCATAGTTACCAGCCTCCACTTCAAAGGCCTTGCCTCCCACAACAACATGAAGAGGCGATTCACCAGTAAATAACCTTGCATTGGGAATAACATGAGAAGCAACCCAAGCTCCATCGGGCAGAGATGAGCTGGAGGCTATTTTTCCGGGATGCACTGGGAATTGAACAGGCTGAACCTTTGGAGTTAATGTTCTGAATTCATATCCTAAATTTTTGTAGTAATCGATTATGTGCGGAAGTGCCTTCACGGTCTGATCATGACCACTACCATCATGCATCAGCAAAATAAGCTGATCCTTAGGCTTACTGGGCGTACTATTATGTATAATTTCGCTAGCTGGGACACCCCTTCGCATGGAATCTCCGCTATCTACATCCCAATCAAATACTTGGTATCCGGCTTCTTTCATCCATAAAAAATAGGAAGCGTCAAAATGATTGTATGTTCCCCCTGGTGCACGGACAAGAGAGGTGCGCGTGCCAGTGATGTGCCGAATAATCTCTTCCGTCTGTTTGATTTGCGACCAAAACTCAGTAAAATTACTATATAGCTGTTTGTACTCATGATTAAACGTATGATTTCCTATGGTATGACCGGCTTTCACCATGTCCTTAAGATCCTCGGGATAACGTGTAGCTTGATTCCCCAGCACAAAAAACGTACTTTGGATGTTACGCTGCTTCAAAATGTGCAGAACCTGTTCGGTTAACTTACTGGGTCCATCATCAAAAGTTAAATAGATAATTTTCTTTGGAAATATATCTTTAGTTGAAGCTAGTTGGATAGATGTTAGAGGAGAATAATCTGTATGATTGGTAGATATAGGGTCTGATGGGGTAATATCTTGGAACCGATTGTTGGCTCCCGCCGTAGAAGTCCATAAAGATGGGTTGACCAATAGGGTAATGAATACCAGTATCCCTATTAATGCGATGATTGGGTTTAAAAAAAGTGTTTTTGTTCTATACATTGAATATAACAACCTCCATTAGTTCTATAAATAGATATGCTATTTGCTAGATTATATGGAGATCTATTTAAAATTAGACTATTCATGAAGAAGAGTTGGAGCGTGAATTGCATGTATTGGATCAAAATGTTGGAGTGTCTTTTCAGTAGTCACGGCTATTTCGTTATCTTTGTAGGTCTGATCCTTGAATTTATAGCGCTTCCTTTTCCAGGAGAAACTACGATGGCCTATGCGGGTTATCTTTCATACAAAGGCATTATGCATTGGCAAGTTGTGATGCTCCTATCCTTCTTAGGTACAACCATTGGGATTACGATTACATATTGGATTGGACGCAAGGCGGGGCTTCCTTTTATACGCAAGTATGGAAAATGGGTCTTCCTGCCTCCACGCAAGTTAGAAACCACGCGGCTGTGGTTCGAAAAGTACGGCGCTTCCCTCATCTTCATCGGTTACTTCATTCCGGGTGTTCGTCACTTTACTGGTTATTTCTCAGGTATTATCACGATTCCATTCCGCAAATTCATGCTCTACGCTTATTCTGGTGCACTTGTATGGACCGCATTATTCGTGGGTATTGGCAAGATTTTTGGCCCGCAATGGAATTATGTATTTCATCTTGCCGCAACGTATTCAGCATGGGTAGGGATAGCGGTGCTTCTATGCATTGTTGGTATTCTATGCTATCGTTACCGCGCTCGTATTGGCGCCTATCGCCATGACCAAGCTAGACATTCGAAGAAAACCGTAAGCATCGCAAGCAAGAAATTAAAAGAAGCTAAAGACCGGCATTAGCGGAGCCTCCGCCAGCCGGTCTTTATTTTAAGACAGAGTTCAAGGATGCTTACTGCTCCTCTACTGCCTTCAATACTTCCGCTGTATGACCCGCTACTTTCACCTTACGCCACGCTTGTACAAGCCTACCTTCTTCATCGATCAAGAAGGTAGAGCGAACAATCCCTTCGAATTCCTTACCGTACATTTTCTTAGTCTGCCACACGCCAAACTGGGTACTCACATGATGGTCTTCATCCGATAACAAAGGAAACGGTAGGGTGTACTTGTCTGCAAATTTATCATGCGATTTCACAGAATCTGCACTGATTCCAAGCAACACAGCACCTTTATTAGTAAAATGCGCTGCACTATCCCTGAAATCACAAGCTTGTTGGGTACAACCCGGCGTCATATCTTTTGGATAAAAGTAAAGCACCACCTTCTGCCCTAGGTACTGACTCAGCTTAATTTGCCCTCCTCCAGTTGCAGGTAGGACGAAATCTGGCACCTTCTCACCGATTTGAATGGTTGATTCGTTCATACATAAAACCCCTCTCTTGTATGGTTATGTAAAGGATTCAGGAAAATTGATTGTACTTCTAAAAGAAATTATAATGGAAGGATATTAGGTTAGCCAGTTACGTAATACACCTGATGAATGCGAAGGGAAGAACGACATGACAAAACGAACGAAGCGAACCCTCCTCTGGTCTATACTGGGTGTGCTTATTGTAGCCATCGGTATCTCCGCTATTTATTTCTTTTCCATTTATAATCAGGTTGACAAGTTCCATAAGGAAGGTGAGGCTTCCCCTTTCAAAGGTGTTGCGCCATCAACAGAAGGAACAGTAACTTCACCGCCCAAGTGGGAAGGAACTGAGACCGTGAACATCCTTTTAATGGGCGTCGATGCTCGTGGTCTGAAGAAGGGAGAGGTCCCTCGTTCAGATACCATGCTTGTAGCTTCGATTGACCCCGTCAAAAAAGTCGGCCATTTGTTCTCCATCATGCGTGATACGTACGTAGATATTGCCGGATATAGTGATGATCGTATTAATGCGGCCATTACACATGGACCTGATACGGCTATGAAGACCGTCTCTGATCTTCTAGGCATTCCGATACAATACTATGTGTATACCGATTTCAGAGGATTTATCTCCCTCGTGGATGCGGTAGGTGGTGTCGATTTTGACGTAGAGAAAGATATGCATTATACCAGTGCTGCGGATCAGCATGAATATGATATTGATCTCAAAAAAGGATTCCAACATCTTGATGGCAAAACAGCGCTCCAATATGTCCGTTTCCGTCATGATGCCCTGTCAGATTTCACTCGGACAGAGCGCCAACGGAATTTCCTCAAAGCGGTAGCCGACAAAATGAAATCTACTACCTCAATTATGAAACTGCCTAGCATATTAGATCAGGTTAACCCTTATATTGATACGAATATGACGGTTAATGATATGTGGAAATTGGCTAACGTAGGGTACGATAGTCAAATGACCAGTAGTACACAAATTCCGCCGATGGATTTGTTGGTGGAGAAAACCGTTGGGGGCAGTGCTGTCCTTGGGGTTCGCAGTGAAACGAAGTTAAAGAAATACGTCCAAGATATACTGAATGGCACTGCCGAGGATAAAGGAAGCGATAGCGGTGCTCCTACGTCAAGTACAACAACGAATTCCGGAACATCTTCAGAGACCCCTGAGAGCAACACGAATACCGGATCTTCCACTTCAGGAAAATAATCATTCACCTTATGGATCTTTCACTTCATAAAAGACAGCAGGCTGTACAATAGAAAGGAAGTCATACGTATGAACCGCAAGCAATCTGAGCAACTCTATGAACAAGCACTTCAACACATTGTCGGCGGCGTCAATAGCCCCTCCCGTTCTTTCAAAGCGGTTGGGGGCGGGGCGCCTGTTTTTATGGCCAAAGCTTCAGGCTCGCACTTTTGGGATGTGGATGGAAATAAGTATGTAGATTATCTAGCAGCCTATGGGCCTATCATTACAGGTCATGCTCATCCCCATATCACAGAAGCTATTACGCGGGCAGCAGCGAACGGCATCTTGTATGGTACACCTACAGAACTTGAAATTAAATTAGCTATGATGCTAAAAGAAGCCATTCCCTCCATGGACAAAGTGCGCTTTGTCAACTCAGGTACGGAAGCGGTCATGACAACGATCCGTGTTGCTCGCGCCTTCACCAAACGGAATAAGATCATCAAATTTGCTGGATGTTACCATGGGCACTCCGATTTAGTCCTAGTTGCGGCAGGCTCTGGTCCATCTACCTTAGGTATTCCAGATAGTGCGGGCATTCCTGTAAGTATTGCAAGTGAAGTCATCACCGTTCCCTTCAATGATATTCCAGCCCTTCAAGCTGCTCTAGACAAATGGGGTGATGATGTTGCCGCCGTTATGGTAGAGCCGATCGTTGGTAACTTCGGTATGGTGATGCCGAAGCCCGGATTCCTTGAAGACTTATGCCGTCTGACCCGTAAATATGGCGCACTCGTGATTTATGATGAAGTCATTACGGCCTTCCGCTTCCACTATGGCTCTACTCAGACCTATGCTGGACTTGAGAATCATGAAGCCATTCAGCCTGATTTAACTGCTCTTGGTAAAATTATTGGTGGTGGTCTTCCGATTGGAGCTTATGGAGGAACACGTGAAGTCATGGAGCAAGTCGCTCCCCTGGGTCCAGCTTATCAAGCTGGTACAATGGCCGGTAATCCTGCCTCCATCTCCTCCGGTATTGCCTGCCTTGAAGTGCTACAAACTGCGGGGGTATATGAGGAAATGGAACGATTAGCCCTTCGACTAACCGAAGGCTTAGCCGAATCTGCGGCTCGTCATCAAGTGCCTTTGACGATTAACCGAATTCGGGGTTCTTTCTCCACTCATTTCTGTGATCACCCTGTAACGAATTATGAGGAAGCTCAAGATACAGATGGAGAGAAGTTTGCTGCGTTCTTCCGCAGCATGCTTGATCAAGGAATTAACCTAGCACCTTCTAAGTATGAGGCTTGGTTCTTGACTACGGCTCATACGGATGAAGATGTTGATCTTACGCTCGAAGCCGCAGATCGTGCGTTTAAATCTTTGCTGTAAGCTTTTACAGTAAGGTTAACTGCTACCTAAGGTGTTCTTTGCACCACGTTGGCGTATCTAATTTTTTCATATTTTCAATTCCCTCTAAGCAATTTGGTTTCCTTAACCTAGTGTAGTACAATACCGACAACACAATCTAAGGAGGCAGCTAACTTATGGAACCTACAATTCAATCCGAAGAAGGACGATTTTTTGTAGAACAAGAGGGTGAATCCATTGCCGAAATTACGTATGTGACGGAGCAAGATGGAAGCCTCACAATAGACCACACACTGGTATCTGAGCAGCTTCGTGGACAGTCTATCGGCGAGCAACTCGTCAAGAAAGTGGTAGACAAAGCCCGCACTGAAGGTGTAAAGATCACGCCTGTCTGTTCTTACGCAGCTCATCAGTTCGAGAAGCATGCTGAATATAAGGATGTTCTTAAAACATAAATAGTTAGCAAAAAGACGGACCTTCATTCCAAATTACACTGGATTAAGGTTCGTCTTTTTAAATTAATTATTTTAAAGAAGTTCATATAACCCCGCAACAACTAGATCCGCTCGTTGCAACACGTCTTTCTGTCCAATACCAACTACTCGCATACCCGCAGCAAGAGCCGCTTCAACTCCTGCAGTTGCATCTTCAAAGACCACGATGTCCTTCGGTTCAAGTCCTAAGTTTTGACCTGCTAACAAGAACACCTCAGGATCTGGCTTTGCTTTCGTGACTTGATTTCCGTCAATTACAACATCAAACAGATAAGCTATATTCAATTGATCAAGAATAAATTTTGCATTTTTGCTGGCTGAGCCTAAGGCCACTTGAATTCCCTGCTCACGCAAATCAATTAGATAGGCCTTGGCGCCTGGCAATAGCTCGGAATCATTCAACTTAGAAATATACTCTACATATTTTTCGTTCTTTTTAGCGGCAAGCTGTAATAGTTCATGCTCTGAAAGATGTAATCCCCCTATTTCTAGTAGAATACGCAAGGATTCCATGCGACTAACACCTTTGAGTCGTTCGTTGTCCTGTTCCGTAAATTCAAACCCAAGCTGATTCGCAAGCTCTCTCCAAGCCAGAAAATGATATTTCGCTGTATCGACAAGAACGCCATCCAGATCAAAAATGGCGCCTTTCATCTGTTCGAACATAGGTCTTCCTCCATCCATTCTAACGAAGATATTGTACTATGACTGCATTTGAGCCATATCCGACCTATAAAAGATCGTAACTGAAGTATGGGGCATACAGGATTTCTGTATACCTTTTATAGACACATCTAGCGCTTGTGAACCTTCTTTCCATTGAAGTGATTGTAACTTGTGCTTAAGCTGATATCTCATTCCGCTGAAGTCTTTATGTATATTTTTATGCAACGTATTGTTCGATCAGTGATTCGTATGGTTCGATCAGAGCTTCAAAAAATAACTCGCAACTTTTTCCAATTAAAGTCGTCTCTATATACGGTTACAATTTCTTCAATAATTTAATTAATGGAGGTTTATGACACATTCAATTTCTAACTGGTTCTCACGTATTATGCTTACCACTATCATGTTCATGCTTGCGACAGGACAAACAAGTGCTGCCGCTTCAGTCGGACAGGTCATCTCCCGCCCTGACACAGCAGTAACGCTGAGTCAAGCTGATAACTCCCAAGATACCATTACCTTCAAAAAGGGAGGTACATCCGTTTTTGTATCTAATGCCCCTGAGACCCTATGGGATGGTAATCGTACCGACGGCTCCAAAGTCAGCCAAGTCAATGCAACCTTGTACCGAGATAAGCTAACAGGAAGCTTCCGCTTCTGGTCAGTCCATACGAATGCCACTAAAAAGAAACTAAATTTCTATATGAATGTACAAAATCCTTCTTCCCAACCCGTTAAGTTATACATGAAAAAGCAGGGTTATTCCTATGGAACCTCAGCCGATCCCGCCTCGTCGGCAGTAGGCTCCGTCCAGCAATTTTTAGGTAAGCCTTCCACCGGTAGTTATATAGCTACAATACCACCAGGTGGCTCCTATTTCATCTGTTATGCTTACGCTGTTGCACCTTATCAAGCGCTGAATTATATCGGTGATTTCCGAGCTGTGAACGTAAAGACGGGTCAAAATGAAGCCGTTAATGTATCGGATATTGCTACGAACAACGGTACGGTTAATTTGAAGACCTATGCCGCGAGTCCGCGCATTGCCCCAACGAATTATGACTTTAAGACGGGAGACGATTATCGGGGCCTTCTTCCAAGTTCCGCAAGAACGGTCGAGGTCAACGTCGAATTAACTCCAGATAATCCAGCTAAATCTATCAAGATTAGCGATTCTGAGCCCTTTGCTTATACCGGAGAGCAGGAGCGTCTAATGACACGTTGGACGACGGCCGGAATACCCCTCGCTAAAGCTGTTGAAGTTGTAGGAAATAATAAAAAACAACGCGGAGCCTACTGGTATACGGATCTGAGCTATGCTATTCATATTGAGAATAATACAGGTCTAAATACAGTACGTACATTATATGGTTCGGCGCCAAGAAGTGAAGCCACAGGGTTCATTCATTATAAGTTAGATCAATCCCCGCTTCAGACTTTTGCATTCGGCCGAGCGCAGACGCGTTTCATTACAAGTCAGCCTACGTTTACATTGAACACCATGATTCAACCCTTCTTATCTGTACCCTTAGGACTTTATTTCGTCGCAGAATAAAAATAGATCTCCATTATACTCAAATATACTTAAAAGGAGTGCCCTCAGCCCTATCCGGCTTTGAGGACACTCCTTTTTGACATGATGACTTACTCAATATCCATTGAAGATTATAAATTAATAAATGCTGTATTCAGCTTGGAACTATACTGTACATCTAGACCCAATCCCTGCGCCAGTAAGGCTAGAGGAACGAACGTCTTGGTCTCCTTGCCGAACTTTGCTAGATAAGCTGGGCTTGCCGTAGGTATCTTTACTCCATTGATAAGAACGGTCTTTGATCCAATCGTAATGCTGACTTTACGGCTGCCGTAGCTGATGCTGGCCGTATTACTCCGAGTATCCCATACGGAAGTAGCCCCAATCGCACTCACAATATCTTTTATGGGTAAGAACGTCTGTCCATTTTTCACCGTAGGATGATATGGGGAATTCAGTTCATTTCCACTTACAACAACCGCAATTTGTGCAGGATCCTCGCGCTGCGCGAGCTTTTTCGAACTTCCCCAAATTATATCGGAAAATACTTTGGCGATCACCTCATACCCCATTTGATTAGGATGAATATCGGTATCACTAAATATATGCGTATAGGATATTTCATTGCCTACGAAGGCTTTAGCAATATGTGCGGCTTTGATATTAGCTCCTTTGGCAGCGAATTCCGCTACTAAGCTATCAACGCATGCTGAGAAATCACTTGCCGCCTTTTCCAACTTCAAGTAAGCTGCGGCCCCTGCAAGCTGCGGAACAGGCTGATACTGATCTGCAATAACGATTAAGGCTTGTGGATTGATAATCGTGAGATCATTCAACACCTGTCTAAGGTTCACCGCATAATTAGCTAAAAGCTGCTTCAATTGTGTATCTGCTTCTACTTCTGATAAAGAGAGGTTCGTTAAGCTTTTCATCAGGGGCGTTACATCATTGCCTCCAATAGAAAGGGTAATGACATTTGCAGCTTGTAGATCGGCTTTTGCTGTAAGTGTCCCTGTACCAAATTGTGCAATTCTTGGATCTAGTAGACCCAGTTGAATAGAGTCTGGAGTTAATGTTCTTCCCTCTTTAACTGCACCGATATAATTACGCAATCCCTCTGTAGTTAGCCCTAGAATACCGTAATTGGAAGTCTGTGTTCTGCCACGAAACAGCCCTTGTTCGTTCAAACGCTCTACGTACCCATATGGTTTGGGATTAGCTTCTGTTCTAAAGCTAGGTTCGTAACCTGCACTTACGGAATCTCCAAGTGCTACGATGCGATATACTTGTTTGAGTTGTTGAACTGCAACGGGCTGGGCGGCCTGTACAGAAGATGCCGGCATATCTGCTGCATAGACTCCAGATCCCCCTGCTAACATTCCCAGCACAGCAATCCCTGCAATAAGTGATTTATATTGATGTTTCCCCTCAACGTACACAAACACACCTTCCTCTCTGAATTTTAAGTAGATATTTTGAAAATTAGATATTGTTGACCTGCAACTTATTCATCGCGGTTATGACCTGGCCGATCGGTTCTCTTCAAATAATCGTCATACCGAGGATCTATTTCCTTAGCCATTGTTCGTAATTTCTTCGTTTCTTCCGCAATAGGATCCAGCGGAGTCTGAATACGAATCTCATATCTAGGAGAGAGATGTCTGCGTTCTTCTTGATCCCTCTCCTCTGGAGTGAGCTTCCCACTCTCTAGCAATGCCCGAAGCTCTCTTTCTAATTCCTGTTCTTGTTCACTATGCTTATCCTCATTCATGGTGTCTGCCTCCTGAATACTTATATTAGTGTGTGTAGGGCTACCTCTAAAGCTGTTTTTATGAGACATGTATGAACATGATTGTATTAATACCCTGAAGCTCCCGCTTCCTCAATCACTTGAATCAGCTCTTGGTGCATGTGACCATTCGTAGCTACAATATGTCGCGCGCCAAGATGAAAAGCCTGCCCTTGTGTATCTGTCACTTTACCGCCGGACTCTTGAATAAGTAATACCCCTGCTGCAATATCCCAAGAGTTCAGTCCTACTTCGTAATACCCGCTTAGTCTTCCGGCCGCTACATAAGCCAAATGCATGGCTGCCGATCCCATGGCCCTTAGGCTTCGAGTGCGTGGGGCAAGGGCCTGCATCCCTTTTAAATTTAGAGGCAAAGCAAAATCACGCTCCGGGTTGAATCCAATGGCTATTACACTGTCAGCAAGTGTATCCTCTGACGAGACCGCAGTTGGCGTACCATGCATATAAGCACCGCGACCCTTCTCAGCCACGAACATTTCATCACGCATCGGATCATAGATCACACCAATGATAAGTTCACCATGATGTGCTAAAGCAATGGAAATGCAAAAATAAGGAAAACCTTGAACAAAATTTGTAGTCCCATCAACTGGATCTACAATCCACAGATATTCCGCATCCTCTAAGGCATCCATAGGTTCTGTTGATGCCGCTTCTACTCCTTCTTCCCCCAGAAAAGCATGATCGGGGAAATGCGTTAAAATTAATTTGCGAATCATGAGTTCTGCGCCTTTATCCACATCCGTCACCAAATCTTGAGCCGATTGCTTTATGTCGAGTTCCTTAATATTTCCGAGCCTGCTCTTAATCCATTGGCCCGTCTTAGCAGCGGCGTTAATAGCTACGGCCGTCGGACTCTTACTGCTCACCATATAAGGATCTTGCTCTGGGCTGATATTCGGGTTCACATTCAGGTTCAACGTCCTCACTCAACTCTCTACTTATATTTTCTATTTTTTTCCTGTTTCCAATCTATACGTTACCCGAAAAAGTTATTCATAGTCAATGCAAAAACACGCAATTTTTAGCCTTATTTTCATATGAAAAAAAATTCTAAACCTTTTTTAAGTATTAATTGATTATTGGAGAGAAAAGGACTACTGAAGAGTAATTTTCACTTCACAAAAAATGATTTATCTTCAGTAAAAAAAGAGTGTCCCAAAATCAAGATCTCGGGACACTCTCGATATATAATCCACTTTCCTATCGTTTTCAGAATTTTCTGGTTCCCCACATATTAACCATTAGACAACACTGATTTCATCATCTAACCGTCCTTATTGTACCCAGAGAGCCTCCTTGAAACAATATGATTCTTTTCCTTCCTTAAGTTAAAATTTCAACCGATGCTTCATTTAATATGCGAACGCCCTCTGCGCTATAAAGAGCCAAATCCTCCATTAGATTGAAAAGCGCTCCGTCTTTCAACTTCGCTTCGATCATTACATCTATCCTGTCAGTGATGGGTGCAATTTTCCTAAGAAAATCCAGCAGTGGGCCTACATCCACATGATCGGCATGACTGCGAGGATCCGTGATACTTTTCGGACTAGAAGCGTGTATCTTTGGAGGAAGCGGATCGGAAGCTGAAGAATCTGCCTGTGCATATGCCGTTTGCCATGTAGATTGAATACGTGGCCATAAGGAAGCAGGATCTTCTCCCTCATGATTGACCGATTGATGATGAATATCAAGTACCATAGGCATCTGAAGTTCCTCACAGACTGCTAGCGTCTCTAAGGCATTAAAGGTTTTATCATCGTTCTCAAATGTAAGACGCTGTCTAATTTTATTGGGTAATTGTAGGACATTCTCCTTAAATCGTTCAGCCGCCGAAGGCTTATCTCCATATGCTCCACCAATATGAATATTATTCTTTGAGCGTGCATTTAGCCCCATAGCGTCAAGCATCATGATATGGTAATCCAAATCACGAATTGAACTCGCAAGCACTTCAGGACGAGGTGTACTTAATACCGTGAAATGATCCGGGTGAAAAGAGACACGCATGTCTTCCTTTTTGACATAGTCGCCAATCGCCTTGAAATCCGCTTGAAGCGCAGGCCAAGGATTCCAATCCATTAACTCTCCATGAGTAGCCAGAGGAATCATCTTAGAGGAGAACCGATATACTTTAATATCATAAGCCCGATTATGCTTAAGTAAGCGTAGGGTATTATGCAAATTCTCAGCAGCTACGTGTTCTAACCTACGCAGGGCAGCCGGTCTGTCTGCCAATTGACTGAAGCTCTTGTAGGTCATGGTCTTGGAAGGCGATGCATTCTTAACCCGTGTAGACATAGCGACATAACCGAATCGTACGATCACTTGTGCTCACCTTCTTTTTTTATATCCATTGCCAAAAAAACCGTTAATCACAGTGGATTAACGATTCTTCCAACTCTTATAGATTGGTATTCCTCAACTAGACTCAAATCATGCATGGTCTGAGAAGAACATTTCATAAGCTAAAGCTGTCTGCACACGAGATTCTTCATCAGTCAGTGGACGAATCAGAGACATTTCGACTTCTGTCACTTCTTCCCCATTAAAATTAATCTCCGCAATACAGCCCTGTATTTTAACAATAGCTACAGCTCGGTTGTCCGGCGTATAGGCAATGACTTTCTGACCTGTCGGGAACACGCGGAGTCCGGTTTTCACCATTTTACCCCGGCCATATTCCATCAGTTCATACAATTCCTGCTCATTTTTGAACTTGCACACGGAGTTGAACTCTGTCTGAAATCCCATACTTAGTTCACTCCATTGTTGAAGTCCAGATTCTGCCTAGCATCATAGCGCTGTTGAGCTAGATCAATTAAGCGATCCAATAGGGATTCATAGGATACACCAGTCTCTCTCCACAGGAGGGGATACATACTGAATGGCGTGAAGCCAGGCATCGTGTTCACTTCATTAATTAGAATCGATTGATCCGCTGTAAGGAAGAAATCTGCACGACATAAGCCACTGCCTTCGGTGGCCTTGAACGCCTTTACGGCGAGTTCGCGAATCCGCTCCGCAAGTTCCGTATCTATTGTAGCTGGAATGACCATTTGAGACTTACCATCCAAATATTTAGCTTGATAGTCATAGTATTCACTATCACTAGACGACACAACCTCACCCGGCACCGAGGCTTCCGCATCATCATTACCTAGGACACCCACTTCAATTTCACGGGCTTGTACAAATTCCTCTACGATAACTTTCAGATCATAGCGGAACGCATAGTCTACGGCTTTAAGCAGTTCATCACGATTGGAGGCTTTGGAGATTCCTACGCTAGATCCAAGATTAGCCGGCTTCACGAAACATGGGTAACCCAGCTTATCTTCAATCCCCTGAATTAGCGTATGGCTGTTACGTTCCCATTGAGGGCCAGTGAAATAACAATATTTACATTGTTCCAGTCCCGCATCGGCAAAAAGTTTCTTCATTACTACTTTATCCATACCTGCCGCTGAGCTAAGCACACCTGCACCTACGTAGGGAAGGTCTGCCATTTCGAACAATCCTTGAATCGTACCATCTTCTCCATAAGTTCCATGAAGAAGTGGGAATACCACATCTACAGCCGCTTGACCTGTAGCCAGCTTGCTGAACAATTGCTGGATCGCTATAGAAGTGTCCCCTGCCTCCTTTTCAAGACGCAAATGAGTTAAATCAGCGAAAGGAGCATGAAGCTTAGAGCCTACTCTCCATTCGCCTTGCTTCGTAATATAGAAAGGAAGCACATCATATTTGTTAAAATTAAATGCATTCATCACTGCGAAGGCCGTTTGAAGCGACACTTCATGTTCTCCAGACTTCCCGCCGTATACTAGACCAACGGTTAACTTATCCTGTCCCATGGTTAACCTCTTTTCACTTTATGTTCAGAACCGATCCGCTATATGAAATAAGCGGTGCACGGTATTCTTCGTCCAGGCATAGGAATCTTGATAATCCCAATACCTGTGCTTACTACTTGTGGTATGAGCATTTACAAGCGGCATGCCGGAAGCATCAAAAGCAGTTACTATCGTGCTGTGTCCGTACGTACCCTTGCCATCCCAGTCATAGATAATGACATCTCCTAGGTCTAGTTGCTCTGGACGTTCGACAATTGTCGCACCCAGTCCGCCTCTACTTAAGTAGCGCTCCAAGCTGTTAGCCACAGCCCAGCTATAGCTCCAAGCCTCTTTGCTTCCGACATAACCTTTATACCACCAGCCCGATTCTCTTTTTCCAGTATAGTTGATTGGAGCGCCCCCTGCAAAGAGACTTTGCGAGATATAATTCGTGCAATCTACTGCAAAATCGGCAAATTCCGGGTTTGTTTTATCCCACCATCGATCTGCATAATCGGCAGCTTCTGCCCTTTTATATATACTAGACCTGCTTCTTCCCCCGTCGCCAAGTACTTTATTATTTAAATAGGGACGACCCTGAGCTATTGGAATATCTTGATCTGTATACTGTTCATTATGGGGAAGCTTTGTTACCGGATGGCGCTCTGGGACCTGCACGACTACGCGAATTATAGACCAATCTCTATTCTCTCGCTGTAGTGTTAGACGTTCATAATCGATTCGTTCTTCCTTATGAGAGACGCCGCCCTTCTCATAATAGATCGTTCGGTGGAACTCTAGATCAATCTCTACTTCCCCTTCACGCTGCTCAACCTCTCGCAGTAATTTTGCTCTCGTCTCACTGCGCAGCGGTGTCGCTTTTCTTTTCTTATACCATGCTTCAAGCATTTGCTTCCGTTCGCCACGTTGCACCAAATAATCCAAATCCGTAACTACTGTAGGCACGGTATGCGGGCGATAATCCACTTCATCCTTATTCTGCTGTTGGATATAGGCAGATAAGGCCCCTTTCCATTCTTCAGCCATTATGAGTGCCACCTTTCCATAAGTAAGGTCAATTTTTGTTCTTATCTTCATCAATAATTGAACGAATTGTTAGGCCACAAGCCTTGCTTAAAATTATATGATTCAAGAGCGGACAGTATGTTGCGGATAAGCCTCTAACATACCCTGAACTATCGCAAAATTTCCAGTATATTTCCGCAATTTAGGCGCAAAAAATACTTTACTCACTAAGGAAGAGGCGGTATACTTAAGTAAGAAATATTTTGAAATTACGTTTCATCTAATGGAACAACTTAGCTCTCATTAATGAATGATGTTATGAAAAAGAAAGTCGAAAAGCACGGCTTTGCCATTGCTTTTACGTCTATAGAAGATGATTGCAATGTCTATGCTTCTTTCGCAAAAAAACTAGGAGGTTCACAGATGCCCATTCACGACCAATTTTCCGTATCCAAGAACTTAGAAGTAGGCGGTAGAAGCTACCGTTATTTCGATCTACAAGCGCTTGAACAACAAGGCTTCAGCCATGTATCCAAATTGCCTTTTTCTATTAAAGTATTGCTTGAAGCGGCTGTTAGACAATTTGATGGTAGAGCCATTACCCCTGAACATGTAAAACAAATTGCGGACTGGACCGAAGGTCAAGACAGCAATAAGGAGATTCCTTTTATCCCCGCTCGTATCGTATTGCAAGACTTCACAGGTGTTCCCGTTGTTGTCGATCTCGCTGCTATGCGCGACACCGTGAAGAAAGCTGGCGGCGACCCGAAGCAGATCAACCCGCTCGTTCCGGTTGACCTTGTTATTGACCACTCTGTTATGGTCGATGCTTACGGTACAGAAGATGCACTCGAATATAATATGAATGTTGAATTTGAACGGAATGAAGAACGTTACCGCTTTCTTCGCTGGGCACAGACGGCTTTCAATAATTTCCGCGCTGTTCCACCGGCAACAGGTATCGTGCATCAGGTTAACTTAGAATACTTGGCTTCCGTAGCTGCTACGAAGACCATTGATGGCGAGACTGTTGTATTCCCAGACTCCTTGGTAGGTACGGACTCCCATACTACGATGATCAACGGACTTGGCGTAGTGGGCTGGGGCGTGGGCGGAATTGAAGCCGAAGCAGGTATGCTTGGTCAACCCTTGTACTTCGTAGCTCCGGAAGTAATCGGATTTAAGCTTGTAGGTAGCCTAACTGAAGGCGCTACAGCTACAGACTTGGCGCTAACTGTAACTCAAATGCTTCGTAAAAAAGGTGTTGTAGGCAAATTCGTAGAGTTCTACGGACCGGGTCTATCCAACATCAGTCTAGCTGACCGCGCTACAGTAGCTAACATGGCTCCTGAATATGGTGCCACAGTAGGTTATTTCCCTGTAGATGATGAGACGTTGAACTACCTACGCAGCACGGGTCGTCCAGATGAGCAAATTGCTCTAGTTGAAGCTTATTACAAAGCACAAGGTATGTTCCGTACAAGCGATACGGTAGATCCACAGTTCAGCGACTTGATCGAGATGGATTTGGCTTCGGTTGTACCGAGTTTGGCTGGACCTAAGCGTCCCCAAGACCGTGTAGAACTAACTGAAATGCAATCCAACTTTAACGGCATTATCCGTACCCCTGTAGAAAAAGGCGGCTATGGCCTTAGTGATGATAAAATCGCTCAAGTTGTTGAAGTGAAGCATCCTAATGGAGAAGTAAGCCAAATGGGGACAGGTGCAGTCGTAATCGCCGCGATTACAAGCTGTACGAATACATCGAACCCAAGTGTTATGCTTGGAGCAGGATTGCTGGCTAAGAAAGCGATCGAACGCGGTCTTACGAAGCCTGCCTATGTAAAAACAAGCTTAACTCCAGGTTCTCTGGTGGTAACGGAATACTTGGAAAAAGCAGGTCTAATTCGTTCCCTAGAACAGCTTGGCTTCTATGTAGCTGGTTATGGCTGTGCAACATGTATCGGGAACTCCGGTCCACTGCCAGACGAAGTAAGTGCAGCCATTAGTGAAAATGATATGACGGTGGCAGCTGTCATCTCAGGTAACCGGAACTTTGAGGGCCGCGTTCATGCCCAAGTCAAAGCCAATTACCTTGGCTCGCCACCACTCGTAGTAGCTTACGCTATTGCAGGTACCGTAAATATTGATCTACAAAATGATCCACTCGGTCATGATCCAGAAGGCAACCCGGTCTACCTTAAAGACATCTGGCCGTCTTCACAAGAAATTAAAGATGCGATCGGACTATCCGTTAGTCCAGCTATGTTCCGTAGCAAGTACGAGAATGTATTTACACAAAATGAACGTTGGAACTCCATTCCTGTACCTGAGGGAGAATTGTATGAATGGGATGACAAATCCACTTACATTGCTAACCCTCCATTCTTCACAAAAATTGGAGATGGCGTTCAGGATATCGAAGAGATTCGCGGAGCTCGTGTCCTTGCCTTGCTAGGAGATTCCGTAACTACGGACCATATCTCTCCAGCAGGTAATATTACGCCTACAAGCCCAGCGGGTATCTATTTGAATGAGCATGGTGTTGCACGTAAAGATTTCAACTCTTACGGCTCACGTCGGGGTAATCACGAAGTCATGATGCGCGGAACTTTCGCCAACATCCGAATCCGTAACCAAGTAGCTCCGGGCACAGAAGGTGGCGTAACCAAATATCTACCTACGGATGAGATCATGTCTATCTATGATGCATCGATGAACTACCAGAATGCTGGAACGAACCTTGTCGTACTAGCAGGTAAAGAATACGGTACAGGAAGTTCACGTGACTGGGCAGCCAAAGGTACATTCTTGCTTGGCGTCAAAGCTGTCATCGCAGAGAGCTTCGAGCGGATTCACCGTAGTAACCTTGTAGGAATGGGCGTTCTGCCGCTTCAATTCCAAGAAGGACACGGCTGGAAGACTCTCGGACTGGATGGAACGGAAACGTTCGATATTCTGGGCATCGACAATGATGTGAAGCCAGGTCAGACGCTTACGGTCATTGCTACACGCGTAGATGGTACGCAGTTTGAATTCCCTGCGGTTGCTCGTCTAGATAGCATGGTAGACGTAGATTACTACCACAATGGTGGTATTCTACAGACGGTTCTTCGTCAAATGATCGAAGCTTCTGAGATCAAATCCTAATCTAGATATTCAAAAAAAGGAGTCGGCTATGAGCCGGCTCCTTTTTTTGTTATTAGAACTATCCATTTACTTAAGGGCTATAGAATACAAGAAGGGTTAAAATATTCCAGCTTCGTAAGCAGGATACTCTTGGGGTGTAATCCTTCACCATGCTTAGATAGTTCTAACAAGGGGTATTTCCAATAAGTTCTATAACATTTTTGGCAATTCTGGTCATGCTATAGTCCCTGTTTCCTTTGCTCTTCATTGAAGAGTTCGTTATATCAGGCTCAGCTATAACTAGGTCATCCTTTTAACTATATGGTAAGTCCATTCAAATCCAAATTGTAGCAAAAAAAATTTAAAATTAACTTTCACTCTTAGAATACATCTGTTATATTATATGTATAACAGATGCAAAGGAGGTACCCCTTGCTCATTCAACTAGATATGCAGTCCGAACTCCCCATCTACACTCAATTATACAATCAGATTATTGAAGGCATCGCTCGTGGCGAGTTAGAATTTGGCGAAGCACTTCCTTCAGTAAGGAGCATGGCCTCAGATATCGGGATTAATCTGCACACTGTGAACAAAGCGTATACCCTGTTGAAGCAAGAGGGATATATTCAAATCCACCGTCAAAAAGGAGTTGTTGTTCATCCCGACGGAATGCCGCTCGTTACTGCAGAATTCCTAGATCGTCAGACAAGTGAACTGCGTCCCATACTTGCTGAGGCCATATTACGCGGCATGGAGAGGGAACAAATGCTTAACATGATCAACCGTCTTTATGACGAGATCCGACCTAACTGAGAAAGGAGTGAGAGAGCATGTCTTGGCTATTTTCAAGCATTCTGCTTATTACGTTCGCATGTATAGACGCATTACTAATTTCGACACCTTATCTAACTCGAAGAACCATGAGCTTTGGCGTATCCGTCACAGAAGAAATGTTCTTAGGTAAGACACTTACAACCATGCGGCGTCAATTTGTTCAGATTAATGTTCTTTTGCAGGGAATTTTATGGCTGACTTTAGCCCTCCTTTTGTTCACGGGGAAGGAAGCTGTTCAACAATTATCCGTAACCATCTACACCTTAATGACAGTTGTGTTATTTGTTCTGATCCAATTTATCTTCTATAGCAAAACAAAAAAATTCAAAGCCACGCAGCCAGCTACAACACTAGCGAAGTACACAATAGTCATTGATACTTCTTTCCATCGCCGCAAGCTAGTTCATTCTAATCTGTGGTTCCTTATTCACCTAGGAGTCATCCTCACTTGCTTCTTACTCGCCCTGAACTACTATGATTTAGCACCAAATCGACTAATTATGCACTACAATTGGCAGGGAAATGCGGATCGCGTAGGGAATAAGACCTATATGCGCATCTTTCTTCCCAATGTGATACAGATCGTCATGCTGCTTATTTTCTGGTCCACTAATGTCATTATCCAGAAAAGCAAACAGCAGACACAGGCTGGGGGAAATACGGAGGAATCCATTCAACATCAGGTCCTGTTCCGCCGTAAATGGTCGATGTTCACAATCCTTATGGGCTTCGTAATGATTTTATTGTTCAGTCTCATGCAGCTCAGCATGTTCAGACGTATTGAGCCCACTACCTTAGCCATTATATCTTTAGGGATGCCTCTATGTATCTTAATCAGTATCTTTTTCTTATCCCTTCATACAGGTCAAGGAGGAATTCGTTTGAGAAAAGGGACAATGGTTAACCCGAGTGCTCATCCTGCTCATGATGATACTTACTGGAAGCTTGGAGGAATTTATGTGAATCCGAATGACCCTTCTCTATTTGTAGAAAAGAGGATGGGAATTGGCTGGACTTTGAATTTTGGAAGACCGATGGGATTTGTAATTTTACTAGGTCCTATTATAATTTCAGTGATCATTTCAATTATTGCTGCATGGTAATCCGACAACTAAGCCCTTTTCATCTCATGCCACTTTTCATGCTAAGTTAAGCAATGTGCAAATTTAATTTTTTTCAGGTCATTTTCGTTATGACTTTGCCGAACGTCACTTCTAATCTCACCTTAGATCTACATCATGGTATTTCACTCTCAACCATTCCAGGAGGACAAATACAATGAAAAAATATATCGTTCGTTCCGTCACCGCAGCAGCATTAACCGCTATGCTTACTTTACCAGCTGCACAAGGCCTGGCCTTAGCCAAAAGCACACTGGTACCTGTTCGACAAGCCGCTGCCACAATAGGTGCGGGTGTAGTATGGAATGCCAAGTCTCAGACCGTTACCCTTACGAAGGGAACGACTAAGTTAGTGCTCACCGTCAACAAAACAAAGGCCACTCTTAATGGGAAGACAGTTACGATTAAAGAGCCTTTGAAAGTGATTAAGAACCAAGCTATGGTCGCAGTCGACCAGCTGAAAGTCTGGTTCAAGCCTCAGTCCACAGGAACGCCATCCACACCCGTACCTCCAACGCCTCCATCCACTCCTGTAACTACAGGCGAAGTAGCTGATCTTTTCATCCAGGGTATTAGCACAGGGGACGCTACTAAGGCAGAAAAGTATATGACCCCAGCACTGAAATTATCCATACCTACAGCTGCACTACAGAACTTATGGAAAGGGTACAGCGGCCTGTACGGTGACATCTCTAGTCAGCTCTCCAAGTCCACTAAAGTTAATGCCATTCACACCAATGTGACCTATACGTTCAAGACTAGTCAGACCTCTATCGATATCATTGTGCGCTTGAATAAAGAAGGTAAGGTCGATGATTTATATGTTCAACCTACGAATGCTGCTGTACACCAAAGTCCATCTTACGATCGCTCCACTTCTTACACGGAGGAGGAGGTTCAGATTGGAGAAGGAATATTCGCCCTTCCGGGTACATTTACGAAACCGATAGGAACTAGTGGAGCTTATCCAGTAATTGTTCTTGTGCATGGCTCTGGTCCAAGTGATCGGGATGAATCGATTGGCGGTGCCAAAATTTTCAAAGACCTAGCTGCTGGCTTAGCTAGCCAAGGAATCGGTGTGCTTCGATATGACAAGATCACTTATGAACATACGTTCAAATTCGCTGCAAATCCGATTGCGACCATTCTTCAAGAGACCGTGAATGATGCACTTCAAGCTGTTCGTTATGTTCGGAATCAGCCGAATGTAGATAAGACCAAGATTTATGTAGCCGGCCATAGCCAAGGCGGATTTGCTGTGCCGCTGATCATTAATGCCGATGCTAACGAAGGTAACATCCGTGGTTCTATTATTTTATCGGGGCCAAGTGGTACCTTTATCGATGTTATGAAAGAGCAGAATCAGGAGCTAATTACACGGGTAAAAAGCCAAGGCGGAGATACAACACCGTATGAGAAAAATGCTACGCTCATTAATACGGTAGCACAGCTCTTGCAAGATCCCCGTTATTCAGTAGACAACCTACCTACCAATTTCCCATTGCCTTCCGCTTACTGGTGGTACGCTCTGAATAATTACAAACCAACAGATCTAGCCAAAACACAAAGAGTCCCTCTCCTTATTCTTGCTGGGGAGAATGACTGGCAGGTTCCACTCGACCAATTCGCTACTTGGAAAAAAGAGCTAGCTAACCGAAGCGATATAGAATATAAATCTTATCCTAAAGTAAATCACTTATTAGCTGAATATGATGGGGTATCCACGTCTGCGGAATATACACAACCTAGTCATGTATCGGAGAGTATTATTAACGATATCGTGGCATGGGCCAAAAAAGATAGATAATCATCGCCCATAAAAAGGTCATCCTTAGCCTAACGGCTGGATGACCTTTTATTTTTCTACGTGGAATTCACTCTGACTCCTCGAAGCTTGTTGAACATCATTAAGGAGGCCGTTAATACGATCAGCATCATAATTACATTAGCATAGACTCTAATGCTATGGCTTGGGCTTATTAAGTGTGCAAGCTCCCATAGTAGACCACTTCCAGCAATAACAAGGCAGTAGCACCCCAAATACTTTGTAATAGCCAACATCAAATCATCAGGTAGGGATCCTTTCCTGAACAAAGGAAACAGCGGAAGCAACTTACGGCTCAGAATCGAGTACCCGGTAAGGAACATGAATAGCCATAGGCCAAGACTCAGGAACATGTAGGCATCCCCCTCCTTATACTATAGAAAAAGACCCTTTCCGCTGGAATACGGAAACGGTCTTTCAAGTATTCCCCTTGACTACAAGTTCAATGCATCATAAGACCCATTTCACGTGCAGCTTCTACCAAGATTGGTCCAAATTCAATGAGTTTATCTTCCGATAACCGGCTTACTGGGCCCGATACAGAAAGGGCCGCGACTGCCTTTCCTGCAAGATTAAATATCGGCGCAGAGACGGCAGCAGCTCCCGGTTCACGTTCCTCATAACTCGTAGCATACCCTCTTGTACGAATCCCTTCCATTTGACGAATATAATCCTCACGATCTATCGAATCAGGCCATTCCGGCGTGTTCAGCACAGCTTGTAACGTTTTGGCATCTGAAAAAGCCACCAGTACTTTGCTTGAGGCGCCCACATACAGCGGCAATCTCGCCCCAACCGGAGCAACTCTACGTATCGCCTGATTACTTTGGACTGCTTGAATGCGAATCCGGTCTGTTCCGTCTAATAAATATAGACTGACCGTCTCACCCAGTCGATCTCGCAGTCGTTCAAGTGGCGGAAGAAGAAGCACGGCTGGGTCATCATCATGGGATAAATGAGCTGAGAGTTCCCAAATTCTCATGCCTAAGCGATATTTATCGGTGGATGAATCACGAATAACAAACCCCTTGTCTTCAAGTGTAGTAAGCAACCGATGAACAGTACTCTTATGAAGTTCAATGCGCAGGGAGATTTCGGTAAGACTTAATTCATTCTCTTTCGTAAAACATAACAATATATCCAGTGCCCGTTCAACGGCACGAACAGTTAATTTCCGGTCTTCCATCGTTCGAAGCCCCTCTCCATACGTTTCACCCTATGAAACCTAGTAACGCAAATTATAACGAACTCTTCCTCAGAAGTCTACCCACTTGAGAAGCTTTATCAACGTGTATTCAATATATTTCCTATCATTGACTTTAGCGGGGACACAAATTACGATAATTTTAGATCTTATTGCTCAAGAATCGTCTATTTCTCCACAATTTCGACAAAACCGATTAATCCTTTGCCCACAGGGTAAACACCTTAAATAATATAAATATGATAAAAAAAGGAGGGGAGATATGTCCCCGACGGATCCGCGTAATCTGATGCATACTTCCCCTAGGGAAGAGGACAATACAGAACTTATACTCACACCTGTACCTAAATTCACTAGATTAAAGCATGTACTCATTGCCACGATTTTGTCGATCGTCTTCTTCCTTATTTTCTGTTTTGTGGCTCTGCACGGTTATATCGCTTGGGTATTGTCTAATCCCACTGTAGCTCCAGTCTATTCTAACCCCTTGTTAGCTAAGGGAATGAAATATGAAGATATCTCTTTTCCAGCCATTGATGGGAGCCGAACTATGCAGGGTTGGTATATCCCAGCCGGTAATTCCAAGAAGACGATTATCTTTAGCCATGGCTATGGCGCCAATCGGGAAGAAAGCTGGATTCCTATGTATGATCTAGCCAACTTTGCCCATCGACTGGACTTTAATGTGATCATGTTCGATTATGGTTTTGCTGCTCAACACAGCAAGGAAGTCGCTACAGGAGGCAAAAAAGAGACGCAGCAGTTGCTAGGCGCCATTCAGGTTGCCAAATATAGGGGCGCCAAAGAAATTGTAGTATGGGGCTTTTCTATGGGCGCGGGCACAGCTCTTCAGGCTGGCTTAATTAGTAAAGATATCGATGCCATGATTCTAGATAGCACGTTCTTGCTAGAACCGGATACCCTTTACCATAACATCAGACAAAAGATGGATCTGCCTCAGCACCCATCTATTGAGATTCTCGAATTCCTTTTCCCTATCCTAAATGGAACCAGCTTACGCCAGATTCCTTATCAAGAGGTAAAGAAAAAAGATTATCCTTTTCCCATTCTGTTCATACACGGGACGGAAGACGAGAAAGCTCCCTATCCCATCGCAGAGATGCTCGCTTCCCATCAGACGAACAAAAATTCAGGTGTCTGGATTGTAGAAAATTCACATCATGAACTCATTTTCCGTGAACATCCTAGGGAATATTTGCGCAGAGTCTCCACGTTCCTCTCCCTGAATCATGCAGATGAATTCCGCTGAGTGAAGGTTCCATCAGCATATAGAACCTTGAGGTCCGAAGATGAGCATAGTCCAACCCTACTGTTGCATAACCCTTACAAGAGGTCATTTTGCAGGAGGAGGAACCAAGGCTATGCTCTATGTCTACGGGCCTTATTTGCCTGTGCGGATTTTAGAAGAGATTAGATTCTGGAAACAAATTGAGAAAGAACATACGACGGTCATTTTAGCCATCGTACCGAATCTTGAACCTGCCTATATTCAATTACTAAAGGACTGGGAAATTGTATTTAGAGAGACGGAGGATGCTGCAAATGATCTGCTCCAACATACGATAGCTAACCCGACTCCTACCCCCACTCCTGAGTTACTGAGGCAAACGCATCGTCTCCTAGATTCCTCTCTAAGGCAATCGAAGGAATGGATTCGTCAGCTCTATATTATACTCGATCAGAGCAAGGCCATTGCGGCATTACCGCTTGCCCATGTTGTGATTCTCCACTTCATCCGGGAATCGGAATATTTCGTAGGTGTACTAGAAACATTGAATCGGACCGACGACGTCGCGGAAGAAATTATAGAAGAACAACATATGCTGGCCCATATCTCTACTGAACAGGAGACAGACTCTAGGGATCAGACCCAAGCTATAAGAAGTGAGGAGGAACAGCCCATCTCTCGTGAACCGGATCCTGATATTGAAGTATGGACAGGGCCTGCTGTCCCCATAGGTGGACACAAGCTCCCTCCTTTGCCTTACGCTTATAATGCACTCGAACCTTATATCGATGAGAAGACCATGCGTATTCATCATGACAAGCATCACCAAAGCTATGTAGATGGACTCAATAAAGCGGAAAAAAAGCTGGAATCGTCTCGCAAGACAGGAGATTTTGATCTGGTCAAACACTGGGAACGAGAACTTGCTTTTAATGGGGCAGGCCATTATTTGCACACTATTTTCTGGAAGATCATGGGCCCTTCTGGAGGAGGTAAACCTGATGGATCTCTTGCAGAACAAATCCGGCAGGACTTTGGAAGTTTTGACGCATTCAAGACCCAATTCTCCAAAGCCGCCGAACAAGTGGAAGGCAGTGGCTGGGCCATTCTCGTCTGGAGTCCACGCAGCCACAGGCTGGAGATCCTCACCGCCGAGAAACACCAGAATCTATCTCAGTGGGATGTGATTCCGCTGCTGACCCTGGATGTCTGGGAACATGCTTATTATCTCAAGCACCAGAATGAACGGAAGAAATACATTGAAGACTGGTGGAACGTCGTGTACTGGCCTGAAGTAGCGAAGCGCTATGTATCTGCAAGACGAATTAAATGGCAACCTTTCTAACCTACAAACTCTAGGGCTAATGAATCAAAAAAAGAGCTGCCTATCAAGGGTTAACCCTTGAAGCAGCTCTTCTCCTTTGCGCAGATGCGCCATTAATCTTTGATCAAGGAAAGGAATTCAGCTCTTGAAGCAGCATCGGAACGGAAGGTTCCCCGTACACCGGAAGTGACGGTCTTGCTCCCTGGTTTCTTCACGCCGCGAGAACACATGCACAAATGCTCGCCTTCTACGACGACCATGACACCCTGAGGAGCTAGTACTTCTTCCATGATGTCTGCAATCTGTGATGTAATCCGTTCTTGAACTTGCAATCGGCGGGTTACCGCCTCCACTAATCGAGCTAACTTACTAAGCCCAGCAATGCGACCACTAGGAATATATCCGATATGCACCTTGCCGAAGAAAGGCGCCATATGGTGTTCGCATTGACTGTAGTACACGATATCTTTGACAATCACAAGTTCCTCATGATTCTCTTCGAATGTAACACCCAGTACTTCTCTAGGATCCACTTCATATCCAGCGAAAATTTCTTCATACATGCGGGTTACGCGAGCTGGAGTGTCAAGCAGACCTTCTCGCTCCACATCCTCACCAATCAGCTTCAGAATCTCGCGAATATGATGCTCTACTTGTTCCCGATGATCGCCGACCTGAGTATTCGTATAATCTTTAACGCCAGCCATACCTGTGTCCTCCTTCAAGGGAAGTGTCAGGATAAGCTATACTTCTACAAAGTATACTTCCTGTTCCTGTCTATTTTTTCTTGCGATTGACTTGAGGTCTACCCGGTTGATTCTGATTCTTCATCATTTGTTGCGCACGTTGCATTTGCTTACCGTTAAGATTGTAACCCATTTGTTGAGCCATCTTCTGAAGCGCTTGAGGGTCATTCTGCATCTTCGTGAGCTGTTTACGTAAGTACACAACACCAATGAAGAATCCTCCAACCAAACCTAGGATAAGCGCAATTATTCCTACGACATAAATCATAGCCAATCACCTCTAAATTATAATTCTGACGGTGGTCCGGACAAGCGAACGCACTCAATTATAATAGCATTGTTAACCCATAGTGGCAAACGGGAAATCAGGCTAGAACAGCCTCAATAAACAAGGTGGTATGCTGACCCAAATCCACCTCTTTCACAACGATATCTTCACCCGTTCCACGCACAATTCGCACCACAGGACGACCTGGGAGTCCTCGGTGCTGACGAACCACTACGCCCGTTTCCTTGGACGAAAGTCTAACCGCTGTTCCATTTGGATAGACCGAGATAATACGATTGAATTCAATCAGAATATCACGATCTAAATCATGTTCAGATGCAGCCATCATTTTCTCGCAAGCTTCATGAGGAAGCATGATTTTACCTAAGCCCGCAAGTCCATTGCCTACTAAATTATCATATCGATTCGCTACCGCTACGATCTTGGGATACTGGTGAATATCATCGTTATGCAATCCTCGGGGAATTCCGGTTCCATCTGGCTTCTCGTGATGTTGAAGCGCCGTATGCGCAATGAGCAGACTCAGCTCTCGTTTCTGCTTCAGCACCTCGAATCCGCGCCAAGTGTGATGATATTTCAGATTCCCCTCACTCCCCCCTGGTGGCAGAGGAACCGTCTTGCCAATATCATGAAGGAGTCCACCGATAGCCAATTCTTTCAATTGGTTAAAATTAAGCCCCATATTTAATCCTATTGTAGAAGACAGCAGACATACATTAGTAGCATGAATATACTGGGCATTATCCGCCGTACGAATATCATTCAGATGAATCAATATTCCTTTATGATCCAGCACGTCCTTAAGAAGCTGATCTACGGACATACTGATTTTTTTAGTACTCCAATCCTTGCCGGAGCGAATGGCACTGAATGTGTCCGTCATGTCTCTAAATATAGCCTTACGCGTCTGTGCACTGAGTGTCTCTGGAATCTCAACATCTGCATAATTGTCATCCTTGATATAGAGCATCGTAACTCCAATACGATTCAGCGTATTAATCATATATACGGTTAACTGCACGCCCGCGGACAAGAGCACTGTACCATTAGCTGAATATACGGTTTTTCCTAGTAGTTGGCCCGGCTCTATATCGTCAATGCTAACATACCTCATTACTGAATCCCTCCGCGGTTATCTCATACGGCAGCCTGCAGTTCTCTTACATTCGGCTCTTAGCGGAAGAATCTTTCCTACTTCCTGAGGTAGTCAGGTTGCTGCGTGCCTTGAATCTCCTTGCATGGAAGTCTCTTCAAGCTTGCGACGCGCCCTCAGTAGCCTATCTATGACCCGCTCGTCCTCTTCGCTCTCTAGAGCTTGTAGCAGTCCGTCCATGGCTTCTTGGCTACCAATACGACTAAGAGCCCAAGCCGCTGTCCCCCTAAGCTCGGGCCGAGGATCTGTAAGCAGCACTTCTATTATTTTCGGCACAGCGAGGCGATCTTTGAAGTTCCCTAGCGCAATCAGTGCATTTCGTTGAATCGGTTTTTTGCCACGCCAAGCTGCGGAGCTGGATCCAAACCGATCTTTGAACTCGCGATTGCCTATGTCAAGCAAGGGGAGAAGTAAAGGCTTGGCGATATCTGGATCAGGAAGTAATTCCGGACGGTGACTCCAATGTTTGCCTCGATTCTTAGGACAGACGGTCTGACACGTATCGCAACCGTAAAGGCGATTGCCGATTTTTTGCATATGATCCTCTTGCAGAAAGCCTTTGGTCTGCGTCAAAAAAGAGACACATATCTGTGCATTCAGTTCGCCGGGACCCACCAATGCTCCCGTAGGGCAAGCATCCAAACATTTCGTACATTCCCCGCAGTCTTCTGTGACCGGGGTATCTGGGGAAAAAGGGATATTCGTAATAATCTCGCCTAAGTAAATCCACGATCCATAGGTAGGCGAAATGATCATACAGTTCTTGCCTGCAAATCCAATTCCAGCTCGCTGAGCGACGGCGCGATCATTCAGAACACCGGTGTCTACCATACTTTCCATTCTAGCTTCGGGGACACGCACTTTGATGAAATTCATCAATTGATCTAGCGCATCACGTAATACGGAATGATAGTCCTTTCCCCAAGCTGATCGAGCCATAATACCTCGATTGGACCCGGGTTCCGATTTGGGTGGATTATCCATTTTGGAAGGATGAGCCACGGCGATCGAGATAATAGACGCGGGGTTCTCTAAAGTAAGTCCGGGGAAAACCCGCTTATCGATATCCGGTTCCTCAAACCCAGACTCGTACCCTTTGGCCCGGCGGTCAATCAATATATCCTTTAAAGCCAAAAAAGGGTCCGCTGTCGCGAAACCAATGTCATCTATTCCTAATGAAAATGCAGCTTGCTGAATTTCTTGCTTCAGACTCTCCCAAGAAGATACAGGTAGCTGCGTAGATTGATTCATATCTATCCCTCAGTTCTATACGGGCCAAAGCCGATCGAAATCGGCTTACATGATTTTATAGTGACTTATATAATAAATTTCTATAGTGACTTCCTATAAATAGAAAAGCATATCTAACCGCCAAAAGCAATGGACGGAAAGATATGCTATAAAGTGAAGTAGACGTATTAGGCGTTCTCTATATTAAATGCTCATTCTATCTTGATAAGGAAGGCATTGACGCAATACTTAGCTTTTGAAAAGCTTCCATAATACGACCAGCATAGCCCATGGCCTCGTATAATGGCATAGCAGCTTGGTTATGCTCATCACCTGCTACCATAATTCGACTAATATTGCGCTGTTGGAAGCGTTGCTCCATGGAAGTAACTAAGGTTTTACCTACACCCTGTCTACGATAATCCGGATGGACAGCGACACGGTAGATACAACCTAAATTCTGATCAATAGTACCAATTAGTGCTCCGACAAGCTCGTCGTCTGCTTCCGCAATCATGATAAGCTCGGAATCCCAAGACAACTGACGAGCAAAGGCTCTCTTTGTCTCTTCATAACAATCTTCCGATAATGCCAATTGCAAAAGCTCCATTACGTGATTCGCATCACTCAGTTGAAAGGAACGTACACGCATATTTGATCTCCCTTTTCCTAAACAAGATAGATTAACGTAAAAAGAGAGGTTTTCCGTTTTACATTAATCGAGTATAAAGTTGACAAATAACGATATTTTTATGCTTCAATGAACATTAAACCACATTTATCTCGCTAAATCACCTGTTTTCTTCTGAAAGCGCTTAATTTGAACGATTACCTTTATTTATGTTAAATGTACGTATATTAATCTGTATTAGTACACATGACTAATCCCAGTGCTTACCATCATCCCTATTGATTTACTCTCAATTATACGGTTTAATAAAGGGTGTAAGCATCGGAATTTAGGCAGATGCTCTTTTCTTTTTGCTCACTTTACAAAAACTATATTTCAGGAGGTTTTTACCCATGGCACATCAATTACCAGAACTGCCTTACGCAGCGAATGCACTTGAACCGCATATCGACGAACAAACCATGAACATTCACCACGATCGTCACCATAATACGTATGTGACGAACTTGAATGCTGCACTCGAAAGCGCTCCTGAGCTTCAAGACAAAAGCATTGAAGAATTAGTATCCAATTTGGATGCAGTTCCTGAAAATATCCGTACTGCTGTTCGCAACAATGGCGGTGGACATGCTAACCATAGCTTGTTCTGGACTATCATTGGACCCAATGGCGGCGGCAACCCTACAGGTGCCATCGGCGAAGCAATTGAAAGTGAACTTGGTGGTTATGAGAAGTTCAAAGAAGATTTCGCTAAAGCTGCAACTACTCGTTTTGGTAGCGGCTGGGCTTGGCTCGTAGTTGGCAAAGACGGCAAACTCTCAATTACTAGCACTCCTAACCAAGACAACCCTTTGCAAGAAGGTTTGACTCCAGTATTGGGGCTTGATGTATGGGAGCATGCCTATTACCTTAAATATCAAAACAAACGCCCAGACTACATCAATGCTTTCTTCAATGTAATCAACTGGGACGAAGTGAACAAACGTTACGCTTCTGCGAAATAATGTTCCTCTAGTATAAAGAGAAGACCGCCTTCGAGGCGGTCTTTTTTTAGTATCAGTAGAGTAGATATCTTGCGGATGAAAGGATGGAATCCCATGCTGACGGGTATAGTAAGGCTACTCTCTAGAAAAGGAGGCTAATCTTATGACTACCCCCGATCCAAAAGATTTGCTCAAATCCAAACATGAAGCAGATAAGCATAAGGCACAATTCACTCAATTTGCTCGCCACGTTATTGGAGATAGCTCCCATGAATTAGGACAGGATATTATGGATCAGAGCCGAATACCCGACCAGCAAAATAAGATGAAATCTGTGGAAAATCGTCAATTAGAGTAGTTTTCGTATCTATGTAACCTTGTGATGATTAGAATCGACGTAATTAATTGGTAAAGCTTAATTATATAGTTACCGCTATAAGGAATAACTAATAAAAGCCTTGGATTGCAGGCGTCTGCATTTCCAAGGCTTTTATTAGTTATTTATTCGTAGTTAGTGATTCGGTCACTTGTAGGTTTGCTCACGTTCATCAAAATAACGATTCAAAATCGTTAAAAACACCTTAGGAAAAGCATGTAGTGCCATATCCTCCCGGGTAATCCATAAGGAGCGAGCCATGTTCTCCTCTAGGGCTGCAGCGGCTTCATAGCGCACACCGGCTTCGGCTGCCACCGAAGCCGCTAGTTGCTCCATCCGATATACCCGCAGGTTCCAGTGAATGTGGCTGAACGTATGTTCAGCTTCCATATAAGGCCCGAGCGGCCGTGTATACAGGCCGCTAAAGGCCAGCTCCTGGATGAGCAGGTCCATCGCCTGCTCATCCGTCGCCTCGGCAGCGACGCCGGGCGCTTCCTGCAGCAGCATGTGGGGAAGTTCCCACATGCTGGCGAGCAGCCCGGCAGCAGGACGCTGCCGCACGAGCACGCGGCCTGCTTCGCGGCCGGTGCCTTCCACAAGCGCCACCGTCCGGAACTCCGGACGAGGCGGCTTGGCCTTAGACTTGACGGGGAGCTGAAGCTCCATCCCGGCAAGTCGGCCTTCGCAGTGCATCATGACCGGACAGGTCAAGCAATGCGGAGATTTTGGCGTACAGACCAAAGCCCCCAGTTCCATGAGCGCTTGATTGAAATCCGATGCTCTGCCTTCAGGAATTAACTGCTCAATGAGCACTTCCATTCCAGCTCGCGTAGCATTCTTCATGATGTCGTCTTCGATCAAAAAATAACGAGATAAGACCCGCATCACATTGCCATCGACCGCCGGAACAGGCTGGTTAAAGGCAATACTCATAATCGCTCCCGTTGTATATGGACCGACACCTTTTAGCGCAGCTACCGCTAATTTATCATTGGGAACCTGTCCGCCATGAAGTTCCATCACCTGCTGTGCTCCTCGCTGCAAATTCCGAGCACGGGAATAATATCCTAGTCCCTCCCACAGTTTAAGCACATCTGCCTCCGGCGCTTCCGCTAGCTCCTGCAAGGTTGGAAATCGTTCAATAAACCGATGGAAATAAGGAATCACTGTATCCACCCGAGTCTGTTGAAGCATAATCTCGGAGACCCATATGTAATACGGATCACGATGCCTACGCCAAGGCAAATCTCTTTTGGACCTTTCATACCACTCCAGTAACTCCGTACTGAAAAACCTCTTCACCATTTCGTTGTTCTGCTGCTCCTTGTTCTCCTGCTCCATGCTGGTCTCCTTTAAGTGAACTAACTATATAGGCGGTCTACAGTTTCTCCACGATAACAAATGCAGAAGCCATCAATCGCTCATGTGTAATGCTCAAATGAATCGTATATAAAGCTGCTGACATCCCAAGGCGAGCCCACGCTTCTGGTGCTAGATGCAAAATGGGCTTACCTAATGCATCCGGTATAATCTCAATATCTTGAAAACCTATCGTATGGCCGATTCCGCATCCAAAAGCTTTACTTACTGCTTCCTTAGCTGCAAATCTTCCAGCTACATATTCGCCTGCTTTAGCAGTTCGAAGGCTTGCTTCGACTTGTTCCTTATCCGAAAGGATACGCTTTAAAAAACGCGAACCCAAAGGGCCTTGTACTAATTCGTTCATCCTTTTTATATCTACAATGTCATGACCAATTCCGTAGATCAATGGTTTCACCCTTTGCGCTAATAAGCTATGCCTCCATTGTACCAACTCCGCCCTACTCATGCGAGTCCAACCCAAGCGATGTGATATAATGGAAGCTGGAGGTGAATAGATTATGACTACAGATTTTGACGTACAATTACCGACAGGACGACAACTTCACTGCACTCATTATCCTTGCAAACAAGATATAGCCGATAGCCTCATTATTATTGTGCACGGCTTCAAAGGATTCAAAGACTGGGGCATGTTCCCTTATGTCGCGGAACAGTTCAGTCAGCATCATGAAGTCATCACGTTCAATTTCTCTCATAATGGTATCGGGTCAAGCCCTGTAGATTTTACAGAACTTGATGATTTCGCTATCAATACGTATCAACTTGAACTACAAGATCTAAGCGCCCTTATCTCATATACACAACAGGTCGATGAACTAAAATTGCTCCCTTTAATCCTAATTGGCCATTCCCGGGGTGCAGGAACTTCGTTAATCTATGGTCTGGATCATCCTCGCACATTAGCGGCTGTATTGTCTTGGAACGGCATTACTCGCCTAGACCTCTTCTCTGATCAGCAAAAGCAAGAAATGCGTATACACGGCATTAGCTATGTTGTAAATGGCCGTACGGGCCAAGCTATGCCTTTAGACGCGGTACTACTTCAAGATCTCGAGCTCCATGCCGAGCAGTATGATATCTTCTCCCGCATTACGCATGCCGACTTTGCAGTGGCGCTGATTCAAGGAACAGAAGATCATCTTCGTGTCGGTTCTGCTCAACTCACCTCTGCCCATCCGCATATCCCTTGGATTCACGTCGAAGGCGGTAATCATACGTTCAATAGTGTTCATCCTTTTCAAGGAGCATCCCAACAGCTTAAAGATGCAATCGAAGTCAGCGAATCTTTTATATCAGATGTACTGCGCAAACGTACCCCTTCGCTATAAATTGTCATTTCACTATATTAAGATTAGATACTATATAGATCTAACACACATATAAATATCTAACGTATATACCAATAACTAAACTATACACCAATATCTAGCGCATAGATTAAGATCTAACACATCGTTCTAAGAGAGTGATTCGACAAAAATAGAACACCCCGCACCACGTTCTGACAAAGAACGGAATGCGGGGTATTCTCATATAACTGTATACTTTGTTCTAGCGCTAAATCTTCTATTTTAATCTTAGTCTTGTTACTTTACTGGAATAACTTTATTTAGAGCATCTAAAAGAGTGCCTGTGTTGTCTTGGCTATACTCCCAGAACATAGCTCCACCTAGCTTTTGGTCCAATACGTATTGAGCTTTAGCAGCTACGGACTGCGGATCATCATAACTTACGAATGTTTTACCATCAAAGAGATAAGGAGCCTTCGCTGTATCATCCCAGTAACGTGTATATCCTGCAGCAGTATTGTATTTTGTAACGATATCAGAATAGGTTGGTGTATCGCCTGAGCCTTTTGCTTCTTGGCCCAGACCATGATTCGCTGAGGATTTGACATCCGTCCAAATGTGGCTGTAGAATGCTGCACCAATGACGATCTTGTTATTAGGCACACCATTCTTTTGGAACAATTTCACGGAAGAATCCACGCTAATCGCGCCACCATATAGGTTTGTATGATGGTCTGTCTTCGTACTCCATCCCCCTGCAAAATCGTACGTCATCAAATTGACATTGTCGAGAACCTTGATAATTTCCGGCATTTCTACGCCATCCAGGTATTTCTGGGTTGCGCCTACAGCAATCGTAATTTCATAGTATTTGTTGTCTACTAAACCTTGTGCATTCAATTTCTCACGCAGCAGCTTAAGGAAAGTACTGTAGTTCTGCTTGTCTTCTGGTCTAGCCTTAATGACGCCATCTGCACTTTGTGTTGGATACTCCCAGTCCAGATCAATGCCATCCAGCTTATATTTCTTCACATAATCTACAATGCTGTTCGCAAATGTATTTCGGGATGCTGAAGTGAGCACTGCATCAGAAAATCCATCCGCTCCCCATCCTCCAACAGAGTTCAGAAGCTTCAGATTCGGGTTTTGCGCTCTCAAACTTTGAAGATAGGCATAATTGGCATCATCATATTTTTGATCTTTTAGAGGGATGATCTTGCCATTCTCTACATGAGTGAACGCATATAAAATGTGGGTTAATTTGTTCCCAGTAATAGGATTTGCTGTGGACCATTCTTTCCAACCTGGAATATAAGCAATCACTTTAGTCTCGGGAACGACTTTGAATTTCACAGTAGTGCTAGCTGTCTTAAAGCTCTTACCATGCGCAGCTGTTACAATTAACGTATAGTCTCCAGCTTCCGTAATCCCTGTACCTTTTACATATTCCTTGCCGTTCAATGTAGCTGCACTTGCAGTGCCCACGGCATCTGTCCAGTTCGGTAGAATTCCTGTCTTATAAGTCTGGCCATCTATCACGTTCACAACTTTAGGTGCATTCGGAACAGAAGTGGTGTCTGCTACGTATGGAACGCCATTCAGACCGTTGTATACCGATTCTAATAGCGCTCCTGTTGTATCTTGACTGTATTCCCAGAACATGGCGCCGCCCAGCTTATGATCGCGAGCGTATTTGCCCTTCTCGGACATGGACTGAGGATCATCAAAGGATAAGAAAGTGCTTCCGTTAAAAAGGTACGCCGCTTTGGAAGCTTCATCCCAATAACGGGTATAACCGCTTTCCTTGTTATACGTTGCAATTACTGTTCCATATACAGGTGTATCTCCTGTGCCTTTAGCCTTGGCCCCAAGACCATTGTTCTCTTTGGAAGCTACATCTGTCCATTTGTGGGCATAGAATGCTCCCCCAATGACGAGCTTGCTAGCAGGAACATTATTCTTTAGAAATGCTTGAACGGTAGAATCTACACTTCTTGTTCCGTATAAGTTCGTATGGTGCGAAGCATTAGGCACCCAGCCGCCAGCAAAGTCATAGGTCATCAAGTTGTAGTTGTCCAGCAGTGGAGTAATTTTATCCAGCTCTACCCATGTTGGATATGCAGCTGCAGCAGCTGCTGCAATCGAAATTTCATAGTATTTATTATTTTCAAGACCAAGCTTGTTCAGCTTCTCGCGTAAAGTCTGAAGCAATAAAGTGAAGTTTTGCTTGTCTTCAGGTCTTGCTTTGATAATGTCACCTGAGGTCTGTGTTGGGTACTCCCAATCCAGATCTACTCCATCCAGATTATATTTCTTCACATAATCCACAATACTGGATGTGAAAATATCACGTGAACCTGCAGTAAATGCAGCATCTGAGAAGCCATCTGCACCCCATCCACCGACAGAGTTCAGAATTTTAAGATTCGGATTTTTTGCTCTCAGACTGTTCAGGTAGGCATAGTTCTGATCATCATTGAAATCGCCTTCAAAAGGAATCAATTGATTGTCTTTGACATGTGTAAAAGCGTAGTCGATATGGGTTAACTTCGCTACATCTACCGTATTTGCGTCCGACCAATCTTTCCAACCAGGAACGTAAGCTACCAGCTTCGTTTGCGGATCGATTTTGAACTTTACAGTTGTACTAGAAGCTTTCTTAGTAGATGGTTTCATAGCAGTAACCACCAACGTATAATCGCCAGCAGCTGTAATGCCTGTTCCCTTTACATAATTTGCTCCATTCAAAGTAGCTGTTGTTGTCGTTCCGCTTGCATCCTTCCAGTTCGGAAGAACACCGGACTTATACGTTTGACCTTCTTTTACATTCAGCACAGTAGGTGCTCCTGCCGTCTGCACAGCAGCTGAGCGGTCAATAAGGACAACCCCTTCAGCACGGGTAAGGTTAGCTGATGGACGGAATGTACCATCGTTATATCCACCAATCACTTTGTTAGATACTAACGCACCTACCGCTGCTTTACTCCAGCTCGCAATTTTGGCAGCATCTTTCATGTTTTTTAGTGCGTCTGATGAAGCCGCAGGCAGTTGAAGTACTTTGGACAACATGACGGCCGTCTCTTCACGACTTACAGGTTGATTGGGACGAATCGATCCGTCCGTATATCCCTTGATATATCCAGCTTTAACCGCTTTAGCAATATCTGCATATAGCCACTGGGATTCCTTAATATCGGTGAACTTAATCGCCGCCGTGTCCGTATAGTTAAAGTATCTGTTGATAAGAATGATGAGTTCAGCACGGGTAATCGAATGATCTGGCTTTAATGTGCCATCGGAATATCCTTTAAGAAGACCTTTGGTCTGCCACTCCGTAAGCTGAGCTTCAGCCCAGTGACCCTTAATATCCGAAGCTGCTGCTGAAGCCCGTCCTGTAAAGGAAAATGACGAGATGATCAAAGCTACAACGGCGAAATACGTGAACCACTGTCTGTACAAGTGTTTAGAAAGCGTTTTCATATAACACCCCAATCTCTCAATTTTTATACAATGCCAAGTGGTAGATAACGGCTGAACTATTCACCTCCAAGGAAGTTCTTCGGCGGCATTGCTATTAAATTCACCTCTGTAGAGGTAGAACTTAAACCCATAGAATATTGTGTATAGGACTTAGGATGTGAGAAAAATAGAAGTGGACGTGCTGAATCGAGGGGGAAAGATAGGTTAACGCTATGTAAACTAGCTGTTAAAAATTATTATATTCTATTTAACAAATGATCGTAGGGGTGTTTTCTTACAAAATAGGGGTAATATCTTACGAAATTATATCATTTCGCTATTAAACGTCATATTTTCTGACACATTGTTCTATGAAATATAAAATAGTGTAAGTGATTGGACGCAAAAAAAAGCCCGACTTCAAAGTCGGACCTCTAATCGTATGAAATTGTAGTCGATTTGTGGAAGGAGCAGATTAAATTCCAGGAATCGTATTTCGTTTATGAGCCGTACGTGCATAAAATGACTCCAAAATCTCCTGAGCCGATGGATTAATCTCTTTGCCTTCTAAGTAATCACTGTTATCTTCATAACTTACACCTAACTCTTTTTCATCGGTCTGGCCTTCCCAGAGCCCAGCCGTTGGAACCTTGTCAATAATACTCTGAGGTACACCAATTTTAGCTGCAACCAGTCGTACTTGACGCTTATTAAGTGTGCTGAGTGGTGTAATATCCACCGCACCATCGCCCCATTTGGTATAGAATCCTGTTAATGCTTCTGAAGCATGATCGGTTCCTACTACAAGCAATTTAAGTTCGAAAGCAAGCGCGTACTGTACAACCATACGAGTACGGGCTTTCACATTTCCTTTTCCTTGATACGTGATATGACGAGAAATACCCACATTCTTCAGGGCATGCTCCACTTCAAGGGAAATTTCGTCTACCGTCTCCTCAATATTCGTCTCTACCGTCTTGGTTAGCTGGAATGCTCTGGCTACTTCGTAACTATGTTCAATATCATCTTGCGCCCCATAAGGTTGATATACGCCCAGAGTTATATATTCTGTTCCGGATTCCTTACTCAATTCATCGGTGGCCTGCTTACAAAGCCCCGCCGCCACAGCACTATCAATCCCTCCACTAATGGCAATTAATAGACCGGTAGTCCCTGACTTTTTCACATAATCCTTAAGAAAGTCTACACGTTTCCGAATTTCTTGATCAACGTCAATCGTTGGCTTGACACCCAATTGGGCAATTATTTCTTGCTGTGTACTCATGTTCTCACCTCAGCTTTTAGTATGAACCTTGCCTTCATTCCGTATGTACCCGTAATTACATCTTCTGAGTAAAATCAAATACCCTGCCGACACAATCTAGGTCTGCAGGGCACTTCAACTATTCAATTAACGACAGAATCGGTCAAATGCATTTGTCAGATCTGCGGCAATATCACTTGCTGAGCGATCTTCGATTTGGTGACGTTCAATGAAATGAACTAGCTCACCGTCTTTAAGTAAAGCAATGGAAGGCGATGAAGGAGGATAAGGTGCAAGATACTCACGAGCTTTGCTGGTAGCTTCCTTATCTTGCCCCGCAAATACTGTGAACAAATGATCTGGTGTAATATCATGTTGCAATGCTGTTGCTACGCCTGGACGACATTGGCCTGCAGCACATCCACACACGGAATTAATAACTACAAGCGATGTACCCTTAAGCGCTGGAAAACTTTCTTCTACTTCTTCTGGCGTACGTAGCTCTTGAATACCAAGACGGGTCAACTCATCGCGCATAGGTTGAACCATATCTCTCATATATTGATCAAACGACATGGACACGTTACATTCACTCCCTCAAACGTACTGGATT
Source organism: Paenibacillus shirakamiensis (assembly GCF_017874255.1). GTDB lineage: Bacteria > Bacillota > Bacilli > Paenibacillales > Paenibacillaceae > Fontibacillus > Fontibacillus shirakamiensis. The sequence continues at coordinate 320,682 of NZ_JAGGLD010000004.1, read as the reverse complement.
TGCAGTATTCACCCGATTTCGGGTCTTTATTATTATACATTCTAAGGGCTGGAAAGCAAATGCTTCCGCTTCAAGAAACACTTATATTACGACTTGAAGGTCGATGGAATAATACTATAAATGTTGTCCCTTGCCCCTCTTCGGATTCGACTAATATTTTACCATTATGTCGCTCCATAATACTTAAGCATAGAGCTAGTCCGAGTCCGGTTCCTTGTGTCTTCGTGGTGAAGAAAGGTTGAAATAACTTATCGCGTTTACTTGCAGGAATGCCTGGACCTGTATCTGTAATTCGAAGTTCAATTCCTTCGAGATGTTCACGCGTCTCAATGGTCAGTTGGCCTTTTTCTTCCATAGCCTCCATTCCATTGCGGCATAGATTCAGGATGAGCTGCTTCATTTCCTTTGTATTCAAATGTAGGCTGGGAAGATGCTCCGTAAACTTCATTTCAATGCTCTGCCCTCTTAGGTTAGCGTCCGCCCATAACAGGGGACTTAATTCCTGAATAATGTCATCGAGTTGACTCTCTTCCTTATTCACACTCCGGGACTGAGCTAGCGATAAAAAGTCATTAATGATGCCATTAGCTCTGTCCAATTCTTCCATAACAATACGATAATAATTATCTAGATTAGACGGGCTTTTTTCCTTCATCAGCTGAAGGAAGCCCCGCACCACCGCCATTGGATTACGAATTTCGTGTGTAATTCCGGCTGCCATCTGACCTACAAGACTTAACCGATCCGCTTTGTTCAGCTCGTCTTTGAGATGTTCAATTTCTGTTATATCCTGAAGAATCACTACAGATCCATTGAATTCCCTAGTATGACCTTTTCTTAAAGGTGAAATGCTAATTAAATACATCCTATTTTTCACTTGGATAAGTTCTGTAACCAACTCCTCAGTCACGAACGTTCCCTGCTCTCGAGTGGATAAGTATTCAGTCCCAATTTCATCTGCCAGTTGATGTAATTTCAACCCCAGCAAATCTTCCCTATTTAATGCGGGATTCTCTAGTCGACAAAATTCAAGGAAATTATCATTAATCGTAACCAGTGCGCCGTCCTGATCTAATAAGAGAATCGCTAAGGGCGCGGCATCCATCGTCTGCTGAAGATTCTCCGCTTCACGAAAAGTCTTATGAGATAAAGACAGCACTTGCTGCTGTAATTTCTCCCGATCTAGTGTATTCTCAATCACCATCATAAGCACCAAACCAATGAAGATAGACACACCGACATAAATTACGCTATAGATAATGATAGTTAGATCGGACTTTAAAGTAATCCGAGGTGTTAGAAAATAAAGGGAGAGAGCAAAGTACTGCCCAATAAGAAGAAAAAACATGATAAACATCATTCGACCCTGACGGCCACTTCGCTTAAAATGAGTAGAGGACAAAAGGACTAGTGGAAAAATTACAAGACCTGTCTCCATGACAAAACCTGCTAAATTATGATATTTCCCCATCAGTGTATATAGACATACTTCTGCGACACACAGAAGGAAGCCGTCGCGAAGACGACCATAGAGCATGCCTATAATTAATGAGGGTAAGAAGAAATTAAGAGGAATGCTATCAAATAGAGTGCTCGCAAAAATAGTACAAATGATCATACTTATCAGGCAAGACACCAGCAGAACGGAATTTCGCACTCCAGAGTCCACGGGGTCTGAACTTTCCCTCTTGGGCAAGCGTGTTGTCTTCTCGTAGAAGAGAGGAAACAAAAAAGCCGGTGAACAGGCGATAAGCGTCTGAAGTAAGATTTCCTTTACGGCAATCACATGATCCCTCCTTTTCGGAGTGCTTCTAAAATCGATTAAAACACAGGCTCCATTTTTTTACAATAACCGATTAAAAAATTGTATGTCTTATAGTATGGAGCTTTGGAACTATTTCATAGCTTTTTATTCCTAGCCTACTCGTATAAAATATAGATACACACAAAGAGCTTTCCTGAAAGGAATTATATTCATGAATTCACCTATTAATATCATCGTGATTGGCGGAGGGCCTTCAGGACTTATGGCATCTATTGCTGCAGCTTCTCAAGGAGCATCTGTCCTTCTATTAGATAAAGGCGACAAGCTTGGACGCAAACTTGGCATTTCCGGCGGAGGTCGGTGTAATGTAACCAATGCCAAAGAGATTGATGAACTCATTCGATTCATTCCGGGAAACGGGAGATTTCTATATAGTGCATTCTCACACTTTAATAATCGGGATATAATGGATTTTTTTGAAGATTTGGGGATTAGACTTAAAGAAGAAGATCACGGCCGAATGTTCCCTGTATCCGATAAAGCGAAGACTGTCGTGGATGCACTTATCAATAAAGCAGCCATGCTTGGGGTACAGATGCAGACCCATCAGCCCGTAAGAGAACTTCTTCTCTCAGGGAATAAATTAAAAGGCGTCGTCTTGGCTTCTGGAAAAAAAATATCTGCCAGCGCAGTCATCATCGCCACGGGAGGCCGCTCTGTGCCTCAAACTGGGTCCACCGGTGACGGCTACCCTTGGGCACAAGCAGCAGGACATACGATTACGGATCTATACCCAACTGAGGTTCCGATCGTATCCAAAGAAGCTTTTATTCAAAGTAAAGAACTTCAAGGGCTCTCGCTGCGCGATGTTGAACTTTCGGTAATTAATCCTAAAGGGAAAACGGTTATTGCACATCGGGGAGATATGATTTTTACGCATTTCGGATTATCTGGACCCATTGCATTAAGATGTAGTCAATTCATTCGCCAAGTGAAGATGAAGTTCAAAACGAATGATGCTTTACTTCAGATCGATCTCTTCCCGGATGTATCTATAGGTGCTCTGGATCAGGAACTTCGTAGATTGACCGCTGCCGAACCGAAGAAAATCCTAAGAAATGTCTTGAAAGGGACTATTCCCGAACGGCTACTTCCCTTGCTATTTGAACGCAGCCAGCTCTCTGGAGAAATCACGCATGAACATGTGCCTAAAGATTCTTGGACAGCATTCCTTCATGTGTTAAAAGGTTTTCCCGTCCGTGCTACAGGAACTCGTCCGTTTGAGGAAGCCTTTGTAACAGGCGGCGGTGTGAATCTAAAAGAAATTGATCCAAAAACGATGGAATCCAAGCTCATGCCAGGACTGTTCTTCTGTGGTGAGGTGCTAGATATTCACGGATATACCGGTGGATATAATATCACCGCTGCATTTACAACGGGACATACGGCCGGAACCCATGCAGGATCTTTATATAAATAAACTAAAGAAATTCCCTTTAACCCTTAATTAATGGGATGTAAAGGGAATTTTTTTATACTCTCTTTTGAGCATTTTTAGCATCGCATGTATAGAAAGATTCAATGTTTATATAGAGATTTATGAATTCACATTCTAATTTTCATCCTAAGAGAATAGATAAAATGATAGACATCACCCACACAAACATCGTAGGAGCTAACAATGTAAATAACACTATAGAGTGCGCACGTCTAAAATTACGATGAGTTGGAAGAATTCGCATTAAGTCCGTATTCTCAAATAGCCTAACATACGAACGGATCCAATAAGCCATGAGCAGGATAATTGCGATACCCACCATGATGTCTATAGGAAAGGGAGCCACAAAGCAAGATACGCCTCCAAAGATTATGAACTGGATATACATTTTAAAAAAGGGTCCACTTCTTAAAAAAGATTTGATTAATATTGAAGCCATACGTGCTGAAGAAGTGGTTGAACGGAAGAGATGTTGAGATTGCCGGAACCATAATGGCCTCGCTCTAACAGGAGAGGGCTTGTCTACTGAAGATGATAGCATCCATGAGGTCAATCTATTCTTTTGCCGCTCATCCTCTAGAACTTCTTCATAGAAATGTCCATTCACAGTTGTGATCTTTCTGAGCAGAACTACTGTGACGGTTAAGAATATTATACTTATGGCTAGAGTTACGCTAGACCATTTCCCCACCATAGAACAAGCCAGCAAGACCATCCCTATTAATAGAGTATGAGTCATGAGGATTAATCCTATTCTCTTCCAAGCGGAATAGTATACTCGCAAGTGGTGTTGTATCGTCACACCTGCACATCTGTATAGCAAGATTAGGATACCTATCCATATACATTGGCCAACAGGCATATGAAATATTGTACGTATGAATGGGATGAATAAAGCCATGACGCCCAGAACTTCGATACTTCGCATCACTACATTAGCTACAATAGCACGCTGCATCAATCCTTTTCGCCAATTTGGATTTTGTCTTAGAAAAAGGACATCTGCACTCTCCGTATAAAGAATTAATCCACCTCCAAAATATAAGCAAATCATGATAGCACTTATGAAAACTGAAAAAGGTACCTGGTACAGTATATTCGGAACATGATGAAGTTTATCAAAATACACACACCCCAATATGAAAGCACCCGGTATCATGATATAGATTACAACAATGAAGTCTACCGCAGATCGAATGACGCTGTATTGCTTTCCAATATGACTCCTGATTCGTTGACGAAATAGAGCTGCAATCGGAGTTTTCTCTTTTTTCTTCATCATGTGAGCTTATCAAAACAGTCAAATAAGGAGCCTCCGCAAAGCCCACTTTGATTCTGTATATCTCGCAATGTACCCTGAGCCTTGATGGAGCCAGATGAGATCAGTACGAAGTGATTGCAGATACGTTCGGCAGTATCTAATACATGTGTAGACATGAGCACTGCAGCTCCCCTTGCTCGCTCAGATTCTAGTAGACCAAGAAAATCTTTGGTCGCTCTTGGATCAAGCCCTACAAAAGGTTCATCCACAATGTATATATCAGGATGTGCTAAAAAACCTATGATCAGCATCATCTTCTGCTGCATTCCCTTAGAGAAACCTGCAGGAAATAAATCTCTGGCATCCTCCATACGAAATTGCTCTAATAATGAATTCGCCTCCTCATAGAAGATGTGTTCATCTATGCCATAGACAGTTGCAGCTAATTCTAGATGCTCCCAGAGAGTGAGGGTATCATAAAATACAGGCTGTTCTGGTATGTAGGCATAATTTTGTGCTCCGTGAAACTCAATCTTGGCTTCAATATAGGGAAGCACACCTAGTATAGCCTTAAGAGTTGTACTTTTCCCTGCACCATTGGGACCAATTAACCCCGTTAGACTGCCGAGTTCAATATGAAAGGAAATTTCTTTAATCTTAGGACAGTTCTGTGTATAACCCGCTTCATAAATGTGCACATCGAGTAATGGCAGAAACCCCTTCGTATCAATAGAGTTCATAAATTTCAATTCCTTTCTGGCAGAACTTTATCATTGCAATTTATTACTTTTGATTCAAGTATACTTGAATCATTAAACATAAAAAAAGCTGATTCCTTTTTTAGGAACCAGCTTTTTTGGATTATCTAAGTATCCGTAATTCGGTGAAGGGCTTGTGCGCATTCATGGAGATGACGGGAATAATCTCGAGCCATCTCTTGAACGATCTCTCCACTCTCATCAATATGATCTCCGCCACGTTCGACATCAACCAGGCTAACCCTCACCTCACGTGAGTCTAAATAAGAACATGCAAAATCAAACGAATAAAATTGATGTCCTGCCGCATTAATATGAATGCGTAGACCCTGAGGATCACCTTGGTCTGCTAACACCCGCGCACTGTCACCTGCATTTAAGTATTCTGGCAATTGTTGTTGCCAAGCGTTCACCAATGTACCTTGGTCTATCTGAAGCGAGTCACTCATTCTTATCCACCTCCCCTTAACAGATAAGGTGTGGAGCTAACCCTAATTTTATACCTTTAACTAAGCGAATCTTCTACTGCTGTATCCGAAGCCTCTACACTTGGCGTATTATTTCGTAGTCCAATTACACTAATAACACCAAGTACTGCGAGGACAGCCATAATTACAAATAATAAATGTAATCCTCCTTCAAGAAAATGTCGCAGCGTATTCCATAAATCACGTGGCAGCTCAACAAGCTTTTCTGGGGACAACAATTTGTTGATATCATCTTGAGAAATAGACATCCCTTGATTACGGCTCTCTTCCGCTTGAGAGGCCACCTGCTGATTAATGAGCACGCCGAACACCGCAACTCCAATGGTCTGGCCTAATGCTTTGACGAACGAATTTAGTGCAGTAGACGCACCACGTAAGCTGAAACCTACAGAAGATTGAGCAATAACCGTGAATACGGTAAACGCAAAACCGAAACCGAGTCCATATAACGCATTCCAGAACATAAGTAGTCCACTTGAAGTCGTATCCGTTATAAAGGCCATACCGATCGCGCCTACAGCAATGAAAAACATTCCTACTAATGACGTGAATCTTGAACCATAAGTAACAATCCATTTGCCTCCAACTACGGAACCAATCAGCCATGAAAATGACATCGGAGCAAGTAACAGACCCGATTTTGTAGCACTTTCACCTAATACGCCTTGAACCCATAGAGGAAAATAAGAAGTCAGTCCAATGAGCAAAGCGCTGGCCAGAAGGCTCGCGATATTAGAAAAAGCAATGTCTCTGTATTTGAACATGTGTAGAGGGACGAGCGGTTCTTCTGCTTTCTTTTCCACAAGGAAGAATAGCACTAAGGCAAGGATTGCCAGAGCAAAAATAAGCAAAAGTACCGGTGAAGTCCAAGCCAATTGCTGGCCTCCTGCCGCTAGACCAAACAGCAGCGCTGTTACACCCACTGTAAAGGTCACTGCTCCCGCGTAGTCTATTTTGACCTTTCTTTTCTCAATATGTTCATGCAGATATTTAATAATGAAAATGAGTGATATGATTCCAAATGGAATATTAAATCCAAACACCCAGCGCCAGTTAAATGCATCTACGACATAACCGCCCAGCAATGGACCTACTAATGAAGAAATACCCCATACAGAACTGATATACCCTTGAATTTTACCTCGTTCCTCAATGGCATAAATATCACCAATAATCGTGAATGTAACCGGGATTAGCGCTCCGGCACCGATTCCCTGAATAGCCCGATATACAATCAACTGCTCCATACTGAAAGCAAAGCCGCATAATAATGATCCTGCTAGAAAAAGGACGGAACCGATGACAAATACTAATTTTCGTCCATACAAATCACTGATCTTTCCAAAGATGGGTGTGGTAACTGCCATAGTCAATAAATAAGCCGTAAAGACCCAACTTAGTAACTCTACGCCCCCTAAATCTCCGACGATTCTAGGTCCTGCAGGTCCAATGACGGTACCTTCGATTGCTGCCAAAAATGTAGACAATAACAAGCCTGTCAAAATAAAATTGCGTTTCAATGTTGATTCCAATGCTAGACCTTCCTTTCACTCTGCATAACAAACTTTAATTATAGGGGAACACAGCTTGGAAAGTCTATCACATAACACGTGAACTTTATTCTTCATTTCTCTAATGTAGCATAAAAACCGCTTACCTAAGGCCCCCCTTATTGCTGTATTGTAATGAATTCCCTTTTTTCCTTCTCATTGTCCTTACACATAATTCTTCTTCAATAAAGACAACATAATTAAATCAATAAAACCGTCACTCAGTTCATTTTGCTGATATTCTCGCAGCAGTCCTTCCTCACGAAAACCTAGTCGTCGAAGTGACCTTAACGAAGATGTATTCCCCGGAATCACCAAGGCTTCAATCCGGTTCAAACTCATGACATCGAATCCATAATTCAAAATTAACGACAGCGCCTCGTGCATATATCCTTGGCGCCAATAAGGTCGACCTAGATCATATCCAATCTCGCCTCGGTAAGCTCCTAATAATTGCCAAGTGTTAAATCCACATGTTCCTATAATCGTCTTCGTTTGTTTTAATTCAATTCCCCATCGCATTGTATCTTCCGTCTCCGCTAATCCGTTCAGTAAATCCAGCATATCCCATGTCTCTCGAATAGAAGTGAACTGCGGTATGTTCATGTATCGGATGACCTCAGGATCGCTCCAATAAGCAAAAAGCGTGTGGGCATCCTCTTGTCCCATTTTACGTAATATGAGCCTAGCGCTCTCTAAATCAGGTATTTCTCCTTGGCACCTGAACATAACTATTTCACTCTCCATTTAGCTTATATCCATGTTAACTAAGCCTCATGGATAAGAACACATCAAAAATTAGCTTGCGAAGCGATTTTCTTGCACATAAATAGGTGATACTATTAACCATACAGGACAAAGCTGTAATACATTTCCTTTTTGTTGCTATTGGAGGATGCATTCAACATGGTATATACCATCGTCGTTACGATTATTCTACTCATTCTTTTGGTACTTATTGCTATGACAAGGTTCGGTTTCCGGCAAATTACTCAGATGAAACTCCAAACCAGTGACTCGCTATTCAAGTTCATGGAAGATGCAGGCGTATACAGCAAAGAACGGTTCGATATCTTGGACAAAAGCGATGTATCCGTTACAACTAGAGACGGGTTAACACTACACGGCTATGCTATCTCGTCTCATCCGAACTCTAATAAATGGGTCATCATTGTTCATGGGTATACCGCTTCCTTAGAAGTATCGGCTCAGTTCGGTGGGTTATTCGAAGACATAGGATTTAACGTTTTGCTCGTGGACCAGCGTCGTCATGGCCGGAGTCAAGGAAGCTATACCACCTATGGTTTTCATGAGAAATACGACATTGAATCATGGGTAAACTGGATTATATCACACGCGGGTACGGATGTAGTGATTGGGTTGCATGGACAGTCTCTGGGGGGCGGTACGGTACTTGAATATCTCACCATTGCCGATCCACGTGTTCATTTTGTAATCGCAGATTGTCCTTACTCAGACCTTACACAGCTGATTCGATATCAGCTAAGTGTATTGAACAAAGTTCCGACCTTTCCTTTTTTACCTTTAATTAATAATCAGCTTGAACGCAAAGCAGGATTTAGGCTGCATCAAGTCAGTCCGATCAAATCAGTACAAAACACCTCTATGCCTGTCATGTTCATCCATGGTACGGAAGACAAGTATGTTCCAACGCGAATGAGTCAAGATATGTACAAGGTCAAAGCTCATGGACTAAAGAAGCTCTTGTTAGTGAATGGCGCCATCCATGGAAATGCTTATAGTGTTGATCCGGTACGATATAGTCATGAAGTTCAGGCTTTTGTGACTCAAACGCTGGAAGAGCATGTCTCTTCTCCTGTAACTCCGCTTAATTCCTCCAACTCTGAGGAGACTTCGGATTCCTCATCTGACTACTCCTCATAACTATCTCATACATACGTGTGGTTATGTTCATTAACAAAAAGCCCCCCATTCACACACATGCGAATGGAGGGCTATCCTCGATTATGATCCTTATGATTATGAATCTAGCGCTTGGAAACCACCAATCATCTGATGCTGTGCTAATATGATATATCGATCAAGTCGCTGGCTTAATTCAAGCACATAATCACTTGTGAAATTCCAATCCGCAGCTGCTAAAATTAACTCAAGCCGTAGATTTTCTATAGTAGAAAGCAAATCCTCGTTGACTTTGCTCGTTCCTTTTTTTAATTTCCTATGTGTTTGTATTGGATTCAATGCCATAGCCAACCACCTCACTCCTATCATTCGATCCTATCATAATACATGATGTCAAAAAATCACTATTTAGGAAAACAAAAAAATTAGCAATACTTTATGCCATTCCCTTATAACCCACATTATGTATGTTTTGAATTTATTAAAAGGCACTCAGTTGAGTGCCTACGAAGATAGAACAGCATACCACCAATTAATACTGCTACTATAATTAAAGGTAGCACAAATTCTCTTCACTTTTGCGCATCTGATTCATCAGGGAGTGATATTCATTTCTTAATACCTCAGTCGAATGAGGTCTATAAGCTTCGAACAAGGTTACACATTGAATGAAATCCTTGTCGCTTCTAATAGTAATCGCTAGATTAAGTGCTTGTAAAGTAAAACTTATCCCTTTTATATACTCAAGTTGATTTAAATGGTAAATTGCAATCTGATAACAGTATGAATAAAACAGTCCATAATTGATTATGTTTCCGGACGTATCGAACCGTGTAATCTGCTCCGCATATTTCTCCAAGACCCAGTCGATTTGGAAATCATATTTATTGGCACACTCTACAATTGTAACGAGAGCGGGTAACAGTTCTTGTGGATGTTCGTCTAAAAAGTCCGTATAATCCATAAGAATGTCATACTTGCCCATCATCATATCAAATGTGTAGAGATTGGCTTTGGCCCACAAAGAGAACTTCTTCACCTCTGATGTTCCAACTTCGTCAAGCTCATGAAACCATCCAAGGTCTGCATACCCTAGCACGAATTTTTTTCCATCTTCATAATACCCCTGCTTGCCTAACGCCCCCGCTTTTAGAAGATAACCTTGTCCATAATACACGACAAAATGACGCTCGGTATGTAATATTTCAAACGGTCTGTTTTGCTTTAATCTCTTCAATTGTTCACGATAAATGGCTTGAGCCAGCATTCTCAATTCATCTGCGTATTTCTCGACTTCTTTCCATTTAGATAACGCAAAGCAGACGATTGCTAACCTTAGCAATGCGTCAAGTTGATAATTCTCTGGCAGACGTAAACGAAAGGATTCAAAACGAATGACTGCTTTCCAGTTCTCCTCAACGTGGGGTCCTTGGTGGGCCATGAACAGGCGATATTGACTTATTGCTAACCGCTCAGAGTGATTATATTTCTCTAATTCAGCAGCCGCTTCATGAAATAAGGCTGATTCTGTAATATGTCCCAGCGCATACAGCTTCTCACCTATATCAAATATAATATGAATATGTTTAGGATTGTCTACTAGACGAGAGATGGCTGCTTTGATGCAATCCAGCTTATTTAGTTCCGCCGAACGAATTAGGTATGACTCTAATCGGCGTCTACTCACCTTCTCGTTGGCAAAACATTCACTTAAATATAAATGGTAGAACCAACCTTCTGGATACCCCAGCGCCTCTGTAATTACATCAAGTTGCCGGATGGCTATAGGCTTAGGAGGAGAGGCATGCAGTATAGCGCTTAGGGTCCCCCGGTTCATACCGGATAGGTGTCCAAATGTAGTGAGCGTATACCCATTACTCGCAAGATGATCTTCAATCTCCGAGCGAATAGAGTTCATCGAATCCATTGCAACACCTCCTATGCTCTGCTGAATTTATTGTTAAATGATAATACTTTCAGATTTTTTTCATGATTAAATACAAATAAGCCATCCTCATATATTTATTCACCGGGAGCGAATATTTTTCCTTCCCCCAATGTATAAATAAGGATGACTTTTCGTATTTAACAGCACATGAATTAACTAGCTGAAGTTTTCTTCTCATGTGTAGTGGAAGGAAGTACCTCACCACACAATTCTTTTAATACTACTTTAATATCTTTAAGTTCTTCAATGCCTGTGCCTGTAATAGAATATTGCTCTTCATGGCGGGTTAAGAAATTATCCTCTGTCAAACGTTCTAATTCCTGCTTAATCTCCCGCTCAGCCACCTTATAGCCATGATTTTCTAGCAATATGAGCATATCTCCCATGTTAATATCGTCCTCACTAGCATTGTGAAGCATATGAATTCGGATAAATAGATTCTGAATATCAGCACGCATAGTATGTTCTCCTTCCGGTAATGAACTAGATTCTGATTGTAATGTACCCTTTCCGACCTTCATGGAAACAAGATCTGACTTAAGATAGAGGGTCATCATGATTAATTTCTAAGGCTCAACCTTAAGCTATAACTATTCATTGACCTATTTAGCACAAAGAATAGATTACTGGTATAATGAGATGTGCATCTTATTTCTAGCCGGAAACGGAGGCTTTCCCTTGTTTCATCAACAAACTTATACAGGCTCTCGGCCTGAACAATATGATACAGTAATTAGTCAACTTCATAGCCTAATTGAAGGCGAATCCAATGCAATTGCTAATCTAGCTAATGCTGCTGCGCTATTAGGATCCTTTTTACAAGAGATTAATTGGGCTGGTTTCTATTTGTATGATGGTCAAGAACTAGTTCTAGGTCCTTTTCAAGGCCTACCTGCTTGTATTCGCATTCCATTGAACAAAGGCGTATGCGGAGCTGCGGCTCAAGAAAGAAAGACCATGGTTGTCGAGGATGTGCATGCGTTCCCTGGGCATATTGCTTGTGATGCGGCAACGAATAGCGAAATCGTAATCCCAATGTTTAAAGATGGTCATCTCTTAGGTGTGCTGGATATTGATAGCCCGCTTCATGGACGATTTGATGACACTGACCGTGAATACTTAGAGAAGTTTGTTCAAGTTCTGGTACAGGCCTTGCCCCTACCTAACTAGATAGAGACAACTTAATGAATTCCTCTCTCTTTAAATACAACCGTGTGGTTCCACTATTAACAGTAGAAACTAGGTGAGTGATGGAATACATCCGAAATACTGAATCTGGATTTTTTCATGATCTAAATACGGCTGCTGAACATATTATCAATTTCACCAGCGGTATGCTCAATACGAATACTATATTTATCGCTTCAAATGATGGAATGACGAATACGATTATCAAAGCATTTAATCGAAAAGAGCAACTCGTCCAAGAAGGAGACTGTATGCCGTTTGAGGCAAGTTACTGCAGTCTCGTGCTTGGAGAAGAACGTGCTCCGCTCTATATTCCTGATACGTCTGTAAGTCCACTAACTAGTCATCTTAAAGTGACGGAAGCATTAGGTGGACGTTCTTTCATTGGACTTCCTATACTCTTGAAAGATGGAAGCTCCTACGGAACGATTTGCGCCATGGATCAAGTAGATTATCCCTATGCTGATTCCGATGTGAATACACTGAACTCCATGGCCTTATTTCTGGCCTATGTGATTGAGCTTGAACACCGGGTGAATGAACTCGATGTTCAGACTCAGATTCTTCTAGATGCCAAGGCAGAAGTAGAGAACTCTTCCATACTTAAAGGAAATCTGATTGAAATGATCGTTCAGGAAATTCGCAACCCCATGAATGGAGTTGTCGGAATGACGCAGCTTATGATGGATTCAAGATTGACTCCAGAGCAGCAAGAGTATATTCGTATTCTGGATGAGAGTAATCATTCATTGCTTACTCTGTTAGAGGATATTCAGGATTATGGTAAGTTGAATGCGAGTGGAATTACTGCGGAACAAGAACCGTTTGATTTCAACAGCACTCTCAGCAGCGTAATTACTCAATTAGAACCCATGGCTACGGATAAAAGAACGGCCTTAGTACATGTAAGCAATCCGAACATTCCTTCTGTTCTACTCGGGGATGCACTTAAGCTAAGACAGACCTTAGTTAACTTGACTACGGATGTACTGAAATTATCAAAAGAAGGCGCAGTGGTCTTATCTTCAGCTCCTCTGCCTCATTCAGAGTATTCCAAATTCATGGTTGAATTCTCCGTGACTTGTACGGGCCTAAGATTGACGGCAGATCAGCTGAATCTACGCCTGCGATCCAATAGCTTGCCTACTTCGGAAGTGCTCGAAACGAAAGAGGACGTATCTCTTAACTGGGCAATCAGTCACAAGTTAATTCAAATTATGGGCGGAGCTCTTCGTGTACAACGCGGTTTAAATCAAGAAATTATTATAGCTTTTACCCTGCCTTTTCATATTCTGAATTGAAAGATATGCAAAAAAGCAATCGACTAGAGTCGATTGCTTTTTTATATGAGATTAAATCTATTGCTAATTACTTTGAGGAATATAAAGGAGTTAAGGACATGAAAAGCGAATAATGCAACCATCTAAGTTAGAAGGACGGTGTGGATACTTATGAAGGCTCTCTTAGTTATTGATGTTCAGAAGGGTATCGTTGATACGCGGGATTTCAACCTAGAACTTTCTGTCATGAAACAAATCATTCAAGATTTCAAAGCTAGTCAGCTTCCTATCATTTGCTTGAAGCATATAGATAATTCAGAAGGTAGTCTGCTGCATAACGATTCAGAAGGTTCTGAGTTGCATGAAGCGATTAAGAACTGCGCGGATCTTGTTATCGAGAAACAAACCCCAAGCGCATTCTTTAATACGGATCTGTCCATTCACTTACAACGGTTAGACATCGACCATCTATTTCTGATAGGTTTTGAGACTGAATTTTGTTGTATGTTTACAGCAATTTCGGCATATGATCGAGGCTATTCCGTTACTTTTTTACAAGAAGCCATCGGAACTACAAATACAGATGATTCCTATCAAATGCCTGGAATTGATATTGATAGATTCGTTAGCAACATTCTTCTTTGGTCTAATGTTATTGAAGTGATTGATCATAGGCAATATTTAGAGAAATATAAGGCTGCTTTGTAATTAAAAGCACTACTTCTTAAAACAACGCACCGGTTAAGATACCGATGCGTTGTTTACGGTTAGTATTGGACTTTGCTCACGCTTTAATTGGGAATCTCGACTACGAAGATGTTTCTGCGCTCTCCAGCGCACAAAGGACAAAGCCCCTCTTAAGTATTCATCCGCAATCATACATCCATAGATGGCTATAACGCCCCACCCGACAGACACCCCAAGCCAATAAGAACATCCAGTAGCAACAAGCCACATGGAGACAAGCGATATTGTCATCGTGAAGCGGGTATCTCCTACAGCATTCAGGGCATCTCCTAACGTCATATTCAGCATTTTGCCAGGCTGCAACAGTAGATTCATCCAGAGCAGAGAAGAACCAATCGCAAGAATTTCTGAATCCTGTGTAAACAGACTTAATACATACTTACCAAAAATTAATAACAAGGTGGCATTGAGAATCACTAGAGGCAAGCCCACTTTGAGAGCTTTATACGCTGCCTTATAAGCATCACGCGTTCGTCCTGCCCCAAAAAGATGAGCAATCTGGATCTGAGCTCCTAGCGCAATAGAGTAACCTAAGAGGAAGCAGAAAGATTCTAAAGTATTCATATACGTTCTTGCCGCCAACTCTTTGGTGCCCAGCATAGCAAGAAAAGCAAAAATAGCGAGTTGAGAAAATACCCAGCAAGCCATATTTACTCCCAGGGGCCATCCAATCTGCATCACTTCCTTAAATAGCTTACGATCTCTAAGGAAAATATCCTGTACGACGATTTTTCGCTCGAAGGCGCCTACAAAAATAAACAATAAAACAAGTGAAGCTAGCAATCGGCTAATTACCGTTGATGCCGCGACGCCGGCAAGTCCCCACTTTGGGAAACCCACTGCACCAAATATGAAGCCATAATTCATGAGAATATGAATGACATTCATTCCTACCGCTATGTACATGGGACCTTTTGTATTCCCTGTATTTCGAATCATGGTGCTCAGCGTAGACATCACGGCGGTTAGAATCATCCCTCCCCCTACGGTAGATATATAGACTGTAGCCAGCGGAATTAACTGTTCAGGCATTTGAAGTAATCGGGCAATCGGTGTAGGAATTGCAATGAACAGCACACTGAGGCAAGCCCCAATAATCATAGTAGCTTTCAAGGATATGACTGCTACCGTTCTTGCCTCTTCTTGTTGACGAGAGCCTATTTTTTGCGCAATAACGATACCTGCTCCCCCGGCCACTGTTGCAAATAACGTGGTCATGGCATTAAAGAGTTGGTTCGAGAATCCAACGACTGCGACCGCATCATCTGAAATGGTACTCACCATTAATGTATCTACGGCACCCAGCAAGAACTGGAGAAAAAGTTCAATGAAGATGGGCCAAGCCAGCACCCAAAGTGAGAATTTATCTTTTGTCATATCATCTGTCTAATCCTTTCTATACGTTCACATTGTGTATGAATCAAATTATAGATGGTATACTAGCGGGGAAATATCATAATTCGAACCAATACTTTAACTATTCCAACCTCAGGTTGTACCATACATCTATATTATTCACATCATGAAATGACTGGAGTTGATCTCTCTGACCACAATCCATTTCTCTATTCCTCCTCTGCCCTTCTTTATTCTAAGTGGTATACAGGATGTCCCTCCTGGTGCGAAGCACCCTGCACGTCGTAACTTTGGTGTGTTCGATCTGTTAGTGGTGATTGAAGGTTGTATCTATATTACGGAAGAGGATAGAAGTTATGAAATCCAGGCCGGCCAGAGTTTTATTCTCAGACCCGATGCCTATCATTATCCCACCCAAGGGGGGCTTCATCATACCAAGTACTACTGGCTACATTTCATGACCAATGGAGACTGGCATTATACGGAAGAATCAGCACGAGCTCCCTTACCTACCTCGCCTGACAAACCTTCCTTTCTGCCTTATAACGAAATCACGCCCTTCGAGCTGAAAATACCGCAATTTATCTCCTTACTTCACCCAGAGAAGGTGTATCAGACCATACAAGAACTTACGCAGCTTAGCCACAATGTTCCGTTAGATCGAGTACGTATGCATCAGCAAGTTCTATTCCAGCAGTTACTACAGGAACTTACCGATGCTATTCAGACTCAGCCTCCAAGTCCCCATACGGTCTGCGCTGAGCGAGCTGCAGCTTTTTTGCGGCAGCATTACAAAGAAGAGATCAGCTCCCAGCAGCTTGGAGAAGTGCTCAATTTTCATCCCGTCTATATCGCACGTTGTATGCAAAAAGTATTCGGATGTTCGCCAGCGGTCTATCGCCTACGATTCCGAATTGAGAATTCCAAACGCATGCTACTGCAGACGAATCTGCCCATTACACGAATTTCGGAAGAGGTAGGTTTCAACCATCCGGCTTATTTCACCGCATCTTTCGTAAAATATGAGGGAATATCGCCTAGAAAATATCGACAACGCTTTACATAACTTTTATTTAGACTAACAATATTAGCTGAACCCGTATGCACATGGCTAGACTCAATTAGAAACGGGTAAAGAAAGATATAAGCCCATTTGGGCGTGCGGAACCTTTGTCAGAATATATCGTATACAAGGGAAGAATTGGATACCGGGGAGGGAACATACCATGAGGAACATAGGGGCACGGACGTGGATAGGACTGATTATACTAAGTATTACGGCGCTGGTTCTCTTTCCCGGTCCCCGGGCCGAAGCAGGGTATTTTGACGATTTATTTAAGGGTGTCAAAGACATTACTGAACTTCCTAATGAAGTAAATGCTCTTAAGAAAGATTATCAACATACAATGGACAAGCTGGATGAAGCTACAAGTACACTCGATGCCTACAAGGTCCAAAATGAGCAACTGATCGCTCAGAATCAAAAATTAACCGAGACGGTTCAGACGCTTATGGATGCAGAGCAGAGCAGACAGACTAGCTCGAAGCGGATACGTTCGCTTATTGTTACAGGAATTATTTTATTAGTAGGCTATTTCGTTCTGCTTAGAGTATTGCGCTTAGTGCTGCGGAGAAAATAAAGGCCGGGGAAGGAGCATGTACTGAACATGCAGATGATAAAAGAAACCGAAGGTGGACACACAAGCGGACAAGCCCTCCGGTTTGTGCTAGCCGAAGAAGAGCAGATTCACATGCTTCATCCTCAGCAAATTATAGCTTACCGGGGCGCCTCGTCGAACCGGAGTGACCGGTTCATGAATATTAAAGGAATGTATCGGAAGAAAAAACTCATTCAAGCAGATCTTCGTGGTCCCTGCGAAGTTGTAACTGCGCTCCCCGTAGGGTATAGCATGAGATCGATTATGCTAAGTGATGATAGTGATTTGCTCTATGATTTTCGCCACTTATTCTTCTATACCGAAGGCATTCGGATGCAGACCCGTATTCTGAAGCTGAAGAACATGTTCATTACAAGGGATGCTATAAAGGTAAAGTTCTCGGGAAAAGGCCAAATTGGAATTCTCACGGAAGGCCAGGTCTGCGAGATCCGTCTAAGTCCCGATGAACCTCTATACGTAGATGCAGGGAGTGTCATCGCCTACCCCGAGAATGCCACACTACAACTCGCTGTCTATGGCAATCATTTAGCAAGTCAGCATATGAGCTATCAATGGCAAATGACGGGCCACGGAAGTGTGTTACTTCAAGCGGGGCGGCAAAGTCACAAATTAGAACAAGATCTTAAAGATGACGGCTTAGTGAAGCGTGTTCTGCGTGAAGTAATTCCTTTTGGAGGCATCTTCATTAAGTAATCTCTTCATTTATGCAGAAGATAAAAATACATTTAGCATCCATAGGCAAAAAAATAGCTTGGCAAAATGACAACGGTGAAGGTAACCCTCTGTTTCGTTCTGTTCACTTTTATTAACGTGTACGCCTTTTACTTGCGTCGATATCATCGGGACTTAGGCCTTTCCAGATATTAGGCGTTATCGCATCATCCGGGTGTTCAAAGACCAAAAACGCAGTAGGTAAATATCTCTCTCCATACTGAGACGATGGCTTGTTCACAATCTCATTGTCTTTTACCAACACTGTGGATGAGCCCCCGTCGAGGTTAGCTGCAATGACAGCGCCACGTTTCAGTAAAATTTGTTGTACATCATATAGATTAGCTCCAATACTGTAGCCCGGTTGGCGACCATCTATCACTACAAAAATAATGGCACCATCGGCCCTCTGTCCCATCGCCGTGCGTGGTGCTATACCCCATCCATCCCCAGCATTTTTAATTAACCCTCTGCCGTTCACAATTAATCTAGGCTGGAATGTCACGGCTTCACGTACTTTCATGTTGCTTAATTCTTTTAAAGAATAATTCCCTGCAATCATTTTCCCCTCTTCATCAATCCCTACAATTTGAGTGGATTTTTTGCCATCAAGCCCATTGTAGTACAGCTTACCATTACAAATGACGACACCAATCGGCTTGAACCCATTCCCTTTCCAGTTCGGATCGGCAAAACCTCCTCCGTTGACTCCCGCAATCGCACCAGTTCGCTTGACCATACTACTTACGGTCTCCCCAGAGCCTACTTTACTTGGAATCCCTAACCGAACTTTGGTTGGATCACTCACAGTCATCACGAAGCCGGAATACCCACTGCCCGTAACCTCTTCTACCTGTACCAAGGGCTGGCTTTTATCTTCTGTAGCTGTATTAATGGAGTGTGTGTCTTTCTCATCTCCATAGTGTTCGAACTTAGCGCTGTAATCCTGCACTCGCTTTTTAAGCTCCGCTTCGCCAATAATATATTGCGCCCAGCTTCTATGTTGTGTAGTAATAAGTGTGTCTGCAATAAGGAATCGAAAATTTTGGGCCGAAGGTGCGAAATAAAGCCAGCTCGCGGCTGCGATTAAGAGCGTGGAAACCGCAAGGAATAAGCGGAAGCAAGTCTTTAAAAAGCTTTTCTTTTTACGTGTCTTCTTCTTTTGCTGACGAACTTGTGAACGTTCTGGCAATGCGGATGTTCCCACTTCAGTTGTCCTCCTAGTCTCCCAACTCATGGACATCCATGGAGAGAGAATATTGTCGTTATTTCACATCATAGACGAAAAATCACGGATCTAGGTTTCAATTTTTTAATACATTTGTTACCTTATAACTTATTTCCTTCGTATGTAAAACTTAGCATGTATAGCTAAGAGCCTCGTTTGTAGGCACATGCTCGTAATAATGTAAAAAAGACTGCTATAAAGCAGCCCTAATTGTAAAAGCATTTAAGTTACCTTTCTTTGCGCCCGCCGGAAGCTCATGACTTTGCGGTACATAGATTTATCTTTTAACTGATTGAAAATATACGGATCGGGCGAGGTATTCACCTCAATAATCCAAGGAGTTAATGAAGCATCTAACCCTACATCTACACCAATCTGTCTGAAGTTCGGATACTTCTTCTGATACACCTTCGCTATGGTGACTCCAAATCGATATAATTCTTGTATGAGTGCCTTCTTTTTCTCCCCATGAACATGGGCGGCTAAGAGCAAATCAATCGACATCGGACGTCCCCCACTATGGTAATTGGTTACTATTTTCCCGGGTGCCGCAGCTCTTCCGATAATTCCTGTAGTCTCCCACTTCCCTGTAGAACTCTTCTGAACCATGATGCGAATATCAAACCTACGGCCTTGATATTTAAGTAGGTGAATTCCTTTCTGTATTAAATAACTCTTCCCACCAATGGCTCCGCGTAATCCCGTGACAAAAGCATCAAACGTCTCATAAGTTCGCGTGATTTTATTGTACTGATATTTATAACGTTGCTTCCCTTCACGTACCTGTTCCGCCCGAATTACCCCAATTCCGTGGGTTCCCCGCTCTGGCTTGATATAGACCATGTGATACCTTTCTAACATACTCTTGAGACTTGCACTGCCGAATCGTCGTGTATCGGGTACATAGCGTTTTCCTTTCGGGTCCTGCAAAAGTACTTGAGTCTTCACCCACTTACTGGATAAAAAAATACTTGCTTTGCGTCCAGTTGTCATCGTATTCGCTCCTATCCTCAATTTGAATTCTTCAAAATATATTTCAGAATTCTAATGGTCTCTCACATCTGCTCATCCTAAGTCCCTATGCATTTCATGCTATGGTATGCGCTTGCCTTCGGCCTTGCATAAGCAGTAACCTAAGCACCCTAAGAGATAGGACAAACGGCTAGAGAAAGGAAACCACGTTTCCCACGTGATCTCGATTGAATCAGGGAGTTTGCTTGATAAGCCATTACAAAAAGACTGCGCTCCGAGGAGCGACAGCCTTATTATGAATATAGTTCTCAACTAACTACGCTGGGGTGACGCTGTCTTAGGATACAAGTGAAGCAATCGCTGCGCAATTGGAGCATCGCCATAGATCATTTTGGCTAAGACTAGCAAAATCAAATTATACAATAGGAAGGTGCCCAGGGTGTATAATTGGCTAGGTTGCCCCTCTATGATCAGAAGCGTAAGGTCTCCTTGGCCTAAGAGCTGTATCCCTGTAAAGTTGTAGATAAAATGAGCCGCAGCGACAGGCAATAAGGAACCACTTTTAAGATATACATACAAAAAGGTGAAACTGCTAACGAGAATCATAAAGATATAAGTTACATCCAACCCCTCAAAGACTCTAAGCGCTACCGATATGATGCCGATCACTGCGAAAATTTTGACCAACCCTACATCTCTAAGCTTCGCTACCACATATCCCCGAATTAGCAATTCTTCTGAAAAGGCGGTCACGAACCAAGCGATCCCCGTCACAAGTAACATCAGTAGCCACTGTGGATTGTGCAGAAATTTAGCATTGAACTGAATTTTGATTAAGCCCGCTTCATCCAGACTCTTAAGATACACATAATAGAGAACAAGCGTCATACCGATGGCTGCAATGGAATACATAATATCTCTGCGGTTAAAACGAAGTCCTAGGGAAACCCAAGGCTTACGGTCTACTTTACGAATATAGAGGAGAGACACCCCCAGTGCTAGAATTCCGCTAATCAGACTTACAATACCGAACATGTAAGGGTGACTCTGCATCGCCTCCCCACTTAATCCCAAGGGATGGAGCAACATATAATTCAGTAAGAGGTGTACCATACACAGTAGGATCATTCCGGTATAGGTACTTCGCGTCGTAAACATAGGATGTCTTTCCTTTCTAGACGATATCTTTGTGTTGTACTTTCATAATAGTAATCCAACTTACCCCAAGACCGATGAGGACAAATATGATAGATATCCATAGATTAGAGCTGAGTGTATATCCATTGGAGTTGGAGTTAAATAAGCTTGATAAAATAATGCCAGATATAAATGTTAAGGATACGGAATATTTTCTCATCCCGAAGTATATAGGAATCAGACTAATTCCAGCTGCGGCAAGTGAAGACATCACAATATTCATAAGCTCTCTCCATATAAAAGGAGCCGTCACTTCACCTGTCAGGATAGGAAAGATGGAGTTCACTCCTAGCAGTAAACCCTCTAAAACCACTTCAGATACGGAAATCGTAATCAAGGCAAAGGAGAAAATAACCATAACTTTAGCCAATATAATCTGTCTTCGGCTTAAGGGATACATGAACATGACCTGAATGGTCTTCATCTTAAACTCCTCAATGAGCACCCTAACAATAATCATGGCTGTAAAGATCATGAACACGGCTTTGACCAGGATATGGATGATCTTAAAGGCTTCATCCAAAGAAGTGAACATCAGGTCATCCACAGTCTCACTTGTCACATACATGAGGGCTAAGGTTGCGATAATAATAAGATTAGCGATTATAATTGATTTTAAATAACTAAAGAGTTTATGTTTGCGAACTTCCAATTGAATTAATTTAAACATGGCTTTCACCTCCTTGAATCAATTGAAGGAAGTGATCCTCTAGCGAGTTCTGATAGTGGCTCAGACCCTCAATACTCACATCTTCTTGTACGAGGCGCTTAGTTAAATCCTTGGCATCTACGATTTCATAAATTCGAATGTGCTTCTCATCCATCACTTTATAATTGCTTATGCGGAGGGAATGCTCCAGCACACGAGCGGCTTGCCTCGAGTCTGATATCGTAAGCTCCATGTAACTGGTGCTTTGTTTGCGAATCACATCCATCGATATTTCTTCAAGTAACCTCCCACCTCGGATCACACCAATGGTATCCGCAATCTGCTCAATCTCAGCTAAGATGTGGCTTGAAATGAGAATCGTGATGCCATGTTCCTTACTTAGTATTTTGAATATATCCCGCATTTCCTTAATCCCTAACGGATCTAGTCCATTGATTGGCTCATCCAGAATGAGAAATTCGGGTTTGGTGAGTATCGCCCTTGCAATACCTAATCGCTGCTTCATACCAAGTGAGTAGTCTTTGACAGACTTACTATGTACATTCGTCAGATTGACCATATCGAGCGAATCTCGAATCGCTTGCTTGTTGTAGTAGCCCATGTACTCACAGTGCAGATCCAAATTCTCAACAGCCGTTAACTTTTCATAAAATACAGGATATTCAATAATACTTCCCATACGCCGAAGCACCTCGAATGACTCCCCTTGAAGTGGCTGACCAAAGATCTCAATCTCACCCGATGTCGGCCGCACCAAATTCGTGAGCATCTTCATCACCGTTGTCTTCCCTGCTCCATTGGGTCCAAGGAATCCATAAATTTCACCTTGCTGGATATTCATATTGACGTTCTGTACTACCTCTACCCCTTTAAAATTCTTCACTAAATTTCTTGTTCTTACGATGGTTCCCATAGATACCTGTCTCCTTTGTGTTGATCTACCTTAATCATAAGGAACAGTCTTATCATATTTATTAATCAAATCTTACGAAAAACTTAAGTTCATTCCGGTCTATATATAATCTTTTAAGCTGGGGCTAGCTACGAAGCTTAGGAAATATTAAAGTGAATACGGTCTTGATTCCCGGTGCACTAGATAGGGTAATCCGTCCGTTCAGCTGCTCCGTTAAGCGCTTCGTAATCGTCAGCCCCAGCCCACTCCCTTGATAAAAGCGGTTCCTTGAGTCCTCTAACGTGTACATTCGTTCGAATACCTTATTTTGGTGAACCTCGGCAATCCCTTTTCCTTTATCCCATATTGCTAGATGGAAGAAGTCATCTACAGTGCTAAGATGCAGCCCCATGACCCCTCCATCAATTCCATACCGAATCGCATTGGAGATTAGATTATTCAGAATTCGATCTAAGGCTTCTACATTGGAGAGAACCATCATCGGTTCTTCAGGGATATCCAGTTGGACTTTGAATCCTTGCGCAGTCAATACATCATAATAAGCCAGTACCCGCATCCGGCATACTTCCCCTAGATCTACAGGCGACATTGGAAGATCCGTGTCACCCGATTCAAGACGTGCAAGATCAAAAAATTTCAGAATAAGTTCTAGTACCTCGTTAGATTTACCGTAGACACGCCGTAGCAATAATTCTCTCTCTTCCTCCATTAGCCTTGGATCGTTAATCATCGTCTCCAAAGAACCGAGGATGACCGTCAGTGGCGTCTTTAAATCGTGTGAAATATTGGATAACATCCGCCGCATGGAGGACTCCAGATTCATTTGCTTGGCGTGAGTCTTATGCGAATCTTCAATTAGACGATTCAAATCAACGAGAATGAGCCGAAGTTCTGCATCTGCTGTGAACAACAGGACCTTTTCCATCGTTCCTGCCTCTCGAATAGCATTTACTTTCTCATGAATGGCTAAGAGCTGCTTAGACCGGTGCTTATATCGCAAATGCTGCACTAGGAATAACACCCCTAGTCCGATAACTACAATCCCTAGGAGAAGGACGATCATGAGCAGTCCCCCAGCTTATAACCGATCCCCCATAAAGTTACGATGTATTTAGGATGGGAAGGATCATCCTCAATTTTCTCGCGCAATCTACGCATATGTACATTAATTACATTCTCATCCCCATAATACTCATCATTCCAAATGAAGCCGTAGACTTGGGCTTTCGTGAATACTCGTCCAGGATGGCTGACAAAAAGCTTCAGAATCTGAAATTCTTTGGCAGTTAACCGGATGTCTATACCCCGTTTCTGAACCGAGAAATTGTCTACATCTAATCGCAAATCCCCTATTGTCAAACATAAGCTGTCTGGCTTCACAGGGTCCGTGGCATTGGCAAGAACGTAGTTCGCTCTCCGTATAGCGGCCTTCACTCTAGCGGCTAATTCAATCATAGAAAAGGGTTTCGTAATGTAATCATCCGCTCCAAACCCGAGACCTAGCGCTTTATCCACATCACTATCTTTGGCAGACATAATCAATACCGGAACCAGACTCTTGCCACGCATGATCTGGAGTACATCCATACCATTTATTTTAGGTAGCATCAGATCTAGCAGCACCAAGTCAAAAGCCTGAGATTGAAATAGGGATGCCGCCGCTTCCCCATCATAAGCTGGAATGACCTTGTACCCTTCTCTTACTAGATACTCTTGAACCATCTCACTAATGGATATATCGTCCTCTACAAGCAATACCGTATGCTGCAAATTCCCGCCGCCTTTAGTCTTAGTTATTCACCAAATTATACCTCAATTAACTCAGATTAAGTGTAACAATTTGGAAATAAATAACGGCCTATTGTACTATACATAGGGCTTATGCAGTAGAAATTTAATTGGTGATTAATATCATAATTTCTCCATATGCACTCTTATGTTCATACAAAAAAAAGGCCGCTTATATGCGACCCTGCTTGGGTATATCTATTCTCTATTCACTGGCCGAACTGAACGAAATCTTATCCATGACCATACGATTAAAATCAACAGAAAACTAATGCATACCGATATACTAATTCTATTTTGTTCATCAAACATGAACATGATTGCAATGACGGACAGACACAGTACAGTGAACCTCGTGATATAGGGATAACCCCATAATTTGAAGCTCGGCTTTACTGGGTAGGTACGGCGTAGTTTCAATTGGGCCAAGCAAATGCACATCCATACTAACAATACAGCAAATCCTGGAACAGCCATAAGAACGCGGAACAATTGATCTTGTGCAAAAATACCCAACATCGCTCCTGCAAGCAATATAACTGCACTTATTTTCAGTGTGGTTGTCGGCGTGCCTTTACGAGATACTTTAGCCCAAGATTTAGGCGCTTCTCCAGCAACCGCCATCGTATGAAGCATACGTGTGGCTCCATAAATTCCAGAATTAGCCGCAGATAGTACGGCCGTTACAAGAATAAAATTCATGATATGCGCCGCTCCCTGTAGACCGGTCTGAGACAACACTTGGACAAATGGACTGTTACTTCCATTTAACTGGTCCCAAGGAATCAAGCCGCAGATAATAAGTATAGGAAGAGTGAAGAACAGAATAATACGTAAAATAAAGCTTTGCACTACCTTTGGCAAAATCTTGTCCGCATTCTCCGTCTCTGTTAAGGTTAGTCCAATAAGCTCGGAGCCTCCATATGAGAATGTAACAACAAGCAGTGCGGAAAAAATCGCCGTCCAACCATGGGGAAAGAAGCCTCCATGTGAGGTGTAGTTATGAAAGTAGGGCGGATTATCACTGGCAATCACACCAAACAATAGCCCCGCTCCCAAAAGAATAAAGACAAGAATCATGGTGATTTTTATACCAGCTAACCAAAATTCCACTTCCCCAAAGCTACCTACACTCATCATATTCATCATAATAATGAGACCTGCACTTGCAAGACTAAGCACCCATAATGGTACACCGGGGAACCAGTACTGAAGAAAGCTACCTGCGGCAATAATCTCAATCACACATACAGCTAACCACATGAAACAATACATCCAGCCCATAATGAACGAGACATGCTCTCCGAATGCTTTACGCACAAAGTCTTTCATGTTCATGTTGGTATATACAGTAGCCATCTCTGCGATGGCCCCCATGACCACTAATAGAAGAAGTCCTGCAAAAATATATGTTAAAATGACTCCCGGCCCCGCAAGATTAATCGTCTCTGCACTGCCCTTAAATATGCCTGTTCCGATGACTCCTCCCATCGCCATGAAGCTTATGTGCCTGGGTTTTAATTTTTTTTGTAGCGATTCATTGGGTTTGTTCAACGGGTGTTCCTCCTGATGATAAATAACATTATCCAAACAAAATGCAGCGCCTGAATCTCAGGTTCGCTGCATGTCTCACAACCATTTCTGCGACCATTGCTCAACGGGCTTGAGAGCCACTGTGAGCTCTCTCCCCATAGTCGTTAGAGAATATTCTATCCGAGTTGGGCGCTCAGTAATCACATTTCGAATCACAATACCTGTAGCTTCAAGCTCTTTCATCCGTTCATTCAACACTCGCTTACTTAGAACAGGGATAAGGGTATGAACTTCGTTGAATCGTCTGGGTCCATCAATTAAAGCAAAAATAATTAATCCCGTCCATTTCTTCCCTAAAATCAGATACCCTTTCTCCCCTTGTTTGAATGTGTTCTCGTTATATTGAATCATTCCATACACCCCTTATTTGGTGCTTATTCACTAATAGGTCACCAATTCGAGCCATAGTAACTATGTCTCTGCATCTCATATCATCACGCTATGCCTCTCAGATGTATCTAGTATATCTCATTTAAATAGTAGTTGTCTTCAAATTGACACATATTATTGAAAGGTTTAGAATGGTTATATAAAGTAACCTGTTTATTAAAAGTAACCTAGGTTACTTCATGATATTAGCCTTATAAGCGAAGTATCATTTATAGAAAATATTAAGAAAGGGAGAAGACAACATGAAGAGACTCGATGGGAATATTGCAATGATTACAGGCGGAGCTGGTGGAATTGGCAAAGGTATGGCTATGGCATTCGTCAAAGAAGGCGCTACAGTCGTCATTATTGATATCAATGAACAACTAGGACTTCAAACGCTTAAGCAATTGCAAGAGTTCGCACCCGAATCCATCTTCATTCAAGCCAATCTAACAGAGCATGATAAACTCGCTGCACTTGTGAATCAAGTAGCAGACAAGTATGGGAGAATTGACGTTCTGGTAAATAATGCACACGCTTCCAAAATGTCATCTATTGAGGAAACCACGCAAAAAGAATTCGATTTGTCCTTCAACACGGGATTTTATCCCACATTTTATCTCATGCAAGCAGCTTTACCTTATTTAAAAGAGTCTAAAGGTAAAATTATTAATTTTGCCTCTAGTGCAGGACTTCATGGGGATGTGAACCAAGTATCCTATGCCGTTGCCAAAGAAGCCATTCGCGCAGCCACTCGTGTTGCTGCTAATGAATTTGGACCATTCGGTATCAACGTGAATCTTATAGCTCCTATTGCTAACTCTCCAGGTATGATTCAGTGGGCAGAAGAGAACCCCGATTATTATAATTCCATGCTCTCCAAGATTCCGCTCAGAAGACTCGGCGAACTGGAAGAGGATATCGGACGTGTTGCTGTGTTCCTTGCAAGTACAGATTCCGATTATATCACGGGCCAAACCATTATGGTTGATGGTGGCTCAACTAAATTACGTTAATTCTAGAAAGTAGTAACTGTAATTTGGGATGCTCCTTACAACATAAGGGCATTCCTATTGTAATGCAAAAAAACAGCTCGACTATAAGTTGATTATAGTCTTAAGGAGAGACATCATGAGTCAGAATAAAAAGAAAATTCACTTTGCCTGGTGGTTGCTATTAGGCGTAGCCCTTATGGCAGGATTAGCTAAAGGCGGTATTAACGGTATTGGCGGACTTTTCCTCGCTCCGGTTACTAAAGATTTAGGCATCGGCGTAGGAAGTCTATCTCTATATTTCAGTATTTCCTCCATTGTAACTATGATATTTCTTCCAATTGCCGGCAAGATCATGGCGAAATATAACATTAAAGTTGTTTTAATCATCGGTATAATCCTTCAAGCAGGATCTTTTGGATTGTTCGGCTTAATGAACTCCGTATGGGGTTGGTATATCTTGTGTATCCCTATGTCTATCGGTGCGATCTTTGTATGTCAAATGGCAGCTCCGGTACTTATCAACAACTGGTTCAAAAAGCACAATGGACTTGCAATGGGTATTATGGTCGCTTCCGTAGGTATCTTCGGCGCCATTCTTCAACCTATGGCAGGTAACCTGATTGCTAGCAACGGTTGGAGATATACGTACTTCTTCCTTGCCATCCTCGTTCTAGTTATTGTAATTCCTACCATCCTTTTACTCATTCGTTGGTCTCCTATGTCTGTAGGTCTTCAACCGCTTGGTAATGATGAGGTAAAAGCTGAAGATCAAGCAACACACAAAGTGGAAGCTCCTAAAGGTGTAACCGCAGCAATCGCAAGAAAATCAAGCGCATTTTATTCGTTGTTTATCTTCTTCTTCCTAATCACATCCATTGCAGCATTTGGTCAATATGTAGCACCTTTTGCAATAAGCATTGGTTATGATATTTCTTTCGCAGGCGGAGCGATGGGCTTCTATTCCATTGGTATCCTTGTTGGAGCACTCTCGTTCGGTATTCTGTCTGATAAAATCGGTGCCAGAAACACAGCTATCTTTGCTATGATTCTAGGGTTCATCCCATTCTTAATTCTCATTACTGTACCTACAAATCCTACTATGTTCAGATTAGCTCTTGGCGTCTATGGTGTCGTATCTGCTTCCATCGGTACACTTGGTCCCTTGTTGACAACTGCATTGTTCGGTAACAAGGAATACAGCCAAATCTATTCATCTGCTATTATCGGACTTGCTGTAGCAGGCATTATTGCTCTTCCTGTATACGGTTATGTTGCTCAACTTACAGGTAGCTACAATTCCATTCCTTACGCTATTTTAGTTATGCTAGCCCTCAACATCTTATTGATTATCAATGCCTTCAAAGGTAAGAAGAAAATCGTAGAAGCTGGGAACTGGAACTAATCGATTCATCAATTGGACTCACCTCTTCATGGAGTGGGTCTTTTTATTTATCATCTTATCTGTGAGTTTTTTATAATATCGTTATAATTTAATTTAAAATTTAAAATTTGTATATAAAGGTATAAAAAGTTACTTATAGTAACCTATTAACTATTTTGTTAAGTTCATTTTATCACATACTTTTAAATGTTTCAAATGCGTTTATAGATACCTTTATCACCGTTAAAGGCATCTATAAGAGTTTCATGTTGTAGGCCATATCACACACAGCAAAGAACCACTTCCGTTCACTACACGGATAATGGTTCTTATTCTCTATTTATCAAGAGAACTAGTGTGAAGGCTTGGTATATGACGCATACTCCGAGGAGTTTTAAATAAATACTTACTCTAAATATTTTTAAAAAATCAATTCCTAGCTTTAAGTGGATTTCTTATTAATCCAAGTAATTTTTGAAGTTTGACTGGATAACTTAAAATATCCTTTTGCGTTATTACATTTGTTAATTGCAATAGAACCGGGTATACGATTAAGATGAGTATCGATAACCCCAGGAATTGTATTATACTTTTTACATACTCATTAAGTCCGCCTAGTAAATGTCCCAGTACTATATTTTCTAATATTCCCAGAGCTCCAACAGTAACTAACGTACACAAAAGTGCCCCCCACTGCTTTACACGAAACACTCTGACATCCCTTATAAGTTTGTTCAAAGTTAAGATATTCAAGATGCATATCGTAATAAACACAATACTGTACCCATTAAGAAACCGTAAATCCCCAGAAAAGGAGCCATACTAAAACTAATGATGAGTTTAACTCCAAGCCCCATAACAACAAACGCAACTAACGTTTTCGAGTAGTGCAATCCAATTAATATGGATCCAGTAATTTGCATAATAATCTGAAAAATTGTAGTCATTGTCGCAAACACGATGATACTACTTCCTTTAGTGTCTCCGAAAGCTAACGTATTCATAGAGTTCACTCCGACACAGATAAGTAAAATAACAGGGATAGCAGTCAAAAGTGCGAGTTGAAGTGCTCTATTCGATTGGTGCCTAACTTCAGTTATATTATTAGTTGCGTAGGCCCCTGATATTATGGGAACTATAGACTGCCCTATGGCAATAGAAAATATAATTGGCAAGCCAGCGAGGGCTTGAGCCCTTCCCCCAACTAACCCTACATAATTTTGTGCTACAAAACTACCTACATGTTCAATGAGCAGTGGTTTAATTAGTGTAGTATCGATATAATTAATGGCTGGAACCGTAATAGCAAAAATAACAATGGGTATGGATAATTTAAATAAGTCTTTATATATCTGTGAATACTTAAGTTGAGGTTTATTAGCTTCCGTAAGGAGGGGTAAACCCATTACTTTTTTTTCTTTAAAGTAATATATTAATACGATAAAAAGTGCACCGATAGCCCCCACAACTCCTCCAAAGGAAGCCCCGGCAACCACATATGTGTTCCATCCGATCGCACTAAATAAGTAGGCCAAGCCGATAGCAGCCGAGACCCTTAGGATTTGTTCTACTACTTGAGATAGTCCATTCGGTAGCATTCTGCGTCTTCCTTGAAAGTATCCACGAAAAACGGCGATTATAGGAAATAATGCAAGAGCTGGAGCTATCACTCGAATTGGATTTAGGCTGTTCATATCATGGCTTAACCTAGCTTGTACTGGGGCTACAATAAATAAAACAATAGACATAACAAATCCTGAAATAATCGAAAATACTAAAGCCGCCTTAAATATTTGATCTGCTTCTTCTTCTTTATTCATTTCATATTTCTCAGCAATAATTTTACCTACTGCACTAGGTAGTCCAGCCGTAGCAATAGTAAGTAGAATAAAGTAGATATTGAACGTTGTGGCATACGTCCCCATACCATGATCACCTAATAACCGCTGTAAAGGAATCCTCTGAATAAATCCCAAGAATCGAGCAACAAAAGCTGCAACTGTTAAAATAATCGTTCCTTTAAGCAAAGAATCCTTATTCAATAGAAAGTCCTTCTCTCATGTGTGTATAATACATTTCTCTATTTTTATATCTAGTAAGTACTGGGTTTGTTTTCTCGATACGATACGACAAATTAATTTGGAGATACTTATAGTATTATACAGTATATTCCTAATAAGAGAACACAAATAGCGTTCTAGCAACAGGGCCACAACGCTATTTCATCTGTGAGTTTTTATAACTTATGGAGTTTGAAGTATGCTATACCTATCTAGATCTTATAAGCCTGCATCGCCTTACGAATTTCCTTCCAGCTTGGGCGCTTGCCATACAAAAGAACACCAGTACGATAGATCTTGGCAGAGAGCCAGCCGAAGAAGAAAATCGATACAGCTAAGATGAGCAGAGACATAGCAATTTCTAATGCACTTACTTCACCAAGCCCTATCCGAAGCAGCATCGATACCGGTGAAGTAAATGGCACATAGGATGCTATTTTGACTAACATCGTGTTAGGGTTAGAGGCACTGAATGAACCAATATAGAAGGAGGCCATATTGATCATCGTAAGCGGCATCACGGCCTGACCCAGATCCTCGGTTCTACTGACCATCGAACCTACAGCCGCATACAAGGTAGCATATAATAAATATCCCATTACATAGAACAACAATCCATAGAATAAGACACTGAGATCCAACTGACTGAGGTTGATATCGTAGTCGGCGAGTGCCGTTCGGTTATAGGGTAATAGTGCATTTAGAATACCTACAGCTATAAATATAGAAATTTGCAGAAGACCTATGAGAAACATTCCAATAATCTTCCCAAACATCTGGGTTAGAGGAGACACGCTTGTGATTAAAATCTCCATAATACGCGAACTTTTCTCCGAAGTAACTTCAGATGAGATCATATTCCCTGTGGTAAGAATCGTCATCCAAAAGATAAGAATTAAGAGGCTGACAAAGAGATAGTTCGCAAAATTTTGCTTGCCCTTTCCTTCGTCGGAACCCGGAGAATTGGCGCTACCCGTGTAGCGCTCTGCATCTAGATCCACAGGTTGATTCAGCGCTGCAATTTGCGTATCATTCAGACTACCTTTTGTAATGATCTGTGTTTTAACGATTTGCAGCGCACTCTGCAATTTAGCCAGCAATGCTGTGTCCTGTCCGTCACCCTTTTTTACAAAAGTGACTACTGGAAAATCACCCACCGTCGTATCTTTGAACTCTACATAGCCACTAATTTTTTTATCTTCTATATCTTTTTTTACATCAGGGGAAGCAGAGTTGGCATATTTCTTAATCGTAAAACCAGCTTCAGGTTGGGCGGCATACTTCTCTAGTTGAGTCGCAATTTCAGTTTGGTTTCCTACAATGAGCCCGATATGTGTACTTTCTGCCTTCTTGTCATCCCCTGAGAAAAGCTGGATCAAATAAGGAAGATTCACAAGAATACTGATAATCACAATGAAAATGATCGTAGTAACGAGAAAAGCTCTATTTTTTACCTTATTTGCAAATGTAAAACCAATGACCGATTTGAGTTTATTCATTAGATTCACCCACCTCTTGAATAAAGATTTGGTTGAGCGTCGGTTCCATAATTTCAAAATGTTCTACGTCCGTCTGTTGCATGGCTAACTGTAGAGCTGACCGCGCGGCTGCTACATCAGCAATATGAAGTAAGTACCCTCGCTCTACTTGATCTACCTTAGTTATCCCTGCAAGGTTCTCCAACCCATGGACCGGACCTGTCGTATGGAGAACTACCTGCTCTCTAGGATAGCGTTTTTTGATCTCCCGAATATCGCCTTGGACTACGGGGTTTGATTTATGTAATATTGTAATCCGCTGACAAAGCTCTTCTACATGTTCCATGCGATGCGTTGAGAAAAGAATGCTCGTGCCCTCATCTCTCAGCTCCCGAACGGTTTCTTTCAGGAGTTCTACATTAACAGGATCTAAACCACTGAAGGCCTCATCCAAAATCAAAATCTTCGGTCTATGCACAACAGCCGCGATAAATCCCATCTTCTGCTGATTTCCTTTAGATAATTCCTCAATTTTCTTATCGTAATATTCTGGAACTCCAAATCGATTCAACCAATATTTAAGACTTTCATCCGCATCCTTGGCCTTCATACCGCGGAGCTGACCTAGGTATTTGATCTGATCACTCACTTTTATCTTGGGATATAAGCCTCGTTCTTCAGGTAAGTACCCCATCCCTTGCTGTAATTCAGCGTTGTAACCTTTACCGTGGTATTCAATCCTTCCACCATCCGGATATATAATGCCTAGAACCATGCGCATGGTAGTCGTTTTACCTGCACCATTTCCACCAAGCAAACCGTAGATTTCTCCTTCATTCACATCTAAAGAAATGCCATTTACCGCCGTCTTATCCCCAAACTGCTTATATAACTGATTAATAACCAAAGGTTGTGTCATATGAATTCACGCTCCTTCAATGAGTAAGTTCAGGTCCCTGTTCTTTAATCCACAATCCAAGCGTCTCTTCTAACTCTAGTGCGCGACTTCTTACGACCTCCAAACCTTCTTCTGCAAGCTTAGCAAGTATATTGGGTGTATTCTGTACAATGAATCTATGCATTCCCGATTCGTCTTCTTGAATCTCAATCACATCACTTCTCACATCAGGACTCATCAGCTGCACTTGTCCTCTAGCCCATACTTCAACCCACTGACTTAACATAGCATCTTTCTCTACCATTCCTTTGACTTTGCCTTCATGAATCAAGACGACATAATCGGCAAGCCGCTTAATCTCATCCACAATGTGAGTAGAAATAATAACAGTGACATCCTCTCCCTCGAGGCAGGTGCGAATCTCATCCATCATCTGTGTCCAGGCAAAAGGATCTAGACCTGACGAGGGTTCATCGAGTAAAAGGAGTCTGGGACGAACAGCCAAGGCCGCCGCAATCTCGAACTTTCTACGTTCGCCCTTAGACATTTTATTTAGCTTAGCCTGAGATTGGAGAGAGAAAATGGCAAGTAACTCTTCGAACCGCTGCTGATCCCATGCTGGATACCAATGACCCCTGAAATATGCTGCTTCTTGAACAGTCATATGGCTTTCTTCAAGTAGAGGTCCCTCTGCTACATAACTGATCTGCTGACGAATCTCCAAGGGTAGAGTGTTCTTATAAGATTGGCCAAACCAACGTATACTCCCTTCATCGGGATGCAACGTCTGGAGTATGAACTGTAAAAGCGTGCTTTTACCTGATCCATTGGGTCCAACTAAGGCCACCACATAACCTACTGGGATATCCAAATTCAGCGGTCCAATAGGCTTGTTCCGCCCTTGCTTGACAACGTCATTCATCTGCACAGCCATGAGTTCTTGCATACAATCCTCTCCTTTCCATTCTTCTAGTTCATACTTCTGGCTCATACTTCTAGTTCTTGCTTCTAGTTCATGCTTCTATTTCATGCTTCTAGTTCTTGCTTCAAGTTCATACTTCTAGTTCATACTTCAAGTTCATGCTTCAAGTTCATACTTCTAGTTCATACTTCTAGTTCTTGCTTCAAGTTCATACTTCTAGTTCATACTTCAAGTTCATGCTTCAAGTTCATACTTCTAGTTCATACTTCTAGTTCATACTTCAAGTTCATGCTTCTGGTTCATACTTTTGTTTGAGTACCTCTAAAAAAAGTGAGGTCATATCCTCTTTGCCATACTGAACGGATAAGCCCACATTCACTGCTGCTTCCATCGCCTCTTGGACTACGGCTCTTCGGTATTCATTCCGTTCAACCTGATCCACTGTTGCCACAAAAGTTCCTGTACCTTGACGAGTTCGAAGCAGACCTTCCCCCTCTAAGTCTTGATACACACGGCGAATCGTTATGACACTGCAATTCAAACTCGCCGCTAGCTCTCTTATGGATGGAAGCAGAGTATTTTCTGAGATTTGTTCACTCACAATGAGTGTGCGCAGCTGTGTCTCGATTTGATGATATAAAGGCTCTGCGCTGTTCTCGTTAATTTGAATCGGAACCCACATCTTCCGCACCCCACCTTCCTCTCTTGATGTTTTAAAATTAGATTAAATCTCTTGTGCTTAATTTACGAAGGGTGATGCGGCACATACCCCATAATGCAGCACTACTTATTACGAGAGATCCCCACATTATAGGTGATAATAATCCCTGCTGAGAACTCTGCATCACATATTTCGTCAAGTTCCATCCTAGATGGCTTATAACAAATGCAACTAAGATAAATGCCATGTTCAGTATAATGGTGATCCATAAATATACAGTCCCTTTTTTCAAGAACTCGACATATATATAGATGCCTGATATCAAGAAACAGTAACCTAAACATGTGAATACAAATGCAAGGTAAACTTGAATCTTCATCGCGCCCCATTTAGAATACATAACTCCAAAATATACACTGAAATAGATTAGGCTATTGAACAAAGAAGCAAAGATCAAACTAATTATCCTTCCTTTAATGATGGCTATTGCCGGAATGGGCAACATCCGATAGTAATATAGCATCTTTGTATACGAATCATTTTTCAAATAACGAAAAGATTTTCTTGAAAAGAAAAACCCTAGATAAGGCACAATTAATAATAGATAGTAATCCAAAATAGGATTCGTGGTCTGACTTTCCCAATTTAACGCGAGTATAGTCATACCTCCTAAATACAGCATGAATATTACATTATAAATCAGATGATACCGATCACTCTTTAAATCTTTGATAAAAATAAACCAGCCATCTCTCCATGTACTCATAATTTTCTACCCTACCTTTACTTAAAGATCTATCTAGATTTTAAGGAGTCTAGACGAGTATGTATAGAGCTGTATATATGTTTATACACAGTATAATGTGTATTTTATTTTATTGTCAATATATTCCTCGTTTATTAAATAAAAAAGAGACATACGGATATACCGTATGTCTCACTTTTCTAATCCATAAAAGGAAGAGAATCCATCAAATATGATATTCAGTTACGCACTCTTCATATTTTCAGTTACGCCCTCTTCATAATGAGTTTGTTAAGTCCCAAAGATTGCATCAATCACAGGTTTGGTATGACCACCTGGGTATAACACATATAACAGTACATACACGGCTACGCCCGTAATGGCTGTGAAGAACCAAATCAAAGAAGTTACTTTACCCCATTTACGATGCTTCGCAAACTTCTCGCGGTAGGCTAGCACTATAGTGGTTAATCCAAACACTGCAGCTACTGTGGCCAATATAATATGGAAAATCAAAAATACGCGATAGTATATCTCCAGATCTGCCGGGCCGCCCCAGTTCGTGTTCCCCACGAAGATCGTTCTAGACGTATAAATAATGAAGAAAATTAACGCAGCCACAGCGGCCGCTAACATCACCTTTTTATGAGCTTCTCTTCTTCCTTTAATAATGAGACTCCAACCAATAGCCACTAGAATGGCACTGATTACGATAAAGGAAGTACTAATCGTAGGAAAAATTGTGTATATATCCATCTTGAATTTCATCCTCCTGTTCGACTTGCGGCAGAACTTGTGTCCATATCTCCGGTCGTAGTGAAGCCTGCCGATCCCTCTTCCTCCGACTCCCGGTTCTCTTGCTTGTACCACCGGTAAAACACATACGCTAGCATGGAGGCAAAAATAATCTCTTGAATAAATTTCATGAGAATTCCCCCAATTTGTTGATCTACATGGGTGTCCAGAAATGCAAAATACTTGGGCCCACCGAACGTAGTCAGCAGGGCCGAAGGATTGCCTGATACACAGTAACCCATAGCTTTTGCCCATACATTTGGATCATTATAAGTAGCATACAGTCCTGTCGGTGCAAATATAATCAAACCGCACGCAGGCGTAAGCAAAACCATATTGATAAATATGAAGCCCATTTTTTTGAGTCCCTTAATCTCGGTATGTTCAGGCAGCGGATTGACAAGCGTCCACCACATCAGACCTGATGCAACGAATAGCACAGCATAGTACAGTCGATGAACACCAAAGTGAAGCATGACATAATCATGGACTGAAGGTAAATGATATACAGAGAACAGACCATTAAAAATTACCGCAGCAACAATGGGATGAGCCAAAAAGCTGAGCTTTTTAAAAGGATTCACTCTTAGTAGTATTCTCCACACCCAAGGGGGTATACCAAACATTAGTAGAGGAGGGGCAATTAGATAAGACAATGCCATACTTAACATGTGAAAACTAAACATTAAGTGTCCTAACAAGCTAATGGGTCCGCCCTGAGCAAGGTATAGAATGAACATTCCGGCTACAAAAGCCATTTTCCGTCCGACACTCGTTGGTTCCGCATCTTCACGCTTGTCCGCTAGCGGACCTATTAATATAAAGTAACCTGCGATAATTAATAACATGAATGACATAAAGACTGGACTCCATAAATCATTAAACGTGAAGTATTCTAACCCCAGCATACCAAAAACTCCTCCTCTGCCGGCTCAGATTTCTGTCGATTGTGTGACAAATGCTTAGACCTAAAAAAAGAGGCGGCAGGGTGTACCTGCCTCCTCCTTTATTTTACCACCAAACCCAGTACAAAGCTGTAATTACCGCTGTAAAAGCTACGAAAAATCCACCGGCCATGAAGATAATTGGGATCATATGTCCTTTATCTTTCATGTGCATCCAGTATGCCAATTGAATAATGACTTGAAGTACGGCCATTACGACCAGCAGGATAATAGTGAAGGAGGAATTCACTCCTCCAGCTGCAACGGCAGCAAATGCAATTAAGGTCAAGACGATCGAGAAGATAAAGGCCACGACGTGCTTCTGCGGTCCTTCAACCCGGTGTCTATGACGCACCGCGCTACCGCGGTTCGTATCTTGTTGTGTTGCCATAGGTTAGCCCACCTTCCCAAGGAGGTACACGACGGTAAAGATAAATACCCATACCACGTCGATAAAGTGCCAGTACATTGCAGAAACGTACACTTTAGGTGCTGTAACTACGGTCAGACCTTTTTTGGACAATTGCCCAATCAACATGCTAATCCACAATACCCCAAAGGCTACGTGGGCTCCATGGAAGCCTACTAGCGTGTAAAACGCCGAACTAAATGCGCTTGTAGTCATGCCATATTTCTCATGATTTACATATTCATAGAACTCGGTAATCTCAAGCCCTAGGAATCCTAAACCTAATACAACTGTAATGGCAAGCCAGATTTGTAGCAATTTGCGATTGCCCTTATGCATAGCTTGAATTGCAAATACGCTAGTCAAACTACTTACAAGCAAGATAAAAGTTGCCGCAGCAACCGTAGGAAGCTTAAATAATTCATTCGCAGTAGGTCCGTCCGCTACTTGATTCCGAAGAGCCAAGAACGTGGCGAACAACGTACCGAAGAGAACGGATTCCCCACCAAGGAACAACCAAAAGGCTAAAACCTTATTGCGTCCCTCAAGTGTTGCTTTCTCCGGTTCGTGGGGAAGAGCGGATGTCACCTGTTCTGGATGTGGTGCACTCATGCTTTTACCCCCTTACGATTAGTTTCGACCTGATCCTCAGGATGAATATGCCAGCCCTTATCA
This sequence comes from Paenibacillus shirakamiensis, assembly GCF_017874255.1. Classification (GTDB taxonomy): domain Bacteria; phylum Bacillota; class Bacilli; order Paenibacillales; family Paenibacillaceae; genus Fontibacillus; species Fontibacillus shirakamiensis. The sequence goes on along the minus strand of NZ_JAGGLD010000004.1, from coordinate 281,873 downwards.
TCATAGAGAGAACGAATGGCCATACATACAAAGAGAATACCTAGGCCTCCAGCTACGATCCAGTAGTAATGATACATGAAGCCCAGACCCGCAATGAAAATACCTACAGACATGACGAATGGCAAGATGGATGCTGATGGCATATGAATATCGCCCACAGGTTCCGCAGGTGTCATTTCCGTATGCCCAGCCATTTTCTCTTTCCAATATGCGTCAATACCGCGAACCAGCGGTGTTTGTTTGAAGTTATATTCTGGAGGAGGTGAAGGAATGGACCATTCTAACGTACGTCCATCTTCCCATGGATCATTGGCAGCATCCGCAGGTCTCATGGATGTGATTACCACGTTATACAAGAATATAAGAACGCCTACCCCCATCAGGAAAGCACCTACGGTACTAACTAGATTGAGCGTATCAAAACCTTGGTTCGGTAAGTAAGTAAAGATCCGGCGTTGCATACCTAGAAGTCCAAGGAAATGCTGTACAAAGAAGGTAAGGTGGAAACCGATAATGAAGAACCAGAATGCAATCTTACCAATCGTCTCATTAAGGATACGACCGAACATTTTAGGCCACCAATAATGTAGACCTGAGAAAATACCAAGCACCAAACCTCCTACAATAACGTAGTGGAAATGGGCTACTACGAAGTACGTATCATGGAACTGATAATCGGCAGGAGCCGCAGCAAGCATGACACCTGTAACTCCGCCCATAACGAAGGTTGGAATAAATCCTGTTGCGTATAGATTAGCCGCTGTAAAACGGATTTGTCCGCCCCAAAGCGTAAATAGCCAGTTGAAGATTTTGATTCCTGTAGGTACAGCGATCAACATCGTGGAGATGGAGAACAGTGCATTCGCTACCGGTCCCATACCCGTGGTGAACATATGGTGAGCCCAAACCATGAAACCAAGGAAGGCGATCAAGATCGTAGCGAACACCATAGAGCTATAACCAAATAACCGCTTACGTGCAAAAGTTGGAATAACTTCAGAAATCACACCAAACGCCGGAAGTATAAGTATGTAAACTTCAGGGTGTCCGAAAATCCAGAAGATATGCTCCCATAGTACAGGGCTGCCGCCTTGACCCACTTCGAAGAAGTTAGCTCCGAGAATTCGGTCAAAGCTAAGTAGAACTAAACCTACGGTAATAGCTGGAAAAGCGAACAATATGATGGCAGAGGTAATGAAAATTGTCCATGTGAACATGGGCATACGCATAAAGCTCATACCTGGTGCTCTCATTGTGATAATCGTGGCTAGGAAGTTAATCCCCCCGATAAGTGTCCCTAGACCCGCAATTTGGAGACCAATAGTGTAGAAATCGACCCCATGCGTACCGCTATAAGCAACGGTAGAAAGTGGGGTATATGCTGTCCATCCAGCATCTGGAGCACCACCCATGACCCAGCTCAGATTCAGAAGAATTCCTCCGAACAAGAAGGTCCAGAAACCTAGGGAGTTCAAGAATGGGAACGCTACGTCGCGCGCGCCAATCTGAAGGGGTACTACTGCGTTCATTAAAGCGAAGATGATAGGCATAACACCTAAGAAGATCATGGTTGTTCCATGCATAGTTATAAGTTCGTTAAACTGTTGCGCTGTTACAAAATCATTTAAAGGTTTAATAAGCTGCCAACGAATCATTAATGCTTCAATACCGCCGATTCCAAAGAAGAAAGCCCCGGCTAATAAATACAGGATGCCGATTTTTTTGTGGTCAACCGTTGTTAACCAATCCATCAGACCCTTATGGCGCTTGACACTGTGAGCGTGAGCCAAGGTTTGTACCCCCCTTAAAAATTCCTATCCATATGCGCCGTGCTTAAGAACAAATTAATAATTCAACTTTGATTTAGATAAATAGTCTGCGATAGCATCAATTTGGGCGTCGGTTAAGTGCATCTTTTCTTTAGGACTAGGCATTTTGTTGCCTGGTTTTACTTTCTGAGGATCAGATAACCATTCTACAAGGTTCTGCTTCACTGTCTTGCCATCTTCACCATTGATGAGAATGCTAGCTACGCTCTCGCGGCTACCAATCCCTGTGAGATTCGGAGCAAGAGGTCCCCCTTGATCTCCAATAGCATGACAGCTCAAGCATTGATTCTTCAGAAGTTCAGCTGTTGCTTTATCTTCAGGCATAGCTACTGGCGCTTTCATCACCTTCACCCAACCATCAAACTTAGCTTGGCTAACTGCTTTGACTTTAAATTCCATATAACCATGAGATTGTCCACAAAGCTCTGCACATTTTCCGCGGTACACGCCTTCTTTGTCAGCTTGGAACCAAGCTGTATTCACAGAACCTTCAGGGTTAGTATCCGTCTTCCCAGCAAGGGATGGAACCCAGAAGGAGTGAAGAACATCTACTGTCTTCAACTGAAAGGCAATCTTCTTGCCAGTTGGAATGATCAAATCTTGTGCCGTGGTCACTCCATAGTCAGGATAGGTGAACTCCCACCAGAATTGATGCGCAGTCACTTTCACCTTTATTGCATTTTTGTCGTTCCAATAATTCTCTCCATAAGCAAATACCTTTTGAACTGTAGCAGCTCCCAGAATAAGAACCAGAATCAAAGGAATTACAGTCCACAATACTTCAAGCTTGAAGTTTCCTTCTACTTGTTCAGGAACATCAGTCTGTCCCGGTCTGCGGCGGAAACGAATAAGTACATAAGCCGCTATGCCGAATACAATCAGTAACACGACAATCATAATGGTAATGGAAAGCTTCATTAAATCGTATTGCCCTTGTGCTACAGGACCCTGTGGTTTCAACACAGACAAGTCCTCCCGACCGCAACCAGACAACAACAGCGCCAGCCCCGCCAACAAAGGAAGGAGCCGTTTCACAGCCTGCCACCGTTTCATCATTGATCTACCCCACTTTTACGTATTCTTCCGTTACCCTACAAGGACTCTCTCCAGATATCGGAAACAATCGACTTGCTCTATCACGGAAACTGCTATCCTGTCAATTCGAACAATCACTAATTAAATATATGATTCGTACACACTTTTGTCAATGATTCAAGGGTAGTTCACAGAATGTTCAAAATTCCGCAAAGTCGCGTCAATACTGGATTTGCAAACGATTTCACCCTTAGTTTTCAAAGAAAAACAGTTCTTCTTAATTATTCAGACTCTTCTAAGTCTACTCTACTAAACCGACATAGAATTTTGACATTTTCGACTTTTCTAGCTTTAAGCCCCTGCATAAATTAGACAAAAAAAAGAGAGTCGCCCCTCCTTTAAGCTGTCAAAATATGTGGTCCATCGTCTAAAATTGCGATCGTATGTTCATACTGAGCACCTAAGCTTCCATCTGCGGAACGCACCGTCCAGCCATCCTCCTCCCAGAAAACAGCCCCGGTATCCCCTATTATGAATACGGGTTCTACAGTAATGACCATCCCGGGTCTAAGCTTAACTCCCGTGCGCGGAACTCCGTAATTGGGAATATTCGGTGGCTCATGTAACTGTCTTCCAATACCATGACCCACAAGCGGAGCTACAACTCCGATTCCTGCTTGCTCTGCTCGCATCTGGATCGCATGACCAATATCTCCCACATGCTTCCCTGGGTGTGCCTGATCTATGCCATTATATAAGGCTTCCTCTGTCACTTGGAGTAAGCGACTTGCTTCTAAGGATAATGGCCCTACGCCATAAGACCATCCCGAATCAGCTAACCATCCTTGCTTATTCACCACAATATCTATCGTTACAATATCACCACTTTGTAAAGGGTGTATATTCGGGAAACCATGACAAACGATATCATTCACCGAGGCACAGGTGGCAAATGGGAATCCTTTATAACCCTTTTGTTCGGGTGTGGCCTGCTTAGATATCAAAAAAGATTCTACATAAGCATCGATTTCAAGTGTTGTAATACCAGGGGCAATCAATTTGCGGATAGCACGATGACACTCTGCTAAAATTTCTCCCGCTTCCCTGATTCGTTTAATCTCTTCGGTACTTTTAAGACTGATCTTCACGCCGCCGACCTCCTCTGTTCATATCCGGCCGTTGCTATCCCCGGAATATAATATATGTAGGAAAAGACCGAAAAAAAACCGCAAGCAGCAAAAACTGCATAGCGGTTGTAAGGTCTAATTTATATGGATTGGAAGTTTACGTGTCATTACAAGGTGTGCACAGCTTTAAGATACGGAGGAGTTTAGTTTCCCCATTTCATATTCAACTAAATGTGTAAGTTCTTCTTCGTAGCCACCCATAATGCGGTATTTGCGGACGTACTCTTTGACAAATTTCTTGGGGTCTTTGGGCTTGAAAATTCTTGTCATCTCCCGCAAACTTTCTTTGACTTCGTTATGACCTTTCGTTGCCATAGTAATTCCCTCCCAGAACGCTTATAAGTTAATGCTCCGTTTTTGAGAACGCCTAAAGATCTGCAAGTATAACCATGAAGTGAGTTGCGCCGTTGCTGAGTAGAGCCAAAGATGTCGTACCTAACTCGGATACCCAACAAGCAAGCTGTGCCAAAAAAAATCAGCTGACCAGCCGCAGTACTCAGGAACATAACTCTGTCGCTAAGGACAGGTACCTGACATTATACATACCCGAAGAAAATCCAGTTGAAACAAAGCTGATGTGCTACGTGAGCCATTCCTCTACAAGCCTGGCCCTTTTTTTGCAGCAACCTCCTATCCTTTTCCATTGTATCATATTCACAAAGGGGTTACAGCTTTCTTTATATTGGCACATTTTTCAGGAATATTATAGGGACAGGTTCCCTATTTATCTGCTGAAACTGGGTAAAATATAGATAGTATTAAAATCCCCTTATTCCCTCGGAGGTATATGAAACATCTCACACCTATTCTAACTTCTTCATCTATTTCATTTCCTTACTTCTCTATTCGAGATCCTGAACATACAGGGGTAAGTTCAGCCAAAATTCTAGAGGCCCATCAAGCGATAGAGCGAAGTTACCCTAACATGCATAGTTTTCTAGTTATCAAAGACAATCAGCTCATTTTTGAGCGGTATTATAATCAATATCATGCTGCTTCCTTACACGATCTTCGTTCGGCTACGAAAAGCTTCATTTCTGCTCTGATTGGCATTGCTGTTCAGCGCGGAGATCTTCCAGGGTTAGAGGTGCCAGTCTGGGATAAAATTCAGAAATTTGCGCCGCACCGAGAAGATCTCCTATGGCACCGAATTACTCTGAGGCATTTGTTAACGATGACCTCTGGACTATACTGGCAGACGGGACCCAAACTTGGCGAGAGATTCTTGCATCGTTTTGAGCAGAGCCGCAGTTGGATGAAATTCATCTTGAGACTCCCCATAATGGAGGATCAGTTAGGTTCCTTCCTATATCGCAGTGTGGACTCTCACTTACTATCCATGATCATAACCGAATACACAGGACAGAGTGCCTTCAGCTATGCTTCAGATCATTTATTTACGCCTCTAGATATCCAGAATGCGGCTTGGTCTGCCAGCCCAGAAGGACACACGATGGGACATATTGGGCTTAGATTAACTTCAAGGGATATGGCTAAATTCGGCCTGCTCTATCTCAATCATGGGATATGGAACAAAAGCCAAATTCTTGATTCCAAGTGGGTTCACAACTCATTTACTAGCTATTCTGAGGATTTCCATGGGTTCGGTAAATATGGCTTCCAATGGTGGAACAGCAAGGAAGATGGTGTCCCTTTCAGCTATGCTCATGGTCACGGCGGTCAGCAAATTATCGTTATTCCCTCCTATAAAGCCGTAGTGATTTTCACCTCAGAATCTCAAGTAAGAAGGTGGAAAAATCCACGCCTATTGCTAAGAGAATTTATATTGCCTGCTTTACGTTAATCGGAAATAGTTAAGCTAGTTCTCCAGGGTCCTGTATCCAAGCCAGTTCTGTACACCCTATATAAAGGCATACACTGATAAGGAGAAGGAGGACAGGACCGTGCCCACCTTCATCCTGTTCAGTGAAGAAGGTGAATGAAGATGTCGCCTTTCAAGTCATCAACCGGTTTGCCAGAGAATTTAGCCGGTTTTCTCTGTTATCTCGTCCCTTTTGTAGGAGGAGCCGTCTTTCTCGCATTAGAAAAAAGAAGCCGCTATGTTATGTTCCATGCATTACAATCCTTGATTGTGTTCGGTATTTTAATTTTGGGTCATGTCGCATCTGGTTTCATTCCACTACTTGGCTCACTCATTGCACTATTGCTTCAACTTATTGGTGTCATTCTATGGATTGTTCTTATGACTGCTGCTCTGCAAGGGAAATGGTACAAAGTCCCCTATTTTGGGGATGCTGCTGAGAGTCAAATGCGTAGGTTATAAGGCTCTAACAAGTCATTAAGCGAATTAAATAAGTATGCCATTAAAAAGAGCCACACCTCAAAATAATGAGGTGTGGCTCTTTCTCCACTCTACCTAAGACACGCGGTGAGCAGCTAATGACTGTCCTTCATCAGCAGATAAGTCCGCTGCATCGTGAGCTGCCAATACAGGAGTACTTCGCCATCCATTGAACAATAGATTAAGTGCAATAGCAGTGACACTTCCTGCTACGATACCGTTGTCCACTAGAATGGTCAGCCAGCTAGGGAGTTGATTAAACAGCGTAGGGACCGTCGTCACACCCAGACCCATACCAACGGAACATGCAATAATAAGTAAGTTCTCATACCGATTTAAGTCTACCTGATCACCTAACATGCGAATACCCGAAGATACAACAAGTCCAAACAGGGCGATCATAGCTCCACCAAGCACAGACGTAGGGATAATCTGCGTTAAAGCAGCAATTTTGGGTACAAAACCAATCAAGACTAGAAGCGATCCCGCAACGAAGATCACATCTCGTGTTTTGACACGGCTCATTTGGACAAGTCCTACATTCTGCGAATACGTTGTATAAGGGAAGGAATTAAACAGCCCGCCTAGCATAATCGCAAGGCCCTCTGCACGGTAACCCCGGGCCAAATCTTTAGAAGTAATATCTTTACCAACAATTTTGCCCAGAGCTACAAAAACGCCTGTAGATTCTGCCACACTTACGATGGCTACCAAGATCATAGTTAAAATTGCCGACAGATGAAAAGTGGGTTTAGCTAAATGAAGCGGAGACACGGCATGGAACCAGCTGGCCTGCTCAAGAGGAATCCAATTAATTTTACCAGCAAATCCTGCAATGACTGTTCCGAACACAAGCCCTAACAAAACAGAGATTGAGCGCACAAAACCGGTAGCAAAACGGTTCATTAGAATAACAAATATAAACACGCCAAAACCTAACATAAGATTTAATGGACTACCGAACTCTGCATTGCCTTGTCCTCCACCTAGATCGGTTAGAGCGACTGGAATTAAAGTTACTCCGATAATTGTGACTACCGAACCGGTCACTACTGGAGGGAAGAAACGAATCAATCTACTGAACAGGCCTGCAAAAAGAAATACAAATAATCCCGAAGCCAAAATGGCCCCATACACCGCAGACAAACCCATTCCTTGCGTGCTGCCGATAGCGATCATCGGAGATACTGCTTGGAAGGCACAACCGAGCATAACTGGAAGCCCAATGCCAAAGTACTTGTTCCCCCATATTTGCAGCAGAGTTGCTATTCCACAAGCTAATAAATCGATTGAGATTAGATAGGTAAGCTGATCCATCGTGAGCTTAAGGGCTCCCCCTACAATCAAGGGAACAATCACGGCTCCTGCGTACATCGCAAGGACGTGCTGTATGCCTAAAGACAGTGTTTTAAAAGGATTTCTGTTGTGATCTAACACCTTTTCGCTTGCCATATGTCTCCTCTTCCCCCTGGTCTTTATTTAATATTATGAAATAACTTCTTCCGCAAAAGTAACGCAACCGTTATCTAAAGCGGCGATACGAACTAAAGACTCTACTTGGTATCCAGCTTCTTGCAACAACCGTCCTCCGGGTTGGAATGACTTCTCAATAACGATACCGATACCCGCAACCTTCGCTCCGATCTGTTCTACAATTCGGGCCAGTCCAAAGGCCGCTTCCCCGTTCGCTAAGAAATCATCGATAATAAGCACATGGTCATCAGAGGACAAAAATTTCTTAGATACCGTAATTTCGTTAGTCTCTTGCTTAGTGAAGGAATACACTTTCTCTACAAGAATGTGATCACGAAGAGTAAGGGACTTATGTTTACGTGCAAAAATCATCGGGACTTCCAGCTCAAGCGCCGTCATAATTGCAGGCGCAATACCTGAAGATTCAATAGTTAGAATCTTAGTGATGGGCTCATGAGAGAAACGACGTGAGAACTCACGTCCTACTTCTTTCATCAATACCGGGTCCATTTGATGGTTCAGGAATGAATCTACCTTGAGTACGTTATCGCTAAGTACGATTCCCTCTTGCATCACTTTGTTTTTTAACAATTGCATATGACTTCCTCCTCAAAGTTCTGTACGAATGCGGTTAGTAGCCTTCAGATAACTAGTCTTAGCATGAACAACTTAAAATGAACAACATAAAAGCCCACCTCCCGACAATCATCGGAAAATGGGCTGGAATAACAATATAGAGCACATCTAAGCTTGTCAAAGGCAAACAGACCTGTGCTGCTTCGTAGTCCGATCATTTGCGGTGATCTGGTAGAGACGTGCAAGCCCATTCCTGCACATATACGAAGGTCTAACGTATTCAGTTCATCTTACATTAACGCATCTTACATTAACGTACTTTACATTTAAAGCCATTGTTGATTTTCTCAGTTAAAGGATTTGTCTAGGCAATGTTAGAAGTATAACGTATCGACAAGTGGGAATAAAGAGGTATTTTAGTGAATCATGAGAAAATATTTCACATTTCGACAATACTCGCAGAAAGGAAGCGTTTTTATATGAGTTTCATCAAAGAATTCAAAGAATTTGCTGTACGTGGCAATGTCATCGATCTAGCCGTAGGGGTTATCGTTGGAGGAGCATTTGGTAAAATCGTAACTTCGCTGGTGAATGACATCATTATGCCCCCTATCGGCCGCGTCTTAGGTAATGTAAATTTCAAGGACCTCTACTATCCCCTTGACCATGATAAAATTGAGGCATTAGGTCCAGGCAAACATGCGCTAGCGGAGGCTGCAAATGCTGGGATTGCGGTCATTGCCTATGGACAATTCATTAATACATTAATTGACTTCCTAATTGTATCCTTTTGTATTTTCTTGCTCGTCAAAGGAATCAATTTATTACGCCGTGCTGAGGAAAAGAAACCCGAACCCGAACGGGCTACCAAAGCCTGCCCTTATTGTCTATCCGATATCCCTGCTCAGGCCAGCCGCTGTGCCCACTGCACTTCAAGACTCGAAGATGGCGAATCGCACGAGGGTGAACTTCAACCTTAACTATATTCCGAGCTTTCAATTTGTTTTAAAATCCAAAAAACCTGATGCCTACTGGCGTCAGGTTTTTGATTATAAATCATGTAAGATGCATATTGAATGGTCTAAATAGGCCGCTGAGTAGGAGGGAGCAAATTCGTGATAACAGACTTCAGATCTTTGTCCTCCACATACTTATCCTCACCCGTATCCAGCTCACGTATACGGATTTCTTTGTAATCTGCTCCCGGATCCGTAGGTGCAAAAATCAGCTTCTCCCGATCTTTTACAATCAATTGAAAACCCATATCACTGAACATAGATAAAAAATCTGCTTCTGTAGGTTTGGTTCCCGCTTCTAGCAATATCAGTCCTCTAAGTTCTTTCACTTTATCTGGATGAACTACATTAAAATGTACGATACATTCCATAGATAACACTCCTCGTTATATGAAATCGCCTGTTGTAAGCTTTCCCTTCAAGTAGATCCTTATGCATCCATTAAATCTGCTCTGAACCGCAGTGTGGGCACCACTTCGTCCCTTCCGCAATTTCCTTAGTACAAATCTGGCATGGTACCGTTCGAATCGCAGGTTCTTCATGGTCAGGTGATTTGTAATTGAACTCTCGCTCCCGTGTGGTTCGCTGTGCTTCTTCCGTGTCAAGATCAGGGGTACGGACTTCACGATCTGAACCATCCGCTGAAGCATTTTCCTTCCAAGTCCGAATTCGCCGATCAAGCTCTAGTTGACGTTCTCTTTCACGTTCAAGTTCCCTAACATGCCGGTCCGACTCTAATGGGCCAGCTACCTTCTCTTCCATCGGAGAAAGGTGATCGTAGTCTGATTCCTTTTCATAAGGCAAAATAATATCTTTCTCTAGAGCGGAAGCTGTTTCTTCTTCTGTAGTCCGATCTGGTCCAGAGGCACTTTTTCTAGGTGGTGTTTTCTCTAGCTTTAGACCACAATAAGGACAGAATACGGCCTCCACCGGTACGACTTTACCACAAGCACAAAGACGTTCATTTCGTAATTCAGCAATTTTAAAACGAAGCTCATCCTTTTCCTCTTGCAACAAATCGCAAGTTTTGGCGAGTTCCATCATTTCTGTCTCTGCTTGGGACATATCCGATACTCGATATCCTTCATAGAACACTTGACCCATGCGCTGGTAATAGATCCCCATTTCACGCTCAATATTCCCAATTTGAGTATTTATCTTGCTGATTTCTACGGCACTTTGCGCTTTTTCCGTCGCTTTACCTGCACCCTTCTTGATCCTTTGTAAAAAATCCATGTAATTCTCCCCCCATATTCCTACAGCCTTATCGAAGGCTTGACGTATACTCGTTACATTTCAAATAGTAGATCGTGTCTACTTAATCACTTATACATTTTGCTAAGGAATGAAACGAATATTTCAATTATAAGTTACGCTTGCTATCTTGTTCATCATACCAGATTTGGCCCATACAGGGAAAATAGTCTGATTCAGCATGGCTTTCTACGTGTATTAAGTATTAAAATTAGCCGGGAGTGATAGAACATGAGCCAGAAGCAACGCTACTATGTGTCGGTCACCAATCAAATAATCCAAGACGTTCGCAATGAATCTACCGAATTTGCTGTAGACCTCGACGGTGAGGAGTTAGGCCTTCTTACAGACAAACTGAATGACTTACTTAAAGAGGATGAATATACGCTTCAGCGTGCTGCTGTTCCTTATAAATCTGCCGATAAAGATGAAGCGACCGATCACTATAATGATCGCATGATTCAGCTCTATGAGATGCTAGTCCGTGTAGGAACAGAAGAGACACGTGAGGCCATTTACGGATTAGGTGTACTCAACAAACTGGATGCACCTGACTATAACGACAAAGGATATGGCGAAGGATCTCCGACGAACCGATAAGCCAATAAGAGTGAACATCATTTACTATCGTTATGAGCATTTAACTCTATCCTATGCTGCATTTGTCCATATTAGATGACAAATATAAAAAGCCGCGACTCATGTAGGAGTATCCCCTCGTGATAGCCAACGTTAGACGTTGGCTACTGAAGGAATATCACCACCATGTTGCGGCTTTTTGTGTATGCTTATTCTCCCGAAGGCGCTTTCGTGCGGCGATTCACTGTCTCTGCCTGCTCCTGCGAGCGCTCGCTAGCGCGAGCGGCAATGCGCGCTACCGCCGCAGCTGCCCCGGGAACACCCGGCAGCAGCTGGGCCCAATCGCGCGCGTCCGGGGCGGCTGTGCCCAGCCCCGGATGTAGCCCCGCCGACGTCAAATTGACTTTGACGTCGTGGAACTGCGGACCGGGCACATGCATCCGGTCCTGCTCTGCCGCCTCGGCCAGCCATTCGGCTAGGCCAGGCCCCTCGCGCAGCGCGCGGCCCGTGTCGCCTCCATAGGCGGCTTCGGGCAATTCAGCTGCGCCCGGCGGCGCAGCCGCAGCCCAGGCGGCGAATACAGCCGCCTGTAGGCGCTCCGGCGCTAAGCCGAGCGCGCTGAGGCGCAGCAGCGGCTGCTGCGCCCAGTGTGCTGCGGCAAGTTCCGCCGCAGCGGCAACATGCGCGCAGCCTGCGCGGCCGCAGCTGCACGCGCCGAGCGGTGCGCCTGGAGCAGCCGCCCATGGCGGTGTCTCGGGTAGCAGCGCTGCTAGGCGCTTCATGCGTCCCCGCTGCAGAAGCTGTGCTAGCTCCAGTGGGTCATCGCTTAAGATTTGTATTAACTGAGCTTCCAGCTGCGCTATTGGCCCTTCCAACGCAAACACAACTTGGGCCTCGCCGCCCTCCGCAGCTGCCGTACGGGTTTTTAAAGGAAGGTGGACCTGCAGTTCGCCTGCTGATGCAGTTACTGTAGCATCCTGCTGCGTTCGTTTCATGCGGACTCTCCTCCCATTTCTCTACCCTTTTATTCATGGAGACCCCAATGATTTGTTAACTATCATCGAGATCGAACTTAGCTATCCATTTGCCAATTCCCTGATTGTAACATAATCAGATTCTGAAGTTCTTCACTAGACATCTCTGTTAACCATTGTTCTCCGGAACCTACGACTTGTTCAGAGAGTGCACGCTTGCGTTCAATGAGTTCATCGATACGTTCTTCCAGCGTACCTTGGCAGATCAGTTTATGAACTTCCACGTTCTTTTCTTGCCCAATCCGGAAGACCCGATCGGTGGCCTGATTCTCTACCGCAGGGTTCCACCAGCGATCAAAGTGAATGACGTGATTCGCCCGGGTCAAGTTCAAACCTACTCCCCCCGCTTTCAAAGAGAGGACGAATACAGGAGAACCTACGCCCTCTTGGAAATCAGTAACCATTCGATCCCTTTCTTGCTTCACGACGCCACCATGCAAGAAAAATGGACGATCTTCGTAGCGCTCCGCCAATTCCTTCACTAGCAATTCACCCATCTGAACATATTGCGTGAAGATGAGGGCAGCCTCTCCATTGTCTCGAATGATATCCAGCAATTCGAACAATCTTTCCATTTTGCCAGAGCGGCCTTCTCCCTTGCTAATTTCTCTACGTTCCAGTAGCAAAGGGTGATCGCAAATTTGCTTGAGTCGTGTTAAGGATGATAAGACCAGTCCTTTTCTAGCGATACCTGTACTCTCTCCAATTCGTGCCATGAGGTCATCTGTCACAGCCCGGTATTGTCTAGCCTGCTCTGTAGTGAGCTGACAATATGATTTAAGTTCGATCTTCTCAGGCAGGTCTTTGCGGATATCGGGATCACTCTTCAGCCGGCGAAGCAGGAAGGGTGCTACTAATTTGCGTAACCGTCCCAGCTCCTTAGGCCTATCTTCTCCATTTCCGGTATATTCTCTACGGAAGAAAGCATACGTGCCGAGATAACCTGGATTCAAGAATTGGAAGATAGACCACAGCTCACTAAGTCTATTCTCCACTGGTGTACCTGTCATGGCAATACGGTGAGGTGCATTTAGTTTCATTACACTTTGAGCTTGTTTCGTTCCAAAATTCTTAATATACTGCGCTTCATCTAACACAATAGATGCCCATTCCCCGGATTTTAATTCCTTAGCGTCTCGGCCAGCTAGATGATACGTGGTCAAGACCACATCATGTTCTCTGCATGCCTGTAGGAAGGGTTCTCCATGAAGTCGGTCTGTGCCATGATGGATATACATGTTCAATTCGGGTGCAAAGCGCTGAAGTTCTCGCTGCCAGTTGCCTAGAAGAGATGTAGGGCAGATAATAAGCCGTGTCCCTGCGACTTCATCGCTAAGCAAGGTCGTAATGACCTGAACCGTTTTCCCGAGCCCCATATCATCCGCAAGCAAGGCACCAAATCCTAAAGCTTTCATAGACCAAAGCCACTGATATCCCCGTTCTTGATAAGGTCGCAGTGTACCTTGAAGAGATTGCGGCACAGTCTGAACATTCAGATTTTGTAGGGTCCCGCCCTCCATCAAAGCAGACAGGAGACCCGTAGTCTCTACCCCTTCAACATAGATGCCTTCGTAGCGGCCGTCTTCCTCTGTCTCACTTGTTAAATGCATCAGTTCACGGAATGTCATACTTCCCTGTTCATTTTTCTTCATATATCGGAGAACTTGACGGATTTCCTTCACATCAATCTCAATCCATTCCCCGCGGAAAAGTACCAAGGGAGCCTTGCTACTCGCAAGCTCCGTCAATTCTTCACTAGTTAAGCTAGTTCCATTCAGAACTGCTTCTAGTTCAAAACTAATGACTTGATCAACTCCAAGCTTAGGTTTATCTCCTGAGCTTTTATCCTGCGCTTCCCAGCCTGCTGCCTTAATTTTAATTCCAGCTTTGCGCCTTCCTTCCTTCGTCCAACGTGAAGGCATTTGAACCGTAACTCCATTTTTACGTAACAAAGGAACAGATCTACTTAAAAATGTATAGACTTGGCTCTGCTCCAACATAGCTGCCTCTGGCGCAGCGTTCTCCATTGCTTGTGCAATCTCTGGTGAGATTTCAGCCGCTTTCGCAAGGCGGAGTAAGAAATTCTCCTGAATTCCTTGATATACTCTACCGCGAATCATGATCTCCTGATCAGTCTGACTCCAGATCAAAGAAGCCGGAAGAAGTAAGGAAGTATCTTCAGGCACTTCAGCCCAAAAAGATAAGTTCCAATCTTCCCCTCCTCCAAGCTCTGCAGGAGGCTCTAGTCGAAGGCATAATCGAAATCCTGCTCCTGCGGCATTCTCTTCCGTCGTCTCCGCAGGCATAGCTCCTCCGAATACCTTGATCTCTTCGGTGAGCTGTTCCATCTCTGTCGTCGTTCCTTGGATATCCATAGGACGTTCACCACTAAGCAGAGCCTCCCACCATAACTCCATTAGAGGAGATACGCCTCTTCTATATATTCCTTTAACTTTATTTAATTCACGTCCGAGTTCAACCGAACCCTTACGGATTTGAGGGTCCATCATTCCTGTAAGGAAAGAGTGTAGTATATAGTGTTGTCGGTACTCTATAGAATCATCTTCTGTAAATGGAAGATGCATCGGGGCCAATCCAATTTTGGGCATCGATGCAGCCAATTGTCGGAAGCGTTCCTCATCGTGCGGCAAGTCCAGACGGGGTCCCCACACGGCTCGCAGCGCGGATTGTCCACTACGCTTCCTTGTGCCAGGCAACGTTGCCGCGACCACAGAAGGAGCAATACATCCACGAAGCAAAAGTTCAAGTGCAAATTTTGCTGCACCACTCCAGTAGGAAAATTCTAGTCCTGGTTGAATTCCCTGAGCTGTCATTCCGCCTTCATCCCAGTGTATTAACATCTGCCAAGCATCCTCAGGAGTAAGCGCAAGCCCCTCTAGGGTACGTCCCAGTAGTACCTTGCGATCTCCCTTACGACTAACACCTCGTAGAAGCGGGGAAGGCCAACGAATCTCGGCCAGACGTAAGGCTGCTTGCTGGAAGGATCTTTTGCCATATGAAAATTGCAGCTTTCTTACCGCCGCACTCCAAGCATCTACCTTTGTCTCTGATGCTTCTCCCGAAAAACAGAAAAACACATCTCCCAGCCATGTTCCATATAGACTTTGATTCATTGCTTTCTCCTGTCTTGTTACGATTCCATCCATTCCATGTATTACTACATATTATACGAAAAGAAGTGCTTTTAAAAACGGCGCTTCCAAAATTATATAATTGGACGGGTGCGGCCTGTCCTGAGAATCAGTTTGTCCGCATAGCTTTGTAGAAGAGATGGAATCCACATTTTAGTTATATCGAGGTTAAATCTCTATATTTGGGTATATTCTTTATACAACTTAAATTGACTGGAGGGTCATTCATGTTCAAATCTAACGTGTACAGATGGTGGAATCTTCTACTCTTTATCGGAGTCATTGTAGTGAACACACTCGCCGTTACGATTCCACTAGGTGGTAGATCAACGGGTGAGATTTCCGATATGTATCATACTAGTATTACCCCAGCGGGGTACGCCTTTAGCATTTGGGGTGTTATTTATTTATTACTTGCTGGTTTTGTGATCTATCAACTACTGCATTCCCAAGTCAATCGCGAGTCGGTTCAGACTATCGGCATCTGGTTCAGTGTATCGTGTCTATTCAATATTCTTTGGATTATATTGTGGCAATATTTATATACGGAACTCTCCTTACTAGCTATGGCAGGATTATTAGTGAGTCTAATTATGATATACCGCCGAATTCGCGCCATCCGTGGATCTTTTACTTGGGGGGAGATTTTATTAGTACGGCTTCCCTTTAGTATTTATTTAAGCTGGATATGCGTTGCCACTCTAGTCAACGTTGCCGTCGTTCTTTCTAAAAATGGATTTAGTGGATGGGGACTTTCTAACCCGCAATGGGCAATTATCATGCTAACCGTCGGAGCTTTCCTAGCTATTTGGGTTAGCTATTCTTCTAAAGATGGCATATTTCCTTTGGTATTCGTCTGGGCCTATATCGCCATTGCAGCTGAGCAACACGAGACCAAAAACGTATATTTAGTTGCAGGCGCCCTTGCTATTATCTTATTCATTTATGCCATTTGGTTACTGATTCAACGTGCTCGTTCACGGGATTAATTCAATCATCCCGATCTTTCACAACAGCAACGCCAAGAACCCCATTAGAGCTGCAGTTCGGTACTGCGGATCTATTGGGGTTCTTGGCGTCTGACATTATTTGCGAAGCGCGATAACCTCAATCTCCACAAGACCGTCCTTGGGTAGTCTTGCTACCTCCACTGCACTTCTTGCAGGATAGGGTTCAACGAAGAACATACTGTAGATGCTATTCATCGTTGCGAAGTCCTCAAGATCTTTTAAGAACACCGTAGTCTTAATCACTTGATTCAGTGAACTTCCCGCTTCCTCCAATATCGCTTGTACATTACGTAGTGCTTGTTTCGTTTGAGCTTCCACTCCGCCAACAAATTCTCCCGTAGCTGGGTCCAGTCCTAGTTGTCCCGATGTGAAAATAAGATCTGACAAAGCGACGCCTTGCGAATAAGGACCGATAGCTCCTGGTGCTTGTGTAGTAGCAATTGCTTTTTTCATAAGTTCTTTTACCCCTTTCTTATTCCATCATTTGATTGGGAGATACAGAGAAAATAAGCTCCCTTCTCCCTCTTTGCTCTGCAAACGGATAAATCCGCCTAGCAGTCTTGCTAAATCCCTACTTATCGATAATCCAAGGCCTGTTCCTCCATACTTACGGTTGATAGAGCCATCTGATTGTTGGAATGCCTCAAAGATTAACATATGTTTATCCGCAGGTATGCCAATTCCGGTATCGGATACAGAGAATACAATCCATTCTCCTTTGACTCCGTCTTTGGAGATACTACGGCGGATTTCCAGTGTAACTCTCCCATTATGTTCCGTGAATTTAAAGGAATTGGAGAGCAAATTTCGCAAAATCTGCTGAATGCGTAGCGTATCGGAGTAGATCGTGTCCGGCAAATCTTCTGCCTGACGGATATCAAAGACAATTCCTTTGCGTTCAGCTAAATGACGGAACTGCATATCCAGCGATTCTGGAATCTCCATCAGACTTAAATCTTCATTCATAATTTCAAGCCGACCGGCCTCTACTTTGGATAGATCCAAAATATCATTGATAAGCTGGAGCAAGTCCTGACCTGATTTGTAAATAATAGATCCATATGCTCTGTGATCTTCTTCCTCACTACTCGGGGTCGATTCTTCGATCAACTGAGCCAGATTAAGAATGCTGTTAAGCGGTGTTCTAAGCTCATGCGACATATTCGCCAAGAACTCTGACTTATATTGCGAGGCTAAGGCAAGTTGATGGGCCCTCTCTTCTAACTTTAGCTTGGCCCTTTGCAATTCCTCCGTCTGTTTGCGCATTAATTCATTGGCATACTTTAATTCCACAATCCGCTTTTGCTCTAACTGGAAATCTCTTAGAATTAAAGCAAATACGATACTTAACCCGAAGCCTGATGGTCCTGTAATCGGTGCTAGCTCCAACATGTACTGCTTAAATGGAATAACACCCAATATGGCAATGTTTAAAGTATTAAGTATATTAACGACCAATATCGTAATGCCTGCTTTAAAAACAAGACGTATATCACTTCGGCGCATCCATATATTTAATAATGCACATACCGCTCCAAGTATAGCCATGTTGTATAAGCCTGCGATTGCTGCATCATTGACACCGAAGGTTAGACGAACAAGTCCAATTCCGAGTCCAATAATAAATATGGTGACAGGTTCTGAATAGGAGACGGCGGCAATAATTAGTGGAACGTATCTTAGATCAGTGATTACGTGATTTTTTAAGGTGAAACCGAACTTCATACAAATCCAACCTGAGAATATAATGAGAACGACCGAACATACATATTTAATTCGGTTCGAAGTTCTGTTGAACAGATACTTATACAAAATATTAGCAAGATAGGCCACACTGATTAACATTCCTAAGTTTAGAAGGAACATTTCTCTTACACCCATACGCTCACTCCCGTAACAGCAAAAGGATAATATCTAACATATCATAGCATGAAGCGATCCTTGAAAGGTAGCTAATCCATGTAATATACGTCCAACTCAACCGGTATACACGGTTTTTTAGGGATATGTAGTGTCCCACAATATTCACGAATTTACCAACACATAGGGGATTAGGTTGTGATACAATCGAATTCTGAACCAGATTCGGTGTAAATGCACTTGAAGGAGTCTTTAATAATGAGGAAAAGCCTGCTTAATAAATCCTTTATTTTGGCTTTGGGATTACTTAGTTCATTGGGCTTCATGAGTATTTTTTATACACTTTTAAATGAGGATTCCGGGAAAGCACAAATGTTATACTCTCCTGTAGATGCTTGGTTACCTTTTATACCTGGAATGGTTATACCCTATATCTTATGGTATCCCTTCATATTTGTAGCCATGACCTATATTTGCTTCAAGGATCGATCTGTCTATTACCGTATATTGATTACAATGAACATCTGCCTCGTCATTTGTTATGTCATCTATTATCAATTTCAGACGACCGTACCTAGGCCTTTTATATCTCCTACCAGTTGGAGCCGCAGGCTTGTCCTCTCTCTGTACCAAAGGGATGAACCCTTCAATTGTTTCCCGAGCATACATGCACTTCACTCCTATTTGATTATGCGAGCAGCTTGGGCTTCCAAGCAAATTGGCAAGCGTGCCAAGTGGGTCATTAGCCTGTGTTCCTCAACGATTATTCTCTCCACTTTTTTAATAAAACAACATGTTATTTACGATGCGATTTCATCTGCACTTTTAGGCGAAGCCATCTTTGCTGTCGTCTGCGCGCTTTGGATTGTTCGAAGACGCCGAAGGCATCAATGGGAGAACTCAATGCACTCTTAATTCGAAGTAGTAATAACGCTTACCTATGGTTCTACATGGGACACCTTCACTTAATACAAAAAAAGAAGGGAATTTCGATACCCCTTCTTTTTATTTATCCTGCAAAATTCGTTATATTTTTAGACTGTTTGTAATATTGTTCTACAAATAATCCTGCAAAGTAAGGATCCCACTGCGTGCCGCGGCCCTCTTCCAGAATCCGAATGGCCTGGTCTTTATCTAAGCCTTTCCGATAGGGACGATTTGATGTCATGGCATCAAAAGCATCCGCTACTGCTATAATCCTGCCGAACAAGGGAATCTCTTCCCCTTTCAACTGATCGGGATATCCCTTGCCATCATATCTTTCATGATGAGAGCGAACTCCGGGTAGAAAAAGAGCCATCGCGTTAGCCGGTTCAATCTGACGTAAAATACTTTCCCCTAAAGCGGGATGTTCTTTAATCTGGTTGAATTCTTCTTCGGTTAGTTTCCCTTCTTTAAGAAGGACCGCATCTCTTGTGCCAATTTTGCCGATATCATGGAGCAACGCTGATTTTCTCAGAGCATCTAATTGATCCCGCTTCAACTTGGCAAGTGTCCCAATCTGTACGGCATATTCAGCTACGCGAAGAGAATGACCCGCTGTATAAGGGTCTCTAGCATCCAATGCGGCGGCAAGCGTGGCGAAGTAACTCTCAATTAACTGACTATTTAGCTCATGCTGCGCTTTTATACTGCTAAGCATGTGGTTAAAACCCGATACCAGCTTGGAAAATTCATCAGAAAATAATTCACTGGCTTGTGCATTTAGATTCCCTTCCTTGACCTCCGCCATACGTTCATACAAGTGCTGAATAGGAATCTCCACGTCCTTAGTCAGTAACCATGCACCAAAAAAAGCAAATCCCAAAGCTACCACCAAGATATACCCTGCCCACTGCCAGTAGCTTCCGTCCGACCCATCCAGGTGCCCCGTGCGCAGTTGTACCGCAAGACCATAGAGCAAGATCGGAAAAGCCCCAATGAGAAAAGCACCCCATCTAAATTTACGCCGAATAGAAGTCAGAACTTTTCCTTCTAGAGAAAGTTCTTTTTTGAATTTTTCTTTACTAATCTTACGCACTTCCTCAATGACGGGGCGAATGGCATAGGACGTAAGGAAAAATTCAATCATTGCGTGCATTGCAGCTACTAGTAGCGCACCAAGTAAAGCAACTAAGACATATCTAGATGGAATCAAGACTTTCTGAATATGTATAAGCCACAAGGTGAGTATTACAGCAGGAATAGCAAGACCGAAATAATGAGGCCCAAGTATTCTTTTCAGTGTAAGCTCAGGCAGCCTATGAAGCCTCATATAAATATTCTGTAGCTGATGGAAGTCTTTGATATCTTCCGTAAAGGCTCTACGAATCGGTAAAATTTGCTTTTGAAAAATCGGCCACTCTAGTCCAATCATGGAAAATAACGATATAACAAGCACACCCGCTAGCCACAGATATTCCCGCTGGGAAAGCTCCAAAGTGGTAAAGACCAAAAGTCCGCCCACGCCCATGACCGCTGTAATGGAACCTATAAAATAATTAAGCATTAGACGCCTCGTGAATGTTCTATACATCGACATACCGTGAAGCCTCCTCCTTTCCTGCCAGATGAAGCAGTGTCTATTATTATCGGAATTATATCCCAATAAATGAAATGCACCGTTGGTTATGAAAAAGGATAACCCCATGTATATTCGGGATTAGACATTATATTCCTTCTGCTCATTCTGATTCATCAAAACCGCTTTCCGTTATAATAATGTATAAGACCAATCTATATCGGAGGTTGCCATGGCCATAACAATGCAAACAGATACCATCATCATTCTTTTGGCAAGCCTACTGTTAGTGGGTGTTGTTGCAACAAAATTCTCCAGCCGTCTCGGGCTCCCTGCCTTAGTATTTTTTATAGCGGCCGGCATGGTTCTTAGTAGATTCATTTATTTTGACAATGCTTTCCTTACTCAAGTCGTGGGTACATTTGCCCTCATTATCATTCTCTTCGAAGGCGGTATGCAGACGAAATACGTCACGATTCGCCCCATCATTCCAGCTGCACTATCGCTCGCTACAGTAGGTGTTGTACTCACTACGGTTATTATCGGAGTTAGTGCTATGTATATTTTAGATGTCCCCTTATCTCATGGCCTTCTCTTCGGTGCTATTGTAGGTTCTACGGATGCGGCGGCGGTGTTCTCTGTACTTGGGGGTAAAAATATTAAGGAACGGCTAACCTCCACGCTAGAAGCAGAGTCTGGCAGTAATGACCCCATGGCCGTCTTTCTCACCGTTACATTAATTGAATGGATTCAGTTCCCTGAGAGCCATCATATTTTCACACTCATTCTGTCTTTTATTATGGAAATGGGACTCGGATTAGCTTTAGGCCTCGCTTTTGGTTGGGTAGCCGTACAGATTATTAATCGTATGAATTTCGATTCCTCTGGTCTATATCCCGTAATGGCTGTAGCTTTTGCTATATTAACCTATGGGGTTACCTCGGCATTGCACGGAAGTGGGTTGCTTGCTGTATACGTCATGGCACTGAAATTAGGCAATACCGATTTAACTTATCGTCAGTCCATTCTACAGTTCAATAAAGGCTTCGGATGGATTATGCAGATTACGATGTTCACTTTGCTCGGGTTGCTTGTCTTCCCAGCAGATCTACCAGCAATTATGGTTCGTGGTATGATTTTATCTATAATTCTCATGTTCATCGCTAGGCCAGTAGCTGTATTTATTAGTACGTTATTTGTCTCCTTCAGTCTAAAGGAAAAGGTATTATTATCTTGGGCAGGACTACGAGGTGCAGTACCTATCGTGCTCGCTACCTATCCATTAATGAGCAAGATGCCCGATGGGCAACTGTTCTTCAATGTCGTATTCTTCGTCATTCTAACCTCGGCCTTAATTCAAGGTGCTACCATTTCTCCTCTGGCTATCAAGCTGGGCCTTGCAGATAACTCCAACAGTCAGCCCCATTCCCTACTTGAGCTCGTGTCTCTTGGTAAGACGAAATCGGAGATTAATCACATTCATGTGCATGCAGGAATGATTGCATCGGGGCAACAGATTCAGCATCTTGCCTTACCAACGGATGTACTCGTTACCGCAGTCATTCGCGGCGAGGAAATTGTAACTCCTCATGGAGATACACAGATCTGTGAAGGAGATACGCTGTATATTCTTGGACCCAAGTCAGAACGAGAAAATATCAAGCAAGTCTTTCGATATACAGAAGTTCCATTTGCTCCTTCTGTTCCTGAGCCCGAACTCATTCCAGGAGAACCTGATCTAACTAAAGAGAAATCCTTACCCTCCTCCAAATAAACGTGAATACATCATAAAAGGCTATCTCGATTCTAGATGACTCTAGAAATGAGATAGCCTTTTATTCATTCCAATCTATACCTAAATTTAACGCTGATTTCTTCGTTTGGCTCTGAGGTTCAACCAATAGACCCAACCTCCAAGTGCAGCAATACCAACCACAAGTGCAACAAAGAACGCAACCGTGTACATAGTATCTTCATTCATTGCTAGGACCCTCCCTTATCTGCTAGTTCCAAATCGTTGCTGTACTTATTACATAAACCATCTCGCTTAGTTCTAACCTGTTTCCAATCATTTCATAATTTTATTTGCAAATTTCATACAGTTCTGTTATGATATATACTTAAGTTGTAAAACCCCATAGTAGTTCCTCAGAAGATGATAACTCTCCTTAGCAAGTACCACTTTGTAATTCCTATTTGAACCAACCCTAAGAGTAAGAATTCAACGGAGTTTTCTGATTCACACTGGCGCGGTCATTGGAGCCGCAAGGACAAGAGAGAGGTAGGGCTTTTGTTGTTTTAGAACAGTTACAGTTATGATCTGGAAGGAACTGACGTTCATCTTTATGTGGACATGAAGAGACGGCTGCACATAGTATACTATTACAACTTTAATATATTGCATGAAACACAAGCGAGCGCCACAGGATTTCCTGTAGGCGCTCGCGTCTATTTAGACCTTTTTTGGATGCCTCTTTATAGATGCCTCCTATTTTACGCTAAGATTATCCCAATTTCGTTGAAAGTCCGTATACATCTCAGCTTTTGTACTTTTTCCACCAATGTAAGATTGAATGCTTGAAGCAAATTCGGGAGACATCCCGTTCGGGAAACGGAACCAATTCCAAGTCAGGACTTGACCTGCATCCGTATATTTCAATACCTCCATGCCTAAAGGTCCCAACTCGTCCTTAGTCGGCTTAATCGTATCCAATGCTGGAATGAATTTGAATTCCTTAGTAATATATTGTTTTCCTTCCTTTGAGCTTACCAACCAGTTCAGAAAATCTTTCGCTTCTTGTTTTACAGGAGAGTTCTTGTATACAACCCAGTTATTAGGTACGCCTACAAAAAGCTTGTCGCTGCCAGCCTCATCGGTAATCGGCATAGGTAGAATACCCAAATTAAGCTTGGGATTAATCCCATCCAGTTGGCCTTGTGTCCAGTTCCCTTGCTGCATCATCGCGGCTTTTCCCGTAGCTAATAGAGTCACCTGTGTGTTGTAATCTGTTGTTAACGGATTTGCATTGCCATATTTCAAGGTTAAGTCTAATAGATCGGACCACTTCTCTACCACTTCATTGCCTGCGAAAGTCTGCGTGTGTTGCGTGAGACCCTTAATAAAGGCAGATGGATTCTTCTGATAAGCAAAAGCTAGATTAATATTGTGATTCCCGAGTACAAAGGCTTCTTGGTATCCGTTTGCAAATGGAATAATGCCAGCAGCCTTCAGCTTCTTACATGCTTCTTCCAGCTGGGATAAGGTAACTGGACGCTCCTTAATGCCTGCTTTCTCAAATAAATCTTTATTGTATATAAATCCATAGCCCTCTAGATTCATCGGCTGTCCATAAAGGTGCCCATTTAGAGTCATCGGTTCTTTGGCAACTTGCTTAACATCCTTCACCCAAGGTTCACTCGTAAGATCTTCTAGATAATCTTGCCACATCTCAAGTTCACGATATCCTCCGATATTGAAAATATCCGGTTCTTTGCCCGATGAGAATTTGGCACGAAGTGACGCTCCGTAGTTACTTCCACCACCCACGGTTTGGATATCCAGCTTGACCCCCGGATGTTCTTTCTCATAGACGACTTTTAGACGATTGAAAGCCTCTGCCATCTCCACTTTGAATTGAAAAATATGAATGGTCTTGATTGACGAAGTATCGTCGTCTCCTTGACCGCTACAGCCTGCTAGAAGCAACATTATACTAATTGCTAGGGTAGAACCCTTTAGCCATAATCTCATGCTTATTTCCTCCTTTTTGAGCACTTGGATCTGTTCTTTGCTTTATCCCTTTACCGAACCTTGGGCAATTCCTTCAATAATGTATTTTTGCATAGCCAAGAAGAAGATAACCACCGGAGCAATGCCCAGAACTAATGCTGGAAGCGCCAAGTCCCACTGCTTCGTAAACTGTCCAAAAAAGGCATACGTCGCAATCGGAATGGTTCGGTTATTGGGACTCTGGAGAATAAGAGATGGCATCAGATAATCATTCCAAATCCACAGCGTATTAAGAATAATGACCGTTACAATAATGGGCTGCATCAAGGGGAGAATAAGCCGGAAAAAGATGCCGAATGTTCCGCTTCCATCCACTCGCCCTGCCTCTTCTATACTAAAGGGAACGGTCTTTACGAATCCGTGTAACAGAAATACCGTAATGGGAGCACCAAATCCGAGATAACAGAGAATAAGTCCTGTACGAGTATCCATAACTCCGAGTGTACTTACTACTTTTACTAGCGGAATCATCAACGATTGAAAGGGAATAACCATGGCCGCCACAAAAGTTCCATACAGGACCCGGTTGAACCAAGTGTCTCTACGTACCATGCGATAGGCTGCCATAGCGCATAAGAGAGCTAATAAGAGATTGCTCATTACCGTAATAAGCAATGAATTCCCAAACGAGGTTAGAAAGTGGGTTTTCTGCCAAGCTTGCGCATAGTTATGCCAGACGAACGCCTCTGGCCAGCCCGCTGCATTCGTCAAAATATCCCCAAAGCCTTTGACAGAATTTACGAGCAAGAAGTAGAAGGGAACGAGAAACAGTAACCCGACCAAAAGTAAAATCATTTCGATCATCAAGTAACTTGAACGAGTCTTTTTCACTGTATTCATCATGCTTCAACCTCCCTACTCTTGGTAGCTCTTACTTGGAGAATAGAAATGAGTGCAACCACGAGGAAGAAGATGATTGCTTTCGCAGAACCCATCCCAAAGCGGCTGATATTAAAGGCTTCATTATAAATATTTAGCGCTACGGATTCTGTAGCTTTGAAGGGGCCACCCTTAGTAAGAGAAAGATTGAGGTCAAATAATTTGAAGGACCAAGAAATGGCCAGGAACAGACATACCGTAATTCCCGGCATGACCATGGGCACGATTACTCTACGGAGGACTTGGCCACGTGAAGCTCCATCGACTTGAGCTGCCTCAATGAGTGATTTAGGAATTGCATTCAGGGAGGAAATGTAAATAACCATGAGATAACCGGAATTTTGCCATACAAATACAATGACAATTGCCCAGAATGAGGTCGATGCAGTTCCGAGCCACGGTAATCCAAAGAAGGGGCCGCCAATAGATGAAAACCCTTTCACAAATATGAACTGCCAAATGAATCCAAGCAACAATCCGCCAATGACATGGGGCATGAAGAATACGGTCCGCATGAAGTTGCGAGTTCTTAAAGGTCTAGTTAATAGATAGGCGAGAATAAATCCCACAATATTCGTAAGGATTACGCCTAACAACGTAAACTTAGCTGTGAACCAAAATGAATGGATGAAGTCGGGGTCCTTCGTAAAAATATGGATATAATTTCGCAGTCCTATCCCTTCAGCATGTCTGGAAATTCCATTCCAACTTGTGAACGAGTAGTATAGCCCCAGCAAGAAGGGTATAGCTACGATCAGGAAAAAAAAGATCGCTGCAGGCCCTACAAATATGAATCCTGTCAATCGATTCAATACTCTTTTCTGATGCATCAGACTCACCTCTCCAATCTGTCTTCGTGTCTCCTTATTACCTTATTTACCCATAAATGAATCTCATTATGACTCTCATAATCTATCATTTATTCTATCAAACCGTACTTTTCTACTTATTTCCGAGGAAATAAGACAAGGATTATCAACACAAAGAAGCCTGACTAATGTCAGACTTCATGGGTTTTTTATAATAATATAGGGCTATATTCAAAGTACTTATATGCGGTTTTTACGTGCCATTCGTGTGGCTTCTAAAGTAGCATCGGGTGCCTGAACCGGTTCAGAATCAAGATCGGGATTCGTAAGGGTAATACCTTCCTTAGTCTGTCCATCTGTAGAAGGATTCACTTTTTCATTGTAAAAAGGCATGGTCCCGGTATCTGTCGCACTGATATGAGGGCGAATATTATCATTTGTTCTTGCAGGATCTTCGAGATCTAGGTCTGGTGTAGTAGTATTCCCCAATTCATGATAGTGACGAGCATTCATGGTCTTATGTCCACGGAATACATCGTAGATTCGCTGTTCCTCTTCTTCCGTAGAAGCCGACACCAACACTAAAATTCTGCCATCATCTACAAAAGTATCATATTCTTTAGCCTCATCTTCTGGAATACCAAGTCCAACAAGTCCTCCTACGAGACCCCCAGCTCCAGCTCCAGCAACCATACCCGTAAGTGTGGCGACAATCGGTCCCGCAGCGACGATCGGACCAATACCTGGAATAAATAGAGCACCAATTCCAGCAAGTAGACCGGCTGTCCCTCCGACTACCCCTCCAGTCGCTAGTCCCGCAACAATGCCTTCAGGTGATTTCGTTCCTGTTTCATTTGTAATCTCTTGAACGTCTTGTTTATTTTTAGCTACTACGGAAATATCCTCGGTATTAAAGCCATGTCCTTTTAGGGCTTCGATAGCTACAGAAGCCTCTTGTTCATTACTGAATACGCCTACAATTTTCTTAGCCATGTGAAATCCCTCCAGTTAACTAGTTGGTTAATATGTTCTAAGAACTATATAGTTGTATTAACCAACTACCGATGGAGTAAATCCCTGGCTTGTCGATATATGGATTAAGAAGTAGGGGTCTGTGAAGCAATCGGTACAAAGTCTGCCGCATGAAGACGCTGAATGGCTGTGAGTGTACCGTCTGCGTGCATTCCCCAAATGGTGATGATTACATCATCCGTATTGGTAATTTTGAATTGAAACTCAAATCGGTCCCCAAAGTAGGTAACTAGACTACGCTGCGTATATCCATTTGCACCCACTTGAATAGGTTCAAAGGCAAACGGAATTTTGGGATTATCGGGTACGAGAAAAAAGCCCCACATTTCTATACCCGCAGCTGTTGTTATATCATCGTTTAAAATATCAATCACCATGTTATAAGGTTCGCCTTGAGCACAATGAATCACCCCTGTAGAAAGAACCTTACTGATTGTAGGATCAGGCACAGGGAATGGGTTGGCAGTCAAAAATGGAATATGCTCCGACACATTATCCGGGTCTACAATAGCATCTCCGCTACCTGAAGGGGCAGGTCCACTAGCACTTCCCCACCAGTTATTCGTTGCATCGAGGCGGCTATTGGGTCCTGTAGGATTATAAGCGCCAGCTTCCACATACATTCCAGCAAGCGCATTGCCCGCAATACTGTTGCCCACGATTTTAAGATTGAGGTTAAGTGCAGCGTTAAAACTACGAGTCACTTGAATCGCATAACCCATTCCATTCTCGAACCGATTTCCTTCCAAGACGGTATTATTTGTTGCTCCACCCAAATAGACGGAAGTACCGCTCGAATTGTTGAATCGGTTTGAGGCTACTTTGACATTGTTCGTATTAGTTAAAGCAATAGAATTGTCATTTAGGAACTCGTTATTTAAAATCGTAATATTATTTTGGACGGTAGGTGCACCAAAGTTAACCGTAGCTGAGGCATGCATCCCAGAGAAACGATTGGAGTCTATTAATACATTGGATATGCCAAGAATCGAGAAAATTCCGTTCCCAGCAGCATTGTTAATGTTGTTGGAATAGAACATATTCTGGCGAACCTGCACGGTCTTCTGTCCGTTAGAATTCAAGTAGATGCCATAGGCATTGTTCTGAACAATTGTATTTATGATCCAGTATCCTGAATGAGTAGCATTGCTGTAAATACCCGCCCCCGCTGTATTATCCTGCACCGTGATGCCATCAATAATAACATCATCAGCCGTGATTTGAATCGCTCCTTGATTCGCACTTTGCGAAATTACGGTCTCTGCGATAAGCGAGCCTGAACGCTCTCTGGCATCTATACCGCTTTGCGCGCCAAGTAACTGAATTCTTTTGTTAATGATGACAGTCTCATGATAAATACCTGCGGCTACTTTGACTGTATCTAAGTCACTTGCTGCGGCAATCGCCGCCGTTATCGTGGCATAATCTTGTGGAACTCGGTACACATTAGCCATTTAAAATCATCTCCTTCACAGCTACTCTATGTTCCATAGCTCGCAGAAGACTGTGCGAAATTCTCACTCTAGCGATAAATTAGTAGATTTGGGCTGATTCCGGCGGCTTATGCCTTTTTTTGTGCAATGGTGTCAGGTTCCACATGCACATGAACATTCATAATATTATGTTTTTTGACCATCTGCTGTTCGATCTCATCACTGATCTGGTGACTCTCCACTAGAGAAAGCTTCCCATCGACCACCACAATTAAATCAACAATGACTCGGCTCCCATAGACGCGTGCTTTAATGTCTCTAATCTGCTTGACGCCCCTAGTCTTGCGTACCGTATCTTGAAGCCCCCGCAACCGAGACTGATCGAACCCATCTGTTAATGCATGCGTAGCTTCTCTAAAAATCTGCCATGCCGTTCGACAGATGACACAGCCCACAGCTAGGGCTGCAACCGGATCCAGCCAAGGCATGCCGAACTGAGCCCCAAAGATACCTATGGCCGCCCCGATGCTTACTAAAGCATCCGAGCGATTATCTGCTGCCGCAGCCATAAGAGCCATACTCTTCACTCTCTTCGCTAAGCGTAGATTGAATATGTACACCATACCCATGGCCCCTGCACAGCCTACTGCAATCCAAGCCGTTGCTATATCAGGCGTAGATTCTCGGCCCTGAAACAGTGACTGCACTGTCTGCAACAAGACTTGAAGCCCTACTGCTGCCATAATAAAAGATGCGATGAGCGATGCCACCGTCTCCGCTCGGAAATGACCATATGGATGATCGTCATCCGGGGGCTTCTGAGAGATTCTTAGACCAATAAGTATGGCGATCGAAGCGATAATGTCCGTGGTATTGTTAATCCCATCTGCTAATAGGGCGGCTGAATGGAGAAAATAGCCAAAGCCTAACTTGACTGCCGATAGCAAGATATAGACGCCAATACTTAGCCATGCTCCTTTTTCTCCTTCTTTCATGTCCTTGTATGGGTCCATATACACTTCATCCCTTTCAGTCGCTATACCTAGCTTATATTTTCATCGTAGCAGGTGCAGTTTTGGTGGGTCTAGAGAAACAGTGTTGGTACGCGGGCACATTAATAGCTGAATCAAAGGATGTGTCGCACTGTCAACATCGCTAAGCTTTGCTAACAATGACGCAGCAAAAAGGAGCAGCCTCAGGCTGCCCCTCATTATCTTGTGTTCTACCCTACATCTTTTCCTGAACAGAACGAAGCTTTTGCTGCGAAGAAGAGGGTTGATCTCTACGGTCATCAATCTTTATTGAGGTGGATACACGTGCAGCACCAGCTCCAAAAGGGGATTCATGCAGGGCTTGAATAGCTGCAAACACAAGGGCAAGCGGACCTTCAATTATAGTACTCATCGAGGTAAGCTCGTATTGTATTCCCTCTTGTTGCTGTAATACACGCTGCATATCAGCTACATACGAACTCAAGCTAGTGGAACCTGTTCCTACAGGGATAATCGTTACTTCTGCAATAGCCATGTGTATCGACACCTTTCCTCATGGATTTCTATCTTTTATTATCGTACCAAAACCTCGTTCAAAACCAAAATTTCAAATGTTTTTCCAATGAAAAACATTTGAAATTTTCAAGCTTTATGCGTTAATGTTTCAAAGAATTTATTTTGAGATTGTTGTATTTTCTGCAAAACCAGACAGGGTAAGGGCCGACGGATTTTATGATACTATGAAGTAGCGCTTTCATTTAGTTTTCACATTTTTGTCTCTACCCAAACACTATATATTGTGTTAAATTGATAAAACCCAAACAAAATATAGTGTAATTCCACAAGTTTGCGTCTCTACATTTTGGGGGAGAATTGTTAGATTCCAAAGCCATTTGGTCTCTTCTTTTAAGGTGGAAGACTGTCACACACCCCTATAGTCGAGTAAAACGATTGCAGAACCCCGTAATATTGTTTTCCTTACTTTACACATCTGGATGTACTCTATTTCATGACCCATACCATTAGATGGGCCGAGGGATTATCGTCCCTTATGCCTGCTTACATGCATCCTATTTCGCATGTAGGAAGACAAATATCGGCAATAAAGTCTTTAATTCTTTCTTTATCGACGACCTTATTTCGAGTATAATTATATCTTGCGGTTCTTTTTGCGATCTTGATCATGAGGACACCAATCTGTCTTTTCATGATTCATCATATTATTATTTTATATTAAGAAAGTAGGGATTTTCTCTTATGCCGTCATTCGTTAACAAACCCAATAACCGCCAACTGGCCTTTGATAGCAGCCGCCTCGGCATCTATGCAGACCGAGTACTTGAAGGGCTACATACGCTGGACAAGGACCAACTGCTTCGCGGTGTGAATTCCAAGCTCCGCCGTGACGAAGTGACTGGAGAAGAAATCAGCACAGCGTTCACAATGTCCTCCTTGGAGCTTGTCACCAAAGAACAACCCGACTGGAAATTTGCTGCTGCTCGATCCCTGCTGACAACCTTATATAAGAAAGCGGCTACGAATCGCCGTTACAAAGCTTACCCCGAAGAGCCTTACGGATCGTTCTACCACCTCATTGTCGATCTGAGTAAAGCTGGCATATATAGAGAAGAACTGCTGGAAATGTACACCAAAGAGCAAATTGAAGAGTTAGCAGAAATGATTGATCCTACTCGTGATTTGTTATTTGATTATATTGGCCTCCTCACGTTGGCAGAACGTTATCTTGCTAACGATTTTGATGGCCGTGTCATGGAATTACCGCAAGAGCGTTACATGGTTATTGCCATGTTCTTGATGCACCGTGAACCCGCAGACAAGCGCATGGAACTCGTAAAAGAAGCGTACTGGGCTATGAGCAACATTTACATGACCGCAGCAACCCCAACTATGTCCAATGCGGGTAAAAAGGTAGCTGGCCAACTGTCCAGTTGCTTCATTGATACCGTGGACGACTCGCTCGAAGGAATCTTCGACTCCAATACCGATGTAGCTCGTCTAAGCAAAATGGGCGGTGGCATTGGCGTGTATCTCGGTAAAGTCCGGGCCCGTGGTTCAGATATTCGTGGTCATAAGAATACAAGTTCTGGCGTCATCCCTTGGATTCGTCAGTTGAATAATACAGCGGTAAGCGTGGACCAGTTGGGAACACGTAAAGGCGCGATTGCGGTATATCTGGATGTCTTCCATAAAGACATTCTCGCTTTCCTAGATCTGAAGCTGAACAACGGGGATGAGCGGATGCGTGCGCATGATGTGTTCCACGGCGTATGTCTACCCGATCTGTTCATGGAAGCTGTGGATACCCGTGGTGAGTGGAATTTATTCTGCCCCCACGAAATCAAGAAAACAATGAATTGGAAAAATGCGGACGGTCGTCCTCTAGGACTTGAAGATTTCTACGATGAAGGTTTTGGTCAAGGCACATTCCGGGAGAAATATGAGGAAGCTGTCGCACATCCTACCTTGTCTAGAATTACGGTGCAAGCGATTGATATTATGAAGCGGATTATGAAATCCCAACTAGAAACAGGTACACCGTACATGTTCTACCGAGATACTGTGAACCGTTCTAACCCGAACCGTGTTCATGGTATGGTCTATTCCTCTAATTTGTGCACAGAAATAATGCAGAACCAATCTGCAACAGTAGTAGAGACGGAAGAATTGGTAACTAAAGATGGCGAGACTCGTATCGTGATCTCCAAGGTTCCCGGAGACTTCGTTGTTTGTAACTTGAATTCCATTCACCTTGCACGGGCCGTACCTGCAGGAATATTGGATCGTCTCGTTCCCATCCAAGTACGTATGCTAGATAACGTCATTGACATCAATAATATTGAAGTCCTACAGGCTCAATATACCAATAGTAAGTACCGCGGTATTGGACTCGGCACGTTTGGACTCCACCACTTGCTGGCGCTAGAAGGCATTCGCTGGGAGTCTGATGAAGCAGTAGCTTATAATGATGCGCTATATGAAAAGATTAATTACCTTCTGGTCCGTTCAAGTATGGAATTGTCCAAAGAAAAAGGTCGTTATGCGAAGTTCGAAGGTTCTGACTGGGATACGGGGCATTACTTCACTCAACGTGGATATACCGATGGTTCTCTCCCTGGCCAATTCGTGACTACAGAACAGTGGCAACAACTTCAACAGGAAGTTCATGAGCATGGTGTACGCAACGCTTGGATGTTCGCCATTGCACCGAATGGTTCTACTTCCATTATTGCCGGATCTACCGCAAGTATTGATCCACTTTATGAATTGCTTTCGTATGAAGAAAAAACAACCTATAAGATTGCCAATCCTGCACCAGACCTATCCGAGAAGACCATCTGGTACTATAAAACGGCTTTCCTAATTGATCAGAACTGGTCTATCAAAATGGCTTCTGCACGTCAGCGCCATGTCGATCAGGCCCAAAGCTTTAATCTCTATGTGCGTCCGGATATTAAAGCGACAGAATTCCTTGAACTTCATCTTCATGCTTGGAAAGCTGGACTGAAATCAACGTATTATGTACGCAGCCGCGCGCTGACCATTGAGGAATGCGATTCTTGCGCATCCTAATTAGGTAAGGACCCTCCCAAACCCTCCCTAAAAGGGAGGGCCCCAAGGGCTACGCCCTCTGGACACCCGGGTAGATAACGTAAGACTGAAAGAGATGGTAACTTTGCTCGGATGAGCGTGGATGAGCGTGGATCGCTTGCCGTCCCTACGACACCCGCTTCTGAATGAACGAGATTTTGGATAAGGGATAGTAACATGGTGGGCTGGATGGATAGATTTTTTACTCGTTAGAGATGAACACCATACTTTCTATGCAAGACTTGACCTATTTTCAAAAAAGCTTATTGAATTACACTCTTCTTATGAGAAAAAAATGTAGATGAACTTGTTAAATGCAGTTCCAAGTATTCTAGCCACTCCACAAAAGTGGAATAGACATGTGTATATACGGCGTAAGTGCCGCAAGGTTGGCGCAGGGCTGAAGGAGACCTTGTTCTCAAAGCGTGGTGCGCATATTTTGAAGGAGATGATGATTGTGCAACTACAAACCATTTTTAATACAGAAGCACCTAACAAATCGACGCGTATTATTGGCGGGGAATGTTCAGGAATTCTGAACTGGAACGATATCCGGATGCCGCACATGTACAAGTTATACAAAGTACTCTTGCTCAATCACTGGATTGCGGATGAGATCCCTATGTCCAAAGATGCGCAGCAATTTGCTCGGATGGACAGCGAAGAGCAACGGACATTTAAGATCAATATCTCTCTTCTAGCAGTGCTGGATTCCATGCAGACAATGTTCGTAGGTGATGTGAAGCGTTACTTCACAGACTCCTCTTTGGAAGCTATTTCAGCGATTATCGGTCAACAAGAAGTGGTGCATAATCAATCTTATTCTTATGTGTTGTCCTCTATTGTGTCCGATCAGGAACAAAAAGAAGTCTTTGAATACTGGAAGCATGATCCGGTTCTGCTGGAACGCAACAAATTCATCTCGGATATATATCAGAACTTCCGCGATGATTCCAACCCACAGACTTTCTATGAAGCGCTAGTGGCCGATTTGATTTTGGAAGGCATTTTCTTCTACAGTACGTTTGCTTTCTTCTATAACCTTGCACGTGATCAGAAGATGATGGGTACAAGTCAAATGATCTCGTACATTCAGCGGGATGAGAATCAGCACTGTTACTTCTTTGCTGAGGTGTTCAAGCAGCTGTTAGCGGACTATCCAGAGCTTGATACACCAGCCAATAAAGAGTATGCCTACCGTACCATTAACCGTGCGGTGGAATTAGAGACGAACTGGGCTTACTACACGTTGAAAGAAGTTAAAGGCATTGATCTCGAAGAACTGTCCGATTATATCAAGTATATTGCGAATAGACGCCTGAATCTTATGGGTATGGAAAAAGCTTACGAAGGCGTGGATGTGAACTGTATGCCTTGGATCAAGCCTTTCTCCGATGACGCGCTGAATGCTACCAAAACCGACTTTTTTGAAGCCAAATCCCGTAACTACGGCAAAGTAGGCGACGATAACGGATTTGACGATCTATAAAAGTGGCTGGACCAAATTAAAAAGTACGCTTGTTGTAAGAGGACAGATCCTTGCCATAAGGCATCTCCCCCTTTTATCACAAGCGTGCTTTTTTCATGAGGACGATTTTGACAGTTCATCTCTGAATAGAAGCATCTACGAAGCGTAAGGTACAAAGAAATTAATTATTCTAACGGTGAGGGATGAGGGATGGCATTCTATAAAAAGAAGACGCTCTCCCTCTGGAAAGGACGAAAGCGTCTTATAAGCATTTTTGGAGAGGATTCACTTAAGCAAGAATAAAGCGATATAACGTCTCTACTTTTTCATCCGTCAGTTCCCCACTATTATCAAATACATGAATAGCAGAAGCTGGAATATCCCAGTTCACCTCAGGTATAAATTGTACGCGCTCTTTGAAATTATCCCAGTGATTTAGCTTCCAAGTATCACGTTCGGTTTGACGGTCGATAATGCGATTTTTTTGAACATCCATATCGCTCAAGGTCACCACGACAACTTTTGTTTCAACGTCTGATTTGGAGCGGCCTGCAGAGGTAAGAACTTCCTCAATCCAAGCTCTATTTTTCAGTTCAGCCGTAAAAGGTGAGATCATAAATACATTTTGTCCCGCTGCCAAATTGTCGATACAAATGTCTTTGGTGGTATCATATTCGAGATCTCTTAGATTTTCTTTATAGAATTCAGAATCCCGGTCATTTTTATCCAGACCTTTCATTTCTAGAATCCGCTCTACAAAACGCCCACCCACCGTATCTCTATCCAAAAAAGCTGCTTGAATTTTATCCGATAATTTGCGGGCTACAGTAGTTTTCCCTGTCCCAGCCACGCCTACAAAAAAGATTAACTTTTGCATCTATACAAGCCTCCCCTACTGATCATGTCATTTGTACATTTTAACACAGGGCCAATCTCCATGCCAGATGACCATGATGACTTTATAACGCTTTGATCCCTTGGTGATCTGCTCTATTCATTAGAGGATCTAGTCTTCATTAGTGAGCAAGAAAAAAGCTACCGAAGCGAAGCATCTATGGAATGAAAAAAGACCCTGTACTAGCATTGCTAGCTACAGAGTCTGATAGATATTTAATGAGATTGAGGCAGCGATTGGCTTGCCTATAGTCTCTCACCTAATTTACGCTAAACCATTAGGAAGGGGGCTGTGTTTCAAGCGAAGATTGGTTTCTCTAACCAGTTCAGCCACATTTTCTTCCAAGCGAGCACGCAGTTCATCCGCAATATCGAACCCTCCATCTTCACGGCGAGCTACTTGGCTATCTACTGTATAGACACCACCCAAAATATGGCGAGCACCAATGGCAGACAAGACCGGTTTTAGAGAGTAATCAATAGATAATAGATGGGCTAGACTTCCTCCGATAAATAGCGGCAAAATAATCTTCCCAGCCAAACCTTTTTGAGGGATTAGATCTAAGAATGTTTTCAGCACACCTGTATAAGAAGCTTTGTACACAGGGCTTGCCACAATTACTGCATCGGCTTGAGCTACTAGCGCATTGGCTTTCACGATGGCTTCACTTTCAAATTTGGTATGAATCAAATCTTCAGGTGGAAGCTCTGCCACATTGACATGATGAACTTCAACGTTCTCTTGGCGAAGCAATTCTTCCGTCAAATTAATAATGGCAGACAAACGGGACGTGAGTGATGGATTACCGTTGATGATGGTGATAACAGCCATAATTTACTCTCTCCTCTACTTCATACATTTTTCGACAAAAATACTCAAAGATAAGTGCAATATCTCTTCCTTAATTAATTCCGATGTGTTCACTATACTTTAAATTTGATGCTATCAAGCTTTATATCTATTGTCAATTCATACGTAAGGCCAGAAGATACACATAAACGCTTAAGCTGTTGGCAACAGCTAAGAAAGCTGCGATCAATAATTAAAGCTGCTCAATGATATCTCCCGCAAGTAATGACGCGGGACTATTACGCAGGGCTGCCGCACGTTCGCCGGCTAAGCCATGCAGATGGACGCCGAATGCCGCCGCTTGTTCGGCGGAGAGGCCTTGCGCTAGCTGACCGGCGATGATGCCGGTCAGCACATCCCCGGCGCCCCCTGTTGCCATGCCAGGGGTGCCGGTGGTGTTCACGAAGATGCGGCCATCCGGGGCCGCAACGACGGTGCGTGAGCCTTTGAGCACAAGGGTAATTCCGTGCTCAAGGGCGAACGCGCGGGCTAGGCCGAGGCGGTCCCGCTGGACTTCGGCCGTGCTGACGCCGGCTAGGCGCGCCATCTCGCCGGGATGCGGCGTCAAGATCGTCGCCGATTCCCGGCGCTTCCAAGCGGCAAGGCCGCCGGCTGCCGCAAGGATGTTCAAGGCATCCGCGTCCACGACTAGGGGACGTGGTGCCCCCTCCCAGAGGGCGCGCAAAAAGGCGCCCTCTTCTTCAAAGCGGCCAAGCCCCGGCCCTACCGCGAGTACATCTCGCGTCTCCAACAGCCGCAGCACTTCGTGCGCTGCGGCAGCCCCCCAACCCATGCTGCCGCCCACAGGGGCCAGCATCAGTTCCGGCACTGCGCCCGCCACATGCGGCGCGAGTGCCTCGGGCAGCGCCCATGTCGCTAACCCGCATCCGGCCCGCAAGGCGGCCTTCGATGCGAGTAGCCCGGCGCCGCTCATTGTGCTGCTGCCTGCGGCGACCAGCACGTGCCCGTACGTGCCCTTGTGACCGTCCGAATCACGCAGGCGCGCCGGGTCTACACCGAGCTCACGTTCGAGAATTTCGTCCGTGAGCACGAAGCCCGCTGGCTTTACATTTGCAGCCAGCTTTGCTGGAATTCCTATACTACGCACAACAACCGTACCCGCAGCATGAGCACCTGGATACTGAGTAAGACCTGCCTTTAACACCCCTAGACATAGGGTCACCCTCGCCTGAATACATGGATGATAAAGAGCTCCCGTATCTGCATCCACCCCACTTGGAATATCAGCACACATGATAGGTAGCCCGGTAAGATTAGCTTGATCAATCATCTCTGCTACATTGCCTCTAGGATTACCACGACTCCCTGTACCCAATAAAGCATCTATAATTCCGGTAAATTGCCCATATGCCAAATCGTCCCGTCCGTATAATTTCGAAGGTATCCCTAACTTCTGCGCTATGGCTGCCTGCGCCAGGGTCTCTATACTCATCTCTTGCTCCGATGTAGCGTACAGCAGCGTTACACACAGACCCGAATCTACAAGATAACGAGCAGCTGCGATGCCATCCGCACCATTATTACCTTTCCCTACAAGAACCAACCAATGTTCTAGTTCCAGCGAATTTGGATTAGACACTCCATTCGGGTATTCATCCCAAATTCGGCGCTGCAGCCTTCCTTGTCCCCCCCGATTCACCTTATGAACCTTCTGATCTAGACAAAAACGTACCACTTCCGCCGCTATAGCCCTGCCTGCGTTCTCTATAAGAACGGCCGCAGGTAACCCTATTTCTTGAATGGTTTGTTCATCTAACGTCCTCATCTGAGCTGAACTAATGAATTGCAAGACTCCCCGCCTCCTTGACCTGTTTCCTTTTCCGCTCCTATCTTCAACATGTAACCCATTACCCATATTTCTTACTTTATCTATCATGGACAAACAATCTAGCTTTATCTATAATCACAGTCATACTTCTCATTTCCTAAGCTTTTAGCCATAACTTAAATCTAAAAAAGCCGTTCTACTAGACGGCTCCTTAGCTATTGAATATTTCATAATTTATTATATATAACGGAAAACAATCCCATGGACAGAACCAAACTCCACCCCACTACATAACGAATACGTGGAATTCGGCCTCGATAGATTTGAATCGTCAGCTTCATTCCTACAAGAAGCAATAGAATTCCTAGAATAATTGCTCTATGAAAGCTTGTGCCTTGCCCTGAGGACCAGCTCTTGAGCCCTAACCACTGAAAAATTACATCACCTATCTGTTCATGAGAGGATAAAGGGTATAGAAACAAGATGCCTAATACAAATAATAACGGAGCAGCGATATCTAATACATGTACCCTTTGAGATGAATTATATTTTGCATGGTTATCATTCATTATTTTCACAACCTTCCAGCACTTATATACATCTTGACTTCACTCTCTAATATTATAATAAATTACATTAATTTACTTTATTATATCAGATATCATGTTCACTTAGTTATCCTGTTACTATGTTCCTTTTGGAGTTGTGGTAACTTAAATTCACATACATAATTATAACTCGGTAAAAAATCCTCCTTTGGAATAGTAAAATCGTTCTTTTTTGTATGGTTTACCTCTCGGGCAAATGTGAAATTAATGGATGTATCTTTTGTACGCTGGTGAATTATTTTGGATTACATCACGAAAAACCTGCTGTTATAACAGAAAAAAGGCAACATGGCACGTACGAATTTTTCGTACGCCATGTTGCCTTTAATCCATTTAAGAATCTGTTCTACGTACACTTACCTTATACGTACACTAACCTGCCTCTTCAAGTTAGTAAGTAACTCAGGAAACTCCTTTGCTACTTTACACAAAGATGCTTCGAAATGGAGCAAATACAGAATGTATTGAGCTAGATTAATAAGCCACAGTAAAACGGCCCCGGATGAAATGTCCTTCGTCTACTTCATCCAGTAAAGCGACTGCGTAATCTTCAGCCGATATACGGCTCTGATCTACTTCATCCGTCACCAAGCGATTCATTCCAATTCGGAAGAATCCCGTCCGTTCTCCGGGTTCAATAATGGCCGCTGGACTAAGGTATGTCCAATCGACATCGGAATGACTGAATACTTCATAGGCTTCCGCATGAGCTCGGGCTAAGGGACGCCATTCCTCTGGGAATCCTGGACTATCCATGAGCAATCCACCCTGCTCTACTTCAAGGCTCCCTGCACCGCCTACGATCAAGAGACGACCTGCTCCGCTTGTTTTGACACCCTCCACTAAGGAGCGCGCGGCTTCTGCAAGCTCATCTTCCGCACCAAACTGAGGTCCAAATGCGCTAATGACCACATCTTTGCCGGTTGTCGTAACCGCTACGGATTGAGGAACCAAAATATCTCCGGTTACAACTTGTAGATGTTCATGCGAATGTGAAGCAAGTTTTGTTGTATCTCGCAGAATTGCAGTTACCTCATGGCCTCGCTTTAAAGCTTCCTTCATAATCCTCTGACCAATCATCCCGGTTGCTCCAAATAAAGCAATTTTCATATGGTTCACTCCTTGTTTTCTCATTGATGTCTTATGGAGCTTACCTAAGCCACCATAGTCGTTTAACTAACACGTGTTATTTCTATTTACTTTGACAAGATCAATCATCGTGAACTCAGCAGACGGTTGTAGATAATCAAAGGGTACATGTACATCAAGCTGCCTGCGCGCTCTCCTACTGGGACTTGGTCGTTCCCACGTGCGACATCTTGAAAGATTTTTTACGATGCTCCAGTACATACAAGCCCTCGTCTTCCTTCCACTCCGCATAAGCGACGTCTTTTAGGTCTGTATAACCGGATTCTGACAGTCTCTCTCGTAGCCATGCTTCATCTTTTCCAAGCCATTTCAGTCCCTCGGGATCGATCTTGCCGTCTTCTACAAGACTATAGGCAAAATAAGCATCTTTCTGAGGCAAATTCAGGTCTGCACGGCTTACATTATCAAAGTCAGACCTTTTCATCACGCTCAAAGTACCATTGGCCTCAAATATAGCATACGCCACTTCATTCATGAAAAAAACATCACTTTGTCTTAGCAACATACGAAGTTGGTCGAAGTCTAGACTGTTTTTTCGCATTTCCTTGAGATCAACCTCGCCATGACGAATTAGAATCGAGGCTTTCCCATCTAGAAAAGCACGTGACCGCTTGAAATATTGCGTAATTTTTTCCAATATATAAGAGAGTAAAGCCCATAGCACAAGGGAATACAGCAAATGTGAGAACTTCACATCTTCTTGATAGACGGTATTCCCTACAAGCTCGCTTAACATAAGGGAGGAGACGAAATCAAACGGAGTGAGCTGAGAGATCTCTTTTTTACCGAGAAAACGAGTCATAGCCCATAGTCCCACAAATCCTATCAATAGCTTTAGGGTGATTAATTCAAAACTCATGCTTGATCCCTCCAAGGTTACTTCTACGTTCTCCTAATATATACCCAATTATGAGCGGAAGATCGCTTGTATTCTTCCTGCTTACTGTGCCATAGTTAGACATAGAATCATGGATCGAAGGAGTGAACCCAAGGTGCCTTTATCGCATGTGTGGACATGGACCGCTGAACATCCACTAGGACTAGCTTTAGCTATACTTGGAGCTGCGATTTTTGCAGGTCTATATGCGACAGCTAGAACAGGAGCATGGCGTGTGGAACAAGCTAGATTGAATCGCATACATACAAGTCTTATGCTATATACTTCAGCAGCAGGCGGCTTGCTGCAAGCTATAGAATCTAATTGCGAGCGAGCTGACTTCGAGGAGCTGCTCACCCAGCGGCTGCAAGCTTGCCGCGCTGCGCCTTATCTTAGCGCCGATATGCAAGGCCAAATCGGCGCCTACCTCGCAGACGGGGATAATACCCGTCTGCCCTTGCTCCTGCGGAGCCTGGAGCGCGAAATCTCGCGCCTCCAGGAAGAGCAAGCGAAGCTGCTACTTCGCAGCGAGCGGCCCAGCTGGGGCCTCTCGCTATGGCTACAGCTTCGCCCCGCGCTGCCCTTCGCTTTTGCAGCGGCCGCGGTCCTCTGGACCGCCTGGCTGGTGCAAGCGCTGGAAGCAGCGCCTGCTGCCGATGGCAGCACGGCCGCTTGGCAGCTCGCGGCCATCTGGTCTCGCTTCGTCTCGTGCCTCTTCTCGCTGCTACTGCTCTACCCCGTGCTGCTTGAGAATCGACGCCGCACGGAGCGTACACCGCTCGTCTACGTGCTCTCTATAGGAATTGCCTTACTCGCATTTGTGCACTTCGTCGGTCTTACCCTAGCCCCCTACATCTTGACCGTTCAGCTTTTGCTATGGCTGCTGGGCTTCCGACTTAACGAACATACCCCTCGCAAAACCCGTCCCTTCGCGGGGCATTATGATTCACCAACTGAATCAATAACCAACGAGCTGCCAATGGAGCAACTGCCAGAACATGAGGATGGGAAGACGCAGGAACCACACAATAAGTGAGTGTTATGTGCAAGCGGATTAATATAGTAAGCGCTATCGAATATCCATCTTATGGCGGTACTAGTCCAGTTCAGTATGGTCCAAGGACATCTATGCCTTGATCCTCTGTTCTTTCGTATATCTCTACGTGAGGCAGAGAAAATTTCTCGCTTGTTCTCTAGGTTGACTTCAGCCTATCTTGACCTTAATATTTGCATCCGAAAGCTGGAGTCTAGCGTTCACAATGAAAAGCCCTGCTAGCGAGAAGTCCTTATCCAAGGTCGGCTCACTAGCAGGGCTTTTTGATTTGATTCATAACATCAACATACGATTTCAATATACTCATTTATTAAAGAC
The DNA here is from genome assembly GCF_017874255.1 of Paenibacillus shirakamiensis. GTDB lineage: Bacteria > Bacillota > Bacilli > Paenibacillales > Paenibacillaceae > Fontibacillus > Fontibacillus shirakamiensis. Next base: position 239,515 of record NZ_JAGGLD010000004.1, on the reverse strand, counting down.
GCTATCTGCCCGTGTTCGACTCCCGTAATGTTCGGGCCCCTTGCTGCCGGGGGGCGCCAACACTCTTTGCTCCTGAGGAGGCACCCGTCTCATAACGTTTCCGCTCCGTACGTTCCACTTGCACAATTTGTCCTTCGTGTACGACGATATTCAGCGAGCCGAACTCCATCTCGTCCAGCAATCCGGCTATGCGATCCATCCAAACGTCATCAACCTTTAAAGGTTTTGCCATGGTGGGTGCCTCCTTCTTCAGGGATATGGATTGTGCATTCAACGCATATCCCTGTTCCATATTTATTTTGACTTCCTACTCTTAACATTCAACATTCAACGCATGAATCATTTACTTAATGAACACTTTTACGTGTGAACCAACCTTTTAAAATCAATGTCACAAGTGCCAGAATCAGTAACAAGGACGCAACCGCAAAGGATGCAGAAAATTGATACTCGTTATATAAGATTTCTACATGAAGCGGAAGTGTATTGGTCTCTCCTCGAACATGCCCAGACACAACAGATACGGCCCCAAATTCCCCCATCGCCCTGGCATTGCACAAAATCACTCCGTATAAGAGACCCCATTTAATGTTAGGCAGCGTAATACGCCAGAATACCGTCCACCCTTTTGCTCCTAAGGTCACCGCTGCTTCTTCCTCGTGCTGACCCTGCTCTTCCATCAGTGGAATGAGCTCCCTTGCAACAAAGGGGAATGTAATGAATAATGTCGCAAGCACGATACCCGGAAGAGCAAATATTATCTGGATATCCTGATCGCTGAGCCAAGGCCCGAACCAACCATGCTCCCCATAGACAAGTACATAGATCAATCCGCCAATAACGGGAGATACAGCAAAAGGAAGATCAATAAGTGTAATTAACAATTGCTTCCCTTTGAATTTGAACTTGGTGATCGCCCATGCAGCAGCGACACCAAAAATTGTATTCAAAGGCACGGTAATCACCGCTACCAATAACGTTAAGCGTAAGGCAGATAATGCATCGGGGTCCACAATAGCGGCCACATATACTTCCCAACCTTTTTTGAGCGATTCCGTCAATACGACGATCAAGGGAAGGACAATCATCCAGATCAGCACAAGGGCTGCCAATCCAATCAATGACCATTTCACCCAGGATGATTCATTGCGTGTCGTAGATCTCTGCGGCTTAGCTTGCGTAGGAACAAGCGGTAACGAACCAGCCATTCTTCCTCTCCTCCTTCTGAGCTTAGATCTCCATATTAGCGAGCGGTCTTGCGGAATCGGTGCTGAAGCGTGTTAATGATCAGCAACAGTAAGAAAGAGATCAGTAGTAGCAATAAAGCTACAGCTGTAGCACCCGCATAGTCGAACTGTTCAAGCTTCGACATAATGAGCAGCGGGGCAATCTCCGTCTTCATCGGCATATTCCCTGAGATGAAGACAACAGATCCATACTCTCCAATTCCTCTTGAGAAAGCTAAGGCAAAGCCCGTTAATAACGCCGGCAACAATTGCGGCAATATTATAACCAGAAAAGTTCTCACTCTTCCCGATCCGAGCGTTGCGGCAGCCTCTTCTACATCCGCCTCCAGATCCTGAAGGACAGGCTGTACCGTTCTAACTACAAATGGAATACCTATAAACATCAGAGCCATTGTGATCCCAAGAGGCGTAAAAGCCACTTTGATCCCGAGCGGGTCCAGCAGGGAACCAATCCATCCATTTTGAGCATAGATGGCTGTAAGGGAAATCCCCGCTACCGCTGTTGGCAAAGCAAACGGAAGATCGATCATCGCATCGAATACATTTTTTCCAGGAAAATCATATCTTACAAGGACCCAAGCAAGCAGCAGTCCCAATACCGCATCAATAAGTCCCGCCGCTGCAGCTGTCAGAAAGCTTACTTTAAATGATGCGAGTACGCGGGCATTCGTAGCTACATCTATGAACTTCCCCCAGGTTAGTCCTGTAGAGTTCAGCAATAATGCTGATAACGGAATAAGTACCACTAAGCTCAGATACAGCACACTAAAACCCATTGTAAGTCCAAAACCGGGAAGAATCCCCCGCTTGGAAGCCATCGTCTTCATGAATCATCCATCCCCTCCGCTGTACGGTCGGTGCTCCGCAATTACCTAACTAGCTTACTTGCTGGGTACGTAAATCTGGTCGAAGATGCCACCATCGCTGAAATGCTCTTTTTGAGCTTTTTGCCAGCCTCCAAATTCATCAATTGTGAACAATTTCAAATCTTTAAAGCTGTCTTTGAATTTGGTTTTGACACTTTCTAATGTAGGACGATAGAAATTCTCAGCCGCAATGGTCTGCCCCTCTTCAGAATACAAATATTTCAAGTAAGCTTCGGCAACCTCGCGTGTACCTTTTTTGTCCACATTCTTGTCCACGACGGCAACAGGAGGTTCAGCAAGAATACTTTCGGATGGATAGACAATATCCACTTTATCGGGTCCAAGTTCCTTCACAGATAACAAAGCTTCGTTCTCCCATGCAATCAGAACATCGCCAATTCCGCGCTCAACAAATGTGGTTGTGGAACCGCGAGCTCCAGTATCTAGAACCGGTACATGCTTGTAGAGTTGCTTAACAAACTCTTGCGCTTTGGCTTGATCGTTGTTGTTCTTGCTCAATGCATAACCCCACGCCGCAAGGTAATTCCAACGTGCTCCACCTGAGGTTTTAGGATTCGGTGTAATCACTTGCGTATCACCTTTGATTAAATCATCCCAGTCTTTAATTTGCTTCGGATTCCCTTTACGTACTAGAAATACGATCGTAGAGGTGTAAGGAGCGCTGTTCTTATCGAACTTTTTTTGCCAGTCCTTATCAATAAGCCCCTTCTCCTGAATTGCATCGATATCATACCCTAAGGCTAAAGTGACTACATCTGCCTTTTGTCCATCAATAACAGCCCGGCTTTGTTTGCCTGAACCACCATGGGACTGTTTGATCGTAACTTTCTGGCCTTTTTCCTTGAGCCAATAGGCTGCAAAGGCTTTATTATAATTTTGATAAAGTTCGCGAGTAGGGTCATAGGAGACATTCAGAAGTTCTACATCTTTTTTGTCATTCGTTGATGTGCTAGCCGCTTCATCTTTTTTACCGCACGCTGCAGTCACCACAGTCAAAGCTAAGACAAGACTTAGTACCATTCCCATTTTTAAAGATTTCTTCATTTTCTCTCCCCCAATTCTCCCAAAATAAACTGCTGCATCTCACAAGGTTAGGTCTTCGAACAGGACAAAGAAACGCTCTCCACGCTTGTCGGTCAAACCGAGCTGAGTGCCCGTGCCTGCCTAGGGCATTAGAGCGTTCCCCTATCTGTACGGCAAAATCTAATTTAATTAATTCCTACCTGTTTAGTATGCTATGATTGTATTTTAATGGGAACTCCTTAGGTTGTCAAACCTTTTTTGCTTTAATTGGGTAAATTAAAATCTGCATAAAAAAACCGAAGCAGAATTCTATCTGCTCCGGCCTACAACCTAAATCTCATGTCTAATTATTCAGTCCGCTTGCCCGGGTGACACATACCGGTTTGCTTACGGAAAGGGTATATCCCGTTTCGTGTAATAATCCTTGGTCTGGATCTATCTTGAAGCTCACCAAGTTGTTCGTATACTGATGGGCTACGACCAAAAGTCCTTCATCAAGTATCGTAAAGTGCCTAGGACCACTTCCTCCACTGGATACCCACTGCGGATCGGATAGGCGGCCTGTCGATTCATCAATGATATACCGAACAATGCTGTCATGTCCTCGATTTGATCCATACAAGTACCGACCACAAGGCGAAATGGCAACCTCAGCCGTTGTTGTCTCCCCCGTAAAATGATCGGGCAGCGTAGAAATATGCTGAACGATCTCCAGATTGCCTTCTTCCTCATCATAATTATACAGCGTTACCGTATTATTCAGCTCATTGATTCCGTATGCCCATTTGTGGGAAGAATGAATTTTAAAGTGACGAGGTCCTGCACCTTGGGGAAGCTCAATTTTCCGATGAACCTTGAGACTCCCATCCTCCTCAATCTTGTAAATAACAATCTGATCGAGACCCAAGTCGGATACATAAGCAAACGTCCCTTCTTGATCAATCACTATAGAATGCGCATGTGCACTATCCTGTCGATCGTTATCGAACCCTTTTCCCTCATGTTTAATGCGAGAGACTACATCTGTAATGGACCAATCCTCTCTTAACTGGTAGCTGCTCACTTCTGCACTAATGTAGTTCACGACGAACAGTTCGCCGCCATGATCAGGAGTAATAGAGACGTAGCAAGGGGCATATCCCCCCGTGGATTGCCTATTCAACTCACTTAAGCGACCTTCAGCCGTATCGATGTTGTAAGCTACTACTTCTCCGTCCTCTGTCTCACTTACAGCATAGAGCTTGTCCATGGGCTCGTTCAGAATAAGAAAGGATGGGTTCTCAATACCTGTAGTCGTATGTACTAATCGAATTTCACCAGTCTTTGTATTTAGAGCTGTCAAGTGAATACCACCATCTTCTGGGGCGGAATAACTTCCTACATATAATAAAACTTCATCGTCGCGCTTTAGCTGATTCGTCATATTGTATTTTCTCCTTTATTTAAAATAATAGGAACTAACTCTGACTGATTGTAATATAACCCCGTTCAATTTAACAACTATGCTCAGCTTCAGGCTCACTTGAACAACCTATATATACATATATTATCCCTAAATTAGATAGACGAAGCAGGCTCGACCTCAAGCTCTATTCCTATCATGAGAGTGCTTATTTTTGGTGTGGCATTTTTTTCTCGCTAATCACCGATTGTGCTATAATTAAAGTATCTAGGTCCACCATCTGAAAGGGGCAAGTTACATGACGCAGCTAAGTCCTTCCTATCTTCAAATTTTTGCAACTGTGGGTACTTTACTCATGGCGCTGCTTACCATATTTATCCGCTTAAAAGCTAGCCGAAGACCCGTCAATATCAAAAAAATTATTATGCCGCCAGTTGGTATGAGTACAGGGTTCTTGATGTTTCTCGTACCGGATGTACGCATTCCATGGTGGTGGGGTATCGTCGCTTTTGCAGTAGGTTGGTTCCTCTTCTCCTATCCACTAATTCGAAGTACGAAATTTGAAGTGGTAGATGGGCAAGTATATGCTCAGCGCTCACGTAGCTTCATCATTGTCCTGCTTGTCCTCTTTGCCGTACGTATGATTCTTCATCAGTACATTGAAATGTATGTCTCCGTGCTGCAGACAGGCGCTCTCTTCTTCATGCTAGCTTTCGGTATGATCCTGCGCTGGCGGTTATTCATGTGGAGAGAGTACAAAGTACTTGCAGAACCTGCTCCTACCGTTCAGTAATATTACCTATAGGACAACAAAAAAACCCCGCAGCTTTGAGCTAGCGGGGTTTTCCTGTCTATGAATGTATCCTAATTATTCATTAAGTGCTCATTCTCAGAATTCGCTTTGTTATCTTTATGCACTACGTTCTTTGCGCAAGAAAGAGAACGTTAATGCAAGTACCAAAATAGAACCTTTAATAATATCCTGTGCAAAATAAGGCACGTTCATCATCGTTAAGCCGTTGAGCAGAACACCTATCAGAATTGAGCCAAGGAGCGTACCGACTACGCTAGGTCTCTTTTCTCCAAACAAAGCAAACCCAATATAGGCCGAGGCCACCGCATCCATAAGCAGAGGAGCGCCTGCGGAGACTTGCCCTGTCCCAATACGGCTAGCCAGTACAATTCCTCCTAGAGCAGCAAATAATCCACTGATGACATAAGCTAATACCCGATAACGATTTACAGGTATACCGAACAAATTAGCAGCTTCCGCATTCCCTCCCACCATATACATATGGCGACCAAACGTTGTCTTTTCCAAGAATATGTATGCAAGACCTACAAACAGAAGCATGAGCAGCACAGCCACAGGAATGCCTAATACCTCACCTTGACCGATAAAGAGAAACGAAGGAATGAACTTCCCTGTCGCTTCGCCCCCTGTACCTGCCATTCCCTCATAGATGGAATATCCCTTGGTATACGTCATCTGAATGCCATTCACAATATACATTACTGCAAGCGTGGCTAGCAGATCAGGTAATTTAACTTTGACCACAAGAAATGCATTGAATAGCCCCACGCCAATTCCGCACAACAAGGGAACCAGAAGCGTGATCAGCAACTCCTGTCTATGTAAGACTAATGCAGAGGCCGCAGCAATCGTAGCTAGGCTAGTCGTGGAACCTACAGAAATATCAAACCCATCTACAACTAAGCTAAAAGTAACACCCAGAGCAAGAAAGGTCGTAATGGATATCGCCTTCAAAATATCCTTCAGATTGCTATACGTTAGGAAATGATCATTAGTTATGGAGAAGAAAGCAATAACCCCCAAGATGATCAGAACCGCCCCATATCGAAATAAATAACTAGTTAGCGGGTGAATCGGTTTCACGGTCCGCAAGGTTTTAACGGTGTCCATTTCTTTGTACCTCCTTATCTGCCGTCAACATCAGCGCATCCATCGTAAGTGCATGGGCCTCTATCTCGGACACGATCTGCCCATCTACGAGAGTCCATACTCGGTCTGAAATTCGCAGTGCTTCTTCGGGTTCAGCTGTTAAGTAAAGAATGGATGTCCCCTCTGCCGCAAGAGACTCGATCATTTGAAAAATGGTCTCTCTAGCAGATACATCAATGCCTTTCATCGGTTCATCAAAAATAGCAATTTTTCGAGGCTTGGCGAACCACTTCGCTATCGCTACCTTTTGTTGATTGCCTCCACTTAGCCTGCCGACACGATAAGTTGGCGAATCGGGACGAATCGCAAAGGATCGAATACGCTCTTGGCTATACGCAAGCTCTTTGGATACATGAATCATGCCTCGGAATGATAGCGCCAGATGTGTACGGATATCATCTTTCTTCCACACCCCATGTCTGCCCCGCTCTTCTGGGATAAAAGCAAAACCTTGCTCTACCGCTTGGCGAGTATTCCGAATAGTTACCTGTTTGCCTTCAATGACCGCGGTGTAAGCATCATGAAGGCCGAACAATGTCTCTGCAAGCTCTGTCTTGCCACTGCCCAGTAAGCCGAAAAGCGTCACAATTTCACCTTTTCGAATCTCGAATTTAATGCCAAGATCATCCGAACGATTCCCTGTGGTGCGGACAGCCAATTGCACAGGTTGTTGTTCCCCGTCTTTAACCACTCTGCGGGCAATGCCTTTGGCACCACCGGTCATGGCTTCAATGATATCCTCTAATTTCAGGTTATTATCTACAGACCTCTCCATAACCGTCACCCCTCCGCGGAGGACAGTTATCTGCTGACAACATGCCATAATTTCATGGAGCTTATGAGATATGAGGACGATACCCAGCCCTTGAAGCTGTAACTTCTGAACGAGCTCATAGAATTTCACAGCTTGAAGTCGGTCTAGCGAAGCCGTGGGTTCATCTAGCAACAGATAACGAGCCTGATTGCTAACCGCTCGAATGATTGACAACATCTGTTTTTCATACAGAGATAACTCTTTTACTGGAAGATCTACGTTCAAATCCAGTCCGTATTCCTGCAATAATGCCCGAGCTCTTGCTCTATTCGCTGACTTACTGAACCATATCGCTTTCTCTTGCCGAAGATGACCAATGGTCAGGTTCTCATGCACAGCAAGCTGTGGAACGAGGCCACGATCTACTTCTTGGGTTAAAAAAACTACACCATGTGCATTCGCATCGGATGTTGATCGAAAGAGTACCCTCTCTCCATCGATGTTAATTGTTCCTCGCACGGGCTGATAGACGCCCGCAGCGATATGAAGCAGTGTGCTCTTCCCTGCTCCGTTCATCCCGAGCAACGCATGAACTTCACCCGGCTTTACAGAGAACGTAACCTGATGTAGAACAGGAAGGTCACCAAAGTCATGGGAGATGTCGAGAAGGGTCAAGGTCATTTTTTGGCACTCGTCTCAAGCGTAGTCATCCAAGCAGAGCGAGCTTCTTCCGATTTGCCCCAGCCTGATACATATTTACTCAAGTCGGAAAACGCAATTTTCTCCTTAGGAAGCTGGGAACGAATAATGAGATGAGGTTCGATAGAGATATCTTCTGGAACCTTTTCTCCTGCTATTTTTTGATATGCGAGACGAGCTTGGATAGACCCTACATCACCCGGATTTGTAGCGGCTGCTGCTTCCCAAGGACTATTGGCATCCTGAAATAACGGTAGTTCCTCATCGGTTAGATCAATTCCATATACTTTAATATCTGTGCGTCCCGCTTGCTTAAGCGCTTGAAGCGCACCTCTTGTGAATTCATTCCAATTGGAGTAAATCGCCTGCAGGTCGCCAACATTCGGATATTTCTTCAACAGAGCTTCTACTTGTGCTTGTGTATCGAGCGCTGTATTTGCCGTGGCACTACCAAAACGTGCGACTTCCTTAATATTAGGATACCGTTTCTTAAAAGCATCTATCATAATTTGACGCCGCTCCATAGGTAGATATCCAGCTACCCATAGTACAGCAATGTTCCCTTTGCCGTTCAAGTCTCCTGCCAGTTTCTTTAAGGATTGCCATGCTAGCATATAGTCATCTTGGTTAATTGCAGATATACCAGGAAGGTTCAGATCACTATCATAAGTAACTACAGGAATGCCAGCATCAAGGGCTTTCTTCACGGACTGTTCCAGCGCTTGTGCAGTGCCGTTATTCACCAAGATGGCATCCACTTTTTCATTAACTGCTGCTTCAATATTAGAGGCCATTTTGGCTAAGTCATTTGCGGAATCATAAATTTTCAACTGTCCACCAAAGGCATCCACCTGTTCCTGAACCCCTTTGTTATAGGCGTTGAAAAAAGAACCTGAAGTAATTCGAGTTACCAAAGCAATCCGTACAGGCTTTTTTAATTTCTCAGGAATATCAGCATTAGCTGCCGTTGTATTTCCTGAAGTAGTGGCGGTTGTTCCTTCTGGAGCCTTTACATCGGTTGTTGTTTTATCCGTTGTTTTATCCGTAACTGAGGTTGTAGACGCCTTGTTATCTCCCGCTTGTTCACTCGTACAGGCAGTCAGGAATACCAATACTACCATCATCATGATACTAATCGATTTCTTCATTTGTCTTTATTCCCCCATCATGTCAACTCGACTCTACCTAGCTCCGACAAGGAATGAAAGCTCCGTTCCTTATCACATTAAACCAAGTATAATAGCCGGAATTGATCTAATATTACGGGTAGCATGCTCTACTGTCAACATAAAACTTCAACATAGCACCGTATTAAATTAACTATTCTCACTTGACAACTTGGTTTTAACATCTGATAATCTTGACCATTACAAGTGAAGGAGCGGGACTCACATGGGAAAACGCAGTATTGATCATATAGGAATTGTAGTTCGCAACTTGGATGTATCCATTAAGTTCTATACCGAAGTCTTAGGACTCGAACTGAAGCAAAAGCTCCTGCATACGAATGGCATATTTCAATTGGCCTTCCTTGGTTATGGGAATCAAGAAGAGACAGAAATTGAACTGATTCAAGGTTACAGCGACCAATTGGGAAATGAAGCTACCGTACATCACTTTGCTATTGCTGTAGCTAACCTAGACGAGGAATTTGCCCGGCTTCAAGCCTGGGAAAAGGTAACGCTAATCGATTCCGAGATCACTACTTTACCGAATGGCTATCGCTACTTCTTCATTTATGGCCCTGAGCAAGAGTGGATTGAACTATTTCAGCGGTAGACCCTCTGCCGCTTATGACAAGTTATAATAACAAAAAGCCGTCCCTGTAGGGACGGCTTACTTGAGTGGAGCATGACTTACTGATTATCGATTTGAACACCCTTCTTCAAGGCCTTCATATCGGAGTTATTATTCACGAGCAATGGAAGCATCTTCGAACTCTTCTCCATCTCGGAACTACACAGAGGGCAAGCAGGAGTGTAGTCAAACGCAAAATTATCCCTCATCCATCCGTTGCAGTTGTCGCTCGTGCAAGACCAGATTGGTGTAATCTCTTCAGGAATTTCTTCTAACGTTTTTTTTCGATAATTCATGATTATCCTCCTTTTTGGTGTTCCCCCAAAAAAAATAAAACTGCCCCTAACGCAAACACGTTAAGGGCAGTAGAGTTTGCGTTAGAGTTTTACCACATTTTCAGCTTGTGGTCCGCGGTTACCTTCAACAACATTAAACTCCACTTGTTGTCCTTCATCAAGTGTCTTGAAGCCTTCACCAGTGATTGCGCTGAAATGAACGAATACATCATTTCCGCCTTCAACTTCGATAAAGCCAAAACCTTTTTCTGCGTTAAACCATTTCACTGTACCTGTTGCCATGTGGTGTAGCCTCCCTGAAAATAACAATATTTAACATGTAACTTTTTTCCGTAAAAAAAATTCACATATTGAGAAAAGTTCCATTTCAAGACGAATTGACACTCTTTTCAATATGAGAATTGATTCTCAGACAGACGTTTAACTTCCTCAATTATAACCTAATTTCCAGCAAAAAGCAAATTTCTACCTAATTAAGGAGAAAGAAAGGGCCTCGTTCAAGCTTGAACGATAAGCCCATTTTCATGTTATGCAGTTGGGCGCATGAAGGTGTCAGGAGGCGTGGGCGCAGGTTTACCAAATAAATAACCTTGAGCTAAAAGTGCCCCATGCGTACGGCAAAATTCAAAGTCTTGGCGGTCCTCAATTCCTTCCGCTAATACCTGTCCTCCAAAATCTTGAGCCCGCTCAATGATAAGCTGAATCTGACGCTGCTTGTTCATATCTTGGCTACAGCCATCTACTAGGCTTCTGTCAATCTTCACGTAATCTGGACGTAAACGAATCATTTCTTCTAATGTAGAGTAACCCGCACCTACATCGTCAAGCGCTACGGAAATGCCATTCTTCCGGTATTCATCAAAGATAGAAAGGATATTATCCATTTTATGTATTTGTTCTGTCTCTACCACTTCAAACACAAAATCTTGAGGATCTAATGCATGCTTTTGAATAGCATCGAAAGTATGCGTCAAACAGTACTTTGGATTATAAATAGATGAGGGTAAAAAATTAATAAAGCGTTTGATTCCTTTCGGAATATGCATGGCACTAGTCTCTATAGCAGATAATCTCGCTGCACGATCCAAGAATGAATGGAGTCCTGTCTCTCGGGCGATATCAAACAATTCTAAAGGCTGAAAAGGAGCTTCTTTACTGGAGGGACGAAGTAAAAATTCAAATCCTACAATCTCTTCTACATGATTCACTATAGGTTGCATATGACTTGTGAACCGTTCATCTACAATAATATCTACAATGTTATGATGTTTGAGTCTAGCTTCCATCTGCGGTAAGGGAATCCACACAGGCTGATCGTTACGATCTTTCATGCCTTGAAGTCTCATCGTAATGTCTGTGGGAACCGTTCCATCTCCATAACGCAAAATCTGAAACAATTGCAGTAGTTCATCCTTCGACCGATAATTCATCGTATAATCTTGGCCTTCCAGCTTTGGATCGAAACGTTGATCTCTAATTAGTTCTATGAAATCTCCTGCCCCACGCAGCGATAAAATACCTTGGTCTTCCATAGGGCGCTGCTCTCTGCAGTTGCCACAAATCATAAGTATCCTCCTTGGCAAAATTTGCCGAATTATGTCGAGAACATTATAACATGATAACGTTTTAAGATACATCATAAAAATACCAATTTTTGTACAAAAAAACAACAGCCCGTTTAACTATAGGCTGCTGTGTGTTGAAATACTCTAGAGAAAAGCTTTTGCCATTTATTCTTTTGCCGTCCAGACTTGTTGACCATCTTCTTTGGAAGAGTAATCAATACGCGCCGGGTGGATTTCAATAACAATATAATCTGGATCTTCGGGTCCTTCAAAGTATTCTTTGAAATCGTCGTTCCAGAGTTTTTTCTTCAAGCTTTCATCGCTGCTAATCTTCACTTGTCCTTCGATCTCCACGGCAGTCCCGCTTCCACCTTGCTCAAATCCAAGCAACAAAGCCGCTTGCGGATTCTGTTCGAGCTCATCAATCTTGTGAGTTTTGCGATCTGTAGCTAGATACACATTCAGACCCTCGTGATAAAAGGCCATGTAGCGCACCTTAGGTTTATTATTCTCCACGGTCGCTAAAGAACCAAATTTATTTTCATCTAATGCCTTCACAATCTTAGTCTCTAATTGTTGACGATCCATAGTAAGCAGCTCCTTCCAGAAATTATTAGCTTCATTCGTAGTGTACCCCGTGTCGGGCTTCATGAACCGTTCTACCATCAGATTACTGGACAATTCTCCAAGGAACAGACTATAATACGTTCTAGATTCACCCGTACAATTTCATGTAGAACTGGGGAGCTGGAAGTACAGCCGGCTGAGAGTGTATCCTTCTGATACTAACCCTTATACCTGATCTGGATAATGCCAGCGTAGGAAAGAGACCTGATTGAATATTATGTATCTATTCATTCACATACGCATAGGCGTCCTGACCTTCAGGACGCCTATTTATCTTTTCAAGTAAATGATCGCCCCTGGATTAGTTCTTCTGAGCATGAAGAGGAAATACGGGTGAAATGAAGATCTATCCGAAGGAGACGACAATAATGAAGAAGAACAAATGGGCTATCGCTCTACTCTGCTTAATGGTCCTAATCACTACAGCAGGTTGTGGTAGTAAATCTAGCCAAGAACCTACCGCATCAAGTCCTACGAAGCTTAAAGACGTTAAGGTCGTGTTGGACTGGACTCCGAATACCAATCACACAGGACTCTATGTTGCCAAAGAACGGGGTTATTATAAAGACGCCGGCCTCAATGTTGAAATACTGAAGCCCGGTAGTGGTGGAGCTGATACGATGGTGGCCACGGGAGCAGCCCAGTTCGGCGTAAGTTATCAAGAAAGTATTACGCAAGGCCGTATTCAGAATGTACCGCTGGTCTCCATTGGAGCTGTAATCCAGCATAATACTTCAGGTTTTGCTGCACCAAAAGATCGCAGCATTAAGTCCCCTAAGGATTTTGAGGGTAAGAAATATGGAGGTTGGGGTTCTCCTATTGAAGCAGCAGTGATGAAATCATTAATGGAACAAAAAGGTGCCGATGTCACCAAAGTACAAAATATAAATATTGGCGAAGCTGACTACTTTACCGCCGTGAAACGCGATATAGACTTCGCTTGGATCTATTATGCATGGACAGGGATTGAAGCTGAGCTTCGCGGCCAACCACTAGACATGCTGTACGTAAAAGACTACTCGGATAAACTGGATTACTATACGCCTGTAATTGCAACTAGCGAGAAAGTCATTGCCGAAGATCCCGCACTAGTCAAAGCATTCATGAGTGCTACGTCTAAAGGTTATACCTATGCCACCCAACACCCTGAGGATGCCGGCAAGATCTTACTTAAAGCCGCTCCTGAACTGGATGAAAAATTGGTCATAGCTAGTCAGAAATGGCTAAGCAGCCGGTACCAAGATGATGCACCACGTTGGGGTGAACAGAAAGAAAGCGTCTGGAAGAATTACGCCGATTGGATGTATGAACATAAACTCTTGGACAAACCTTTAGAAGTAAATAAAGCTTTTACTAATGACTTTTTGCCTTCAACTAAATAATCCAAGCACAGCGAAAGGAAGATCATCTGATGAACAATGCCCTCTTAAGCCTACAAATCATCCCTAAAACACCGAATGGTGAAGATGTTATCCCTTATGTAGATCGTGCCATTGAAGTAATTCAAGCTTCTGGAGTGAAACATCAAGTGAATGCTCTAGATACTACCATGGAGGGGGACCTTCAAGAGTTGCTTGACATCGTACAACAAGTTAACGATGCAGTCATCGCCTATGGCAGCCCAAGTATCATCTCGCAAATTAAAATTTTATATGCACCGAAAGGTGCAAGTATGGATGCGTTGACGGAGAAATATCGTCCATGAAGATATGGTTCCGAAATGTATGGCCGCCACTTGTGGCGGTCCTCTTCTTTTTGACCCTATGGCAGGTAGCCGTTCAGCTCTTGCATCTGGATACATGGTTCCTCCCTGGACCTTTGGATATTGGACATGAGGCGCTCACGAATCAAGAGAATCTAATAACACAAAGCTTAGCTACCTTGCAGCTTACCCTTGTTGGCCTATTAATTGGCATTGCAGTGGGGCTTAGCATTGCTCTTATTTTGCATTTTAGTCCGCTCCTCAAATCGGCCCTCTATCCGCTTATGATTCTCAGCCAGAACATTCCGACCATTGCGCTTGCTCCCCTGCTGCTTGTCTGGTTCGGGTATGGACTGCTTCCCAAGTATATTGTGATAACTTTAGTATGCTTCTTCCCGGTAGCCGTCTCGGCTATGGATGGGCTAACTCGGACAGATCCAATGATGCGAAATTACATGCAGATGATCGGGGCATCACGTGGACAGATCTTCCGTAAGCTCGAATTTCCCCATGCGCTACCTGCAATCATGTCCGGCGTTAAAATTGCTGCTACCTATAGTGTTATGGGTGCTATCATTGCCGAATGGATCGGCGCGGATAAAGGTATTGGTTACTATATGATGATGCAGCGCTCCTCCTTTCGGACCGACCGTATTTTTGTTGCGATTATGATTATTGTCCTCATGAGTCTGACTTTGTTCACTATTGTAGTTCTGATAGAGAAATGGCTGGTACGTTATCAACCCCAAGCCCAAGCTGATCAAAAATAAGGAGGTGAACCGCATGCATAATCACCCACGATCCCCGGTTTCCGCAAGTCTTGCCCTTGATATTCAGGACATAAGCAAAACATTTAAGCAAAAAAAGCAGCATCTCCAAGTTCTAGACGCCATCTCCCTCCAAGTACACACAGGTGAATTTGTATCTATTGTAGGACCTTCTGGCAGCGGAAAGAGTACCCTTTTTCATATCATTGGGGGATTAACCGCCCCAGACCACGGTAGCATTCGGCTACATGATCAAGATATTACAGGACAAAAGGGTCACATCAGCTACGTGCCTCAGCAGCCCGCTTTGTTCCCTTGGCGTACCATTGAGGACAATGTGATTCTAGCCCTTGAAGTTGCAGGCGTCCCCCTAAAGGAAGCCAGACAAGAGGCAGCACAATGGCTAGAACGCGCAGGATTAGCCGACTTTCGGCAAGCTTATCCGCAGACCTTGTCTGGAGGGATGCAGCAGCGTGTAGCTTTTTTACGGGGACTTATTAGTCGTCAGGAGCTTATGCTACTCGATGAACCCTTCAGCGCTCTAGATGCCTTTACACGTAGTGATATGCAGCGCTGGCTCCTCGACATCTGGGAGGAGAATCGTCGCTCAGTGCTATTCATCACACATAATATTGAAGAAGCATTGCTTCTATCGGATACGATTTACCTTTTCTCAAGCCGTCCAGCTAGACCTATTCATCAGCTTCACGTCCCTTTTTCAAGACCGCGTAGTGAAGATATAATTGAAGATCCTGAATTCCGAAAGCTAAAAAAGCAACTCAGCCACCTCATGCGCGAAGAACAACAGAAGGGAATGGATTTTGGACGTCTAGAGGGGAATCTATGATGAACATGCCGCTGATTGATGCCCATATACATCTAGATCTATATGAGCCTTCCGATCAAATTCGTATCCTCTCGGAATTGTCTAAGGAAGGCGTAGAATCTCTCGTTGCCGTATCTATGCATCTGGCTTCATGCCAAGAGAATGCGGTTCTATCCAAGCAATATCCTAAGCAGGTTTATCCCGCTTTTGGATTCCATCCAGAACAACCCCTTCCAAGTGCGTCAGAGCTAGATCAACTTGTACAGTGGATTCGTGAGAGGGCTGGAGAAGTACTAGCCATTGGAGAAATTGGACTGCCTTATTATATGCGTACGGAATTAGAAGCAAAGGGGAATCATTTAGATCTGGCACCTTACATTCAGATGCTAGACCAAATGCTTGCCTTAGCCAAAGAATTGGATAAACCAGTCATACTGCATGCCGTGTATGAAGATGCAGATATCGTATGTGATCGGCTAGAAGCGCATGGAATTAAGCGAGCACATTTTCACTGGTTCAAAGGTTCGAGTCAGACAGTTCAGCGCATGGCCGACCGCGGATATTTCATTTCTTTTACACCTGATTTGCTATACGAAGAAGAGATCGTCGGGCTTGCGCGCCTGTATCCAGCCCATCAAGTGATGGTCGAGACAGATGGACCTTGGCCTTTCGAAGGGCCTTTTCTAGGTCAACTCACACACCCTGCTATGATTCGAGCAGTGGCTAAGGTTTGGGCCGATATTCAAGGGTTAGATAAGGCTGAAGCTTGTGATATCCTCTACCGCAATACCAAGCGTTTTTATGGACTATGAGAAAACGATAGAATAGTGACACAATTAGAATTAGACATGCAATTCACACAAATTTTGACATAAAAAGGACCGCAAGCCTATAGCTTACGATCCCAAATTCTGTTCATATATTATGATTCTGGCACGGCGCTTCTCCAAGCGTCGTTTTGCTGTTTTGTTATAGAAGAACTGAATGACGTAATAAGAAATTACACCAAGTACGGCGCCAAAGATGCTCATACCGATTAGAATATGCAGCCCTCCATGCAGGATATCTCGAACTGCCGTGAAATCGCCTTGGAAAATATCCATAATCGAGGGTTCTTTGACCATGGGAGAACCAGATTGCTCTCCCGTCCGTACAGGGTAGATCATTTCACCAATCTTTTTGGCGAAAGGCATGAGCAAAATCGGGAGAAATGTAAGCTTACCTATAACATTCCCGATAATAGCGGCGGGTACAGAACCTCCAGATAGTTTGACTATAGGATAGAATATAAGGTAGACGAGACATGCTGTCGAAATTACGATCATTTCCAGTCCAAAGCCGACGGAAAAGCCGAGCGATACTTTCTTCACTCCACCAGGCGTACGAAGCAGCTTCAAAAAATTCAGTTTGAATGCTCGGTACAATTTATTCACAAAGTGATGTTTACTGTATTTCTTCATCATCTTAACTCCTTACCCTCAACTCCCATGCAAGATGCAGGGGTTCTGTCTATTATACCACAAGCCGCCCTATTCCTTTAGTCCATCTTGAAGCCACGATCCTCCAAATATTTCTTCATATGCAGGCGACTTGGAACCGTTAATTTGTCCGCCATTAAGGCAGACCAACCCTTATCTCGCTCACCGTGTGTCCGCTCCTTGATGTATTCCACCATCGTAGTATCATATGCCGCAATCTGCTCAGGGGTTTTATGTTCATCATACGCTTCCCAGTGAAGCACCGCATCCACGGGTAGACGTGGGCGCTGACCCGGTTCTTGATCAGGATATCCAACACACATCCCGAACACGGGATAGACTAGATTCGGCAATTCTAATAGCTGTGAGACTTCTGCAATACGATTACGGATACCCCCAATATAGACGATACCAAGCCCCATGGATTCGGCCGCAATGGCCGCATTCTGAGCAGCAAGGGCTGTGTCTACCGTACCGATAATGAAGCTCTCTGTTGCACCTTCGTAAGAGTCCTGTCCGGGAAGGTGATGATCTGCGGCATACTTTAGACGAGATAAGTCCGCACACCAGACCAAAAAGACCGGACAATCAGCCACGTAAGACTGATTACCTGTAAGTTCTGCTAATGTTTTTTTTCGTTCTTGATCAGTAACAGCAATGACACTAAAAGCTTGAACATGACTTGAGCTCGAAGCCATCTGGCCCGCAGCTACTATTTGCTCTACTGTAGCTTTATCCAATGTATCTGGTTTGAATTTACGAATCGAACGATGCTGAAGTAGTACTTTTAATGTTTCGTTAGACAAGTTATTCATGCTTCCTTCACTCCAAGTCCTCTAAGGATGAACCGAATCGATTGATCCGGTATATGCTTCTTTTCATTATCTTCTAATTCTGCAATATAATTATATTTACTCTTATGTGCAAGAGCCGTACCCATAACCATCAGTAATGTATAATTGAGAGAATCGAAATGGAATATTCCTTCCTCCCGGCCCTGCTCTAACAACATACGGACTTTGTCCCAGACGGGTTGAACATGATGAGTTACAATACCTTTGCGAGGAGAGTCCAGTGTCATTTCCTGCTGAATAATACAACCTAAATCCGGATCGTCCGTAGAGCTAAAAGCAATGACTTCTCGCAGCAGGGTCCTCAGCCCTTCAAGTGGTCTCATTTCGACCATGGTAAGCGCAATTTCATTGCCAGGAAAAAATTGCTCTAAAATCTCTTCGAAAACCTTCTCTTTCCCTCCAAAATAATAGGAAATGAGGGCCACATTTGCTCCTGCATCCTCACAAATCTGTCTCACACTTGTCCGATCAAAGCCTTGCTTCGCAAAGAGCCTCTTCGCGGAAAGCATAATTCGTATTTTAACGTCTAGATCCTGGTCTGCATTGTGCATAGACATGATTCTCCTCTACCGTTCTAGTCCCATTATGACCCTTCAAATTGTTATAATCAATAACACACAAAACCTGTCTCCCAAGCGAGAAGACGCAGAGGGGACAGGTTATTTACGTAAATATAACTTAAATCGTTGCAGGTTCCGCAATATCTGTAGATTCTAGCGGAAGCGGTAGTGGATTGGACTTGTGCAAAGCCACAGCAATTGCAGAGATCACAAGGCTTACGCCGCTCACTATCACTAACGCTGTAACGTCAGGTCCTACCCCAGGTCCACCAAACTGTAGGTTCATTAGACCTTCAACCGCGTAGGTCGCTGGCAAGAAATCTCCAATAGTCTGGAATGTGGAACTGAGTAATGATCTAGGCACCATGGCTCCTGAACTTACCAGTTGGAGGGAGAGCATAATCGCGTTAACTAGCATACCCGCCATGCCAAACACCATTAAGAACATTTGGGAGAACAGCATAAAGGTGGCTAGGAACAAGCTAAGGAACAACCATAAACCTAAGAATCCATGGGCGGTCTGACCTCCGAGCAGTACTACGAGCGTTGATCCCACTAGGGAGACAACCACAGCAGTAATTAGATTGAGCACACTACGGGAGATAAAAATAGACCATTTATTCGCAAATTTAGCCATAATCGCTGCACCTTGTTGCACATTCATCCCCATAATCATGGCTCCAACAAAGGAAGCAAGGACCAACATCATCGGTACCATTTGATTGTTCATACCATCTACCTTATTCGTATAGATAAGGTCTGCACTTACTTTATTTTGTAATGCTTGAGAAGTGGCCGTCGCCTGAGTCGCAGGAAGATGAAGCTGTTCCAATACGGCTGTTGTGCCTTGACCCGCCGCATTGCGATTTACCGACTCCGCAATTTGATTCGCTGTATTCTGCATCACACTCTTGATAGTGACAGGGTTGGATTCATTGATTGTGAACTGCAGTTTAGCCTCAGTTCCCGGTGTAGTTAAAGCTTCTTTAAAACCGCTTGGAATAGTGACAATCATCTGAACATCCCGGCTGTTCAGTAGATCGGCCGCTTGCTGAGCCTTCTCCTCCTTAATCTGGAAAGGCAACTTGCTTGCCAGTTGCTGTGATATAGCCTGACCTGTAGCACCGGCTTCGTTCACAATAGCAATATGAAAATCTTTGACTCGATCGTTCACTCCGCTATATCCTGTCATCCAGACTACACAGAATATAATTTGAAAAGCAAATGCCATAATTAAGCCTATAATAGTAGGCGGCTTACGTAGAAGCCCTTTAAACGTGTGTAACATGATTCATCGCCTCTCGAAACTAAGATTGCTTTAAACGTTCGTTTAAAACTTGTGTTTAAAATATAGCTTATGGATGTCTTTTCGTCAAGCTGAAATCCAATGTAAGAAGTTGGGTCATCTAAAATGCAAATTCTTACGTTCCATTAGACGAACCCCATTTCAAGTAAGGAGTGACTTACTTGGTGCCCTGTATATTGTCACTTGCAGAAGTCCAAATGGCAGGGCATCTACTGCTCAGTCCTTATGTTATTGGACTGTAAGGAAAGTAATCACGAAGAATTAAATCATTACACATCAGAGACGTGACAACAAAAAGGAGATCGCCTAAAGCGGTCTCCTTTTTGTTGGTCTATCTTTATACCTGTAAAGTTAAACGACGTCGTACCCTTGATCCTCAATGGCTGTTTTAATCGCTTCAAGTGACAGCTTTTGTTCATCATAGATTACGGTTACGGCCTTGGCAGATAAATCAACTTTGCCTTCAGCTCCCGCTTTGGATAGTGCACCCTCAACAGCATTCACACAATGATTGCAAGACATGCCTTCAACTTGAAGAGTAACTTGTGCCATACTTGTCCATCCCCTTTTATTTCATAAGTTTATTGACCGTAATTAATAATAATTATAATCTTATTATATTATACCCCCTAGGGGTATGCAACATACAAAATCATCTTTTTCTAGTCTTAAAGAGCACTCCTTTCACAAATTGGACATACTCAAGGGTATATCCTTGGCGATATAGCCCGTTGTAGTCATGCCAAACCAATACTCGTGCGCTACAATAGTAAAGAATGTTAAAAGAGAAGGTGATTGAATCATGCTATTCGCTAAGCACAGAAACGGTATTATCTTTATACTCCTCGGCATAGTCTTGATTTTGTGTCCGGGACTAGCTTCGGCACACGCTAATATTGTAACTTCCAATCCGACGCCGAACCAGACTTTAACTACCGCACCTAAAGAAATTAGTATTGTTTTCAATGAAGCGGTGGAGAATGTATTCCATTCCATTGAAATGACAAGTGCGACGGGAAAGAAGATTACGCTCGGTCCATCCACTATCGATACCAACAATCCAGCGAGATTGACGGCTAAGCTTAGTCAAACTCTACCGGATGACATCTATACGATTAATTGGCGTGTGGTATCTGCCGATGGTCATCCCATTACGGGTGTAATTCCGTTCATTATGGGAACCGGAGGAAGTACACAGACACCAACAGCCGTAGATGAAGGAACAGCACTTCCTGGCTGGGATCAGACCTTAATTCGCTGGATGCAGTATATCGGTCTGTCCTTATACGCCGGCATCCTGTTGTTCCACTTGTATCTTCTGCCTAAAGCGCAGCGAAAAGCTTCTTATGCATCCCGCAGAACACAATGGCTGCTTATTATTTCACTCATCCTTGCAGCCATAGGTATTCTGCTCAGCCTGCCCTTGCAAGCCAAACATGATGCAGCTGTGAGTTGGAGTGAAGTATTCAGCAGTGGTGTGATTGGTGAATCGCTTCGGTTCACGACCTTTGGCTCCATATGGTGGACGGAAGCCTTGTTATTCCTTGTCCTTGCAGGTCTAACCTGTGGACTATTCCCCAAGATTAACACTGGAGAGAAGACGATCTATGCAGGTTTTGCTCTGGTGACGGTCATTGGTCTGTTTGTAGCCAAATCCTTCATGGGCCATGCCGCATCCGCGGATATTGAAGGGCTTGCCGTATTCAGCGGGTTCGTTCATTTGGCTGCTGCCTCTCTATGGCTTGGGGCCTTGCTGGCACTTGCATTTTTGCTTCCATTCATAGCGAAGATTCAGCCTGAAGGAGATGCACGAAAACAGTTTTACTTTGCTACAATTCAGCGATTCTCCTTAGTAGGTACAATCTGTGTCATTTTACTAGTAGGCAGCGGCCTTTACGGAATTAAAATTTACACTCCGTCGCTAGGTTCGCTATTCACTTCCCTTTATGGACAAGTGCTACTAGCCAAAATCGCTTTATTCCTAATCATGTTCGGATTTGCTATAAGTGGTTTTTTACGGGGACGAAAAAGCCAGCGTGAGCTTGGAAAGGGAGTCTGGATCGAGTTTGTGGTAGGTATTGTTGTGCTAATTCTGGCTGCCGTGCTGACGAACTTACCCACAGCCCTATCGCATCCCGGACCCGCCCATATCGTAGATAAGACACGCACAGGCTACACAGTAACGCTAGATATCTCCCCGAACATTATGGGTAAAAATGAATTTAAAGTATCCGTAGAAGACCCAAATGGTAAGCCGGTAAAAGACGTTGAACAGGTAACACTAAATCTGAGTTCTCAAGAGATGGCTATGGGCACGCTCGAAGTGAAAATTCCTGGAACGGCCTCGCCTTTGCAGACGGAAGATCTAATTACGATGGCAGGGAAATGGGAAATTCAATATCATATTCTGCTCAAATCACTGGATTCCTTAAATGGCAGTGTCAACTTTAATGCAGGAACTCCATAATCCTAATTTTCGAGTAGTTAACCCATTCACCATGTGACCAATCTTAACTCCAAATTATTAACACCATAAATCAGATCTTATAATTCAAGGTTCTACACTATTCAAGATTCTACACTAAAGGAGAATTCAATTATGACAATCAAATTGACCCGTATTATGACTACTTTTTCCAGTATGGCCGTGGGTGCCTTGCTGTTTGCAGGCGTAGCCAGTGCGCATGTGACCGTCAGTCCTACAACCTCCGAGCCCAAAGCCTATGAGACATATTCCATCAAAATTCCAGTGGAAAAAGACGTAGCTACAACCAAAATTGCTCTGAAAATACCAGCGAACGCAGATTTCAAAAATTATCAACCTGTACCCGGCTGGAAAGTAGAGACTACGAAAGATTCAGCAGGTAAAATAACCAACGTAACTTGGACAGCCGTAGGCGAAGGCATTCTCGCAGGTCAGTTCCAACAATTTAACTTTGTGGCTCAGAACCCCGCCAAAGATGCCACACTTAACTGGGATGCCTTCCAGTACTACAAAGACGGAACGATTGTCGAGTGGACAGGCGATGGCGGAGAAAGTCCCCATTCGGTAACCCAAATTACAGCGAGCACATCTTCTACACCAGCTGAACCGGCCAAGGATGAGCATGCGGCTACGCCTAATACGAATACAAATGTAAATAAAGACACAAATACAGGTAACGCAGTAGCCGATAATTCTTCAGCAGAGCCCGTAACTACGGAATGGTCCAGTGGGCAGACGGTCGCTGTCGTCCTATCAGCCTTGGCTTTAGTCGCTTCTCTTGTATCTCTCTGGGTATCCATTTTGTTCGTTCGTAAAATTAGACGTTAATATTATAAAAGGAGGGGGCTTTGGCCCTCGCCTTTTTGTATGGTGTAAGCTTGGGCTTAACCTCATACCCTTATTCTTTCCGCATTAATTGTCTTGGGTTATGCTTATTCGGATGTTCCTATGTTGCTATGCCAAGGTGTTCACAAAATATTTGGAACAAAATATCTTAGATTTCTTCAAATATATTTCTTAACCTAGTTTATACATCCAAACAGTCCAGATAATGATGTTACGACTTAACAGCGAGTACAGCCTTAAGCTGCGCATTCAATCCCTTCGCGTCATGCAGCGCCCGTTCATCCGAGGCGATATCACCGGGCTTGCTGGCTTTTCCAATGACGTATCCCTCGAATGATAGCCCTACAAAGTCAAATGTGTATTTCAACTGCTGAAGCAAAGGAAGCGCCTTAATTCTTGGATCATCTCCGCCTACCACGACCACGTATGCTTTTTTCCCGGAGATTAACGATTTGAAATCATACTCCTGCGATCGCAAGCTCTGCGACCACCGATCCACAAATGTCTTGAGCGTCCCCGAAATGCCATACCAGTATACAGGCGTAGCAAAAATCAAAATATCATGCTCAAGCACCTGCTGAATCAGAGCATCGTAATCATCTTCCACCGTCTGAAATCCGCCTTCGGCATGCCTTTGATCTACAATCGGCTGAATCTCATGATCGCGAAGGATCACGTGAGTATGCGGTATATCCTGAAGCACCAGCTCTACCAATTCTTCCGTATTCCCTCCAGCACGTGCACTTCCCTGCAAAACAACGACACTCATCTCATTAGCGCCTCCTATATTTCGAATCGACTACGGTATTCCTTTTATTGTAATATTCGAATTTTCAGCTGTCATTCGCTTTTTCTAATTATCAGGGATGAAATTTTGATAGGTTTAAAAATGGGAACCCAGTCTAAGTGTTGAGCCTCATCCCCTCCTCAGGTCCAGTTCACAAACCGCCTAAGGGCCGTTTTGAATCCTTTGATTACAGCGTAAGATATAGACATGAAGCAAGAGAGGCGAACGACGAATGAGACCTTGGTTGCACCCGCCTCAGTCTGCTAGATCAACCATTGACAGAGGAGAGATTAGATTATGAAGAACAAATTATACCGATCTCGGTCTGACCGAATGATCACAGGAATCTGCGGCGGTGTCGCTCGATACTTTAACATTGACCCTACACTCATTCGTCTTGTGGCTGCGCTAGGCGCCATCTTTAGCTTTGGAACGTTTGCTTTTATCTACATTGTGGCCAGCCTTGTGATTCCCAAAGAACCTGAATACGGCTTTGACACTTACGATAGCTTTTCCAACTACAAATAAGGAGAGATGTACACATGACTTTTTTCGAGAGAATTGCGAATTTGACCAAAGCGGCTGCCCATGAGGCGCTGAACAAACTGGAGAACCCCGTTATGCTTATGAATCAATATTTGCGCAACTTAGAAGAAGACATCGATTCATCTGAACGGAAATTGAGTGAACAACACACTTCTGTTAAAGTACTAACCTTCCGCAAGGACGAAGCGATCCGCTCTGCGGCTACTGCTGAAGAACGTGCTATAGAAGCGCTTAATGGAGGCAATGAAGTCGCTGCACGTCAAGCAGTGGAGGCCAAACTCGCCTTCAAAACGCAAGCAGAAGAACATGGCGTTACCCTGGATATCACTCGTCAGCGTATTACAGAGCTAGAATTCCACATTCAGACTGCTAAAGAGGAGTTCGCTCGCCTCAAAGAAAAACGCACAGAACTCGTAGCTCGTGCACAGCGTGCAGAAGAACGATCTCGCCAAGCGCAATCCAGCTCTTCCCATACGAACTGGGGCGCAACCGGAGCAGGGACTTCTGGATATTCTAACCTTAGTGGGACAGCGGCCCGTGGTTTTGAGCGCATGGAAGAGAAGATTCTACAATGGGAAGCAGGACTTAATGCTTCAAGTTATAATGGCAGTAGCGCATCTACTTCAAGCCCTCAACAACCTTCCTATACCAAAAATAGTGCCGTTGAGGATGAACTCAGCCGCCTGCAAGGAAAAGTAACCGATACACATAAAGAGTGAGGAACGTGACATCTTCATTCTGATGGATGGATACTCTTAGGGAATCAATCTAATGTGAACAGTCTTCGCCGACCTATTAGCAAAAAGGAGTAACGAATTCATTATGAAAAAGCCCCTGGGAATTACAATTCCCGGGGGCTTTTAGTGTAAATTTTGTTATGGAAGAAATATGGAAAGTTGAGTATTCTGGCATTCATGCTCTGAATAAATTGTACATCTTATTTTGTATTGCTATAAATACTGAGGATCATGGGATTGCTGTTCCTACTTGTCCTTGCTCTTGAACACTTCACCAATGGCTCCAATACTGCCTAGCGTATCTACTGCGCTAATTGGAAGGAAAATCTTATTCGCTGCACCTTTGGATACTTCCTCTAGTGCCTCAAAAGAACGATAAGCTAGGACATTTTCATCCAGTCCCGCACTACGAAGTAGTTCAATTCGATTTTTTTCGGCTTCGGCAACGGACAAGATCGCTTTGGCCTGACCTAGAGCTTCAAGTTCCTGCGCTTGGCCCAGACCCTCAGCTTCTCTAATCCGAGCCTCCTTATCCCCTTCAGCCTTCAGAATCTTACTTTGTTTATCCCCTTCTGCACGAAGAATCATATCCTGCTTGGCAGCTTCCGCTTCAAGAACAATCGCACGTTTGCTACGCTCGGCCTTCATTTGTTTGTCCATCGCTTCTTGGATATCCATAGGTGGTTTGATATCGATGACTTCTACACGTTCGATCCGCACGCCCCATTTCTCGGTGGCTTCATCTAGCGCAAGGCGAATTTCTGTAGAGATCTTCTCCCGTCCCGATAAGGTCTCATCGAGCTCAAGCTTACCGATAATCTGACGCATCGTAGCTGTGGAGATATTACGAACCCCGTACACATAATCGGATATCCCATATGTAGCCTCTTCAGGCCCGACTACTTGATAGAAAATGATCGTATCAATCTGCACCTGAACGTTATCCTTAGTGATGACCGTCTGTGGAGGTACATTTGCTTGTTGAATTCTCAGGTCATGATAAGTTCTCACGTGATCGATAATCGGGATCAATATGTTCAGCCCCGGGTTAAGCAGTCGATTAAACCTACCCAGACGCTCTACAACCCCTACCCTTTGCTGAGGTACAATTTTAATCGTTAGAGCTATGAATACGATCACAACAACTAACAACACGCCAACAACTACTCCGATATACATAATTAAATTTCCTCCCAACGTTCTACTTCGATAATAGCATTCCCTCGTTCAATAACACGGACGCGTTCGAACTTGTCTAAGGACTGTTGAGAGGAGGCACTCCAAGTATCCCCGCCTATTTTGACAATGCCATAATGCCCTTGACGAATGGGCTCCACGACTAGACCTTCCCGTCCAACCAGATCCGTTCCCGAATCCTGAAATCCTCTGGATGTACGTACCCGCTGAACCAAAGGTCTTGTGAACACGGTTAATCCGAGTGCAACTACACATCCAACGACTACTTGCCAAAGAATAGCATCCGGCACGATCCAAGCTACAACCGCGGCCGCCGCTGCACCAATACTTAGCCATAACAAGTAAAATGTTAAAGTTAACATCTCAAAAATAAGTAATACGCCAGCAATAATGAGCCAAATTAACCAAGCATGCATCAGCAGATGCACCACCTTTCCGTAGGTATACTTATATATACGGAACATCTAAAGCAACGTATTCAATTATATTACCACAAAAGGATTTATTTGGTATTAGGTTGATAATAAGCGGTAAATGACACATTTGCGTCAATGATACTGCCTGGAGGGGATACCTCGTAGGGTTTCTCAAAAGTAAAGGAATCTACTACAAGCAGACGAGGCAGCTTTTGAAGCTCATCCATCCATGCACGAATTTGCGTAAGATTCCCTTGAATGGTCGCCGTCATATTGACTTCTTTGACAGATGGGAAAGGAGATTTCTCATCTCCTTTAGCTATACGAATATGATTCATCGTAGGAATAGTGAACTGCACGTCCTTCAGAGAGATCGACGTTTTTTCGCTAATCGTCTTAAAGTCACGAATGATTTGCTCTGTATTCTCTACAGCAGGTAAGGCTTGATCCATGACGCCATTCGCTGCATTCTCCTGAGCGGCTGCATTCAAAGAAGCGATCTTCTCCTGCATTCTTGCATTTTCCTCAGTCACTAAGCTAATCTCTTCTTGCTGAGCATGATCTTCTGTCCGAACAGGTTGTACGGCCAGCACATAAAACCCTATTAAAAGAACAAACATCAGAATGATTGCTAAGATTAAGGCATTTCGGTATTTAGAAATACGTTCCGTCCATTCTACCATGTTAACCTGCCTCTCCATTCGCAGACTGATCCGCATTTTTCATTAGGATTTTATATACAGCCGTGTAGATCTGAGCTGCTCCCGCATTCCCATTATCCTGGGTTAGCTTAGTGATCTCCGTGCTCACTGCAAAAGGCAGTTTGCGTAGACTAGCTAAATACGTGGCCGCATCAGACATGGATGTGAAACCTACCGTTACATTGAGCTCTTTATTCTGTGAATAGGCTGCATTCATAAGTGCTCCCCCTACCGGAAGGGGACGCTGCATGGAATCTACAACTTGGACGGCATCCATTTTCATTTCATTTATTGAAGCAATTATATCCGCAGGGTTAGTCACTTGATTAGCACCCCCTGAGCTCAGCTTGTTCAATTTAACTTGAAGCTGTGCATTTTCTTCTTGTAACACTTGCAGCTGATTCGAATGCTGGTTCACATGGTTATGTCCTTGAACATAGAGAATACCTGAAGCTATACCTCCTAATAACCACAGCGCCCCTAGAGACATTACAAGCATGGGGTAGATCCTAGCCTCTCGATCTTCTTGCGGATAAAGATTAATACTTCGTATCGCTCGATCTCTAATAGCTGCACCAACGGCCATTCTGTACATTTCTAGCTCTGCGTTGGAAGCGCCCTCTGCAAAACGGACCAGGCTACGAATATTTAGTTCAGCATGTGAAAGCTCCAACTCATGTTCTAATTGCTCTTGCAAATCAGATCTGCCGCTGATAATGATATGGCTAATTCTTGAATTTCCATCATGAAGACTATATTGATAAAAGTTAAGCATACGAGAGATTTCCGCTGTAATCTCAACAATCTGACTCGATGAGAATCCAGATGACCGCTCCTTAGTAGCACCGAGCACACTCTCTTCATCTTTTTCCAGTTCTATGGGTAGGGCATATGAGTCCGCTTCCTGTAAATCTAAAGTACGCATAAATACAGGCTGTCCATTATGAAGCATATGGATATCGAGTAGCCCCGCGTCCAAATGAATCAGCATTACATCGGGCGATGCTTCTTCCTGCTGTAAGGATGCATGCTGAATAGCTCGGGTTAGCGCCGTGGCAGAAGTCTCCACAGATTTTACTTTGACGCCGGCCTCCGTCAGCACCTGAATATATCCTTCGATAAGTTCTCTGGGAGCCACATACACAAGAAGGTGAGTATGATCCTCATCCTGACTCACCGTAATGTAATCATATACAGGGTAGTCAAACGGTAAGTGCAGCGCCGTCTCAACCTCAAGCTTCACTAACTGCTCGATTTGCTTCGGTTGAAGACTTGGAATCGACATTCTACGTATAATAATCTGAGAAGGCGGAATGGAAAGATTGACCTCGCTCCCCTTCAGCCCTTCCTGCTTCACCCACTGGGCAACAGATTGCCCTAACACAGATCGGTCTGTAATTTCATTCTCTATAATCAGACCACGAGGGAGCGTCAAGCAGCCTTTGCTCTCCATCTCGGATGATTTACTTTTTTTTAATCTGACATAACGTATAGCATTCTGCTCAATCGTAATTCCCACCCGGGATGAGCTTATTCCGAACATAACTGCTGCCTCCTAACCGATGAGCGAGAGATACCCGCCGATAATTTCTGAACCATATCCATAAGCAATTAGTGTTCCTATCATCAAAAATGGACCAAACGAAATCGGCTGGCCTCTCTTCACCTGCCCAGTCAACATCAGCCCGCCCCCCACTAACGTACCGATAGCGCAGGCTAACAACAAAGCTAATAGCGTATTCGGTAACCCTATACACCATCCGCATAAAGCAAACAGCTTCACATCTCCTATCCCCATCGCTCCTGTGATGAGTACGATGAGAACTAGAATGCCGCCACCCGCTATCGCGCCTAAACCGTGACTCCACAGAGAATGAGCAGGCCAAATAATTACCAGGATGATGAACAAGGGGGCGAAGAACATCAAAATTTTATTAGGAATACGCATATATATCATATCGGCTACAGACACGATGATCCCCATACTCACAAGGGTAAATCCAATGAGGGATTCAGTTGTTATTTCTTTTAGATTGAAAATCCATAGGAATAACAAGCCTGTCATTGCTTCACTGGCAGGATATAACCAGGAGAGTCGCATCCCGCAGTAACGGCAGCGGCCTTTAGATGCTACATAGCTTAGAAGAGGAATTAAATCTCTCGCCTTGAGCTTGGTTCCACAGCCCGAACAATGTGAGGGAGGATGGACAATGGACTCGCCTACCGGAATACGTGAAGCTACCACATTATAAAAAGAACCCATAATTAAGCCTATTAACGTTATATATAAAGCTATAATGATCGACATTTAGGCAAATCTGCTTTCGTCTTGAATTTGAAACAGGAACCGGGTTACGGTTCCTGAGATGTGAAAAAATATTTCATGTATTACTTTCTTTTAGCTTTAAGTACATCATCAGAAGTATATATTATGTCTCCCTCTGAGGTTGTAATAGTAACAGCTGCTGCACTATCTAACACCCCATTAGCATCGAATTTCACGTTACCCCCTGTGATTTGTGCTTTAGTACTAGGAAGCAATAGTTTTTTATCGAGATAACCCTTACTCATAAGTGTAGAAGTTGCATCATCACCATTTATAGGAACTGTTTTATTCTTAAAATCCCCATTAAGCTCGCTGATTACGTACAATCTTGCCGCATCGTAGATCTGGCCAGCCGTTGCTACGTTTGCATCTTGCTTCGTATTGCTGAGAATACCTGAAATCAGTGGAATAGCAATAATTGCAATGATACCGATAATTACGATAACCGCTAGTAACTCAATCAATGTGAACCCTTTCTCTTCTTTACCTAACTTCTTTAACCTTGCATTCATTGCTCTTGCTAACATGTGAATTCCTCCTAAATTTTTCATTCATTTTCTGATTCTTAACAATTGTACTCCGTCATCGACATGGGCATATCTTGTGCTTACTATGACCTATAAAAGATCACCGCAGATTAACCCATCTGGTTGTAAATGCTGAACATCGGCAGCATAATAGCTGCGACAATCAGGCCTACCACGCCGGCCAAAAACACGATCAACAGCGGTTCGATGAGCGATTTCAATCGGTCTACGGTGTTCTCTACATCCATCTCGTAGAAATCAGCTACCTTTTCCAGCATTTGATCCAGTGCCCCGGTCTCCTCACCAATAGCGATCATTTGCGTCACTAGTGGGGGGAACACCCAAGCTTGCTTCAGCGGTTCAGACAAAGGATTCCCTTGCCGTAATGAATCGCCCGCTTTGCGTATGAATTGCTCAATCACTTTATTCCCGGCGACGCCTTCCACAATCGCCAGGGCTTGCAATACAGGGACCGAACTTGCGTACAACGAGGAGAAGGTACGTGTGAACTGAGCAATCGCACTTTTTTGCATTAATTTTCCGAATACAGGTATTTTAAGCTTCGCATAATCAATCCAGTAGGCTCCCCGTTCATCCCGCTTCATTAATTGGTACCCCGCTATACCTAGGACAAGCAACATCGCCCAAATATACCACTGATGTTGAATACTGCCGCTTAGCCCTAGCACGATACGCGTTACTACAGGTAAAGTAGCATTCATCGAAGCGAACATGGTCACGAATTGAGGTACAATCGCCCACAGGAGATAGACGACGGATGCGATTGCTAGAATACCTACGGTCATTGGATACATGAGCGCTGACTTAACCTTTTCCCGTGTCTTATACTGCTTCTCAAAAAAGATAGCTAAGCGCTCCAGCGTACCTTCCAGATTGCCGGATTCCTCTCCCGCGCGTATCATGCTGACGAACATCGTCGGGAAAATTTTGCGATGATCCAGCACTGCCTGAGAATAAGGCACACCCCGCATTAAGCTCGAGTGTATATCTAACAACGCTTTTTTTAGGGCCTTGCTGTCCGTCTGTTCGGCTAGAATGACCGTAGATTCTACAATGGTTACCCCCGCACGAATCAAGGTGGCAAACTGTCGGCAATAGATGATGAACTGTATAGTTTTGACGGGATTGCCTAGATAAATATCTTTGGAAAAGATAGAATTGTTCTGTTCTTTTAGTGAAAAAACGGTCACATTCCGCTTCCGCAAATCTTCCATAGCGGTAGATTTATCTGCCGCAGTCAACTTGCCCGTCAGATCACGACCGCTAGCCGTCTTCACACGATATTCGAATTGAGGCATTAGCTGCTGGCCTCCATCAAATAAGGTTTGGCTGTAATATGATCAAGCACGCCTTGCTGTAGCAGTTCCCTTGCCTTCATGTCCATCGTATGCATCCCTAACTGCCGGCCTGTCTGCATAATGCTTTTGAGCTGATGCGTCTTCTCTGTACGAATGAGATTGGCCGCAGCCGGCGTATTTAACAGCACTTCAGTTACACACACACGGCCTGAAGTTTTGGGACTAGGTAGTAATCGCTGCGAGATTACGGCGGTAAGCACAGAAGCTAGTTGAACACGAATCTGAGACTGCTGAGATGCAGGGTAGGCGTCAATAATTCGGTCAATAGTCTGTGGTGCATCCGACGTATGTAAGGTAGCCAGCACCAGATGTCCCGTCTCGGCCGCAGTCATGGCCGCTGAGATCGTCTCCAAATCCCTAAGTTCCCCCACCATAATAACATCGGGATCTTGCCGAAGTGCGGCCTTAAGACCTTGTGCAAATCCAGTCGTATCCACCCCTATTTCACGCTGATGAATGAGAGAAAGACCCGGACCATGTAAGAACTCCACAGGATCCTCTAAAGTAATAATGTGTTTATGCTGAGTTCGATTAATCCATCCCACGATGGCCGCTAAGGTGGAAGATTTGCCGCTACCCGTTGGCCCGGTTACAAGGATTAACCCCTGCATTTTTTGAGCAAGAATCTGAATAATCTGAGGAAGCGCAAGGTCCTCAATGCTAGGAATCACCCCCGGCAAGAGCCGTATAGCTAGACTCGGTTCATTCTGCTGACGATAAATATGAACACGGTAGCGTCCCACACCCTCAATTGCGTAAGCGAAATCTCGTTCCTCTTCCTCGGGCTTATCCGTAACACGTTGTGTACGAAGCAAATGAGAGGTCATTTCCTGTATATCAATAGGATTGTTCATCTGTTCTCCCAAGGAACGTAGTACACCGTCCACCCGGATGACTGGAGGAGAACCCACTGAAATGTGCAGGTCAGAGGCTCTAAGTTCCCCAGCTAATATTAGTAGTTCATCGATGTGACCTGTCATGTCAGCGCCCCCTTAATGTGATACCGTCTCACGAAGTACTTCTTGCAGTGTGGTATAGCCTAAGGCTACTTTGGACATGCCATCGTTCATTAGACTCACCATGCCCTGTGCATAGGCTTCTTGCCGAAGCTCTTGAATAGAAGCTCCACGCGTGATGCTCTCACGTAACCTCTCATTAACCACTACGATCTCATGAATAGCCATCCGTCCTCGGTAGCCTGTCTGGTTGCAGTTACCGCAGCCTTTCCCGCGATATAACACATCAACATCTAATCCATGATTGTGTAGCACAATGGACTCCTGCTCGGTTGGCGCTACGGCTTTTTTACATTCTGGGCAAATCCTTCTTACCAGCCGCTGTGCAATAACCCCCACTAAGGAGGAAGCAATAAGATACGGCTCAATCTCCATATCTCGAAGTCTAGTAATTGTACTGACTGCATCATTTGTATGTAGCGTAGATAATACTAAATGACCGGTGAGCGAGGCCCGAATTGCAATCTCCGCCGTTTCGTTATCACGAATTTCCCCTACCATAACAATATTTGGATCTTGCCGAAGTATAGAGCGCAGACCTGCTGCAAATGTAAGTCCAATCGATGGATTCACATGTACTTGGTTAATTCCCTCTATCTGATATTCCACGGGGTCTTCCACGGTAATAATATTGGAACTTTCCTCATTAAGATGATTGAGTGCGGAGTACAATGTAGTTGTTTTCCCACTACCTGTAGGTCCTGTAATCAAAATCATGCCATATGGGTTCTCAATAATAGACTGGAAGGCTTGTAAGTCCCGATCACTGAAACCCAGCTGATCAATAGCCTTAACTCCTGTACTCAAATCTAGTAGACGTAATACTAATTTCTCTCCATGAATGGTAGGCAAAACTGAAACTCGAATGTCTACCATCCGCAGATCGAATTGCAGCTTCATCCGCCCGTCTTGAGGAAGGCGTCTTTCTGCAATATTCAGCTTTGACATAATCTTGAGCCTCGCCGTGATGAATCCTTGCATCTGCTTAGGAATAACCCGCTCGGTACGTAGCAATCCATCTATTCGGTAGCGAATCGTCACATGATTCTCAGCTGGATCTACATGGATATCTGACGCTTTTAAATGAATAGCCTGCTGAATCATCTGATTGACCAGACGTACGATGGGCGAGCCTTCATCCGTAATCTCTGTTTCTTCAATTTCTTCTTGTGTAGGAAGCTCCACCATCATCTGGCTCATCGAGTCCCGAAGCCCATAGTGTCTTGCGATGGCTCGCTGGAGTTCATCCCGGGTAGAAATAGCCGGCTCGATGCGGAAACCTGTAGTCATTCGTAGATCTTCAATCGCAAAGTAATCCAGTGGATCTGCCATGGCTACCATCAGCTTGCCACCTTCCTTCATAAAAGGAAGCACCTGATAACGCTTAGCCATACTCTCAGGGATAATCTGCGTGAGTGCAGGATCGATCTGATATTTAAAGAGACTGACATGAGGTATGCCTAGCTGAAACTCTAGTACTTCTATTAATTGCTGTTCCGTAATGTAACCTTGAGAGATTAGAAGGTCACCGAGTCTTCGCTTCGTCTTCCGCTGTTCTTGGAGTGCTTCTTGCAGCTGTTCTTC
This sequence comes from Paenibacillus shirakamiensis, assembly GCF_017874255.1. Taxonomy (GTDB): domain Bacteria; phylum Bacillota; class Bacilli; order Paenibacillales; family Paenibacillaceae; genus Fontibacillus; species Fontibacillus shirakamiensis. The sequence goes on along the minus strand of NZ_JAGGLD010000004.1, from coordinate 205,215 downwards.
GGCGATCACGCCATTTTCAACTAGCAAATCTCCTAATCTCTTTTTCACTACGGCCATGCCCTATCACCTCACACTTTTCTTTATTGGTATCTTCCAAAAAAATTCTATAAGGCGTCTACCTTAATTTCGTATAATCTGTTAAAAAATCCCTAATTTATAGTGAAATAGTCTACTAATCATCTATGATTGTTACGCTTACTATGGTACATTATTCCTAAATTGATTTATATCATAACACTAGTTAATTTACAATAATTTTACAGGACAAAAGAATGAACTTTCTAGTAAATAAGTCCTTTCGCAGTAATTGAACATTTTTATCAAATCTAAGGAGGTTGTCCTCTCGTGAAACGTATGGCTTATGTAATTCCTATTCTTGCCCTTTTGCTCCTGGTGACCGCTGTATTTTTCAAGGTGAATGCTGAAATCCCCAAACCATACCCGCTGAAAATACTTCAAATTATAGACAACAACAGCACCGCGACCTCGCCATACAAAACGACGGACCTTACCACTCTAATGAGCAATCTGACGGGAGTAACGGTTACCGTAGAGAAAGTCAGAATGAAGCATTTTGTAGCGATGCGAGATGAGCTTGATGGGAAGTATGATGCTATTTTTGTGGATACTGGACTTTATAGTATAGCGGGCGTACAAGGTTCTTCACACGAGACAACCGATGTAATGAACGATATCACTAAGCTTAAAGCCTCTCAGATTGTATCCAGCTATATTAATAAAGGTATGCTTGTTATGGTACATAACGATGTCATGAGCAAAACTGACAAGAAAAGTAATCTGTATAACTTATTTGCACCTTTTGTTACCTCACCTAAATCTAATGTCTGGTTCGTGGGTGCTGATCAACTTAAAGTTCCAGCTGGGAATAAAAACACTCCTTTAACTGATAAGCTCAATGCCAATATAACTCTGTTGAAACTTCGTCCTAGAATCGATTTAGATGCGAGCAATGGGCAGAATATGAAGCCTACCGATTATGCGACCGATCAGACTAAAGTTTATGTTGCAGGAGACAAGCTAGTATTCAAATTTAATGTGTACAATATTGAGAATATTAAGGACCGTCTAATTCAATCCAATCTTTACTTAGGGATTGATAAGGTACTTACGTTTGATGAGAATCAAATGGTTGCTTCGACCTCAATTACGGGGACAAGTGGGGAGATTAGTTATGAATTACCTAAAGCTTATTCAGGACTACTGTACTGGCGCCTGGATCTAGTCGATCAAGCAACCAAGATAAAGAGCTATGAAACGGGCACCATTCATTTCAAAGATGAGAAAACGGTAGTTCGTGTTCTGCAAATCCTTCCAGGAGGTGAAAATAGCTCCTTATTGAAGGGAAACAATATGAACGCTGCCTATTTAGGCAGTGATTCCGACGATTACAAAATTAACCTGTCTGTCATGCAATCCAGTGAATTTGTTACTACGGGTTATAAAGACCTTAACGGTAAATACGATATGATCGTCTTTGGTTTCCGGGACGAATACAATCAATTTGCTTCTCTTACGGCAGAATCCGCTCAGGCCGTTCACAACTTCATATCTACGGGACAAGGGGTCATGTTCACCCATGATACGATTTTCAGAGACGAAGCAGATACGAGTAATAAGTATTGGAAACTTTGGGTTGATAATTTCCAGCAGGATACAGGGCAGATTGCACCCATGACAAACCTGGGTCTAAGTGCCCCGAACAAATCAACCTCGACCACCAATGTTAATGATGGATTACTTACACAATATCCATTTTATCTTACTAAAGGTCTCTCAACTGGAACGAATGAGAGGCCACTTATTAATCTGACACATAACCAGTATTTCACGCTGGACTTAGAGGATCCTACCATTGTGCCCTGGTATAATATCACTGGTGGAAAAAGGGATGAAGAAGATAGCTGGAATCATTTTTATACGTATTCGAAAGGGAATGTGACGTATTCAGGTACAGGGCATACAAATTCAAATTTCCCCGATTGGGAACAACGACTATTCGTGAATACGATGTACCGTGCATTCATTGGTTCTAACCATGCACCTACGATAACAGTTCATGCGCCTTTAGCAACTGATGTCATTCCTTCTTATCAAAAATTGCTTGTAAGCTATACTGCCAACGACTTAGATCTAAAAGACCGTAATGTTACAACAGGCTTTAAGTTCATCATCAACGGCAAAGAGACGACGATGCTTCCCGAAAGAAGTGTACAATCTGGCAGTGTTATTAATATGACATTTGACAATCCCCTTCCTGAAGGCGGAGATATGTCTATCCAAATTGTTGCTCGTGACCGTCAAGGAGCTGAATCTAAAGTCACTGTTCCTATTAAAATCGTTAAGGTCACGGCGAATCTGCAGACGAACCGGACACTCTCTGCCAATGTAATCAACGGCAAAGTGGAGAAGAATGACACGGTGACTATGCATTATACGGTAACCCCTAAACCTATAGCTTACTTTAAGGTGAAGGACAATGATCAAATTACGATTAAAAATGTACAATTCAGCGAGACACTTCCTACTAACCTTGAGATAATAACTCTTCCTGTTAATAGTTCTGCAGCAAACTTTCAAAAAAGTGGATCTCTAGGTGCAGGTTATACGATTTCGGGGAATTTAAATTCTATCGTCTATAGACTCTCGGCAGACCGACTAACCTATGTGGCTGATCCGATTTCATTCGATATCGCTGTCAAACCAACCCAAAATGGAATCTATACGTTAAGAAATTCAAATCTTACTTTTATTGATATCGGTAATTCAACTACAAAATCACTGCAATTTCCTACCTATGTTTTTGAAGCGGTGACCAAACTTACCAAGCTGACGTTAGATGACTATACACTTATCACAGGAGATAAAACCAGATTAATACCACGTTACGAACCTAATGATGCTAGCCTCTTAACTTATACATGGACAAGTAGCAATCCTGAAATCGTCAGTGTGAATGAAAATGGTATCATTGAAACTCATGCCGTAGGAAAAGCTGTCATAACGGCTAAGTCTATAGATGGAAGCAATCTAACCGCAACGTCGCAAATCACTGTCATCCGACCCGAACTGATTATTACGGGTCCTCATAACGTCTATAAAAATCAGACGATCTCGCTCAATAGTTCACTTATTTTGGATGGGCAAAATATAACCTCGTTGAAATGGACTGTTTTAGAAGGTGCTAACTTTGTGCAACTATCTGATCCACAGAATCAGTGGAATACGAACATCAAAGGAATTGCCTCTGGAAAAGCCGTTATTGGACTTGTAGCTCAAACGGAGAGTCAGGTTACACATCAGAAATATACGTATAATGCATCCTATGAAATTAACGTATCCAACCCTATGACGAGTATAGCTCTTGAGGGTTCAAGCGAGGTCCAATTAGGAAATCAGATCGATCTAAAAGCAACATTCTTGCCTTTGGATGCAGATCAGACCCCTTTTACTTGGAAAGTCACCAATGTTGATGGGACACCTACTACCCTTGCTTCCATCACAACCTCTAATGAGACGGCTGTACTAACAGGGAACGATGCAGGCACGGTAAAAGTGAGCGTAACTGCGGGTACACTAACTGTAGAGAAGCTGATAGATATACGTCTTCTTCTTCAGCTCCCACTTAGTATGACCCTGCAAGAAGGCTCTCCAGAGTATCATTTATTAAATGATCTAAGGCCATTCGGACTTAAGGACACTGTACGAAATCAATTAATATGGACCTCTAAGGACAGTACTATTGTTAAAATTCTAAATCCTACTAGTGGGGTTATTATCGCTGGGCAACGTGGAATAACCGCAGTGACCGTAACCCTTAAAGACCACCCTAACATCACTGCTACTATAGTGGTGAAAGTTGATTCCAAAGAAACAGATGACCGCTATTAATCGACAGTCCTAAATTACAAAAGACAAACAACCCACAGCTAGATGGCTGTGGGTTGTTCTATATAGAAGTAGACGCATAAAAGTACAATTGTGCAAATCAGTCCTGCGGCATAAGCTGTAAAGCTCCCATGCTAATATTAACCTGCCGCACTCTTGGCAAACTCGTATTCTGATCTTCAAATACTTGTTCGTTATACTTAACTTCGAACCGCTTGAGTGACGTGCCTTCCGTCTGAGGACTAAAATCTATCGTCGATCCATTGCCAGTCGCAGAGCCGAGTACAGCATGAATCGTTAAGTCCCCTTTAGAGAAGAATCCTCCATTAAGCAAGAAGGCCGAACCTACACCGTACAACTCCGCTGTGTCTTCTGTATAAAAAAAGGCTCTGAGCGAAGCAGGTGAAGCATTTTGAAAGGCATCATATCGATTCACTAAAATCTTACCTTTAGAGATCAGTACAAGCTCTTTCTGATTTAACCCTGTAATTGTGGCATCCTCAATCGTTGTCTTCCCCATCACAAACATTGTGGAATCAAAAGCCACCTGTCCACGAATTATCACTTTCCCAGTAACCAATACATTCCCCCGAATCTGCAATGGTTGAGACTTATAATTATCAATGGTAAGATCCCCATCCACCACTAACCAGCGTCCGTTTCTCTTTGCTTCTTCCGTATAGCGTAGCCCTTCTTTCAGCGTATCCCCATCGATCGTCATCCCATTTTCAAATACGGCAGATTGATTCATATTCATCAGATTCCGATTTAACTCGTCTAGACCTTTGTTATAAATAGCTAATTTTTCATTATACTCCTTTAATGCCTTATCATAATCCTTTACTACCTTATCATAATCTTGAGTTACCTTTGCATTGTCATCGGTTGGAAAATCAGGTGCAGTTGGTTTCTCTGGAAGTCTTAAACCCAGAAACTTAGTCGCTGCTGTTGGGTCCTGCAAAAGGTAACTTCCAAGATGGCCAATGTTGTTACGTATCTGATCCCGCCCGTTCTCCGTACCTAGAGCTTCTGTCAATTTGTCTAGAATTGATTCATCTAAATTAATAGAAACAAATTTTTTCTTATCTTTAATCTGAAGCAGTTCCGAGTCTGTACTGTGCAGCAGTGTTGGGTACATTGTCGGCCAAGTATTTTCTGTTAAGGGAATGTAGTTAGATCCCAGCCGCCGATTGCCTTCTTGATACTGAATATCATGTATGGAAGAGACGTTCAGCAAGCTTCCATGGGCTAGAGTAGGGAATACGGTATTTTTCTCGCGCTCCTGCTTATTGTATTTGTAATAAGCATAATCGTTAAGTAACAGCTTCTGCCCTGCATACACATTGCCTTGAATTTGAGCCGCTCCATTGATGATTAGGTTACTCTCAGAGCCTATCGCATATTTCAAGAAATCTGGAAAGGTATCAATCGTAACATCCTGTTTGAGCTTGCGAAGCACGCCATTGACTGTTGCCTTCACAGTTATCGTTAGATGGTACAGTATAGAATGATCGTTAGCATTAACGGTCATGTTGTTATAAGTTATATCTACAATTTCTCCTTTTGCACTGGAGATCCCATTCACATTGAAGCCCGTGGTCACTTTTTTGCCTTGTTGACGAATTTGTGTTACAACATTTCGTAATGTGACTTCCAGCTCTTTGGGACTAATATCTTCCTTTCCCGCTAGACCTGCGCCAATGGCAGCCGCCGCTTCATCTACCGTTTTCTGAGCTAAATGTAGGCTCTGCACATCGTTCTCACGAGTCTCGGCTCGTTGGGCCCCTCCAATGGAAGCGCTAAGTACCGCCATACCTAAGATCGTCAGCATGAGCACTACAAATAGTACCATCACCAGTGCAGACCCGCTCTCTTCTTGCATTCGCTTCATGTTCAGCCCCCTATCTTCAAAAACCAAATTTGCTCTTCACTTCAAGCTGATAAGGCTTGCCGCCGCTCTCTTGCTGGAGCACCAATTGAATCGTTAGCAGGCCGCTTCTTCTTGAACAAGGCAACGCGGACTCACAGCTATCAAGTAACAAGGATGAGCCGTGTATGCCGGATTGACTTGGATCACGCTCTATTAATGTGGAAGCTATACTTACTTTCCCGACTTCAATGGGATCATTAAATCCAGCCCCAGAACCAAGACTGCCCGAAGTTGATGCCAGATCGCGAATATAAACCGCGCCATGTTGCAGCTTAATCTCGCGTTTCTTCACCTCAGTTGCCAAGCCTGACCCTTGCACTTCCTTTTCCAAAATCAGAGTCTGACTATCCTTGCCAGGGCTACTAATCCGATCAGGACCAAATGTATATAATTCCGTTATCACGGAAGACATCACAATATCCGCCTCATCCCGAAGGGCGTTCTCTACATGAATCTGGGTATAACTTTTAAATCCAAACATCAACACGGAATATATTAAACCCAATACCAATCCAAATAATGAAAGAACGGCAATCAATTCAATGAGCGTAAATCCCTCTTCCTTCATCCGACGCTTAACGAATCCGCTCATCTGTAATATAACCCTCCACTATCGTCTCATTTCCTTTGCTGGCCTTATTTCCCTGTCCTACCACCTTCACTTGCACCGGAAGCAAATACTTGGCTGCCTTCGTAGGATCTAAAGTGGGAACTTTAGTAGGATCTTTAGTAGGATCTTTAGTAGGATCTAGTTCATCCTTAAGCTGAGATTGATATTCAATTGTAACTTCATAAGTAATGCCATTAATCTCGGGTTGCAATATTGCGGGAAGGACGGCAGGGTTGGATATATTCAACAATTGATTATACGTTGTACAATCTAGCTGATTGCCTGTTCTTACACATCCACTCGGACTTATGCTCGTATGATTCTGATTAATAAAATAGTCCGACAGCGCATCGAATTCCATCTTCTCCATAAATGACAAAGCGTTCCGCCCCAGATTAACCATAATCGTCTTATTCTGATTCTGCTTGGAATACGAGAGTGCATTCGTAAAATAAGCGGTCAGAACCAAGGACACAATCGACAATATAGTAATAGCCGCCAATAATTCTACTAGTGAGAACCCTTGTTCATGATCTTTTCCTTGTACCAAATTGAACATTCACCTCATCTTAGGACCTATGTATCTGCTAAAATATACCTATTTCTCTCTTTTATTATATTCGCTAGATAGGTCTACAGCAATGAGTAATCCCACTCTATCCATGGAATAACCTAAGTACAGTTCTGATATTTACTTATGCAGGATAATTAAAGGTAGCCGTACCTAATGCAAATAAAAAACCCGGTCTCTTCTCTAGAGATCGGGCTTTAGGTGCAGCTGAACGTATCTTTTATAGCTAGTTCATTCTTGCGAAGTTGATATGATGTTTGTTATGACCACATTCCATTTGGGGATAACTTTTATCCTTTGCTTGCGCCCGAGGTAAGTCCATCAACGAGAAGTCGTTGCAAGAAGATGAATAGGATAATGATTGGAATCGCGATAAATACAGATGCCGCTGCAAACAAGGTAAAGTTACTGTTCTGAGAAGTGGAGACAATATCCCATAGTCCTACGGCAAGCGTCCAGTTCTCCTTGGTACGCAAGATTAGACGGGCGAAGATAAAGTCTACCCACGGTCCTACGAACTGCGTCAATGCCAAATACGTAAGCATTGGGCGAGACAATGGGATGATAATTCTTGTAAATATGGTAAAGTTCGTCGCCCCATCTATTCGGGCTGCTTCATCGAGAGAGCGTGGTATAGAATCGAAGAATCCTTTTGCAATGAGCGTTCCACCCAGTGGTGCCCCCGCAGCATATACAATAATTAAGGCCATATGAGTATCCAGCAAATTGAATTCTTTAAGCAACAGGAAGATGGCAATCATACTCATGAAGCCAGGGAACATCCCCAGTACCAATATCGTAGACAGCGTGGTCTTCCGGAGCTTGAAACGGAAACGTGATACTGCATAACTCGTTAAGAGCGTAAGCGTTACCCCAATAATCATAGATAACGTAGCAATTTTCAGTGTGTTCATATACCAAGTTCCAAACATAAACGTCTTGGAAGTGAACAATTCGCGGTAATGGTCCAGCGTAAAGTGATCAGGGAGAAGCGTCTTACTATATAGTGACTTACCAGGCCTAAAGGAAGCAATTACAACCCACAACGCCGGATAAAGAGCACAGATAGATAAGATCACAAGCACCAGATAACTGGCGGCAAGACGTAATTTATTTGCTGTTTTGAGTCCGATCATTGGATCATATCCTCCTCTTTGAATGATTTCGTCCGGCGATAGTTGTAGATCGAGAAGGTAGCCACAATGATAAAGATAATAATACCCACGGCGGAAGCCATATTATTCTTATTCTGATCAAGCGTCAGCTTATAGAGCCAAGTCACGAGCAAGTCTGTCGCGCCTGCATACTGATAATCCCCGACTACCGGACTGCCTCCGGTCAACAGGAAAATCGCATTAAAGTTATTGATATTTCCTGCAAATTGCATGATTAATGTAGGGGCTGTAGTGAATAAAATCATCGGTAAGGTAACAATTCTAAATTTCTGATAGGCGGTAGCTCCATCCACTTCAGCCGCTTCATACATATCGCGCGGGATGGTAGTCAAGACACCTAGAATCAGAAGCATCGATACCGGAATACCTACCCACATATTGACCACAATGACTGTAACCCTAGCCCAAGTCGGATCAGTTAGCCAAGGCAGAGATCCCAGACCGAAATATCCAAGGTACTGGTTAATTGGGCCGAATTGACCGTTGAACAAGTTACGCATAACTAGCAAGGAGATCAACTGAGGAATTGCGTAAGGTACGATGAGCAGCGTTCTCCATAGACCTTTGAACTTAATTCCCTTTTGATTAATCAGCAGGGCAACAAGCATACCTCCAAAATACGTTGTCACCGTGGAAAGGATAGCCCATACGATGGTCCAAGTTAATACACCATAGAACGTATGACTCCAGGATTTGAGTGTCACTAAGTTACGGAAAGTTTCGAAGCCTACCCAATCTACTAATTTCCCTGGCGGAATATGGTCAGGAGCCGCATAGTTCGTGAAAGACAACATGATCATGAAGACGATCGGCATGATGGTGAAGCAGAGAATGCCAATTGCAGGAATGAGTAACAAGGTTTGAGCAAATTTGTAATCCAAAATATATCGAACCGATTGTGAGAAGTTGTTGGCTTTGACGCCGGACTCTCTTAATTTCCCGGTCTGGTAAGCATCTTTGATATTGAAAATATAAGCGATAACAAAAGCAACTAGAGCTAGCAAAATAATTAAACTCTGAATCATAATGATGATTGAATGATCGCCTGCGACCATTTTGGATACACCATTCACTTTGACAAGATGATTGGCTCTGTCTCCCAAGGTGGTGATACCCCATATTGCATTTCCGAGACTACTAATGAAGTAAGTAAGGCCCAATATATCTACGATAAGAAAAAGAATCCCCTTAATATATTGGCGGTTATATATTTGTCCTAGACCCATACCTACGATGGATAAAACGCTGGCGATTGTACGTTGTTGACGCATCAGTCTGATGTTCTCCTCTCCGGTAGATCGGGGAATGACCCGCAGCAGCTTAGCAGCGGGTCGTCTTTAAAATTCCCTGATGTAGTCTACTATCCAATTCCCTGTGTGAATGACTGATCTTTATTTCGCGCCGTTGTTCAAATCTGCGATTTGTTTGGCTGCTTTGTCCATTGCTTCTTTAGGATCTTTGTTGTTATCCCAAATTTCTGGAAGCGCCGCATTTACAGGAGCCCATACGTTACCCATTTCAGGGATCGAAGGCATAGGCACGGAGTTCACCGTTTGTGCAGCGAAGGCAGACACGAATGGATCGTTCTTAATTTGATCGCTTTCAAGCGCTTCTTTGTTCGTCGGTACGGAACCTACTTTAGAGTTCAACAGAAGTTGAGCATCTTTAGAAGAAGCGAATTCTGCGAACAACTTGGATGCATTCGGATATTTAGTGTACGCATTTACGTACCAAGCTTTGATACCGGAGAAGGAAATAGCTGCTTTACCACCAATCGTTGGGATCGGAGCGATGCCGAGTTTGTCACCCAAACCTTGCTTGTAAGCATTCAATTCCCAGGGTCCTGTAATATCCATTGCTACGTCACCGGAGTTGAACAAGCTACGTTTGATGTCAGGCGTAATGTCGCCGCTCTTCACAGGTAGAATTTCTTTCAAACTTTGGTATGCTTTCAGGCCTTCAATCGCACCTGCATTGTTGATTCCGATATCGGATTTGTCTGTACCGTTCTTACCATAGATATATCCACCTGTAGTAGCGATGAATGGATAGTTGAAGTACATATTACCTGTTTCCCACATGATGCCGTATTTCTTCTTCGCCTTATCTGTGAAGGTCTTGCCAAAAGCGATCACATCATCAAAAGACTTAGGTGCTTCTTTTACAAGAGACTTATTATAATAAAGCGCATACGTTTCTGCGGCTCTTGGATATCCATAAAGTTCATTATTGTACGTAACCCCTTGCACAGAAGCGTCCGTATTGTTCTTTTTGGTCTCATCAGCAAATATATCGTTAGGCAGTAACAATTGTGCGCTCGCTGCTCTTCCCAAGTTATCATGTGGGAAAATAACCACATCGGCACCGAGACCTGTAGGTCCATCTTGAGTAAGTTTTGTCACTTGCTCATCTGGTTTTACTTCTTCAATCTTTACAGGCACTTTATATTTTTCAGTGAATTGCTTAGCAATTTCATCTGTGAAGGCTCTTTCATCTTTACTTTCCCAAATGACCAAGGTAGCTCCATCTTCAGGTTTAATTTCTGTTTTGTCTGCTGTTGGTTGTTCTGTTGTTGTGTCTGGAGCAGGTGCTGGAGTTTCCTCAGCGGATTTTTTAGGACCACAAGCGGTCATGGAAATCGCCATAGACAGTGCAGCAAGCAGAACCGTGAATTTCTTTAATTTCATTTGTATTAACCCTCCCGTTATTAGCGAATCCTTTACAGAAACAATGCGCAAACGATTTCATTAAACTTGATACAAGGTTGCAAATCCTCGTAATTTTCTATGTTTTAGCAAGATTTATAAAATAGAAAGCGCTTCATTCCTAAAAACATCATACAGCATCGATTAATCATAGTAAAAACGTTTGCATTGGTTGTTTTCCTGCAATATAGGGTTGATATCTCCATATTACTCTTTATTACTCCTTATATCGCAACGGATCACATTTTATGTGATCTTTTTTTCTTCATTTGATGCTTTATTCATGCTATAAATCCTAGGAAATTTATGCTCTATGGCATAACCAAAGGGACTAATTGATATCAGATTCAAAGTAATATCATCCACCTTTTAATCAATTACTATTTGTGATCGTGTACTCTTTTCTACCAGTAACTCAAAATGATATTCAAGCTTTGCTATATGGTTTATATACTCTTATTATTGATATTGTCACTATGAAAATGGCATGCTATAATCCTGTCCAATGTGACACGTACATACTATTTTACCATGATAATTTAAAGGCAATGTTTCCTTTCAGGTACATCCTCGGAGCCCATTAATAAGGTCCGGATGTGCTTTTTTGCTCTAATATTTCATCCAATTAGGAGGCAATTTACTTGAATTTAGAAGCGATCTACCACCGCCCAAAACTTAACTGGGCGTATGCCTATGACCATGAAACTATTCACCTCCGGCTTCGTGCTAAAAAGGGAGATTTAACGGAGGTTCATGCTTGGACTGGCGATAAATACGCTTGGGATACCACAGTCGAATTAGTACCCATGTATGTCATGTCTTCAGATCATCAATTTGACTATTGGGAATGCGAGGTTAAACCTCCTTTTCGCCGCCTAAAATACGGGTTTCTACTACACAAAGGTTCAGAGAAAGTATGGATGACCGAAAATGAAATTCTCAAAGATCTACCTCTTCATCCGGAAAGACTATTCGAATTTCCATACATCAATCCGATTGATGTATTTACGCCTCCAGCTTGGGTAAAGGAAGCCGTATTCTATCAAATCTTCCCCGAACGTTTTGCTAATGGGAATCCTTCCATAAGTTCAGATCAGGTAGAGCCTTGGGGCGGTACACCAACAAGAGATAATTACTTTGGGGGCGATTTACAAGGTGTCATTGACCATCTTGATCATCTTACTGAGCTTGGAGTGAACGCGATCTATTTTACACCGGTCTTTGCAGCTCAGACTAATCATAAATACGACACTCAAGATTACATGAAAATTGACCCCCAGTTCGGTGATGCGGACACTATGAAAGAACTTGTCCAAAAATGTCATGATCGCGGAATTCGAGTACTGCTGGATGCCGTATTTAATCATGCGGGTGCAACGTTTGCACCCTTCCTAGATGTCCAAGAAAAAGGAGATCAATCCAAATTCAAAGACTGGTTCCATATTCGGAAGCTACCACTTCAAGTTGAGCATGGCATTCCTACGTATGATACCTTTGCCTTTGAGCCTCATATGCCCAAGCTCAATACGGAGAATCCTGAAGTACGTGAGTATCTTCTAGGTGTGGCCGAATACTGGATTAAAGAAATTGGAATTGATGGTTGGCGGTTAGATGTAGCGAATGAAGTGGATCACTATTTCTGGCGAGAATTCCGGAAAGTCGTCAAGACAGCGAATCCAGACGCCTTCATCCTAGGAGAAATCTGGAACGAAGCTTCACCTTGGTTGGAAGGAGATCAATTCGATGCTGTAATGAATTATCCTCTCACCAATGCTATTACCGATTTCATTGTGGAGCGGATCTCGGATGCTAGTCAGTATGCAAGTGCTATCGGTCTGCAATTGTCGCGCTACCCTCGCCAAGCTAGCGAAGTTGCGTTCAATTTGCTAGATAGTCATGATACGCCGCGCCTACTCACTTTATGTGAAGGAAATAAAGATAAATTTAAGCTGGCGGAAGTTCTGATGTTCACCTATACAGGTTCTCCTTGCATTTATTATGGAGATGAATTCGGAATGGATGGGGGTGCAGACCCTGATTGCAGAAAATGCATGGTATGGGATGCGGATCAACAGGATCGAGATCTCTTCTCCTTCTATCAACAGCTCATTCGTATTCGCAGTGAGTTGCCAGCTCTACGTACAGGCACACTTCATTTTCTATCTGCCGAAGAAGGAAGCACTAAGCTCGTCTTTCATCGTCAACTGGACGAAGAGACCGTGCTGATCTTTGCCAATAATGACAACATCATTCAGACACTGGAAGTAAACGTAGAAGAAAAACAGTGGAAAGATAACTTTACGGGTGAGAAATGGATAGCTAAGCAGGGCAAACTGGCTGTTCGGCTTCCAGCCTATGGATATGCTATTCTTACGGCTATAGTGCAATAAACGAAGTGCCTGTTTTTTCTCATTTCACACCCCCCAATGATCTGGGAATGGCATGGTAGTACGCTAGACGAATGCTCTGCAATGACTCAATAATTGATACTTTGGCATATGACATTTCAGAAGAGGTGAACAGCTTGTTACACCATGTTGAACTATACGTCTCTAATCTCAGAAAAAGTACAGATTTTTGGGGATGGCTATTAGAAGAATTAGGATACGAACCTTATCAATCTTGGGAAGATGGACGGAGCTGGAAGCTGGGGCCAACCTACCTTGTCTTTGTTCAAACGGAAGCAAGATTTCTAGATATCCCCTATCATCGTTCTCGTGTGGGCTTAAATCATCTCGCATTCTATGCCTCTTCTCAGCAACATGTGGACCAACTCACAAGCCAGATTAAAGAACGCGGAGTCCAGCTGCTCTATCACGATCAATATCCATATGCAGGAGGGTCAGAGCATTACGCTGTCTTTTTTGAGGACCCCGACCGCATAAAGGTGGAAATTGTTGCTCCATGATAATGATCCACTTTTATACATAATTTGCAGTAAATTCATGAGATCAAATGAGGTATACGAATGTCGTATAACCTAGGTTATCTTAAGGGCTATTCTATTTACATTCCCCATCCTTTAGATTAAGATTACATTGTAAAAAAGCAACCGGTTCCATAGAGGAGGTACCCATGGCTGTAACCATTAAGGATGTCGCCAAAAAGGCTGGAGTATCACCATCCACCGTATCTCGGGTACTGTCCAATCACCCTCGAATCAGCGCACAAACTTCTCATAAAGTGAAAGAGATTATGGAGCAGCTCGGCTATCATCCGAATATTATGGCCAAAAGCCTGGTGTCGAAGACGACCGAGAGCATATGCATCATTCTACCGAAGCCAGCGGAAGAATTGTTCTCTAACTTGTTCTTTATGGAGTTGATTCGTGGTATTGTTACGCAGGCCAACCGCTCAGGATTTGACGTACTTATCAGTTCAGGTGCCAATGAAAAGGAAGAAGTAGAAGCTGTGGCTAGGCTGCTCAAAGGCCGCCGTGTAGATGGCGCCATTCTCCTGTATTCACGTAAAGATGACCCAGTTATCGAATTTCTGCATCAGAATGATTATCCTTTTGTCGTGATTGGTCGAAGTGAAGATTACGATGACGTATTATCCGTGGACACAGATAACGTTCAGGCTTCTTATGATGCTACTAAGCATCTAATTACTATGGGCCATGAACGTATCGGATTCGTCAGCGGACCTCCTAATTTGACGGTGTCTCAAGACCGCCTCAAAGGATATCAGAATGCTTTGGCAGACGCCAATTTGGAAATGCGGCAAGAGTGGATTGTAGAAGGGGAATTTGTACAAGATAGTGGATATCGTGCGATGTCTTTTATCATGAGTCTTCCTAACCGCCCTACTGCACTAGTCGTCGTAGATGATATGGTATCATTCGGCATTCTGCGTGGATTACATGAACTGAACTTTAAAGTACCTGATGATGTCTGTCTGGTTAGCTTCAATAACATTACAATGGCAGAACTATCTTCACCCCCAATAAGCAGTATTGATATTGGCATCTACCAATTGGGATATACCGCTTCGCAATTACTTATTCAGAATATCCAGAACAATGGAGACACGATATATCAGACACGTCAGATTATTCCGCATCGTTTGATGATCCGCGAATCCTCTATGCTGTCACTGCCTAAAAGGTGATAAGAAACGAGACACAAAATAAACTGAAGCATCGCTGCTTCATTTATTTTTCGCTTGTTGTACAAACGTTTGCGCAAACTATAACGGAGGTATTTCAATGTCCCCTATTCATGCATGCTTATTCGATTTAGATGGTGTCCTTGTGGATACAGCCAAATATCATTATCTTGCTTGGCAACGGCTGGCTGAGGAGCTTGGATTTGAATTCACCTTGAAAGATAATGAGAAGTTGAAAGGTGTATCGCGCGCGGCATCCCTAGATATTTTGCTCGGGATCGGCGGTATAGAGCTTGATGATCAGCGTAAGCTTGAACTAGCTGAGCGCAAGAACAGATGGTATGTAGATTCCATTTCTACTATGGGTGCTTCTGAAATCCTTCCCGGTGCACTTGAATTCCTTCAAGCCTGCCGAGCGCAAGGAATCAAAGTTGCACTAGGCTCGGCAAGCAAAAATGCGATGATTATCCTGAACAATACGGGTCTTACCCCGTACTTCGATGCCATTATAGATGGAACACATACGAGTCAGGCTAAGCCTAATCCTGAGGTATTTCTCCTTGGAGCAAAGGCCCTTGATACCTTGCCAGATCAATGTGTCGTATTCGAAGATGCTGAAGCAGGTATTGAGGCGGCTACCCGTGCGGGTATGCGTAGTGTTGGAATCGGATCAGCCCAGAATTTAGGGCATGCTACTATAGTCGTTTCTTCCTTGGCAGAGATGTCTACCGAGCGGCTACAGCAATTGTAAATAAAGCGCTAGCGAAGGAGTCGGTTATTGTGAAACAGTATTTGAAACTTGATGAATGGTCTATTATCGAAGAATCTTTTGATGCCATACACCAAGAGATTTCCGAAAGTGTATTTAGTATCGGCAATGGATATATAGGGCAGCGTGCCAATTTCGAGGAAAAGTACAGCGGTCCATCTCTGCAAGGAAGCTACATGGCTGGCGTGTATTACCCGGATAAGACCCGTGTAGGCTGGTGGAAAAATGGCTATCCAGATTATTTTGCCAAAGTACTCAATAGTACCAACTGGATCGGAATTGATGTTCACGTTAACGGTAGCCCTCTCGACTTGGCCGCATGCAGTGTAACGGAATTCCGCCGGGAATTGAATATGAAAGAAGGATATTTGGCGCGTACTGCTGTGGTCAAAATGGCTGATGGCAAGCAGCTTAAAATTGCCTCCACCCGTTTCGTAAGTATTGCTCGTCACGAGATTGGGGCGATTCGCTACGCTATTACCCCGCTGAACTTCTCCGCACCTATTCGGCTCACGCCTTACCTAGATGGAGATGTTAAAAATAAGGATTCGAATTATGAGGAGAAATTCTGGAATGAAGTCAGCAAAGAAGTAGGACTTTGTACAGCGAACCTGACGCTCAAGACGAAGAAATTAGATTTTCATATAACTTCGGTCATGACCTACGATATTGTCAAAAACGGCCAAAAGCTAGAATTTACTCCCTCCACTTCTGAAAAAGAAAAATACGTAGCAAATGACATTACCATAGCAGCAGCACCAAATGATGAGATTGTCCTCTATAAATATGTTGCTAACGTTACATCACGCAATTACGGATTAGGCCAGCTTGTGGAAGCTGCAACGAAGTCCCTGAATAAAGCGACGACAGCCGGTTTTGATGTGCTTCTCTCTGAACAAGCGGCAGCATGGGCAGACAAATGGAAAGAAAGTGACATCATTATTGAGGGAGACGTGGCGGCACAGCAAGCGATTCGCTTTAATATTTTTCAATTGAATCAGACCTATAGTGGTGAGGATGATCGCCTTAATATTGGGCCTAAAGGCTTCACGGGTGAAAAATACGGCGGCAGCACCTATTGGGATACCGAAGCTTATTGTGTACCTTTCTACCTCAGTACGGCGGACTCTTCCATCGCCCGGAATTTGCTCATCTATCGCTACAAACACCTGGAGAAAGCCAAGGAAAATGCACGTAAGCTAGGATTCAGCAAAGGTGCATTGTACCCGATGGTAACGATGAATGGGGAAGAATGCCACAATGAGTGGGAAATTACCTTTGAAGAGATCCATAGAAATGGTGCGATTGCTTATGCTATCTATAATTATGTGAATTATACCGGTGACAAATCCTATTTAGGTCAATACGGACTTGAAGTACTTGCGGAGATTTCAAGGTTCTGGGAAGAACGCGTGAATTATGCTCCTCTGAAGGACAAATACGTAATGCTCGGGGTCACTGGACCCAATGAATACGAGAACAATGTGAATAACAACTGGTACACCAATCGCATTGCGATGTGGACACTTGAATACACATTAGAAGCCTTGGACTACCTTGAGACTAACGAACCGCATCGCTATGAGGAATTGCTGGATAAACTAAAACTTACTACAGAAGAGACAGCGAAGTGGAAGGATATCATCACTAAAATGTACTATCCCGAGGACAAAGAACTCGGTATCTTCTTACAACAGGATGGCTTTTTGGACAAAGAGATTATTCAGGTTAAAGACCTCAAACCGGGTAATCTCCCGATTAACCAGAACTGGTCTTGGGATCGAATTCTCCGTTCATGCTTTATTAAGCAGGGAGATGTCATTCAAGGGCTCTACTTCCTGGGTGATCGCTACGATCTTGAGACCAAACGCCGCAACTTTGATTTCTATGAGCCGCTAACGGTTCATGAATCCTCCTTGTCTCCTTGCCTCCACTCAATTTTGGCATGTGAGCTAGGTTATCAAGAGAAGGCTTATGAGATGTATTTACGTACTTCACGTCTAGATTTGGATAACTACAACAACGATACGGAAGATGGCTGTCACACGACGAGTATGGCAGGCACATGGATGTCAGTCGTTCACGGATTTGGCGGACTGCGTGTTCAGAACGATGAACTGATTTTGAAGCCATTTATCCCGGGTCGCTGGACATCATTTTCCTTCAAAGTGATGTTCCGCGGTGCTCGGTTGAAAGTACATGTATCGGAGCAAAGCGTGACGGTATTCAATGAGACAGAAATTCCTGCGGCGATTCGTATTCATAATCGCGATTATAGCGTGGGCAGTCTAGGCATGATTCAAGTGGAAAGCGAATCGGTGAACACACTTTAGATATCTTAATGTCTTACGCTACGGCGGAATGAAATCTCATAAAGATTAGCATGATTACTCAAAGCAGGGTTCAAGCAGCTGGATTGGGAGGCTGGACTGAATCCTGCCTTTTTGCTGCGCCAGCAACAATATTGTAGTGAATTAAGAGTTCATTACGAAATAATATATGTTAATAATAGTAAAGCTTAAGGAGGGTAATCATTGATTAAATTAATGTTTAATTTCATTATATTTTTTATTTTCATGCTCATTGTTGTAGGCATCATTCAGTTCTTATTTTAGAAAATATGCTGCTGCTCATTTTTGAGGGGTCCCTAACTCAAGTTCATATACATACAGCCTAGGCGGAGATTCAGAAAATGAGTTCAAAGTTTACTTGTGCCTTGTTTTTAATAATCCACAACAAATAAATCATACATAAAAAACACCCCTATTCTAATTCCGCAATTGAAGCGTATTAGAATAAGGGTGTTAGGGTTAGCTTATAAAATGGGGTTGAACTCCATAATATTTAAGCGTGTGCTACATCGAGATCAACGTTACTATCGAACACTTCTTTGTTGTTTTCCCCTAAGATCTTGCCTGTAATGACTCCGGCCGTGATGGAATCATTAACATTGAGGGTAGTACGACCCATATCGATCAAAGGTTCAACCGAGATAAGAAGTCCTGCCAAGGCTACTGGCATGTTCATGGTGGACAACACGATCAAGGAAGCGAATGTCGCTCCGCCGCCTACGCCCGCCACACCGAAGGAACTGATGGTCACCACAAGAATGAGGGTCAAGATGAAATCCCAACTCATTGGATCAATTCCGACAGTAGGAGCAATCATAACTGCCAACATAGCCGGATAAATACCGGCACAACCATTTTGTCCAATAGTAGCCCCGAAGGAAGCTGCAAGGTTAGCAATTCCTGAAGGCACACCAAGCTTCTTCACTTGCGTCTCTACATTAAGAGGGATGGTCGCCGCACTAGAACGGGAAGTAAAGGCGAATACCAGTGTAGGGAACACTTTGCGTACATATTGAATCGGATTGTAGCCGAACAGAGCAAGTAGGATCAGATGGATGATGAACATCACGATGAGTGCTACATAAGACGCTCCTACGAATTTAATCAGTTTTACAATGGAACCGGCGTCGGTCGTGGCTATGGTATTGGTCATCAAGGCCAGAATCCCAAATGGAGTAAGACGTAGCACCAGAGTCACAATTCGCATAACAACGGCGTAGACAGAATCTACAATTTTGCGGAACATATCTGCCTGTTCAGGTTTCTTTTTATCTAATCCAAGGACTGCGATCCCAATAAAAGCTGAGAAAATAACTACAGCCAGTGTTGATGAACGGCGAGCCCCAGTCATATCTTCAAAAGGATTCGTCGGAATGAACTCCAAAATCTGCTGTGGAATGGTCATATCCTGTACGGAACCGAGACGCTCTTCAAGCTTCGCGCCTTGTTGCTTCTCTTTGTCTCCGCTTTGAATCTCAATGGCTTTGAGATTAAAACTTAAGCTAGTCACGATACTTACACTCGCAGCAATAGCTGTTGTAATCATGAGCACAGCGATAATGGAAGCACTAATCTTACCTAAGTTACGGCTTCCTTTCAGATTCATAATTGCCGAAATGATGGACACCATAATGAGCGGGATGACAATCATTTGAAGTAGTCCTACATATCCGTTACCGACAATATTGAACCAATCCGTGGATTGGGTTACCACTTTAGAATCAGGCCCGGATACTAACTGAAGGATGACACCAAAGATGATTCCCAGTCCAAGCCCTGTAAAAACTCGCTTCGTAAATGAAACATGCTTCTTCTGCATCCATATTAATAATCCGATGAGAAGAGCCATAATAACTACGTTAAGTATAACCCACAGCGTCGTCATTTTTGTAACCCCCTATGATGTGTATTATGTTCTATTCTTCGATTTCGAATCCATAATTGAATTCCTAATCGGAATAATTGGCTTAATGTATAGTATCACAATGTAGACTAAATGGGTAGGATTAATTATTTAGCTTGGAATTACTTCGCCTTTTATATTACCCACAATTAAATTGATTCACGCTTATCCCTTACTTTTCTTCTCGTATTCTTGACATAGATAAATGAATATTGCTAGAATTAATGAGACAGTAAACGTTTAACCAAGCTTAATCATGATGATTATTTTTGAAGAAAATACTCCATATTTCACTGCGCAAAGGGGATATCCATATGGCTATAACAAAAGCATTTTGGAAAGAAGCTGTAGTCTATCAAATCTATCCACGTAGTTTCAAAGATAGTAATGGAGACGGCATTGGAGATCTTCCCGGTATCATCTCCAAACTTGATTATCTTCAAGATTTAGGCATTACCGTTCTCTGGTTATCTCCCGTCTATAAATC
Source organism: Paenibacillus shirakamiensis (assembly GCF_017874255.1). Lineage (GTDB taxonomy): Bacteria > Bacillota > Bacilli > Paenibacillales > Paenibacillaceae > Fontibacillus > Fontibacillus shirakamiensis. The sequence continues at coordinate 184,701 of NZ_JAGGLD010000004.1, read as the reverse complement.
ACCGAATGATGATAATGGGTATGATATAAGCAATTATGAAGATATTATGGATGAATTTGGCACTCTTGCTGATTGGGAGAACCTACTTGAGGGACTTCATGCTAGAGGCATCAAACTGATGATGGACCTTGTGGTCAATCACTCCTCAGACGAACACGCCTGGTTCTTAGAATCACGTAAATCTAAAGATAATGAATATAGGGATTACTATATTTGGAGAACCAGTAATGAAGAAAATACACCTCCCAATAACTGGTCCTCTGCTTTTAGCGGACCCGCTTGGCAGTTCGATGAAGCTACAGGGGAATATTATCTTCATATTTTCTCCAAAAAACAACCTGACTTGAACTGGGAGAACCCGAAACTTCGCCATGCCATTTACGACATGATGAGATTTTGGCTGGATAAAGGGGTAGATGGCTTCCGAATGGACGTCATTAACTTCATTTCTAAGGCAGATGGACTTCCTTCGGCCGGGACAGAAAAGCTCGCTTGGGGTGGAGACTATTTCATGAATGGGCCAAGAATCCATGAATATCTTCAAGAAATGAATCATGAAGTTCTCTCCCACTATGACGTCATTACAGTTGGTGAAATGCCAGGCGCTACTGTAGAGCAAGCTAAGAAATATACGGGTGAAGATCGTCACGAACTACAAATGGTGTTCCAGTTCGAGCATATGGATATCGGCTCCGGTCCGGGTGGAAAATGGGATCTAGCTCCTTGGACGCTGGAAGATCTAAGAAGCATCCTTCATAAATGGCAAGTGGGCTTAGCCGAAGAAGGTTGGAATAGTCTATATTTGAATAACCATGATCAGCCACGTATGGTATCTAGGTTTGGGAATGACGGAGAATATCGTCTGGAATCGGCCAAAATGCTTGCTACGCTACTGCATACTTTGAAAGGAACTCCGTATATCTATCAAGGCGAAGAACTCGGCATGACGAATGTGACTTTTACCTCCTTAGATCAATATAAAGATATTGAGATTCTGAATATGTATCAAGAGAAAGTCGTCGAGGGCGGAGCCGATCATGCAGCGATTTTGGAAGCTATTCATGTCAAAGGCCGTGATAATGCACGTACACCCATGCAGTGGGACGGTACACCTAACGGTGGCTTCACAGAAGGCACTCCTTGGATTGAGGTCAATCCGAACTACAAAGAGATTAATGCTGAACTTGCGTTGCAAGATCCGAATTCTGTGTTGAGCTACTACAAACAACTGATTGCCTTACGAAAAAAATCACCAATCATGGTGTATGGTGATTACGAGCTCCTATTACCCTATCATGACAGCATTTATGCCTATACGAGAACACTTGAGGGAGAACAATGGGCTGTACTATTGAACTTTTTCGCTGATTCTGTAGAGATTCCCGATGAACTAGGTATAGACCTCGGCGGCAAAGAAGTCATTCTCAGCAACTATCCAACAGAAGGAAGAGAGATGAACCTCCTCCGTCCTTATGAAGCCCGAATTTATCGGATTCAGTAGTATATCTGAGTTTGCTTCGCTTCAAAAATAAAGAAATGCCCCTTTATCCAGACGGATAAGGTGGCATTTCTTTTTGATCTTATGAATTACATTTGTTTGGAAATGCTAGCCAAATCGACAACAACTAAAGCAGAGAACGCAGGCTTAATGCTCTTGCCCGTCTGTGCAGCTACTTCAGCTCCAAACGCAGCTAGATAAATGACCCGCTCCGCTTTGTTCTTTGCATTCTGTACCAACGTTACTTTGGCCTGCAAAGTTGTCACTTCACTTGGCTTCGTAATCCACTGCTCTGTCTGACCCAAGGTGACTAGCTCATCCAAGTGGTCTACGTCTATAGCATTCTTAAGCGCAAATGAATTCGTTGTGCTATTGCCCACACCATCCACAGCGGTTACCGCTAGCGTATGACTTCCTAGCGCCACTTTATACGGCGTAATATCTGTGAGTGATGTAATCTTTTTGCCATCGAATGTATAAGATACTTGCTTCGCACCGCTACCTATATCTTTAATAGAGACGGCAGGAAGCGCAGCATCGGTCTGATAAAATGTAGCGGAACCCGTTAACGCAACTTGGGGACCCTCAGTATCAATTCCTACAGTCAGCGTCTGTGTTGCCTCGATATTTCCGGCTTGATCAATTGAACGATAATCGACGATATGCGTTCCTTCGGCACGAAGCGTCAGCGCGCCTGATGCTTCGGTCCATGCTCCCCCATTCACACGGTATTCCGTACGAGCCACGCCTGAACCTTCATCTGTCGCTGCAAATGTAATAGACACAGGACCACGATTGTACACGCCCGCCCCGGTCTGTCCATCTGAAGTAACCGTCGTAACTGGAGCTGCAGTATCTGACAGTTGGACTTGATCTGCTGAGAGCAGCTTTAATTGGTATCCACTTTTGTAAGCGGAAGAGACTCCGGATACATGAATCCAAGATCCTGACGGATACTTCGCTTGGAAATCCGCCGCATTCACGCCAGTTCTACCATCTACACGCACATGTGTAGAACCGCCATCCTTTGCCACCGCATCGAATTCAAACGAACCCGCAGGTGCAGCTGTCACGAAGTTCTGGATACTCAAGTTTTGCAGGGTAACCCGTTGACCTTGATTCGTCTCACTTAGAACAGGTTGAATGCTCCAAGCCGGAAGTTCCGAAGTCCCTTTTTTCTCAAAAAAAACCGGATTCTCAAGCTCCACCTCACCGTTATAGGTAGTCTTGGATGCACTAACTGACACGCGATCCCCTACGTGATAACCTGTGATGTTCTGATATACATAGACCCCAGCCGACTCATCTTGAAGGTAAAAAGCTTGGCCTCCAAAAACACCCGGTTCACTTGTGATTACGCCTTCCACTGTAACTACAGTACCATCTGCCACTTGTCGTGCTGAGGCTACAGAAGTTGCCGCAGGAACCGGAGGGTGATCTGCTGGCAGGGGTTCTGCGGGTACATTCGCAATCGTTACGGTCTCTGTAGATACATTGTTGCTCCCCTGCTTAAGACGAAGGGATGCAGAACCTGTAGAGTTCGGCTTTAGTTGCACAGTCCAATCTTTTGCCGCATGACCTGAAGCATTAGCGGTTAAGCTTACCGAAGGACTGTAACCATAATCAGACCATGTACCGTCTGCATTTTTGAACCGAGCAATTTGATCGCCACCAGCTAAATAAATCCCTATTTTCAGATCAGTCACAGTCTGACCCGGATTCAGATTATCCGCCGTGAGACGAATTTGGAACTCCTGCGCAGAAGGAAGCTGTTTTTGCTTCACAAATGCATATACAGGCTTGGCATCGGGCACTTTTGTAGCCGCCCCATAAGAACCAGGTTTGAACGTAGTGGGATCATACCATTTGTAGCCTGCATCCGGTGCTGCCCAAGGTTCTGGCTTAGGTTCTGTTGAATTTGCAGGAACTTCCATAGGAAGAAGCGCTGTTGGCGTATCTAGCACAAGTCCCGAGACTTGGTTCAGGGAACTGTAGCTTTCTTTATTCGCTAACCACTCTACAGTCTGAACCAGGAACGTGCTATCATTCACTTCCTTGAAGCCGTCATAGGTCGTCTTTGATTTGCCGTTATCTTCACGGAGGTACTTAGGCGTCGCATCTTCTACAGGAGAAGAATCTCCAATAAATGCAGCCTTCCCTAGACCCACTTTGGAAATAGCTGCAAATGGTCCTTCAGCTCTTCCACCGCCGTTGTACACGCCACTATCTACTGCATTGGCCCAAGCTGGCGCAGAGGTAGGTACATACACTAGCCCCTTGGCTTTGTTGGGATCTAATATAGCTAGTGTCGAACCGGCATGAACAGCTACCGAGCTTACACCTGCTGTAATGCCAAAAGTTTGGTTAGAAGCTACCACATCCGAAGCATTAATATCGCCGAGTGCATTATAACGGAACCGAATACCGAAATTGTCGGCCAACCAGTCGGAACTAGCTACATTCTGCATCGCAGGGGAAGCTGCTTCTTCTGTAGACATGCCTTTAGCTGGGTTCTCCCAAGCTCCGCGGCGATAGCCATTGAATACTTCTGAGGAATCCCAGCGATTCTTATTACGGTCGGCATTATAATGATCTGCAATGAAATATACACCGCCGCCATGCTGTACATACTCAAGTAGAGCTTGCTGCTCTGATACTTTGAAAGGAATATTCGCTTCTGCAATCACAAAAACATCATAATTTTTGAGCTTATCATATGTTACTGCTTGTTCACCAAAGGTATAAGGTGCTGTACGCTGAAGATCATCTACAGTGAATCCAACTGCTTTTAGCCCATTAGCAAAATCAGAAAAAGCTCCGTCAATGACCCAATCCGCGGCTCCAGCGGTCTGTGCATGGGTGTTATCAAACAATACTTTTTTGCCCTGTCCATTCGGCAGAGCTGCTGCATTTACATCCGCTGTTTGAACGGCGACTGCGGTTGCAGGGTTAAGTTCCTCGGCACTAACAGGAAGTGCCCCTAATCCAAGACCTGCTTGTCCACCAGCTAGAAGTAATCCGGCAAGTGCCCACCCTGCAAATTTAGTTCCCCAGCGACTTCTCATACGTTATTCATTCCTCCTATTCAATCTATGAAATATTGGTAGATCATTCCTATCATATACGATGAATTGACCCATGGTTAGTGTATTTTGTAAATTTTTTTAAATGTTTGTAAATGGAAATAATAACGTATACACGGAGCACCCTGAAAGAGGAGATACATAGATAGATTTTCAGTCTATAATGTATACTGCGTATAATAAGCAGCAGCATATTTTATGAAAGAGAAGACTGCAATCTAGCACTATATCAAAGAAAATGAGGCGACCACGTTATGGCAGAAAGCACACATCCCTCTAATTGGCCCCTATGGGCTGTTGAGGCTGTTCACATTTCCCCTTCGAATCCCGCATGGTTAACTCAAGGCAGCATAGAACAAGCGGCTCTTGCCCCGCTGCTTTCCCCATTTGGAATGACTCGTATCGAGCATATCGGAAGTACCTCCGTAAGTGGTCTACCTGCCAAACCGATTATTGATCTTATGGCGCAGATTTCTTCTTTTGAACACATTGAAGCTATTTCAGAACAACTTGCTCCTTTCGATTGGCATTACGTCCCCCCGGAACTAGATGAACGCGAGTGGCGAAGATTTTTTGTTAAAGTACACGAGGATCAGCGAATCGCGCATTTACACTTGATGCTAGAAGGAGAGGAGCGTTGGGAGAAGCAGCTCACGTTCCGTAACAGACTGCGGGCAAATCCCCAGCTGACTGAGCAGTATGCTGAACTTAAGCTGCAACTTGCGGCCACCTTTGCAGATGACCGAGAAGCCTATACTTTAGCCAAAACTCAGTTCATTGAACAAGTGCTAGCCCAAAAGCAGGAATAAGATCGAACTGTACTTAGCCTATCAAGCAAGTCTATCAAGCAAGTCTATCTAGCAAGCCTAACGAGTAGACTGGTAGTAACACTAAAAAACCCCTCAAGATTCCAGATGTACTGGGCCTTGAAGGGATTTACAATGTGGTTAAAATTGTTAATTATTAGTTCAGCATCTGCTTGATAAAATAGATAGGTTGCTTGCTGCTGGAATGCTCAAGCATACCGAATCTCTATGACACACATTTAGGCAAAAAGGCAAACATCGCTTATCTCTAATTACAAGCCTACGCGCTCCATCATACCTCTAGCAATCCAGACTCCTGCCGCGCCCGCTTGAGCCAGCCCCCGCGTAATTCCTGCACCGTCTCCACCACAGAAGAGACCTGCAATTTCCGTCTCAAAGGAAGGCTTCAAGAGCGGGCGAGCGGAGTAAAACTTCGCTTCGACGCCATAGAATAGCGTATGTTCAGAAGCAATACCCGGAGTCACTTTCTCCAGCGCTTGTGTCATTTCTATTAGACTCTTCATTGTATTATACGGAAGCACCAATCCTAAATCGCCAGGTACAGCCTCACTAAGCGTAGGCTCAAGAAATCCCTCAGCAATACGGCTGTGCGTAGAACGTCTTCCGCGCAGTATATCCCCATACTTCTGAACAATGACCCCGCCGCTAGAAAGATCATTGGCTCGCTGGCAGATTTCACGGGCATATTCATTTGGCTTATCAAAAGGTTCTGTGAACTTGTGCGATACCAGCAGAGCAAAGTTCGTGTTCTGTGATCCTAGTGCGGGATCTTTGTAAGAGTGTCCATTGGCCGCCATCACACCGCTATGATTCTCCACAACTACATGTCCTGATGGATTGCTACAGAACGTGCGCACCTTCGTTCCAACCGACGTATTATAGATGAACTTACCCTCATATAAATGTTCATTAATCTCCCGCATCACTACATCAGAAGTCTCAACCCGAACACCTACATCTACCTGATTATTGTACATCTTAAGGCGGCGTTTCTTGAGAATTTCGGTAAGCCATGCAGAACCGTCACGTCCTGGTGCAATCATGACGACATCTGCTTCGTGGACTTCACCATTTTTAAGTGTAATCCCACCGATACGATATCCTTCTTCCGTTCTTGTCGTAATAATATCTTCTACTTCTGTTTTGAACGTCATATCGACACGTGTCTTCAAATATTCGTAAATGGATTTGAGAATCTCTAAGTTCTGTTCTGTTCCCAAATGACGCACCTGCGCGCGAAGCAGCTTCAGTCCTGCAGCATAACCCCGCTGTTCAATATCACGAATAGCAGAAGTTAACGGATCGGTTACGTTTGTAGTCGCCCCATGATGCAAGTTGATTCCATCTACATACTGAATCAATTCCAAGACTTTCGAAGGCGCCAAATAATCCGTCATCCATCCACCAAACTCGGTTGTAATATTGAATTTGCCATCACTATAGGCACCTGCACCGCCGAATCCAGCTGTAATGGAGCATGCGGGTAGACAGCCAGAAAATTCTTTTTTGCCAGCAGCAGGTGGACATAACGTAATCTTTTCCTCAAGGATAGGACAACGTCTTTTATAGATATCATGACCTTTATCTACTAGTAGCACTTTCAAATGCGGAGCCTTCAGACTCAATTCATAACAGGCAAATATTCCAGCGGGGCCTGCCCCTACTACAATTACGTCATATTTACTCATTTTATCCTCCTGAGGTGTAAGGTGTAGCCTTGAATACAAAAAATTCCTGGCTTCAGAACAGGTATGCCAAATAGCATCCTGTTCGTAGCCAGGAACATAGGGTTCCTTGTAGAGACCCTCAAACCATCTCTTTGAGGATATACGAACGGTTACATATATAATTCACATCATTATTTATCACTTGAACATGTAGAATCATAAACAATATTTCCGAATGTGTCAACATTTTTCATATTAATAGTTCGTGTTTATGGAGATATTAATATTATTTTCATGTTTATTATATAAATAATATATAATTTCCGAACATTATCATAGTACACTTATAAAAAAGATGTTATGTATAATAACAAAAAAGCAGACCCTATAGGTCTGCTTTTCTAGATATGTTCCGCTTAAAATATGTGCTTCGCTTGATCCATAAATATTTTGGATTTCTCCAGCTTTGGATACAGCCAGATCACCATAGTGCTTTGCTTCAGTTAAATTCCCTTGCTTGAACGCTTATTCAGCCTCTAACCTATTAAGCATAACTGTGAATTTTATGGTCTCTCAGGAGATGACTAACCTTTCAACTGATCTGCACGGTCTACCCAGATAGTCTTCTCTTGAACGTCCGTACGTTTGCCTACAAGCTCTTTGTCCATGTCAGGTACACCAAGATAAATAAATCCAAGCACTTTATCTTGTGGCGCAAGTCCAAAATGTTCATTCATCTTGGCGTGATACGTAGGGTCTCCTGTTCTCCATACTGCACCTAGACCTTGAGCATGAATTTCAAGCAGCATGTTCTGAATAGCGGAGAACACAGCCCCGTATTCTTCTAGTTCAACCACGCCTGTTTTGTCACTTGGAGATACAGCAACCGTGATAATGACAGGAGCACGAAGCGGTCTTTGCAGCGCAGTTTCACGCGCCTTCACGGCTTCCTCTGAGTTTTTGTCCTCTATCGATTCCAGTGCAATGTCGGCCATAGCTTCTCCAAGAACATTGCGTCCCTCTCCCCGTAGCACAAAAAATCTCCAAGGCTGAGTCAAACGGTGGTTCGGTGCCCAAATTCCCGCTTCTAAAATAGCCTCAATTGTAGCTTGAGGAATCTCGTCTTGCTTTACTTTACCAATACTTCTTCTACTGCGGATCGCTTCGGATACATTCATGAATAGTTCCTCCTCAAGTTATATAAATAGTACTTTTCAAGCCTAGAATACTTTTATTGTAACAAATTAGGGATACCGTTTCCCAATCTTTTCGTTGCAATGGCATCCATTAACGCTACCTTAACGTTTTTACATAAATCATATCTACCCCACATATCCCGTTAATGATTTAACGCTAGACTCTAGTAAAAGAGTAGAAAACTACAATTTTAGTTTTGGAGAGGGGTTCCCTATCATGTTCAATAAAAAACGTCTGATTACCGCCCTAACTGCATTATCCTTAGGTAGTATGTCCGTCTTAACTACGTCTGCTTTTGCTGCTCAAATTCAATACATAACTAGTAGTGGCCAGAACACTACCACGAGTGCCTACGAAAGTTGGGATGCAGCTCAGTCGAGCTTAACCTTGACAAGCAAACCTACCCTCACAGGAAAATACAATCTGAATCAGCCTGATCTAGCGCCGGGCATCAAATTTGGCATTGGCTCTTCCTTAACCCATATTCCCGGAGATGCAGATAATATCTTCTATACGACAGCAGATCGGGGTCCAAATGGCGAAGTCGATGTCAACGGTACTACACGCCGCACCTTCCCTATGCCGAACTATACACCTACAATTTACAAAATTGAACTAAGCCAAGGACAGATTAAAGTCCTTCAGACCATTCCACTTAAAATCAAAGGTACCGACGCAGTGACCGGCACTTCACTGATTACAGGCCTACCGAATCTCAAATCCAGAGATGAGATTCCTTATGATAAAGCGGCTGCGAACGTGATCTCCTATGACATCTATGGGCTTGACGTAGAAGGACTTGCTTACAATCCTAAAGACGACACATTTTGGATTTCCGATGAATATGGCCCTTATTTGGTTCAAGTCAGCCGGGATGGCACCCTATTACAAAGGCTAGCCCCTAAAGGCATTGGTACAGAACTAAATACTAGTGCTCTTCCTTTAAAGGAGAACTTACCTGCTTCCTACCTCAACCGTCGCCAAAATCGAGGTGCAGAAGCTGTAGGAATTACGCCTGATGGCAAATGGTTGTTCACTGCGATGCAGAGCCCACTCCGTAATCCGGATAAATCTACGGACAATTCACGTGCGCTACGTATCCTAAAAATCGATCTAGCTACTCTGCAACCCGTAGCGGAATATGTCTATTTGACAGAGGACGCGAAGTCGTACAAAGACTTGAAGCAATCCGATATTGTCATCTCTGATCTCAATGTCATTAATGAGAATATGCTTCTGATTGATGAGCGTGATAAGAACGCAGGAGATAAGGCACAACTGAAGAAAATCTACCTTACAGACTTGTCCAAAGCAACCAACATTCTAGGACAGTATGACGATACGAGCAAAGCTGGGAAGACGCTGGAGCAGTTATCTCCTGCCGAGCTATCTAAGGCCGGCGTGACTAGTCCCCAAAAGACGACCATTCTCGACGCGGTTGAATTCAAGTATCCGAATGAAAAAATCGAAGGTATCTCCTTAGTCAATGGACATACCCTTGTCATCGTCAATGATAATGATTTTGGAGTAGATCGTCCCGATTCCAAAGAGAATGGTACCGATCTTTGGACATTTGAACTCCCTTATACCTTAAAATAAAATATCATAAAAAAAAGACAAGACCCTCCGCCTTCAGGCTTGAGTAAGGTCTTGTCTTTTTTGCTTAAAACTGCGTCGATTCACTTGGATGGCTTTTTAATACTTCTCCATTAATACAGGGACCTGAGATTCTTCAACCGGTCGGCTGAGGAAGTACCCTTGAATGTGATCACAGCCGCTTTCTTTCAAGAACGCAAGCTGCTTGTAACTCTCTACCCCTTCGGCTACAATCTCCAGTCCCAGCTTGTGACCCATTACAATGATGGCTTCCGTGAGGGAGCGATTCTTCGACTCATCCGGCAAATTATCAATGAAAGATTTATCAATCTTCAAAGTTGAAATCGGCAGCTGCTTCAAATAGCTCAGCGATGAATAACCTGTTCCGAAATCATCTAGTGCAATTCTCACACCTAAGGATCGAAGGATTTCCAGCTTGTAAATAATGATTTCATAAGAATCCATAAAAATAGACTCTGTGATTTCTAGCTCTAAGAAAGATGGAGCAAGCCCTGTATCTTCTAGAATATCTAGCACGGTAGAAATAAAATCATCCTGCGCCATCTGAATGACGGAGATATTCACAGAAATACGGCACTCTGTGTAGCCCTTATTATGGAGATCTTTCATAAAAGCACAAGCCGTAATCATCACCCATTCACCAATCGAGATAATTAGACGATTGTCTTCAGCTACGGGAACGAACAGATTTGGTGGGACGTTGCCAAGCTCAGGACTTGACCAGCGAAGCAAGGCTTCAAATCCAACAATCTGACCCGTCTCAAAACTGAGTTGCGGTTGATAGTACAGACTGAATTCATCTTGATCTAATGCAGTCCTTAAATGTTTGTCCATCAGCATTCGCTGAGTTAAGTCTTCATGCATAGAACGGTCATATAGGGTATAAATGCCTTTTCCCGCACGCTTGGAACGATACATAGCCAGATCTGCGTTCTTTAGCAGTTCCTCTGCGCTATTTCCATCTTCAGGATAGGTGGCAATACCAATACTCACGGAGACATGAAGCTGATTTTCGTTCAAGAGTATCGGTTGTTTGAATTGGCGAATAATATGCTCTGCAATATTTTTGGCATTATCACACGAAGTCATCTTTAATAAGTAGACAAATTCATCTCCACCCCAACGGAACAACATTCCTTCATGGGGCAAATAAGTAGACAGCCGTTGGCTCACCAGCCTGATCAGCTGATCTCCTGATTTGTGGCCCAGCGTATCATTAATGAATTTGAAATTATCCATATCAATAAAGAACACGGCAATTCCGCCTTCAGGCTGCCTGAAGAAGCGATCCAACTCTTCCAACATATAGAGGCGATTAGGAAGACCACTTAGCGTATCGTTATAGGCCAGTAACTGTAACTGTTCTTGAACCTTCTTTAGCTCATCAATGTCGGTATTGGAGCCCGCCATACGCGTGGCTTTACCATTCTCATCAAAAATGCCACGACCTCTAGCTAAGAACCAGGTATATTTCCCCCCAGCCTTTCTCATCCGATATTCACATTGAAAATATTCACTGGAATTCGTGAAATACTGCTGCGCTGCTGTTCTAATGGCTTCTTCATCATCAGGGTGAATATACTTTGTTAAACTATCAGTATCTATGTAATGTAATGATTCGTAGCCTAGCATATCTTGAAGTCGTGGAGATAAATAGATGCGTCGATCCTCTATATTTAGCTCCCAGACTCCGTCATTGGACACACCAAGCACTAAATTATGATATTCTTCTTTGCGTTTCATCTCATCGTGACTTAATTGAAGTAAGACGGCTTTCTCTCTACTAGCTGTAATATCCATAATGGAGCCTGCCATGCGAAGGGGTGTTCCATATTTATCTCGGATGGCTTTACCCCTGACTTCGAACCATAAATACTCCCCGTCCTTCTTTCGCATCCGATATTCCGCACGATATATAGCCTGATTGCCTGTCATGTGGGCAGCTCTAGCTACTTCGGCGCTCAGACGATCCTCTGGATGAATTAGACTTCTCCAAGATTGAAGTTGCCCTTTGAATTCACCACGCACATAACCCATGAGCGCATACCAAGGATCTGATATATAATACTTCTCCTTAGCAATATCCATATTCCAAATAATAATGTCAGAGCCGTATGAAGCCGTATGATATCGTTCTTCACTATCATGCAAACGTCTTTTGTACTGATAAAGTCTATATGAGGTCCACAGGAATCCAAGCAGACCTACACAAATAAAAATGAAGGAGCCGACAACCCAATTCATTAGCTTAAGTTCCTCCTTTTGGCGCAATTCTGTCGATCTATTCTATCGTCCCGTTGTCTAGTCTTGAGAGAGGGTGCTGCCATGGCTCTAGAGATAGCTCTAGTCATGGCTGAGCGAATTAGGTATGTACAGCTTCGACATATCTTTTGTAATTTCCTGCAATGAACGATGGATAAAAAGATCAAAAAAACGAGCTTTTCGGCTCGTTTGCATTAACACCTATACTTTTTGTAGATCTAGCAATATAATCTGCTATTTAGTCTGAGATATTGTCAGAAAAAGAGTTCAATGCAAGCTCCGCAAGCGCTGCAAAATAAGAAGCGCTTGGCGCTAAAGCGTCTTCGTTCAAATCAAAAGAAGGATGATGCCATTCGTGCGATCCCGATGTCCCCATGAAGACAAAAAAACCAGGAATTTGCTTCTGATAAAATGCAAAATCCTCCCCAGCAGAGGTGGGGTCTGGTAAGACGACCGTAAGTCCCGCAAGCTGCGCAGCTTCTCGCACCAGCGGTTCCAGCAACGCATCATTATGAACAGGCGGCGGACCTTGAAGCCATCGAAGCTCCGCTTGAGTCCCGAATGCAGAAGATACGCCTTGCACAATTTCTTCGAATCGGGCGAGGACCTTCTCCCGTACCGTTTCCTCGAACGTACGAATTGTACCATCTAATACCGCTTTATCCGGAATGATATTCCAGGCGGTCCCGCTGTGAAAACGAGTCACGCTAACGACGGCACTCTGAAGCGAGTTCACATTTCGACTAACAATAGACTGCAACGCTGTAATGATATGCGAGGCAGCAACAATCGGATCATTTCCACTTTGCGGAACAGCTGCATGGGTTCCGGTTCCTTCTACTTCGATCACGAAGCCGTCCGCACCGGCCATCAGCGGACCGGATCGGATGCCGATAGTTCCCACAGGCAAGTCCGGCTTGTTATGCAAGCCGAAGATGGCCTGAACCCCTTCTAATGCACCGCTCTGAATAACGAGTTCGGCCCCTTCAGCCTTCTCTTCAGCAGGCTGAAATATGAACCGAACAGTTCCCTGAAGTTCCTCCTCCTGTTCTTTAAGCAGGAAAGCGGCCCCCAATAAGGAAGCCGTATGGTAATCATGGCCGCAGGCGTGCATGGTACCCGCTATTTGGGATGAGAATTCGAACTCTGTCTCCTCATGAATGGGCAGAGCATCGATATCTGCCCGAAGGGCAATGATGGGCCCGCCGCGCTGGCCTCCGACCTCTGCAATTACACCTGTTGCTAGTGGGACATCTAGTATGCGAATGTTCGCTTGCCCGAGCCACCCTCGAATAGATGCCGTAGTCTGAATCTCTTCATGAGATACTTCGGGGTGCTGATGTAACTGACGCCTAATCGCAATAAGTTGGTCCGTCAATGCGTAAGCTTTGGGTGAGAGTATAGAATGAGTAGTCATATACAGATGCCTCCTGTCTAAATGTCATACGTAAGCTCTGGTGTAATCCGCTTCAGGAACTGCCGAGTTCGTTCCTCTTTTGGTGTACGGAAGATTTCTGTGGGCGTGCCCTCCTCCACAATCACTCCCCCATCCATGAAGATCACATGATTCGAGACATCCATCGCAAAATTCATCTCATGAGTCACCACAATCATCGTAATGCCTTCTTTCGCAATCTTACGAATCACGGAGAGGACCTCACCTACAAGCTCGGGGTCTAGGGCCGAGGTCGGTTCATCAAACAAAATAACCTCGGGTTCCAAGGCCAACGCCCGAGCTATGCCCACTCGCTGCTGCTGCCCCCCAGAGAGCTGGCTTGGATAAGCATTCAGCTTTTCAGCTAAGCCTACTTTTTCAAGCACCTGAACACTCTTCTCACGAGCTTTAAGCTTACTTTGCTTCTGCACGATGACTAGACCTTCCATCACATTCTCCAGAACCGTTTTGTGCTTGAATAGATTATAATGCTGAAATACCATGGCTGTCTTCTTTCTTAGGTCGTAAATTTCCTGTTTACTTGGCTTCTTGCAGTTCACCTGTAAGTCGCCAATGGATACCTTACCGCCATCAGGTCTCTCTAAAAAGTTCAGACAACGAAGTAGCGTGGTTTTGCCCGAACCGCTTGGCCCTAGAATAACCACAACTTCTCCCTTCTGTACTTGCAGATCGATGCTCTTGAGGACCTCCTGCTTACCAAAAGACTTCGTCAAACTCTGAATTGTAATCATGCTACCCCGCCTCGATTGTACGTATTCATTTTCTTTTCTAGAAAAGCCGTGACCCGTTCGATTAACAAGGTTATTCCCCAGAATAGGAGTGCCGCTGCGATATACGCTTCAAAGAACTTCCAATTGCTAGACGCCACGATATTAGCCTGCGCATTAATCTCTCGAATCGATACGGTATAAGCCAGCGTGGAACCATGCAGCATCCCAATCACCTCACTTGAGATATTCAGGAGACTAACCGAGAGCGCCTGAGGAAGAATGATCCGGCGAAACGTCTGGACACTAGACATGCCAACAGAATGTGCAGCTTCCACTTGACCTCGGTCCACAGCCAGAATGCCTGAGCGGATGACCTCGCCGCTATAAGCCCCCGCCGTTATTGAGAAAGCAATGAATACAAAATACAGAATGGGAATCGAAGTGGAACTGAAATGAATGCCCACAAAGCCGCAGAAACTATCGATCGCTACAGGCAGTCCGAAATAAATGAGGAACAGATGCATCAGCATCGGCGTCCCTCGAATGACCGTTACATAGGCTGCCCCTAGCCCACGAAGAAATGGAACACGATAGATGCGGACAAGCGCCACAATCATTCCAATGATAAAGCCTCCTATAAGTGACACGGCAGTAATCAATAGGGTCATAGGAAGGGCCTGAAACAAAGACAGAAAGGCCGTTAAGATAAACCTTGGGTCGAGTTGAATAAAGCATCCTCCTTCTGATCACGAAGACGTCGAGCTGTATGAGAAAACTTTAGCTCTTGTAATGGAGAGATATATCCTTGTTCATGCCGGTGCATCCGCCGCTCCCACCATAAGAACAACTGCTCTATTAAGATGGCCATGACAAAGTACAGTGCTGATAAGGCAATATAACTTTCTACAAAATGATTAGTCAGGGATCCTAGACTTTGTGCTTTTCCGTTAATATCCATAAGTCCAAGGGTAAAGGCTAGAGAAGTCTCTTTAAGATTAGCCAGCACTTTATTTGCAAAAATAGGTATAGATACCGACAGGGCTTGTGGCAACATAATTCTTACAAATGCCTGATATTTACTCATGCCTACGGCATAAGCCGCCTCGACTTGGCCCCGATCTACCGCAGCTACAGCTCCTCGGATAATTTCACTTAAGAAAGCTCCGCTATTCAGCGTATAGGTCAGAATTACAAAAAGTAAAACAGGGGCCTTCGTCACATCGATATTCACCACTTTCAGCAGTTCCGGCACACCAAAATAGATTAAAAAGAGTTGGATCAATACTGGCGTTCCCCTGAAAAATGAGACGAAGACGGCAGACAACTGCTTTAAAAGAGGCACTTGATACATTCGAGGCAGGGCAAGGACTAGACCCACCACTAGCCCCAGTACAATTGAGCTTGCCACAATGAAAAGGGTAATCTGCACATAGCCCAGCAGCTTGAACAGAAAGTCGAATACGTAAGATAATTGAAAGGAAGTATTCATACTCGTATCTTTACTTCGTCTTGGTGAAATCTTCGCCCAGCCACTGGATGCTGAGCTTGGCTAGTGTACCGTCGTCCTTCACGCTTTTAATAGCTTGATCGAGCTTATCTGCCACTTCCTGCTCATCTTTGCGAAGCACGAACAGTACATCTGAATGGGTTAAAGCATCGCCTACCGTCTTCAATTGATCTCCATTCGGTAGGAACTTCAGTGCAAAAGAAGTGCTGATAGTAGCCGCTACACGCCCGTTCAAAATTTGGTTGGTCGTATCATTGGATGCTCCGCTGGAGTAGACGATATCAATCGCACTGTTGTTTTTCTTATTATATTGCTGCAAGATATACGCCTCGTTACTAGTAGCTGACGTAATCACTTTTTTGCCTTTTAAATCGTCAATGGAGTTAATATCCGTGTTGCGCTTAGGAACGACTACTTTATTTAAGAAGATACTATAAGGTTCTTTGGTAAATAGGAATTTCTCTTCGCGCTCCGGATTTTTCTCCATCTGATGAGCAATAAAATCGATCTTCTTCGTTCCCAAACTCAGCAGAAGGCTGGAGAATTCCATCGTTTTGAATTCAAATTCGTACTCAGGCAGTCGCTTATCCAGCTCCCGAACGAGCTCCACATCAAAGCCCGTAAGCTTACCTTTATCATCTAAAAAACAAACGTTCGGAAACTGTGTGCCGGTTCCCACAATAATTTTCCGTACTGCTATGTTCGAACCTGTCTTGGCATCGACAGCCGCAGCTTCTTTCTCGGCTCCGCATCCAGAGAGCATCGTCATCAACATACTGATCGTCACCCAAAATACCCCAACTTTTTTCATGAACTGACCTCCGATGGTTGTGATTTGGCTTGACCCTGTTTGTAGTGTTCATATCGTTCAGGATGTACCACCTTTCTTAGGAGAACGATAGTGATGTCTCCACCTGTCATGAACGATTTCATGAAATCGTTCATATTCTTCGCGCTCATCCATGGGGACTACGATAGAGCCTAACCGATAGAACTCATTCATCACAAACCCCCTGTTGAGTTGTCTTCCTGCTAATATTCTTATAATTCCTAGTTGTTTAATTAGGTATTATGTTGAACCTTACTTTACACGGGAGACTAGACAGTCGTCAATGGCTTCAGTAATAGGGTTTTTCTATTATCATATAGATAAAAATAAAGCCCATCCGAGGAACCTCTCGAATGAGCTTATATGTACATGATCTTTTGGATGTAGCACCAATCGACATCGCTGCTTTACTTCAATAAATCTTGTACGGTCCTTTCCCAACGGGCGAGGACTTCTACTGGATTATGCAATTCAAAGGAAATTCCACTCACAATATCCGCATAGGGAGCCTTATCTTCTCTTGTCCAGACCACCCGCGCTTCAAAGCGTTGACGTAGATTTTCCGTAGGCTCTAGACTTGCTAAATTCTGGAGAGTGAGCCGGGTATAATAGGCTAGATCCTGCACTATGGCAACCAACGTAGCTTGTCCAGTCCGGACCATGTTTCGACTAGTCTCTGTACCTGGCCATACCCCTATACGAAGCGTTGTTGCATTGAGTGCTACAATTTCACCCACGCTAATCATAGCTGTATGAGGCCAGCCCTCTTCATTTACCGTCAATAATAGCAAGGCATCATGCTGCTTCATAGCTAGGTCTTGCCCATCTAAAAGATGCAGTAGCTCGGTTCCAATTTCGCACGTATTCATGGTATAAGGATCTCCTTTACTTTTAAGAATGGCCCAAAATTCAAAGCCCTTGGAGGAAATAAGCATACAAAGTGCATGTCCATATGTCATTGTAGCGAATGTAGAACTGAGTGTCGAACACTACCAACAGGTGTTTGGATTCTGCCCTATCTCTTCTACCGTATCTCTACATCCATAGTGAATCGGCCTATTACTTTGGCGATGGGACCGCTCTTTTTTGCTTCATCATAATTATGTAATTGTGAGAAATTTCTTCGTTTAACTGTTGCAATTTGAACAGGATCATGCATAATATAAAGATAGAAAGTTCATGATAATGATTCTCATTATCTACTAGATCTTGATATTTGAACTCAAAGGAGTAACGCGCATGAGAACACTTACCCCAAATGTAACTATACATCCACAGATTGATGAATATTTGGATCTTCTCAACCTCGCTGTGCAACTCGGAGATGAGAAATGGCAAAGAGAAATTATTCGCAAGCTGTCCTATATGCATCATGATGCTCAACAAGATTAATGTATACGTCACGCCGCTCTCTTTCTAAAGCTTTGCGGCTCCAAGACACCTGCCAAGGTGTCTTTTTTTGTGCACCTATTACATCATGAGGAAGGCATTATTTTCGTAATTGCTTTTAATAACTTTTCTAAGTAAATTTTTTTAGTAAAATATAGATTTAGATGTAGATGTAGATGTAGATGTTGAAGAAGAACGTTGCATAGCAATAAGGATGTCGATTGAGAATAGCCCCGACATCCTTGTACTGAAAAATTATACAGTGAACATAAAGCTGATAGTCTTTAGTAGGAAGTCATTAAACGTCGGTTAAAGCCTAGATGTGGTGAATTATCGTGGAGTATCTTACCTTAGATGTACGTAGATGATAGTCTCAGAAGATGTGGTCCTAACGTGGAGTGAATTACTTCATGATGCAGTCTGGTTAAATTAACTACTAAGCCATTGATCGAAGAAATCTGCGTAACCCTGCTTCATAACTTGACTTGAGAATTTCTCAAATGCATAGGCACGGTTCTCACATGAACTCTTCAAGGGAGAGGCTGCTGCCATATTAACAAGTTCAAACCAGTTATGCTCATTACCAGAAAAAGCATGCTGTGCGCTAATATGATCGTAACAAGGGTGCTCGGGTTTTACAACAATTTTGCCCATCGCTAGCGCTTCCGTTAGCGGCATTGCAAAGGTATCAAACTTAGAACAGCTCCAGTATACTTTGGCGGAATTCATGAGTTGGAATACTTCCTCTTGGGTAAGTGCGAACTTAAGCTTTACGTTATCTGGAATGCTGTATTTCTTCATACTTTGTTTATAGCGTTCGCCTCCGAACACCATAATGACCTCCTTGTCCGGATTATGTCTGGCATAATCGAGCACGATGTCTGGTCTACGATTCTCCTCATCTCGGCCCATCCACAATATACGGTTATGTACAACCTGCTCAGGATCATAGTACCGCTCTGCCAAGCGTTCATCGAATCCAATCGGGATAACTTTGGTATCTGTGACACCAAAGTTACGGCTAATTTCTCTCTTCAAAAATTCAGTCTGCACAATAGCTTTATTCACCATCGTATAGAAAGGCTTCATCATCTCATACCCTGTCAAGGCAGGGTCTGGAAAGCTATGCGGAAAAAGCACACTGTTTTTAAGGAACATATTAAGAAAGGTAAATCCCGAAACCGTATAAATGACATGCTCAATATGTCTATTATAGATTTGATCAAGAACGACATCGTAGTTCACGAGGTCACCCTTCTCATGTTCATATCCAGGAAGCCAGTCGAATTCACTTACATGCCGTTCGGGTGAGATAAACACAATATCCACGCCTAATTCTCGGGCTAGCGCTTGTAAGCGATCGGCGAATACCTTTGGACCTTGGCGCTCAGCAAATTGAATTTTCCTCATTACTAATCCTACTTTTTTCATCGTCCAGCCGCCTTTCGGATCTCTATTGCATCCGCGCCTGGCGCTGCATTACCGCTCCTCGTGCTATCTCCATCGACGAATATTGTGCCTTAAACTGTCCTTAATTTCTTCGCGTTGCACCAAAAGTTTGTCCTGCGGCCAAGGGGTCTGCCCACTACTCAAATCAGATTCTACTAATAACAACATCCAAAGCGAAAAAACACAGCTAAACACACGATAGTTCCTCATAAAAATTTCCTTGTCCAGTTTCTCGCCATACTGTGCTGATTGATGCATATAGTAATGAAGCAGGGTTGTACGCTGGGAAGGGGTGATGCGTCTAGGGTATAACGGATGTGATACATCAAGAACATGATACAGATCCCAATAGGGCAGGTTCAGGTGAGCATGTTCCCAGTCCAGAATCATCGTTCGCCCTCTCACCTTACTATAATTACCTAAATGTAGATCTCCATGCGTAAGCACTACAGCATCCCGGAAAAAAGTCTCGTCCACATCCACAGCCCGAATGAACTGAACTATGTTTTCGGCTTCTTCAGGAATTGCCCAAGCTGTAACTCTGTACAAGTCTTCCGCACGCGCACAAAGTTCGGCAGCCATCTGCAAAATGGAGGGTTTAGGCCCCTGCAAGGTGAGTCCATCGGGCCAATGATGATGAGGAAATGTATGCCACCTAGCCATATGCTTAAGCACTTCACGAGCGGTATCCATTCGAAACACGTGACGTAAAGGACCTAAATCCTCGAAAAGGAGCCAGCTATCTGGTCCCTCTTTTTCAAAGCTTGCATCCACTAAAGCTGGATAAATATCAGGCAGTAACGGAAGAATATGATGGTAGATCCATCGCTCCCTGCCAGACTGGCTATCATTAGTCAGCGGTTTGTAAATGTAAGACTTGTCCAGAGTACTGTATATACGTTCAACTTGTTGCCCATTCATGCCTGTATAAAGCACTTCTCGTTTGAGCATCGGCAGGCCCGGGAAGTGCCTGTGGGAGTCATTCAACTTCGTTAGAGGGTACAAGAAATGACCTCCTTTTCAGATCATTTCTTATTATCTCAGAGCTTGATTCTCTTGTACATTGCCGGAATGTGGTTTCTCACTTGCTGTCTTCGGGTACAAACAAACTACATGCACTAGATTAATCGAAAAGGGGACTACATAATGCCAAAAGGAAAAGGTTGTCTTATTCCCATTATTGCGGTCGTTGCGATCGTCGTCATCTTAGGAATTATTATGATCAGCAACTATAACAAGTTCGTTAATGCAGAGACGGAGGTTGATGAGAAATTCAGTGTCATTGAAACCGACTTACAGCGTCGGTATGATCTCATTCCCAATCTGGTTAACACGGTAAAGGGATTTGCCAAGCAGGAGAAAGATGTCATTAAATCTGTAACGGATGCACGAGCTTCTCTAGGTGGCGCACGCACGAATCAAGAGAAAGCGGAAGCCAATGAACAATTGCAAGGCGCTTTGAGCCGATTGCTGGTAGTAGTTGAGAACTATCCAACCCTCAAATCCGATGCTCATTTCAAGCAATTGATGGATGAACTCGCTGGAACTGAAAATCGTATTGCGGTATCACGCAAAGATTACAATACTGTAGTAGCCAATTATAACAAGATGATTCGCCGCTTTCCTGGCAGTCTGATGGCTGGCATCCTTGGATTCGACAAAAAAGAATACTTCCAGACTACGACGGAATCCCGTAATAATCCAGAAGTCGACTTTAGTGATGAGGATAAATCAACTTCGTTCAACTTCAATAACAATCCTAAGCTGACTCTACTTTCATCTGGTAAGAGCGCATGAACGGTAACCGCCTGAGTTCTCCTCAGGTAAACCGAGCACTAGCTTCGGATTTCCAAGCAGCCACTGAAAAGCACAAGGAGGTTCCTTTTGCAGGCTTGCTTGGCCGTCGCTTAAAGCAAGGTTGTCCAAGGAGCCTGCTGTCTGCATTTTTTACGTTGCTGTTCATATTCGCTTGGGCAGCCCCTGCATGGGCTGCCGTTATCGAAATTCCCGCTCCTCAAGGAGATATCTATGTTCAGGATTTTCAGCATCTATTGAATCAAGAACAAAAAGATGAATTGAATCGCTTGGGTCGGGCTCTAGAAGGCGCTACTAAGGCACAGGTCGCGGTGCTTACCGTACCCACAATTGGGGAAGAGTCGGTGGAACAATATGCGAACCGTGCTTTACGACAATACAAACTTGGAGATGCCAAGCTCAACAACGGCGTACTCCTCGTCGTATCTCTAAGCAGCCAGCAGGGCGCGAGCCAGCTTCGCATTGAAGTCGGATATGGCCTTGAAGGCGCCATCCCAGATGGCAAAGCAGGCCGTATACTAGATGAGGTATCCATCCCTTATTTTCAGCAAAACAAGCCGGATCAAGCGATTATAGAGACCTATAAGACTCTATATAATGAGGTTGCTACAGAATATAAAGTACAAGACAAACTTCACCCGGAATCCGTGGTGCTTCCATCTCCCGGATCCTCCCAAAGTGGAAATGAAGGCGGAGGGATCTCCATCTTCTGGGTCATTATCATCATCGGCCTCATGGCCGTCGATTTCATCTTCTTCCGCGGTTTCATCACGATGACGCTATTGTCCATACTTGGACGCGGCGGTCGTGGTGGCGGTGGCGGTGGGGGTGGATTTAACGGTGGGGGTGGCGGTTCCTCTGGAGGCGGCGGTGCCGGTCGAAGATTTTAATTCAGCATTTCTCACTTCATAAGTAACTATCTAAGCAGACCTTCTCAGCGATGGAGAGGTCTGCTTTTTAGTGATATTTCCCCCTCATATTACATCCATATACTATACAAAATACCCTAAAATTCTACATAATATGGTAAAATAATACTATATCAGGAGGTGAACTCTATTCAGTAAACATTCTTCATCATGATGACATTCTTCAAATGTTAGACAGCTTACTCAAGGAAACTCCCGTTTCAATTGGAATTCGTTCTATGCAGATCGCAATCGAGGTACTCCCTTTTTCGTGAATGCACCGGTTGAGAATCTTGTTGCGAGACATATTCAGAGACTCTGAAGCTGTAGAAATACGGGACATGCGCGAGAGGGAAGCTTCCTCTAAGGAGTTCGGCACTTCTTTCTTACTAATAGGCCTACTCCGGTTAAATAATTAGCGATTCCTCAAGGGAATCGACCCTGAATTTAGAACAAAGGAGCTGACTTTTTTGAAACATACAAAGATTTTGGTACTCATGCTACTGCTTATAAGTTCTGTATCTCTTGGATTTACGGCACCTGCTCATGGCCAAGCCGCTTCTACACCAATATCACTATCTATTAATGATACCTTTGTATCTCCCCAGCCCACTCTTCTTATCAAAAACACCTTATATATTCCGCTTCGTTCCTTATCTGCTCTTCAACTAAGCTATGATTGGAATGCAGCCAAGCAACAAGTTACAGTCAAGAATGGGGCTTCTGTGTTAACCTTAACGATTGGCTCAAAGACAGCTTTCAAAAATAAGGTCCCTCTACAACTATCCACTCCCCCCGTTCTGCGCAGTGGAAGAACTTATGTACCGCTAAGATTCGTCTCGCAGACGTTAGATTCGCAGGTTCGTTGGTTCGAAGGGAGTAAACAAGCGTCGATTCTGACTAATGCGTTCATTGCTCAACAGCAACAATCACTCACCAAGCTCATGGACCCGAATGGAAATCGTGACGAGCTTGATCAGAAAGTCGGCGAATCTTTCCACACTTGGGGACAGCTGCTGGCGCTGAATTCAGCACTGAAGGAGCCCATCTCTGACTTTGATCTCTATCATATTTGGTTCGATCCTAGCGATCCAACACGGCTTACTCTTCACATCATCAATCGAGGTTTAAGTGGAGATGTTGAACCTTATAGTAAGGCTTGGCTCGGAACAAAGCCCTTATATAACCTCATCATTCAACTTCAAATTAAAGACAATAAAGTGACCACAACTTGGATGGGGCAACTCACAAATAAGAAAAATCTGATTCAGCAGCCTTTCAATAAAAATGATAACCTTGATGCTCAATTAGTGAAGATCATGGGTTCACATTATGGCTATACCGCAGTAGCTGGGAAAAAGATGATTATAGATCATTCTTTACGAGCTTATAAAGGTTCTAGCATTGGAGGATTGGCTCCATTAATCCTACCAGCTTCCTAGATTCCTCTACCATTTGATAAAAGAAATGCATTTTGTTTTTTGCTAAATTCTCTATCCTTTATAGGATGCACAGTTAGAGGGTGTCCAAGAATCTGTTAAACCTAATTCATACTCTATCGTACATCCTATGAAAGGTGGAATTTAATATGACTCAAGTCATAGATGCTAGAACATCACAAAATGCTAGTACAGCCAACTCCATTGCCATCCCTATTCTTGCAGTGAATACCCCTCAGCTTTTTGGACAAATTGGTCTATCAACATTTAATGTAGGAGGAACTCCTCGCGTTCAGTTCAAAGGGACCATCTCATTGCAGGTTCCCTTAGCACTTGTTGGGATTACTGTAACTATCGTGAGAGGAACGCTACCGACAGATCCTGTAATTTATTCAGCTACTTCTACATTTAATGTGAGTGTGCTTGCCCCTCAGATTATTACTTTTTCCGCGGATGACTATATCCCGCCGATTACACCCCAACTTGTATACACCGCTTTTGTATCTTCCAATTTGCTAGGTACTATCCGTGTTGGACCTGAAAACTTTGATGGTGTATTGTTCTCAGATTAATCACCGATTACATCTGTGAGAAGCCAAATACCCCCGCAAACGATAAATATCGTTTGCGGGGGTATTTTTATGCGGGCGCAGTCTCATCGGATGTCAGTACACCATTGATAATCCTGATGCATCTCTTCCGACTTGCCCATTCTTCAGCCACTTCTTGGCGCCCACAAAATGACAGAGACACCCACAAGACAAATCGCCGCACCTAGCCAGTCATAGACATCGGGTGTTTTTTTATCGACTAGCCAAGACCAGAACAGAGCCATCACAACAAAGATACCTCCATAGGCAGCATATACCCGGCCAAAAGAGGGGAATTTCTGTAACGTTGGAATGATTCCGTAGATGATGAGTATTATACTGCCAACTACACCGAACCAAAGCGGCCTGCCCTCTCGGAGAGAAAGCCAGATAAGATAACCTCCTCCAATCTCAGCAATCCCGGCCAAGATGAATAAAAGAATCGACAATTCCTAGCCCCCTTTTTATCCTCCCTAGGATAGATCATGATTTATTTCCATCCTTTTTCCCGAACAAACGCTCGTAATTCGCATCTGATTTCAATATACTGAGGAGAGTTACATCGTTCACTTTATACTTAGGAAAGGCAGGAATTCCATTGCCGTTACATGAACTGCAAGAGCAGGAGCTGCTCCATTACCTAACCCACTCTACGGGGAAAATGGCCCTACTAATCCATACAACCTTCTGCGGAACATGCCAATTGGCTGAACGCATGCTGGACATTGTAAATATAGCTCTGCCTGAGCTTGAGTTATATAAATTAAATATTAATTACGCGCCCCACCTACGCGATACATGGCAGATTACGAGTGTACCTTGCTTGGTGATATTCGAAGATGGGAACCCTCTAAATTTTGAATATGCGATGCACTCTGTCGATTACTTATATCAGCTGCTCAAACCTAATCAGAGTTGAGATATGTTCACATATCCACCCTCTATTCGCCCGAAAGGAGGTAGATTTGCATGAATTTTCAGTTAAGTGAACGAACCATTACATTGCTATGTGGTCCACAGTCGTTCGAACGAGGCACGGACTTATATCAGGAGGGTCAGGTTACTTTTACCCTATATCGTCCGAATGCTAGACATTTCGAAGCAACGGTCAAGGGAAGTGATCTGCAAGAGGTGACGGTCATCCTAGATGCTAACCATGATGTGTCTGCAAAATGCAGCTGTCCCTCCTACTATACCAGCTTCCAGTATTGTGAACATGTGGCTGCTGTTCTACTAGATATTTTACATGCTAAGCGATATGAACTTGCTGGACCCGATCCCATGAACAGCTCACCACAGACACTTCCTTCAGCATCCTCTCTAGCTGAACACAGTCCTTCCTTTCCTTCTTTACTTCATCCGAGGTCAAGGCGGAATGAGTCCTCTCCGTTCTTACTAGCAGATGAAGTGCTAGGACTATTCGGGAATTCAGCTCGCACGGGACACAAGAACCGAATTCTAACCTATGACCTAACTGCATTAGATGCCGAATTCATCTGTAGGCCCCATCATTATGGAATGGGTAAATATATGTTAGCTTTAGAGCTTCG
Organism: Paenibacillus shirakamiensis; assembly: GCF_017874255.1. Classification (GTDB taxonomy): domain Bacteria; phylum Bacillota; class Bacilli; order Paenibacillales; family Paenibacillaceae; genus Fontibacillus; species Fontibacillus shirakamiensis. Next base: position 158,908 of record NZ_JAGGLD010000004.1, on the reverse strand, counting down.
AGTAGGCGAGAAAAGATTCTACATTGTACAGAAAATTCGCGAATTTTTAACGTCCTATGAGCAACGAGACAAGTACACCTTTACCAAGCATTTCAGTTATATCCCTGAGCTTCATTATTTTCATCCAGCGCAGGATCGGGTGCTAAGAATGCTTATCGATGTGCATCATGAAGAGACGATGTACCGGGATACCCTAAGTGGATATGCCTTCTCTTCTAGACATACCGCTGGAGACCGACTGCTTCTTATTCCCCCGTCACTCTGGGACACATTACTCCCTTTGCTCTTGGAGACAGGTACTGTCAAAGTTGAATTACCTAATGGCACATTCACAGCACTTCAGGTAGCCGACCATGCACTTCCTTTACGATTTGGATTTGATCAGGATGAGGAAGCAACCTACCAGCTGGATGTGCAAGGGCTGGATCAACTCATTATTCTGGAGGCCTATGGCATCGTCCTTTATGAAGGAAAGCTGTTGAAGCTTCCTGTGCAGCAGTGCACTCACTTACATGAGCTTAAGCGTATGCTGGATACATCTAGGCAACCCACGATTCAGATATCCAAAGAGCAGATGGAACCTTTTATGGAAAAGGTTGTGCCTGCACTGATGAAAATGGGTGAAGTCCACGTCGCCGAAGCCGTCTCTGATCGCTTGATGCAGGCGCCCCTTAAGGCACGTCTCTATCTCGACCGTATTCGAGATCGGCTGATTGCTAGCCTGGAATTTCAATATGGGGATATTGTTATCTATCCCTTGCAGGATGCAGGGGAACGCCGAGGAGAGGACCGAATTCTCATTCGGGACGGAGAGCAGGAACGAAGGATTTTGGCGATCATGCAGCAGAGTCATTTTGCTCAGACCGAAAGTGGATATTTCATTGACGATGAAGAGAAAGAATTCGACTTCCTCCATCACACGATCCCTGATCTGGAGAAACTGTTAGTGGTCTATGCCACCACTGCGGTGAAGGTTCGGGTGCTTCCGACACCTTCCACACCGTCCATTTCCGTTCATCTGGAGGAGAGGACGAACTGGCTTGAACTCCGCTTCAAACTCGATGGTATCCCTGAAGATGAGGTCAAAGAACTCCTTCATGCACTTGAAGCTAAACGTAAATATTACCGTCTACCTACAGGTTCCCTCCTACCTTTAGACACCAAAGAGTGGCAGGGAATTGGAGCTTTCATGAAGGAAATTGGCATTCGCAAACCCGATATCAAAGGTCCCTATTTTCGGGTGCCCGCACTGCAGGCATTACATGTAATGGATCCGCAAGCAGCTGTAGCTGGCGTGACGTTTAGCAAATCTTTGCGTCAATTATTGGAGCATATACGTAACCCAGGTGATATCGATTTCGAGGTACCTCCTTCGCTAGCGCCTATACTGCGAGACTATCAAAAACTAGGTTATCAGTGGATGAAGACCTTAGCTCATTATCAATTTGGGGGAATACTAGCCGATGATATGGGACTAGGTAAAACGCTGCAAGCTATAACTTTTCTCGTGTCTGAATTACCATCGATCCGTTCAGACCGTGTGCCCGCGATTATCGTGTGTCCCGCTTCACTTATATACAACTGGCATAATGAACTTCGCAAATTCGCACCCGGTCTTCGAGCAGTCATTGCGGATGGGACGAAGACGATGCGTGATCGCGTATTAAAACATGCTGACGAATTTGATGTCATCATTACTTCCTATCCCCTGCTTAGGCAGGATGTAGATACGTATGCGAAGTATGCCTTTCATACCCTAATTTTGGATGAAGCCCAGGCTTTCAAGAATCACTATACGCAGACGGCTCAATCCGTGAAGAAAATCGATGCTCGCTATACATTTGCATTGACGGGTACGCCCGTTGAAAACTCCATTGAAGAGCTTTGGTCCATTTATAACGTCGTATTGCCGATCCTCTTCCCTAGCCGCGTTGCATTCAGCAGTCTCTCGCGCGAGACGATCGCACGTCGCATTCGTCCATTCTTGCTACGCCGATTGAAGACCGATGTGCTCAAAGAGCTTCCAGAGAAGCTCGAATCCATGCAGATCTCCGAGCTCTTGCCTGAGCAGAAGAAGCTGTATGCTGCCTATCTTGGTAATCTCCGGGAAGAAACCTTGAAGCATCTAAAAGATGACGAGTTCCAACAGAATCGTATCAAGATTCTTGCGGGTCTTACCCGATTGCGTCAGCTCTGCTGCCATCCTGCCTTGTTCGTCGAAGGGTATAAGGGCGGCTCTGCTAAGTTTGATCAGCTAATGGAGATTATTGCAGAATGCCGAAGCTCGGGCAGACGGGTTCTCATTTTCTCCCAGTTCACTCAGATGCTTGGTATCATAGGGCGGGAACTCGGTTACGAAGGTATTCCTTACTTCTATTTAGATGGACAGACGCCTTCCCGAGATCGTGTTGAGCTGTGCGATCGGTTCAATGAAGGGGAGAAGGATCTCTTCCTGATCTCCTTGAAAGCAGGGGGAACCGGTCTTAATTTAACCGGAGCCGATACCGTTATCCTCTACGATTTATGGTGGAATCCTGCCGTGGAAGAGCAAGCCGCAGACCGAGCCCACCGTATGGGGCAAAAAAGAGTTGTCCAAGTCATCAGGCTGGTCACGCAAGACACCGTTGAGGACAAGATGTATGAACTTCAGCAGAAGAAAAAGGATCTGATTGCTGAAGTGATTGAGCCCGGACAAGAATCTATTTCCACCCTGACCGAGCAAGAAATTCGCGAACTACTGAGCTTGTAATTCCACATTATAAAAACAAGCCCCTTACTTCTGCCACGAAGTGAAGGGGCTTGTTTTTATAATGTGATTGGCGTATGAAACGAATACATGGCTTAGGCTAGATCTTTAGAGCGATTGGGCAGATAGAGCATCGCACCAATTCCAACCAGAAGAATACCTGCAAAAAAGGTAATTGTGGTGATATTCCATATATAAGAGGGTATAAGATCAGTTAATTCTTGCAGATTATTACCGACCTGATTAGCCTTGCTGGCATACAGGATGATCCTCTCTAACCCACTTAGGGCCATAAGAAGAACGCCGAATAGAATGATCCATACATTTCTCAAATGGAACCCTCCCCTGAAATTGTAGCACTATACAAAATCTCTTCGCTTTGTTCAGTCTATCTTTGCACCGAGCACTTTAAGGAAAGCCGCTCCATGGGCCGTGTCCATTCTTGCTCCGCGAAGAGATAAAGTCCGAAAATCAATGCCATCAATCAAGGCTCCCCGAAGGTCACTCTGTTGTAGATTGGCTTTGGTTAGTTGGGCCATACTCAGCTCCGCTTTACGCAGATCAGCTTTTTCGAGATTAGCCCCGTATAAATCTGCTTCGATGAAGCGTACGTTGCGCAAATTCTGCTTTGCTAGATTGGCATGTCTAAGATTGGTATAAGACCAATCCCCTTCTTCCAAAGTAATTCCATCCAGCTGCGCTTGGGAGAAATCTGAACCTGTCATTTTACAATGGGTGAATTTGGAGACAAATAGGTTAGCCTCTTGAAAATTACAATTCTCAAATGCTGATTCCGTATGCATCGATGCATTCAATAGAGCTCCTGTAAAATCGCATTCTACAAAACGACATCCACTTGTCGTTATCTCCTCCATTGATGTTCCTCGAAAAGTACATTTCTCGAAAGTGCACCGTATAAGCTCGCCTTCCCGTTGATCGGAGTGACTAAAATCTACATGATCAAAATGTCTGTCTATATATTGATACATCTAATGAACGCTCCCTAGCCGTACAGAATGATTACTCCCCCTTATGTAACACATTTGGAAAGGCCGATTCAAGTATAGATTGTCCCTTTCCTTATGAATAAGAATCGAGATTTAGTCCTAAATGCCTTCCGCAAAACTAGGACGAGTAGCTCGGAACCACTGGTAGCACAATATAGTAATGATGACTATCTCTATAGCATCCCCCCCATAATACATAAGGATGGAACCGCTCTCTGATTGAGAGGAAGGGACCCCAGTAGGCGGATGAACATACAAATATTTAGCTAGAATCCCATGACTTGCTAGGGCAAACACAAACACAACAGCACGATACACATAACTCGTACGATGTGCGGGTTGATCGATATAGATCATCGATATGGTGAATAGATAGCCTGCAAAAAATACATGAAGATATACGATACTATGTAGCAACATCGATTGTTGCATCCACATATATAAGTCGGTCAAATACAGAATATATAATCCCCCGATATTTAGAAACGCCGCTATAAGGGGATCACTTAAGAATCGAATCAGCTTACTCTTTAGGATACGGGACAGTTGCCGAGCCAAAGCTAACGGAAGAGTTCTCATGATTAGAGTCATAGGTGCTGCGAGCACCAGAAGAAGTGGAGCAAGCATACCTAATAATAAATGACCTACCATATGTGCTTTAAAATCTAAATGTGCTAGATTGGCTAGGGGGCCGATGATAGGCAGCGCAGTGATTAAAACACCTGCGATCCAGAAGAAATACCTAGATCTGGGCCATGAGCGATATGTACGATTGGTAATTAAAGCAGCTGTAATGTACAGTACAATAGCTATTATAAAAATCACGATATTCAGACTAAACACGCTGCTAAGAGCATGAACATGATTCATAGCGAGAAGTCCTTTTTTACTTTCGAACGCACAATAAGAATACCTCCAATGAAAATCATAATGACCGCAGCTATGTTCCATATGAGGTCATAGATGTACACATGTTCCACATAGCGAATCTGATGCAATCGCATCAGCTTGTGCTGAATCGTCCCATCATATAGCTGAAATACACCAGCTCCAAGCAATACCCCTCCCCACCATCTTCTAACCGAGAGCACTTTACGGCGGCGAAGATCTGCGAACAAAAATAGTCCTCCAATTGTGGCAAACCAACTGAACGCGTGAAAAAGTCCATCGGATACTAATCCCACCTCAGGTGTAGATCTGTCATAGAAATGATGCCAATGTAATAATTGGTGAAATACGGTCTCATCTATAAAACCTACGAGTCCCACTCCAAATAGGAAACCTGACCATAGATTACGACTTGCAAACTTCTGATGGGTTAGTACGTCCATTAGATTGCTCCCTATGTATAGAATTATCCAATCTTTACCATATTACCCAGCTTTGTTAAGTTGGAACCATCTCACGGACGACACACACAGGACTTTTCCCCACTCAACTCTTCCTAATAAATACGTAGAGATTACTCGTCCACATAAAAAGAGTTGAATCCTCTAAGGAATCAACTCTTAACTAATGCTTATTTAGTTCGACTACTCATTATATCCTTGGTCCCCGTAAGGTTGTTTGGCTTCTAGCCACTTCTCTTCAAGTTTCTTCAAAGCATCCTTGGGATCATAAATCTTAGCCTCGCCATCCTTCGGCTTCAAGACCTCAAGCACCTCAAATACGAATGCATCCTTACCGTATTTCTTCCAATCTGCTTGCAGGTTCTTGTTGATGAACGAGCCCATGTCTAGAGAAAACTCATGTCCATTCATGGATTTCAAATTTGGTTTACTATCAATGAAGACCTTTCCATTCTCCAAGTTGCGTATCTGGAATACACCCGCTTCAATCTTGATTTCCTTAGCCTGAAGTTTTAATTCGTCTCTGCGGTTCAAGCTTTTCTCCTCCTGCCCCTCTGCAAGTTCGGTGAGCCAATAGGCACTCCCGTCTTCTTGTCTGGCCATAAATCCATAATCAATCAAATAACGCCGAAGTATGGCATAGTCTTCAAAAGCCTGACCAAGTAGCTCATTCACTTCTTTTTCTGTATACTGCTTCCCTTGTTCGAATCGCTTGGCTAACTCGTGCAAGACAACAAGCTTCTGTTTCTCTTTCATTGAGAAGTTCTTAAGCGGGCCTTGTACCCCTTGCGGGAAATATTTCGCCAGCACTTTCTCCTGCTCTGTCGCTGTAGATCGGTGTCGTCCCTCTAAGGTCCGTGCTCTCGCCGCTCCAAGTCTCCCCGAATCTGTACCCTTCTCTTGCGCGCGAAGTAACTCCATCAGGGTCAGGAAGACTCTCGCTTGACGCTCCTTCTCCTTCAGCACGAACCGATGATTCCGTATGGTGGACGTACTGCCCATGCCCATTTCCTCCTGAGCTTCTTTGTCGCTCTTTCCTTCATAGAAGAGGCCAAGTAGCTTACTCTGAATCTCAGATAGTCCCGTAATCTGCTTATCCTGCTGGATCAAGTAGTCAAAAGCTGAGCCATGTTCCTTAGCAATGTGCAGGACCACAAACTTCTCCGCTTCATAGAGCAGTTCCTCAACCGGATAAATAAGTCCCTTCTCAAACTGACGACCACAAGCGATACATTCATAAGTTTCCTCATTTTCGGTATATCCTTTGGCTAAATCCTTCATCGAAGCATTCCAAATTCTTTCGTTTTCCATTCCAAACACCTTTTCCGTTAGTTTATTTATAGATATTTTATTATTTCGTTTGTTATAAGTCAAACCTAATCATAAATTCTGTTTATTTAAACTGATAAATGACTCTCCATTTTCGAATTTCACGATGAACCCTACGCACTGTTAATGCGTTTAATGCGGTTTGTTTGTCATATTGGCGTAACACACGAAGGGTAAGATGATCTTCGAGGTGATTGAACATGAACAAAACAACCACACCAGCGGGTTGGCCCATCGTAAAAACGATTCTAGTATCGGCTACAATTTTGGCAGTAATAGCGGGGTGCAGTAATAATACAGCTGCTCCTAAGCCTGTGAAAATTACAGGAGTAAACAATAGTCAGGAGAAAAAGTCTACGGTTCCTTCAGAGAAAATGAAATATTGGGATGAACAGCGCAAGGGAACGAATTTCATGAATTCTACATCGCTTCCCCAAAATTATGAAGCGGCCAAGGAGCAAGGGATAGAGTTCGTCCGTCTCGCACCCGATAAGTGGAGTAAAAATCGTGATTTTCTATTTAATGATAAGGCGGACACCCGTAATGCAGACTTCCTAATAGGTAGCTCCGATCAGTACAAAGGTATCGTAGAAGAGGATTTTGTTAGACTCAAAGCGGATTTGGATGCGGCGGAAGCCAAAGGAATGAAAGTTGTAGTTACCGTGCTTAGCTTGCCAGGAGATCGTTGGCGGCAGTTTAACGGAAATAAAAATGACGATCGAATCTGGAATGATCTTGAATATCAGAATCAGGCTACAGAGTTTTGGAAAGACCTAGCTACAAGATTGAAAGGACATCCAGCCGTTATCGGCTATAACCTCATTAATGAGCCTCATCCGGAGACAGCTACGGGTTTTAATGATTTTTGGACTCAAGATTATACGAATTGGTATACCAAAGTGGAACATACCGCAGCGGACCTCAATGCGCTCTATGACTCGATTGTAAAGGGGATTAGAACCGTCGATAGTACGACGCCCATTATTGTAGATTCAGGACTGTACGCAACGCCTTGGGCCTTTAAGTATTTGAAGCCCATGGATGACCCGAACGTGCTATATGCTTTTCATATGTATGAGCCTTATGAAATGACGAGTCAAAATAAGAAAAAGGGATTCACCTATTCTTATCCGGGAACCGTTAAGGTTGGAAATAATCAGACAGAAAAAGAATTTAACCGCCAAGCGCTAGAGCAATTTGTAGAGCCTGTTGCGAAGTGGGCATCAGATCATGGTGTGCCTGCAAACCGGATTATCGCCTCAGAATTCGGAACGAACCGAATGGTCCAAGGTGCGGACCAATACATGGCGGATCTTATCTCCATTTTTAATGAATATGGCTGGCACTGGGCTTTCTATGCTTTTCGTGAAGATACATGGGATGGGATGGACTATGAATTAGGCAGTGTGAAACCAGACTGGAAATACTGGGATGCCATTGAAAAAGGGAAGCTTCCTGCCCGCGTTAAGGCGCATAATCCCATCTGGAATGCCATACAAGAAGACCTGAAGAAGTGAGCTTTAGAAGGATGATTATTTTTGTACTATTTCTCCTATTAGGAACCGGGTACTATGCAACCCAAATTGAACCCAAATCTATATCAGTTACTCGTCTAGATGTAGTTAATGATTTCGTTCCGATCTCCTTTAACGGTACAAAAATTGTACAATTTTCAGATACGCATCTAGGTCCCCATTATTCGGTAGATCAGCTTCAACAATTAGTAGATCGCATTAATCTTATGAAACCTGACATTGTAGTGTTTACCGGAGATTTAATGGATAATTATACGCAGTTTGGCTTAGATAATAGAATAAAGGCCCAACAAGTATTGAAAAAGATACATGCTCCACTTGGGAAATTTGCTGTGTTCGGCAATCATGACAGAGGGGGAGGAGGCAGCCGAGGGTATAAGCAATATATGGTGGAAGCAGGATTTAACGTACTAGTGAATGAGGTTCATACTATACGATCCACGAAAGGCGAGAATATCATCATAGCTGGACTCGACGATTTTTTGCTTGGACAGCCGCAGGTGGCCCGGACACTTCGAACGCTCCGAGAGCAGGACTTTAACCTACTCCTCGTCCATGAGCCAGATATAGCCGATCAACTACAAGGTTATCCGATTGATCTCCAACTATCCGGTCATAGCCATGGTGGTCAAGTTAGGGTTCCTCTCTTAGATCCGCCTGTTACAACCCTGTTAGCCCAAAAGTATGTGGAAGGACTATACTCCCTGCCCTACACAAGCAAGTCGCTGAAACTTTACGTCAACCGAGGCATCGGAACGACCCGACTGCCAGTGCGCTTATTTGCAAAACCTGAGCTCACCGTAATCCAATTGCTTCATCAAAGCAGATAAAGCATTTATTTTTACACTGTAGAAGAACTAAATGCACGCTGAACCCTATACGGTATCGGGGCTCAACTTTCTAGATATATTCCTTATAACAGAGTACTTTTCGGATAGTTTTCACGATCCTGCCCTGACAGGGAGGAAGATGATAAAGCCTGTGTATATAATAAAATAAGAAAGCAGCACCTAGGTGCTGCTTTCTTGATTATTCAACATTTAAATTTTTATAAGTTACATATCTAACACTTAGTATTTAATATTTAATATCTAATAATCTAATATCTAACTTCTAATATCTAATATCTATTTATAAATAGCACTGCCCGTTTCTTTGAATTCTTTCGACTTTAGCTGCATGCCTTCTTGAATAGATGTATCGCTGCCTAGTGCTTCGAACGCCTCACTATGGTCTCTTGAAATTTGGCGAATATCATGAGAAATGCGCATGCTGCAAAATTTGGGTCCGCACATGGAGCAGAAATGGGCCGTCTTCGCGCCTTCAGCAGGAAGAGTCTCGTCATGGTATTCGAGAGCGCGCTCCGGATCTAAGGATAAATGGAATTGATCACGCCAACGGAACTCAAATCGGGCTTTGGAAAGGGCGTTATCGCGGTCCTGAGCACCAGGATGACCCTTGGCTAGATCGGCGGCATGTGCCGCTATTTTATAGGTGATGACCCCTTCTCTCACATCGTCTTTATTGGGCAGACCCAGATGCTCTTTCGGTGTAACGTAGCACAGCATCGCCGTTCCGAACCAACCAATCATGGCTGCTCCAATGGCTGAGGTAATGTGATCATATCCGGGTGCAATATCGGTAGTCAGGGGCCCTAATGTGTAGAATGGTGCTTCATCGCAGATTTCAAGCTGCTTATCCATATTTTCTTTGATTAAATGCATCGGTACATGACCCGGACCTTCGATCATGACCTGAACATCATGCTTCCAAGCGATCTTGGTCAGTTCACCCAGCGTCTCAAGCTCCGCGAATTGAGCTTCGTCATTGGCATCGGCCAAACTCCCCGGACGAAGTCCATCTCCTAGAGAGAATGCAATATCATAAGCCTTCATAATCTCGCATATCTCTTCAAAATGCGTGTATAGAAAATTCTCCTGATGGTGAGCTAAGCACCATGCAGCTAAGATCGAACCCCCTCGAGATACAATACCGGTTAGCCGATGAACTGTGAGGGGAACATACCTCAGCAATACCCCCGCATGAATTGTAAAATAATCCACACCCTGCTCTGCTTGTTCAATCAGCGTATCTCGGTATACTTCCCAAGTCAGGTCCTCAGCTTTTCCATTCACTTTCTCTAGCGCCTGATAAATCGGCACCGTACCGATAGGTACAGGAGAATTGCGGACGATCCATTCGCGGGTGGTATGAATATTTTTGCCTGTAGAAAGATCCATGATCGTATCGGCACCCCAGCGGGTAGCCCACGTCATCTTCTCTACTTCCTCGTCGATAGAAGAACCTACCGCCGAATTGCCTATATTCGCATTAATCTTCACTAGGAAATTACGTCCAATAATCATCGGTTCGCTCTCCGGGTGATTGATATTGCTTGGAATAATCGCTCGGCCCCGGGCTACCTCATCGCGCACGAACTCAGCCGCTACATTCTCACGGATGGCGATGTATTCCATCTCAGGAGTGATGATACCTTTGCGCGCATAGTGCATCTGCGTTACGTTCTGTCCGGGCTTAGCACGGAGCGGTCTACGCCCATTATGGGGGAATTGCTCTGTATTGGCTCTTGGATCATGCTCTGCATAACCGTTATCTTCAGGCCTAATATCTCGGCCCACGTAAGCTTCTACATCCCCACGCTCTTCAATCCAGGCTTGCCGACTGGGGGCAAGACCTTGAGCAATATCCGTCTGCACTTCCGTATCGGAATAGGGCCCACTGGTATCATATACACGAACGGGTGTATTCTCATGCTGCCCCAAGCTATCCGATGTTGGACTCAGCGCAATCTCCCGCATGGGAACGCGAACATCAGGTCTTGAACCTTGGATATAGACCTTGCGGCTTCCGGGAAGGGGGGACGTGTGCACTGTTTGTGTTGGTTCGTTCATAACAAAAAAGCCTCCTCTTTGTGTATCCGAGAAAGGCCAGGCGATAAATATGGACATTTCAAGACGTTATTCCTTTATATTAGAAAAACATACAAATATAAAGTAACAAGGTCTTTTGAAAAAGACAGATGGCGTCCTGTTCAATTCCTCCGCTGGCATTACCCAGATCAGGTATAACGGTCGATAGTCGAATTCCTATCCTCTCAGCCCAAACCTTGAGCTCCCGCTTGATATGAAGTTGTTCATCCAGTTTAACCCATTTTGGATAGGTTATCAACGGTGATCTACGTTAGTTCATTTCATAAATGATTAAGTAGATTACAGAGCCAGATATGTTTCTTTTCACTTAGAAGATATATTTTAGCAGATCTAATTTAACAGTCATGCATGTCTGGATATTCCCTACTCTAGGCCAGCATGTTTATGCTCTGACAAATGGGTGAATCCATTAAGAATTACTAAGCGAACAAAGACAGAATGAACCTACAATAAGTTCTATTCCTGGTATCCAATATCTGAATGTGTCTAGTTATCTGTTGTATGTCTGATAGAATAGAGGTATGCTGTTAAGCTGAATTCATAGAATCAGATTGTTTCTTTTTACAAAAGGTCAAGAAAAATTAATATAAATGCAAAAGGTGAATAACATGGGTGAATCCAGTTTTAATAAAGTACCATCGGGGGCCGCTCAGCAGCGCATACCGGAAGCGCGACTCGCTTCGGCACAGACAAGCCGAGAGATTGTGGGGGCCAAAGATTCTGATGCGGCTTATTTTCGCACGTTGGAAGAGAACGGTATTATACTAAATCCCTCTCAAATTCGGGCCGTTCGGCACTTTCGAGGCCCACTGCTTACACTAGCTGGCGCAGGTTCAGGCAAGACCTCGGTCTTAATCTGCCGTACAGGTTATCTTTTATCCGTACGCCGAATTGATCCGAGAGAAATTCTACTGCTTACGTTCTCCAGCAAAGCTGCTGCAGAAATGCGTGACCGCATTGCCATCTTGCCCGGTATACATCCGCAAGATGTAAGGCTTTTGCAAGCTCGAACATTCCATTCGTTCTTCCTGCAACTGCTGCGCAGACAAGGCACGGAACTCGAAATTTGGAGCGAGACACGTAGACAACATATTTTGCTCAAACAAATGATGCGGGAAATGGGTCTCCAAGATGCCTACCAACCGGAATCCCTGCTTTCCATCCTATCTTCCTATAAGACGCAGCTCATTGAAATCCCAGACATGCCCGAGAAGAGTGTAACCGAGCGTGAAATCAAACGAATTCTGATGCAGTATGAACAATGGAAAGTAGATCATGAGAAAATGGATTTTGATGATGTGCTTGTACTTGCCTACCGCATGCTGCGGGGCAAACCGGCATTGCTGCGCACGCTTCAAGATCGCTTCCGTTATATTATGGTAGACGAGTTCCAAGATACAAATCATCTGCAATATGAATTGGTCAAAATGATTGCGGCCCCGCATCATGATCTAATGGTCGTGGGCGATGATGATCAGACTATTTATTCGTTTAATGGTGCGCGCAGCGAATATATTTTACAGTTCGAGAAGACCTACCCAGAAGCCCATGTCATTACACTTGATATTAATTATCGATCCGGTACACGGATTGTGGGTCTAGGCAATGAAGTGATCCGGCATAACCAACATCGGCGCAGCAAGACTCTACTTGCCGTCAAATCAGGAACAGCGGGACCCATGTATATGCGGCCGCTTACCAGCGACGATGAAGCCCGGATAGCACTCGATCGGATAGAACACGAAGTGCACACCAGCAGAAGAACCTTTGGAGATTATGCTATCCTGTACCGAGCTTCTAGTAATAACCGAGCGATGCTAGAACAACTCATGATTCGGGAGATTCCCTATATTGAGTATGGAGATGGACAACTACTCTATGAACACTCGCTGGTCCTTCCGCTTGTGGATCATTTGCGTCTAGGACTGAGCCGTAGAGACTTCACCGCCATGGAAAGTGTACTGCCTACGCTGTATATCAATCGAGAACGGGGCATGTCACACATTGTAGAACAGGAATCGATTCGGGCTAAAAAGGGACCGCTCGTTCACTTGTTAACGTTATCGGGACTCAAGGATTTCCAGCTCGCCAAGATCAAGGATCGACTGGAGCTGATTCGCAGCTTGTCCACGATGAGGCCCGCAAGCGCTATCGCCTTGATGCGGGAGAAATTCTACAACGCTTATGTCGAAGCCGATGATCGGAAGCTGCTAACCCAACATAAAGAAATGATCAAGGAAATGCTAGATGAGCTAGAATCTTCGGCGGAGCGGTTCGATACGGTGGAAGCCTTCCTCGGCTTCATTCATGATGTAATCCAGAAGAGTCAAGAGAATAACAGCGATAAGTCCAAAGAACAAGGTAACCGCGTTGCCCTCATGACCATTCATCGCTCCAAGGGACTGGAGTTCCCTGTGGTCTTGCTCATTAGCGCCATTGAGGGCAGCCTGCCGCATAGTTCGGCGCTGGATGCCGACCGCTTGAACGACACCGCGTATCCGGACGCGGATCGCGCAGGGTCCAAGGGCGCGGCGGCGCTAGAAGAGGAGCGGCGACTCGCTTACGTCGCGATTACCCGGGCCAAGGAGGAGCTGATCATCAGCTCCCCCGCCAGGTACCGGGGCAAGAAAGCGGCGGTATCCCGCTTTCTGCTCTCTGCCTTCGGCGGCGAAGCCGAAGGCACGGGCACCCGAGCTTCGAGCATGGCGCGAAGCTCGGCAGGCACGCCGAGCAGCGCAGCGCTTGCTCGGCGCGAGGGGTTCGCTTCGGGCGCGGAGCGTTCCCGAAGCGGGGGCAGTGCAGCGGCGGCGCGGCGGATGGAGACCGTCGCCGCCTGGGTGTGCCAAGGTCCAGGCTGTATTGCCTGGACCCGCATTGCGGCGAGGGAGCAGGGCCTCGCCGCGAAGGCTTGCCCCCTGTGCGGGAAGCCGATGCACAGGGGAAGCAAGGACGTGCCGCGATAAAGGCGGCACGTCCTTGCCACAGCCGCGCTTGGCTTAGCCTAAGCGCCCGCCCAGCCTATCTTCTCCACCCCCGAAGTAACATTTTCTACCATTAATACAGCACTGATTACTGAAACATTTTTGTATTCATGAACTATTATCTATGCTCTTGACCTTTCAAATAAACGCAAAAGGCCTCTTTTAAAGAGGCCTTTTTTGTACATAAGTCATTAATTATTAAATGATCTAACGCAAATTTAGTTTGTTTTCTAATCTATTATACTTAATATATAATGGCCTATTTAGTTAGAGCAGATTTTGGCTACAAAAAAAATATTTTATGTGCTCATTAAGCTTGCTCTTTCTCCCACGTAGATGAACACGCACGAATGTATGCTCGACTTTATTCATGTAAGCTAACTCGATTTCTACAGGCAACTACTGGCTACTCGTCAAACCTCTTCAGCACTATCACTGCATTATGGCCACCAAAGCCAAAGGAGTTAGACAACCCAATCTGGAAATGCCCTAAACGTGCCTGATTTGGAACATAATCGAGATCACACCCTTCGCCGGGATGATCTAAGTTAATCGTTGGCGGAACAACGCCCTCTCTTAACGTCTGGACTAACGCAATGGCTTCGGCTCCGCCTGATGCGCCCAACATGTGGCCGAGCATCGATTTATTGGCGGTCACGGGTACTGAATAGGCATGATCTCCAAGCAAGCGATGAATGGCCTTGGTCTCAGCCAGATCACCAGCCTCTGTACTCGTAGCATGAGCACTGATGACATCGATGTGATCCGGCTGAATCCCTGCTGTTTTGAGTGCTGTTTTCATAGCGATATAGGCTCCTGTTCCTTCGGGATGAGGTGCAACCATATGATATGCATCTGAACTCGCTCCATATCCAATCACTTCACCATAAATCGTAGCTCCTCGGTTCTTAGCATGAGCTAATGACTCCAATACAAGTATTCCTGCGCCCTCAGACATGATAAATCCGTCACGTCCCGCATCAAACGGTCGGCTGGCTTGCTGCGGGGCATGATTGCGAACGGAAAGAGCTGTAGCATTACCAAAACCAGCTAAAGCTAGTGGATGGACAGCCGCCTCAGTTCCCCCTGCAAAAATTACATCCGCCTCCCCAGTGCGGATTAGACGGAAGGCTTCCCCGATGGCTGTATTGCCTATAGAACACGCCGTAACCGGAGACAGCGAAGGACCCATGGAGCCTAGACGAATGCTAATCTGTGCAGCCGCCATGTTAGAGATCATCATCGGTACCATTGTCGGACTCACTCTTCCTTTCCCCCGATCTCGTAGGAGGTCTACATTGTGCACCAACGTCTCAATCCCACCAATTCCAGATCCCACATAGACACCCAGACGTTCACGATCTAGCTTGTCTAAGTCTAGTCCTGAATGTTCAAGCGCCTGTTCAGCTGCATATAACCCGAACTGAGTAAACCGATCCATCTTTCGTGCTTCCTTGCGTCCCCATCTTTCCTCAGCATCCAGATTTTTGACCAATCCTGCAATCTGCGTCTTGTATTCAGATGCATCGAAGGAATCAATACTGCTAATTCCAGACTCTCCTGCCTTTAATTTATTCCAAAATGTATCTAGTTCATTGCCTAACGGAGATACAATCCCCATACCCGTAATAACCACTCTCTCCATAAGTCTCTTCCCCTTTCACCTCTTGAGTTCAGCTCCAATAAGTTTCACAACTCATTGAAGTACATCCTGACTCATACATTAAATCCTGCACCTTTATAATTGAAAAATTTCCGTTTTAATGATATCTATAATTGCTTATTTCTGTATTCTAACCTTTTTATATCCTATTACAAGTTTGTGTTTATCCTAGTATAATTAACACTACAATAATTCTAGGATTACGAAAGGACCTATCTTTATGAAACCCGAATCCAGACTCCAAGCTCTTTCCAATTTTCTCATGACACAGCGAGCCAAGCTACATCCCCATACTGTGGGCCTTCCTCCTGGACAACGCAGGCGTACCCCCGGACTCCGCCGAGAAGAAGTAGCTGCCTTAGCAGGTGTAAGCACAACCTGGTATACGTGGCTCGAACAAGGAAGGGATATCAAAGTCTCTCCGTCCGTGCTGGATGCGATAGCTGGTGCACTTCAGCTCAATACGGATGAGCGTAAATATTTATATGATCTTGCACTGGAGTCTGCAGCACATAGTAAGTTGGCACATCCTCAGAATCTCCCTGTCGTCAGTCCTTCCTTAGAGCGAATTCTTCAGGAGCTGAGATTCTGCCCGACCATTATCTCAGATCGCAAATGTCAGATCGTCGGTTGGAATGCCGCAGCCGCTCAGGTTTTTCTTAATTTTGAACAGGTTCCTATTCATGAAAGAAATATGATCCAACTTCTATTTGCAAAAAAAGAACTACGCAGTCTAGCCGTCAATTGGGAACATTTCGCTCGGGGATTTTTATCTATATTCCGCGCTTACTACGGTCAATATGTCGCAGATCCTTGGTATGCTGAATTTATTGAGTCCATGACCCAGCATTATCCTGATTTCTCCTCGTTATGGCATGAGAGCGAAGTCAGTTCAGCGCCTACCGTACTCATTGAATTCCGACATGCTAAGGCGGGCAAAATGCTGTTCGACCTCACCTCTTTGCAAGTTCAAGGATCTACAGAATTAAGATGCAGTATCTATACCCCTGTTCAGGATACACAGACGGAATCAAAGTTAAGCAAATTGTTAGAGGGTATGTAATAATGGCAAGACTGCGTACAAGGTTAGGAAACTTTATATACTATTCCACTCATTCACACTTACAAAAAACTAGTAGATTAGTAGGATATTCCATAGTAAGATAGTTCCATGTTAGTACTATTTTCCAAATAATACTTACGGAATTCATATTAAAGGATGGTATACATGCAAAAGTATAGAAGAAGAAATACGCCAGCGTTTACATTTTTAGCATATTTCACATTGTTTGCCGGCGTCGCTTTATTTGGAATTGGGATGTACAACGCGAATATGCAGTTAAATGAGAAAGGGTACTATATTGCGGTCATGATTCTCGTAGCCGTTGGAGCCATTTTGACACAAAAAGTAACCCGTGATAACAGTGAAGATAACGATATTCTTGCAGAGCAAAATCGGACTAATCCTCCTAGTGTTTAGACAATCCAAATCATAAAGCTAGACACAATGTTCTTTCTTCTACGAACACAAAAAACATCGAAAAAAGGGACATATCTTTAGAGGATAAGTCCCTTTTTGATGCGCTTGAAGCAAAGTTTCGCACCTAATAGATAGCTTCCTGTCAGTTAGGTGGTAGGTCTAGTTAATAAATTTCCTTGATAAATAATAATGTACACGTTCAGCTCTGTTTTTTCTCCTGCTCTTCCAAGAACTCTCTTGTTCTTCGCAGATAATCTGGAGCGTCCATAGGATCCTTCGCAATCATTTCAATGACACACAATCTCTCTTGGCTCTGTACTTCCGCATCCCGAATAGCCTGATCTAATTCGCCATTCGTCTGAACCTTTACGGTGAAGGTTTGACCGCCAAAAGCTTCGGTAAGCTTAGTATATGACCACATAGGTATTTCATTGTATCGCTGGTTGTCCGTTTTGACATTTAAATATTTCTCGATGGTGTAGCCATCATTATTAAGAATGAAAATAATCGGTCGGCATTGATTCGCTAGCATAGAACTGATCTCCTGCACGGTTAGCTGCAAAGAACCATCTCCTGTAAATAGCAACACACGTCGTGATGGAGCGGCGATGCAAGCTCCAAAGGCCGCTGGCGTAGCATATCCAATACTTTCCCACCCTGCTTGTGCAATATAGTTCGCTCCTGTAGGCAACCGAAGTTGAGAGATTCCGTTCATAAATGTACCTGTCTCAGCAACCACAATATCCTGTTCTCTGAGCATGCGCTGAATTCGAGGATAATAGCTTTCTGCAACGAGTAAGTCTTCCGGTTCTCCCGTCTCCATATCATATGGAAAATCGTATGTTGTCCCTTTTTTCGTCGCAAATTTACTTTGCTCAGCACGAAGGAGTTCGTGTAACATATCTTCAGCCTTGATATCTAAATACACAGCTTCACCAATCTTTACTGAGTTCGGCTCAATGATGATAGTCTTCGTCGTATCTAGTCTCCCACTAAAATGACCACTGTTGCTATCTGACCAGATCAGCCCCATCGCCAGTACACAATCGGCCTGTTCAACCACATCCCGAACCTTAGAACTTCCAAGCGCACCGCCATACATGCCCATGTATAGAGGATGTGTCTCATCTACTCCACTTTTCCCGAGCTGTAAAGAAGCCATAGGTATATTTAATTTCTGTGCGAGATCCTCCACTTCATGGGATAGACCGTATCGCTGAACCATCCAGTCCGATAGAATCACAGGATGTTGAGAAGCCTCTAGCAACTGTTTGGCATGCTCGGAAGCTGCTTTCAATACTTCAGCGTTCGTTTTTAAAGGCATATCTTGGCTCTCTCGTTGAAGTACAGGCTTCATTACTAGGTCGATCGCGACCACGAGATACACGGGTTTCTTCTTCTCCTTCGCTATGCGAATTGCTGCAGGAATTTCTATCGCTGCATTTTCAGGAGTAAGCACGGCTGTATAAGCGGTAATGGATTCATACATGCTGCGGAACACATCATAGTTCCCATCGTGAAGGGTATGATGCATAAGTTTATGAGCTTGCTGTACCTGCGTTTTGGGTGATCCCACAATATGGATGACAGGGACGTTCTCGCTGTAAGATCCTGCAATCGCATTACAAGCACTCATCTCTCCCACACCGAATGTTGTAATCAGTGCTGAAACACCTTTTAAACGAGCATAGCTATCAGCAGCATACCCTGCATTCAGTTCATTCCGACCATTTACGAAGCGAATACCTTTCTCACGTTCCAAAGTATCTAGCAAGGTGAAATTGTAGTCACCAGGTACTCCGAATATCTCGGTAATTCCCTCACATTTCAAACAATCTAATAGATACTGCCCCAGCGTTTTGTCTCCTGTGTTGGAACCCTCACCATTACTCTTCATAGACTGGATAGAATTGGACATATGGATTACCCCTCTCATCTTTTGCGTTTATCCATAGTATTACCCGAATTAACTATCCATCTCACGATTTCCAATCCTTGACAATGTGGTTATGGATGCATTATATTAAATGCAAACATATGTACTTACGCGGAAGCACCCGTAAGATGAGGCGAAGGCCTTTTCTTACGGGTGCTTTTTTTGTGTATTAGCTAAGAATTATTTGCTTATAGGAGTACATATATCACCTATACTAAGGAGGAATTCTTTAAATGAAATCTAGGTATCAACACAAGCTACTTGCCGCCGCTCTATTGTCCACCGCCTTACTACCGAACTTCCCATCCGTAGCTCTTGGCGCCGCCTCACCTATAACGAGCGCAACACAGGCCCTCATTCAGCAGACTGCTACTACCGCAGATCCAGCCCTTAAAAACCGAATTGTCACATCTTTTGAGACGCTTACAAGTCTGCTTGCTCAGGAAGGTATATTGGACAACTCTATTAAGGAAGTACACAATGCGAATGAACAATTGAAGAAAACTACATTAGATGCACTCAAATGGATTGATGCAGATCGTATTAAGCAATTGGAGACCAAGCTCAAGCAGACGGAGGAACAGTACAAGCCTTTGTTTATCCTTTACAAAACAGTCAGTGGTACCAAGAATGCCACAGCCCAATTGAAGCTAGCGGTGCAATTAGCTCATGAAGATGTTAGGCGCAAAGAACAGCAGCTTAAGAACGCCAGAATAGCCCGAGATACTACAATCAAAGGCTATCGTGAGGCAATCGCTAATACCGAAATGTACAATACAAAAATAAAGTCCACCAAAACCTCCATTAGCCTAACTACCAAACGATACGCCGCAGAGTGGAGTGACTTTAAGCCCATCTTGAAGAAGAAAGATACAAAGCAAGTTGCTGATTCTTTAGTTACGCTGGGTTCCTTAGCTCTTAAAATCAATGAGGATAAGAAAATTATTCAATCGCTGGAGAACCAGATTAGCCTTGTAATCGCCAAGGTCAAATCACAGCTTGCTGCTCCTGCGAAGTAAATAAACATATGCTCCAGCTAACAATTAATAATATTTACGTTTTTCCTATCTATAAATAGTTACCGATTTACCGGTTCCACCTATTTAGCAGATTATGAATATACACCTAACAAATTACCCCTATACACCTAACAGATACCGGTATACACCTTACCGACATAGACTAACAGACTACAGGGGTAGTCTGTTAGAGAAGGTTCCAAATTGATAGGGGTAATTTCTCTTGGCACCATCAATGGTCATATCCATCCTTATAACATGCCTTGTTCTTTTCTAGTTCAGCCTGATTAAAATGGCTTCATGCCTAGTGTATCTACTTTTTCGCCAATAATATTGAGTCCCATCCGCGCAGTAATATCCCGATAGTGACCAGCGCGGCGCTTAATTGGACTTCCGTCGACATCTCCAAGATTGGCTTCTAACCCATTTAAGACCATGACACTGACACCAAAACCTGCTGGAGATAATCCCTTGGCAAGGTCTTCCCTAATTGGCTTCCATTTGCCGACCATGACATCATGAGCGGATGGCTTAGGCGCCTGAGGAGTAAGCCAAAAAATTAAGGCCGTCATGAATCCTAATTTGCCATCGGCTGCAACGGATTCTGGATTTTTGAGCAGTACATTTTTGTCACCATAGATAATGGAGCTAATCAATCCATAATTGAAATTCCAACTCATCATAATCGGCCCACGTCCATAATATCGTTTGCCTTCCACACCTGGGTACAGTTTACTGCTAGCTGCATCGACAAAATTAGATTTGTTAACGCCTGTTCTTCCTGCGATGTTCTGATTCCAGAACAGACCCCAGCGCAGTTCTCCTCCTGGAGAATCTGCCGCGCCGCCACCTGTCTCATGAGACAAATTAGCCAGAAGTGCCGCCAAATCTCGCTTCCGATCACGGTCGCTTCCCTCTTGCAGGAACGAGCCAAAATCGACAATTTGAGTGCTGATCTTCTGTTTTGAATTCGCTTTGGAATTGAAATCATCTGTTCTCACGACAAGTGTCTCTTTCATCATCTTCTTATCCAAACGATAGATTTCCTGAGCAGTTAAGCTTCCTGCCCGGGTGCTTACTTTATATTTAATATTTGCGGCTTCTGTCACCGCATCGATCAAGTTCTGGTAGGAATAATAGTCCCCTTGCTTCGGATCATCGTACTCTTTCCCTGCCGCCGCTTTGTGCCATTCCACGGAACCTAGACGATATGGAAATAAAGTATTGTATTCTTTCTCAGATAGAGCGGCTTTCACTGCGGCAACGGCCTTATCGGGAGAGAATCTAGCGTCGATGCCATTCCATAGCTGCTTAAGCTCTGAACTACTTAGCTTCCGACTTTGTCCCACTGCGAGAGGGCTCATCTGCGACTGTGAAGGCGCTTTCAAAATTGGTCTAGCAGTGTGCTCAGACGAAGCAAAAGCATTCAAAGGTGTAACTAGCAATGTAGCTCCAAGGGCAAGGCTCATCGTGCGTACCGTCCATTTTTTGGTTCCAGCTATGTTCGATCCCCGCATACACATTCTCCTTCGACCTGTTTTGTAGGATGCTTGGACGTAACTTTCATCCAGCCTCCTGTTCATTATCAGGAAATTACCCGTACAATTATATAGTCGTACTCAACTATTTATATAGGCTAAATCGATTAAGGAGAATACTATCCCTACTAGGAAAATATTCCCCCTCATGCTCTCCCAAAGCTTGACTACTCAGACCAATTCTCTTTTCAAAAGGACATTACATATACTTAATTCTTGGACATTCATATCACATTCACATTTTGTTGTTGTCTGAATTCTGTAGGTGTGAGACCGAACTTTTTGCGAAATACTTGCGTGAAATGCTTCATATCCTGGTAACCAACCCGCTCGGAAATGTCCACGAGCCGAAGTTTGGGGTTGAGGAGCAGTTGTTTGGCCTGCGCAAGTCTCAGAGAGATCACATATTCTTTGTAACCCTGCCCCATCTTTAGCTTAAATAATTGACTGAAATAAGCTGAGTTCAAAAAGACCACGGCAGCTACTTTTTCCAAAGAAAGATCCTCATGATAGTGCGTCTGAATATACTCCAAAGCTACCTCTATGGCCTTCTCTCCACTACCTTTGAGGGGCTTTATCTGTTGTGCGGCAGTAGCTGAACGCATCTGACTCACCACCTCAGGGACACAATTGAACTCATGGTTCAGCCCAGACACCACGATATGAAAAGGAATTTTGATATAGTGTTTCAGATGCCCTTTTAATTCTCCCTGAAAAGCTTCCAGATCCGTGTCCTGCCGCAGTCTGGCGATACCGAGCAGTGTATTCGGATCGAGGCTGATCCCCAAGCCCTTTCCATGACGCTCGATGAGCTCTAACAATACATTTTCCACAATAAAATGCTCTAATTGAACAGGCTTATCTCCAGCCTCTAAGGCGACCATTACCAGATGAAACGTAGAATAATCTTGTGTAAAGGAGAGAATGTCCAAGCTTCCGGTATCCAGACCCGAAGCTAGTCTGCGGAAAATGCCTTCATGCAAGTATTTGAGATTCGCTTTCAAAAGCTCACCACCTCTAGAGGTCTCCGCATCCTTCTTAATTTCCGCATCCAGACCTTCCATAACCTCGATGAGGCGCTTCTTCCCAATGGGCTTAAGCAAGTAATCTCTTGCGCCGAGTCTTACGGCTTCTTGAGCATATGAAAATTCCGAGTGCGCCGAAATCACTACCCACTTGACGTGTGGAAATCTACGCTTTGAGATGCGCATGAACTCCAACCCATTCATACCAGGCATCAAAATATCAGTCAGTACGACATCCATATGGTGCTGGCCCATGATTTCCACCGCTTCAGCTGTGGAAGCGGCCACGTAGACCACTGCCTTAGGGTAGACAAGTTCGATTGTACGTTGAATTCCTTCTCGAATGGTCCGTTCATCGTCGGCAATGAGAATATGATTCATAGCTAATTCTCCTCTCTGCCCGCAGGTAAAGGAATTACGATGGTTACCGTAGTCCCTTCTCCTAATATGCTGTAGATTTCAAGTCCATAAGCTTCACCGAACATGTGCTTTAATCGTTGATGCAAATTTAGAAGACCAATGCCCCCTACTTTTTTGGAAGAACTGATTCCTGAAGAACGCTTGCCCTCAAGAGATGCCGTCAGACGATCCAGTTCAATGCGGCTCATTCCTCGCCCATTGTCTGCCACTCGAATGCGTAGATCCTGCCCATCCGCTTGCGCATCGACCTTTAGAATGCCTGGTCTGCCTAGTGCTTCGAGTCCATGTTTGACTGCATTTTCGATGACCGGTTGCAGGGTCATTTTAGGAACTTGAATGGCCATCCATTCCTCAGATATTCCCATGTCTACTTGTAATCGCCCTTCAAGACGGAACTGAATAATGGTTAGATAATGAACGATTTGATCAAATTCCTCTTGAAGCGTAATTTCTGCTCCTTCTACCCACCTGCTGCTATAGCGGAACATATGAGAGAGCGATAAAATAATCTCACCCAGCTGTTCATCCCCTTTTTCATCCAGCATCCAGTAGATCATATCGAGCGTGTTATACAAAAAGTGCGGATTAACCTGAGATTGCAGCGCATAGATTTCAGCATTTTTCTCACTAACTGATGAAATTTTGACACGTTCAATCAATTCCTCAATCTGCAGGACCATTCGATTAAATGAAGCGACTAGACTGTTGATTTCTTGATACGACGTGACATTTAATTGACCTCGGAAATTCCCCATTTCGACTTGCTTCATCCCCCGGATAAGGCGCTTGAGAGGACTAGACAACGTTCGGGATACAATAGAAGCAATAAGGGCGGAGACTACAATGAGAATCGAAACGACATAGAGTAAGAACTTTTTCATCTGCACCAACTCTACGTTGAGGTCTTTATCCGGAGTAACGCTAACAACAGACCAATCTGTAAAAGGAAGCTTAGATGCTACGATTAGTCGCTGCTTGTCCTGCTCCACCATTACATTTTTCTGATCATCTATGTGCGGCAATTTCTCATTCGTATCCACCGTAACGGGATCGATGGTCGAGGAGACTACCCGACCGCCCTTTGCAACAACATAGACATGACTATTCGGCCCAAGCTTAAGGTTATCTAACGCAGCAACAATGGGCTTTGGATTGGTCTCATATAGCACAATACCAATCGGCTTATGCTCATTAAGGTCAAAAATTTGCCTACCAAATGCAAATACGGGTCTGCTTTCATTGCGATCAATCAGCGAGTGGGGAAACACCCCTAACCAGACCATTTTCCCAGAAGATTGTTGTAACTCGCTATACCATTCTGATTTTGCATAATCCGGATCAACCACATTCATATAATTACCATAGTTATAAATTTTGCCTTGATCGGTAATGACATGGATACCTACCAGATCATCCCGAGAGTAAAAGATAGCCCCAATCATATTCGTAATCGACTGCTCATTAATATATTCCATAGCTGGCTCTTTTGTTTTCTCGTTCAATAACCGAACCACGTCGAAGTTGTTGCTCAGCGTCTTGGACAAGCTATCATATCCCTTATATAGAAGATCGAATAGCCCGACCGTTTGAGAGACGTTTTTTTGCGCCAAATCACTGATCTTCGCATGGAACTGCTCCGTTGTCCGATTGTAATATAAGAGGCTCACGATAAGGACAATGGCCGACATACAAAAAAGAAACAGCACGAACAATCGATGGCTTATGGAATGAAAACCTCTTCGCAAAGGATTTTTCCCCCTCTCCATCTGTAGTCCTGCTGCCTCTTCATTATAGTTCTTCTTAAATGTTACGGTAAACCCTCATTATCCTTTGACCGCTATCCTTTGACAGCTCCAGCGACCATCCCTTTGGTAATTCGCTCGGAAAGAACGAAATAGATCAGGATAACCGGAATTGCGCCCATGATCAAAAAAGCTCCGATATCGCCATAATTGGTTGAATATTGACTGACAAATGTGTACACCCCGAACGGCAATGTCTTCAGTCTTTCTGAAGAGATAAATGTTCGTGCCAAAATATATTCATTCCAGATCGTAATGAACGTCAGGATACTAACCGTCATCATCGGTGGAACGGAAATCGGCAGGATAATGCTGCGGAAAATCCGATAGATACTTGCTCCATCCACAAATGCAGATTCTTCGATTTCTCCCGGAATATCACGCATAAATCCACTTAATATGAACACAGCAATGGGGGTGGAGAACGCGATATAAGGTAAGATCAGAGCCAAATGCGTGTTAAGAATATGCATATTTTTAAATATAATCATTAACGGTAATAAGGTAGCTTGCATCGGAATCATCAGACCCATCATGAAGATAAGCAAAATGATTTTGTTATACTTCCAGCGGAACCGGGAGACGGCATATGCTACCATCGAGCTAAGCAAAATGACGAAGACCATCGTAATTATCGTGACAAACACACTGTTTCCTAGATAGCGCACATAGCTACCCATTTCATAGGCTTCCTTATAATTATGCCACTGAAACTTCTGAGGTAAGGCGAAAAAACTTCCTCCTAAGATCTCTTCATTGCTCTTGAGTGAATAGAGGAACAGCCATAATAGAGGGTAGAGTTGTGTAACTACCGGAATCGCAAAAAGAAGATACAAGATACCTCGTTTGAATCCTTTCATAACGTGCACTCCCCTTCTATCCGAATTTTTTCTCTAAGCGGCTAAAGATTAGGTTAATCACGACAGTGAAGCTTAGGCATACCAAAACTAAGAAGGTTGCAATGGCGCTTCCATATCCATATTTCTGAGATAATATCGAGCTGTTATACATATGCGTTGAAATGACATCTGTGGCGTGAGCCGGTCCACCGCCCGTCATGACCATCACCAGGTCAAAGGCTTGCAAAGAACCGATAAAAGCTAGAACTACAGATATTTTGAAGATCGGAACAATCAGGGGCAGGGTGATATAACGATCTGCCTTGAAGCCGTCTGCTCCGTCGATTTTGGCAGCTTCATAGATCTCGCTGGGCAAGTTCTGAATTCCCGTGAATTGAATTAATAAATGGTAACCGAAATACTGCCATAGCGATACTACATAAATGCAGTACATCGCAATCTTCGGCTCCGTGAGCCAGTTGTGTGTCCAACGCTCTAGACCGATTGAAGTCAGTACACCATTCAGCATACCGCCCATCGCAGCTGGATTATAGATGGTGCTCCATAGTTGCCCAATGATTACCACAGACAGAATAACTGGAGTAAAGTAAATGGAGACGAGGGCATTGCCTTTCCGCACATATCGATTCAGAAGAATCGCCATGAGAAGACAAAATGGAATTTCCACGATAGAAGCCACAGCGTATAACAAGGTTCTTAGTACAGAAGGCCAGAATATCGGATCATGCAAGAACATATTTTTAAAATTACCGAAACCTATAAATTTTGCAGCTGTAATGCCATCCCAATTCAGTAATCCTGTATAGAATGAGACGATAATTGGCACAAACACTAGACATATATACAGCAGTAAAGCAGGTAAGACAAATACGGCAATCGTGCGTGTAGGTACTTTCAACACGTTCATAGCTGGCCTACTCCCTCCCATTACATATGTGATGCGAAGAAGCGTGGGAGCCTCTTCGCATCGCTTTCTCTATATACAGAATTTAATTATTCTTATTTATTTGCTTCAAATGCAGATTGATGTTCCTTCGCTACTTGGACAGCATCTACTTTCTGTACGAACAGATTCTGAATGCTACCTAGATGGGCTTGAGCTGTAGCCGGATTCATCGTGTTGTCGAAGGCCAAGTCGCCACCAGAGATGTTATTGAACAGCCCAGCTACACTAATTGCTAGATCGGAATAGCCGCTAGCTTTTAAATCACCGTCAATCTTTTGCCCTAGACCTACAGCGTTCTTATACTCAAATTGTTTCTTAGGTAGGTTCAGTGCAAAATAGTTCAAGAAATCTTTGGTTTCTTGCACATGTTCACTGTTCGCAGATACGGCAAATGCACTACCTGGAGCGAGCATATATTGATTCACATCGCCCTTCCCATCTACGGTAGGGAATTGGAATGCGGCTACCTTGCTTGCTACAGAAGAAGCATCGATGGAACCGGTCTCCCACGTACCCATGATGTACATCGCAGCTTTACCTGTTTTGAAAATATTTCCGCCCGCATTGTAATCGATAGATGTAGCACCATCTGGGAATGCGCCCGCTTGAACAAGATCCTGGAAGCGATCGACAGCCAAGGTGAAGGCCGGATCATTAAATGTCTTCTTGCCATCGACTACGTCTTTTAAGAAGCCAGGGCCCCCATAGGTACGAAGCAAGATATTCATGAACAAGAAAGACCCCGTCCAAGAATCTTTTTCTCCGATCGCAATCGGCGTGATTCCTTTAGCTTTTAGTGCCTTCACGTCTTGAAGAAGTTCATCAAATGTCGTAGGCGTCTTAGCAATGCCTGCTTGCTGGAACAATTCTTTATTGTAGTAGACTACTTCAATGTTATTGCCATCAGGCACAGCATAGGTGTTGCCATCAAAGCTGTAATTATCCAGTAGTCCCTTTTGATACGTATCCTTCAGACCATTCTGGTCAAGCATGTCATTCAGTGGAGCTAACAATTTAGCATCAACGAAAGGTTTCATCTGTGCCGCAGGATTCACAATCGTAATATCGGGCACTTCTTTAGACGCAGCTTGCGTCTTCAGTTTCATTTTTTGTTGATCTGTATTTAAGGTATCTAGCTCAATCGTAACGTTCGGATGATCTTTCTGATATTGATCTACGATCGAATGAAGCATTTTGTAGGAAGGTGTTGTAGGGTCCGGATAGATATTCTGGAAAGAAATCGTTACTTTTTTGTCCGTGCTTTTATCACCGGTTGTAGCACTACCTGAATCGGTGGTTTTGGTGTCCGTTCCACCACATGCGGTCAAGCTTAGTGTCAATGCACCGGTTAAAGCGACGCCTATCATTTTCTTTGAATTAAGTATCATGATTGATTGCCCCCTGTTTTCATAATCTTCATGTATTACCTTTATTATTGGAGATTATAGCGCTCTCAACAAGGCGAGAACTTTAGGGATGAGGTTTGTTTTTTTTAGATTATGGTTTGGAAAATGAGGAGGGAGAGCGTAACGGCGATCGTTCGTTTTGGTAATTTTTTTAAAAATTGCTTGTACTCTCACTTGGGTGGGTACTATTATAAATAACCTATACATATAAGAGATGATAAGCTCGGGAGGATTTATATGGCTACGTATAATAAACAAGAAATTGTAGACAGCGTTCCACAACAAGGTTTTTTTGGACATCCTAAAGGATTATTCACCTTATTCTTCACAGAATTTTGGGAAAGATTTTCTTATTACGGCATGCGTGCCATCCTTGTATATTACATGTACTATGAAGTCAGCAAAGGCGGATTAGGTCTTGATCAAAGCACAGCGCTATCCATCATGTCCATCTACGGGTCTTTAGTCTACATGTCCGGTATTATTGGAGGCTGGATGGCAGACCGGATTTTGGGTACAGCAAGATCTGTATTTTATGGCGGTATATTCATCATGCTCGGCCATATTGTGCTTGCGATTCCGGGAAGTATGATTCTTTTCTTCGTCTCCATGGTCTTGATCGTACTAGGTACGGGGCTACTAAAACCAAATGTCTCGACCATTGTCGGTCAGATCTATAGCGAAAAAGATGCACGCCGAGACGCAGGTTTTAGTATTTTCTATATGGGAATCAACTTGGGTAGTTTCCTTGCCCCGCTTATTGTAGGTACGATCGGTCTTGACTATAACTTCCATATTGGCTTTGGGATCGCTGCACTAGGTATGCTTGTAGGTATTATCGTATTCATGGTTACACGCAAAAAAAACCTGGGACTTGCTGGGTCTATTGTGGCTAATCCCCTTTCCCCATCGGAGAAAAAACGGGTGTACACCTTAATCGGTGGCGGCGTAATTCTACTAGCTATTCTGGTGTTCGTTGCCATTACACTTGGCATTCTTACATTCAAAACGTTTATCGCCCTTGTAGGTGTACTAGGTATACTAATACCCACACTATACTTTATAGTGATGTATCGCAGTGCAAAGACTACCGCTGTTGAGAGATCTCGAATTATTGCTTACATCCCGCTATTCATTGCCTCTATTATGTTCTGGGCCATTCAAGAACAAGGATCATCTATATTAGCGAACTATGCCGATAAACGGATGGAATTGAACTTTGCAGGAATCACGTTATCTCCAGCTTGGTTCCAATCTTTGAACCCATTATTCATCATTATTTTGGCACCGGTCTTCGCTTGGATCTGGATTAAGCTCGGCAAGCGTCAACCGTCCATTCCTGTAAAATTCTCACTTGGCCTGTTATTCGCTGGATTGTCGTTCTTAGTCATTCTGCTTCCTGCTTACCTTGGAGGTGAGAATTCTCTAGTCAATCCGCTGTGGCTTGTCCTAAGTTATCTCATCGTTGTCATTGGAGAACTATGTCTCTCTCCTGTGGGACTATCCGCTACCACTAAGCTTGCTCCAGCGGCCTTCTCTGCCCAGACGATGAGTCTATGGTTCCTTTCAAATGCTGCGGCTCAAGCCATCAATGCCCAAATCGTTAGATTCTATACTCCAAGTACGGAGATGGCTTACTTCGGTATTATTGGAGGAGCAGCGATTGTGCTAGGCGTGGTATTATTCCTTCTCTCCCCTAAGATTCAGGGATATATGAAAGGTGTAGAATAGCAATATAAAAAAAGAGCTTCCTCATAGGAAAGCTCTTTCTTCATGCTTATGCCTTATAGATTAATGATGGCAATCGCGGTAACTACCCAGCCTGCCAAGAAAAATAATCCACCCATCGGTGTAATCGCCCCAAGCTTACGAATCCCTGTGAGACTAAGCACGTACAAACTTCCAGAGAAGAGAACAATCCCTGTACATATGAACCAACCAGCCATCACAATAGTATTAGAAGCAGTAGGTAGGATATGCGCCATGATGCCCAAGATCAGCAAAGCAAGACTATGTGCCATATGATACTGAATTCCCGTCTGATAGACCTTTAATTGATCCTCAGATAATTTGTTCTTCAAGGCATGCGCCCCAAACGCTCCAAGAGCCACAGCCAAAAACATGAAAATCGCCCCTAGAAGCAGTAACGTATTCATCGCTCTTCACCTCCGCCAAGTTGTCGCTCCAATGTATAAGAACCCTCTGATTAGGGAGTCCGATCCATCAAAAAGACTTATACATCGTAGCACTTGGTAACGAAGAATGGCTAGTATTCTCTTTTCTTAGAAAGCATCAGATAAGCACCTGCAATGAGCAAAATGATCGCAAGGAGCGGTTGACCAAAAATAGACTGGCCCAGAAGAGAGCCGACAGAGAATACCGTTAAGAAGAGCAAAGCCACTACCGTTAAAATATTAATCGGAATAAGCAACCATTTGTTCCGACCTCCGAACCAATATAGCTCAAGCAGTCCTACCGCAGGAGCCAAAATAAATCCCGGCCATGTGGTCTCCCAGTTACCAAAGATATTGGAGATCTGGCAGACTACTGCGGCTGTAATTAAAATTCCACCAGGCACTAACATACCCACGCCCTTGCGTCCTGTTAATGAGAAGTAAAGCCAGTGTAGAAGTAGCCCGACGGGAAGTACAAATAAGGTTGGCCAGAAATAGGCAAAGATAGATCCTGGACCTAATGAGCCTGATTTGTTCAAGAACAGATATACACCCACTAATATAAGTAAGGGACCAAGTACAGTCTTACGATTCATATGTATCTCTCCTTCTTTTTCATATCTACCGTATACCTCAAGTCTATCACCTGATTTGTAGTCTAACCTCCACCCCTAGATCAATTTGCAACCTAGACTTTAGTCTAGGATATGGATAATATGCTAGGTTTTTGGTTAGTTAAAAATGAAGTGATATGCTAAAAAGCCTGAACAAGGAGTTCAGGCTCTTTATAATCATTCTTATATTGATGACTTTACAGAAGACATAACCACAGCCTTCTGAATTTTAATATTCAATTCACTCGGTGTATATGATACAACTTTTACTTTAAAAAACTAGATTGAACGCGTCACTTTTGAACGTTGCAATAGCAACAGGTTCTGCTGCTGGTGCAGGGGGTGTCGTTTCAGTAGGCGCTGGTGCAGTCGGTGCAGGCACTGTGCCTTTTATCGTAATCTCGTTAGAGGGTTCCGAAATCGCATTTCCCTTTCCAGCTATACTATTAACGGCAAGCACATATACCTTATACTTGCTACCGATAGCCATGGGATTTCCATTGTAATCCTTATCTGTGCTTACAGAAATAGAAGTCTCTGTTGCTGTACTCAACAATTGCTTGTAGTTTTTGCTATTCTCCGCTTCTGCTCTTCCAAATGCTGAAACCGTTGGAACCACAAATATTCGATATTCGGATAGATTTGATGTCTTAGCCGAAGCATTAAAAGTTACACGAATACTGGTTGTCGCATCCTGAGCAGGATCTAATTCTGCCTTAATATTGGTCGGAGCTATAGCCGGTGATCCTAGTGTGATTAGGCCTGAAGCTACAGATAGTGCATTCGTTCCACTTCCTGATACTTTGGACAGAACATAGACTTTATAGCTCTGACCTTCTCGAATGACATCCCCATCACTATCCTTGGCATCGGAGGACAACGTTCTATTCGAGGAATTGCCTTCTTTGCTCACAAAGGTGACCCGATCATCTGCAAGTGCGGCCGCCTGACTCGCCGATACAATTTTTTCACTTTTAACCACAATGATGCGGTAGTGATCAATATTCGCTGCGCTGCTAGGTTTGTTGAACGATACGCTAAGATCGCTTCCATTACCAGAATCCGCAACATCCGTCACACTAGTTATCATCGCGGCTTGAGCCGTGCTGCTTGTAATCAGTTTTACTGTGGAAGAGGCCGTTGATAAGATGTTGGTTCCATAATAATTGTCTTTACCTACGGATAAAACAAATAAGTTGTAGTTCTGATCATTCTTGATCAGCTCACCGTCACTATCCCTTGCTGAACTGGATAGGACATCGTTAAAGTTGTAGCCCGTCTTATTAACAGTATAGTAAGAACTGCTTGTTAAATTTTCTGCGATGCTTCTGGAGAAATATCCTGCTTTTTCTGATTTGACCACAAACAATCGATACGAGCTAATGCTGCTCTCATCTGAGGCTTTGGTAAAGGAAACTCTAAGATCAAGTCCATTCCCATTGTCTGCCACATCTGAACCTGTCAGACCGGTCACCGCTTTAACTCCATTATTATTGTAGAGCGTCACGATCGGGGAGTAACTAGATAATGCATTGGTTCCTGCATAACTTCCTGTACCTACAGAAAGAACGAACACCCGATATGAGACATTATTCTGAAGCAGATTCCCATTTACATCGCGAGTGGTGGAAGCCAGTTGACGTGTGATATTGTACCCCGTCTTGCTCACATACGTGTAATAGTAATCTGAGAAGTTGTTTGCGGCTGTAAGATTGAAGCTATCTGCATAACCATCACGAACTACGAAGATACGGTAATGGCTAATGTTCGATTCATCACTTGCGCGGTTAAATGAGACCTGCATGTCTCGCCCATCGTTGTTATCTGCGATATCCCAAGCATTTACGTTCGTGGCATATCCAACATTGATGTTGTTATACAGGGTGAATGCCGAAGAGCCACCGGACAATACGTTGGTGCCATAATAACTGCCATTTCCTACAGCCAACACGAAGAAGCGATAACTAACGCCACTAGTAAGTAGCGAGCCACTTGTGTCTCTACTGCTGGCATTTAATGTGGGACTTAGTGAATATCCCGTCTTACTTACAGTGGTATAATAAGTGCTCGATAAATTACTAGCTGTACTCAGATTAAAGCTGTCCGCATTGGATGTCCGTACAGCATACACTCGGTACTCGCTAATACGGGACTCATCTGAGACTTTATTAAAGTTAACTCTCACGTCGCGCCCATCGTTGTAATCACTTACGTCTGTGACGGAGGTAATGACTGGTGGGGTCACAAATCCAGAGCTTAGCACAACAGCTAATGAACCCGCAGATAACTGATGATTGAATGCACTTACACTGTTGCTCACAGAAAGCACATACGCAGTATACGAGACCCCGGTCCGAAGCAGTTCGCCCGAGGTATCCCTAGTAGACGAACCAAGTACCGTCGTAAGTGTGGAAGAACCCGTCTTATTCACTATAGTGTAGTTAGCACTAGTTAATCCGCTTGCTACACTCGTATTAAATGAACCTATTTCGCTCGTCTTCACGACGAATATCCGGTAATTAGCAATATTCGATTCATTTGAAGCTTTGGTAAAGCTAACGGAAAGGTCCCTACCATCCCCGTAATCATTCACATCCTGCGCGGACACCGAAGTCACGGCCTGCACTGATGTGCTAGCACCCAGAGTCACTGCGGGAGAAGGATTAGATAGCGCTGCTTCCCCTGCCTTCGTTCCAATAGCTAGCACATAAACGGTGTACGATTGATTTGAACGAAGCAAATCTCCGTCCGTATCGCGTGACTGCGCTGATAGAGCAACCGTACGCTCTGTACCCTGTGTACTTACATAGGTGTATTTCCCAGCTGCTGTATTCTGCGCGGCTTGCAGATCAAAGGACCGACTACGGTCTGTCTTCACTACAAGAACACGATAATGGGATACGGTAGATTCATTCGTAACTTTGGAAAAGCTCACCTTCAGATCCCGGCCGTCTCCATTTTGCCCTATGACTTGCGGGGTAACATAGGCAACCGGCGACAGCTCCACAGGGTTCGTAATGTATACACTCCGCGTAGTCGGTTTCCATTCGACATTGGCACCTAGGGCGGTACTAACAAAGCGAACAGGGACTAATGTACGTCCTTTTACCGTCTGCGCTGGGACATCTAGAGCTACACTTTTATTGTTAATTGTTGCGGTCTTGGATCCTATCTTTAATTGAATCGTTGTATCATCCTTCACTGCGGTAACTACACTTGTCTTAGGATTCCAAAGCACATCCGCATCCAGAGATTCGAAAATTGCTCTTAAGGGAAGCAGCACCCTTCCACTTTTTTCAATAGGCGCTTGATCTGTAGCGATCCTATTCCCATCCATATACACACTGATTGCTGTGGCCGCTTGTGCCTGAATGGGCAAGACTAGCGTCGAGATCAGAGAAGCCAAGGTCAGCAATGACATCCATTTTTTCATAATATCCTCCTTAGGACTAAAAAGATCAGGGCATACCTAAATTTTTTAGGTATCGCTGTATTGGACGTGCTTAACCTGTTAAAAGTTTCCTTCAACACTGACTTTTTTCCAAATATTCGACTCTTATCATGAAAATACAACAAAAAAGGGAGCTGCTACTCGCAGTTCCCTTCATATATACGGCGTATATAACACCAATATTACAGCATTTCACGCAGAGCGCTGAGTGCTTTGTCATAGTCTGGATGTTCCGACATTTCCTGAAGCACCTCTATATAACGAATCTTATCTTCTGCATCAACAATGAAGATGGCCCGCTGATCCAAGTGTACTTCTTGAAGTAACACGCCGTAAGCCATACCAAAAGCGCGATGTTTGTAATCGGATAACGTAACTACACGATCAATGCCTGCAACCGTGCAGAACCGACTCTGAGCGAAAGGTAGATCCGCAGAAATAGTAAGAATGACTACCTCATCCCCGAGATTAGAGGCCTCTTGGTTGAAACGGCGTGTCTGCGCATCACATACCCCTGTATCTAGGGAAGGTACTACGGAGATTAATTTTAATTTGCTCTTATAATCAGACAAAGAGACTTCCGTCATCAGATCAGCATTTAAGGTAACATCGGGAGCAACATCTCCTATTTTGAGCTCCGGACCTAGCAATGTTGCAGGAGCCCCTCCCACCGTAGCGTAACCTTTACGTTCTTCGATCATATCTAGTACAACCTCCTATGAAAAATGAAATCTATATGATTTAAGCTAATGCTGCTTTTAATTGATCTTTTGTCTGCAAGCCTGTCATTTGCTGTATAACTTGACCTTCTTTGAATACCAGAAGAGTAGGGATACTCATAATATTATATTTGGAAGCAGAAGCTGGGTTGTCATCCACGTTCACTTTCACGACTTTAACCGAGTCCCCAAGTTCGTTCGACAGTTCTTCTAGTACAGGGGACATCATTTTACAAGGACCACACCAAGGTGCCCAGAAGTCCAGCAATACCGTTCCTGTTGAAGCCTCTACTTCCTCCGCAAAAGCGGCATCGGTCACATTCATAATCGCCATGTGTAACTCCTCCTCTTAAGTTTGTAAAATTAATTTGCGCACAACTTTTATGGTCAAAGTATAACATTCGCTAATTACATAGTCAACAATTAATTTGTGTACAATATTTATGATTGTTGCTTTATTTTTGCTTAATTCCAATTTAAGTTGTTATGATCGGGTATAGAGCTTTTATACTGTGCGGTAGGTGAACTATGTCGAATTCAGTCTTAACTAAAAAAGCGCTAGCTAGTGCGCTCAAAGAACTTATGCTCAAAACGCCACTCAATAAAATAACCGTCAAGGATCTCGTGCACAAGTGCGGAGTGAATCGCCAGACCTTTTATTATCACTTTCAAGATCTATATGCATTGTTAGGATGGATCTATCAGACCGAGGCCATTGAACATATTGCCGAAGATGGCACCTATGAAGCTTGGTCAGATGGCTTTTACAAAGTATTTGTATACATTAGTAACAATAAGGAATTTTGTGTCAACACCCTTCATTCCTTGGCACGGGACCATCTGGATGAATATCTATATTCTGTGACGAGCCGACTGATCATGCAGGTGCTTATAGAAATATCGGGGCCCGAAGAGACCGAAGTGGATAAGCACTTCATCGCTAATTTTTATACATTAGCCTTTACTGGGCTTATTATTCAGTGGATTCGTTCAGGGATGAAGGATGATCCACAGGTCATGATTGAGAAACTCAGTGACTTGATGCGAGGGAATTTCACTAAAGCGTTGCATTTACCTACTTCTAATCTTCATGCATCTAAACCAAAAGATAAGATTCATTAAAAAACGAAGCTCCCTCTCTGTATGGAGGTGAGCTTCGTTGTTTGTTGTGCTATTTTCGACCATAATCCGCCTTGATCTCTCCCCATGCTTTGGTTTCCCATTTCAGCAGTTTGTTCTCATACCGATTGGACTCCAGCCAAGTTAGCGCACGATCTACCAAATCCCAAATTTCTTTGGTGGCCTCTGTACGTTCTAGGGTGGTAGCGACTTTTCGTTCTCTAACCCATTTCAGCGCAGTCCGAGAATCACTGTAGACAGTCTTCGTACTCCCTTGCTGCTTCAAATAGGCTAACGAATGAACAATCGCCAAAAATTCACCTAGATTATTCGTCCCATTAGGAATCGGTCCCCGTTCAAAAACCACTTCGCCCGTGCGCGTATCCACGCCGCGGTATTCAATAGGTCCGGGATTCCCCCTCGTCCCCACATCTACGGACATGCTGTCGTAATCTATATCTGCGATAGAACTAGATGCAGATGTTCGCGTCTTCGCTGTAGCACTTGCTGAACTCCCCGCACTCTTTTTGCCCCAATGCTTCTTCCAACCTTCTTGGTAAGCAAGATCTGCCTCCGCCTTGGATGGATACGATTTATATTTGGCATCCTTGAATGTATCGACCTGCGCTTTACATTCATTCCATGTAGTATAGACTCCGGGCTTTAACCCCTCCCACACAACATAATACTTCGATCCTGCCATGGGTATGATTTCGCTCCCTTATATTGAATAATTTATATAGATTCTCGCTCCACACTTAGGTCCAAGCCCAGAAAAATCCTTCCCGATCCCAAGCCACTCGGCCGCCGTGTAGCTTACGGAATGATTTTTTCACTTCTTTCGATAGCGATGTGTTGCCATTATCATTCACAAAAATAAAACGTTCACCAAAGTGCTCCTTAATATGCGTAATCGCTTCTTCTTGTCGAAGAATTCCTTTGAATCGTATCTCCTCTACCATCCATTCTGCCACTTGCTGGTCTGTCCATTCCATCCGTTCTGCTCCGCTCCTTCAACTCGTCCAATATATTTAATAGTTGTATCGTATCGGATTTGGACGCTTCATTCAATTGTTTGATTGGGCGGGTGTCATTTCCTTGTCGCTGTGAATAGGCTATATCATCAATTCTTAAATGGAGGTCTAACGAAATGACAAGAGACTTGAACGGACTTGAGCCCGCCGCAGGTTCAGTACATTCGACTTATTATACGAGCGAAGGTCGCGGTATAAACCTTCTTCCCCATGGGGGCGGTTCAGGACATGGCGGACATGGCGGGCATGGCGGAGGGTCAGGTCATGGTGGACCGGGCTCAGGCTTCCCCGGCGGTGGACCCGGTTTCCCCGGTGGACCGGGCTCAGGCTTTCCTGGCGGTGGACCCGGATTCCCCGGTGGACCGGGCTCAGGCTTTCCTGGCGGTGGACCCGGTTTCCCCGGTGGACCGGGCTCAGGCTTTCCTGGCGGTGGACCCGGTTTCCCCGGTGGACCGGGCTCAGGCTTTCCTGGCGGCGGACCTGGTTTCCCCGGTGGACCGGGCTCAGGCTTTCCTGGCGGCGGACCTGGTTTCCCCGGTGGACCGGGCTCAGGCTTTCCCGGCGGCGGACCTGGTTTCCCCGGTGGACCGGGCTCAGGCTTCCCCGGCGGTGGACCCGGATTCCCCGGTGGACCGGGCTCAGGCTTTCCCGGCGGCGGACAATTTAACCCGGGCTATCCATACTTCCCACCGATTAATGTAATTCCTCTTCCTTATCCGGGATACGACTATCTACCGGGAAATTACCCCCGTTATCAGCCCGCACCTGTTCCAAGGGATGCGGAGGTTGGATTTCATGCCAAAGCAGATTACGGCGGTCCTTACGGTGTGAATGCTCATGCAGATGGGCAGCTTGGCGGCGGCCAAGGCCTTGTTTTTGATACAGCAGGTGAACTCGGTGGTGAACACGGAATTGGCTTACAAGCAGATGGACAATTGGGCGGAGATACCGCTGGTTTCCACGCTGCAGGACATCTCGGCGGACCCAAATATGGCCTGAACACCCATGCGGGTACAGATCTCAGCAAAAAAGAAGGCTGGGGCGTTGACGCTGGAGCAAAGTTCGGAGGTGACTATGGTGCAGCTCTAAATACCGAT
Organism: Paenibacillus shirakamiensis; assembly: GCF_017874255.1. Taxonomy (GTDB): domain Bacteria; phylum Bacillota; class Bacilli; order Paenibacillales; family Paenibacillaceae; genus Fontibacillus; species Fontibacillus shirakamiensis. The sequence continues at coordinate 120,707 of NZ_JAGGLD010000004.1, read as the reverse complement.
GCTCACTTAGGCGGTGGCAAGGGAGTCGGTGGCGGCATTCATGCTACCATTGGCGGGAAGCAGTATGGCTTAGATACACACGCTGATGCTGAAGCTGGATTGAAGCAAGGTATTGGTTTTGATGTTGGAGCGAAGCTCGGAGGCGAGCATGGCGTAGGTATGAATGCAGATGCTCACTTGGGCGGTCACCAAGGTATTGGAGCTCATCTTAGTGGCGGACTTGGTGGACCTAAGCACGGTCTGAACGCTCATGCCGGAGCAGATGCTGGGTTCAAAAAAGGAGCTGGCTTCGATGTAGGGGCCCAAGTGGGTGGAGACCATGGTATAGGTCTTCACGCTGATGGTCACATGGGCGGTCACAAAGGGATGGGAGCTCATATTAAAGGAAACTTAGGCGGGAATGAACATGGCCTTGCCGCCCATGCCGGGGCGGATGCAGGGTGGAAAAAAGGGCTGGCCGCAGATGCAGGAGCCAAAGTAGGCGGTCAGCATGGCCTAGCCACACACATGGATGGTCATTTAGGCGGGGGCAAAGGCATTGGGTTTGATCTAGGGGGAAGCGTTGGACACCACGATGGACACATCGGTATTCAGATCGGCGGAAAAAACGATCATTCCAAAGAATAAAGATGGACTACGCGAGACAACATTCGCTTTGATATACAAAAGCACGGCCCCTTTTTAGAGGGCCGTGCTTTATTCTAGTTGCTAATCATAAAGCTTGAGTTCATCTCACAAGAAGCCTTGTTTATTTGCTAGAAATGTACACGGTCTGACTTTCATTCGTCCAGTATACCTTCATACTCAAAGCCTCAGCGATAAAACGGACAGGAACTAGTGTACTTCCTCCCACAATTTCAGCAGAAGCAGACAAAGTAAAGGTTTGTCCATTTATCGTAGCCGCCCTGCTACCTAACGTAAGAACCAATGTATTCTGATCTTTCTTAACGGTAACCTTCTTACTACTTGCATTCCAATTCACCGTAGCGCCGAAAGACTGCAGAATCGATCTTGCAGGCACTAGCACCGTACCTTTACGCATTACGGGTTGTTGACCATTAATCGCAAGACGTTTTCCATTCAATTGAACAGCAATTCCTTTACTACTTCCTTGTCCAGATTCAGTGGAATCCTCTGTTGCAGGAAGCGAAGTAAGCGGCAAGCCAAGCTGGCCTTGCAAGTTCACCAGACGGTTATAGACGAACGTCATGATCGAACCCGATGCCATCATGCCCATGCCTTGACCTGGTGCCTGACCACCTGTTGGTGGAGTGGGCTGTGTGCCATTCATGTCTCCAGTAGGTGGAGCTGCGGGAGTAGACCCTTCAGGCGGCTTCATGCCTTCCATTCCAGCTGGTGGAGTAAATCCACCTGGAGGTGTTCCGCCTCCTTGCATACCACCGCCACTAGCGTCTGGAAGAGTAGAATACTTAATATTAGAATCAAACTGCTCTAGTGTGTAGAACTTTGTTGGATCATTCTGTACAAAGGGACGAATCAGCTGTGCCAATCCTGTAATACGTGCAGGTGTAGTTTTGAGCTGTTTGACTAACTCAGATACATAACTAAGATACTTAGCTTTATAAGCAGGAACTTTAAGAAGATTATTAATCATCGGAACCTTGTCTATATTGATCCCTAAGGTAGGATTATCTATGGATGCCGTGATGGCGCTCGTATTCGTTCCCGCCGTGGTTGCCGCAGTTGAAGTACCACCCTCGGCTCCTTTTGTAGTCGTAGGTACGGTAGACTTCGCAGATGTCGTGGTCGATGTAGTATCTTTTAATTTCCCAGCATCTGTTGCGCCCGGTCTCTCGCCACCAGGTCCGCCTCCGCCTGAGTAACCATTATAGGACATATTGAAATCCCATGGAACAACGGTGAATTTCCCAGATGCATTACCATAGAGTAAAAAGTTATGACCCTTATCTCCATTGTAACTATCATAGTTCCCTAGAACTGCATTCGAAGCGATATATTTCAGAGCAGAATCAACATCCAGTACGCTCTCAATATCGCCTTTCTCTCCAGCAGGCATAGCATTCAACGTTTTAATGAACGTTTTAAGGGAGGCTTTATTATCTTTTTTGCCCGTCTCATAGGTGATGCTCTCGTATTCACTGCCTTCTTTATATTGAAGGTAGCTTTGCTCTTCCGTATCGTAAAGCACGCCATCGGTCGCAGCATTCTCTCCATAATTCCGCTTCAGATAACTATCTGCAACCGATTCTACCCCTAGATAAAATCCATATAACTTCCCATTGATATATAGATTCGTGAAGGCGGTAAGCGGGGCATCCATGCCGATAGCACGAAGCGCTTCGTAATGAAGATATTCACGCATATAAGAAGGATCTGTATAGCTGTTGTTCAAGACCATTTTATCCAGACCCAGTAAGCTCTGCGTTTTATCGTACTTGTCGAATTTGAGGCGGAAGCTGTACCGATCCGAATCTTTCATTGCAGCAACAGATGTTAAGGTCAGGTTCCCTTTAGTAGAGAAGCCAACATTGTTCAATACATGACCATCTACATCTACCGTGACTTTTTTGTACGCCTTGTCCAGTGGGCTTGCGAGCATGCCTTTCCAATCTGCATCTGCAATCGTAACGTTCACTTTAATAATCTTGTCCTTTTGGAAAATCGTAGTATAGGACGGGGTGACCTCTGATTCTGCATGGGCTACATTTCTACTGCCAATGAAGCTACCTGATGACAGCACCATGACCGCTGCTAAGGAAGCTACAGCCATTTTCTTGAATACAACGTTCAACATTTCGTCCTCCTAGGTGTCTAGAGATGATAGAGATGAGTTTTGTAAACTCTGTGTAAAATTATACCTTGTCCACTAGGAGAGAAAACTTAAAGTATGCTTAAAGTTTGACCTGTAGCCTTTTCAAATTTACATCAACCTAACACCGCGAAAACAGTTCTAATCAAGTTGTGCAATTAAATTTAACCTTTGTTCAATAAATTACGAAAATCTATATCGTTTTTGTTAAATCTCCCTTATGATAGTAGAGTGATTTCATATATTTGGATCACCAATCTTTGAATCTACCATATTTGAAAGGGATGAAGAATGAAGTGAATAAGGGGTTACACAAACAACTTACCAAGGTTCTCACATCTTCTATGGCCATCAGTTTGCTGGCTCTACCACTCCAAGGCGGTTTTGCTGCTGCTGATGCAAGTACGTCCAGCTCGCCTCTAAAAATGCGAATTATGGAGACTACCGATGTCCATACGAACTTGATGTCCTATGACTATTACAAGAGCGCAGCGGCTCCAACTGTAGGCTTATCCAGAACAGCTACATTGGTTAAGGAAGCTCGTAAAGAAGTAGGCAATACGTTCCTAGTAGACAACGGGGACCTGATCCAAGGCACTCCGCTCGGAACTTATGAAGCCCTTGTTAAACCCGTAAAAGCAGATGAAACCCACGCGGTATACAAAGCCATGAACTTGATGGGGTATGACGCAGCTACAATGGGTAACCATGAGTTCAACTATGGTCTGGATTTCCTCGAACAAATCATCAAAAAAGCAAACTTCCCTTACGTCAATGCAAACGTATACAATGACGACAAAGATAAAAATCCTGACAATGATGTCAACCATTTCAAACCTTATCAAATCATTACGAAAACCTACAAAGATGAAGCTGGTCAAGAACAAACGGTTAAAGTCGGCGTTCTAGGTCTCGTAGCTCCACAGATTATGGAATGGGATAAATCCAACTTAGAAGGTAAAGTCATTACCAAAGATATCGTAGCTACAGCCGAAAAATTTGTTCCTGAAATGAGAAAAGCTGGAGCAGATATCGTCATCGCTATGACACATTCCGGGGTCAATGCCAATGCTAAAGCAAACGTGATGGATGAAGATGTCATTCTTCCACTTAGCAAGGTACCGGGTATCGATGCTATTACTTTCTCTCATACTCATAAAGTATTCCCTGCGGCTACCGACAAAGCACTTGATGGTCTATTCAAAGATGCTTCTGGCAATTTGCTTCCAGGGGTAGATAATGCAAAAGGTACGATCAACGGTGTGGCTGCTGTTCAAGCAGGATATGGCGGTAGCAACCTAGGTCTAATCGACCTGACTCTAGAGAAGAAAGATGGCGCATGGAAAGTAGCGTCCTCCCAATCTTCTACCAAAGCCATCTATGATACAGCGAACAAGAAATCTTTGGCTGAACCTGATCAAGCAATTGTAGACGCGGTTACACCTGAACATGAGGCAACTTCTGCCTATGTGAACAGCCCAATCGGTTCAACTACAGCGCCAATCTTCAGCTACTTTGCACTTATTCAAGATGATCCTTCTATTCAAGTCGTAACAAAAGCTCAGAAAGACTATGTTACGAACTATATCAAAAAGAACTTGCCAGCTTACGCCAACACTCCTGTTCTCTCCGCTGGCGCACCGTTCAAAGCAGGACGAAATGGTCCTGAAGAATATACAGATATCGCAAAAGGTCCTTTGGCTATTAAGAGCGCAGGCGACTTGTATCTGTATGACAACACACTAAAAGCTATTTTGGTAAAAGGTTCTACAGTTAAAGAATGGCTTGAAATGTCCGCAGGTAAATTCAATCAGATTGATCCAGCTAAGAAAGAGGAACAACCACTTTTGAATGATAAATTCCCTGTATACAACTTCGATGTCATCGATGGTGTAACGTATCAGATCGATGTGACTAAACCTGCGAAATATAACGTAGATGGTACAGTGAACGATGCGAACAGCAGCCGTGTACTTAATCTTCAATTCCAAGGCAAAGCGATCGATCCTAACCAAGACTTCGTTGTAGTTACGAATAACTACCGCGCAAGTGGTGGTGGTAACTTCCCTGGACTTAAAGGTAGCAAATATGTAATCGACAGCCCAGATGAGAACCGTCAAATCTTGATGGATTACATTACAGCTAACAAAGAAATCAACCCTACAGCAGATAACAACTGGTCCATCGCTCCTGTAGCAGGCGATCTCAATGTTACATTTACTTCTGCTCCAAAAGCAGAAGCATTTGCAAAACAAACGGCTAACATTCAGTACACTGGTCAAACGAACGAAAAAGGTTTTGGTGTCTTCAAATTAGATCTGAGCAAAGCGGCTCCTGCCCCTACGCCAGAGCAACCCGGTACAACTACACCACAACCGCCAAAATCCCCAGTCTTCAAAGATGTGGCAGCAACACACTGGGCATTTACGTTCATTACTGACCTAGCTTCCAAGAACATTGTCAAAGGTAAAACGGAAACAACGTTCGAACCGGAATCTACAGTAACTCGTGCAGAATTCGCAACGTTGCTTGTGAATGCTTTGGAACTTAAAGCAAAAGGGAAGTCTGTCTTCAAAGACGTTCCTTCCAATAGCTGGTTCGCAAATGCAATCACGGCAGCTTATGAGAACGGACTTATTAACGGAACTAGCAAAACTACATTTGAGCCGAACAAGCCTGTCACCCGTGAACAAATGGCAGTTATGGCCAAGCATGCACTCGATGTAAAAGCTGGCGAATCTATTAAAGTAACTACAACGGCGAAATTTAGCGATAGTGCTAAGATCAGTGCTTGGGCTAAAGCTGAAGTGAACGTAGTTGTAGATCGTGGTGTAATCAATGGCCGCGGGAACAACATGTTCGTACCAGCAGCAACTTCCACTCGTGCGGAAGCAGCAAAAGTTGTAGACACATTAATTACGAACATCTCTGTTCAATTGCTCGGCATTAATGATTTCCATGGACAACTGGACTACAAAAAAGATATTAAAGATGCAACAGGTAAAGTAACTTCCACTGTGGGTGGTGCTGACTACTTGGCCGCTTACTTGGAGCAATACAAAGCAAAGAACCCGAACACCCTTCTTGTACATGCGGGTGATTCCGTTGGCGCAAGCCGTCCTGTATCCGCACTACTCCAAGACGAGCCTACTATTGATTTCTTGAACCGTATGAAATTTGATGTAGGTACTGTGGGTAACCACGAATTCGATAAAGGTTCTGCAGAAGCGCTTCGCCTGATCTACGGAGGCAAAAACCCTAAGACTGGCGCAGACTTTGCGGGTGCAAACTTCCCTTACGTTGTAGCTAACGTAGAAGATGAGAACGGTAAAGCTTTCTTGCCAGCTTATGTTGTCAAGGAAGTGGGCGGCGTCAAAGTAGGCTTCATCGGCGTTGTAACCAACATCACACCAACGATTGTTAGCCCAGCGGGTGTGAAAGGTCTTAAGTTCACGGATCAGACGGTTGCCGTGAACAAAGCGGTAGCTGAACTCAAAAAGCAAGGGATCAAATCTATCGTCATCCTTGCGCATGATCCATTCGCAGGATCAAGCGATGCACCTACCGGTGAAGTCGTTGACTTAGCTAAGAGCGTGGATGATGAAGTTGACGTTATTGTAGGAGGACATGATCACGGTGGATTGAACACTGTCGTTGACAACAAACTAATTGTTGAATCCTACTCTTACGGAACGGCATTCTCTAGCACGGATCTTGTCGTAGATCGTGCAACACAGAACATCATTAGCAAAAAGGCGACGATCGTAAGCGTGAAGCATGAAGGCATTACACCAGACGCTACGATTACCAAAATGGTTAGTGATTATCTTGCAAAAAATGCTCCAGTTCTGAACGCTCCTGTAGGTACTTCTTCCCTAGGCGTATCTCGTACAGTGAATGCTGCGGGTGAATCTGCACTAGGTAATCTGATTGCAGACAGCATGCGCACGGCTATGAATGCAGACTTCGGATTCATGAACTCGGGTGGAGTTCGTAACGATCTTCCACAAGGCAATGTAACTTATGGTGACATGTTCAGCATCGAGCCTTTCGGTAACGTACTTGTAAAACTTACAATGACAGGTGCACAAATCAAGGAACTACTGAATCAACAATGGGGCGGTTCCAAGACTACGATTGGTCAAGTATCCGGTCTGACTTACACTTATGATGATTCCAAACCACAAGGTTCCAAAATCGTTGAATTGAAAAAAACAGACGGTAAAGCCATCGAAGATGCAGCTTCCTACACCATTGTAGTGAATGACTTCATGTCTTCTGGCGGCGACGGCTATACAGCACTGCTTAAAGGTACGAACCGTGAAGCAGGCAAAGTAGATCTTGAAGCACTCATCGACTATGTAAAAACAACGTTCGCTGGAAAAGATATTCAAGCGAAGATTGAGAACCGCATCAACAAAAAGTAATACTATGATGTATTAATAAAGATTAAGAGCGGTCTCCCAAGTCATCCAGACTTGGGAGACCGCTCTTTTATTTGTTCTATGCCTTAATCAAAAACAAGCTGTGAAAACCTTAACAGCTTGTTCTTGTCCAACCCTAAGATGAATATGTTCTTCTATAACCCACTGCCATGCTGTAAGACAATACGCCACCCATCAGGATCACATAGGGTAACTCCATTTGCTCTCCAGTAAGGGTTCTCTGGCTTAACCGCAGGATGACCCATAGATGCGAGTCGCTTTGCAACCCGGTCCCGCTCTGCTTCATCGGGCATATAAAATACAAGCAAATTATCCTCTGAAGGTGGAAGTATAGGTACTGCATCCGTGTACTGGGTGAATTCCAACTGATATTTCTCATCAGGCAGTCCAAAAATCACACCATCGTACCCCTCATGTCCCTGAAATGAACCCACTTCCTTCAGACCTAGACCCTCCCGATAGAAAGTCACGATCTTATCCAGTTGATGTGTAGGTCTTGCCACCCTGAATTGGACAGCAGATAGGCCCGTGGACCACACATTTTTTTGCATTAAAATAAACCTCCTGTCCTATTACACTTCAACAATCCACCCTAAAGTCCGATAAAATAACTACAGTCCCTATCTGGGACTCAAATCTATCATAGACGAGGAATATCCCCATGACAATTATTGGAATCGACCTCGGCACGACAAATAGCTTGGCAGCTCACTGGACCAAAGAGGGAGCAAAGCTCATTCCTAATGTATATGGAGAGTTCCTCACTCCTTCTATTGTAAGTGTAGATCATACTGGTGAACTTGTTATTGGACGCATTGCCCAAGAACGATTATTAACGCACCCTGAATATACAGCAGCGGTATTCAAGCGATTTATGGGTACCGAGAAAACGTATAAGTTAGGCCCGCATACATTTAATGCCGAGGAGCTATCCTCCTTTATCATTCGCTCCCTCAAAGCGGATGCCGAAATTGCTCTGGGACAGCCAATTACCGAGGCCGTTATCAGTGTACCTGCTTACTTCAATGATACCCAGCGTAAAGCCACCAAAAGAGCAGCAGAATTAGCCGGGCTACGGGTAGAACGTCTTATTAGTGAACCCACCGCTGCGGCTATAGCTTATGGCTTGCACCAAGAGAAACAAGAGACTCAATTCTTAGTCGTAGATCTTGGAGGTGGAACGTTCGACGTTTCGATTCTTGAATATTTTGAAGGCATGATGGAAGTGAAATCGGTCGCTGGAGACAACTACTTAGGTGGGGAAGACTTCTCCGAACTTCTACAACATTATTTTATCGAACAGACAGGTATCGACTTTGCCAGCTTAGATCAGAAAGCTCGCGCAGCCCTACTTAGACAAGCCGAAGCTTGCAAATGTGCACTTGCCTCCGCCCACCAAGCCCATATGCATGTTCAGCTGGGTGAACACATGTATGACCTTACTCTAAATCGGGATCTGTTCGAAAAAGTTGTGAATCCGCTGGTTCTCCGCTTACGTCAACCCATCGAACGTGCGCTGCGTGATGCCTCATTGAGAGCGCATGATCTAGATGCCATTATTCTCATCGGTGGTGCTACGCGGATGCCACTGATTAAATCAATGATCAGTAAAATGTTTGGCAGACTCCCTTACACTCATATTCATCCAGACGAAACTGTCGCTTTGGGGACCGCTATACAAGTCGCACTCAAGCAGCGGGACATTTCCCTTCGGGAAGTTATTCTTACCGATGTATGTCCTTATACCTTGGGGATCGAGACTACAAAAGCTTATGGTCAGAAGCAATATGATTCTGGTCATTTTAGTCCTATTATCGAGCGTAATACACCCATTCCGGTCAGCCGAGTAGAACGGTACTGTACGATCCATCCGAATCAGCGCCACATTCAAGTCGCTATTTTCCAAGGAGAAAGCCGCCGTGTAGAGAACACTATCCGACTTGGTGAAGTGCAGCATCCGATTCCTCCGGGACCTGCAGGTCAAGAGGCCATCGACGTCCGCTTTACTTATGATATCAATGGCATGTTAGAAGTAGAGATTACTACCATTAGCACAGGACAGAAGACTACTGCCATTATTGAGAAAGAGCCGGGATTGCTACATAAAGAAGATATCGAAGCTCGCTTAAGCCAGCTAGCTCATATCAAAGTGCATCCCCGCGATCGAAGTCATAACCGCCTGCTTCTTGCAAGAGGTGAACGACTCTATGAAGAATCTCTCGGAGACAGACGTAGAGATTTAGCTGAGATGATGCAGCAATTTGAACATATTTTAGCTTCTCAGCAAGAGCAAGAAATTGTTAAGTTCGCTCGTTATTTTAAGAACATGCTGGACGATGTAGAGAGGTGGAATGATGAATAGTGAACCCATGGTCCATATTACAAATAGAGCCTACCGATGATCTTACTTTAATCAAACGCACCTATGCGAAGAAACTTAAGATCTCTCATCCTGAGGATGATCCCGAAGAATACCAAGTCCTCCGGGAAGCCTACGATGCAGCTCTAACCTACGCCAAAACGTCGCCTTCTGAAGAAGAATCGGGACTATTCCCAGATGAGACGATCACTACATTCTTAATGGATATACAAAGAATATATGATAACTATCCATCCAGAATGAACGTCACCGTATGGGATACTGTACTCCATTCCGAGCTTCTGTGGGATCTCCAAGCCAAAGAGACGATATCTGAAGCGCTGCTAGCTTTTTTTGATAGACATTATTTCCTGACGTCGAAGGTATGGGATCTCATGGTGCGAACATTCGGCTGGCATCAACAGTGGAATGAGAATCAAGAGCAATTCCAGAATACATACCCTAAAATCTATGCCTATGCTTGTCTGAAAACTCCAGAGTCTACCTTAGCCTACGAACCTGTGCTAATGGCCGAAATACCTGATGCGGATCTCTTTCTCAAAGCACGAGAAGAAGCTTATTTGGCGCTTAAGGGAGATGCTTGGATACAAGCAGAAGAATGGTTGAATAAGGCTGCGGGTTATTTTGATGGAGATACCGATCTGTCCCACATGTTCATTCACCATTATTGTTCACGTGAGCAGTATGATTTGGCACTTGAGGCCTGTGATCATATAGCAAAGCTTCTCACTGTTCCTAATGAAGTAGACTTTTATCGCGCTAAAATTCATACCGAGAAAAAGGATTGGAATGCAGCTCTAGACTCTCTAGAGAATATCCTGCTAAGAACACCGGATGATGTGCAGGCCTTATCCTTAGCTGGTTATGCCGCACATCAAGCTAACGATCTACAGCGTGCCAAGAAATTTTATGTCCGTCTTTTAACTCTGCAACCAAAGCGCATCGAAGCCATCCTAGCCATGTCTCAGGTTAACGATCTCATGCTTCGAAATCGGGAAAAGAATCAAGTTTCTGAGGTACGCTTAACCCAGCGCCTTAAGGATGAGTTAGGTAAGATCTCCTTCAAATTACGTCTGAAAAGTGCTGCCACTTTCCTACTCCGCAAACGGTGGCTGTAGCCTCAACTGTCTAAGTGCTCCAAAGAGAGAAAATTTGTTTTAGTTAGAATTTGTTTTAGTTATGGTACACATTGTATTCTTTCATAATGCAATGAACTCGATTAATCTAAACAGTAAATATTACCCATTATATTACAGATCATGAGGGGTAAATATCTCCAAAATAATACTTTGGCCCTAATTTATAGGGTCTTTTTTCTATATCTTTCCTTATTCTAGGACTAAGGAATCTAGCCCATCCTAGATTTAATCCGCTACTCTGATAGAGTACTTATCCCACTATCCTAAAGGAGGAGAATAATGATTTTAACCCCGATCTACAAATCTAAAGTCTGGATTACAGCGGCGCTGGCGCTTATGGGTGCTGTGCTTATGCTAGTGTTTGCTGGAAGCGCTTCCGCGCATGGATACATTGAGTCTCCAGGCAGTCGATCTGCACTCTGTGCTCAGGGCATTAACAAGAATTGCGGCAGTATTCAATATGAACCTCAAAGTGTAGAAGGAGTAGGTAATTTCCCTACAGCTGGTGTACCCGATGGCAATTTAGCTGGTGTGGGTAAATATCCAGAGTTAGAAGAACAATCTGCTGACCGCTGGACTAAGATTACGATGAACGGCGGCAAAAATACGTTCCAATGGAAGCTCACAGCCCTTCATGCTACAAAAGAATGGAAATACTATATCACCAAAAAAGGTTGGGATCAGAGCAAACCCTTAACTCGCGCTCAGCTAGATCTTACACCGTTCTGTTATATCAATGATAAAGGGGCAAGACCGAATGCTACGGTAACCCATGAGTGTAATGTTCCTACCGATCGTAGTGGCTACAATATTATCCTCGCTGTATGGGAGATTGCGGATACAGGTAATGCCTTTTACCAAGTGGTCGATGTGAACCTCGTTAATGGCAGCACTCCCCCTGCCACTGCACCTGCTGCGCCAACAGGTCTAGCCTCATCTGCTCAGACTACGAATAGTATCACACTGAACTGGCTTCCCTCCACTTCTACTAGTGGCGTGAAGCAGTACGAAATCTCTCGGAATGGTGCTGTAGTGGGAACGTCCACGACTACCAGCTATACGGATACAGCACTCACAGCTAACAAGGCTTATACGTACTCGGTAGTAGCTATCGATACCACAGGCGCGCGTTCTGTAGCTAGTAGTTCCGTTAGCGTTAGCACCAAGGCAAATGTTACAGATACAGCCGCACCCACTGTGCCAGCAGGGATCATGTCCCATAGTCAGACACAGACAAGTATCGATTTAATGTGGAGTCCTTCTACAGACAATGTAGGCGTGACCAAATATGAAGTATATCGAAATGGTACTCTAGTAGGAACTTCTACAACGACTACCTATGTTGATTCCGGCCTCAAAGCAGGAGTCTCCTACTCGTATACAATTACAGCTCTAGATGCTGCTGGGAATCGCTCAGCTGCAAGTTCGGCCTTTGCAGTGAGCACGTTATCTGGCTCTGTCACAGACACCCAAGCTCCTACGATTCCAGTTGGAGTGAACTCATCTGCGCAGACGGATAGCACGATTACACTGACGTGGACGGCATCAACAGACAATGTGGGTGTGGCGCAATATACCATCTATCGTACAGGGGTCAAAGTTGGCACGTCTTCTATTCCTAGCTACACCGATGCTGGGCTTACTGCAAGCACGGCTTACAGCTATACAGTTGCAGCATCTGATGCTGCGGGTAATGTGTCACCTGTCAGCACGGCCCTTAGTGTTAGCACGAAAGCTAAAAGCGCAATTCCTACTTGGGATAAAAATAGTACCTACCTCGCAGGAGACCATGTCCTCTACAACGGTGTAGAATACATTGCTCAGTGGTGGACGAAGGGAGACCAACCGGATACGACCAGTTCATGGAAGCCTGCCACGTCTGGAACGATTCAAGCTTGGAGTGCAGATAAGGCTTACGAAGGCCAATCTGTAGTTACTTACGGCGGCAAAAGTTACAAAGCCCAATGGTGGACAAAAGGCGATGTTCCTGGTACAGCCAGTGTATGGTTACTTGTATCTTAAATCTAGCTTAAATCTAGCGATTATACCAAACAGGACGGCCCAAGGGCCGTCCTGTTTGGGTGATATTTTCCATTCTTCAACAGCCTGCTGTAGACCCCAACAACACTCAACGCTAGTAAGGTTATTGTACTAGCTCCACAGTCAGCGCTTCTTCCAGAAGCGGAAGACAGAAAATGAATGAGCATCCTGTCTCCGCGGTATCCTCTAACCAGATTTGCCCGTCCATTCTTTCAACTAGTTGTTTGCATATAGAGAGGCCAAGGCCTGTTCCACTATACCCCTCTGTAACGATAGGCTCATGGACTTGAGAAAAGGTACGGAATAAATCTCCTCTACGTTCTTGGGGAATACCTGGTCCAGTATCTTTCACGCGTACGACCCATTGAGGAGCAATCGATGTAGTAGCATCGACATCGATCTCAATCCGAATGCTGCCCTCCTCCGTGAATTTAATCGCATTGGATAATAAGTTGATGAGAATCTGACGTATTTTATTAGCATCGCCATAGATAATATCTGGCACACTAGCCGAGATGGAAGTATACATCAAGGTACCCTGTTGCTCCAATTCCTTCTGGAATAAGGCTTCAATTTGCTTGAGAAAAGAAGGCAGATGAAATGCACGAATATCAAGCTGAAGTTGCTGATGTTCTGTCTTTGAGTATGCTAGAATATTTTCCATTAGTTCTAACAGAGATTCTCCGCTCGTCTCAATTAAATCCACATATTCCCGCTGTTCCTCTGAGAGTTCTGTCGTCTTAAGCAAGGAGGACATGCCAATGATCCCATTCATCGGCGTTCGCACCTCATGGCTCATGACCGCTAGCAGATTAGATTTTTCCTCTAACATCCGCTGATTGTCTGCTTCGACTTGTCGCAGGGTATGAAGGGTATCTTCAAGTTCGAGCATATTCGCAAAAAACAACGACAAGGACTGAAATAACTCTACATCCTGATCACTATACTGATAGAGGTTATGATCGAATGCACACAACGAACCATAGGTCTCGCCTGATTTCGTCTGAATCGGGACGCCCATGAACGAACAAGCGCCTACAAAAACGGTGGCATCCATCTCTTTCGTTAAGTCATGCGTCTGGTTGTTCTGAATAACAAGGGGTCCCTTCGCATGCTCTGTTACTAAATGACAATAGGAATCTTCATTATCTAACATGAGTCCCTCTTCAAGAATTACAGCTTCTCTATTAAAAGATTTCAGTACGGTTGTACTCTGCCGATCATTCAGTGCAATGCAGAACGTATTGGCCGAGATTAAGCGGCTTGATGTCTGCATCACCTGAGCGGCTGACTCATACAAATTACGCGAAATCACACTGAGTACATCCACATAATCAGTCTTCAACATCTTTTTCGGACTCCTCCTCGTCAGGCATATGCCGTATTGGATTTACCTCAAGAGTAGACTTATCCTACACGTCACGCAAAGTAAAGTTTTGTAAATAACATCACATCTATCATTATATCATATGCTATAGTCTCCTCTTGCTTGATCAAATAGATAATCTTTCTGCGGACCGTACTCATTTTCATGCCTAACTCGCTATACAAAAACACCCCCAAAACTGGAGGTTTTTAGTTGTATCTCTATTAGATTTATGCACTTGCGGTGTTCATATAGATTGAGTAATAATAGCTTTTTACTGTCACAAATTACCTGAGCTACTTTAGGGACAGATGGCGTTCTACCCATCCTTCACTGAACACAGTATCCAGATACCGCTCACCACGATCCGGCAAAATAGCTACCGTAGTAGCACCTGCAGGAATTTCATTTCTCAACTGCTGAATGGCTGTAATGATTCCCCCGGAAGAAGCGCCCGCGAGAATGGATTCCTTTCTAATTAAAGAAAGGCACCCCGCTACACAATCTAAGTCGGATACATAGACAACTTTCTCGGCAAGCCCCTCTTCGTAGAGACCAGGAACTATTCCCGATCCAAGCCCAGGGAACACCCGTGCCCCCTTTGGACCACCAAAGATAACACTACCTAACGCATCTACTCCTATGATGTGAGTAGACCACCCCTGCTTTTGTATATAATCTGCACATCCTTTAAGTGTGCCACATGAACTTACACCACAAAAAAGGTAATCTACCGGGCCTATCTGATCTGCAATCTCCTTCATGGTCGTGCACTCGTGGGCCTTAGCATTATCCGGGTTAGCGTATTGATTCGTCCAATATGCCTGCGGAATCATTTTGACCAAGGTCTGTACCCGCTCAATTCTGGCCGGAAGAAATTCACCTGTCGCCGTATCCGGCTCCGTTACAAGATCAATCTCTCCTCCAAAAGCACGAATGATTCGCTTATGCTGCTCTGTCGTGCGAGGATCGACTACACAAATGAACCTGAGCCCCATATAATTACAAAGCTGCGCCAGACTTATAGCTAGATTACCTGAACTCGACTCAATGACTACACTTTCTTCGGTAATGTCACCCCTTTGAATCGCTTCACGAAGCATGTGTAGAGCAGCGCGATCCTTGGAACTCCCTCCAGGATTCATGCTCTCAAGCTTGCCATACACATTGAATTCTTCCTGTTCGAACAATCTACGCAGTGGGACTAGAGGGGTATGTCCGATCACATCTGCGATACCCCCTTCAAGCTTCATGCCGCTAAGTTCATGCTTCAGGTGTACCATAACCGTTTCCCCTTTACTCGATTGGAATCCCTATCCTCAGTGGGTCCATGTCCAGCGATAACCTCAATTCGCTCCAACAGTCCCGAGATGATCATCTGCTGGATCTCCGGTATACATTGCTCAATATCCTGCTGAACGCTATGCATGATCTCGGCTGTAAGATTTGCATCTTCCAAATACACTTGTAGCGTGTTCCCAGCTAGTGCCAAAGTTACCCTAGCTGATGCTATATGCTTGTAAACGTTACTTTCGATATCGTAAATACTAATTTTCTCCCCATGCTTAAGATCAGGCCCTATGCGTTTGACTATACATTTGAAGCTCTGTCTGAGTTCACCATCCACTTGAATAGGTCTTAAATCTCGCACTACGTCATAAGTTACATATCTCACGACAGGAAAGGCTTCACGCCACGCCGAGGTCAGCACAAGCACCTGCTCTCCTTCTGGTAATGGACTGAAATCTTGACCCAGCCGCTCCGACTCCACACCCTCAGCCCACAATCCATCGGTCAAAATATAACGTTCATGTATATGTGAATAGTACGCAATCGTACCCACCTCTATAGAACCATACGTATCCGTAATCTGATGATCTGAAAGGTTCAATTGCTCCGCTATACGGCTAACCCAAAACGGCGAGGCCATCTCCCCCACTAAAATAACTTGCTGAATTCCTAAGTTTCCTGGATTGGATGCTTCTTGAATGAGTCTCTCCAGAATCGAAGGCATCGTGTACAAAATCTGCGGCTTCACCGCTTGCAACCTCTCTAGATGCTGGCTGATCGGCAAGGAAAACGAGATAGATTCGACGCTATAGCCTAAGCGTTGAAATACTTCGAGCGCCGTTGCTTCTGCATGACCTGTGCCCATGTCAGACATGGCTGTCTTTTCAGCTGTATCCTGCAGAATATGCTGGAATACCTCTAGCTTGATATCCAAGTAAGCTGCCTCATCCCCTGTTGTATAAAAGATTTGTTTGCGGCGCCCCGAACTGGTGCCAGACGTCAGATATCTCCGTAATGAATCCGATACCTGCATGACCCTTGGAAGCGGAGATTCCACGTCGTAATAATAGGTCTCCAAATCTTCTGCTGTTAAAAGTAAAGGAAGATTCGTCTCACTAAAAGGATGAGAATCCTGCCCCGCAGCAAGCGACCGTTCCTTAAGCCAAGGGTAATACTCATTCATCCGGTTCCATGTTTCGACAACCCAAGTGGGTACAAGCATCGTTACACGCTCCTCAAGTCACAATCTTTATCTTTATTCTATGCATGGATGAACAACTGGGTGCCTGCCCAGCACCCCAGGTCAAAAGCCCCCATAGAATAAAGACATTAAGATGTTAGGAGTATTGCATCTAATAGCTACATTCTGCACGTCCCTTCAAACACATGCGTTTCATGTCGTGCGCGATGGATAATTAGTTGACTTGAACATGTATTCCGCCTTACTTGTGCTATAGAACTCAAGGAAATGTTATGTACTTCACAATCTTCTTTCTTTACCAAGATATTAACCGCTGCCTGATTCCTATAAGGGAGATCATTAAGGCAGTCATTAAAAGGAGATCACCTACCATGAAACGTGATTCACCGCGTATCTCCAGCAAGTTACTCAAACATCGCCTTCTAACAACAGACCCCGAGTTAATTAAATATCTCCCGGCCATGTCCAGCTACTCTAAGGTGAATCTTCGGTCTATGTTACAGCGCTACGGAATGGTCTATATTAAGCCCGATACGGGTTCCATGGGCAATGGAATCATCCGTGTCGAAGTTCGGAAGGGAACATATAACTTGCATAGCGGAGATCGGAATATCACCTATTCATCTTTTGAGCGACTTGTCTTCGGACTAAAACGACACGTTAAGCATAGACAACATCTTATACAGCAAGGAATTCATGTTCTGAAATATGAAAAGAGACCTTATGATTTCAGGGTCATGATTCAGCGCAGTCCTTCAGGCAAATGGGTACCTACAGGTACGGCTGGTCGTGTAGCTCCACCCGGTCTGGCCGTCACGAATGGTAGTCAAGGAGGGACAATCTATGCGGCAGACGAATTACTGCGCCATACAGCCGGAATCCGCAAAACCTCCCATTTACTAAAGCAAATGAATCGAATAGCCAAACAGACCTCAAGTGTCTTTGCTAGCAAATATCCGCTAATGAATGAGTTAGGACTGGATGTCGCGATTGACAAACAATTCAAACTCTGGATTCTTGAAGTCAACACACGTCCTGACCCTTGCCCGTTCACTAAACTTTCTGACCATACCTTGATTACACGAATCATCGCCTACGGAAAAGGTTATGGACGATCCTATTGTCTACGATGCGGCAAAGCTCGTTCAGCGAAGGTACACAAATAAATAGGTTCACAACACAACAAGCTGCATCGCAGGGTAGCGATACAGCTTGTTGGGGCCTAAAGGCTCTGTCCACTTGAATTCATATTCCAGATCTATACACTGCAAAATCCTGAATCTTATATCTATGAATTTTATAGGGTGGAGATCATTTTCATTGTCCGCTAGGCCGAATCATCGGGAATAGGGTTCCCGTAACTTCACTTTCTGCCTCGTTGATGATTGTGGCATGCTTATAGTGGACACTGCTCCCTTTGCGTATGATACTTGGCTAGGAGCTTGCTTGGAGAGCTAGTTAGCTCCCTTACATCCGGGTCGATTTCGACTCATCCTTAGGAGGGACATATCGCCCATGCTCGGGAATCGCCTTTTTCTCGAAGTCTCGTGCTAGCTCCTCAAGCCCCGTGCGTAGTAGAGAACCAGATAGAGGCAGGCCATGACCAGTGATCGCTAGTTCCGGCCGCAAAGCTGCTAAGCGCTGAACGGATATCCGTGCTTGCTCCCAGTCTGGTGTGAAATAAGTGGGAGGGCCATGAACCTCTACCTCCTGCGTGAGAACGGCAAAGGCCGATTCTTGCTTTACCGTTATAAAGGCATCTCCCGCAATTAGAGTTCGATCGCTTTCACGATACAAAGAGATATGCCCCGGCGTATGGCCAGGCGTAGAGATCCAGTGCCATCCTTGCATGAATGGAATGCTTCCATCCTCAGGTAACGGCCTTACACGTTCACCAAAATCATAGGCTTGATAGGGATATAACGGCGAGACCATAGACATAAGTCCCCCGCCCACTTCAGGATCTGGTTTAGGATAATCCTTCATGCCTGTAACATAAGGAATTTCCTCAGTCGATACATAGATGGGGACATCCCATGAATCCAGAAGCTTTTCGAGCGATCCTAAATGGTCGAAATGACCATGCGTAAGTAAAATGGCCTTAGGCGCTATACCTTTCCCAAATCTTTCTTCAGCTTGTTCGAGAATCGCATGTGCAAAACCAGGGATGCCTGCATCGATCAACACCCATTCTGGGGAGCCTGGTTGACCAACCATCACAACATTTACAATAAGTGTCTTCAACACACTCAAATCCTTAGGTAATGTAATCAAATGACAAAACCCTCCAATCTAACCCATAGGTTTAGATGGAGGGATGCAAATTATACACGATGGAACAGTTCTACTCTTGACACATTCTTTATTGCGGATTTGTCGTCCAGATGCCAGCTGTCTTCAATTGTACGCGAGCAGGGAGTCTCAGCGCAGTCAGTACAACCTCCGCTACGTCTTCGGGTTGCATCATCCGGTCTTCATCGCCAATCGATAGTCCTGCATTCACAGCGAGTGGTGTGTTCACCGTACTCGGAGTTAAGGCGGTCACCCGAATATTGTTCTTGCGAACTTCCTGCATGACGGATTCCGTCATCCCCATAACGGCGAATTTAGAC
Source organism: Paenibacillus shirakamiensis (assembly GCF_017874255.1). Taxonomy (GTDB): domain Bacteria; phylum Bacillota; class Bacilli; order Paenibacillales; family Paenibacillaceae; genus Fontibacillus; species Fontibacillus shirakamiensis. The sequence continues at coordinate 101,443 of NZ_JAGGLD010000004.1, read as the reverse complement.
GCACAATACGCGGAGCCTGTGGCAAAGCCCTTTTCTCCTGCAGTAGAGGCTATATTAATGATATCTCCACTGTTACGCTCTACCATGCCCGGTAATACAGCCCGGAGCATGTTGTAGGTTCCCATGAGGTTAATATCTACGATCTGTCTCCACTCTTCTGGGTCCATCTCTAAGAGTTTGCCGAACTTCCCAACACCTGCATTGTTAATCAGAATATCAATATGCTCCAGCGAACCCGTAAGCTTCGCCACAGCTTCTTCGACCTCATCATCAGCCGATATATCAGCTTCTGCGGCATAAGCTTGAATGCCAAATTGTTGCTGAAGCTGGCTAGCTAAAGCTTCAACTTCCTCTAATGTACGGGAGATTAAGCCTAAGTGAACTCCTTCACCAGCTAAAGCAATAGCTATGGCACGCCCTATTCCTTTGCCTGCTCCAGTAATAATTGCGGTCTTATCTTTAAGAGATTGATTCATGATTCGCTCTCCATTCGCTCTATAATTTTGTATACCTTGTCTTCTGTATTATACCCATTCCTCGAGACTAAAAACGAAACTATACTAGATGCGATCCCCCTCTAAGATCTTCTAACCCATTTCAGCGCAAAAAAAGAACTCCAGCTACGATCAGCCGGAGTTCCTTGTTGAACTAGTTAAGGAAGAGTGACTAAGAAAGGTTTTACTGTCTTCGCAAATGCGTAGCTGTTGGAACCATCCCAGTTAATGGACCAAGTCATCGCGCCACGAATGTCGGGATATTTTGCAACGGGCTTGTAGCTTCCACAACCGTTACCTGTTGCCAGACAGTTCAATGCGTTATTTACTACAGAAGCGGATACATAACCGCCGCCGGCTGCTTGCGCTGTTGCTGGAACACCTAATCCCAGTTGGGATGGAGCTACCCATTGCAGAGTCAAATCGGAAAGAGCTGTTAAGAAATCAACTGTACCTTGGGAATAACATTTGCCATCGCGTCCAAGCATACAACCAGAGTTATAATATTGAACATTGATTACTGTAGTGATGTCTTTCAAGTTATTGTACAGCTGCATATACGATGTGCTGTTACTTTGCATATCAATCGTCTGTGGAGCCATGGTCAAAATGAAACCAGCACCTACTTTGGCTTGAAGCTGACGGATTGCAGTTGTTAGATTCGCTACATTCATACCGTTCTCCAAGTCAATATCTACACCATTCAGACCAAATTGGCTGATGATATCGGAAGCGGTGCTTACAAAGTTGGCCACATTTGGAGACGCGCTGCCTAAGTTGATGTTCCCTTTTTCACCGCCAAGGGAGATAATTACTTTTTTGCCTTGAGCTTGCTTCGCTTTGATATCATTGATTAGATCTGCATTGGAGTATCCACCCAGTGCCTTAGACAGGTCAGGATCTACATTAAATGTAATTCCGCCTGGTTTGGATGCATCCATATCTGCGAAAGACAATACGATGATGTCATACTCAGCTGGAACATCGCTAAGACGAACATTTTTCGCACCGTTTACAAAGTTCTGCCAGTATCCAGTCAACACGTGCTTAGGAAGAGCTGCGTTGTTAGTTCCCCCGCCCCCACTTGCAGCAGGAGTAGTTGCACTAATTGAAGCACTAGCAGCAGAGGCATTACCTGCGGCATCTTTTGCTACTACTTTGAACGCGTAAGCTGTGCTAGCTGCAAGACCCGTCACTGTAGCTGTTGTGCCTGTAACAGAAAGTGCAACAGTTGAACCTTGATAAACATCATAGCTAGTTACACCCACATTGTCTGTGGAAGCTGTCCATGATAAGGATACAGAGGAAGAAGTACTTCCGCTAACAGCCAGACCTGCTGGAGCTGTAGGTGCTTGTGTATCCGGTGTACTTACTGTAGCAGTCTTTACTGTAACTGCATTGCTAGCAGCGGATACATTGCCTGCGGCATCCTTAGCTTTTACTGTGTACGTGTATGAAGTATTTGCAGTAAGACCTGAGTTTGTATAAGACAACGTCGTACCATTCACGCTACCTACCAAAGTAGTACCTTGGTATACATCGTAGCCAGTTACAGCTACATTATCCGTGGATGCTGTCCATGAAAGGGACACGCTGGATGCTGTGGAGGCAGTGGATTTTAGAGTAGATGGAGCTGTAGGTGCTTGAGTATCTGTAGTTGTACCCCCACCGCCACCAGCTACTAGCGACCAAAGTGCAGGAACATTGGTAGGTTCCCAGCCAGGTAAGGACGTGTGCGGCTGAATATCTTTGTACGTATTTCCTGCATAGGTCACGGTATCATTCACTGCATAACTTACATAAGGTGCCCAAGCACCACGATCTGCTGCGGATACCATTGAAGGTAATAGCCCTAAGAACATCGTCATGGCAACCAACAGTGGCAAGGATCTCTTCACTTTTTTATTTCCTAATTTCATTATTATCCTCCTCAAAATGTTGAATATGAACCACTAGCTACGTTCTTTAGCGCCTCCTTTTCTATTAAAATAACGCTTTCATATGCAAATATAGCACCATTAACTATTATTGAGTAGGGCTAAATTTGTGTACTTTTCATAATTGGATTCTATGAAAATTAAATCCTATACAAGATTTGCTTAACTTGATAGTACTCGGGTTAAATTATTTTTATTTCAAGTAAAACGTTATGTCCATTTCATCTGTGAATGTAATGTTTATTACATCTGTAAATAAAAAAACCAGCACACCGATCTGCTAAGACCCGACGCGCTGGATAATGCTTACATCTTATTGCAAGTTCCATCTATTTTATTGTAAATATTTTATTGCAAAGTCCATTTATTACTTATTCTACTGTTACGCTAATTCTAGCATCTCATTCAACCGCTTAAATGCTGATTTAAGCAAGTCCTGAGGAATTCCGGCATAACGATCTCCCGTACTCACCTCGAAGGAACAGACTCCATTATCTTTTTCATTTAGATAGGATGTCAAAGCCACTCCAGTCTCTTTGTAGAATGATATAAGAAGAGGTTCCAATTCATGCTTAGGTATCTGAATATGCACATGGAACATGTTCGAGACAGGAACTATCGGCAATGTGTTCACTCCATGACAGGAATTATATAGCGTAGCTAGCTCTTGGGCCTCAGCATAATATTGCGCCATCTTCGGTTCTCTTTGCTTAAAATAAAAAGCGGAGCTGACGATGTAAGGATACAGACTGATGAGGTCGCCGCCATGTCTTCTTTTCCATACTTTAGATTCCGTAGTAAAGTCCTGTTCTCCTGCTAATATCGCACCCGCAATACCGCCGATTCCTTTATAGAAAGAAATATATACACTATCAAAAAGCGCACTGATCTCTGCTGCACTCTTTTGATAATAGGGGATGATCTCAGGAAGACGTGCACCATCCAAATGAAGCTTAATTCCCTCTTGTCGACAATAGGCCGAGATCGCTTCCAATTCCTCGTATGGAGGTAGTTGACCGCCAATCTCCCGTTGGGGCAGTTCGAGCAAAAGGCAAGCAATCGGCTGACCTATATTCTTCACATCTTCGATACGAAGGAGGCGATCTGCTGTTCCTAAGAGAATCGGCTCGATATGATGCAACTCCTTCAGGCCATCCTGTTCATGTATTTCCAGATGACACAGCGGGTGATATGCCACACTTCGGTTATTTTGACGATCGCACCAGATTCTCAAAGCGATTTGCTGCGCCATCGTACCACTCGGGAAAAAGACCGCACTTTCTTTGCCTAGATACTTTGCCATGTCCCGCTCAAAATCTTCTATAATCTGTCCAGATCCATACATATCGCTTGCCAATTCACCATCTAAAGAATCAAGTACCTCTTGCAGCACATGGAGATTTCTCCTACCGTGCCCGGACAGAGGATAAGATGCTGCAGCAAATGCCTCTGGTAAGGTGGTTGTATTCATATATGCATTACTCCCTTCGGCAACTAGATATGTCTATTGTACTATGATTTTATGGGGATCTGATCAACAAAAAGAAGACCCTTCTCGGGTCTTCAAGCTTAATAGCCTTACATTCGGATTTTTTTCGTATCCAAGATGTATATATTTTTCAGTGGGTAGATTCCCCCAGCATATTTATGCGTACCGGATTCAAAAATAGTATAGAGCTGAGTTCCCCAGAACGATATGCCTTCTGCCATAGGAGGTAAAGTTAGAGAACCTGTCTTTTTGCCTGTAGAACCGGGTGTATAAAATAATAGCTTACTAGATACATCGCGTCCGCAGGATTGAGTGAAGATCATCTGATCTTTCGTCACAGCAAGTCCTTGAATTCGGTCCGGTGTGCTCCATGAGGTCATCGGCTTCGGTATAGACGATGCAAAATCATCATTTTCATCCAATTTGTATCCATATACTTTTCCGTTAGGACCACCGACACAAGTAACTTTACCACTATCCTTGCCGTCCATATATTCACCAATCCATAGAACTCCATCCTGATAGGCGGTATAGGAAGCTTTGTGATTCAATTTGTATCCGTTCATGACGATCACACTGAAGTCTTTTTTGTCAGAGAGTAGTTGAAGGGGAATTTTGTAGATTTTTGAACCTGAGGCTATCCATAAGTGAGTTTTACTTACAGTGACGCCGCCTACGTTACCCACGTGAGGCCGAAATAGCGATTCATGTAAATAAATCGTTTTGACACGTTTTCCTGTAGTTGAATCCGTAATAACGATACCAGAAGCTTTGGTTCTATTCTTACTGTTCCAGTAATGCGTAGTGATGATCCAATGCTTGTCCTGAATTAGAGCAAGACCTTGAGGTACCCAAGATTCCTTGCTGCTTAAGCCTGCAATAAGTGGACCCTTCTCCGATATGGATTTGAATTGACTGTACGGTATTGATGCTTCTGCCTGACCTTCATTAAATCCTGCAAACACACCTACACACACCATTAAGCCTAGCCACAGTGTCACATAATGACGCAACCTCTTTTTACGTGAACTTTTCCGCACCGACAACTTTAACCTCAGCTCCTTCTTCATATTTTCATGCCGTCACATCTTGTTACTAGACAATAACCAAACATGCTGTCGTCCAAACAACCATCAGGTGTGAAATAGGGTGGGGGGCTGAGCTGGATCTGGGGGAAAATAGGGGAATATGGTTACTCTCCTTATGGGACAAGCAGATACCTCATATATTATGTCAAATCATGGAATGTGTAAACTTTTATTTGTCATCTGCCGATATAATATAGTTAACCTGTTGATCCAGCGTCGACAAAAAGCGTCTTCCAACCCTAAGGATGAGCTATGCTCAAATTTCGATGATGGTCATCTAATGAATATACGGGTATATTCTTATCTTGGTTCACATGTACATAACTTACTATTAGATAATCAGCCCTATTGTTTAGGTGATCTAATCGTAATGAGTCCCCCCTTCTAATTCAAAATTAAACGTGATTGCTTACTCCTATACTTCCCCCTCTTTATCAGTGAACGGGTATCCCTCTCAACATATCCTTAATAATTACACAAAAAATAATTACATAAAAAAGAGACCTTCTTATCAGGTCTCTCTTACGTTGCTATTCGCAGTTTTGTTTTATTGGCTTTTGACCAAGGCATCGATTTCGCTCTTGAGCAACAGGTATCTATGAACACTCCGCATAATCGGAACTTTAGTTAATTTACTTTTGTCCGTGTACGTTTTCATTTGATCTTTGGAAAGACCGAGTAGACTTCCCGCTTCGGTAACGGTTAGAACCTCTTCATTACTTGTAGCATTAAATGTCTTCTTCACTTTTTGATTCCAGTCCTCGAATTCTTGCATAGATCGGCAACCCCTCTTTATTCCAAGCCAGAACGTTTCTTGACGGAATACCCTTAGTATAGCACGAATGATGCACATTCACCTCGATCGCCCTTACTCATACAAAAAGAGGCTCTTTGGGTGAGCCTCCTTCTCCTAATTATGGCTAAATTCCGTATGTTATATAAAACCACCATTAGCACGTAACGTCTGGCCTGTAATCCACTGAGATTGTTCACTCGCCAAAAACAGCACCACTTTCGCAATATCTTCAGGTTCTCCGATTCTCCCGAAAGCATTAAGTCCGCTTAAATGCGCAATCTGGTCTTCGGTCTTCCCTTGCCTGAATAGCTCGGTATCCACTGGGCCCGGCGCCACCGCATTAATGGTAATACCCTTTGGCCCAAGTTCCTTAGCTAATTGTCGGGTGAACTGTTCTACAGCTCCCTTGGTTCCAGCGTACACACTATAGCTTGGGAACATCTGACCTACCACCGAAGTGGAGAAATTAATGATGCGACCCCCGGGTTGCATATGATTAGCAGCATGTTGAATGGCAAAAAAAGTACCTTTTACATTCACTGCAAAATGCTTATCGAAATCTTCCTCTGTTACGTTGGCTAGAGGTATAGTCCGCATAAAGCCCGCATTATTCACCAGAATATCCAGCCTACCGTAGTTCTCTAGCGTTCCTTGAAATAGCTTATCTACATCGGATAATTGGCCGAGGTCCGCTTGAATAGAAATAGCCTCACCGCCTTGCTGCTTAATACGCGCGATCACTTCTTCAGCTTCAGCAGCACTAGTTGCATAATTCACCACGACCTGAGCACCGTTAGCCGCTAACTCTTCTGCAATCGCCCGACCTATACCCCGCGAAGCACCTGTGACTATAGCTACTTGACCTGAAAGTGTAGCACTCATAATTCATCCCTCCCTCTATCCATTTGTTAGATTTATATTTATTTCAAATGACTGAGATTATATTTACTTCAGATAAATAAGTTTTGGCTTTCTATAGACCTGACTTTTGGGAGATCAACTCTTTCAAGAGAGCATTTTGTTCCCTTAAAAGATTTTTCAGTTCTTCCATTTGTTCCTTATTCTCCTTATGCTGCCATGATTGCTGCGTACTTAAAGCTCTGCTTTCTTTTACTACATCGATCAGTTCGGACTTATTAATCGCCGTCTTCACAGTTATATATATTACCAGTGCTAAAATTGCTAAGTTTATGAGGCCCAATATAATTGGTAAGATGATAAACACGCCCTTCCACGGTATGATTTAAAATAAATAAATATTGTTAATATTATACCATATTAAGGAAAATAACCCATACTACTTTTTACCTCTATACCAAAAAGGAAGCCTTGCGGCTCCCTTATGTATTCGTTTATTTTTCTAGAATCTGTTGGTACGTATCGGCATCCGATACAATATAAAGCTTGGCCCCGCTCGGAATCTGCTGGTTTAATTTGCGATTGATACTGAGATCATTGCGGTCGGCAAGAAGGGTAGCCCCTTGCTTAAGAAGATCCTTAAAGGCGTCGCCATACGTTGTCCAGCTCGGCTGAACCGGAATCTGATAAATATCGTCACCATACTGACGGCTAAGCAACTGACTAAGAATATCTGAATTCCCTTCTTGGAGAGCAGAACGAACGGCTAATCTAGATATGGCATCATGGGAGAGAACAAAATCATTGACTTGATTATGGCGAAAATTTTGTACGTTCTTTTCTTGTACAATCTCTACGGTTGTATGTACACTAGGTGCAATTCGTTCAATGCTTGAGATAATCAGCAGGGATTTCCCATCCACAAGAGAAGCCTCAGTAATGCGTACATCTGCGAATACGATTGCGGCTTTGGCTCTATGAATACCTGCTCTCCTTAATACCTCATCATCTGAAGGATCGCCGCTAACAAAATGGACTTGAGCTATATGCTCCAGCGGATGACGGGTCGATTCATCCACGACAACGATATGGGCGTTCGGTGTATACGACAGAACCTCATCGATCGCATACTGTACTTTTTTGCTCCAATTGATAAGAATGACATGCTGACTCCCTTTAAAATCCAATGTTCCTGATCCCCTTTTCCGCTGAATCGTACCTACTGAATCAATCACATTGGCAATGACCAAGCTAAGTAATCCGATTCCAAATATGTATAGAAATATGGTAAAGGCCTTACCGGGAACCGTCTTCGCATAGTAATCACCGTATCCAACCGTTGCCATCGTGGTTAGCACCCAATAGAACGCGTTGAACCACGTGTTGAATGTTGAAGGCTCTAGGGCATAGGCTACCGTGGCGGCCGCTATAACAAAAAGGAGGACGAAACCTCCCACGGTTGTTTTGCGGAGATGCATAATACGCATAGATAATCTGAGTAGAAAGTGCACGATTTCCTTTCCCTTCTTGGGCTTGATTTAAATGATTAAGCTACTCACAGCAAAGGCGGTTCCAATGAACACCATCGCAAGCAAAATCCCAATGGCTACATTTCCCTGCTTAAGATGATCATCTATAGAGAAGCTAGGTGTCACTAATTCAAAGATCCAGTAGACGGCAACCAGACAGACGTACCCAACGGCGAACCACATCATCATGAACCAAATGGATGTGTTCGTATAGGCTGCAACGCCCAATATAATGGCCGTCGCCAAGAATTTTCCACCCAAGGCAAGACCTACGGCTATATTACCTTTTCGCAATTCTTCCATATCGTTGAACCGAGTCATCCAGCTAAATATCACCATGCCCAATAGTTGGAGCAGGATGATTACTACAATACTTACTATTAAATTTATAACGATTGTCACTTCGCCCACCCCCGAAATTTTGCATATGCTAGATCATAATCTGTGAAATCATGGACTTCTTCTAAAATGACATTGGCTTTCTTCTTCTTTTCTAATGTCTTATACATATCCGTATCAATCGGTTGCTTGATGCGGTTGCCAGATGGGAGCTCCAGTACGGCAAAGCTACGTGTCTTATCCTTATATTTAGTTGTATAGACACCCACAAGATTTACATCCGTCTTAACGGACACTTTCAATCTCTCTAGATCTTTTTTGGCAGAAGCTTCGTCTTTGTAAGATTTGATCAACTGCCATGCGGATAGACGAATATCCCCGCGCTTGTCTGCATCTGTTGTAAGTTCGGCATCCATATATTGCAGCGTCCAGATCTTGTCCCCTGTAGCATAATTCCCATCGTTAGGTAAAAGTTCATTGTCCGGCAGAACCGTCATATCGCTTCCAATGAGATCTCCAACGGTGCTATCAACAATGCGGTAATCCCAAGGAACCCGGCTTGTATCGGCGGTGGTATCTTCAGAGTTACTAGTATTGAACACTGTACTGCTATCGTTATTTTGGCAGGCACTTAGCAAGATAAAGCTACAACACAGTACAATCAGCATCATCACTCTGGCAAAGGTCCTACTTGCTGATGACTTAGCCGTACCTCGGATTGTGTGCATCCGTCGCATTTATTCCACTCCTATCGCGATAAAATGACTGGTATTCCCCGTAATTAAGCCGCCTGCACGGCCGAGTAATCCACAAGGTACACCATTTAATACAAACAGACCGGTTAACAAATGAAACTTCCCATAAGCTGTCTCGATCTGAGCGAGTTCGGCCCTTTTTTGATAGACACAAGGAAATAATTCGCTTGTATCATAGCCCTCTTGGTCTTCTATTTCTAATTTGCCCTTTGTATCGTAGATACGTACTGAACCGCCCTCCCGTCCAAACATAGACTTGGAGACATAACTTTCAGAAAATACGGGTTTGTTATAGGTAGGGAGCATATATTTCTTTATAACCTCTCGCTCATTGGCATCAAATAGTAATCCGAGCTCATATAAAGCCCATGATGCAGCAAGTAATCCTTTGGACTGAAGCAAGATACTATGTGGAGCATTGAACAATTGAAGGTGTCCTTTTTCGATGGAATAAGCAAGGGCATCTCCCCCATCATCTACAGCCATCCATTCTTTGGGATAAAGGGCGAACATGCGCTCAATCGGAAGGTGCTGTGCATCTTTTAGGATGCCTTCATCCACCCATAAATCTAAGCAATCTACTAGATTCATGCTGCGGCCACTATGGCGTACAAGCGCCTCAATCGTACCGGAATCTTCTAAATGTTCACCATATCCCACACAAGCGGCAGTATCTGGGCGATCCTCTGCCCAAGCGGCAGCAATGAGTTCTGGCATCTGATGATTTTTAGAGGATATACCTGCTTGTTCGCACACCCAAGGGGTCGCAATAGAGGCTTCTACATAACCCGTCGGTGTATCTGCATTCAGCTCCAGCAACTTGATCTGACCCGACTCGGACACTGCAAAATCAAACCGAGCATACCGACTAATAAATCCTGCTGGTGGCAAGGGAATTTCGTCTAACATTTCCCATAACACCTCTGGAATTCCAAGCAAACTGTACAAATGATGATTGCGGTATACATAACGAGCGGTCTTATCCAGAATAATCCATAATTGTGCGGCTGCATCGCTGAGCTCCGCATACGTACTTGACTTCATTCTTACCACTTGATCGATCCAGTAGGGCTCTCCATCCAAATCCGCCCATGTAAAGCCAAGTTCGCTTAGCTTCTCTACTCGTGGGGTACGTTCCTTCTCCGGCTGTCCCATAACTTCAAATACACGTTCTTGGGTCATCCGCCAAAGCCACTCGATCTTGAACTACTGGAACTGGATGAAGAGGAACCTAAGCCGCTAGATTTCCCACCGATCCCCCCTGAACTAGAAGACGAGGAGCGACGCGTAATCGTTCCTTTAGACGTAGAGGACGTCTTCGGCCCAACTCGTGAACCCGTAACTGACTTATTTTGAAACGTGGTGCTGGAGTAAGATTTACTAGGTCGATATGAACGATTCGTATTCGGATAGTACCCTGGATGCGTGTTATACCACCGACTTGAGGAATAATAAGATCCGCTATTAAACAACATGTGATACAGCAGGATATCATCCCAGCCAAAACCAGAGTTATATCCACCATAATTGTTAATGACTGTTGTTCCCCCTGAACCTGACCCGCCCGTTGAGCTCGTTCCAGAAGAATCGCCGTCCTTCTTCTCTAGATCGGGGAGAGGAATATTCCAGTCTACATTTTTATCAAAATATTGTTTGACTTCCTCCGTAGACCAAGAGACCAGTTGAGGCTCATCGGAGCTAGATGCAGAATTCACCGGGGTTCCCGGTACTAAAAAAGCATTCGCTAACAAGGCAATGCCCAGAGAAGTCGATAATACACGAACAGGTTTGCCATGAAATAAAGGAGATGAGTCTATTCCTTTTTCTTTTTCATTAGATGCAGGGTCTTGCGTCACGAGACGTTCCTCCTCTTTTAATTGGGTGGGGTCGTATATTTCATGCTAAGGTCAAGCCTCGGGCATAACTACAAGTAATAGTTCAAATTTACCTGTGTCGATATTCAATCTTCCTTCAAGTGTCTGATATTCGCGTCCACCCACAATAATATAGTTAGCATGCTCAAGGGCAATGATCATTTGGCTACTCCAAGCCCGTTCCTCGATTTCACGCATTTCGCCGTCCGCCAATTTCTCAATTAATACAACTTGTAATGTATCGCTCAAGTCTCTATCCCCTTTCGAAACTTATCCATCTATGCATGTAATACGTCGATCCTAAACACACGTTTCATATCCACTTAGCATAAGATCTCCCGCCTTGAAAGGCAATGAAATAATAGAAATTGATGATAAATTTGGTCCATTATGTAAGCGACAATCTCTTGCCACCCTAGGATCCTATACGAGTCCGTATAACTTCTTACCTAACCCGGCATCCTAAAGATACCAAATATGACTTCATTAGGTTAGGGGTGTTCTAGATTTGCGAAAGCGTGGGTTAGCCATTGAACAGATTAGAGATTTACTAAAAGACAGTGATGACGTTGAATATCAAGAATTTCTAATCCATAAACAATCTTATATGCTCATTTATATCCCCTCGATCGTAGACATGGAGGTCATCCACAAACAAATTGCCTACGTCCTTGTACAAGAAGCTCTATCCGATGACAAAGATCAGGATTTGGTCAGCAAACTGAATAATGGTTCCCTCTTTCCTCTGCCTAATAATCAAATTCAAGATCCCCCTGAGGCTGTAAATGCCCTAGTGGAAGGGAAAGCTATTCTTTGCGCTGAACACTTCAACCAACTGTATTTATTTGACCTCGTAAAATATCAAAAAAGGGCCGTCTCTGAATCGCAAAACGAGCTTGTCGTTATTGGACCGCAGGAAGCTTTTATTGAGGATATTAACTCCAATCTATCGCTATTGAGACACAAAATTAAGCATCCCGCGTTCAAGACCATTCGCTATGAAGTCGGAAAATACACAAAAACTATCGTCTACATGGTCTACATTGAAGGTCTGTGCAAACCAGAAGTTGTCGCGGAAGTCGATAAGGGAATCGCTGAGATTTCTATTGATGGGGCGCTGGGCATAAGTTATTTATCCGAACAGATGAAAAAAGGTAACCATACCCCATTTCCACAGTTTCAATATACAGAAAGACCGGATTCTGTAGCTGCCTCCCTACTCGAAGGACGGGTTGGAATACTACAGGATGGGACCCCCTCAGCCCTGCTAGTACCGGTTACCCTTTTCTCCTTGCTTCAATCGTCAGAAGATTACTACCAAAGTTATATGTCGGCTAGTTGGATCCGAATTGTCCGTATTTTTTTCGCTATCATCTCACTTATTCTTCCTTCCCTTTATGTCGCCATCACCACATTCCAATCCGAGATGATTCCTTCCGATCTTTTATTAACGATTGCCGCTGCACGGGAGAATATTCCCTTTTCAGCACTAACTGAAGCTTTGATTATGGAGCTTACCTTTGAAGGGCTTCGCGAAGCCGGTACCCGTATTCCTAAGCCGGTTGGACAGACCGTGTCCATCATAGGGGCCATCGTTATTGGACAAGCGGCTGTGCAGGCTGGGATTGTCTCCGCACCAATGGTGATCGTCGTGTCCGTTACAGGCATCGCATCCTACATCATTCCTCACTTTGAACTGGGACTTGCGATGAGATTGTTAAGGTTCCCCTTGCTGATTATCGGGGGCACTACTGGATTAATTGGTGTATTCATCCTAACGTTCATTATCTTCGGACATCTGGTTAGTCTGAAAACATTCGGAGCTCCGTATATGCAGCCTTTGGCTCCCATCGTCTTGCAAGACTGGAAAGATGTCTTTTTTCGCGTACCTTCCCCAGGGATGACCAAACGATCCAGCTCGTTCACAAATCGCAATATAAGGAGACAACCGAAGAAATGAGAAGGTTCCGGTTCATCCTATTCCTGCTGCCTATTGTGTTCCTTACAGGGTGCTGGTCCAAAGTAGAGATCGACGAGCAGACCTTCGTCTTTGGCATGTACGTTGATCAGGGAAAAGAGCCCGGTACCGTCGAGGTCACGCTCGGCAGTCCTTTGCCTAACCGCCTATCTTCAGGACAACAAGCTGGCAGCAACGGGGGAGGCGGAAAATCCTTTTCCATGACAACGAAAAATGCGCTGACAGTTCCTGACGCTCTACGTCTAATCGAAGCAGAACTTACCCGAAGATTAAACTTTGGACATACGAAGATGATCGTAGTGGGCCATACGTATGCACAAGCGGGTATCCATGATCTATTGGATTGGCTTGATCGAGAGCCATCTTTTCATAGCAACGCTTTTATTATTACTGCCCCTGGTTCCGCGAAAGATATATCGCAGCTCGTTCCTCTGTATGAGCAGATGCCAGGCGAAGTTCTGCGCAAAATGGTCATGCAGCGCTCGCTGTTCACCACCCGTGTGAAAGATGCTCTTATCTCCACCACGATAGGAGAGGGCTTTGCTACTGATCTGCTCTCGTTCAATACGATACAAGATACGGGACAGAATGAAGATTCAAAATGGGTAGGTGTGCAAGGCGGAGCCTTATATGAAGGAGATAAGTTAAAGGGGCAATTAATGATTGAACAATCCAGAGCTTTGGCTTGGGCTATAGGGAATCTGGGAAGACAAGTGTATTCCATTACTTGGAATGGCGATAAAAGCCGGGCAAGCGTCCTGTTCCATACTTTGAAGGCTAAAAAGGATGTCAAAATGACGGCTGATGGACCCCTATTCGAGATTTCGTTGGATGCCACTGGGGATCTCATCTACAAACGAGATCCGCAAAATCTAAAGGATCTTGAAATCAATCCACTCGTGGTTAAGCTCCTCAAAGCAAAAATTGAAAAGGATATGCATGGTGCGATCCGAGAAACGCAGAAGGTTGAAGCTGATGTTCTGCAATTCGGAATGAACCTCGATTGGAAGTACCCAAAGGAATGGGAAAAGTTAAAGAAGCATTGGAGCTCCTACTATAAAAATGATCTTAAGTATCAAGTTCACATCGACCTAAATGTCAAGAACACGAACAATCAGACCTAAACAAAAAGCCATCTTGCACCACACTAACAAGGGAGGTCCTTCTCATGCTGGCATTCTTTTTTGCGGGCTACGCCATACTGGAGTGGGTCCTCGTCAAAAATAAACGGAGGCGAGACAGCATTCTCTTCTGGTGTCTATTCATTCTGTTTACAAGCTGGGGGATGGGAGCTAGCTTCTTTCCCTGGTGGCCGCAGCCTAACCAGCTCATCATGTTCCTGTTTGGATGGTTCAAATAATAGAATTAGACCAAAAGAAAGAAGGGCTGGTACGAATGCATACATCCTCTTTTCAAGTGTTTAGATTTGCGAGCATTTACATGATTTCAATTCCCCTAGCTTTTCTAGTGACGCCACTCATCACTTCATCGGGATATCAAGGATGGATTGCCCTTTTAACGGCAGCGGCAATCAATGTCCTGCTTATCTACTGTACCGTTCGAATCGGAAGACTTGCCCCTCAAGAGTCATGGATCCAATTTGGGGAACGAATTATGGGGAAATGGCTGCATCGTTCCGTACTCCTTCTAATTGCGTTATGGACGATATACTATATCTCTTTGGATATTGAACAATTTACTTTGTTCTATGGCACTGTGTATATGAAAGGTACACCACCTTGGTTTATTCAATTGATGCTTGGATTCGCTATTGCTCTTACCGCACGGTGGGGCTTTGCCACGATGATCTACCTTTCCGATACGCTTTTTATACTGCTCCTCACGGGTCTGTTTTTTCTAGCCCTTATGTTCTCTAGAGATGCGAATTTTCACATGCTGCCCGCTCTATTAACGCACCATAAATTAGATATCGCTGCAAGGGATACGCTCTCGTCCATATCGTGGTTTGGAGAATGGTTCATCTTCCTATTTCTCGCCCCCGAACTAACCTGTGGCAAAAAAACATTACGTAATCTGATGTTAGCTAATCTTGTGGTCGTTGCAGGTGTCTTTATTCCTTGGCTACTCACACTGTTAAATTTCGGCCCTTATTATGGGGGACGTGTTCAGTATCCCATTCTGGAATTAATTCGAAGTTCTTCTTACAGTGGTATACTCGGCAATGCTGATCCACTGGTTATCGGCATGTGGCTCACATCTATGTTCATTCACGATGCTTTCCTCTTATATGTAGGCACTCTCTGTCTGTCTCGTGTATTGAATTTCAAATCAGGGCCTCATGTCTTCATCTCACTACTTGGAGGACTGGCTACAATTCTAGCTTTTCAATACTCCAGAAATTCGACTGTATTTCAGCAGAATATCAACTCTATGGCTATTATTTTGTTCTGGGCCATCATCGATTGCATTCCCATTTACTACATACTTGTTGCTTTGTTCCGTGGACAGCTTAAGACCAAGAAGCTCTCCTAAGGTCGACCATATATAAATATAAAAAAAGCCGCCCCTGCATACTCAGGGCGGCTGTTGTGCTGTTATTTCGTAACCAATTTCAGCGGAGCTGGAATAGATTTCTCTACGGTCTTGCCTTGCAGGACATCTTTGGCTGCCTTCACGGCCAACTGACCAATAAGTTCAGGCTGCTGCGCAACGGTTGCCGTTAACTTCCCAGCCTTGATGGAATCCAGTGCATCTTTGTTCCCATCAAAGCCAATAACCGGTATATCCTTGCCTGAGCTTTGAATCGCTTCAATCGCACCTAGGGCCATTTCATCATTGTGAGCAAATACGGCCTGTACATCTGGATTTCCTTGGAGTAAGTTCTCCATCACGTTCAATCCTTTGGTACGGTCGAAGTCTGCTGCTTGTTTGGCAATCACTTTCAACTGTGTGTCCGCGATGTCATGGAAGCCTTTCCCCCGCTCACGGGTTGCCGAGGCACCCGGAACGCCTTCGAGTTCAATCACCTTGGCATCTTTACCTAATGTGTCTACAATATACTGTGCTGCCATTTTACCACCTTTGATATTATCCGACGCGACCAGCGCCTTGATATCCCCTTTATCTGCGGAACGGTCAAGTGTGATTACAGGGATTCCTAGACTATTCGCAGACTGCACAACGGTCGAAATCGAGGAAGAATCGGTCGGATTAATAAGCAGCGCATTGACTCCTTGTTGAATCAAGTCATCTACGTCATTACTTTGTTTGGCTGAGTCATTCTGCGCATCGACGACGATGACTTTCACACCTTGCTTCGCGGCCTCTGCTACTACACCATCCTTCAAAGATACGAAGAATGGATTATTCAGTGTAGAGATCGATAAGCCAATCTTGGCTTCTTTCAGGTCTCCCGCAGCTTTAGGCTTGGCCCACTCTGGAGGTTCAAGGGAACATCCTGTCATGATGATCAGCAGGAAGGATATAAGCACGATGCTAACTTTTTTCATTGTTGTCGTCTCCTCTTAAGCAGATTTCTTACGGTCGATAAGAACAGCAATTACGATGACAATCCCTTTGACCACCATTTGATAAAAGGAAGATACACCTAGCAAATTCAGACCATTGTTCAGTGTTCCGATAATAAGTGCACCAATTAACGTACCTACAATGCGTCCGCGTCCACCTGACAAGCTGGTTCCACCAAGGACCACCGCAGCGATGGCATCCAGTTCGTAGGATGTTCCAGCTGTAGGTTGTGCAGAGTTAAGACGCGAGGTAAGAATAGCTCCTGCTAATGCAGATAGCATGCCCGCAAGAGAGTAGATCAAAATTTTTACACGGTTGACTTTAATACCTGATACGATAGACGCCTTCTCATTTCCCCCAATAGCATAGGTTTTACGACCAAATGGAGTTTTGTGGAGAACCGCCCACAGCACAGCAAAGGTAATGACCATTGTAATGGCAGGAACCGGAATACCTAGTTCATACCCACGTCCGAACAACTGGAACAAGCGGCTTTCGCCAAGACCCGTAATCGGATTCCCGTTCGTATACACGAGCGTTAGACCTCTAAAGATGGTCATGGTAGCTAAGGTTGCAATAAAGGGAGCCATTTTACCTTTCGTAATCATGAGTCCATTCACAGCGCCCATAAGGCCCCCGGACAGACAGCCGATAATGATTGCAAGGATAGGATCGAGTCCAGCCACCATCATGTTGGCTACAAAGGCGCTAGACAAGGCAAGTATAGATCCGACAGACAAGTCGATCCCGCCTGTGAGAATGACGAAGGTCATCCCAAAGGCAATAAGGGCGTTAATTGAGACTTGGCGCAGAAGATTCAGGATATTCAGCGGTTCCAGAAAGCTTGGATTCAGCACGGATACGATAATAATTAGAATAATTAGGCCGAGTAAAGGCCCTAATTTCTGTGTGACTTGGCCCACATTGAACTTCTTGTTCGGTTTAGCTGCTTCGTTGCTGGTTGTCATATTACTGTCCTCCTGTAGCTAACGTCATAATTTTCTCTTGTGTAGCCTCTACGCCACTGACTTCGCCGCTGAATTTACCTTCATGAATGACGACAATACGGTCACTCATACCTAGAACTTCAGGCAGTTCGGAGGAGACCATAATAATGGCAACCCCCCGATCGGTCAATTCGTTCATGAGTTGATAGATTTCCCGCTTAGCCCCCACATCCACGCCCCGGGTCGGTTCGTCCAAGATCAATAAGCTTGGCCCAATGCCAATCCATTTAGCGATGACAACCTTTTGCTGATTACCGCCCGACAGGCTGCCCGCTGGAGTCTCCATAGACTGCGTCTTGATCTGTAGACGTTTGACAAGTAAATCGACGAAATCATGTTCTTTTTGGGTAGAGATGATGCCTTTGTTCGTGAAGCTAGACAAGTTTGGGAGTGCCATATTCTCACGGATGGAGAAGTGGAGGACAAGCCCTTCATCTTTGCGGTCCTCGGTGATGAAGCCAATACCGTGCTTCACGGCGTCGTCCGGTGTACGGATGTTGACTTTCTTCCCCCGAATCCAGACTTCCCCATGGTCTAGTGCATCCATTCCGAAGATGGCGCGCATGATCTCCGTACGCCCTGATCCCATCAGGCCCGAGAAACCTACGATTTCCCCCGCATGTACTTTAAAGCTTATATTGTCGAAATATCCTTTTTTAGAAGCATTTTTCACCTCAAGAACGACATTGCCCGGACTCGGATGCCTATGTGGATAGCGTTCTGTAAGTTCACGGCCCACCATCTTCTTGACCACTTCATCAAAATTCGTATGCGGAATTTCCTTCGTATCGACGGTCTTACCGTCTCGCATGACTGTAATCCGGTCACAGATCGCGAAGATCTCTTCCATCCGGTGGGAGATATAGACGATAGATACACCCTCTTTTTTGAGCGATGCAATGACCTCGAATAAATGCTGAATTTCTCGCTCCGTAAGCGCTGATGTCGGCTCGTCCATGACGATGACTTTGGCATCGGTCATCAGAGCTTTGGCGATCTCAATCATTTGCTGCTGACCGACAGATAGTTCGCCCACTTCCGTCTGAAGGGGGATGTTGACCGATAATCGGCGGAACTGCTCCGATGCTAGCGTTTTCATTTGTTTCCTATTTAAGAATATTCCTTTGGATGTAACCTCTTTACCAATGAATAGATTATCCAGCACGGTCATATCTGGCCACACATTTAGTTCCTGATGAATAAAAGCAATCCCATACTCTTCCGCTTCCTTAGGGTTAGAGAAGTACTTCTCTTGTCCATCGATCTGAATTGTCCCTTCATCCCTTGGGTGAAGTCCGATGAGAATATTCATGAGTGTGGATTTACCTGCCCCATTCTCCCCCATAAGCGCATGGACTTCCCCAGGCATAAGATCAAAATTCACCCCGCTTAACACTTGGTTCGTACCGAAGGATTTGTGAATGTTGTTCATTTGTATGTGCATTATCGAAGTTCCTCCTTAGCCGAAATGGACCCCTGCTTGTAAAATACAATTGGCGTATGCCGTCGCTTCGCCTGTACGGATAACAACTTTGGCGTTCCGCGTCAGTGCCTTGAATTGCTCGTGTGTGTATTGTTCGATCTCACAGGCTGCAAATGTCTGCTGAATATAATCGGATTGTAGCGGATTCTCTGCTCTCATTTCTTCAGCAATCATTACTTTCTCGATGACCATGTCTTCCGCTATCAGATTGATAACCGTCTGAAAGCTCGGCATACCATAGGTTAATGCCAAATCAATCTTGAGCACACCTGCTGGAATCGGAAGCCCTAGGTCTGCAACGACAATCTGGTCCGTATGTCCAAGATCGGAGAGAACTTTAGAGATATGACTGTTAAGCATACCGTGCTTTTTCATATTAGAGGCTCGCCTCCACATCGGTTCTTTTCGGCATCCCACCTTGTGCACCAAACTTTGTCACGGATAAAGAAGCCGCTCGATTGGCAAATTGAATACTATCATAGAGCGATTTGCCTTCCGCCCTAGCTACCGCAAATGCACCATTGAACGTATCTCCAGCACCTGTTGTATCTACCGCCTCTACTATATAAGAAGGAACAAGCACTTCCTGTTCACCGTCAAAATAACGAACCCCCTGCTTGCCCTCGGTAATCAACAGTTTGTTCGGATATTTACGCAGAGCCTCTGACGTACTCAGGCCTCCGAACATTAGAGCCGCTTCATGTTCATTTGGTGTAATGTACGTAGCTTGTTCAATCACAGATGCTTCTAAATCTCTAGCCGGGGCCGGATTAAGTAATAAGGGAATCTGGTGCGTCGCACAGAACTCACTGACAAAGGCAACCGTCTCCACTGGAATCTCCTGCTGGATCAACACCATATCTGCGGTATGAAGAACGGACGCACAGCTCTCTACATATTCTGGCGTGACCAGATCATTAGCCCCTTTAACGACAATGATGCTATTGTCCCCTTCAGCTAGAACGATATGGGCCGTGCCACTCTCCCTATGTGTAACCGGTTCCACATTGTCTATAAACACATCATTTTCTTTTAAATTGTGCAAAATCACTTCACCAAATGAATCCTTGCCTACGCATCCAATCATGGTTACTTCCGCGCCAAGCCGGGCGGCCGCGACCGCCTGATTCGCTCCCTTTCCACCAGGAACGGTCTTGAAACTGTCACCAAGTACAGTCTCTCCGGCTCCTGGACGTCTAGAGGATGTAACGACCAAATCCATTGAACAGCTTCCAATCACACATAACTTAGCCATGCTAATCCACCTTCCTAGTCGTGCCCCGTTCCATAAAGCTAACAGGCAATTGTATTTTATGTTGTGCTACTAGATTATTTTCTATGAACTGAATTAATAGCTCTGCTGCTTCCCGTCCCATTTCGTAAGCGGGCTGCCGAATCGTCGATAGAGGGGGATAGACCAGGCTGCTAAGCGGAATATCATCGAAGCCGATAATCTGCACATCTTCGGGAATTCGCTTGTTAAGTCGGAGGGCTTCATGCAGTAGTGCAGCCCCTGCAATGTCATTGCTTGCAATAATGCCATCCGTCTGAGGGAACTTCTCGAACAGTTCCTTAGCTCCTTGCACGGCTTCGTTATAGGAGAAAGAAGCATTCTGCATGATATCAACAGTCACGCCTGGAGCAGATTCAAGTACTTCCATGGCTCCTAGGAAACGATCCTGCGCGGGTCTAACCTGTTGTGGTCCCCGCTGAATTACAATCCCCCTGCTTCCACGCCTCACCATTTCTTGCGCAGCGATGCGTCCACCCTCTCTCCCATCCGCAAAGACGGAAGGTTTGTCATCGGACGTTCTATCTAGAAATACAACAGGTATCTTCAGCTTGCTATAAGAGACTGCATTCGGATCATTAGTGGAAGAGATGACGCCAACCACATTATTTTGTACGAATGTCTGGATATAGTCTCGTTCTTTATGTTCATCTTCATCACTATTTCCAAAAATCAAACGATAGTTGCTCTCTTGCATCCGGTCCTCTACGCCGCGAGCCAGCTCTGGGAAATAGGGATTCGTAATGTCGGGCAACAGCAGTCCGATTAATTTGGATTTTCGCTTAAACAAAGATCGCGCCACTTCATTGGGCGTATAATGTAAATGCTGAATAGCTTGATTCACTTTGGCTCGGGTATCTTCGTGCACATACCCTGTCTCATTCAACACTCTAGAGACGGTTGCAACGGATACACCTGCTTGTTTGGCAACTTCTTTTATCGTGGCCATGCTCTCTTCACCTCAAATGTGTAACCGGTTACCTATTCAAATTATCACATCTTATTTTTTTTGGCAACCCTTACAAAAAGGAAATTATACACATCCCATTCGTTACGGCTGTAGACAAAAAAATCTACAAAAAAACAAGCCTTGCAGCTTGCCCCATGTCTCATTTGTTGTAGATATATAATTTCCCATTCGGAGGTCTGATGAATCGATCCCCCTGATATCCTCGGCTGAACAATTCGCGTGTCAAAGACTTCATAATGCCTCCGTGACTTACTACGAGAACGTTCAAACCCCTATAATCCTCTTCAATTTGGCTGATTATAGCCGCCGCCCTAGCTTCTGTCTCTCCTCGGCCCTCAGGTTGAGAGGGATGCGAATAATACCAAGCTATCCGTGCTGCAACAAGCCAAAGACTATAAGGAAGGCGCAGCTTGGCGGGCCCCACTCCCTTCATGTCTACTTCTCGCAGACGTTCGGTCTGTTCAATCGAACCTGTGTGGAAAAACGTAGCTGTCTTAGCTGCGCGATATAAATCGCTCGATAGGCACACATCCCACTTTATGTGGTCATAGGCCGTATAGCTGGATGTATCAATCTCAGCCTGATTATAACCTTCCACCCAATGATCGAACTGCTTTCCGGTCATCCATGCCCCGGTAGGTGGATGGAGTACTTTGAAATGTCGGACTAATCCAATGCTCATCTTCAGGTTGTCCTCTCTTTCTTTGTGAACAGACTTATATGTATCTACTATGGGAATCATTTTTATCCACGGTGTATGTATCATCCTCCGTAAGAAGCCGCTCCGTTGAACTATCCCCTTTGATTTCAAGGTAATAAGTGTATTCTTGTTTGTTAGCTATTTGAGTTAAGATTCAACATACTAAGTTGGCAATACCATTGCTTAAGCTCTTCCTTGATTCATATAAAGTGCTTCTCTCTGCATCTTCAGCATGTTCTCCATTAAATTCTCATAACTTGGCACAAGCATGAGCTTACCGACCTGTTCCAGGTCCACCCATGAAATTTCCACAATCTCATCGGGATGAAGAATCTGCTGCTGACCACCGACAATCTCCGCTCGAAACGTAATGAACAGAACATGGGCTTGTCTTGACTCAATTCTGCATTCATGTACTGCAACGACACCATGAACTGTAACATCCAGACCCGTTTCTTCCTTAGCCTCTCTGATGGCTGCTGCCGCTAATGATTTATTTTTTGCATGAGTCACTCCCCTTTTGATTCTATAAGCTTCTTCAATTGTCGATTTCTATAGATTAAAAAATTTTTCATGTACCTCTGAAGAACTGCCTTTTCGGCTATTTTTCCTACAATTCCAAAAGGAGCTTCTAAATACAGCGTATCTGTCATTAGCGTGTAGTCCTCTCTTTGTACGAATTCGTGCACATGCCGAAGGCTCTTGAAAGCTCCCTTTTGCATTGTATCCACGAATAATCTAGGAGCATCGTATTCCGTTATCTTAGAAGTAAGCCGCTGCCTAATCCCAAAATGGGTAGCTTCAAAAGTAACGGTCTCCCCCATCCCAATAGGGCCTTGCATTACACGTTTCATGGGTATGTGCCCACACGGTTCTTGTATGCAGCTCAATATCTCTAGCAAGATCAAACACTATCTCTATTGGGGACTTAACCCTGATTTCAGTCTTTACAATTACCATAGTTGCGCCCCCTTAGTGTCAGCCAAAAGGAGAACTGAGAACTAAATACTATTACACCACTATTATACAGGACAACAAGCCTCTGCATAATGCAAAGGCTAGACAATCTCTCAGAAAATAGATAGCTAGTATGAAAGAAATTATTTAGATAATCTTGCATAAAGTTGCTTGGCTTCTTCCAAAGTCTCGACGGGAGCCGCAAGAATAAGGGGTGGACTAGATGGGTTATATGAGGTGTGCGTGAGCTTCATGTACAGGTCTTTATCATGAATCTGAAGAGCGAAAGCCTGCGAAATCTCGTCATAAAAAATAGGGCCAACCACCCGGCGATTAGCTCCTTCATAAGAGATGAGTAATGAGCCCGGCGAGAGCAGCACAGTTGAATAGACCTCATTACCTAAAGTCATCGTTCCTTGAAAAGAATGTTTCTTTTTATCATAGGTACCGATGAGCATAGTTTTACTAGAGAAACTCTGATCGGGGCTATACATATAGGCCGATTTCTGTACGTCAATCTTGTCTTTTGAAGGCCAAAATACATATGCAATAATTCCTACGATGAGTAGTATACTAGCGGATAAAATAAGCTTTTTCGTGACAATAACCTCCATAGCATCCATTATCCATCCTTACTTACGAGGGTCGGTTCAACACTGTTTCATAGAACTCTGTATACGTAGTAACAAGAAATTGTAGAACATCAAGACTACCTTGCACTGTCTCTCTTTCCAAGGCATGATCTGCCCCCTCTATTGCAATCACCCTTCGTTCTGCACTTGGAATGATAGCATCCACACTTACCGATTCAAACTCTGGATCTTGTGTACCATATATGATCATTCCTTTAGCATCATTAATATAAGGAAGGGTTGCATGTAGCGGTGTAAGATAGATGTTGTGAATCGTCATTTGTATCCGGCATTCTATTTCTCCTGCTATTAGGGTTCCAAGGCTTTTACTCACAAAAATAAGGTTGTTATATGCCTCAGCAACAGCTTGTATAGCCTCCATGCATTCCTCTATAACATCTGGTAAATCTTTGAGGTCCAGTTCAACTCTTGCCACTTGATACCCATACTCTAATTTTAGCACATCCATTCCCTGTTGCCTTGCCGCGACACCCGCATAGTACAGAGGAGACCTATCACATGAGAAATATTTGCCTGGGAACAATACCACTAGACTTTTTGACTCTCCATCTAATTGATATAGCTTCTGTCTGATCTCAGTGCCCCACTTCGAGGATAGAGTAATATCTCTAATTTTCATCTTTGAACCTCCTCCCACTTATTAAATTTATAATTTTTTGTTTTATGCTCTGGGTTGATGCCATTATTTTTATTCTGCATTCTTTTTAGTAACTCATATTCATCTTAATCGCGCTCAGTAAAAAAAAGAAGACCCTCTCCAACAGATGAATAGCTCCTCCTGTTCGGTTGTTTCAACCTCTAGAAGGGGGATAATTACATATAAAGCGAATTTAAATTAGACTATAAGATGTGAAAACAATTTATAAGCCTAGTCGTTACATACCTAAACCTTCAAATAAGTATAAATAGAGGAGTTAGACAACCATGACTAAAGTACTTGTAGTGGATGATGAAGCAAGCATTGCTAGTGCTGTAGCTTACGCGTTACGCAGAGAAGGATATACGGTCGAGACTGCTGGAGATGGAGAGGAAGCGCTGAAGCATGTAGAGACGTTTGATCCCGATGTGATGGTACTCGATGTAATGATGCCCCGGCAAAATGGATACGATGTCTGCCGCACATTAGCTGATCGTCAGCGGCCCGCCATTCTTCTATTGACCGTGAAGAACGATATCGTTGACAAGGTGCTGGGACTGGAACTCGGAGCTGATGATTACATGACCAAACCTTTTGACATACGTGAACTTATGGCAAGAGTAAAGGCACTAGCACGAAGAGCAAGCACCGAAGTTATCCCTCTCTCGTCTAGCGAGCATGACATCATCCATCTAGCGGGTCTTACCGTAGAGATGTTCAGTCGCTCCGCTTATATAGGCAATCAATCTCTTGATTTGACACCCAAAGAATTTGATCTACTCGCATTATTAACACGTAATCCAGAGCGAGTGTACTCTCGTGAGGCATTACTGTCCCAAGTGTGGGATATGGATTTTGCTGGCGGCACACGTACGGTAGATATTCATATTCAGAGACTACGGAAAAAGCTGGATACATTACAAGGTTTAATTCAGACGGTATACGGTATAGGGTATAAGAGTACAGGGAAATTTTAAGATGAAGCATCCTATTCGAATCGGTCTCAAAGGAAAAGTAGCTATCCTACTTGCGCTTCTACTCGCGTCTGTTCTTGCTGTACTCAGTTTTTTAGTTCTGACCGGAATCAAGGAAGATCAGCGATCACGTCTAGAGCAATCCTTTGCCCAGCAGACAGAATCTGCAAATCTTAAAGTAAGACAAGAATTTCTGACTGGAACCAAAATCCCTGTCGCTACCTTTATGGAACGCAGCGGACAGCGACTGGCGGTTGATCTAGGAGCGGAGGATGGGATGGCCGTTACGCTCTATAAAGCGGATGGAGGTTTTGCAGGCAGCTCACTACCGGCTGAATCAAAGTTGGATGCGAGAGATGCATTGGCCTATACCGCAAAGGGTCAATCTGCCTATATTACGGAGGGAGATCGAGTCTTATACCTGGCTCCGCTGTATATTGATGGTACACGTGCAGGAACAGTTCAGTTTCATTCCTCACTTGCGGAACAACATGCTTTTTATAATCATATCCAATCTCTATTCTTAGGTACGGGTGTATCCGTGCTGATTATCGGTTTTCTTATCGGATACGTCTATGTATGGCGGCAAGTGAACGTCATTTCGAAGCTGAATGCGGCTACGCAGCAAATCGGTAGAGGACAATATCTAGACGCTGCTCTTGTTCGTCGAACGGATGAGCTTGGGCAATTATCCGATGGCATTTACGATATGAGCAACCGCATTTCTTCCTCTGTAACCCAGTTAACTGAAGAGAAATTGAAACTGATGGAAGCTATTACCCGTCTGCAAGAGCTGGAACAACAGCAAAAACAATTCATTGGTAACATCAGTCATGAGCTAAAAACACCGCTCACGTCCATTCTTGCCTATGCCGACTTGTTGCATATGTATCAAGATGACCCTCTTCTGCTAGAAGAAGCACGCACGCGCATTGGTATGGAAGCGGAGCGACTCTATGCTCTCATTGAGAAAGCTTTACAATTATCTGCTATGGACATTTATGATTTCGAGACTCACGCCGAGTCTATGGAGATTCAATCTGTTATGGAGGAAGCTGTGCACCGTCTAGCTGTCAAAGCACAACAAAGCGATGTGACTTTAGCAATCCATACGAATGCAGGAACCGTTTGGGCAGATCCAGAGAACGTCATGCATATCTTGATTAATTTATTAGATAATGCAGTCAAATATAACAAGCCCGGGGGTACGGTAACGCTCTCTAATTACATTGCCAATGATGAGACAACCGCCCTACCAGCCTGGATGGTTGTTGAGATCGCCGACACAGGCATCGGTATTCCACCAGAAGCGATTCATAGAATCTTTGATCCTTTCTATACCGTCAGTGGAGATCGGTCCCGAGCCTATGGGGGAACAGGACTTGGCCTCTCTCTAGTACGTAGTCTAGCTGAGAAACAAAGAGGTTCGATCCACCTTGCAGATTCCGGTCCGAATGGATCTACCTTTCTTTTACGGCTCCCCCTCCAGAATCCGGATAGTAGACCTTGATGATTGTTTACAAGTTGGATACAAGATGGAGATCGTTTTGAAATATTCACAATCTATACTGAGTGTACACCAAAGGATTTCAAACCAGATAAATTAGGAGAATCTGCATGTACAAAATGAGTCGTAGGTTTGGCGCACTAACTTTTTCGCTGTCATTAGTTACTGTCCTTTCAGGGTGTCAGTCAGGCCCGGATAAGATTACTTTGGTGAATCCTCCCCCTAACCAGACTCCCCCAAGTTCGGTAACTACTTCGAAGCCTTCCTCTGCTACAGGAGACCGTAAGCTTACGGTGGTGGATGGAGCAGCCCAAAGTGTCACGCCCGAGGCGATTGTCGATCGCATCCATCGGCTGGAGGAAGCACACATTGAGAAATGGCTATCCGATGATGAAATTCAAGTCGAGATCGTGAAGCAAATCAAGCCGGCAACTGCAACAGTGGAGGCCAAGTATACTTATACTTCTGCCGTAGTCGAACTAGCTCAGGATCAGGTGCAGAATATTGCGGATTCTAAGAAGGGAAATAATCAAGTTACCCTACATGAACAACCATCCCCAGATGGCAAACTTGTATTCATCCAGAAATGGAAAGATAAATACTCCGCTTCCAACTTCATTAGAGATGTGCAATCAGGGACGCTTACCCCAGTTCCTGGGGATAATTATATGGAAGTCGGCGAGTGGCTGGACAACAAGACGTATGTACTTGCAGCAGGTTCTACATCGGGGAGAGGCGAAATTCGGCGGATTTCAGCAGATGGTTCGTATACCATGCTGGAATTAAATGATGCGGATACGGAGGTGTTGAATCATATTGGGACGAGTGGAGGCCGAATCTATTATACGGATAATTATCATCAGTTAAAAGCTTTTGAGCCGGACCACAGTACACCAATTTTGATTGCCAAAAATATCGGCGATTTTCAAATTTCACCGGATGGACAATGGATAGCTGTAGCAACTTTTATGGCTAATGATAAGGGCAATACACAAATCTTAATTTATACCCCTTCCGGACAGATACAGGGCTCCATGATTGGCAAAGGAGATATGATGCTCTATCTAGCTTGGTCTCCGAACTCTCAAAAGCTAGCTTTTGCCCTCTATAGTGAAGAGAAGAGTGGAATGAATGGACTCTATATCTACGATTCGGGTACAGGCAGCGTCTCGCCCCTTGGCCCTACGTATTATCCAGTCTATCCGCTGAATTGGAGTCCCTCCGGTAGACGGCTTGGGGTAACGATGCAAAATGAGAACAGCGGAATTGTAACTCAAATCCTGGATTTTAAATAAGAATGGAGCGATAACTATGAAAAAGACAATCGTATCAATGATGGTATTAGGCATGACTGTAACTGGTGTGGGCGGCGTATATGCAGGAACGAATTTACAGAAAATATCGGCGTATTTGAATCATAATATAGGTATTCAGGTGAACGGGGCAGCTTACTCTCCAACCGATGGAAAAGGAAACAAACTCGCGCCTATTACCTATAATGACACGACCTACCTGCCCGTGCGTGCAGTAGCTGATGCACTAAAAGTTCCCGTTTCTTATGATGCTATCCATCACCAAGTGAACATTGGTAGCGGCTCATCTACTACGGTATCCAAAATAACCTATAGCACTGCTCAATTGGCTGCCATTCATAAAGAATTTGCCAAGTTCAAATCATTTGAGACCGCGTATGCTCCTCAGCTCATGGTAACAGGCGACGCTTATCAAAAAGCTGGAGCCTCTGATGACGGCGTATATCTCCTATTCAAGCATATGCGTGTCGGCATTTCGCCAAGGGATTATTCAGGTGGATATGCTAGCCAATCCGTCAAGCTGTCCAACGGCATTCAGGCCAAGTGGTATACACCGGATAAGACTCCCATGCTTGGTTTTAAGCTTAATGACCGTTACGTGACCATCAGCTCAGAGGATCATACGTTAAGCAAAGCTCAAATCCAACAAGTGGCTGCAAGCGTAGCAAAACTGAAGTAAAATCATGACTCTTACATCATAAAAACTGTCTTCTCGTCAGTAAAAGGAGCTGCCTCTGGTAGCTCCTTTTTCAATTGCTATAGCAAGATTAGTACATGCGCATGATCAAAAGCAGATACAACTAATGGTCAATCAGAGTACCACATTAACAAGCCAGAGAAATCGGCGTCTAATTGAATAATCTATGGGTGTATCTTAAGCTTTTTGCTTAAAAGCTTTTACCGATGTCTAAGGGTTGAGGCTTCTTCTGCATTCTAATGATGAGAAGCTGTCCTGCAATTGCAAACATAATTAGACTCGCCGCACCAAAGGAGAGCTTCGACGGGGACAAGCCCAAAGCTAATACAGCCCCACCGAGCGTTGAACCTAAGGCACTACCCAAGTAATTAAACGAACTATTCAGTGCCACAACCGAAGCCCCAGCTTGGGGTTTTAATTGTAAAAGGATGTGCTGCTGAGGAGCTTGGGAAGCCCAGCCCGAGGCACCCCATAACAGAAATGGGATAAAGGTAATAAGAGGCGTTCCAAAAGCCATGGGCAGAGCTAGCATCGCTAGGAATAAAATACATAATATACCTAATAAAATTTTTCTCGGCTGGCCGATTCGATCCATTAAGGGGCCGATAGCAAAACTACCTACAGCTCCACCTATGCCCCAAGCCCATAAATAACTAGAGACCGAGACATTATTTCCACCTAGACTCTGCAGTATAGAGGCAACATACGTATACAGTCCGAGACTTGCAATACTTATGACTAGTGTAACCCCTACGGTAGCTGCGACCGGACCACTTTTTAACATCTCCAATCGCTGACGTAAGGATGGAGGGGCCGTAGCTGGAACATTGGGAAACCCTATTATGATCGCTAACAAAGCTATAACCCCCAGCATCGTTACCATCCAAATTACGCCCTGCCATTCAACATACTTAGCGACAAGAAGCCCTATAGGGACTCCAATAACCGTCCCCATGCTCATTCCCCCAAGTAGAAAACCTAACGCGAAACCGCGTTTTTCCTTAGGTACGAGCCCAGCAGCCGCAGCAGATGCTAAAGGGGAGAACAATCCTGCACCGATACCTGCACATGCCCGAGCCAGAAGAAATAGCGAAAAACTTGGGGCCATCGCACTTGCTCCATTCGCTGCAGCAAAAATAATCAGAGCCCAAAGCAGCATTTGCCGAACAGGCCGACCCGCAAGCACGGTTGCAAATATAGGTGCCGCTAGAGCGTAACACAATGTAAATACGCTCACAGCCATGCCCATTTGTGCATCGGCTCGGCCATAAGAGGCGCCCATGAACGGGAGCAGACCCGCTACAACGTAGGCATCTAATCCTAACGAGAACATGCCTAGAGTAAGTACCCATATTTTCCGCATGCCCTCACTCCTTTTGATCTGAAGTGGTATACCCCATTCTGAGATGCTTCTCCTTCAATTATAGTTGCGTTAGATCGGCCGAATCCAATTCATATCTTCAATAAGCAACTGCGTTATGCCTGAATTTGGTCTAGCATGATTACATATAAAATGGCTCTACAGCTTTCTACTGCATACTTTCTGCCCGCCATAGTTAATTTCTATATAAGTAACCATCTTTCAAATGAATATAAAACAAGACACCCCCTAAGGATGTCTTGTTAAATAACCTCTCTATACTTTGTTATCGACTGAATTAACGCTAACGAGGAATAACCATGGTTCCTTGTCGCTTTCTTTGCGAAAGCCCCATCACAAAATGTATGCTTCTCTCTATACAATAAGCCGCTAATATTAGCAAAAATACCATATTGTTGTACCCATACCTGGAGAAAGCTACGAACGGAATATACACCACCGTAAAATAAGCAAGGACATACAACATGGGGAGCATCCGAGTGAACGAATTTTTAAATAGAGCCCAGATTAAGCCCAAAGTGCTTAAGATGATAATGAGCGCTTGCATAATGACCATTGCTGCTTTGCTAATAGGCCAGATGGGACGCCAGTAGTAAGGATCTAAGTAGAGATCCTCAAATTTCTCTATCGTATAGCCCTTTAAGTATTTCCAAGGCTCGTAAGTGAACCCATATTTGATAATATCCATGCCTTTGGTGACGGCCGTATCATCGGACCCCTCAAAGATCGTCTTAGGCGTATACTGCGGATAAGCTTGAAAAAATCCAGAAGAAGGCAGTTCCCAATTCATTCGTGTACCGAGTAAGAACGGACTACCTGCGGAACTTGTGAACAGAATAAATCGATCAAATACCATTACGTTGCGAATCCACCAAGGGGCCAGCAGGATTAAGAATACGGTAACCATGAGAGCAGAAAGTTGAATCATAATCTTTATAGAGAAACGATGTCTCCACCAGAGAAGGATAAGGACCAAAGGCACCAAAGCCAACTGTGGTTTAAAATAAACCCCAACAGCCGTAAGAATAGCAATCATCAGGTACCACGTCCATCTGCGGGACTCAATGGCCTGTATAATGCACACCACCATCAGCAAAATCAGAATACGACAGATCGATTCCGATAAAATCATCGCAGATGAAAAATAATCCGGCACATACAAAGCACTAAGCACACATGCAATCATGGCAACCTTTTCATTAAATACATACCGAGCAATCCAAAATATTAGATAAATAGATAGTGCCTGTAACAGGCACTGGAACAAGCGAAATGCAATTACACCGCCCTCATCACCAAAAAGTGCAATGAATCCCGCCAATAACACAGGAAAACCTGGCATGACAAACGCACTCGGTCCCACCCCGCTGTTGTACGCAAGCGTTCCTTGCGTTAGCAATAACTTTGCGCTCTGAATGTACTTCACATCATCGTTATCAGGATGGCTCATACTTCCTAGCAAAAAATAATTATGCCCCCACAGCACTGTAAAACTAGACATAGCTAGAATGAAAAACGCAATTCCAGCAAGCCATACCCTTTGCTTAATCGTCGTGTCTTTCACTAAAAACATGGTCTCATTCCTTTTTTGGCTATACGCCTCTAATGTTTCTTATATTATAAACAACGCAAATACCCTATTAGTAACATTTTGCTTATAACTAGGTTCTAAATTTGTAAACAGTTTGGTGCAGTTAGAACCTTAATGCGGGTCTTAATATTAAAACTATTGTTTATTTAGAATTAATTGGTCCATTCTATAGTAAATTTATATGTATTGACAAAAAACGGACACCCGAAGGAGTCCGTTTTTTGTTAAGCATTTTTTAAGTTCATTACGTTGGATGTTTTCCATGCTTACAAGCATAAGCATTATCTCTACATTAATTTTGTTCACCACTACTTTTTATCTAAAAGCTTAGCCTTTATTAAAAAACGCTGTACATGTAATCATGATCCCTTTTGTAAAAGCAACCAGTCTTAACAGCTATGGCTTTTGAACGACATCTTCAACCGATGTATATATCGCAATCTGCTGCTCCTTACATGCTTCTTCGAACCAGCCCTCAGGAAGCTTGTTCGTAATCACTCCTGTTGCCCGGTGCAGCGGGATAATCGTGAACAGAGCGCTTTTCTCTAGCTTGCTTTGATCGAATACGCCATATACTTCGCTCGAACGTTCAATCAGAAGTTGTGCAATGCGAGCTTCCAGCTCAGAATGCATCGTAAATCCGTGACCTAGAGAAACACCATCTACTCCAAGAAACATCTTAGTAACATTGATTTTCTCAATGACACTTTCGGCAAGTGGACCGCTAAGCTCATAGCTCTTAGCACGCATAATGCCGCCAATAACAACCACTTGAATACCCTCTGCATCTGCCAGCTCAGAAGCAATGTTCACTGCATTGGTAACAATCGTAATATTACGATGCTTCTTCAAAGCTCTCGCAATAAAAAACGTTGTTGTTCCCCCAGTTAGGCATACAATATCGCCTTCCCTCACCAGCTTCGCCGCTACTTCGGCGATTCTTTCTTTGTCTTGCCGCTGAAAAAAACGCTTATCCGCGAAAGGCAATTCGGATACCGATTGCATAAGTGCCCCTTCGTAGATGGCCCCTCCAATGGTACGAATGATGTGCCCTGACTTTTCTAAAACATCTAGATCACGTCTTGCCGTAGCTTCCGAACAGCCTATAGCTTCAACTAATTCTTGAATTGATATTTTTCCGTACAATTTAATGAGTTCTAGAGCTTTTACTCTGCGTAGCTCGCTCTTTGAATATTCCATAACTCTCTCCTTTGATGACAGCCCATCAACATTCTAATCCTAATATTGGAGGATTGAAGGCTAATTTGCAAGTGGACTGAAGTCCATGTCATCATCTGAGATCGCCGGCTTTTCCAATACATCCGCATAGTTCCATTTTCTCCATCACAAGTTGCTTCACAGCTTCTTTAGCAGGAACCATATACTTACGAGGATCACTCTCTTCCCTATTAGCGGCGAATACATCTTTAATGGCATTCGAGAACGCAATCCGAAGTTCTGTAGCAACGTTCATCTTAGACATCCCTAGCGCTACAGCCTTCTTCACTTGCTCAGCTGGAATTCCCGATCCGCCATGAAGAACCAATGGAACATCAACCAGCTCAGCAATTTTTGCAATGCGATTAAAGTCGATGTTGGGCTCTCCTTTATAAATACCATGTGCCGTCCCAATAGCTGGGGCTAATGTATGCACCCCTGTACGTTCAATAAATAACCGGCAATCATCGGGATCAGCAAGCAGCGCTTCATGTTCAGCCACGACGATATCATCCTCAACGCCACCCACTTTACCAAGTTCGGCTTCCACATTGACACCTGCAGCAAGAGCTATTTCCATAACTTTAAGTGTGCGTTCTACATTCTCTTCAAATGCAAACATAGAAGCGTCGATCATAACTGATGTATACCCTGCACGAATACACTGAACAATCGTTGAGAAATCTGTACAATGGTCCAAATGCAAGGCGATAGGTAATCCCGTACGATCAGCAGCTACCTTAGCTGCTTCCGCGATATAATCAGGACCTAAGTGTCTAACCGTTCCAACGGTTGATTGAATAATGAGTGGGGAATCCGTTTGGACTGCTGCCTCAACAACAGCTTGAAGCATTTCTAATGTGTGAACGTTAAAAGCACCTACAGCGTATTTATTTTTACGAGCAATTTGCAGCATTTCAGTGGATGAGATAAGTGTCATGATACATTCCTCCTACTTAAGTTTTGCTATATAGATAGGCTACACATTAGTGATCTCTGAATCTTGGCTTATGTTGGTGCAAGGCCCAAAGTGCGCTTCCAATAATGCCGGCATCGTCAGTAAGTTCTGCACTTTTGATAGCAAAATGATTGCGATAATCCTGGAGCAATCGATGATTTAATTCATCTTTCATCGGTTCAATAATACATTCGCCAGCCAAGGCGCCCCCTCCACCAATAACAATCACGTCGGGCGAGAGCATAGGTACGACCCACGCGAGTGCACGCCCGAGTTCACGTCCCGTCTGTTCAAGCACATCACGTGATAGATCGTCTCCGGCCAGACACGCACGCGTAACATCGCTGGATTGGATGTCTTCCACATCAGCGAACCACGCACGAAGTACACTTTCTTCCCCTTGTACTATTCGCGTCTGTACTTGTTGTGCAATTCCTCTAGCAGATACTGTCGTTTCAAGACAGCCCTTTCTTCCACAGCGACAAGTAAAATTCACATGATCGATGGGTACATGCCCGATCTCCCCTGCCATGAAGCGGTGTCCACGGTGTATCTCTCCGCGTTGTACAAATGCGGCCGCTAAACCTGTACCAATTGTGATTCCATATACGTAATCGTGACCACGGCCAGCACCTGCAACCGCTTCTCCGTATATATACATGCGGACATCATTATCTATAAAAACTGGCTTCCCTATTAGATCCGTAAGCTTAGCCGCCACAGGAACCTGACTCCAGTTCAGATTCACTGCCCGAAGGCTAATACCGGCTATAGGATCAACAAGTCCCGGTATTCCCAGACCCACGACTTCCATATCCTCAGCAGCAACTCCTAGTTCTTCTCGAAGCTGTTCGAGCGTTAAAGCGATGCGTTCTAGAATAGTGTCTGCGCCTTGTTCAGGGTTTGTTGGGTATTTCTTTTTAATCAGAACATTGCCAAGTTCATCTAATAATCCACACTCTATATTGGTACCACCCACATCAACACCAGCTGTATACTTCATCAGAAGATCCTCCCTTCCCCTAGTGAAATGAATCTGATTTTATAATTCATTTACGATCATAATAATCTCAATAATTGATTTATTCAATCTTTTTTTGCTTATTTTAATAATAAAAAGTATAATTAGATCATTAATATGTATTAATTGATTAAATTACTCATATTGTGATTATAAATTTCTTTTTATGATTGAAATTACAATCTGGTTGATTTACACTCACAGTAGGTAACACCATTTAGGAGGTATGATCGATGAACTTAACTTATAGCGAAATTAAGCAACAATATAACGCACTGCAACAAACCTACAACTACATGTTATCTAAAAGACAAGAAATTGTTACCTTGGCAAAATCAGAGTCCATCCGTTCCATTACCTTTATTGGCTGCGGATCCAGCTACTGTCTAAGTGAATCCGCTGCCTTTTCTTGTCGCCTGCGTTCAGGACTCCCCGCACACGCATTAGCCGCTGGCGATCTCATGCTCAACCCTGAACGTTACAGCTCTATATTAGAAGACACTCTGCTGATAGCACCTTCGCGTTCCGGCAGCACAAGTGAAGTCGTTGAGGCAGTTCGATCGCTACAAGATCATGGACCTATTGCTGTAATGGCCCTTTCCTGTGTGTCAGATTCTCCACTTT
Source organism: Paenibacillus shirakamiensis (assembly GCF_017874255.1). GTDB lineage: Bacteria > Bacillota > Bacilli > Paenibacillales > Paenibacillaceae > Fontibacillus > Fontibacillus shirakamiensis. The sequence continues at coordinate 65,835 of NZ_JAGGLD010000004.1, read as the reverse complement.
CAACAATGGCAAATGTATCGTTAGAGTTACCTTGGGCATTTGACCATAGTGTCTGCCAGACACGTACTGTAACCAATCTATATGTAGCCAATCTGATGTTGACTGCTTTCCTCGGCAATGATGAAGTCGTTATCGCTGACATCCAAAAAGCGATAGACCAAGGCGAATCTTACATGCAGCGTGTAGAAAGTGATATCCGTAATGTAGCTGATTTTGCATGGACGAATGCCGTTGTGCTTGCTGATGGCGAGCTTTATGGTCTCGCTTCCGAAGGTGCCCTTGCTTTGACAGAGATTGCGAAAGTACAAGCCCATTCCTACCACTTGCTGGACGTGCGGCATGGTCCAATGGTAACGGTGGGATCTGACACGCTTGTGATTGCAGCAATCACCGGCAATGGCTCAGAACATCAGCGTAACCTGATCCGTGATATCAAAGGTAGAGGGGCGACGATTATCGCATTCGCTGATCATGCGGATGCCGTAGCAACAGAATACGTCGATCTTGCTGTCATCTCAGACCAGAGTTTAGATGTTGCCGTGCAAGGTATTCCATTTATTTTCATTCCACAAATCGTCGCTTTGACGAGTGCTGACCGTCAGGGCATTAATCCCGACCAGCCCGATGGGTTGGTTGCTTGGGTCAAATTGTAGATCCACACGAATACAAAGAACCTTCAGGAGATCTCCTGAAGGTTCTTTTGTGAGGGTATATATAGCGGGATATATATAGCCAATTATTCTATCAAAATAGGTTCTTAAATCTCATACCACTTGATCTCATTTGCTTCCAGCTTAAGCGAGAAGCTAGAGCCATCCCCACGATACACCTTGGTTTCTTGTGGCTCATAAGTATTATTCACGACACAGTATTTTCCGTTTTTAACATAGGCATGAACTTCAACGTTATAGTTCTCACTGAACCAGCGGTTCAGCTCCTGATCGCTGTGGCCACTCCATAGGATTGCTCGGTAAAGCAGACGACTGTTCTCGAAGCTATAAGGCAAACCACTTATATACACGCCGCGTCCACTGCCAAATTCATTGGTAGCGAGTTGGACTTCTTTGTCGATTTGACGGAGGATGGTGGTACCTTCCAGTGCAAAGATATTTTTCTTGCCCTCACCAAAATCGATTTCCTTACTTCCATCACTACTGGTTCTGCAATCTGCAGTAATGAAATGATCATGCTCATCCCAATTATACTTATCATACCCTAAGGTAAAGCCTCGTTCTTCCTCTACGCCGAGGATATTAGCCAACTGGAAGTACTGACCATTAGCTTGATGCGCCGTTGGCTCACCAACACCGATAAATCCACCGCCTTCATGAACAAACCTCTTCACTGCGGTAACGATATCTGTATCTAACCACCATTCCCCACCTGAATAAGCTGTATCAGCATCACCAATGTTCAATATCACATCAATTCCAGCTAAAATAGAGGCATCTTGTTTGATGTCGTCGAAGCTGATGAATTTCACATCAAAAGGTGCGCCCGATAGGGCTTCAATAATTCCAGCATAACTATAGTTCTGCTTATAGTAGAGTGCATGGTGGACCATATGGGTACCCCAAGCCCGCATTTTGCCCCAACAATTAAGCACCGCTACGGTTTTGACACAATAAGGTGTTGTTCCCTGCACGTTGTCGTAGAGCGTTCGGAACTCATCCGTTACACTTTCTACATAGTCGATAAACTCTGGAAAGTCCAGTGCAAGCTTAAGATAACCACCATAGCCAATCCGGTCGATGGGTTTGCGGAGGATCGCACGGCGTGCAGTAACCCAGTTCACTTTGGCTTCACTTACAGGATCGCCTTCTGTATGGAACGTATCTGGGAAAAAGTAAGGTAAAAAACGACCTTCAGTATACTTAACTCCTGGAATGTCACTGATAAGTCTTAATGTTGAACCATTACCCACACTGCCAACTACGGCATCAAGACCGATAGAAGCGAATTCCTCCATGAAAGGCTCTGTACCGATCCAATGATCGCCTAAGAACATCATAGCCTCCTTACCATATTCATGGGTAATATCAACCATTTCCTTGGCAAGCTTGGCAACTTCACGGCGCTGGAAAGCTTGGAAATCACGAAACTCTTTAGTAGGTATCCGGTAATTGTTGTTATAGTAGCCTTGATCAATTATAAATTCTGGTCTGAACTTGTAGCCTACCTCTTCCTCGAACTGTTCAAGAATATACGGGCTGACTGATGCTGAATAGCCGTACCAATCCACGTATTTTTCGCGAGCAAGCTCATCAAAAACCAAGGTAAACTGGTGGAAGAAGGTTGTATAGCGAATGACATGGACATAAGGATGATCTTCGATAAATTTACGGATACGCTCCATTGTAAATTCACGAGTCTTCGGCTGACGAACATCAAATGTAATCTGATGCTCCACGTCTTTCCATTCATTAATGACGGCATTATACATATGAACGGGATCCCACATAATATAAGCCAAGAAGCTAACGGTATAATCATGGAATGCGGTAGTTGTGATCGTTACTTCACAAGTCTGATCATTATATTTCCATTGATCGACTGGAACGACCTCTCCGGTCGTACGATCGATGACTTCCCACCAGCGCTTAATATCATCGCGACAGTTCACTTTGAGCATGTCCGGATAAAGCCCTTTCATAAGGCAGATAGATAGGCTTGTACTTTCAGCCGTATAGATCTGTGTCATCAGATACATTTGTTGAATCTCTTCAGGATTCGCATTTGCCCATACGTTGTCCTTACGCGTTGTATAATAAGTCGAATAGACCTTAGCATCGATATCCTGCAGCTCCGTAGGGAAATCTGTTCCGTCGCAGTCACGCACTGCGTCCGCCCCCCAGCGTTTCATGACCTCTAGAGTCTGGGGAATAACGTCTATATCTGTAGGTATCGTCACACGTCCTCTTGTTCTACTCATGAGTATAACTCCTTTATTTAAATTTACGATTATATAGCCACAGCAGGCTGATTAGCATAGCGAGTCCCAGCAGCATAATCCCGAGCCCAGGTGCACCAATGTGCCTTTGTCCGACAATAACCAAGCCGATACCGACGATGAATACGATCAAGACTAGCAGGCTACGCAAATTTTCCTTTATCGAATCATTCATAAGATCACCTTAACCTTTCAGCCCACCCATAGTCATACCTTGGGTAAGTTTCTTTTGGACTAGAATATATAGAATAAGGGTTGGAAGCATCACTAATACTAGACCCGCGTACATCTGACCGTATTCAACAGCAGATTTTTGTGCTGCCATCAGGTTCATCAAGCCTACCGGTAACGTTTTAAGTTCTGGTTTGGTTAGCATCGTCATCGAAACGATATATTCGTTCCAGAAAGATAAGAAGTTAAATAGAATGACGGTTACGATACTAGGTTTGGCCATAGGCATAATGATCTGAACCATAGTTCGGAAATAGCCTGCTCCATCCACGGAAGCAGCTTCCTCATATTCTTTGGGAAGGGACTTGAAATATCCCGACATGAGGTAGATGGTAAAAGGTAGCGCCATAGCAGCATAAATAATCGCTAATACGAACAAATTATTCAGTAAAATGGGATGTCCAAAAATGCTACGTAACGCCTTATCTCCGTTGTTAAGCATAAGAAAGATAGGAACAACGATATAGTTGATATTAATGAACAATCCCGCCATGAACATCAAGTTCAAGATCCCGTTCCCTCTAAATTTGAACCGCGAAAGTACATAGGCTGCGGGTAATGCCACAATTAATAGAATCAAAAGTGCAATTGCCGTCACGATAACAGAGTTAAGCATGTATGTGCCCATTTTTGCTTCTAACCATGCTTCCGCATAGTTCTGTAGATAGATTCCTTCTGGAAGCTTCCATGGGTTACCATAGAATTCACTATCTTGTTTGATGGAGGCAACAAATGCCCATAGTACAGGGACTATGATGATTACGGCCAAAGCGATCAGAACAATGTAAATGAAGCCTCTGTAGAACTTATCGCTATTTAATGTGAGCTTTTTATTCTTCATCTTGTTCCCTCCTTAATATTCCAAATGATCTCGTCTAGTGACTGCATTCAAGATGGCAGCGAGCGCAAATGAAAACAGGAATACAACAACACCGATAGCCATTCCGTACCCATACGAGGAATTGGTATAAGCTTCTTTATACATATAGCTCAGGAAAACCTCCGTGGCACCGTCCGGACCGCCGCTCGTCATGGCCATAACAAACAGGAAGCTCATATTAATAGTGCTGATAATGAAAAAAGTGAGGGTCGTGCGTATATTCGTCCAGATCAACGGGATCGTGATAGACAAGAACTGAGTCATTCGCCCTGCACCCTCTAGCTCAGCAGATTCATACAAACTCTCGGGAATGTTGGCCATACTAGCCATATACATAACCATGTAATAGCCGATAGCCTGCCAAATCATGGCGCCGCCAAGGCTGAAGATAACGATTTTTTGATCTCCGAGCCAAAGTATAGACTCTGCCCCTACTCCACGAAACAAATTTAATATTGAGTTCAACAGTCCGCTTTTGGGATCAAAAATCGCTGAGAAAATGGCACTGATTACAACGACCGACAAAATGTTCGGGATATAGAAAATAATGCGGAGTAGATTTTGCCCTTTTAATTTTTCACGTGAGAGCATCGATGCAAATATAAGAGCAAGCGCAAAGGTCACGATCGTGACGATAACGATGAGTAGCACACTGTTTTGGAATGTCTGATAAAATTTGTCGCTTTGAAAAAGCTTACTAAAATTTTGTAGCCCTACAAAGGTTTTGTTGTCTGTATAGCCTCCCCACCTGTAAAGTGACATCCGAAATACATCGATGGTGGGAAAAATTAAGAAAATGGAAAATAAGAGAACGGCAGGTGCTAGACAGAAGAATATGAAACGTCCTCTTCCTTTGTTAGTTTCCAATGAAAATCTCTCCTTTCTAAGGGAAGAATCATGGTGGGCAGCTTGCGCTGACCACCATTGATTCCTAGACTATGTTGGGATTCCGTATCATTATGGGAAGCCCCTTAGAAAACTATCTATTTATTTCTTTAATGCTCCACGCAGAGCATCGCTTGCTTTACTAATAGCTGCAATCCACTCTTGCTGAGTCTTCGCACCTGTTACTAATGAATCGATCGAGCCGAACACCGTATCGGAAATGTTTACGCCTTCGACAGGGTCAGTCGTGGCAAATGCGCCCATAGATGCTTTTGCACCATTATCGTAGACACTATAGAATAGCTTATTGTCACCATCGAGCTTGCTAGACATGCCTTTAATAGGTTGAACTGCACCGACTTTTGCAAAAATAGCAGCTGCTTCATCGGAATAAAGATAAGCGATAAACTGTTTTGCTAAATCCGCATTTTCAGCTTTGGCAGGAACCCAAATTTGTTCAAAGAAAGTATAAGAGTAGCGGTCTCCGCCTTCTTTTACTGCCGGTAGAGCCGTGAAGCCCCATTTGAAGTCTTTTGCACGAGGAGCTTTACTCATCTCGCCAACTACCCAAGTACCATTAGGCATAAAGAGTGCTTTATTATCTAAGATGAGCTGTTGGTTTTTAGTGAAATTATCTTTGTTAGCATTGGCGGGAACCGTTTTTTCTGTGTATTTAGCCAATTTACCAATGAGATCAGCTACTTGCGTAGCTTCTGAAGTTTGCCAAACGCCTTCTCCATAATGCGTCACTTTGTTGAAGAAATCGGCGCCTCCCACTTCATTAAGTAGTGCATAGAAGAAGGAGTCAAAATAACCTGATGTTGGATAGCTGAATAGTGCGATACCCTCAGCTTTAGCCTTATCACCTAATGCCCACATTTCATCCCAAGTTGTAGGAACTTTCCATCCCTTTTTTTCAAACAAATCTGCATTGTAGAACAGACCGGTAGGACTGTAGAACATTGGCATAAGGTACGTTTTTCCGTCGTTATATGGATTCGTAATTGTAGTCTCGTTAAAGCCTGGAATCAGCTTATCCTTCACCGTAACACCCTCACCAGGAACCTTCATGGAGAGCACGTCTGTTAGATCGGTTAAATTTTTATCTTTTACAAAAGTTTCGGTCAAGCCTTTCGGCTGCCCCGTTGCTAAATGGATGACATCAGGGAAATCACCCGATTTCATGCCAGGTCCAATGACATCTTCAATATTTTTATCAATGGTGGTCTCGACCTTTACCCCAGGGTTGGCTTTTTCAAATGCAGCTGTAATCTGCTTCCATACATCCGCGCCATAGGCAGTTTCCAAAGCGGCTAACTTAAGAGTACGGTTTTTCGTTGTTGAATCCGTATTCGAATTTGCTTTCGATGAATCGGTTCCACTGTCAGAAGAGCTCGAGCAAGCTGCCAAGCTAAACGTCAGTGCTGCTGTAATTGCAAGGCTAAGAATCTTTTTCATGGTACATACCCCTTTATTTTTAGTCTGTTTAATCGCAAACGCTTACATTCTTTTTACTCTTCTACCATATTTCATATGGGTATCTTGCATCAACATACATATTGCCGTTGATTTTATATATCTTGCTATTATAATAATTCCTATAACGATACGACGAAAAGGACGGATGGCAGATGGGAAATGTACGCTATTGGCTTCCTGGTAAAAGAGATGGAGAGATTCCGGCCAGATTAATTTATGTCAGTTCCTCCATTTATGAAGGAGATTGGTTCAGCATGCGCCATTCTCATAATTTCTCAGAATTGTTTTATGTCCGTAGCGGACGGGGGAATTTTATAGTCGAGGACGAGATTTTTTCGGTACAGCAGGACGATCTTGTCATTGTGAACCCGAATGTGGAGCATACTGAAGTTTCTGTTAGTATTGATCCTCTCGAATATGTCGTGCTTGGCGTAGAGGGGATGAGCTTTGACTTTGGGGATCGAAGTGTCAATCGGAATCATGAGATCATTAATTATCGGAATCAAAGGGATGAGCTACTGTTCTATTTCAATGCTTTGCTTCGGGAAACGGAAAATAAGCATGAAAATTATGAAGCTATCTGTCAAAACTTACTTGAGGTCGTAGTCATCAGTTTAATGCGAAGCTCGGGTCATCCCTTCTCCGTTGTAGCTACTCAAAAAGCGAACAAAATATGTAGTCGGATCAAGCGATATATCGACTCAAACTATACAGAGGAGATCTCGCTCGACTCTCTTGCGGAAAAGGCACATCTTAGTAAGTATTATTTGGCACATACCTTCGCTAAATATTATGATATGTCACCCATACATTATCTAAATGAGGTCAGGATTCGCGCGAGCAAGGAACTCCTAGAAACTACGGATCTTTCTATTGCACAAATTGCTGAATCTACTGGCTTCTCCTCTCAAAGTTATTTCTCACAAAGTTTCCGACGAAGTGGGGGCTTAACGCCAAGCGAATATAGGTTCCAGACAAAAAGACGAGTTCCGTAACGGGACTTATGCGACGGGACTTATACGGGAGGCGTGAGAGGAATTCATAATCTCATATTCGTAACCTAAGAGTACAAATTGAATTAGAGCTTTCGCTATAAATGCTTGTAATCAGTCCATAAAAGCAACAAATGCGCTTAGACAATTCAAACTGTATCAGGCGGGGAGCTTTACTGTCCCCTCCCTCTTCCCAGCCTATCTAAAATTAAAATATATCCATAGCTTGTACTTAATTCTAAAAGGACTACACTGGTTCGATTCGCCCGATAGCCTTGCTCACATCATAGTCTGTTAAGTCGATATCAAGTTCCATACCTAGTGCAAGTTTAGCCATCTCTCTTCCGATAAAAGGTCCCATGGTCAAGCCAGAGGCACCGAGTCCATTGACTGCCAGAAGGTCTTCCCAGCCTGGAACTGCTCCGATAACCGGAAGAAAATCACCTGTAAATGGGCGAAATCCCACTCTTACCTCTTCAAATGTGCTGTCCGCAAGAGCTGGGGCAAAGGTATGACTTTTGCTTAACATTTCGTGCATTCCACCAGCTGTAACCCTCGTGTCATAACCTTCCATGTTATTCTCATGCGTGGCCCCCACCACAATTTTGTGCTCTTCAAAGGCGAGCAAATATTGATCGGAGGGTGGCATCACCACAGGCCAGCTACCGGTAGTGTGCTTCGTACCTGGAACCCGCAAGTGCATGATCTGCGCTTTCTGAGCCCGCACCTGAAAATCAATACCCAGCGGTGCCATCAGTTGATTCGCCCACACTCCTGCACATACGATAACCTTGTCTGCCTCGTAGCTATTAGCTCCACATATTACACGCTTGACACGCCCTGCATGAAACTCAAGTTGAGCATCTCCATATAACAGTTCCGCCCCAAGGCTTTGTGCCGCCCGAAGCAGAGCGTCACGTAGCGCCCGGCCATCGACACGGGCAGCACCGCTGATGTGCACGGAAGAGTACCCCTGCATGAGCAGTGGAAACAGCTCACGAGTGCCTTGTTCATCCAGCCGTGTAATTTCCCCGATTTCCGGCGCATCTTCTAGACGCTGGTATGCCCGCTCTTCCATCTTACTGAGCTTTTCCTGCTCCGTATGTATATTAAGGGCACCTACTTTGGCATAACCGGTCTCCGTTTCCCCTTTACTTTCAAGATCTTTAATGAGTTCTGGGTAATAACGTGCACCGGCTTTAGCAAGCCTATACCATGCCTGATTGCGCCTTTGCGACAGCCATGGACAAATAATGCCAGCCGCAGCGTCCGTAGCTTGTCCTTGATCCTGACGGTCTATAATGAGTACGTTGGCTCCAAACTTAGCTAGATGATAGGCCGTGGATGCCCCAGCAATTCCAGCACCAATAACAATGACCTTCATGATGAATTCATTCCTTCCTGTACTTGATACCTGCACTTGCTTTTCCGGAGTCCCTTCAATCCTATACTTGCTCCTACACTTGCTTTTCCGAAGCTCCTTTAATGTTATTATAACTGTATCCACTGAACTAAAGAAAACTCACAACTAGCAATGCAAACACAATGTTCATCTGAGCTGTTAGATTATGAATTCTCATCGTCCTGAACTGGCTTAACATTAACAAAACAGGTACAATCGTGTTTACGGATAACACCACAATACTAACGTTATAAAGCGGGGATGAAATTTATGAAAGCAATAAAGTATATCATTTTATTCATTCTAAGTGTGTTCTTATTAGCAGGTTGCGGACTATCCACCGTAGAAACACCGTCCTCCCAGAAGCTTACTTCAGTAGAGAAACCGTCCCCAAAGAATCTCACTACTTTTGAGGCGGTCTCCAGTTACATTCAGGAGCATCACCAGTTACCGGACAATTTTATCACCAAAAAAGACGCCAGGAATCTGGGCTGGGACCCCCAATCAGGGAACTTGCATAAAGTTGCACCAGGGAAAAGCATTGGGGGAGATGTATTCCAGAATCGTGAAGGAAAATTACCACGTAAAAAAGGTAGAGTATGGTACGAGGCCGATATTAACTATACCAAGGGGTCACGGGGTAAGGATCGGATCGTGTTCTCCAGCGATGGATTAATCTATAAGACAGAAGATCATTATGCATCGTATCAACAAATCAAGTGAATTTGTGTCAGGAGGATACCGAATGCGCAGTCTCATTTTAGATGGTAAAAACATAGATACTCGCGAAGCGTTGCATACAGCTCTACGAGAAGCACTGGATTTGCCGAGCTACTATGGCAATAACCTAGATGCTCTATGGGATGCTTTAACTGGGTGGGTGGAGATGCCCTTAACCATCCGCTGGATACATTTTTACGCAAGTGAGAAAAAATTGGGGAACTATAGCCAGCTAGTGCTTCAACTTTTTAAAGAGGCCGAAGATGAGATCCCGGGGTTTCAGTTAAAAATGAATTAAGGGCCGACCGTTCTTCCCATTAGGGTAGGGCGGTTTTTTTATAACATTTACGGACGTTGCTATATGTTGTAAACGTTTTTATTTTGACTAGTCGAAGACCGAGAGTTAAGATGATTTTACATAAGACTCTTACATAATTGACGATTCAAAAAAATACATAGTGATTTCTAGGTGATGAATATGGGTCAAGCCGACAAGAACATGTTGCTTCAGATTGCAAATGATGATCATGGTACGATGATGACACTTCAACCGCAGGCTTGGCATTATTTCATCATGTCTCGAATTAAAGACCGTGTGCAGGACTGGTGCTCTGTCTCGGCACACAATCCAAGCTTACGTACCCCAAGCCGCATTGACTCTGAAGACGAGCGCTTGATTCTTCAGTTGCCCGCCTTGTCTACAAAATGGGCTTTGCTACCTGAATTAATGAACGAAGAAGTCCAAGAACAGGACAAAGTCATTTTATTCGCCTCTTTTTGTCGTGCTTTAGGCACCCTACACCTTCAGCAATTTGTATATGGTTTTTTTGCAGCGGAGTCCATCTATGTTCACCGAGATACAATGCAAGTATGCCTTGATGTACAGCCTTTTGACACTACATATCCATTCGTAAATCACCAGCTTGAGGATTACCCCTTCGAGCATTTACCTTGGCATTCTCGATTCGCCATAATGCCGCGACTGGCGGACATCGAAACTGTTGGAATCGTACTAGATTTTCTATTTAGAGACGGTTTACCGAGCAGGCTGCGCCGAATTCGCCAAAGATTACATAGACACCCCGAGTCCATATTGTTCCTAGACCATATTGCAGATGAGATCTGTTCAATATATGGGATTCCTGTCCCTACCTCTCCACCCTATGAACCGTCTCCGTCTTCTTTTTGGCTTCATCCAGCAGATTCTCCGTTTACACTAGGAAGCTTGCGATCCATCCAAACTTTTCTGAGGGATGGGGATGAGCTAACCTTTGCCATCATCGAACAAGATTCTCAGCTCCGCACACGTCTTCTGCACCAGCAAACTTATGCGGTATTGAATTTGCATGTGTTCATTACTATTAACTGCACCCCGATGCCGCTCTCTACATGGAGACAAGGTATGCAGCAGATCATGGATAGCTTTCATCACCTCTATCCAGAGGCTCGGGGAAGATTTAGATCCATCTATAATCGTCTTCACTACTTGCTTAACCACTTTTACTCTGGTGAAGATATCTTAGAGGATTTTGCGGATTGGTTATTCGATTTGACGAGAGTCATTTTTGAGTATCTTTCCGATGAGCATTTATATTTCGTACTTGAGGACTGCCATCAGCTTGATAGCAGCACCTTAGAAGTATTTAATCATTTCCGCCAAAAGTATGGTTCACGTCTTTCAAAACTGCATTTTATAATCAGTGGAGAAAGCTTTCCTAAAGGCTTAAAGGCAGAATCGGTCCGACAGGTCAGCCTCATGCCTGCAACTAGGAGATATTATATTAGAACCATCAGAGGCCTATTAGGCGAAGCCGATGAAGAAATTATTACATTAGCCGCAGAAGACATGTTGAAACTTCACATCCATCCCTCTCAAGCGAGTACTATGCTAAATCAGTGGCTCGCATCAGGGAAACTGAGCCTAACTTCTAAAGGATGGCATTGGCAGAATTCATGCTCAGAAACCCAGACGCTTCATCCAGATAAGTGGGTGGAACTACAGGTTCGACAATTACTAGAAGATGATCTCTATCAACTTGCTGTTCTTTCATCTCTACCAACATGGATTAATATTCGCTCGCTGGCTGTAGCGAATAACCTATCGCTCCCTTCGCTAATTCCCAGCCTACTCCGACTAGTCGATGCAGGCTTAATCGAAATCATCTCATGGAATTGTCTACTTGTCCTAGGTAGTGCAAGACGAGCTCTTGAAGGGATCATACCAGAGGATATGAGAATTCATAGCCAACAAGAAGCTTATACATTGTTTCGCAATTGGAAGCCCAAAGCCTCTTCCATCTTGTTAAACATGGCGCAATCCACTCGTAATCGTAGTGCAGAATACTATTATCTAATTCGATACTACCGGGAAAATCGCTCTGTACTCATGCTTGAACAGGCACATTCTCTACTGGCTGACATTCTTGAATTACATCACGCGCTGAAGCGTCCGGCTTCAGAAGTTTGGCTAAGAAAACAGATAACTACCAACCAACAACTCGGAGATTGGGCTGCCGCAGAGCATTGCGCCAAGGTAGTATACGATAGGACTGGCAACGATAGCGACCAGTTTCGCCTGTTACAGATTCAGCTCATCCAAAATAAATTAGACTTACCTGCGCTAAAACCGGGACTTTTTGAATATATGCTCGATTCTACTAAAAGTATCCCTGATCGCGCTCATGCTTTCTACGTCCTAATCTGGTATTGGGCGATGGTGAATTTATCAAAAGATGAACGACGAATTTTGCATGAAACGTATGTGAAGCAGCTCTATCCGAACCGCAACCAGTTGAAACGTGAAATCTATTTACTAATTTCAACCCGTTATGCCCAGTTTTTATTAGAGTTCTTCCCAGAAGAAGAGGAATGGGCGCTTTCGCTTTTAAGCAGCTTGGAGGCACTAATCGAACATACCGGATTCCATACCATGAAGCTTAGAGTATATGCAGCCTATATGTTCCACAAAAATATGAGAAATGCCCGCAACTATATTCTTAAATCCATAGAAGGCGCGCAACGTCTAGGTATAAGCAGGCTGGTGCACCTATCCCAAGCTAACGGCGCCGAAACGGCAATGTATGTGGGGGATATCCGAGCTTTTTGGTATCACCGTGAGAAGGCTGGTAGTCTGAATAGAAAAGACTGGGAGTCCCTATCTATTGAATCCATATTTCTCTATTGCTGTGAATGGAACGATCCAGAACAATTCGAACAACTCGTATCGACTCTAAATCTAGAGAGTATAACCCCAATCGCTAGAGCATATTGGGAAATTACACGCCGTTATTTGGATTTCCAGAGGGGAAGACCCATGGTGGAACCGGCTTTATCTGATGGAGATGATCAGGAACGCTACTTTATGATGGCTCTTCATGCCTCCGCGAACCATGATAATCCCTCGGAAGTAGCCCGGCTATGGAAGGCTTGCATTCAGGCAGATGGAACTAGCCCCAATGGAATCAGAATGATGACGGGATGGTCTTACCGGGAACTTATCCGCCATCTACTGGTCTATCAGCCAGATGAGGCTTCCTTTTGGCTCATTCAATTTAAAAATTATATCTCAAATTATGGATTCTATCTCTTCTGGCCTGATTACAATTATTACAGCGCTCAGATGGCCTTTCTAGTGGATCAGAGTGAAGACGGACTTTCTCTACTTGATCGTGCAATTAAAGGTTACCGACTGCAAGGCAAAAAAGACATCTCAGATCGTTTGGAACACGAGTTCCAATCGTTAATTGTGCCCGCCTACTTCAACCATGCGGATCCGCTCCTACAAGAGCCGAAAGTGCAGTTCCTTTTGAGGGACAGAGAAGCGTATATCCGTAAATCCATGCGACTTCTACTCAATCTTCGTCTTAGCGAACAATTACCAGAGACACCGGATATCAACAAAACTATGGAAAAGCTCATTCAGCTATTATTTGAATATTTTCCGGTTGAAGCCATTGTGATCGACTATCAATTACGGGTCAAGCAAGTTAAACAAGCTTACACTACTAGTGGAGTTCTACATCAACGAATCCACGAGCACTATGTATCAGCTCACGAATATGAAGGTTTTTATGCCGACCTTTATAGCAAGTCTCCGTGGCGAATTGGAATCCAAATGCACTTGCATCATATGGAGCCATGGGACAAAGAGCAGTTGGAATCTGTTCTAAATATGGTCAGGCCCCATATCTCGGCATCTGTGCTTATTCTTGAAATGGGAATTGATGATTTAACAAGCCTGTATTTACGTAATTTTTTCTTGGAGCGACTGCGGCAGGAATTTGAGCTGTCCAAAAGGTTCCAGCTTGATCTATCGGTTCTTATGATCGACTTGGATAATTTCAGACTCATCAATGAATACGGCCATCAAGAGGGGGACCGCGTACTCATGGAAGTAGCCGATGTCATCCGTCATATGATAGGCCCCTATGCTGTTCCAGGTCGCTATGGGGGCGAAGAATTTATTGTGATTTTACCAAAAACCGGCGGATCTCTGGCTATGCGTATCGCTGAGCAGCTCCGACGAAGAATTGAGCAGTTATCCGAAGAACGTCCTTATGTGGTCTCCGCCAGTATTGGCGTATCCTCACTTTCTTGGTCCGATGCCGCTACACCAGATGAGCTGATTCGGTTAGCCGATGAAGCAGAGATCCACGCCAAAAAAATGGGCAAAAATCAAGTTGTGGCTGCAAGACTATAGTGGAATTAGGATTGTGAAGGGATTAATATATTTGTTCCTTTGGGACAAATTTTCCTTAACATCACAAAAAAGCGACCTTTTAAGGTCGCTTTTGTTGTACATACGAATTTAAGCAAGGGGTATCGACTTCCTGTCCAAAGGCTCTAGAAGATGGTAAACATGGATTTGCGATATTTTAGAGGTCATCCTTCGAGTAAGAGCAAGCAAAAACGGACACCGAATGGTGTCCGTCACTGATACTACTTATGGAGGCGAGGGGAGTCGAACCCCTGTCCGAAGGCAACGCCACTAAGGTGTCTACGGGTGTAGTCACGGTTTTGATGTCACCCAAGCAAGCGCCCCGTAACAGGCTATCGCTAAGGTCAGCCTGATTGTCTTCTTCAGCACACCCCAGGCGGAGATGTGACAGCGTATCCCACTATAGGTTAGCCCCTACATCCGGCACATGGGCGATGCAGGAGAGGAGCACGCTAACAGGTTATTAAGCTGCTAAAGCGTAGTTTGTTTGTTGTTTGCCGTTTAATAGGCTTTAGCGTTGATAAAGCGGACGCGTCCCCACTACCCGCTACCCCAGCTCGTACTACCCCCGTCGAATCCAATAACGCCCCCGAAATAAAAAGGGGTTCTGGATTAACTGAATAGCTACCAACTAAGGTGCATTCATCTTTTACAGATAATTCAGTATATCACATAGTTCACTTCAATGCGAAGGTGCTTGCTGGAAAGCTTGCCAACCACGTAGGTAATATATTTACCAAGCATATTTACTTTTAACCAAATTCAAAACATTTGAAAATCTTAATCTCAAACAACGTGAAAGTAATTACTGAAAAATCTATTCACCGAGCTACCTTCTGCTTTTCACGAAGCGCACGCTGGATGTCACGCTGAGCATCCTTTTTGGCAGCGGTATCCCGCTTGTCATATTGCTTTTTCCCTTTACCCAGACCAATCAAAAGCTTTGCATAGCCATTGCGAATATAGATCTTTAACGGCACAATGGAATAGCCTTCCTGCTTCGAGAGACCCAGCAGCTTGTGAATCTGCACTTTATGCATCAAGAGCTTGCGAGTACGCGTTGGATCGTCGGGATTGCTCCGATTCCCCTGCTCAAATGGACTAATATGCATGTTATGAATATGAATCTCTCCGTTACGAATTGTGGCAAACGCATCACCGATATTCGCCCGCGCCAATCGCAGAGATTTGATTTCGGTTCCTGTAAGCACCATGCCTGCTTCAAACGTATCCTCGATGAAGTAATCATGGGAAGCTTTTTTGTTCTGGGCCAGAACTTTACCTTCTGCTTTTTTACCCATGAGAGCCACTCCTCCAGTTGAATTCCAAACGTACTTCATACTAATACCCCAGCGACCTGCCTTGGAAACAAAAAGCGGGGTTTCATTTCTTATTGTAACAAAGCTAGAACAGAGTACGCAAGAAATGCCCTAGATTCCGCAATATCTGCCTAGCATGATAAAAAATATTTCCCTTATACCTTTCTTCAGCTGATTCCAATCATTCGATAATGCGTTCAAAAATAAGATCCACTGTAGATGCCTGACCTCCCGATATTAGAGGCATAGGCACTATACTATGTAGCTTCCATCCTTCTGCTGCATACTGCGTAATTACAGGTCTGTAGTCTTCCCTTAGTTTTCCACTAAAACCACCCGCCACGATACAGACATAATCATATTCATATTTCGGCATTCTTATTCTCCCCAACTCACGTGAATTTTTGTATTCTAATAGATAACACCATCTCAATGTTACTTGTTACTATACTATTTAATAAAATCCTATGCTTAGTAAAACTCTTTATATCCCCCATAATAATCCTCTTTAAAACCCATTTTTATTATCTAATTATCCAAGATAATCGTATATAAATACACATGTATAACTAAATTCATTTTTATATAGCGTAATGCATATTTCAAATTCAATGGTGGAGAGATTGCTATAATTCTCTTTGTTCTAGATTTTTCTTTTTTCTAAGAAATAAAAGAGACCACCCTGATGTTCAGAGCAGTCTCATAGTTAATAAGCAGTTCATTATTTTTTCTTTTTCTTGCGAGAGCCGCCGTCGCCTTCGATTACGGTATCACTACGCTTCTTGGATGAGGGTGTGGACGACTTCGATGGGCCTGACTGTGCAGAAGCACCTGTAAAAATGCCACCCTTGCCCTTCTTATTGCGACCACTCTTGCCTTCATTAATTCCACCAGAGCGATTCGCTCCGTCTCCCTTGCCAAGATCCTCCCGACTGCGGAACCTTGTGTTAGAGTCAACACCGCGAAGCTCGCTCGCTTGTTCCACGCCGCCCGAAGGCGCGCCATATCCGCCCTTACCCGAACCGAAGCCAAAACTCCGCTTGCCACCCGTAGATTTGCCTCGTTTTGACGAGTTGCTGCTACCAGCAGATGAAGCAGACTGTGTAGCTGGCCCACGTTGACCTTGCTCAGGGTTGGCATTAGCTTGACCACTCGTATTCTTAGTCCCGTTACGATCCTTTGCACGGCCTTTTCCAGCACCTGCCGAGGAGGTACCACGACTGTCGCCACCCTTACCTGGACGACCTTTACCGCCTTTACCCCGGCCTTCGAATCCCCCGCCACGCTTGTCCTTACCGCCTCGACCATCACCAAAGCCGCCACTTGGCCTGCCTTCTCGGCGATTCGGCTTCATATCGACCATCTCAAAATCAACCGTATGATCATCCATACTTACTTTGGAGACGCGAATTTTCACTTCATCTCCGATACGGTAAATCTTCGAGGTACGCTCTCCAATAAGAGCCATATGCTGCTCATGGAAATGATAGTAGTCATCGTTCATCGCACTTAGACGAATTAGACCCTCCACACTGTTCTCAAGTTCAATGAACATGCCAAAGCTCGTCACACTGCTAATCATACCGGTGAATTCCTCGCCGACTTTATCAAGCATGTATTCCGCTTTCTTCAGCGCCTCAACATCCCGTTCAGCATCTACGGCTACGCGCTCCCGTTCCGATGACTGCTGAGCAATATCTGGCATCCGGCTAGCCAAGTATTCTTGTCTCTTCGGTGTTAGCGCTCCTCCATTCTCGATAACTTCTCGCATCACCCTATGAATAACAAGGTCCGGGTAACGACGAATCGGAGAAGTGAAGTGGGAATAGAATTCTGCAGCTAGACCAAAGTGACCCGTGCTCTCCGCATCATATTTCGCTTGCTTCATGGAACGCAGCATCATAGTGCTTACTACGGTTTGCTCTTTCGTTCCTTTGATATCCTCTAACAAAGACTGAAGCGCCCGAGGATGAATCGTATTCCCTTTTCCTTTGACGGTATAGCCAAAGTTCGCAATGAAAGCCATGAAATTAGACAACTTCTCTGGATCGGGATCTTCGTGTATACGGTACAGGAAAGGAACCTTCATCCAGTGGAAATGTTCCGCTACGGTCTCATTAGCCGCTAACATGAACTCTTCAATAATCTGCTCGGCTATGGAGCGATCACGCTTGACGATATCTACCGCTTTGCCTGCTTCGTCTACAATAACTTTGGATTCTACAAAATCAAAGTCCACTGCACCTCGGCGCATCCGATTATTGCGCAGACGCATAGCGAGCTCCTCCATATCCTTGAAGGTCTGTACTAAATCCGCATAACGTTCGGTCACCTCAGGATCTTCTTCTTGGAGAATTTTGCGAACGTTGGTGTAGGTCATCCGCTCTTTCGTACGAATCACACTTGTGAAGACGTCGTGCTTCACAACCTTCATCTGTTCGTTAAATTCCATCTCGCAAGATAATGTGAACCGATCCACTCGAGGGTTCAAACTACAGATTCCGTTCGATAGGCGGTGGGGTAGCATAGGAATGACGCGGTCTACGAGATAGACACTACAGCCACGGCTGTATGCTTCGAGATCCAGCTTGGAATTCTCTTCTACATAATAGCCTACGTCTGCAATATGAACGCCGAGCCGAAAATGTCCATTTTCCAGCCTCTCCACATTCACAGCATCATCTAGATCTTTGGCATCTTCGCCATCAATTGTCACAATTACCTTATCGCGCAAATCACGGCGCTTCTGCCTTACAATCTCCGCTTCCTCAATAACTTCAGGGGCATTTTCAGCCTCCGCCATGACCTCTTCGGGGAACGCTTCTGGCAGTTGGTGTTTGCGTATAATAGATAAAATATCGATACCTGGATCATCCTTATGACCGAGCACCTCAATAATCTCACCTTCTGCCGCGGAGCGTCCTTCGGGGTAGCGAACAATCTTAACAACAACTTTCTCGCCATCCGATGCACCGTTAAAGCCACCTTTAGGTATGAAAATATCCTTGTTAATCCGTTTATCATCAGGCAGCACAAAGCCGTACGTATCTAAATTCTGAAATGCACCTACGACCTGCGTAACTGCACGCGTAATGATACGGACGACTTCACCTTCCAACTTGCCTCCGTTGCTACTCTTCGCCGTTACTCGGCCGAGCACAATATCCCCATTCATTGCGCTTTTGAGATCATTTGCATGAATATATACATCGGGATGTTCTTTATCGTCAGGAATGAGAAAAGCGAACCCTTTGGCATGCACTTGCAAACGCCCGCGCAAAAGGTCCATCCGTTCCGGAATTCCGTATCGGTTGGTTCGAGTGAGTATGATCTTACCTTCCTGCTCTAACTGATGTAGCAGTTTCAGGAATTCCTTAGCAACCGCGCTGTCTTGTAGATCAAAGTGCTCCTCAAGTTCCTGGTAAGTCATAGGTTTGTAGGCGGTGTCCCGCATAAAGCTAATACATTCTTGTTCCGTAATTGTCATCATTTCACCTCGGGATGGCTTGTACAAGTTGTGACCAGTTTCCTGAATTACCCTCCTTGTATATAACCTAGTATACACGAATTTGACCCAGAGCATCCGTATGAATGCAACAAAGCCTCCGTTTTCCAAAGAAAACGAAGGCTTTCGCTCAACACTATTTAGCAGATTCTACTTCTACTTGAGGTAGATCGCCACTATGATTGATAAAATAAAGAATCCAGCCGCAAGCCCGACAGTAACTCGTTCTAGAACAAGTTCCATACCGCGTGCTTTAGCTTTACCGAACAAGTGCTCAGCGCCGCCGGAGATGGCACCGGAAAGACCTGCGCTCTTACCCTTCTGCAGCAGTACAACCGCAATCAAACCGATGGAGAAAATAATAAGCAAGATCTTCAAAAATAATTCCATTCAATCCACCTCCTAAGCGTGATCACCATCTATGTGAACATAGGATGAATTTTCCGCATATAAACAGTACTCATATTGTATCATAGCCAATTCTTTAAGACAACAGATATTGCGATTACATTCCTCCATAAAAAAGAACCCCGCCTAAAGACAGGGTTCTTCGTTATGCAAACTTGAAGGCAAGCCTAAGCTTGATCTTTAACTTTGAAGTTTTTGAGGTTGTAGAAAGATCTTAGGCCGTTATACTGCGCAAGTTCGCCCAATTGATCTTCGATGCGAAGCAATTGGTTGTACTTAGCAATACGGTCTGTACGGGAAGGTGCACCCGTTTTGATTTGACCCGCATTTGTCGCCACAGCGATGTCAGCAATCGTGCTATCTTCAGATTCACCGGAACGGTGAGAGATAACGGCTGTATAGCCCGCACGTTTAGCCATCTCAATTGCATCAAATGTTTCTGTCAAAGTACCAATTTGGTTTACTTTAATCAAGATGGAGTTACCGATACCTTCTTCGATACCTTTACCCAGACGCTCTGTGTTCGTTACGAACAAGTCGTCTCCAACCAATTGGATTCTGTCTCCCAATTTCTGACTAAGCAATTTCCAACCTGCCCAGTCATCTTCGGAACAACCGTCTTCAATCGTGATGATAGGGTATTTATCTACCCATGATACAAGCAGATCTACGAATTCTTCAGAAGTGAAGGATTTGCCTTCGCCTTCAAGATGGTATTTGCCATCTTTGTAGAACTCTGTAGAAGCTACGTCCATACCTAGGAATACATCAACACCTGGTTTGTAACCCGCTTTTTCGATGGCTTCCATGATTGTAGACAATGCTTCTTCATTCGATGTGAAGTTTGGAGCAAATCCACCTTCATCCCCTACAGCTGTGTTCAAACCTTTGGATTGAAGTACAGCTTTCAAGCTGTGGAAAATTTCTGCACCTGTACGAAGAGCTTCTTTGAACGTAGGTGCGCCTACTGGCAATACCATAAATTCTTGAACGTCCACGTTGTTGTCGGCATGTTCGCCACCATTCACGATGTTCATCATCGGTACTGGCAATTGTTTTGCATTGAATCCACCAAGGTAGACGTACAATGGAAGATCCAAAGCATCCGCAGCTGCGCGTGCTACAGCCATGGATACCGCAAGAATTGCATTGGCACCCAATTTACCTTTGTTCTCTGTTCCGTCTAGGGTAATCATCAATTGGTCAATACCCAGTTGATCCAAAGCGTCCATACCAATCACTTCAGGAGCGATCAATTCGTTAACGTTCTCAACCGCTTTTAGAACCCCTTTACCTAGGTAACGGGATTTGTCACCGTCACGAAGCTCAACCGCTTCATGTGCGCCAGTGGAAGCGCCAGATGGTACAATAGCGCGGCCAATAGAGCCGGATTCGAGATATACTTCAACTTCTACCGTCGGATTACCGCGGGAGTCAAGGACTTCGCGTGCGTACACGTCAGAAATAATAGTCATTTTTTAGTTCTCCTTTAATTTGAATTGTGTCTTAATTACACGTTAGGATTCACACGGCTGGCAATCATTGATTGACCTGTCATTTCCGCAGGAAGCGGAAGTTGCATGAAGTCTAGAATCGTTGGAGCCACATCCGCAAGAATACCACCTTCACGCAGTATAACATCCTTGGATGTCACAATGAAAGGAACCGGGTTCGTAGTATGCGCTGTGAACGGACGTCCATTCTCATCGAATACCATATCTGCATTCCCGTGATCGGCAATAATTATAGTAACGCCGCCTTTTGCTAGCACAGCATCTACTACTTTACCTACGCACTCATCCGTTACTTCTACAGCTTTGATCGTCGGTTCGAGCATGCCTGAATGGCCTACCATGTCTGGGTTGGCAAAGTTCAGAATGATGGCATCATGTTTATCTGCCTCAATTTCTTTCACAGCTGCCTCAGCCACTTCGTAAGCACTCATCTCAGGTTGTAGATCATAAGTTGCTACCTTTGGTGAGTTGATGAGAACGCGTGTCTCCCCTGGAAGCTGAACATCACGGCCCCCGCTGAAGAAGAAGGTTACATGAGGGTACTTCTCCGTCTCCGCAATTCGAAGCTGGGTTTTCCCTTGCTGCACTAACACTTCGCCCAAGGTATTATCCAGATTTTTTGGTTCGTAAGCTACATATCCACCCACCGTCTCGCTAAACAACGTCAAGCAGACAAAATGTAGTCCAATAGGGAAGTTCAGTCCACGATCAAAACCTTGGAAATCCAGGTTCGTAAATACCTGTGACAACTGAATCGCACGGTCAGGACGGAAATTAAGGAAAATGACGGAATCTCCAGATTCCACCAAACCTACTGGATGACCAGCTTCGTCCACAATTACGGTAGGAATGACAAATTCGTCAAACACCGATTTCTCGTACGATTCGGTTACAGCTTTAATTGGATCTGTGTATTTCGGTCCTTCACCATGCACGATGGCGCGGTAAGACTTCTCTACACGCTCCCAACGTTTGTCACGGTCCATCGCATAATAGCGCCCTTGAACGGTAGCGATCTTACCTACGCCAACCTCTTCAATTTTCGCTACTAGCTTTTCCAAGAAGCCTTTTGCACTATCTGGAGCAACATCTCGGCCATCTAGGAAGGCGTGGATATACACTTCTTGCAGGCCTTCACGCTTGGCCATATCCAGCATGGCGAACAAGTGGTCAATATGACTGTGAACCCCGCCATCCGAAAGAAGACCATACAAGTGCAATTTTTTATTATTATTTTTAGCGTATTGAACCGCTTCGAGTAACGTTGGATTCGTAAAGAATTCACCTTCACGAATGGATTTGTCAATTCGAGTTAGATCCTGATATACAATACGTCCGGCGCCAATGTTCAAATGACCTACTTCAGAGTTCCCCATTTGACCAGCCGGAAGTCCTACAGCTTCACCGCATGCAGTTAATGTAGTGTTCGGATATTCTTTAAGATAACGATCATAATTGGGTTTGTTCGCCTGAGCTACGGCATTGCCTTCATCCGTTCCACGGAGACCGAAGCCGTCCATGATGATCAGGGCAACTGGTTTTGGGATTGCCATGTTACTTGGCCCCCTCGACCAAGGCAATATACGAAGCCGGCTGCAAGCTGGCACCGCCAACAAGCGCTCCATCAATATCGCTTTGACCCATATATTCTTTCACATTCTCTGGTTTTACACTGCCGCCGTACTGGATCCGAACATCTCCAGCTACTTTGTCATTGTAGAGCACTTTAATCAAGCTGCGAATATAAGCAATAACTTCATTTGCATCTTGGGAAGTGGAAGATTTGCCTGTTCCGATAGCCCAAATCGGCTCATAAGCTACGACTACTTGTGAAGCTTGGCTCTCGCTTAGCCCTTTAAATGCAGCTACAGTCTGTTCTTTAACCACATCTTTAGTCTTATCCGCTTCACGCTCTTCAAGCTTTTCACCAACGCATACGATTGGCGTAATGCCGTGTTTGAAGGCAGCATGTACTTTTTTGTTCACGACTTCATCCGTTTCCGCAAAGTAAGCACGACGCTCGGAATGTCCGATGATTACATAATCTACGCCTAGATCCTTCAGCATCACACCGCTGATTTCACCTGTGTAGGCTCCATCATCTTCAAAGTGAAGGTTTTGGGCTCCGATCTTAATGGACGTGCCTTTCGCTGCTTCAACCAAAGCCGGAAGGTTGGTAAAAGGTGCGCAAATTACGCTTTCCACGCCAGCTACTTCTGCTTTCCCTTTGATCTCCTCGAAGAAAGCTTTAGCTTCCGGGATGGTTTTGAACATTTTCCAGTTCCCTGCAATAATTGGTGTGCTCATCAGGCTCACTCCTTCTTATTCTTTCATAACTATCGAATGTTACATTTATTTATCGTTCAGGGCTTCTACGCCTGGAAGCTTTTTGCCTTCCATGAACTCTAGGGAAGCACCGCCGCCTGTAGAGATATGATCCATTTTATAAGCCAAATGGAACTTCTCAGCCGCTGCTGCGGAGTCACCGCCACCAATAATGGTATAAGCTTCTGTATTCGCACAAGCTTCTGCTACGGCACGAGTACCACCAGCAAATGGCTCAATCTCGAATACGCCCATCGGTCCGTTCCATACAACAAGCTTGGAATTTTTAATTACATCTGCATACATTTCCCGTGTCTTCGGTCCGATGTCTACGCCTTCCCAGTCAGCAGGAATGCCATCGATACCAACGATGTCTGTATTCGCATCTGCACTGAAATCGTCAGAAATCACGATATCTACAGGCAGAAGGAAGTTCTTGCCGAGCTTCTTCGCTTTCTCAATGAAACCAAGAGCTACGTCAATTTTATCTTTATCAAGCAAAGATTGTCCTACTTCATGACCTTGAGCTTTGAAGAACGTATAAGACAGTCCTCCACCGATAAGAACGTTGTCTGCAAGTGTCAAGAGGTGATCGATGACATCGATTTTATCTTTAACTTTAGAACCGCCGATAATCGCTGTGAATGGACGTTCTGGATTTGTAAGTGCTTTGCTAAGTACGGAAAGTTCTTTCTCCATAAGTAGGCCAGAGACCGCCGGAAGAATGTGCGCAATGCCTTCTGTCGAAGCATGTGCACGGTGAGCAGCGCCGAATGCGTCATTCACGAACAGGTCTGCAAGTTCTGCGAACTGTTTAGCTAGCTCTGGATCGTTCTTTTCCTCGCCCGGGTAAAAACGGACGTTCTCAAGTACAAGCACATCGCCATTATTAAGTGCATCTACTTTAGCTTTGACTGCCTCACCTACAGCTTCATCTGCTTTAGCTACGGGTTTGCCGAGCAATTCAGATAGACGTTCTGCTGCGGGTGTAAGACGAAGGGATTCCACGAACTCGCCTTTTGGACGGCCTAAGTGACTCGCCAAAATAACTTTTGCACCCTTTTCAATCAAATAGTTAATGGTAGGCAATGTCTCGCGAATACGGGTATCATCTGTAATTTTACCGTCCTCGAGGGGTACATTGAAATCCACACGTACGAACACACGCTTACCGGCTACTTCTACATCACGTACACTTTTCTTGGTCATCTCCACGTTCCTCCTAAGTTCTTCTATGATCGCTACAAGGTCAAGATGTGCTCCTATGCTATGCCTGTTCTCTGTCTAATGTATACATCCGTACATCTTAAGTATGGGTAAAAATCATGAACCAAAGAGGAGTCCCCAACCGAAGTTGGGACTGCTCCTCTTTGTGTTCTTTTGTTGCTGTATAATTATTGGGATTTCTTAGCGAAATATTCCAAAGTACGAACCAATTGTGCAGTATAAGACATTTCATTGTCATACCAAGCTACAGTTTTAACCAATTGCTTGTCGCCAACAGTCAATACTTTAGTTTGTGTTGCATCAAACAGGGATCCGTAAGTGATACCGATTACGTCAGAAGATACGATTTCGTCTTCAGTGTAACCGTAAGTTTCTGGGTCGGAAGCTTCTTTCATAGCTGCGTTGATCTCATCAACCGTTACGCTCTTCTCAAGAACGGTAACCAACTCTGTAAGGGAACCTGTAGGTACAGGTACACGTTGAGCCGCACCATCAAGTTTGCCTTTAAGTTCTGGAATAACTAGGCCGATTGCTTTAGCTGCGCCAGTAGTGTTAGGGATGATGTTCTCAGCTGCTGCACGAGCACGTCTGAAGTCACCTTTCGCATGTGGAGCATCCAATGTATTTTGGTCACCTGTGTAAGCGTGAATTGTAGTCATCAAACCTTCAACGATACCGAACTTATCTTGAAGTGTTTTTGCCATAGGCGCCAAGCAGTTTGTTGTGCAAGAAGCACCGGAAATTACAGTCTCGGAACCATCCAAGATTTCGTGGTTAACGTTATATACTACAGTCTTCATTTCACCAGTTGCTGGAGCAGAGATTACTACTTTTTTAGCTCCGCCTTTAAGGTGAAGTTCAGCTTTTTCTTTATCTGTGAAGAAACCTGTACATTCAAGAACGATGTCTACGCCAAGCTCGCCCCAAGGCAATTCTTCAGGGTTACGGTTAGCTAGAACTTTAACTTCTTTACCGTTTACTTTGAAGAAACCGTCATGTACTTCTACTTCGCCATCAAATCTACCTTGCGTAGTATCATACTTAAGCAAATGAGCCAACATTTTAGCATCAGTAAGGTCATTGATAGCAACTACTTCAATACCTTCCACTTTTTGAATACGACGGAAAGCAAGACGACCGATACGACCAAAACCATTAATACCAACTTTTACACTCATTGAATAGTTCCTCCCAGAAATCGTTTTTTTATTTATTCAAAGCGGCATGCCGCCATGAGTAACAAGGTTAGATCAAGCTGTGTTGCTGTTCAATTCGTTCACAATCTCAAGCGCTGCGGCTTCGTCCGTCACCAGAATATCCTCATGACCAAAACGGAGTACCGCATGGATCGCCTTCGCTTTGCTCTTCCCGCCTGCGATGCCGATGACTACCTCGGTAGAGATAATATCTTCGAGCCGAAGACCTAGTGTAAGCATCTTATGAACGACCGTTCCTTCTTTGTTAAAATAGTATCCAAAAGACTCTGCAAGAGCTCCTTCGTTATGGAGCTCTTCGATTCTCGCCGCATCGAGCTTGCGTCGTCGTGCCATTTCCATAGCATCCCCGACCCCGTGGACGATAATCCTAGCTTTGCGAATCAAAGCTACAATTTCCTGCGTATTCGGATCATCTACCAAAGAGTGATATGCTTCTCGGCCCAGCAAGTCTGGGACATGAAGCAGGCGATAGGAGGCTCCCACTCTTTTGGCCATAATAGAAGCAATGGTATTCGCCTGTATTTCTAGGTTCTCCCCAAGACCTCCGCGTGCAGGTACGAACCAGTTCTCTGAAAGAGTAGCATGCGGAGGCGCCATTAATCTCTCTGCCATATCTGCTAACGTAGTGCCGCCCGTTACCGCAACGACATCCTTTTGCTCAATGACGTCCATTAATGCTTCGGCACCTGCTCGGCCAAGCTCTTGTCTTGCCGTAGAAGAATTCTCACAATCACCAGATACGATGATGACTCTGCGTAAATTGTAAGCCTTTCGAATCTGCTCTTCAAGTTTGGCAAGGCCTAGCATCTCTTTCATTACAGGCTCCAGTTGATCTAGCAGGTCTCTACCTGCATCACTGATGACCATACCTAAGGGTTCAATTTCAATTAGACCCTGAGCCTTCAGAAGGTCCGTCTCTGCACGTAGTACTCGCTCCGTCATATCTAATGTCGAAGCTAAAGTTCTCCGGCCAATCAGGCCCGCGAGCATGATCTGATGAAGAATGGTGTACCTTTTCTTAAGTACATCCATAAGATCAGGCAGTAGCTGCTTTTGGATCTCTAATAAATTTCGCATAGTCCACTCCTGCTTACTTTCACTATCTTTTCATTCATCTGTAATCTTCTCGCTGGTCTTAAATTGTCCCAGCAGAACTTTTTAAGTCCCACCTATATTCTACCTAAAATACTAATCAGATGCAAGTATGACGAACGTATAATTAGCATCCGAGCCTAGGATTATTCAGAAAATAGGCGGAATCCCTCTTCAACTAGTAAGAGGCCAAGTTAAGCTTGCAATTTACCTAGCATTATCATATAATCATTTTTGCTACTCTAAATGAGCGCCATAATTTTGCGCCCGTAGTCCAATGGATACGACGCAGGCCTCCGAAGCCTGAGATCGAGGTTCAATTCCTCGCGGGCGCGCCATTTTCTGAATCTTAATTTGTCATTACTTGTCGGTTTATATCAGGCCACTATACTATGTTTAACCAAACGTCCGAGAAATCGGGCTTTTTTAATGCAATTAGTTTGACTTTCTTTGACTTTGTGTTTGAAATTGTTTATGATGTGGGTATTAAGAAACGATTCCAGCCGTCCATGATTACAGTGGATTGTACTCATAAGTTTTGATCCATTATTTTTGGTCAAGACTATAAGGGAGCGCTAATGTTTCTTGCACTTATGATAGTACCTACCAAACCAACACTTAAGGAGGGTTTTTTGTGAGTTATATTCCTATGGTCGTCGAACAAAGCAACCGCGGGGAGCGCGCTTATGACATTTACTCCCGTCTACTTAAGGACCGGATCATTTTCTTGGGTACCCAAGTCAATGATGTCGTAGCCAACTCCATTATTGCTCAAATGCTATTCCTGGACGCAGAAGACCCAGGTAAAGATATTCACTTGTACATCAATAGCCCCGGTGGCTCCATCACAGCGGGAATGGCTATTTTCGATACGATGCATTTCATTAAATCCGATGTATCTACCATTTGCGTAGGTATGGCTGCATCCATGGGTGCATTCTTGCTGAATGCAGGCGAGAAAGGTAAACGTTTTGCTTTACCTAACAGTGAGATTATGATTCACCAACCTCTGGGCGGTGCAGAAGGTCAAGCTACAGACATTGAGATTCGCGCTCGTCGCATTCTTAAGATGCGTGACAATTTGAACAAAATTTTAGCAGACCGTACAGGTCAACCTCTAGAGCGAATTGAACGCGATACGGATCGTGATTACTTCATGAGCGCTTATGAAGCTAAAGATTATGGCCTCGTAGACAAAGTCATTGAAAAGACAGGTCCTCAAGGCGTGTAATGAAATGGAATCAAAAACCCCTCGTCCAAATGGACGGGGGGTTTTTAGTATACCTCTTTACAAATTTATATTATCTATAAGGCGTGTCCTTATTTAAAAGGGTTGACACCTTTTGATAATAAACTGTTAAATCCAAAACCTATTTCTACAAATCCTTCCGCATAAGCCGTATATTCATAAGGTTGGAAGAAGATTTTGAGTGTGTTCGGCTGTACATAGAAGTTCTTATCGGATGTAAGTCCTTTAAATCCGCCTAAATAACTTCCATTTGACTTCAAGCTTTTAGCAATCTGATCATTTAGTACTTTTTTATAGTTTTTATTGCTTTTTAAGAGATCATTTAAGTTCAATTGTGAACCGTCTTTCAGTGAAAACGTGAAGGCTTGTCGACTAGGCATGCCATGGGCACCGCCTGTGTAGGCATCCTGATTAATTACAACGCTTAATACCCCCTGCTCATTGTAGGTTATGGCATAATCACCAAGGTATTCGTATTCTCGATCCTGCGGCGAACGTGTCTTCAATTCTTTTTGGGCTTGCGCTAAAGCTAACGTCGCAACCTCTTTAAGATCTTTATTTATTTTGTCTGCAGCCGCTTGATTAGATACACCACTTACCTGAGGATAGGTTACTTTAAAGGTTGCTCCCTTTAATGTCGGTTGAAGTGTTACCGATTTGATTTGGATTGAATTTTCTTTTCTAGCCCCTAGAGAAAGTTGTTTTGCACTCGGATTCCAGTTAGACTGTAGGCCCATATAATCGTTTAAGAGTCTATACGGTACATAGATATGCCCTTGTATCATCTTGGCATTGTATTCATCTTTGAGATAAGTGCCGTTAACATTTACATCTACTCCATATTCAGACACCATTAGGTTCAGCGTTCGATATCCCTCTCCAATAGAGTACGTATGTGTTTTAGGCGTATACACTAGATTCTTACCCAAGGTGTCTCGCAAAAAAGTAATAGGAACATATATACTATCCTTGATGAGTAAGCCTTGTTGCTTAGTAGGTTGGCCCTTCCAGTTCAATTGAATCGGAGTTCCTTGAGTCGTCTGTACTACGGCTTGTGGTGCCGCATTGCTTGTCCCAGAATTAATGACAAATCCCCCAATCACGGTTGCGGCCGCTAATATACCTGCATTCCATTTCATTAATCTGTTCATCTTCTTTAAAACTCCTCTCGTTAGTCAAACATCGTCTGGGTAGTTATTACTTTATTCATTATAGAAAAAGATGGCTGGATAAGGGTAACAATGGGAATGACAATATCTTTTCTTCTTTCTGCTCAAATCGTTATACCTATGACTTTTTCTTAAACTTGTTGTAAATTTTTAAACAAAAAAAGGAAAAAGCATTCCATTTCTGTGGAATGCCTTCATGTATTAACTTAGCGGTTTGAATCCAAGCTTATCTAATTGTCCTGCAATAGTTCGATACCCTCGCCCATTTGGATGGACTCCATCCCAGAACAATAACTCTCTACCCTGCGCGGCAAAGGCTCCGGAAATATCAGCGAAGGCAAAATTTTTATTAGAAAACCCTGAGGCAAAGGCATTGAATTGTCTAACCCATTCGCTACCTTCTTGGATCTGTGGAAATGGATTATAAAGGCCCACTACTCGTATAGCATAAGGGCTTGTAGAACCGGCCTTAATTTTTTGGACACTCCTTACGATGTTACCGAAACTGCGCTGACAAGTATCTAAAGATTGACCCAATATTTGAGGAGCACGGTCAGGTGCAATCTGAAGTGCTCGACCTGCACGAATCAGATCGTTACCTCCAATGGAGATGGTAATTAGATCTGCTTGTGTCAGTGCTTGTTGATATAGCGGATGGTATAACACACGCTGCTCCAGTTCCGGGGAAGTAAGTCCATTGACTCCTAAATTTTGATTAATGACTACGTCCTTTAATTTGGCTTCGGCCATTCGGCGGTATATGGGTACAAATCCATTGCCTGGTAGGGCACCGAATCCTGTAGTTAACGAATCTCCAATTGCGGTATAGAGATATGCCATCGTATCACCTCCTGAAGGTGTTCATTCATACGACAGCATATGTAGACCTCTGCCCAGAGGTGACGTGATTTCTTAAAGAAATTCAACAAAAAACCCACTCCATTACAGAGTGGGTTTGCCTATCTAGAGATCTGGATTACCGTCCGCTTTTCAGCTCAGTCCAATAGCGATCATAGGACTGCAAAGTTGCTCCAACATCGCTTAACCATTCGGTGCGCTTCATCTCTTCATCTGACAGATTAATCATTTTATCTTCACGGTACTTCTGACTATGAAATTCCATGGCTTTGGCATTCGGATCGCTATAACCAATTGTCTCATAATTTTTGGCGCTTACTTTCGGATCCATCATATAATTGATGAATTTCTCAGCCATAGCCTGATTTTTAGCATCCTTAGGAATGGCATAATTGTCTGCAAAGATCGTACCACCTTCTTTAGGAATTACATAGGCTACATCTGCATTATCTTTCGCTACAAAAGAAGCATCACCAGACCATAACATAGCAATCCAGCCTTCTTCTTGAATCAATTTCTGCTTAATTGTATCTGTATCGAACGCAAGTACATTCGGCAAGAGCTTTTTGAGGTCCGTCACCGCTGTAGAAATCTGACCCTCATCTTTTGTACTGTTAGAGAAACCATTCTTTTTTAGAGACATCCCGATAACTTCACGATTATCATCTAACAAAATGACTTTCCCTTTATATTTAGGATTCCAAAGATCGGCCCAGCTCGTAATAGGGTCTTTGACATACTTCTTATTGTAAGCAATACCCGTTACCCCCGACATATATGCGATGGAATATTTATTGTCTGGATCAAAAGGTGGATTCTTCAAAGAATCCTTAAGGTTCACAAAATTCGGAATGTTCTGTTTGTTGAGAGGCGCGAGTAGATTCTCCTTAACCATGGTAGCAACCATATAATCTGAAGGTTGAATTAAGTCGTATCCACTGCCGCCCGCCTTAATTTTGGCTAACAGATCTTCATTATTTGCGAAATTATCGTAGTTAATCTTAACGTTATTTTGCTCTTCAAAATCTTTTAAAACCTGTGGATCAAAATTATCGGCCCAACTGTAAATATTGAGGGTCTGTTTTTTCTCTCCGCAAGCAGACAATGGCAAGACTACAAGGATAGCCACCAAAAGTAGGCACATGAATCTAGTAGTTGATTTCAATGTTCTATCACATCTCCTTAAGAACCGTGTATTGTTGTTGCTGTTAAAAAGGCAGCATTCGTTGCTTCTTCTGTCCTTTACCCCGTCCTAGCATATACTGAGCCAAGAAGATCAAGGCTACGCTCACCAAGATGAGCAGGGTACATAATGCATTAATTTCTGGGGAAATCCCCCGCTTCACTTGTCCATAAATATAAATCGGCAAGGTCGTCGAGCTAGGACCGGCAACAAAAAAGCTAACCATAAAATCGTCCAGCGACATGGTGAATGCTATAATCGCGCCCGATACTACGCCTGGTAGAATCTGCGGCAAGGTGACAAAACGGAAGGTCTGCCAAGGGCTGGCTCCTAAATCTTCCGCGGCTTCTTCCAGTTGTTTACCCATTGTAGACAATCTTGACGTTACTACGACATATACATACGAAATGCTAAATGTAATATGCGCAATAATAATGGTCCAGCGACTTAGATCGATCTCCATTAAGTTGAACAGCACCAGAAGTGAAATTCCCATAATAATATCAGGTATAACTATCGGCAAATACAAAAGCGCATTCGTCGCAAGCTTTAATTTACGAGCCACTCTTCGCACGCCTATGGCTGCCAAGGTGCCTAATATTGTAGCTGCTACCGTCGATGTGATCGCAACAATTAACGTATTTTTCAGAGCATCCATGACATGTTCATTCTGGAATAAGGATGTGTACCAATCCAAGGTAAAACCGCTCCACTCCGCAGATAACCTGCTCTCATTGAAAGAGAACAAAATAATCATAGCAATCGGAACATAGATAAATATCAGCATAACTAATGCATGTATTCCTAACCACGGACTCCGCTTTGTTCTCATATCCGTCCCTCCTTTACTCGGTCCACGCGAGTAGTCATCGCACGGTTGAATAAGAAGATCAAAACAAGGGATGTAATCACAAAGATCACCGAAAGCGCGGCCCCAAAGGGCCAATTTCGAGCACCTAAAAACTGAGTTTGAATAATATTACTAATCATTGACGACTTGGCGCCTCCTAAAATATCGGTCACGACAAACATCCCCGTTGTGGATACATAGACCAGAATCGCCCCCGTAGTAATACCTGATTTGGTCTGCGGCAGGGTAATATGCCAAAAGGCCCGCGAAGGGGAAGCGCCTAAGTCGCTCGCAGCTTCAAGGAGTCGCTTGTCCATCTGTTCAATCGCTACATAAATAGGGAGCACCATGAATGGAATGAAGGTATACACCATCCCCATGAGGACAGCGCCTTTGGTATACAGCATTTGCATAGGCTCCGTGATCCATCCCAGATCTAAAAGCAAATTATTCACTATCCCTTGCGTACGTAGGAGAAGCACCCAAGCATAGGTTCGAATCAAGAAGTTGATCCAGAAGGGAATCGTAACAAGCGCAAGGCCCCATGTCTGCATACGTGGACCTGAGCGAGCAATATAATAGGCCAATGGATAGCTTAGAAGTAGACAGATTAAGGTAGTGAGTACGGATAATACAATCGTATCCCAATAAATACCCAAATATAACTTATCAAAGAAGGTAGCATAAGCTTCCCAATTGAACTGGTAGATTAGATTTCCAAGTTCATCACGCCTTAGAAATGAAATACCTACAACAATTAGCATCGGGACCACTAAAAAAAGACTTAACCATAAAAAGACCGGCAGAACAACTAACCCTGACTTCTTCTTCATGATCCGATCATGACCTCATGACGCAGGTCCCAATCTATTCCAATATGTTCGCCAATATTCCACGGGCGCTCATCGGTAAAGTCTAAGGCGATGGTTACCGTCATAGGTTCTTGGTCTACTTGTACAATGAGTTGATGCACACTTCCGAGGTAATGGATGTCCTGAATGACACCCGATCGCTTGCCCTCATTTGCTTCTCGCACGGCAATCAATTTCTCCGGGCGAATGGCGAACAACTCTCCTTGAGCAGAGGAGAAAATATTGTTCTCTCCGACAAACGTAGCTGTGAACAAGGTCGATGGGGAGCGATATATTTCACGTGGCGTACCGATTTGCTCCACTTGCCCGTTATTAAGAATAACGATACGATCGGACAACATCATGGCTTCCTCTTGATCGTGGGTTACATATACAAAAGTAATCCCAAGGCTGCGCTGTAGCTGCTTCAGCTCCGATTGCAAATTTTTGCGAAGCTGCAAATCCAGAGCTCCAAGCGGTTCATCTAGTAATAACACCTTAGGCTTGTTAGCGATAGCACGCGCGATAGCCACCCGTTGCTGTTGTCCACCAGACAATTGATGCGGGTAGCGATCTACTAAAGGTGTCAGCTGGGTCATAGCTACCGCCTCATCAATTCGGGAACGAATCTCTGCCGCAGCCATTTTTTTCATTTTCAAGCCAAAAGCGATGTTGTCTCTCACGGTCATATGCGGGAAGAGCGCATAGTGCTGAAACACCAAGTTCAAATCCCGCCGATTTGGTGCCAGATTCGTTAAGTCTGCACCATCCAGTGTAATCTGACCCGAAGTAGGTTGTTCAAATCCTGCAATCATTCTTAATATTGTCGTTTTTCCGCAACCACTTGGACCGAGTAAGGTCAAAAATTCGCCAGCTTCAATCCGGAGCGAAAGCGGATGCACAACAGTTTGTCCAGCAAAATGCTTTTCTACGTTCACGAGCTCAATCATATGCATCATCTCCCTGTCATTGTCATCTAGTATTTACCGATATCCTGTAAGTATTGCCTATATATCATGCAGAATTGAAAAAAACCATATCCGCGAGGTATGGCCATTCTCCTCTAACCCTTCATTTTTGCATATTCAATATACTTTATTTTATGTCCTGATACAACACCTTTGTCGCTCTCAACGGCCGTATCCGCCTATATAGGTCAAGGATTTGTCACCATAGGTACCACAAAAAAACCGCCTCCCCCATACATGGAGAAGACGGCTATAGGCTATATTAAGAGACTATTTCAATTCATATTGAACACTTAAAGATGTGTTCACTTTCACTTGGCCGGTCTCTACAGCAGTGGCTGCTGTATCCGCTGATGAAGCTTTGCTCAATTCCGTCATACTACGCTCATAGACAGGTGCAGCGATCACATCGTTCTGGCTAACACTAAGGACTGTTCCAAGTGTGCGTTTGACTCCTTTTGCGATGATTCCCGCCTTGAGTTCAGCATTAGCCAGCGCTTTGTTAATAACCTGTTCTTGATACTGGTCCGGATTTTCTACAGTGAAGCGAACATTGTCAATTTGATTCGCTCCCGCTTTAGTCGCATCATCTAACAACTGTCCAATTTTGTCGAGCTGACGATATTTTACTTGTAACGTATGATAGGCATTGTAGCCTTTCAGTTTTTGACCTTCTTTTTCATTATACGTATAGTTCGGCTGTACATAGAACTGGGCGGTCTGAATATCTGCTGCATCAATTTTCCAAGTGTTCTTTAGGACTGCTGTAATTTTGGCAATTTGTGCTGCTGTAGCCTTCTGTGCTGCTTGAGCTGTATCGCCCGTGGTCTGAACCCCAATGGAGAGATACGCTATATCTGGCTTGATGCTCATTTCTCCACTACCTACGACATTAATGACATTACGCTGTACGGCTTCGTCCGCATATACGGATGTCCCACTAAATACACCACTCACTGCTGAACCCCCTGCTAATAAAGATCCTGCCACTAATAAAGTTCCTGCTGTTTTTGCCCATGTTTTCATTTCGTTCGCCTCCGCAACGCATATTTTGGTAATTTTAACTACTAAACGTCACCCATTTTGAAATGTTGCACTGCGAAAGGACAAACCTAAAATATATTTTCTGGAATACAGCAAAAGAGACGTTCCTCGCCCGAATAGGGAAAGGTACGCCTCTATGAACTGACATTATTTTATTGATTTTCTAACTCTTCTTTGCTAACTAAATTCACTAAGGCATTTGCCGCTTGTTCAGCATCGGCACCTTCAGCACTGATATAAATTTCTGTACCTGTACTGATGGCAAGGCTCATTATACCCATAATACTTTTGGCATTGACCTTCTTGTCATCCTTCTCTACAAACACTTCAGAAGAATATTTATTCGCTTCTTGTACAAAAAGCGCCGCTGGTCTGGCATGAAGGCCCGTCTTTAAACGAACGGTAACCGGTTGTTTCACCATGAACTCTTACCTCCTAATCCGCAATTACCTATACATTACTGCACATGGTAGCATTTCTTTATATTTATCCCAGTATACCATAGCCTGTATACCCCACACTAGAGGAAACGCATTCATACACCGCGAATTTTTTCAGCAAGTTCATCAATTTTTCGCAAACGATGATTCACACCCGATTTACTTACCGTTCCCTTGAGCATTTCGCCCACTTCCTTCAGGTTCATGTCGGGGTGAGCTAGCCGAATCTGGGCCACTTCCTTTAGCTTGTCCGGAAGGGTATCGAGTCCGACTTCTCTTTGAATCAGCTTGATATTATCAATCTGCCGAATGGCGGCATCGATCGTCTTGTTCAGATTAGCCGTCTCGCAGTTCACAATACGGTTCACCGAATTCCGCATGTCCCGCATAATCCGAACATCTTCGAATTTGAACAAGGCTTGATGCGCACCAATGATGCTTAGCAGTTCAATAATTTTCTCGCCTTCTTTGATATAGAAAATAAAACCCTTCTTCCGTTCGATACACCGCGCATTCAAATGGAACTCATTGGCAAGGTCTACAAGAGACTGACAATGTTCCTCATACATCGAGGCAATTTCCAAATGGTAGGAGGAGCCCTCCGGATTATTCACGGAACCACCTGCCATGAAAGCTCCGCGCAAATAGGCGCGTTTGCAGCAGTTCTTGCGAATTAGATCCGGATTAATCCCCGGTGTGAACATGAATCCTTCAGACACAATGTTAAGCTTGTTCAGAATTTCCTGCACAAAATTAGGTATCCGCACAATATAGACATTGTTCTTCTTCAGACGCATTTTTTTACGAACTAGTAGTTCCGTATGAACATCGAAGTACTTTTTTATCAAAGAATAAATCCGTCTTGCTATCGCGGCATTTTCCGTTGAAATATCCAAAATCACCTTCTTGCTCGATACCGAGACAGAGCCGTTCATACGAATTAAGGCAGACAACTCTGCTTGCTCACAGCAAGGCTCGGATTCGACCATCGTCAGTTCTTTTTTGGTTTGTGCCGCAAACGACAAGGGACTCACCTCTTTCGTAAACTCCAGTTTTGCACCAATTGATAGATGTGATGACTTAATTTGTCCGCATCATGGCGCAAATATCTGCGGAATAATACCAGGGTATCCGCAATCATTTTATAGCCTCGGCCTGTGACTACATCCCAATCGACGCGTACAGGCTTAGCCCCTTTCTCAGCATAGAAATCCTGGACCTGGACCGGAATTTCGCCGTCATTCACAATGACATAATCAAACAACTGATGACCCACATGCTCATAGATCGCTGCCAAATGATCACTTACCGCGTAATCATCGGTCTCTCCTGGCTGGGTCATCACGTTACATACAAAAATTTTGATCGCTTCGGTATTCGAGAGTATAGCCTCTGCCAGCTTAGGCACAAGCAGATTTGGTATAATACTCGTGTACAAGCTTCCTGGACCAATAAGAATTGCGTCGGCCTCCAAGATAGCTTCCACCGCTTCAGGTAGAGGTTCCACCTGTTCCGGTTCTAAGAAAATTCGCTTGATCTTACCGCCCGCTTCTGGAATCTTCGATTCCCCAGTGACGATGGTGCCATCATGCATTTCAGCGTGTAGAATGACCGCTTGCCCTGCGGCAGGCAGGACACGTCCTCTTACAGCGAACACTCGGCTGAGCTCCCGTACAGCAGTTACAAAATCCCCGTTGATATCCGTCATGGCTGCGAGAATAAGATTGCCTAGACTGTGCCCCGCAAGTCCCGAACCTGCTGTAAAACGGTAGCTTAACATATCTGATAGTAGGGGTTCCACATCAGCTAGCGCCGTTAGTACATTTCGAATATCCCCAGGAGGGGGCATCTGAAGTTCACTACGTAAGATCCCTGAACTGCCTCCATCGTCAGCTACAGTAACGATGGCTGTAATATCTAGCGGTTTCTCTTTTAAACCACGTAACATAACCGAAAGGCCGGTTCCCCCGCCCATCACGACGATTCGAGGTATTTTTTGCTCATCAGGACGATCTATCAATTGTTATTTCACCTCTTAGTGCCGATCTCGATCAGAGTCCCGGTGACTTACGCGGACCGTTTCCGTTTCACTCGTGCCGAGCATACGGCCCAAATATTCAGCAATGGCGACCGAGCGGTGTTTGCCACCCGTGCAACCTATGCCGATAATGACCTGACTTTTGCCTTCTTTATGATACAGCGGAATTAGAAAATGAAGCATATCCAGAAGCTTTGTTAAGAACGATTGCGTCTCGGGCCACTTCATAACATATTCATATACATCACTATCCTGTCCTGTGTTAGGACGAAGCTGTTCAATATAATGAGGATTCGGCAGAAAGCGAACGTCAAACACTAAATCCGCATCAATAGGAATCCCATATTTAAATCCGAATGAAGTAATATTAACGGATAAATTGCTACTTTCTAAATGCGAAAAGCCGGACACGATTTTTTCCTTCAGCTGCGCTGGCTTCATCACACTTGTATCCAGCACCTGCGTCGCCGATGTTTTCAGCTCTTCCAGCATCTTGCGCTCAAGCCGAATTCCATCCAGGGGCATACCCTCTGGGGCTAGCGGATGCCTTCGGCGACTTTCCTTATATCGCTGCACCAGTACGGAATCGGTGGCATCAAGGAACAGTATCTCACATTTTATGGTGAAATGATCCTTAATATAATTGAGCGATTCAGAGAGCGCAGTAAAGAACTCACGTCCTCTTAAATCAATAACGAGCGCTACTTTAGCGATTTTACCATTAGACTGCTCAATTAACTCTGCAAATTTAGGAATTAATACGGGTGGCAGATTATCTACACAAAAAAACCCAAGATCTTCAAGACTTCTTACAGCAAGTGACTTCCCTGCGCCCGACATCCCCGTAATGATAATCAGATTTGCCACAGCACCCGAAGATTGCTCCTTGTCTACCATAGATTTCCCTCCTCCGCGTTCTCCTCTTCATCATCCCTTGCTCTCTATCTCCATCATGTATATCTAATGAATGAATAATCCTGCCGCACCAATCATGCCTGCATCATTGCCCAGAATGGCTGGGACGATATCTACTTCCTTCATCAGAGGCTCAGGTGTAAGACGGGCATAGACCAATCGAATTTCATCGAATAGAATATCGCCTGCTTTGGATACACCGCCACCTACAATAAAACGTTGTGGATTGAGCACCGCAGATACTGCGGCCATAGATTTGCCCAAGTAATATGCAGCTCGCTTTACAATACGAATGGCCACTTCATCGCCAAGCTTGGCCGCATCAAATACATCTTTGGCCATGATCGTCTCTACTTGAGAGAGGCTTGTGCGTTCTCCACGCTCAACTGCATCCTTTGCCATACGAATGACTCCGGTTGCCGATGAGACGGTTTCAAGACATCCTACCTTGCCACAGCCACACTGAATGGCTTCTAAATCAGGTACAACTGACATATGTCCAAGCTCGCCCGCAAGACCGGCGAAGCCTTGATAGATAGCTCCATTGATAATAATCCCACCGCCAACGCCTGTTCCTAGCGTATAGCACACACAATTGTTAACCCCTTTACCTGCACCACTCCATACTTCACCCAGAGCAGCTACATTTGCATCATTATCTATACGTACGGGCTTGCCCAGACGCTGTTCCAAAATGCTCCGGATATGCACATCTTTCAACCCTACATTCGGCGCAAAAATGATGATTCCGTCGCGAACATTCGTGAAGCCCGCAACGCCCGCACCCACGCCCTTCAGCTGATCCCATGCGTATGGAGATTGTTCCACAATGAGACGAACATACTTCTCAATGTTGCTGACGACCGTATCTGCGCCCTTCTCAACTTCAGTCGGTCCTTCATATGTATGAAGAAGTTGGCCTACTTCATTACAGATGCCGACTTTAATTGTTGTTCCGCCCAGATCGACACCGATGTAGATGTGTTCAGACATTTTACAAGCCACCTTTTTCTCTATAAAATAGTTTGCTCCTACGTACCCACTATAAGCGAACCCTCCCTTTCGGTCAAGAGAAGGAAGCGTTACCCAAACCGCGTAATAACAAGGTTTTTATGGAAATTTATTATAGGTTTTATCCCTATTAGATGATATAAACCGTTAGACAAATTTTAATACGATAATACGCAAAAACCCCATCATTTCAATATTGAAATGAGGGGTCTTTATATGCTTGTCGAACTTGAATTATTGATCCAGCGACTCGCTCCAGTCGTGCACCATATCGCCTTCTAGGAACTTCTCACAATCCATAGCAGCCATGCAGCCGGAACCTGCTGCAGTAATAGCTTGACGATATTTCGTATCTTGTACGTCGCCACAAGCGAAGACACCAGGGATATTCGTCTCCGTCGTACCCGGCTTCACTACGATATAACCGTGATCATCAGTCGTAATTTGAGAACCTAGGAAAGCTGTATTCGGCGTATGTCCAATGGCTATAAATACGCCATCTGCTTCGACAATCTCTTCCTTGTTCGCTTCATTATTATGAACTTTAAGTCCCTTAAGGCCTTTCTCATCCGTCACAACTTCCAGAGGAGTCCGATTCAGTGCCCATTTCACTTTCTCATTGTCACGAGCGCGATCTTGCATGATCTTGGAAGCCTTAAGTTCATCACGGCGATGAACGAGAGTTACGTCTGAAGCAAAGCGAGTTAAGAAACTCGCCTCTTCCATGGCAGAATCTCCGCCACCCACAACAATAATCTTTTTACCACGGAAAAAGAATCCATCACACGTTGCGCATGTACTTACACCGCGTCCTACATTCTCTTGCTCACCAGGAATACCTAAGTATTTAGCGGATGCGCCCGTGGAAATAATCACAGTCTCTGCTTGGAGCGGAGCTTCTTGACCTTCAACTTTTATAGTGAAAGGACGTTTGGAGAAATCCACTTCCTCCACCCAGCCATTTCTAAATTCAGCACCGAAGCGCTCGGCTTGCTTACGCATATTATCCATGAGTTCAGGACCCATGATTCCTTGCGGGAATCCCGGGAAGTTCTCCACTTCCGTGGTTGTAGTCAACTGTCCGCCCGGTTGAATTCCTTCAATAACCAGAGGGCTTAGATTGGCACGTGCTAAGTAAATTGCGGCAGTCAGACCAGATGGTCCGGTTCCGATAACAA
The DNA here is from genome assembly GCF_017874255.1 of Paenibacillus shirakamiensis. Classification (GTDB taxonomy): domain Bacteria; phylum Bacillota; class Bacilli; order Paenibacillales; family Paenibacillaceae; genus Fontibacillus; species Fontibacillus shirakamiensis. The sequence goes on along the minus strand of NZ_JAGGLD010000004.1, from coordinate 25,218 downwards.
TTGATTTATACATAATGGATAGCCTCCTTGAAATTGGTGTCTCCTGCTATAGATAATCTTATACCCGAATAAGGCCTATTTAAAAACGTAGAACATTCTTATCCAGTATCATGTTACGGCTACACTTACTCGAATGGGGATGGTAAAATAGCTTTCATTTTGTGATCAATGCCACAGGTCTGATCAATCAGCTTCACATATTTGCTTACAGTTGGCGACGATACACCGTATCTACTCGCTGCTTGTTCATACGAAATGGATCGCCCATGCATTTTGGCAGTCAGATACTCAAGGGCTGCGGACCAGACCTCTGCTTTGGAAATGGGTGGCATATTCAAATCCATCTTCGTAATGAACTGTATCCATAAAATTTCGAGATCGTGTTGTTCTGTTAATTCATATCGTTTGGACATACTACGTAACGCTAGATCTAACACTCGTTGCCACTGTGAATCCCATTCCGGCAACGATGATCTAACTTTCATCGGATTCACCTGTTCTATCTTACCCTGATTCATCAAAGGCAAATCCTCTTCTACGTCAAGATTGCGAAGGACAAATAAGGCAATTTCTTTAAGATAAATATCTTCATCCGGTTCCAGTAAAAATGCACGCAACGACTCTAGCGCTTCCTCGTCGCCAATCCATCCAAAGGCTTGAAGCACCTGGATCTTGGTACGGGAATCCCCATTTCGCAGTGCCCATAAGAAGGAAGAGCGAATAAGTGGATCATCGGTTAATCCTTCAGGCAAGTCTTCACTATGAGTCTCCCAGCGCTTGAACTGCTCTTCGAAGGGCAGATGGTAATTATAGCTAATCAAATATCCTTTAGTTTCAGGCAGCGAGTCGAGACGACTTAAATAAAATGAGGATAATTTGGATTCGGGATCTAACCTTGCTACCTGATTCCACTGTATCCGCGCTTCTTTGTATCTTCCTGTATTGTAGGCCGCCACAGCGGTGTAGTGAAAAAGACAAGGATCATGGTTCAGCTCCATATCCTTAATTAGGCGCTTGAAGTGACTGTACGCCGCTTCATGCTCTCCAAGAATACCCATGGTCGTAGCTAGCTTGAACACATGCTCTTGATGAAAAGGAACGACGGTGCGCAGCTGCGCCGTCAGCTCTTTCAGTTCTTTCTCCCGCCCTAAGTGCTGATAGAAGATTACTAAATTACATAAGCCATGCAAATTGCCCGGTTCGCGGTCCAGTACATCATCTAGCGCCGTTTGGGCCTTCGCAAATCTACCTAGATAATAATAAGCTAGTGCCAAATTATTCCGTGCTGCTAAAAAATCTTCATGTTTCTCAACAATCTCCTCTAAAAGCTGGACCGCATGTGTGAATTTACCTTCTTCTAACAAGGTCCGCGCCCGTTCATGCTCTACCATGCCTTGACGTGATTTAATTGATCTCAGCTCTGCCGGGCGTTTTAATTCGAAATGGAGTAACTCCATCATCTCTTCGGCCTCGGTCATGAATTGCCCGCTCGCATCTTCTTCTAAGTACGTAATCAATGCCTCTTCTGCTTGCTCAAACTGTTCCATATTGGCATAGTTATTAGCTAAGTAGAAATAACACTCCGTCATCAGAGGGTCTATTTCTTTTAACACAAGATGCAGGATGTCATTCGATCCTTGATAGTCTCCCATCTCCGATAGAATACCTGCCATATTACAATGATTAACCGGGTTCTCCGGCTCATATTCAACAGCTTTGCCAAAATACTTCAGCGCCTTGTCATAGTGAAAGCGGTCCAGTGAGGAGACGGCTCTCTCAAAGAAAAAGCCCGCATCCATGCGGATCGGCACCACTTTACGGGGTCCACCGTCATTATGCTGTTTGTGCTCTTTCAAGCAAGGCCACCTCCTAATTTCCTAAAAGTCTCTCAGCACAGTATACCATAGAGAGCCCCTTCCTCCCACGGCAAAAGAAAGCGCAGGAACCAAGATCTCCCGCACTTTCTCCAGCTACGTTGTTATACAAAATTTCGAGTGTCGTTATTTCTGCCGAACCGGTAGGATGCTAGCAAGAAGAATACCACAGCAAAAGCGAGAAGCATCATGACATTGAACCAGATCCCTATGCCTACTGGCCCATTTTGCAAAGCCCCGATTGATTTAAGCACCCAATGTTGTGGTAGAAAATCAGCGATGCGTTGGATACTATGTGGCATAATATCCAGTGGGAAGAAGCATCCAGCAAGCAGGCAGGTGGGTGTAATAATGAAATTTTGAAGTGCACCGGCCATAGCTGTATTTCTGGAGAACGCCACAATGACTAGGGAAAGACCTACCGCAGCTAACCCGAACAAAGTAAGAATTCCCATGAGATCAAGCACAGGTAGACCCGGATCAAGATGGAACACGACCGTTAAGAAGAAGACTGCCACGCATACCTGTATGAACATTACAATCATATTTACAATAATATTAGATAACACGTACATTTTAGCACTAACTGGTGCGGATATGATCCGGAAGTACGTTCGATTTTCTCTGTTTTTGAGAATCAGTTCAGAAAGTCCCGAAGCCGAATTCAGCATGAACAGAATCAAAAAACCAATCGATTGGTAGGACATTTCTTTGTTCACTGAACTATCATTGACTTCATTGGATATAAGCTTGAACTGAGGCTGTTGATAAGACCTATAGAGTTGTTGAAATTTCGCCGAATCACCTGCTGCTACTTTACTTAATGAAGACAAATTCCCGATGTATTCATCCAGCATCGATTTCACATAACTCGTAACCTGTGAGCCCTTAACAGATTGTAGAATAATGTGACCTGGCTGATGTTTCATCACACTTTCCGAATACCCTTGTTCAATAATTAACCCCATATCCAGCTTACTATCTGCAAGTTGATTTCGAAGCTGTTCACGCGTAAGTGCATATGCTTCAACATGCTGAAGTTTCTGAACAAAGGCAAGCGTGTCCTTGGATAAATAACCTGATCCATCTTCATTTACAAATCCGATACGTAGATGACTTTGACCGCCGCTATATAACAGGGTAGAAGCCAAAATTCCTATGATCGGAAGACCGATGAGCAGGAACCAATTGGCACGAACACGGAATGTGCGGCGGAGTGAATTTTTAACCAGAAAAAATAGTTGATTCAACATGTTCACAATCCCTCCCTACGACGCATAATGAGCGCAGATACTCCTATTAATACTGCAGCCGCTGCAAGATTTACACCGATGACCTGTATAGCAAGCGTAGATTGATTGCCATAGATTAGGCTCGTAGCCGCGTGATTCACCCAGCGAATGGGTGAGAGGGAGACCAATGTACTCATAATCCCTTTCCCCGCATCATCCCCAATTGGGAAATACGCACCACCCAGAAAGGAAGCCAGTTGAATGATCAAGTTGATTAGACCCATCGTAGCCCCACCCTTGAAGATATAACTAAGTGTAAGTCCTAGACCTGTAGCGAGCACGACCTCGGTGAGGAGCAGTCCTAAGGTCAGACCCATATGATCTCCCCAGTAGGCCTTGAATACGTACTTACTGAACAATACAACGACAACCACACAGAGCATACTCTGAACCACACTGCCCACGATCTTTCCAATAAAAATCTCGGCCTTGCTGACGGGTGCCGCCATCAGCCGAACTGCCGTACCTTCCTTAATCTCTCCGCTAATGAGCTTCGCACCGGGTAATGCTGCCCAGAATCCAATCATTACACTCATGGCTAAAGCGTAATAATCTATAGAGCCTGGCGAACGATTAGCTACAATGGAGGTCTCCTGCACAATGCTAGCCCCCGATGCATCTGCCGTGATTTGCTGTACTTTGGCGGGATCGTGCTGAGCTACAGCAGCCACAGCATTATATTTATCTGTGAATGCAGTGAGCATGCCTTGCACAATGTTACTCTCTATCGGATTCCGATTACTGCTATATAGAGAAATCCCATCTTTATCCACACTTGCGAACGCTGTGTAATGATTGTTCTTCACTTCTGCCTTCGCATCCATACCCGCCTGTAACGGTACGAATGTAATTCCATTTTTCTTGACTTCCTTCTGGAATGCATCGAACCCTTGTTGCAAGGGCCCTGCATTTGATACTTCTTGAACTAACACTTTAATTCCACTGACTGTTGCCCCACTATTGAAGGCACTGGATAACGTTAGGCCCAAAATCAGCATAAGGACAATAGGAAAAGCGAGCATGAATAATAAGGTTCGACGGTCTCGAAAATCCCGTTTAATCTCCTTCAAAGCTATAGATAATATATTCATTACTTCACCCCTCCTAGTTATCCCGTAAATTTCGGCCTGTTAAGGTTAAGAAGACCGTCTCAAGATTAGGTTCTTGTTCTTCAACAGCGCGAATCTCGGCCCCGCTATCCATGAGCTGTTTTAAAATTCGATTTAAATTATCTACAGTGGCATCACTATACACATGAAGGCGGTTCTCTTCTTGCTGCGCCGATCTTACGCCAGGAATATTCGTTAGGGATTCTAATAGAATCGACTCTTGCGTCTTAAGCTCGATATGAATATCTTTGACGTCTGTAATCGTGGCCGTTAGTTGTTCTTTCGTTCCTTCTGCAATGATTTTTCCATGATCTACAATAGCAATACGAGAACAAATCTCCTCTACTTCTTCCATGTAATGACTCGTATAGATAATGGTGCATCCCGATGCATTCAATTTGCGGACTGAAGCTAAAATGTAATTCCGTGACTGGGGGTCAATGCCAACCGTCGGCTCATCCATAATAATCAGCTTAGGCTTATGGGCTATGGCGCAGGCGATATTTAATCGACGCTTCATGCCGCCCGAGAAATTCTGAGGTTTGCTCTTCGCTTTATCGGCTAAGCCTACGAACTCCAAAGCTTCAAGCACTCTGTCTTTCAGTTCAACTCCCCGCAGACCATACAATCCAGCAAAGAATTCCACATTCTCATAAGCAGTCATCATTTCATAAATAGCTAAATCCTGCGGCACGATTCCTAGATTCATTTTGGCAAACCGGCTATTCTTCACCAGATCCCGATCCAAAAGGCGAATTTCACCGCTTGTAGGTCTAAGTAGCGAGGAGATCATATTAATTGTTGTACTTTTCCCTGCTCCATTTGCACCCAGAAAGCCGAAAATCTCACCTTCTCTTACCGTCAGGGACATGTTGTCTACCGCAATAAAATTTCCGAATTTTTTAGTTAGGCCTGTAATTTCTAGAATATTCATTGTTATTCCTCCGTTCTTTAGTTAACCTTTCATGATCTTATTGTAAGAAAAAGGATGAACTCATGTCAGTGCATAAGTTCATCCTTTAGAGGTGAGAATCTTCATATCATGGAGTCTAGTAGGGGATGAGAATATCCATGTCTGCTCACAGGTCTCCCTAAGAGACTAATAAGGAATCAGCATTGTAATGCTAAAACCTTGGCTCCCGTCTGCAATCAGTGTGCCCTGAACGGAAGCTGTACGTTCCTCCATGCCAATGAGCCCAAGACCTTTCACGATCTTCGTATTTCCTTGTCCATTGTCGGCAATCACCGTCTTTATCCAGCTTTTTAACACTCTTACTTCAATATGTACCGTAGTAGCATTTGCATATTTAGCCGTATTCGTTAATGCTTCTGTTACATTTGCATGGATGACTCGCCAATGTAGCGGTGTAATTTTATTTAACTCTCCTTCTTGAAGCAATGTAACACGAAGTTCGGCCCTTGCTCCAAAGCTTTCCGCAGCTGATTTCAATCGATTGAATCCTAGTTGTTCCACAGCGGGTTGAATATTTTTGAGCGTGAGGCGAATTTCTTCAATACCTTCTTTGGAGATACCGATGGCATTGTTCAGCAGTTCATCCGCTTTCTCCGGATTTGTGCGAAGCAATCGCCTTGCGGCCTCCATCTGATACAATGCTCCCGTCATCGCATGTCCAATCCCATCATGTATGGTCTGGGAAAGACGATTGCGTTCTTCAAGCTTGGTTGTATACTCGGAGGTGCGCATGAATTCCTGATTTCCCAATAGAAGATTGGTTAATCGTTGTCGATCAGAACGTTGCTGATCTGCTTGCTCGTTAAGTTGCAAGAGTTGGATGGTAATTTGCTTGATCATTCTATAGTTGAGGAGACTTACCAGACTCACAAGGAGATACAGCGGTACACTATCTGAGGGTAGAAAAAAGAGTGGAATGAATACCAATATAAATACTATAGGCTGAGGTTTAGATCGCCCTGAATGAAGTTCATATACGCTAAATGGAATTAACAGCGCAAAGATAGCATGGTAGGACACTGCACTCCAGCACAGACCCAGGATGACTACACCCAGCATAATCTGTCTGAACTGGCTATATCTAGTTCCCCATATTAATATAATAAGATTCATAGCCACATAGACTAGGCCATACAGCACAAGCCATTGGGTATCCTTTGGATCGGACTGAACACATAAGTAGATTACATACAGCATAACTATTAGTTTGTTAATGACCGACCATAGCTCCATTATATATGCCAACCTTCCAGCTTTAGCGGGTTCTCCCCGTTAGATAGTAAATCGCAATTTGCGTGCGGTGCTCCAGCCCTGTTTTGTTCAAGATCGAGGTAATATAATTGGCGGTCGTCCCTTCGGAAATGAAAATTTCCTTAGCTATTTCCTTGTTCGAATAACCCTTCGCAACTAAAGACATCACGGAGAGCTCTCTGTCCGTAAATGGACGCTCATCAAAGGGCAGCTTATCATCATTATCATCATCATGACTCTTCTCAAGAGCAGCCTTCTCTGAGGACAACGTAAGCGCGGAACGGGGTTTATCTGGTGGAGAATGCGTCGGCAAAAATGTTGTAACTGAACGCTCATCCTGCTGCGATTCTTGAGGAACATGTTCGCCGCGGGGCAACAACATACTGGAAGCCAACTTCCCCATGACTACATCTTGAAGCACATTATTCCCAGCGAAGACACTTCGTATGGCGTCACATATTCGCTCAGGCTCGTTATTTTTCAGCATATATCCCTTAGCTCCATAGCGAATGGCATCTACAATATATTCATCATCGTCGAACGTAGTTAGGATTATCGGTCTTGTGCTCGTATCTTGCACTATGAGCCTTGTGGCCTCTACTCCGTTCATGATGGGCATCCTTACATCTAGAAGGGCAACATCAACTTCGTGTTGTCTGCAATAGTCCACGGCTTCTTGTCCGTTGCTGACCGTCGCAATGACATCAAATTGCTCAAAGGTGCCTAGAATGATACGCAATCCCTCACGAATAAATGAGTTATCATCAGCAATCAATACCTTAATCTTCATGCATACACGCTCCTTCTGGAACTATTTTACACGAATGGTTCACGATCCTTCTAGTCAAAAGATTAAAAAAGAAGATCTCATTACACGAGATCTTCTTCTATGTAGCGTTCAATCGAATAAAGGAATTCCTTATCATAATTCGAGCGGGATCATTCGACGTTTGCGCTCTTTAAATGTAGCTAACTCCCGAAAGCCTATATCGTATAAGGTGCGACGAGCTACGTCTAAATTCTCACTTAACTTCTCCGGTGCATGTGCATCAGAACCTAGGGTGAGTGGGATACCTAATCGTAGCGCTTCTTCCAATATGCGCTGACTTGGGAACATTTCTTCACAGACCTTCGTAAGCCCCGATGCATTGAGCTCCATCGCTACACCTGCTTGAAGAATAGCATGTAATGTGGCTTGCTCCATGGCTATAACCTCAGATTCCAGTGCTGGTGAAGGTGTATACCCAAAGCGTTTGATGACATCCACATGGCCCATAATATCGTAAAAGCCAGTTTTCGCTGCTTTTTGAACAGCATCATAATACTGTCGATATACAGCCAAAATGTCCTTGCCCTCCCATTGATGGGTCTGACGATGATCTGAAATATCCCACTCTCCGAGAAAGTGAACGGAACCGATTACATAGTCCCACGGATAAGCTTCAACAATATGCTGAATATCCTTTTCCCAGCCTTCAATATAATCGCCTTCCAGACCCACACGAAGATCAATCTGCCCTTTGTACTTCTCACGAAGCTCTAAACATTCTGCTACGTAACTAGGAAGCTCGCTCATAGGCATAGCCATCTCCGGGTAGTATGTTTCAGGATCCACATGAAGGAGCGGCATATGATCAGATAGTCCAAGTTCACTAAGGCCTATATCTATACCACGTAGAACATATTCCTCTAGCTCACCTACAGCATGTCCGCAGCGAACATGGTGGGTATGGTAATCAATAAAGTAAGCCATTGCATGGAACCTCCCGCTTATTAGTCACGTCTTGGTCGTTCATGACGACGATCCAGCTCGCTCATGATATCATCAAGCGGAAGATTTCGCTCCTGCAAAAGAACCAAGAGATGGTATAGCAGGTCACTCACCTCTAATCGCAGCTCATCATTATCACCATTCTTAGCGGCGATGATTGATTCGGCCGTTTCCTCGCCTACTTTTTTCAGAATCTTATCGATTCCCTTCTCGAACAAATAGGTAGTATACGCTCCTTCTGGCCGAGTCACATGACGCTCCCGAATAATCGCTTCCAGTTCTCCTAGAACCGCAAAGCGATCGGAAGAAGATGAAGACTCCTCGGACTTTACTTTCTCCATACTTGGCACTTGAGATGTGGCCGCAGCACGGTAGAAGCAGCTCTCCGCCCCTGTATGGCAGGCAGGACCTGCAGGGCTTACAAGCACGAGCAGGGCATCTGCATCACAATCATACCTAAGCTCTGTAAGGGTCTGAGTATTTCCTGACGTCGCTCCTTTATGCCATAATTCCTGACGAGATCGACTCCAAAGCCATGTTTCACCGGATGTTATCGTCTTCTCAAGCGATTCCCGGTTCATATAAGCTACAGTCAAAACATCTTTGGACTGGTTATCTTGAATTACAGCCGTAACTAGGCCATCTGTACTCCATTTTATCTGCTCTATAAGACTACCCAGTGGTAGAAGTTGTTCTAATGGTTGACTCATCGTATTTCCACCCCTCTGTGTTTGAGATCTAGCTTCAGATCCGGAACTGCGATTTCTTTGTAGTGAAAAATGGTCGCTGCTAGCGCCGCATCTGCCAAGCCTTCGGTGAAGACATCATAGAAATGCTCCTGACGTCCTGCACCACCTGAAGCGATGACAGGAATATGAACTAGGCTACTCACTGCACGTGTCAAAGGCAGATCAAAGCCATCCTTCGTTCCATCAGCATCCATACTTGTAAGCAGAATCTCACCCGCACCACGCGATTCCGCCTCTTTTACCCAAGCCAGTGCCCGTATGCCCGTAGGTTTGCGTCCACCATGAGTGTACACTTCCCATTCTCCCCATGCTTCATTGAACTTGGCATCGACAGCCACTACAATACACTGGGAGCCGAACTTTAGCGCACCCTCTTGAATGAGACTTGGGTTCAGGACAGCCGCTGTATTGATGCCAATCTTATCTGCACCTGCTCGAAGAATGCGTTTCATATCATCGACATGGGAAATACCCCCGCCCACCGTAAAAGGTATGCTGATCTCACCTGCGGTCTGGCGGACCACCTCAATCATGGTGGCTCTCCCTTCGTTCGAAGCAGAGATATCCAAGAAGACGAGCTCATCCGCCCCTTCTCGGTCATATAGCGCTGCGAGTTCTACTGGATCTCCAGCATCCCGAAGATTCACAAAATTAACACCCTTTACGACCCGGCCGTCTTTTACATCAAGACACGGAATAATTCGTTTGGTCAGCATGCTCTACTTCCTTTCCATTCCCAAGTATCTAAGCCTTGGCGTTCAATGCTTGAATGGCCTGAGCCAAATCTACACTCCCCGTATAGAGTGCCTTGCCTACGATTGCCCCTCCAATACCTTGATCTGCATAAGCAGCCAGGCGGACTAAGTCATCTTGCGTAGTTACGCCACCTGATGCAATAACAGACTGTCCCGATGCCAAAGCCAAAGAACGTATGGCTTCAATGTTAGGCCCCTGCATCATTCCATCACGGGAAATATCGGTAAAAATGAACGTTTGTGCACCCTTAGCAGCTAATTCTTTTGCCAAAACTTCAGCCTGAACTTCGGAAGTATCCAACCAGCCGCGCGTAGCTACATACCCATTTCTTGCATCAATCCCAATCGCTACTTTATCACCATATTGCCCTAGAAGCGCTTCAGTAAAAGCTCGATCTTCAATAGCAGCTGTACCTAAAATAAGCCGACTTACCCCTAATTGCAATAAATGCTTCACATCATCTATTGTGCGAATGCCGCCCCCAACTTGCACAGGCACTTGAACACTTCGTGCAATTTCACCAATAAGGATATCGTTCACAGGATGACCCGCCTTGGCTCCATCTAGATCCACCAGATGTATAAATTCACCGCCCTGAGCTTCCCAAGCCTTCGCGGCTTCTACTGGACTATCGTGATAGATGGTCTCTTGAGCATAGTCCCCTTGGATCAACCGGACACATTTGCCGCCTCGAATATCTATAGCTGGATAAATTATAAATGACATAATCGCTGTTCCCCCTGCATGTCCATGATTAATGCGTTCATTGTAAGCTTGGTTGTATTCTGTGATGCACTACAGACTGAGCAAAAGCAATTTATATGAATGATACACGGTAGTAACTCAACCTTAATTTTTCCCTTCGGCAATCGTCAAAAAATTTCGTAAAAGAGACATGCCCAGCTCGCCACTTTTCTCAGGGTGGAATTGCATTCCATACACATGCCCAGCTCCTACAATAGCGGTTACAGGTTGTTCATAGTCCGTCACCGCGAGCAGATCTTCCTTACGATCAGGTAGAACATGATAGGAGTGGACAAAATACACATGCCCTTCAGTTAGCCCTTCGAATAGGGGGCTGGTTGATTGTGTATACGTTAGATGATTCCACCCCATATGAGGAACTTTGTAGCTGCCTCCTTCAAAGCGCACCACATGCCCGGGCAGGATACCTAGGCCGTGATGAATACCATGTTCTTCACTTCGATCGAATAACAGCTGCATACCCAAGCAAATGCCAAGCAGAGGCTTGCCGCTTTGCGCGACCTCTTTTACCGTTGTTGCAAGACCGCTCTCTTGTAAGTGCTGCATCGCATCCCCAAAAGCCCCCACGCCCGGAAGAATAACACCTTTCGCCCCTAAAATAATTGATGGGTCGTTCGTTACGATCGTATCAAACCCCAGTCGTTCACAGGCTTTGGCGACACTATGCAGATTGCCCATTCCGTAATCAACGATGGCGATAGTCACTAGATTAGAGCACTCCTTTCGTGGAAGGCACTCCCGTTACCCTTGGATCAATAGTGGTGGCTTCATCCAGCGCACGACCTAATGCTTTGAATACCGCTTCGATCATATGATGAGTATTCGATCCATAGTGTACGATGACGTGTAGCGTAATACGGGCCTCAAGTGCCAACTTCCAAAGGAATTCATGCACTAATTCTACTTGAAACGTGCCTACCTGTTGAGAAGGATACTCCGCACGATATTCAAAATGAGGGCGATTACTAATGTCGATCACAACTTGAGCCAGCGCCTCATCCATAGGAACAAATACGCTAGCATAGCGTTTAATTCCTCGTTTATCTCCCAGCGCCTCACGCAATGCATGACCTAAGCAGATACCGATATCTTCCACGGTGTGGTGGTCATCTATTTCTATGTCCCCCTTGGCATCCACATTCAAATCGAACTGACCATGCTTTGTAAATAGATCTAGCATATGATTTAGAAAAGGTACATCCGTCGCAAGTTGAGAAATACCTGTACCATCCACTGCAAAATTAAGTTTAATGTCGGTCTCATTCGTCTTACGGCTCAGTTCTGCCTGGCGAATCACTGGATTAGTTGTCATGAGCATTCCCTGCCTTTCCTTCTCGTTGAAGTCGAATCTCTATCGCTCGGGCATGGCCTTCCAGCCCTTCACGTCTTGCAAGCTCCATGATGGTCTCGCCATTGTCCAGAAGCGCCTGTTTGCTATAGTAAATCATGCTTGATTTTTTTATAAAGTCATCCACATCAACGGGGGAAGAGAACCTGGCCGTCCCGTTTGTCGGAATAATATGATTAGGCCCTGCAAAATAATCTCCTACAGGTTCCGAACTGTAAGGCCCTAAAAAAATGGCTCCGGCATTCTCAATCAGGCTCAAATAGCTCATAGGTTCATGGACCATCAATTCCAGATGCTCCGGCGCAAGCCGGTTAATGACCTGGATTCCCTCTAATAGAGAGTCCACCAGCAGAATTACGCCATAGCGTTCAATCGATGCGGCGGCAATGGCACGCCGCGGTAGCTCCGCGAGCTGGCGCTGCACTTCCTTTTGGCAAGCCTGAGCGAACGCAGCTGAATCCGTCACGAGAATGGCCGAGGCCATCTCATCATGTTCAGCCTGCGAGAGCAGGTCGGCGGCCACAAATGCGGCATCGGCGCTGTCATCCGCCAGCACCGCAATCTCACTCGGGCCTGCGATGCTGTCAATATCGACAGCACCGAACACTTCGCGCTTCGCCAGCGCCACGTAGATATTGCCAGGCCCGCAAATCTTATCGACCGGCACGATGCTCTCCGTGCCGTAAGCGAGGGCGGCGATCGCCTGCGCTCCGCCGACCCGGTAGATCTCTCGTACGCCGGCCTCAGCGGCGGCTACCAGAATATACGGGTCTATGCCCGCTTTCCCCCCGGTCGCCGGTGGCGTGACCATCACAATCTCGGGCACACCCGCTACTTGCGCGGGGATGACGTTCATTAATACGGAAGACGGATAAGCCGCCTTTCCGCCGGGAACGTACACCCCCACCCTTTTTAGAGGCCGGATGATCTGACCCAGCAGCGTCCCATCCGGCTGAAGATCCATCCACGAATTACGTTTCTCTTTTTGATGGAAAGCCCGAATGTTTGCAGCTGCCGCAGCAATGGCCTTTACAAAAGAAGGCTCCACCTGACTATACGCTGCTTGAAGTTCTTCCTCTGTCACTCTGAGCTCATCAGATTCTAACGTCGTGCTATCGAACTGAGCCGTATAGCGAAGTAGTGCCCGGTCCCCTTCACTTCTTACATCCGCTACAATCCGCTTAACTGCAGCATTTTGTTCTGGTGAGCCATATTCGACTTCTCGCCGCAGATCATAGTCTTGAGCTGATACAATTCTCATCGATACTTCCCCCTGTCTAGACGCCAATCACTTTCTGTAAAGCATCACATACACGTTGAATCTCGGCATTTTTCATACGGTAACTGACCCGATTGGCTACAAGGCGGCTAGTGATCTCAAAGATACTCTCCATCTCTACAAGCCCGTTGTCCCTCAAAGTCTGTCCGGTCTCCACCATATCGACAATACGGTCGGCGAGTCCAATTAATGGAGCCAGCTCAATAGATCCGTTCAGCTTAATCACTTCTACTTGCTGCCCTTGTTCTCTGAAATACTGGGAAGCTACATTGGGATATTTTGTTGCGACGCGTTGATGGATACCCGGCTCCCAATCCGGCAGAGCAATCACGGACATGCGGCAACGAGCAATACCCAGATCCAGAAGCTCATAGACATCTCGATCTTCCTCTAACAGCACATCTTTTCCCACAATACCAATGTCCGCTACGCCATATTCTACATATGTAGGTACATCCACGGGCTTGGCCAGTATAAATTCCATATTCAATTCAGGTATAGGAACTACTAATCTACGTGAATCATCGACATCCAGCGGTATATCCAGTCCCGCCTCGCGGAACAGAGCCGAAGCTTTTTTATATATACGTCCTTTTGGCATAGCAACCTTCAGAATCTCACCCACGGTTCAAGCCTCCTTCCTTCTTTTAAAGATTGTTGTTATATATTTAGTGTTATATCTATAAGTACGAGCTTTACCGCTCTAGCTTCATATCCTCACTATTCAAAAATAAATATTTCTTTATATAAATCACTTGTATCGGATTCATATATCTTATCAAGACCATCAACATGTCTCGTAATAACCACGTCACCCTTGCCTCGTAGTTCTGACGCGATCTCCAGCGCCTTTCTTCTTCCGGAGGCCATATATTGAATCAAGGTCGGTAGAGGTTTCTCTGAATGGATTCCATTTACACCATCCAAAATACGATTGGTCTTAAGTGCGAACCCTGTCGCTGGAACCGCCCGTCCAAACTGCTGTAAGAGATTATCATACCGCCCTCCACTACATACAGGAAATCCGAGTTCAGCCGCATACCCTTCAAATATCAACCCCGTATAATAAGAGAAATCACCAATCATGGTTAAATCAATCAATACATGATCCGCCACACCATAATCCTCTAACGCTTCCCATACTTTACAAAGATGCTGAATGGAGGCTTGGGCTAGAGGTCTTCGGCTGAGTTCCAGCGCTTCCTTGCATATTTCCTTACCACCCCGAAGCCGTAAAATCCCTTGTAGTTCTTCCTTTTGCATCGCCGTGATATTGAGCTTGGACAAGGCTTCTCTGTACCCTACATAATCCCGGTGAAGTAGACCTTCTTTCAGTACCTCTCTTGCATCTGCTTGTGCCGGGAGTGCCTCCTCTAAGATGCCATTCAAAAACCCTACATGTCCTAAGGCAATTTTGAACGTCTTCACCCCTGCCGCCTGTAGGGAGGCAACGGCTAGCGCCACAACCTCCGCATCCGCCTCAGGAGAGCTATCTCCCACCAATTCAAGTCCGGTCTGAAAAAATTCTGCCTCTTTTCCGGCTTCCTCTTCAATCGATCGATACACATTTGCATGGTAGGATAGACGAATCGGTAACGTTTCTTCTTTTAATAGAGAGGATACAACCCGAGCAATAGGGGCCGTCATATCGGAACGGAGCACCATGGTCGTTCCCCTGTTATTAAGCAATTTAAAAAGTTTTTGATCGGATGTTGAGCTAGCTACACCTACAGTATCGTAATATTCCATCGTAGGCGTCATAATCTGGCTGTATCCCCAGCGTGACATACACATTAATACATTGCGTTCAATAGCACGCAGACGCTCCACCGCATAGGGTAGATAATCTCTGGCACCTATCGGCTTTTCGAATCCTTTGGGTTTAGACATGTCTATTCACCTCTTCTAATAATGAAATGAGTCGGTTCTGTGATGTAGGATATTTCTTTAGTCTTTACTTCTTTATCTTTATTTCTTTATTTAAATATAGAATTGCGTTTTTATGACGAGTTATTTCATTACGGTAAAGTGCTACCATGCTACCAAACTAAAGAATAAGAGTTATGGTAACACAATCTCTGTGCATCGTCAACGGAACTATTCCTTAATACTAACGAGTATACCTATTTCACCCTAAATCTGGCAATGACGCAGTATTTTTAAAACATAAAACGTTTTATCCTTCTTCTCCGTCTTATTTATAGAGCTAACAAACCAACTTCGTTTCTATATACATGAAAGGAGAAACCAGATTGCAATTAGAAGATCATCAACAAGCTATAGCTGCTTGTCACGGGGATGAGCAGGCTTTCCTATACTTAATAGAAATTCATCAAAGAAAGATGTATGGGATTGCTTTTAGCTATCTACATCATGAAGCAGACGCATTAGATGTAGTCCAGAATACGGTATATAAGGCCTGGCTAAAGTGTAGAAGACTTCAAGATCCTACTCGTTTTACTCCGTGGCTTTTTCGCATTTTGATTCACTGTTGCATGGATAAACTTCGCAGACGTAAGAAGCATAGCGCTGTGGCTGTAGATTTCTTTTATTCATCGGAGACCTTAGAGATGGTCAACGTCTATAGAATGGATCTAAATAAGGCTATGCAGCACATGAAGCCAAAATATAGACACGTGCTCACCCTCAGATATTTTCAGGATATGACCGTCTCTGACATCGCGATGGTACTTAATAAATCAGAAGGAACGATTAAGACTTGGATACACCAGGGACTAAAAAAATTGAGATTCTATATGGATCAAGGAGGGGAGAGATATCATGAGTCGTTCTGAGGAAGATATGCTACATGAACTTTTTAAGGATAGCCGAACTGCCCAAGAGCAAGTGTCAGAGTCGTTGCTTAATGAGGCCGCCCTCAAAGGGACAGCACGTGCACAGCGCAGCAAGAACTCTATTCGGAAAGTGGTCAGATGGACCGGAGTTGGTGCTACGCTGTTTGTCATATTATTATTTATAAGTCTAAGAATGTCTGAATCGTCTACACCGATTGCTCCCCAGTCCCTCCCTACTCCTATCCTTTTCAAGGCTGAACCTGAGGTGATTGCCAGCATTAAGTCTAATTCCGCTTGGCTACAGGCTGCCAATCAAGGCTTATATCAACCAATCCATCGTACACAGGAAAATAAGGGCTATAAGGTTACTGTCTCCGGTGTTCTAGCAGATAATCGTAGGCTCATTATTTTTGTTACAACTACCAAGCTCAGTGGTGTTGCCCTGCACAGAGAGAGAGCCACCTTTACCGACCGCAATCATACATCACTAGATGCTTCGTATGCTCCTTTTTTAGAGACGACTACGCTGCCTAACGGTTCGACTAGAACTAGGGGTTATTATGTCTTGGACTTTTATGGGCAGCAACAAACGCCAGACATGCTGAATATTAATCTATGGGGAGCAGATTCAGAGACATCCATAGATCGAGAGCTAGTCCGTCTTCAATTAAATGTAGATGCCTCTCGCTTCATCCATCTGGATCAAGTCATACGTTCGAATCAACGATTGCTCTTGAACCGTCATGACATTGCCTTTAACCGATTAATTGTTGGGCCACTGCATAGTGAGCTTGAATTAACCTATCTAGATACCATCCAAGAAAGCATTCACAGCTTTATCAAACCTCATCTTAGTATAGGCACACAAACATTCCCCTTCCAAGGTTCTGCACAATCTTCTTCTGCAAGCGGGCCGAATCATTTATTCTTTGAGTCTATCTATTATGTAGATCATTCAGCTGTAACCTTCCAAGCAGATGGCTGGATTCAGAATACCGCACAGTCCATGACCATGAAGCTCAATACAGATACAAAGCAGCTTATACAGGTACCAGACGGCCGAACAACAATTAAAGATGTAATTCACAATACTGATTATCTCGAACTCCAATTTAGCGTAGAAAAAGAGGAAAATTCCCAAGCAGCATTATCCAGTCAATTCGTAATAGCTCAGCAATATACCGATGCGTCGGGTAAAGTTTATCAAGCGATAAGCCCTGATCCATCCCCAGGATTTCCCTATGCTTTCACTGAAGATTCTAATTCCAAGCGTCGTTACCTTTATCATTACTTTATAAAAAACATATCCTATAACCAACCGCTTACCTTTACTCCCTCTAGTTATCCTGGTATTTCTTTGATCCAGCCCATTCACATCCAGCTCAAAAAAGCAGAGGACAGAAAGTAGAGAACAGAAAGTAGAGAACAGAAAGTAGAGAACAAAAAGTAGAGAACAAAAAATAAAACGAAAAGAAGACTCTCCACACCCTCTAGGGTAGGAAGAGTCTTCTTTTTTTAGTATCCATGAATTCTAAGCACTTGAAATGCGAGCTAATCAAAATTGAAGGTACATTACACTTAGCCATTACACCAGCTCTTCGGAAATACGCCTTAACTCTTGCAGTGGATTTCCCCCTACAAAACTGCCCGCAGCTACATCCTTATGCACCATGGAGCCCGCAGCAATAACGGCGCCATCGCCAATCGTAACGCCCGGAAGAATCGTCGTGTTTGCTCCAATCAGCACCTCATCACCGATAAGAACATCCCCAAGACGATACTCCTTAATTAAATACTCATGCGCAAGGATCGTCGTATTGTAGCCTATGACGCAGTTGCGACCAATTGTAATTTTCTCCGGGAAAAAGACGTCCACCATCACCATAAGTCCAAAGGCCGTATGCTCTCCCACTTTCATCTTCAAAAGATTTCGATACAGCCAGTTTTTAAACGAGAGAATGGGGCAATATCTGGCGATTTGAATCACCACGAAATTACGTATCCCTTTCCAAGGGCTAACCGTCTTATAAATTTGAAGTAGGGCATTCGGGCCTTCTACAGGATGGCGGGTTACCTTTCTCACTTTGCTTCAATCTCCAATCCAAGCACATGATATAAGTCTTTCATATCACTCAGAATATAGTTAGGCTCATATTTCTTTAATACGTCGGCCCCTTTAAGAGACCACGCTACTGCTGCTGACTGCACGCCCGCAGCTCGTGCGGATTGTAGATCTGCGGGACTATCCCCAATCATAAGGGTTGTGCTAGCTTTTACTCCTAGTCTCTGCACTGCTGTAAGCACAGGTTCAGGATGGGGTTTAGGATGATTCACATCATCTAATGTGACCACTTCTTTCAAATATTTCAGTAGTCCGAACATTTCTAGTACCATAAGACTGGATGCTTTCATTTTCGTAGTGACCACCCCTAGGGTGTATCCTTTTTGATAGAGGGTAGCCATCACTTCTTCCACATGAGGAAAAGGCTGCACCATGTCATCATGTCTCGATGAGCTATATGAACGGTACTCCGTCACTAAATCCTCAACATCTGAACGGCCAGAGAATTGTTGTAATTGTTGTTGTAGTGTCATCCCCATATGGGGAATGATTTGTTCTTTCGTAAAAGGCTGTTGAACATGCGGTTGCAGAATATGTTGAAATGAACTGATAATCAGTTCATTTGTATCTATAATGGTTCCATCTAGATCAAATAGTATAGTATCTATCATTCGTTTCTGTTACTCCTTCCTATCCTTTAGCTTGTCCTCTGCATCAGTCTCTTTATTAATAGACAGAGAATGGAGTCCCTCATTTGTCTTTGAAGAATGGGTGTGTAGAACAGATTCCGGAAGCTCCTCTTGAGACATGTGAGTAGACATAATTGGATCAAGGTAATGCACTTTAGCCAAACCTGATCTCCGGCGGTATACAATGAGCGCAATCGCAACAATAAGTATAATCAGAGCTAGCAACTGTGAAATTCTTATATTTCCATACGCAGAATCCAAAGCACCCGCTTCAAATCCAAAAGCTTTCATAGGAGACCATAATCCATTAATGAATGAGGCTAGCCAAGTCGGTCCTTGAAATGCGAGACTGTCTGTACGCAAGTTCTCGATGAAGAAGCGCCCAATGGAGTACCACATGAAATAAGACAAGAACAATTCCCCAGCACGCAAAAACCTCTGCCGCCTTAACACTAACAATAATAATAATCCTACGATGTTCCATACCGATTCGTATAAGAAAGTAGGGTGATGGAACACACCTTCAACATTCATTTGTTCTACTATAAAATTAGGCAAATGCAAGTGATCCCTTAAGAAAGTCTCCGTAGTAGGACCACCATAGGCTTCTTGATTCACAAAGTTACCCCAACGACCAATTAATTGCCCTGTAATCAGTCCCGGGGCACATATGTCCATGATACGCCAGAACGAATAGCCTTTTTTGCGGGTGTAGATTAGAGCACAAAGGATAGCGCCGATAAGAGCACCATAAATAGCAATACCGCCTTGCCATATTTTAAAAACATCGAGGGGATGATCTTTGTACTCATCCCATTTAAAAGCTACATAGTAAATACGCGCGCAAATAATGGAGGAAGGAACCCCGAACAGGACCAAATCCATGAAAAACTCAGGCGCAATTTTAAATCGATTTCCTTCTCGAATCGTTAGATATAGTCCGATTAAAGCCGCCGACCCCAAAATCAGTCCATACCAATGGACAGCTAAGGAACCAATACTAAAGGCAATCGGGTTCAGTAACAACGTTTGCATCATATACACTCCTAGTCCAGATCATCTACATCTTCAGCAATGGTCTCTGTAAGCTTTGTTGTGAATTGCAAAGCAGCATTGTATCCCATCCGTTTTAGACGGAAATTCATAGCAGCTACTTCAATAATAACGGCTAAGTTACGACCCGGACGCACAGGAATTGTAGCTAAGGGTACATCTGTATCAATAATACGAGTGGTTTCCTCATCTAATCCCAGTCGGTCGTATTGCTTCTCCTGCTGCCAAGCTTCAAGCCGAACAACTAGTGTAATTCGTTTGTTATTCCGAATAGCGCCTGCTCCGAATAACGTCATTACATTAATAATGCCGACGCCACGAATCTCGAGTAGATGACGAATTAGCTCTGGAGCTGTACCATGCAACTGGTTATCCGACGTTTGACGGATCTCCACCGCATCATCTGCAATTAGGCGATGACCACGTTTTACAAGTTCTAACGCTGTCTCACTTTTACCTATTCCGCTCGTTCCTGTAATAAGCATGCCCACACCATAGACATCGACGAGAACCCCATGAATTGTTGCTGTTGGAGCTAGCTTACGTTCGAGGAAGCCTGTAATGCGGCTGGATAGAATAGTTGTAGCCATACTGCTACGCAGAATAGGAACATTCATTTCTCCGCCAATTTCTACAAGTACCTTCGGTACTTCTAAGCCCCGCGTAATAATAATGCAAGGCGTCTCTGGGCTGCTGCATAGACGTTCTACCCGATCACGCTGCTCTTTTTCAGGCAAAATATCATAAAATGCAAGTTCTGTTTTCCCTAGGATCTGAACACGTTCAGGTGGGTGATATTCAAAATATCCAGCCATTTCTAGGCCAGGACGATATAAATCATCTACAGTTATGGCTCTCTTCAAGCCTTGTTCACCGGATAGGACCTCTAATCCGAATTGGTTCACGAGTTCTGACACTTTCACTTTTTTAGCCATTCGAGTTCTTCCTTTCGTACCGATGCGGTGATTAACTTTATATATCATAGTCTTTATGGAAAGAGGCAACCTTCATACTCAAAAGTGTTCCGTATCCATCGTAATGGAAAAAGCATGTTAAATCAATTATAAGTCCATGATGACATCCAAAATTGCTTTGTCTTTAATTATATAAAAAAACCGCCCCTAAGGGCGGCTCTTATATAATATTTACTTAGTAAGTAAATACGTTTTGTTCGGTTTGCTTATCGAAGATATGGACTTTGTTCATGTCGATCGCCAATTTCACTTGATCGCCTTCACGTGTTCTGGAACGTCCATCTACACGAGCGATGACGGAATCTGTTCCTACACCGTTAAGGTAGATTTGCATTTCGTGTCCAAGATTCTCAGTCAAATATACATTTGCAGAGAACACAGTATGCGGTGAAGCCTCAAGGAATACAGGCTCTTCATGGATATCTTCAGGACGAAGACCCATAATTACTTCTTTACCAATATAGCCTTGTTCTTTAAGAACCGTTGCTTTACCTTGTGGTACAACAAGTTCAAGACCGCTAGATTTGAAAGTTACCACACCATTTGCATCGCTAAGCGTTCCGTTAATGAAGTTCATTGTAGGGGAACCGATAAATCCAGCTACGAAAATGTTTTGTGGATGATTGTAAAGTTCTTCAGGTGAAGCCGCTTGTTGAATAATACCATCATGCATAACTACGATACGATCGCCCATCGTCATAGCTTCAATTTGGTCATGCGTTACGTAGATACAAGTCGTTTCAAGGCGCTTAACCAACTTTGTAATTTCCGCACGCATTTGTCCACGAAGTTTAGCATCCAAGTTGGAAAGAGGCTCATCCATAAGGAAGACTTGTGGATCCCGTACAATCGCACGGCCCAAGGCTACCCGTTGACGTTGACCACCTGAAAGGGCTTTAGGTTTACGATCAAGCAAGTGAGTAATATCTAGGATTTTTGCAGCTTCACGCACACGTTGGTCAATTTCTTCTTTTTTCACTTTGCGAAGTTTAAGACCAAACGCCATGTTTTGATATACGTTCATATGTGGATACAAAGCGTAAGATTGGAATACCATTGCGATATCACGATCTTTAGGAGCTACATCGTTCACTACACGGTCGCCAATGTACAATTTACCTTCAGAGATCTCTTCAAGACCTGCAATCATACGAAGAGTCGTAGACTTACCGCAACCAGACGGTCCAACCAGTACCAAAAATTCCTTATCTTTAATATCCAAATTAATGTCATTTACAGTAGCTTTATCAGCTCCGGCATATTTCTTGAAAATATGTTCTAAACGTACACCTGCCATTAGTGTTGCCCCCTAAGCTTTATTTAAAATATCAATCATGTAATCGTATACATTTTCTAATATTATCTTAACCTAAAGCCTACCTGACCGCTATACACAAAGTGCACAAAAAACCTATTTCCTTTTCGTCACTTTATACAATAAAAGAGTTAACTTCACCAGAACGGCATCTTTAAAACTACGAACATCAAGCCCCGTCTCCTGTTTTAACTTATCCATTCGGTATAATAACGTATTTCGATGAATATACAGTCGCTTAGCCGTCTCACTTACATTGCAGTCTAACTGGAAGAAGGTCTCTAGTGTGGTCAATGTCTCTTGATCCGTAAAACTTGTTGTATTAGACTGGGTAATCGTCTGTTCGAGGAACTGCCTACGTTCTTCATCAGGGATACTATAGATCAGACGTTCTAAATGTACCTCCCAAGGTAAGTGAATATGCTCAGTTACATGGAATAGACGTCCTAGTTGAATAGTCGCTTTCATTACAGACGTAGCATCAAGCAATGATGATATAGGGATGATGGGTTCTGTCACAGAAAGATGACATACGCCTACCCATTCATTCGAGATCAATTCATAAAGACCTTGGCATAATGCTGATAACATATCATGTTCAGCCTGTGCACCTGCTTCGCTTTCCTCACGTAACCCATCCAAAGAATTCTCATTAGCAAGAATGAGCCATTCTTTATTTAATAATGGAATGAGGACCACATCTCCATCAAAGTAACTCTTCATCAATTTATTTAAACTGCTATACGTAATTTCAGGTTGAATTCGGTTCTCATAACTTAATAAAAAAGGAACCATGGTCTCCGATAATGTATTCCTCAGTCCAAAAGAATCGGGAATCTCTTGGCCTTGATTACCAAGTTCCCATTGCTCTTGAAGCCATTTTCCTAGTTCTACATCTCGCGAATCTCCCTCAGCTTTCGACTGTTTCACTTCAGACACGGATAGAGATGTCATTATAAGCAATTCTATTAATTTTCGCTCCATGTTGCTCAGCTGCGTTATACCCACTTCAAAGTATTGCACATCCGAAGAGGTAATCTGAAAAGCAAAATAAATCCGATCCTCTATACAAAAAGAAGAATCCGATAACTCTTTGTTATCCTGAATTTTTATCTGCCATTCCTGAATAGACATAGTTTTTAATTCTATTTTAAAACCAACAATATCTTCAAGCCTTGTCTGTAACAAATTCATATCCATAGTTAAAAACACCCTTCCAATGCTGTAGATATAGCCTAGTTTTTTTATAATAAAGGTCACAGGTGATTTATTGGTGTTTGAATCGTGGCTGCTTTAGTTTGGTTTCTAATATTGATTTTTAATTTGATTTTGGCTTGATTTTGAATTGAATCCAGTTTTAGCTTTGCTTTTAATTACATTTTTTTGTTCTAGTTTTGTTTCTTGTTGGTTCTAATGTTGAATCTTCTTCTAATTCTGATTTTGATTCTGTTTTTGATTTACTTCTAGGTTTAGTTTAATTTAAGTCTATCCTTTTTTAGTTCTCATTTTGATTCTCTTTCTGGTTCTGGGGTTCTGGTTCTGATTTAGCTTTTCTTTCTCGTTTAGTTCAAGGTCCGGTCCTAATGATTTTTCTTCAAATTTTTTTTTGATTTTTTTTATTTAGATTTGTTTTGCTTTGGATTTGTTTTTTCGATTTTATTTTTATTTTTTATTTTGTTTTGGGTTTGATTTTGAGTTTAAGTTTATTTTTGAGTTTGAATTTGCTTTTATTTTCTTTTGGATTTTGATTGTGTTTTATATTAATTATCTGGTCTTTCAAAAACATCATTTACATCAAAAATAACATAATTAAAATTTTTCTAGAGAACTTATTTCTTGTCATAATTCTCTGATGCTATGATTTACATTGTAGCACAGTCATTTACCAGACCCATCCTTCTCAAATTCCTTACCACATTTAATTAAATAACATACTAACATTAATTAAATATTATTAGTAATCTACAGATTCTGTTTTCTAATCCTATTGTAATAATCTTATTAGCAGAACATGATGTTATCCTAGCCCTAGCTTACTTTTCATAGCCATTAAAGGATACATTTAAATACTAACTAATCAAAGAAATTCAAGATAATGCAAATTTAATAGTGAGGCATAAAATATATCTATCTCTAGAAATAACAAAAAACCGCTAATCCTAAGATTAACGGTTTTTTTAGCAATGAGCCATGAAGGGCTCGAACCTTCGACACCCTGATTAAAAGTCAGGTGCTCTACCAACTGAGCTAATGGCTCGTACTGGTGGAGGCTGATGGATTCGAACCACCGAACTCGTAGAGAGCAGATTTACAGTCTGCCGTGTTTAGCCACTTCACTAAGCCTCCATATACAATTAAAAAATGGCTCGGGACGGAATCGAACCGCCGACACGAGGATTTTCAGTCCTCTGCTCTACCGACTGAGCTACCGAGCCACACTAAAAATTTTCATAAAAATAAAGTGGTTAGATTAACATCCCACTTCTTTGTGGAAATATTCATCTTCTATGAATAAGATGGCGGAACTGACGGGATTCGAACCCGCGGTCTCCTGCGTGACAGGCAGGCATGTTGGGCCTCTACACCACAGTTCCGCATTATTCAAAAAAATGGTGCCGGCGAGAGGACTTGAACCCCCAACCTACTGATTACAAGTCAGTTGCTCTACCAGTTGAGCTACACCGGCACATATGGTGGAGGCTGAGGGGATCGAACCCCCGACCCTCTGCTTGTAAGGCAGATGCTCTCCCAGCTGAGCTAAGCCTCCATATGTAACAATAAAAGGTAAAATAGCGGCGAAGGGGATCGAACCCCCGACCTCACGGGTATGAACCGTACGCTCTAGCCAGCTGAGCTACACCGCCATAATAAATGATTAATTGATACTTGTCCTATAAATAGGATAGTGGCGGAGAGAGAGGGATTCGAACCCTCGCACCACTTACGCAGTCTAACCCCTTAGCAGAGGGTCCCCTTATAGCCACTTGGGTATCTCTCCAAAGCATCATCAAGGTTTAATCCTTGAAAACTAGATACGAAACGAAGCTTTGCGTGAATTGAATTGTTGAATAAGCCCTCGACCGATTAGTACTGGTCAGCTCCATGCATTGCTGCACTTCCACCCCCAGCCTATCTACCTCGTCGTCTTCAAGGGGTCTTACAT
>NZ_JAGGLD010000003.1 GCF_017874255.1 Paenibacillus shirakamiensis | reverse complement strand
AGGTAAGCGCAGTTGGTGGGGCCGAGCAAACGGTGACCTGGACCAGCAGTGATGTCAGCGGCAAAGTTGCCGTGGACAGCACGGGCAAGGTGACGATAGCGGGAGATGCGGCCTTGGATACGTACACGATCACAGCGACCTCGACCTTTGATGGAAGCAAGCAGGGAACCGCAACCATTACAGTCACGGAGCGGCCAGCTATACCGGCCGTGACAAGCGTAGTCGTTAGTCCGAGCAGCAAAAGCGTTGTACAAGGAGGAATCCAGCAGCTCAGCGCGGAGGTAAGCGCCGTTGGTGGGGCCGAGCAAACGGTGATCTGGACCAGCAGTGATGACAGCGGCAAAGTTGCCGTGGACAGCACGGGCAAGGTGACGGTAGCGGGAGATGCCGCCTTGAATACGTACACGATTACGGCGACCTCGACTTTCGATGGAAGCAAGCAGGGAACCGCAACCATTACAGTCACGGAGCGGCCAGCTATACCGACTCCAGGACCGTCTACACCAGAAACGTCAACACCCGTAATAGTTCCAGTGCCTGTTAAGGAGCGCCTAACCGTGAATGTTGAGGATTCCGGTGATAAGACGGGTAGAATCGTAGCTTCTGCTATAATTGAAAGAACAACTGGATTAGATGGTACGAAAAAAGACGATATTCATTTCACGACGGAACAAGCGAAGAAAACAGTAGATAGTATTGTAGCAGCAGGTTCTTCCTCTGCAACAATTGTCATACCAGATGCAAAAGATGAAGTTAAGGAAGTTAATATTATCCTTGGCAAGGATGCAAATAAGTTAATTACTGAAGCGAAAATTGACCTGAGGATTGCTACTGAAAATGTAAAGGCGATTCTTCCATTTCAATCTTTAGCAGGTTTTACAGATGATTTATATTTCAATTTTGTTCCTATTAAAGATCAAAACCAAAAACAAAAAGTGAATGAGCGTGTAGGACAAGATACCTTAATTAAAGGAGCAGCTGGAGATAAAAAAGTTGAGGTAATCGGCCGTCCAATGATGATCGAGACAAATATGCAAAGCCGATCTGTCACGCTAGTTATGCCTTTAAGAGACGTCAATTTAAATGAGTCCGACATGAAAGCATTATGGGTTTACATCGAACACAGTGACGGAACAAAAGAACTGCTGAAAGGCGAACTTGTACCCTATAACGATAAGGGTGTAATGGGAGTACAATTTGCAGTAAACAAATTTAGTACATTTACACTTCTTCACATTGAAGGCGCCGAAGGAATCAAGCAACATAATGCCTATCTAAAAGGTTATGTAGACGGCACCTTCAAACCGGAAAATAAAATTACAAGAGCTGAAATGGCGGCCATTTTATCTAGAGTAATGACAGGAAATGTTAATGGAGCAGCAGCTATTACCTTTCGTGATGTTTCATCACCTTACTGGGCACAAGATGCAATTTCAAAAGTTACTGAAATCGGGTTGATGAAGGGCTACACAGATGGTACTTTTAAACCAGAGAACACAATTACAAGAGCAGAAATGGCAACGATTGTAGCTAGATTGCTAGGTAACATGACACCAGCAGGGACAGGCTACACAGATATTTCAGGTAACTGGGCGGAAGCTTCCATATTAAAAGCGCAAAAAGCCGGAATGATTAGCGGCTATAAAGACGGCTCATTTAAGCCAGATCAAGCAATGACTCGTGCGGAAGCAGTGAAGATTATCAATAGGTTGCTTGACAGAGTTCCGTTTAGCGGATCTTTGCAATCCACATTTAAAGATGTTGCCGATACGTATTGGGCACTTCGCGATATTGAAGAAGCATCTGCCGATCATGAATATGAGATAACAGCGGATGGTAGAGAAAAGTGGGTTCAGAAGCCATAGACGTACCGAAAGTATCCATGATAAATTAGGGATCGCCTCAAGAATATTTGATCAGGCAGTACTACTTTGGGCCTTATGTTTATTGAGCTTGTTTGAGCTACATGGCGCAATGGAGAGTTGGATGTACACATTGCATCAAATGAAAGCCCCAGCGCTAAGTAGCCGGGGCTTTCATTTGTGAATGCCTATATATTGGGAATTGATAATTCCTAATTTGAATTAAAGTTCCTGATTCATTAATTAGTACTCCACTAAATTATGGTTCCATAAACTTATATCTGAAAAAATTACATAAACCATCTAAGCAGGTCTGGTCGTAAGAGCCCAGGCCTTATGGGTGTATAGCTATTTTTAATCTAGCTTTCAAAGGTTTCGTCCGGCAGAATAGCAGCGCCTAACAGTAAAACCGGAATGATATTCGCAAGTAAATATCGCAGATTCACATTGGCAACAGCCCTTCAACATTTCTTGGAGGAATATAGAGGATTTTGTCGAATATCTAAAATTAATGGAATTCACAACTTAGGTTAGGGGCTTGTCAGTGCTAAAAAGGATTTTGATCATCGTTATTATCGGGTTGATTTCTTTTCTGTTAATACCGCTTTCTACGTTTATAGACAACACCAAAAACACACAAAATCTCCAAGTTCAGAATGGAGTAATGGACCTCTCCGCATGGGATTATAAGCAGAATCAAGTCATCAAGCTGGATGGTGACTGGGCATTTTATTGGAATCAGTTGTTAACCCCTCAGGACTTCAAACCAACCGGTAAAGTTAACCCGCAGTTAACCACTTTTATGAAAGTTCCTTCCCAGTGGAATGGCAAAACAACAATAAACGGTAACCCATTACCTGCATTTGGTTATGCAACTTACCGAATCGTACTGAAGAACATACCCTTAAGCGGGGGATTTGCGTTGAAAAAGACGAATATACGTTTCTCCAGCCGGATTTATGTGAATGGGCAACAACTCATTGAAGATGGGAACCCTTCCGTGGAAGGTTCAAATTATCAGTCAGGAAATGTTCCGAAGATCGGTTACTTCTCTACTAAGAAGAGTGAGATAGAAATTATTATTCAGGTTGCTAATTATGATTATTTGAATGCGGGTATTCCCATGTCCATTTATTTTGGCAATCAGGCTGCCATGATGGATACTCAGCAAAAGACGATAGCAAATGAGTTCAGAACTTTTGCTATTCTGGGCACTTTGGCGCTTATTTATATCATCTGTTACTTGACGGCAGCCTTTTATCGAATTAAAGATAATTCACTGCTTGTGTTTGCTGTAATTTGTTCTCTTTATGCTATTTACAACGGTCTTATTGGAGAGAGGCCTCTCCTACTATATTTACCTAGCGTTCCTTTTGAAATTATCTTTAAGGTCAAAGACATTAGTTCATTAGCCTGTTTTATAGTCATGGCGATCTTTTTTTATCAATTACAAAAAAATATTATCTCTTTAAAATTTACGCAGCTTGTGACCCTTGTACTCGGAAGCTATCTCATTTTGGTAGTTTTTCTCCCGATTCACTCCTATATGAATATTCAGCCTTTTATTATCAGTGTGTATGAACTCATGATTCTCTGGCTTTTATTAAGAATTGCTGTGCTCTATATAAATAGTACTGAGCATGAACGTTTCAAGTCTTTTCTCATGTTTATGGCCATCCTCTGTATTAATTTGTACTCCATTGATGTTATTTTATTTGCTTTCTCTATTAAAGATAGTTTGTGGCTTGGACAATTGTATATTGTAATATTCAATATTATTCTAATCTTTCTGATTGCTATCCGCTTCTTCGAGGCATACCACACGATTGATGAAATGAAGAACCAGCTTATTCAGCTGGATAAGATTAAAGATGACTTTCTATTAAATACTTCTCATGAGCTAAAGACCCCTTTGAACGCCATCGTGAGCATAACGGATACGCTAATCAAGGGAGTAGAGGGACCTGTTACAGACAAGCAAGCCATGAATCTTGCCATCGTTCTGGAAAGCGGCAGGAGACTCGCGCATTTGGTTAACGAACTGCTGGACTATTCAAAAATGAAACATGGGGACATCCCTCTATTCAAAAGTAATTTGGATTTGAAAGCTGTGGTCGATTCGGTAGTCAGGATGCATTCCTTTTTGCTAGGAGACAAACAGATCATACTTATTAATGCAATAGCTGAAGAGGTTCCTACGGTATATACAGACAGCAATAGGTTAATACAAATTTTGCATAACTTAATTGGAAATGCGATTAAATACACTGATCAAGGTGCTGTGAATATTAGTGCTGAGGTAATCCGTGATAGGGTGGAGGTCAGGGTAGCGGATACGGGCATTGGGATTCCCGTGAATATGCAGAGGCATATATTTGATTCTTTTGAGCAGTCAGATGTCTTCGAAACCAAAGATTCAGGAGGTACGGGAGTTGGCTTAAGTATAACCAAGAAATTGGTGGAACTGCTTGGTGGACAGATTCATGTCGATTCAAGTCTTGGACAAGGTTCAGTGTTCAGCTTCACTCTTCCTTTAGCAGGAAGGAGAATCAAGGGACAAATGGAGGAACAAAAACAGTTGCAAACCCAAGGCAGCCGTTCGCATACTCAGTATCCAATGTATATCAAAGGAGAGAAAGATGAACCAATCCTTGTGGTAGATGATGATTTCGCCAACCTTCAGTCCATGATTAATCTGCTTAAATTGGATGGTTATCCTATTGTGGTAGTCAATCGTGGTCAGATGGCACTTGATGAGTTATCCAAAAACTCAGACTTTTATTTAGTGGTAATGGACATTATGATGCCAGGATTGTCCGGTTACGAGGTGCTGAAAGCCATTCGGGAGAGATTCTCACCGTTTGAGCTTCCTGTATTGATGCTTACGGCTAAGAACAGGACTACCGATATAATGATGTCCATGGAGAATGGGGCAAATGATTTTGTTGGAAAACCATTTGAGTCCGAAGAATTAATTGCCCGCGTGAGAAGCCTAACTCGCTTGAAAGCTTCTGTAAAAAATGCCAAAGATGCGGAAATTGCCTTTTTGCGTTCTCAGATCAAACCACATTTCTTGTACAATGCTTTGAATTCCATTGCTGCGCTTTGCATGGATGAACCTAAGAAGGCGGAGGAATTGACGCTGGAATTGTCGCAATATTTAAGAGGCAGCTTTGATTTCGAAAACTTGGAGTCACTGACTACGATTGAGAATGAATTAGAACTGGTGAAAGCGTATATCAACATCGAGAAAGCGCGTTTTGGTGCCAGATTGCAGGTGGTATATGAGGTGGATGAGGCTTTGAACATGAATACGCGGATCCCGCCACTGATCTTACAACCGTTGGTAGAGAATGCCATTAGGCACGGTTTGATGTCCAATTTCAAAGGCGGTACCGTTAAAATATCTGTTATAAGAGAAGCCGATACTTCGGTGAGCTTTGCTGTTCAAGATAACGGATGCGGAATAAGTGAACTAAAAATTGAAGAAATATTGATGCCGGATATGGAGAAGAAAGGCGTTGGACTGTGGAATATAAGTCAGCGAATTAAGCTTTTATATGGTAAGAACATTCATATAGAAAGTGAAGAAGGAGCAGGGACAAAGATTTCCTTCTGTATTCCTGCACAGCCGGTTCTTCGGATAGGAGATTAGTTATGCTACGAGCCATCATAGTAGATGATGAAGAATTGTCCATAAAACGACTGAGGCATTTATTATTGGAGAGCGGTAAGGTTGAGCTTTGTGGTACGTTTCTCAATCCGCTTGAAGCCTGCGAGTTTGTGAAAGCGAACACGATAGATGCCGCATTTCTGGATATATCTATGCCGGAAATTAGCGGAATGAAATTGTCGGGGTTGCTTCATGAAATAGATCCTGCTATCAATGTGGTTTTTGTAACGGGTTATGACAACTATGCGGTCCAAGCCTTCGACATGAGTGCACTAGATTATCTGCTAAAGCCAGTAAACGCGGAACGAATAGCTAAGACAATCGGTAAAATTAAAAAGTGTAAGAGGAATGAAGTGGTTAAACCCGCTTTGACCGCTCTTTTGTTTAATGGAATGAAAATCTATAAACGGGATAAGGAAATAGAACCTATAAAGCTGAGAAGCCCCAAGACTGAAGAACTGTTTACTTTCTTGATGTATAAGGGTACCGTCAGCCGGGATGAAATAATTGATACGTTATGGCATGGCTTAGAGCCAGAAAAGGCTTGGAAAAACCTGAACTCAACGCTGTATTATATTCGCAAAGCCTTCAATGACAATAGCTTAGAAAACTGCATTGTGGCAGGCAAAAACGAAATTAGTATTAACACGGGCAGCATATTCTGCGATTTGTATGCATTTGAGCAGCTGTTGAAGCAGATAAGGTTGAATCCTGATACAAACAAGAATCTGCTCGGGGAAGCTATTTCACTGTATACAGGTAGATTTCTAAACGGAAAGAACTACGAATGGGCAAGCGACAAGACCCGGGAACTTGAGCAGAGTTACATGGGACTTTTGGAGAAAACTGCAAGATTTCATCTGGGAAGAAATGAATTGCCCCATTCCCTGCATTACTTTGAGGAGATTGTAAGAAGAGATGTTCTGCGGGAGGACATCCATTATGAGGTGATTCGACTGTATCTTGAGCTCGGCAGAAAAAACGAGGCGCTCCAGCAGTATCGTATTATGAAGGAGCAACTTATGCAGGAGCTGGGAACTAACCCTGATACCCGACTTAAGGAATTAATTAGAAAGGCTATGCATGAATAGTTAGAAGATCACGCCAGAAGCCCTGCACGTCTCAGTGAGATGCGTAGGACTTTTTTTGTTTATTCTACGTTGATTGCACGGTTATATAATAAGTTAATTATTGTTGAATATTGTCGAAAAATCTTCGACTAAATTTGGGGGAATAGTATGAATAGTAGAATTTGGAAAAGGCAGATATCCAGCATTATATGCCTATCATTAGTATTGTCACTTTTCTCAGCTTGGCTATTGCCAACTGAACATGCAAAGGCAACATCAGGATCGATCCTCGATCCGAATCAGAACTATGTCTGGAAAGAATTAGGCAGCCTTGAAGGGGGTACTCAAGGAGATCAATCTATTGGTTCAGATGTATATGATGGGGTTCCTTATATTGCCTATTTACAGCAGGAAGGAATGGATAAATTTCTAAATGTGTACCAGTTTGTTAATAGTGATTGGGAAATAATAGGTAATAACAGCAATTTTTCAACCGAAAGAGATATCAACTATGTTGCATTAGTCGTGAAAGATGGAATTCCTATTGTTGCCTACGCTCCTCCTTCAGGAGTATTAAAGGTGAAGCAGTATAACAAGACATCTCAGGAATGGGAACAATTGGGTTCTGACCTGCTTTCGAACGCTGCTTACATGAAGCTTAAGCTTGGACCTGATGGTCAAATTTATTTAGTCTATAACTATGGCATGGAAGTATATGTGAAAAGGTTCAATGGTTTGGATTGGGTCAATGTGAATGCTTCTGGTCCTGCTATTCATGACGGAGCCGCCCCATCCCTAACGTTCAAAGGGTCCGGACCCGATGCCGTACCTTATGTGATCTATCATGTGATGAGTAATAACTCAGGTAAGACAGGTCAAATGGGAATAAGATACCTTGAGAATAATGTCTGGAAAGACGACACTTCGCTAGAAAAGACTACTGGGTATGAACCGTCACTTATTTTCTATGAAAATCAGCCCGTAATCAATTACATCAACGATGAGCTTAATAGTATTGCTGATGGTACTAACTTTGGAGAAAATCTCTCCGCTGGATGGTACTTTGGAACAAAAATTTATAGTGTTGGTAATGAGCTTTATCTTCCTGTAAATAATTCGATTTATAAGAAGAATGTGGACTCAAATAGCTGGGTTAAGGTTAATACATTTGGCAATTCAGCTGTGGCATATAAAGACGGCTTTCATGTAGATAACAATACATTATATATTTCGATGATAGAAAATGGGAAAGTCGTGTTTAAAAAGTTGGAAAAGGATTCAAGTAGCCAAGACGAGTTCGCGGGTGGTGATGGCTCTGAGGCCACTCCATATCAGATTACAAATGCGGAACAACTAAATAATGTCCGAAAGCACCTTGATAAGAACTTTATCTTAGTCAACGATATTGATCTTAACGTTGCTCCCTATAATGCGGAAGAAGGCTGGGAACCCCTTGGGTCATCAGAGGATGCTTTTAAAGGCAAATTTAACGGAAATGGTAAGAAAATCAGCAATTTATACATTGAAAAAGCTAAACCCAATCTAGGCTTATTCGGATATACTGAATCTGCAACCATACAAGATGTAAATTTAGAGAATGTGAATGTTGTGGGACTGGACAACAATGCCTCAAACTATAAAGCTAGAGTGGGTTCGCTGGTAGGAAGGGCGTCGGATACAGAAATTACCCACGTTTCTTCCTCTGGAGAAGTAAGAGGTGTTAACTATGTGGGTGGACTGGTTGGAACATTAGAGGGCAGATCTAGAATTATAGAATCTTCCTCTTCCGTCAATGTGACCATATCCCATGAAATGGGGGGAGGATTGGTTGGTCAGGTAGCCGGAGGTGGTGAGATTAAACCTGAAATAAAGAGAAGTTTTGCTACCGGTAACGTTTTTGGGGAAGTGACAGGAGAAAATGAAATTAACGGTCGTATGTTAGGCGGATTCATTGGAGAATTGGTATATGCTGAAATATCAGACTGCTATGCACTGGGAAGCATCAAAGGAGGCGGGCAGTTAGGCGGATTTGTTGGAAATGTATATAACAGTTCCATTAACAATGCCTACTCCGTCGGTGAATTGGAAGGGAGTTTCCCCCTTGACAATCCTTCTGAACGGCAAGTTAATGCTTTTGGTCCTAAAGAGGAAGGTTCAACCTATTCAGAAGTTTATTATAATAAGGACGCCATTTCTTTTGAACAGCAAGATGGCGATATGGGTACGGGACTTAAGACTAAGGATTTGAAAGACCGCACAAAATATCCCCTTGCGTGGGATTTCGCAAAGATTTGGGAGATTCGTGAAGGCGTCAATGACGGTTACCCGCATTTACGTTGGCTTACATCATCAGGGCCTGTTCAACCTATTGAAGCGCCGGGATTTAATCCCGCTCCAATTGCAGGACCAGGTAGTCAGGCAGAAAGCACAAGCCTAACAGGTGTAGTGGGCGGGGAAGAGAGCCATTTCGTGGTTCAAGTATCATCCAACACTATTACAGCACCGAACATTGGTGATGATGCGCCTAAGGGAACGGGTGTGACCACGCCTTATACGCCGGGGAGTGATATCACCGGTGTAGATGCGATCACGAACAAATACGTCGGTGTCTACGAAGTGGACAAGGCCGGTAAAGTAGTGAAGTTCAATCTGATCACGCTTACGGAGCAGGATATTAAACATTCACCGGGCTCGCCAGTTGAAGCACCAGCGCTTGATGCTAAGCCTGTCGCAGTACCGGGTGAGTTGAGCAATACCACTACGCTTACTGCAGCCGTAGGGGATGCAAGTCATCATCTTGTAATAAAGATAGCAACGAAATTAATTGCAACGCCAAATGTGGGCGACACAGCACCTACGATGGACCTCGGTGTTCTTAATCCCTATACTTCTGGAGAAGAGATTACGGGACTAGACTATTATTCAGGTGCTTACCTTGGCGTATATGAAGTTGATAGCTTGGACAAAGTTGTTAAGTTCAGTCTGGTTAAGCTGCCATCAAGCGGCAATTCAGTTACGCCGGATCATGCGGATTTCGACAAGAAACCGGAATCAGCGGGGAATACAGAAGTGAAGGTTACCCTAGCATCGAGGGATTCGCTGGTCCGTATTGCAAACCAAGATACAGAAATGGTTCTGGTTGCAGGTAACGATTATAGTGTAAACGAGGATAGAGTGAAGATTAAGAAATCCTATTTAAACACGCTGCCAGTAGGAATAACTTGGCTCAAGTTTACTTTTAGCTCGGGTCAGCCTCAGCAACTAAAAATAACGGTAACCGACTCATCGGTGAATAACAGCGGCAATAACAATGGTAATAACAACGGTAATAACAGTAGCGGAGAAAGTAGCAACAGTACATCTAATACTCTACCTACCCCAGTTACTCCGAATACCGGAGCAGATATCCTGGTCAATGGCAAAGTAGAGAAGGCGGGTACGGCTGCAACTAGCAAGCGGGGTGAACAGATCGTCACGACAATCGCTGTCGATCAGAAGAAGCTGGATGACAAGCTGGCGGCAGAAGGCCAAGGTGTGGTCGTTACGATTCCGCTAACCTCAAGTTCAGATGTGGTAATTGGGGAACTGAACGGACAAATGATTAAGAACATGGAAGACAAGCTGGCCGTACTCAAACTCCAAACGGACCGGGCCACGTATACACTTCCAGCAAAGCAAATTAATATTAACGCCATCTCTAGCCAATTTGGCCAATCGGTCGCTTTGAAGGATATCAAACTGCAAATTGAAATGGCA
Source organism: Paenibacillus shirakamiensis (assembly GCF_017874255.1). Classification (GTDB taxonomy): domain Bacteria; phylum Bacillota; class Bacilli; order Paenibacillales; family Paenibacillaceae; genus Fontibacillus; species Fontibacillus shirakamiensis. The sequence goes on along the minus strand of NZ_JAGGLD010000003.1, from coordinate 524,486 downwards.
GTACCGACGGCGGATATGGTGAAAGTCGTGGAGAATGCGGCAGCCAAAGGTACATTCAGCCTGATGGTACCACCTGTGAATTTTACCGTTCAAGCGGTGTATAACGGTAAGACAATTGAAGTATCCAAATTTAATGCATATGTGGAACGCTTGGTTGCTATTCCGGATGGCGTAGATCCAAACAAGATTACGACAGGTGTTGTAGTTGATCCAGATGGAACGGTGCGTCATGTACCGACCAAGGTTACACAGATTAACGGTAAATTCTATGCCGTAATCAACAGTTTGACCAACAGCACTTACTCGGTAGTCTGGCATCCGCTGGAATTCAGCGATGTGGCGAGCCACTGGGCGAAGAAGGCAGTCAATGATATGGGTTCGCGGATGGTCATTGAAGGAATGGGCGATGGTAAGTTTAACCCTGACCAGAACATTACTCGCGCCGAGTTTGCGGCAATTGTAGTACGTGGACTTGGACTAAAGCCGGAGAAGGGGGCAACTCCGTTCTCAGATGTGAAATCAGCCGATTGGTATAGCAGCGCCGTAGAAACAGCGTACGCTTACCAGTTGATCAATGGGTTTGAAGACGGCACGTTCCGTCCGAATGACCAAATCACACGTGAGCAGGCCATGGTGATTATCGCCAAAGCGATGAGGATTACGCAACTGAAAGCAAAGCTTCCAGCACAAACCGCAGATGCTGCGCTTCGTCCATATACGGATGCAGTGAAAGCATCCGGGTGGGCTTATGAGGGGATTGCAGATAGCTTGAAGGCAGGAATTATCAAGGGCAGAAGTGATGTACTGCTTGCTCCGCAGGCCTTTATTACAAGAGCTGAAGTGGCCGCGATTATGGAGCGTTTGCTGCAAAAATCGGACCTTATTTAAACCATTATTTACACAAGAGAGGGATATCCCGCAGGCAAGTACAATTGCCAGGCGGGATATCCCTTTTTTTAACTAGCTCTCTTGAATTAAGTCTATGCTTCCTTATTTAACGAGGCTTCCATAGTATATTGCTAAATATTGGAGTAGGGAGAAGATCGTGTGACACATTATTTCCGTTAGTTGTTTGAAAATTTCGCTGGAGGGACATTCCTTCCTTGCCCGGAGATCAGTAAATGTTCGGCATAGTCCGGGTCATCCAAGAGGGGGCGCCCTATAGCAATGGCATCCGCTAAATGATCTTCGAGTATGCGATTAGCAAGACTGCGGGTATAGATTTTTCCAACTGCAATGATGGGGATGTTGAAGTGTTGTTTGATCGCAGCCGCATGCGGCAACTGATAAGCATCGTATATGTCACTAGGTTGTACTGGGATATTGCCGCCTGTAGAAACATGGATAGCATCCAATTCCGATTCGAGTGGTTTTAACATTTGTATCCAATCTACGGGAGTTAGTCCCCCTTCGTAATAGTCGGTAGCAGAAATTCGTATGATGACCGGATAATCGGTACCTACCTCTGTTCGAATGGCGAGAAGAACTTCTCTTAGAAATCTTACTCTGTTGAGGGACGTTCCTCCATATGCATCCAACCTTGTATTAGAGAGGGGGGATAAGAACTGATGGATTAAAAATCCATGTGCTGCATGAATCTCGATACCGTCAAATCCTGCGTTTAAGCTGCGTCTGGCTGCTAGTCGGTACTCCTCGATAATGTGTTCAATGCCTGCTAGGCTAAGAGCTTCGGGTGTGCCATAATGTTCATCATAGGCAATTGCGCTGGGAGCAATTAGTCTCGTCGTTACCTCAGGGGCAGACTTTCTTCCGCCATGGGATAACTGAATGAAGACTGGGGTATGGTGCTCGTGAATGGCGTCCGTAATTCTTTTTAACGATTCCACGTGTTGATCTGTATAGATGCCGATATCATTTTCCCACAGTCTCCCATTGGCAGAAATCGCGGTAGATTCCAAAATAACGAGTCCGACATGCTTTGCCCTTTGGCTGTAATGTTCAACATGATGATCTCCGGCAATCGCTTCAGGCGTCCCCTTATACTGCTGCATAGGTGCCATAATTAATCTGTTTCTGAGTGTTAATCCTCTTAAAGTTAAGGGAGTATTCAGCGCAAGGGTCATAGCGATCTCTCCTTTCTATGTATGTACATTTTATTTCATAAAATCTATGATTCACATATAATTGTTAAGGAAGATAGCCTTCAAAAACTTAAGAATGTAGCTTTTCTAAATTCATAACCTGTAAATATGAGGTGAATGCGTAAATGGATCGAGTTGACTCCAAAATTGTATCTCTATTGTATGAGAATGCCCGCATACCTATCTCCGAGATGAGCAGAAACATTGCGATGTCACAACCCGCAGTTACCGAAAGACTCCGAAAGTTAGAGGAGCAAGGGGTGATAACCGCATATCGTGCGAAAGTTGATCCTTACAAATTGGGTTTGCACACTATGGCTTTTGTATTGTTTAAGACAAATACTTGTAAGGATTTTGTTGCATTTAGCGAATCGTCCCCTGAGATTGTGGATCTGTACAGAATAAGCGGAGAGTATAACTTTCTGATTAAAGTGTTATCTGAGACTACGGAATCCATGACTAGATTTCTTGAGAAATGTAATGTATTTGGTTTTTCGACGACGTTAATTGTTCTCTCGACGGATTTTGAAGATAGGAGTCTTTTAGATAGGGACATAACGAATTATCCTTTTCCATAAATCATTGGGGTTAGATCCAAATTCGATTTCGAGGTTGATCGTTTCTCTTTAAAAATAAACAAACCAACCACCTAAATAGGTCGTTGGTTTCTTAACTAAAATATGAATGGTTAAGCTATAACAGTGAACATATGGAGCTTTCATTTCAACTCCTCAGGTTCGAACTGCACTTACACATCCTATTATTTAATCGAAGCCTCATAGATGTCTTGGATGGAGGTGGACAATATGCCATTGAACTCCTCATCGGACTGCGTAGAAGTGAGTCCCTGAGCTAAGGCACGAGAGAAACTGGCGATTAAGCCTTGATTATGCGTTAATTTCTCGTTCGCTTCAGCTTGCGTATAGCCACCCGACAAGGCCACAACGCGTACAACATGAGGGTCTTTCATTAAATCGCTGTAGAAATTATCTTCAGAAGGAATGGATAGTTTGAGCATCACTTTCACGTCTTGATCAAGAGCAGAGAGGTGATGGCGCAGCTCTTCTTTGAGGATGTTCTCCGCTGCTGCCTTATCTGTAATGAGAATATCTACTTCGGGTTCAATGATGGGCACAAGTCCTTTAGCGGCGATTTGCTTAGCAACTTCGAACTGCTGCTCGACTACTTTCTTGATACCGGTAGGGCTTGCTTGCTTAATGACAGAGCGCATTTTGGTACCAAAAATATGTCGTTCAAGCGCCCGTGTCAAAATATCATCCAAATCCGGATTAGGCTTCATAAGCTGAACGCCGTCATCTAGATCGGCAAGACCTTTATCAATTTTCAAAAAAGGAACGATTCCTTTTTTCTCCCACAAATAATCAGCTGTGAATTGATCCTCGATTTTACGATCCATCGTATTCTCGAATAAAATCGCACCTAAGATATACTGAGAGTTGAACGAAGGACTCTGGATAATACGTGTTCTCATCCCATGCACAAGCACATACATATCTTCCTCATTCGCATAGCTGTCTTCTTTAACGCCATACTGTAGTAATGCCTTAGGTGTGCTTCCGCCACTTTGATCCAAGGCTGCAATAAAGCCTTTTCCTGTACGAATTCGTTCTAATTGCTCGGTATTCATGGGTAATTCACCTTCCGTTTCATGGATTAGATGCAACCTCTCGGCTCTTATGCATTGGACAGACATAGATACATATAGATACATATAGGTACATATCAAAAAAATGCACACGTTCGTCGTGTGTAACTACCTGCCATACTCTTACATGCAAGCTTAGCGTAGTATGTGCTTGTATACACTTCTATATGAAGTGAATGTGTAAGGATACTTTTTATGAATTCATTTGATCGTCTTCTGTTCATATACACACATTTCATCTTTTATAACCTCATGATGTGAAGAAATTGACATATTCTCAACACTTAGATACCATGAAGAGTGATATCAAAAAGGAAAGAGGATGGTCTATGCAGTAACGGTGAAACACAACTATTTTAGATTAAAGACGTCTTTTCATATAACCCTTGTGTAAGGGCTTTTTTCATGCCACATTATCAATATACGGTTAGGCAATCACGGGACTCAAATCATCCAAAGGCAATACATAAAAGTACAATAATTTAATATGATTTAAAACTAAGATAAGTGGGATGTGCATCATGAAGTTGACGATAAGTAAGAAGTTAATTGGTTCTTTTGCAATCATTGCTTTGCTGCTTGGCATTACCAGTAGTATATCTACCTACTATCTACAGAAGATTGATGATTCAAGTTCGGACTTGATTCAAAGGCGCGTATTAATTCTTTACAATGTTCAAAATGTGAATAAAAATGTAAGTGTGGAGTTCAGTAGGTTACGTGGATTTATGATAAGTAAAGATGAGAAATCTTTGGAAGGCTTACAGACTTCTTATAATAATGTCAGTTCATTAATTCAAGAAACTACGAAGATTGTGCGTATGCAAGATATCCGAGTGATGTTACAGAACTTAGATCAAAAAAATAAGGAATTCAAACAAAAATATGATCAATTAATAGCACGGATTCAAAGTAATCGTCCCTCTAGTGAAATTATGGATTATTACAAGAATGAAGTGGTTCCTATAGGAAGTCAGCTTGAACCGATTGCAGAAAAAATAGAAAAAGAACAACTTGCTTCTATGAAAGCATCCAGTGTAAATAATACAAATATCGTTAAACATGCTATTACAAATGTAAGTTGGATTAGTATACTTGCAATTCTCTTGGCTATTGTCATTGGATACTTTAGCTCACGCATGATATCAAGACCTATTCTTTCTATGGCGAAGATCGCTGAGCGAGTAGCTGAGGGCGATCTGACGAATGAAGATATTCACGTTAGAAATAAAGATGAGATTGGTAATCTTGCGAATTCATTTAATCAGATGACAGGCAATCTTCGAAATCTAGTCCGGCAAATTAGTCTGAGTTCGGAACATATTGCTTCCTCTTCTGAAGAGCTTACAGCTAGTGCGGATCAATCTACGCAGGCTAGTGCCAGCATTGCTCGTACCCTCCAAAAAGTAACATCTAATGCGGATGCCCAATCTCAAAGTGTGTGCGAAAGTGTGCAGGCGATGCATGAAATGTCATCGGGCATACAGCAAATTGCCTCGGGTGCTCAAGTGACTTCCTCACTTATGGTACAGACGTCGCAAAAGGCATTAGAAGGGAACGAGATCATACATACCACAGTAAAACAAATTAATGCGATCCACGGTACGATGGAGCATTTAGCTAATGGTGTGACGGAGATGGCTGGGAATTCGAGAGAAATCGAGCGGATCGTAACGGTTATTAACGAAATTGCCGCGCAGACCAATCTGTTAGCCTTGAATGCAGCTATCGAAGCCGCTCGTGCTGGAGAACAGGGACGTGGGTTTGCCGTAGTGGCAGGGGAAGTTCAGAAGCTCGCTGAACAGTCGTCTCAATCCGCTAATCAGATTGCTTCACTAATTACAACCATTCAGAATCACACGTATGGGGTCGTCGATTCTGTTCAGGTTGGGGTTAAAGAGGTGAATGAAGGGATTCGCGTTGTGCGCGTTGCCGGTGAGCTGTTCGAGGAGATCAAGCACAATATTGATAAAGTCTCGGATCAAGTACATCATGTATCGGCTTCCTCGGAACAGATCTCTGCAAGTTCGGAGCAAGTGCTGAATAGTATGAGTGTGATTGCTCAGGGAGCGGATGCTGTAGCATTACAGTCCCAACATGTCTCCGCCTCCACCGAGGAACAGCTCGCATCGATGGAGGAGATTGCTGCAGCCGCAGCCTTCTTATCTAAAATGGCAGAAGATTTGCAGCATGCCGTAGGGGAATTTAAAGTCTAAGGCAGGACCATAAAAGATCAAGCGATATGGTAGTATCCTGCCAAAGAACATGAATTGACAATGTCCTCATCATTCTCTATACTGACTGTAATCTAATACACGGTATACGTTGAAGGATTAAGTAGCAAGCTGTCCCTGTTATCAGAAAGCTAGGGGTTGATGGAACCTAGCACACACAGATTTGTGAATTACACTCTGGAGTATCTTAGGTCATACTAAGCGGACTAGCCCACGATAACAGGGTAAAGAGTGGTATCTGTAGTGTAGCTACGGGTACAATTTGGGTGGTAACACGGTGAATCATCGTCCCTATGTCTATTGTAGACATAGGGACGTTTTTGCGTACTCGTAGAAAATAGAAAGAACAGAAGGAAATTAGCAAGAAGTTAGAATGAAACCAGAAAGAAGCTAGAAGGAAATTTAGATGAAATCTGAATGAATTCTGACTGAATACTTTGATACTAAATAAAAGGGGTTAGATGAGCATGAGTACAATGAATATTATGGATGAATTAGAATGGCGCGACGCGATTAATCAACAGACCGATGCCGAGGGATTGCGTGAACTTGTAAGTGAGAAAAAGATTGCTTTGTACTGCGGGGTAGATCCTACGGGAGACAGTATGCATATTGGACATTTGATTCCCTTCATGGTCATGAAACGGTTCCAGACTTATGGACATCATCCCGTCATCTTAATTGGGGGAGCTACCGGAACCATTGGAGATCCGAGTGGCCGTTCCAGTGAACGTACATTGCAGACGCTTGAGCAGGTGCAGGACAATGTAGATGCCCTAACTGCACAGATGAAGAAATTATTTGTGACCGATAATGATGCAAAGCTCACCATGGTGAACAACTATGACTGGACACATACGATTAATGTGATCGACTTCCTACGTGACTATGGGAAAAATTTTACCGTCAATGCCATGCTTGCCAAAGATGTTGTATCTAGCCGTCTAGATAGCGGAATATCTTTTACCGAATTTTCCTATCAGATTCTTCAGTCGATGGATTTCCATCATCTATTTACTGCTGAGGGTGTGCAACTCCAAATTGGGGGATCCGATCAATGGGGCAATATCACGAGTGGTCTAGACTTGATTCGCAAAAAAGAAGGGGCCGAAGCTAAAGCTTTTGGACTCACCATCCCTCTAATGTTGAAGTCAGATGGTACGAAATTCGGCAAATCAGCAGGAGGGGCAATCTGGCTAGATCCAGCCAAAACGTCACCGTATGAATTCTACCAGTTCTGGTTGAATAGCGATGATCGAGATGTCATCAAATACTTGAAGTATTTCACTTTCTTGTCCAAAGAAGAGATTCTGGAACTGGAACAAAAAGTAACTTCAGAGCCGGGTAAACGCGAGGCTCAGCGAGTCCTAGCTGAAGAGATGACGAAGTTCGTTCACGACGAAGAAGCCTTGGCCCAAGCGGTTAAAATCTCGGCCGCATTGTTCAGTGGAGATATTAAGTCCTTAACTGCCGATGAGATCGAGCAAGGTTTCAAAGAAATGCCAACGTTCGAAGCTACCAAAGAAACTAAAAATATCGTGGATTGGTTAGTGGAGCTAGGTATTGAACCTTCCAAACGTCAGGCTAGGGAAGACATTACGAACGGCGCTATCAGTATGAACGGAGAACGTGTTCAGGATGTGAATACCGAAGTGAGCGTAGAGAATTCATTCGATGGCCGCTACATTATTATTCGTAAAGGAAAGAAGAAATATAGTCTGATTCGGTTGGTGGATTAGGGTTGTGGGGCAGAGCTATGGGTGAGTCTCGCGAACATAATTAAGTAAGTGTGTTTTGAGCCGAGGAATCCTGCATAGGGTTTCTCGGTTTTTTTATATATTAGCGGTTTGAATGCCTGGTTTGTTAACGGAAGGAGGAAGACCACCTTTAGTCTAAAGTATACATGGAGGATGCTCTTTCATGGAATGTTTGTATACAATATCACGGTATAATTGAAAAATTATACATAGGGCGACCTAGAATATATTAAGAATAGAGGATCACATATGATAAGGGAATCCACAATACAAGAACTAAGGACAATAATTGAATTAAAGCTGAGTATGTTTCAGGATGCAGAACTCGACCATCTATTGAATGATAAGGCTAGTGAGATTATAGAAAGAGAATATTTGAAAATGTATGATCAAAATAAAATTAGACACTTTGTAATTGATATAGATAATGAGATAGCAGGATGCGCGGGTGCTTTTATTAAGAATGATATTCCTTATTGTTTTTACAAAACGCCATTTTTCGGATTTATAGGAGATGTATATATCAAAAAAAATTTCAGAAGAAAAGGATATGCAAAACAGTTAACAGAAGAAGTGATTACATGGTTGAAGAGCAAAGATGTAAAGATGATAAAACTTCTAGCCACACCAGAAGCAGCAGGACTGTATAGTGATCTAGGATTTGAAAAAACGGGAGATATGACATTATGGATAGACGAGTGAACAACTTAGTAGTGATCCTAAGACTGGAACACCTGATCGAGGTAATACTTTCAACAAGCTGAACTAGACCATAGCCATGTAATAATGTGGAAAACTTGATGGGGATGGTCATGTTACTTGGTCTTAAGCAGAAATTGTGAAGGGGAACATTGCAGTGGTGGAGTACAAGCCTTTTTGTGTTTTCTATGCCGAAATACAGGTGTGAGTGTATTGCTTAGAACAAGTCAATTAATACTTTGATAGTTGAGTAGAATTATAACAATGCAAAAGTTTAAAGACTAGTAAAGTAATTTTCTCTATACTGTATAATTGGGCTGTTACGAAAGAAGCTCATTTCGATAGTAAACTAAAAATTTGTAAGTTATTTGAGGGGGAAGGTCAATGAAAAAAAAACACAATATAAGAGAACTGATATATGTTAATAAACACGAGATAGATGATGCATGCTTTTATTCGCATGGCATTGAATTCTATGAATTTATGTCATGTGTGGAGAGTAGGCCGGACAACTTAATATTGCTTCAGCATCAGTTTGATAATGCTGACTGGCATCATAGGTCTAGATTCGATTATGTAACGAAAGAAGAAATCAATGAACTAATCGAAGATAACGTGTATAGATATGGAGATTTTTGCTGGGTTGATGTGAAGACTGAAGAGGAACTAGATCAATTAGATGATCAACAAATTGCAGAATTACTTTTTTTCGGTCATCTAGCGAAGCCTTTACATAAGATACCTATGGCTAGATTTGCTTATTATGCACATGATGATGGGTGGTTTAATAAACTTTACGTTGCAAGTGTGGAGGAATATAAAGTTATTTTGAGTAAAGTGCTTGTACTAAAGTTAGTCGGGCTCACAAATAGAGCATTCGAGGAAATTCCGAGCCATATCTCAGACATTTTTTTGAAATATACGAAAGAGGGTTTGTTCATAGATCTATCAAAGACCCACAAAAGTAAGATGGAAATTAAAATTCCCCTAGCAGTAGTTGGACAGTATAGAGATATGGATACGGTAATTGAACTACAAAAAGAAACCAGAGATTATAAGCATTGGTTAGTATATTCGGATAGTGCATGGCAGCTTATCTAGGTAGTACATATGATTTGAAGGAGGATATTTATGACTGATTTTGTAAGAGAACCGGCTTGGACAATACTTTGTGAAAAGTTAGATACGCAAGGGTATAGTCAACTCAATGAATATGAAAGAATTTGGACCAATGTTGAAGGTTTGATAGGTGAAGTGTCTGGAGGGAGCTTAATAAGCTTCTTTTATAATTATGGGGCAGAGCATTATGAAGATACGCTTCAAGATTTGCATACATTGCAAGCACATAAGGCTATTTCTTTGGTGAAAAAAATAGGGGATTTGTTCCCCAGTGGCGTTCCTCCTAAAGACATCGATGAACGAAATGAAATCTTAGAATCCTGGGATAAAGAAGAGATTGAAGAGTTATGCGAAGGGTTAGACGATCAATTCTATGAATTGATCGACGATCTGGAACAGAAACTGGAACCTATAATGAAGAAGGTAAGTGAATTACAGAACGTTGTGTTAACTGAAAAATTTAAGTGAAAATAAAGTAGGTGCAATATGAAAGCATACTTAATTACTAATCAGATTGTGTATTTATGTACTATGCCTGTGTGGTTGTATCTTTTGGTAATAACAACGATGTTGTTTGATAATGGGGACTCATTATGGGCTGAGACTATGATGACCCTTGTTTCCTTGTACCCTGTAGTAGTTATTCTATGCTCCATTCTTTCTTGGATTGTCTTTAAGAAAAAACTTAGGGCAAGAGCTCCCGTAATCTTAAGTGTGGTTCCGATTGGATATATTGTTTTGATGTTCACAGTTCCTTTTTTGTTTTTTTAGCTACTAGGTATCAGTTAAATTAGGAGTTTCATAAACGATGAAACATGAGGAAGTTTTATATTGATATTGCATATAATTTAGATTGCCTCGTTTAAAAAGAAGTTAATTAAAGTTGTTTGATTTTCATTAGAATAGAGATTCTAATAACTAAGAATTAGGTTATTAGGACCTTACATTTAAATAAAATACAAAATTCGACAATTAGAAATATAGAACCATGGTACAATTCTCCTATCTTAAATCAAGATGGAGGCAACAAAATGATTCGAAAACTAGCACTCACATTAACCGCAGGACTAATCGCTACTGGAGGCAGCTACGGAATGGAAGGCACCTCCCAAGCCGAAGGAACTGTAACATTTAAAGATAATTTGCCATCATGGGCAAAAGCAGACATTAATTATGTCGCTTTCAAAGGGTATATGAAAGGCGATCAGAATGGGACTTTCAACCCTAACGCTACCATCAGTCGGGCAGAATTCGCAGCGATATTAGCTAGGGCATCCAACAATCCAGAGGATAGCACTAAAACTGGTTTCAACAACATTTCAGGCTGGAGTCAGAACGAAGTAAACATGGCAGTGAGCAAAGGATTCATCTCTACTACAGATTATCCGAATGGTTTCAATCCGAATATGCCACTCACCCGAAGAGAACTTGCTAAATGGGTAGCTTCAGGATTGGCAACGAAAGAAGCGGACTTTAAGCAAGCTTTATCAGATACAGCCGACACCCTTGTGCCGGTGGCAGAATATTATAAAGGCGGACTTAATAAGTCAGATTATCCTTACGTATCTGTAGCGATGGGAACTGGGTTAATGACAGGTTATCCGAACGGCACATTTGGGCCAAGCCAGACCACAACCCGTGCTGAGGCGGCGGTCATCTTGCACCGATTCGAGTCAATTCAAGACAAAAAGCCGAGTGCTTTCCAGGATTTAAAGGAGTTCCGAGAGGTAGGATTGACAGGGACAAATGTGATAAGTATGGGGTATTTCTTTAGGAAAGATGAGCACGATAATGAAACAACTTTTACAAAGATAAGAAATGTACCCTATAACCTTAGAAATAATATAGGAAAGATTAGCTTAGATCATTACATAATTGCAAATGTTAGTGGTCTTAATAATATTAGAAATCTATATGGGAAAATGTTCGTTGATAAAAACTATAGTTATACTTCTTGGATTAATGCAAATAATTATCTAGTTTTTGTTGAATATAGTTTTACACCTAATGTAACCAACATAGATGCAAATACTTATCTTAATTCATCTAATATTGGAGAATTACATTTACCAGGATTTAAAAGTGGTACTGTAAGCAAATTTGGTCTAAATGTTTTGCCTGAGTATGGAATGATTTCTGATATGAATTTTTTCAAAAAAGGAATTACAAATAAATTTTGGGTCGCTAATTATATTAATAAACAATATGTTGAAGATAGTCTTAGAAATGGAGTAATAATCAGTCTCAATGATAAAACATTCTCGATCTATATTCCTGAATAAATCATTAAAGTAATCATACTAAGAACTCAATACATAGTAAGAAAGGAGTTGTTATGCTCAAAAAACTAATGAACATGGAGTTAACAACAAATTCACTCGATATGATGATCTAGACCATAGCTATGAAATTATGAGAACAACTTATACAAGTCCGGAATTGTATAGCGGGTTTGAGTTATATAAGAAAATGTTTTAAGAATAATAGGTGCTAAAGAATGGAGCAGGCAAGAGAATTGATTATCACGAGAAAGCCCGGTCTTGAAGAAAATGACATTATAATAGCTGAAACACTGCTAAAAGTTCAATTTCCTGACAAGTATCGAGAACTTGTGAAGCTGGTGAACCAAGCTGAAATAGATGAGTGGATTTTTTATCCGATTAAAGATAGCAAGAGAATAGCAAAGACCTCTGACGACATAGTCAGAAATAATACCCTTGTGAATTATAGTAATATAACAGAAAAAATGATATGGATTGGTGAAGATGGGACTGGAGATCTAATCGGCTATAAGATGAATGAAAACGGTCATTTAAATGAAGAAATTTATCATTTTAACCATGAGAGCCAAGAGATAATTCTTGTATATGACGACATTGAAGATATGATTATGGAGCTATTAGTCTAAATTTAAAAGATTGCTTCATGATAGCTTATGCATAGTTCGCGATAACTAGTGGAGGTGAACTGTGAGAAAAAAGCTTATATTTTTGCTAGTAAATTTGATTTGCTTATTGTACTTATCATCATGTTCAAAGGACAATGACGGTTTTCGATCATCCGAGATATTCGATAGTTTTCCAATTCCAATGGAAGCAAAACTAATGAATTCCGATAAAAACTCAGAACAATATAACTATAGCAATGTGACAGAAGAGGACGGCTTACCGACTATTTATCGAACTGAAATTGAAACTCATAATTGGAGAGAAGTAGATCGGTTGGGTGCAAAGTATGTATTTGAAAAGTATGAACAAAAAGTCAGCTTATTCATTTTCACAGGAAAAATTGAATTAAGAAAAATACAAGAATATAAATAGCAGGTTTGTGTACTAAGTAAAACTAAACGGAACAAGCCGAATTTCTTATAATAAGATTTTCGGCTTGTTTTGTGTGCACAAGGCTTTATTACGATATGGGAAAATTCAAAAAGCAACGGATTAATCTCAAAAAAAGCGATGGGTAAGTGATTTCACTCAATATTTTTATTATTTCTGTAGAGTAAAAGAATTTTTGATCATCGTGATATCATGGAACATCATTTGATAATCCTTCATGGGTTGTTCATCGCTGGGATCATACTGGACATCCGTAGGCGTATGAAATACATACACGTTGCTACCTTTTTCTCCAAGCTTCGTGGCTTGTATTTGTCCGCTAATCTGATTTTTGTTCTTATTCCAATAATCTTTATTCCAGACAGAAATCGTAAATAGAATGCCGTGTTTAGTAGCTTTATTCAAGAAGTTAATATTATGGCCAGCTGTAGTGGGAATCGTATCCGTTACCGTATATTTACCATCCCAACTTTTGGGAAGCAGTAATGAAAAGTGGAAGCTCGTGTTCTTATACACGATTAGATTATCTGCACGGCTATATTTCTGTTCTTTAGCTGGGCTGGGTTGTAACGTATTTATTCGTTGTCGCAAACGTTCAATGAATGTCACGGCTTCGGTTCTTGTCAATGGATCATTCTTATGGAACCCATCGATGGTTCTAGCTACCTTTCCTTCAGCTAATCCTAGATCGAGAAGATACTGAATAGAATCATTCATAGTATATTTCTTACCCGATGCATTAGATAACAGTTGTGCAGCTTTTCCCCTTGAAAAAGTGGTGGAATGCGTGTCTATGTTCCAGCTCAGTGCTTGCGCATGCTTTAAATAGGGTGCATCCCAGCGTTCGGAAGCAAGTGGAGTAGGGAGGTTCGTTGGTCGAAATGCACGAATCAACATAGCAAGAAATTCACTTTGACTGACATGTTGATTCGGTTTGAAGCTTCCATCTGGGTACCCATGAACAATGTTGTTATCCATGGCCCACTTGATGTTTGGATATCCCCAATAGTCAGCCTTTACATCTTTGAAAGTAAGCTCACCTGCGTAAGAGGAGGCTACATTTAAATTCAGAATACTTAGCGAAAGAAATCCGGCAGATAGAAACTTTTGATATTTTTTCATGGTAGGGCTCCTTTTTAGTTAGGGTTGAATTAATTGATTTATAAATTCCCCGTATCATGGAGCAGTGTATAATAAATTTGTGTATTTTTTCTCCATTGTTTATAAATCGAGTTGCCATACATTATTTCTTAACGATAATAAGAGTTCATTTGTTGCTTAATATTTACAATTTTATATTTAAAAGATAATTGAACGAAGCACCATGAGAATAAACTTTTATTTATAATATCTATGCTAAATAAGTCCTTATAGTTTGTGTTTCTAAGGGAAGTAGTTGTCCCGAGTTACCTTATATAAGTATGATAGAAGTAAATCGTTTCGGTAGGTGATGATAATGAAAAAAGTGATTAAAGTCGTTGGGGCTGTTATTGTACATGAAGATAAAATCTTATGTGCTCAAAGAGGTGTTAATCAATCATTACCTCTAAAGTGGGAATTTCCGGGTGGTAAGATCGAAGATGGTGAAACTCCGCAGGAAGCATTACAACGTGAGATTAATGAAGAAATGAATTGCCAAGTCGAAATTGGTAATTATGTTGAAGATACAACCTACGAATATGACTTTGGCATCGTTCATTTAACTACATATTATTGTAGATTAATTGAGGGGACACCGACGTTAACCGAGCATGCCGCGATAAAGTGGTTATCACGAGCAGAGCTGAACACGTTAGACTGGGCTCCTGCTGATATTCCAGCGATTCAGAAGATTATGAACCATCGAGTTGACAGTGCCGTATAAATTATTTATTTAATAGAGGACAATCTGCATTCATATGTAGGTTGTCTTTTTGTAATATATTGGATTGTGATATTAAATTGATAATTATACAATTATGCTAAAAATTAAGGTGAGTGGAAATGACATGACTAGCGTAGCTCGTAACTTTGAGAATACCGTTCTATCACCAGTTGACGGTTCACTCGTACAATACTCCCCTCAATTGTTAATTAACAATCCGCGGAAGAATGAAAGTATATTGTCCTCGGTGATAGAAGAATTGACACATTGTCAGTCATTTATGTTTATTGTAGCTTTTGTAACAGAAAGTGGTCTAGCAACACTAAAATCGTATTTACTAGATTTGAAGGCTAAAGGAATAAGAGGAAGACTATTAACTTCAACCTATTTATATTTCAATAATCCTAAAGTATTTAGAGAACTGCTAAAGATAGAGAATATGGATGTACGCCTTACGGATCTCAAAGGATTTCATTCGAAAGGTTATATATTTAATAAGGATGCCGATCATGCATTAATTATTGGGAGTGCTAACTTAACCGTTCAGGCATTGAAGATCAATTATGAATGGAACGTTAAACTTAAGTTGAATCCGGAGGATGAGTTCCTACTTCAGAAGTTCCTATAGTCTATATGGATATGATTTTAAAAAATCCGGTAGAGCAGAAGTTATATGAATATATAAAAATAAATTTATAAACCTAGATTTATTCCTATTTAGATTCTGTGTAATAATGTAATTTGGTTGATGTATGTGAAAAATGCTGAATAAATAATAAAAGAAAAGAAATTAAAAAAATAAATTATTGAATATCAAGTGTAAATATTTATAATGTATTTTATTCAATGTTCTGAATATTTATTAAAAAATTACATTTTATGACGTCATACGGCTATCTTGTATAATTTAAGGTAGTTGTTTTTTATTTCAGTAACGAAAGCATTAATGAAATAAATTACGAGAGAAGATATTGACAGGACTACTTTTCCAGTAGATAAATATGTACAAAAAAGCACATATGGATGCCCTGATAATTGATCGGGGGATATGTAAAAATACCCACATATACCATCAGTATTTCTTGCAATATTCATAACCGAAACTGCGAACAATAATGCTAAATTTCAAGGCCATCTCCTTCATTTGTGCATTTCATGGGAAATGATTGTGGTTGGGGATAAACAGTGGTATTCTATCAACTTAACAGCTAACTCGAAATCTTTACTTTCATCTAATAGTAGTCACAAATTCAGTTATACAGAAAGGTCATATGATGATTAAAGTTGATAACTTATCCTTCTCATTTCCGCAGAAAGAATTATATACAAATATTACATTTACGCTTGAAGAGGGGCAGCATTGCGCTTTTATAGGAACAAGTGGCAGTGGGAAAAGTACCCTGATCGATATATTGATGGACCCAGAAAGATATTTGTTTGAGGGTAAGCTAGAGATCGACCCCGATTGCACCATCGGATACGTAAGTCAGTTCTCTCAATTAGACAGAAGCCAAGACACTACGGTGTTCGAATATATCGGTGAAAAGTACATTAAGATTCAACAAGACATCGAATCCATTTGCGCTGACATGGCTACGACTACGGATATGGATACGTTACTTGAGAAGTATCAATTCGCTTTAGATGCGTTTGAAGCCATCGGTGGGGAGGATTTTGAGAGCAATATTCTTAAGAAGCTCAACCTAGCCAACCTCATGAAGCTAAAAGATGTTAGGGTATCGGACCTGAGTGGTGGGGAATTCAAACTTATCCAAGTGATGAAGGAGATGCTGGAGCGTCCAGATCTCATGATTATGGATGAACCGGATGTATTTTTAGACTTTGATAACTTGAATGCGCTCAAAAACTTGATTAATACTCACAAAGGCATGCTGCTAGTGGTTACGCACAACAGATATCTACTCAATCATTGTTTCAACAAAATTTTGCACCTCGAGAATACGGAGATTCAAGAGTTCGATGGGCGATATATTGAATATAACTTCTCCTTACTTCAGACTAAGATAGAGCTGCAAGAACTCACCATCGCTGAGGAAGAAGAAATGGAGAGAAACAATGGTATCATTGATAACCTCAGACATATTGCAACGTATAATTCAGAAGCGTCTAGAGGTAGAGCGCTTAAGGCTAGAGTTAGATTTCAAGAAAGATTTGAAGCACGCCGAATTAAGGCGCCTTTCGTAGATATTAAGCAGCCGAATATCCGTTTAGATATTGATGATGAAATAGAAGAAGATACCACCATTCTGAATGTTACTAATTATAGGGTTGCCTTTGATGAGTTGATTTTAGACCATGTGAATTTTGAGATGAAAGCTACGGATAAAGTAGCCCTGATTGGACCGAATGGTACGGGTAAAACGACGTTGCTCCGAGACATTTTTAACAATACACATGAAGCCATTGACATGAATGCTGATGTGAAAGTGGCTTATCTATCTCAATTTCAAGGTGAAATGTTAGAGGATTCGAATACGATATTAGAAGATTTTATTGAAGCTGGATTTAAGACGTATGATGAGATTAGATCCTATCTTTTAAATTATGGTTTTGAAGGAGAAATCCTCGATCAGAAAATAGCATCTTTATCCGGTGGAGAAAAAAACATGCTTCAATTGGCTAAAGTTGCGGCTAGTAAAGCACAGATGTTGCTTCTCGACGAACCGACAAGTCATCTAGATACCTATACTCAAATCGCACTAGAGAAAGCCATTAAGGATTATAAAGGCGCGATTCTCATGATCTCTCATGACTTCTATTCTGTGGTGAATGGAATGGATTATGTTCTAATTATTGATGATAAGACGATTAGAAAAATGAGTATGCGCAAATTTAGGAAGATGATCTATGCTAGTCATTTTGACAGAGATTATCTAGAGAAGGAACAAAAGAAAAAGGCGTTAGAAATGGAAATCGAAGTGGCTCTAAAAAATACGAATTTTTTACTTGCCAAACCTTTGGTGGATGAGTTAGAAGAGCTGATTAAGTTGCTTTAAATCATAAATCTCGGATTAATTGAGAGTAAATTTATCTATATTTTTAGGATTTCGCTACGTTGCTAATAGACCAATAAATCGGTTAATAATAGTACGACTAGTATTAAGAA
This sequence comes from Paenibacillus shirakamiensis, assembly GCF_017874255.1. Classification (GTDB taxonomy): domain Bacteria; phylum Bacillota; class Bacilli; order Paenibacillales; family Paenibacillaceae; genus Fontibacillus; species Fontibacillus shirakamiensis. The sequence continues at coordinate 506,580 of NZ_JAGGLD010000003.1, read as the reverse complement.
ATCCTAAAAAATAAATTAAGGAAAAGGAATGAAGGCCGATTCTCGTAGATGAAATCTACAGGAGACGGTCTTTTATCGCTACCTACTGAAAATAATATGGCTATGGCAACGACGATAATGATAAGTAGAATAGGTGCCAAAAGTTACAACTTAAAGATATTATGTTCTGCTAGCTCAATGAATCAAATTTGGAAAAGGAAAATTAATATATATGTAGTTTCATAATTATGGACAAGCGTTTAATTTTAGTTAAATCTACATCTAAGCCCGTGTATACTTTAGTTTGTATAAGATAGTTGTAGCCTCGCAGGTTTGAGCACAGAAAGGAAGTATATATATGATGAACGCACCGGATAAACATAAGCTTTACCCTAATGAAGCGATTCGAACAGTGTGTTACATTCAAAATTTGCCTAGGCGAGCGAACGTTGAGATCGGGGATTATACTTACTATAGTGATAATACCCATTCACCTGAGCTTTTTTATGACCATATTCAGCACCATTATGAGTTCCTAGGTGATAAGCTGCGGATTGGGAAGTTCTGCGCAATTGCAGAAGGCGTAACCTTCATCATGAATGGGGCGAATCATCGCATGGATGGCTTTACTACGTATCCCTTTAATATTTTCGGTGGAGGATGGGAGAAGGTGACGCCGATGGTCGAACAGCTTCCTTTCAAAGGAGATACGGTCCTCGGTAACGATGTCTGGATCGGTCAACAGGTTACGATCATGCCAGGCGTCACGATTGGCGACGGTGCTATTGTAGCTTCGAATTCAACCGTAGTGAAGAATGTTGAGCCTTACACGATTGTCGGTGGTAACCCTGCAAAGGTGATCAAAAAGCGTTTTAGTGAGGAGATCATTCAGTTGTTACTGGAGCTTCAGTGGTGGAACTGGGATGAAGAACAGATATTTGAGCATCTGGACACCTTAGTATCCGCTCATGATTTGGAGACACTTAAGGGATTAAGTAGTAAATAGTAAAGAGTAAGTAGTAAGAATCAACAATTATTTGATTAGATCTCTTCACAAACCCGAGAACTTGGTTCGTAATATTTTAATATTGGAGTGAAATACCGAGCCTTCATGTGTTCTCCCAACTCAAATAAAAAATGTCCATCACTTTGCGTAATCAGGCATGTATTTAATAGTCTTCTATCTGAAAATGACATATTTACGTTATCTCTTTCCTCTGCACGTAGGAGGATTTTTTGCGTTTAAGTTTAAGTTCCTTATCTGTATTTCAAAGAGTTTTTATCAATGGAACTCAACTCTATAACAAGAAATACCCATACTATTTTTAATTTCAATATGATTTTGAACTAATTGAACAAGAGAGAGTAGATTATGGTTTTTTTTGTATAAGCTCACCGTTATATGCCGTTTATCGACATGTAGAGATGTATAAAGAAAAATAAATGTAACTAATCGACATGATTATACAAAATAATACAAAATAAGCTATTGGAATTATTTCCCTCTAGTCTTAAGATATAGGTTGAAAGTCATAGTTCTAACTACTTAGAAAGGAAATAAAAGCGAAATGAAAAGATAGAAATTATTAAGGGGGATATGGTTTTGAAACAGTTTGGTTTGCTTTTTATTTGCTTTTTGCTTCTTTTAACTACAATTAACCCCGTTTATGCAGTAACGGTGTCCAAACCAACGAGTGCCATGGAGCGGCTGGAAGCGCTGGAGACCCAACGTGATAATGAAGAAATGAGATTACAGATGGGGTTAGGTCTAACCGATGGATTACAAACAGCTTATCAACAGCTTGCCTCTGAATTTCCGTCGGACAAAAAAATGAATGCCTGGATTCAATACAGGCTTGGCGAAATCGAGTATTCACGCGACCGTTTTGACGAAGCAAGTAAGTACTTCGACAAAGTGAAGCAATTGCATGCCACTACTGACTTGGATGTAATGGCTGATTTGCAGAGAGCTAATATGAAAAAGAGCCTCTATAATTCCAAGGCGAACGCCTCCGCTGCGGATGCGATTTTGAATCAGCTGGAGAAAGAGCATCCATTACACGATCAAGTAAAGCTTGTAAAGGCTTATCGCAAAGTAATACCCAACATTAGCAAAACGCAGTTCAAGACGTTGAAAAATGACCTTCTGCAGGCTATGGACGGGCTGAAGTTTCGTTCGTTAGCAAAGACGAGAAGTGCAGAGGCTCCTTGGGAGCGAAATGCAAAAAATCAATTCAATGAAGATCTAGCAAAAACAAAACGCCAAGCTGCATTTTTAGCTGCCGAGGATGGTGATTTCAGTAGGGCTTATACCGAATTATCCCAAGTCGTTCAGAGCTATAGTGGAACCAATCCCTACGATTATTTTACGATGAATACCACGCTTGAAGATTTGAACTTCCAAAAGGCACTTGCATTAGTAGCATCAGGCAAGAAGACCGAGGCCATTGCCGAACTCAAGCAATTCATTCATGCCAATTCCGGTAGCTACCTGGCTAGTCGGGCTCAATCGAAATTGGATGTGTTAAGTCCGCAACAACCCGTTGAGCAAACTAATACGACATCTAATAAAGTTTCAACATCATCATCTAATCAGTCATTAGAATGCATATGTGGGCCTGCTGCGCTGCGTGCTGCTTTGTCCGTCAAAGGAGTAACGGCCTCTCTAGAGCAGTTGACTCAAGATGCAGGCACGACCGAAAAAGGTACAACAATGACTGGACTAATTCATGCATCAGAGCAACAAGGAATCCGGGCAGTTGGCCTTCAGGTGGCAAAATCTGACTTAGCGACGCTTAAGCTTCCGGCTATCGCACTTTTACAGGATCATTATGTTACGGTGACAGCGGTCGCCGCAGATAGCATCCGAATGTATGATTCACAAGTCGGTTGGGTGGAAAAACCTAAAATGGAATTCGAATCCCTTTTCACTGGTAATGCGATAGTATTCGCTAATACCGATGCGGAGGCGCTGCAGGGATTAAAAGGAGCATTTATTTTAACCCAAAGTGCTACGGATGAACTAATTGGTAAATATACTTGTTCTAACGCAGGCGGTTTTGGAGGCATTCCCGGGGGAGTAGATTGCAATCAGCCCTGTGGCAACTTCGAGGCTATGAATTCGGCAGCCGACGGAGATATGGACGGGATGACGACTTCTATTAACAGGGTGTATGGAAATCTGGCGGTCCAAACTCCAAAGTTACTCTACGGAGGAAGTGAAGGCAATCATACAGAGTTCCAATTATTTTTTAATTCTACTGCCTCGGACAGCCGTTCAAGTTCAGTAGGTTCTCCGAAGTGGACAACCAGTTATTCAGATCGTATGGTTGCATCCAATAACAACCCTAACAATCTGGACTTGGAAGCAGGGGATGGCAGCCGAGTGACGTATACCAGGAATATAGATGGGACGTACACAAGTCCGCCCAACAACTTCGACACGTTGACAAAGAACGCGGACAATACTCTAACCCTAACTAAAAAGACCAAAGATGTCATGAAGTTCGACGCAACGGGGAAGCTCAACAGCAAAATGAATCGCTTGGGTGAGGGTGTCTCTCTCACCTATGATAAGCAGGGGCGTTTGAATACAGTGCTGGATACGAGTAGAGCAATAACAACATTAAGCTACAACATAGATGGAACACTTGCGATGATGGATGCAGATGGCAAGTACCAGGTTAGGCTGGCTTATGATGATAGCAAACGATTAATTCAAATCAAATACTCGGACAATCAATTCTACAGTTTTGATTATACTTCAGGTTTTGCCATTACGAACCGCAAAGGGAAAACGACGAAGTTCCAGTACTATAACAGCTCAGGTCAGATTGTTAGCCGCACGAACCCAAATGGTTTGACACAAACCATTAATGCAGCCAACGCGGCTGGAGGCTCCATTACGAACTATGCGACCGGGGTCAAAAGCTTCACTTGGGACAACCGTCAGATTTTGACAGGAATGACGGATGTGCTTGGAAATCGGACGACACTAAACTACAATCCGGATAATAAAGTTGACGTCATCACGGACCCGCTCGGTAACAAAACGAAATATTTCTATGACGCAAGAGGCAATCGCACGACAGTCGTGGATGCCTTAGGAAATAAAACCTCGACCGTTTATAACAACAAAGATCAGGTTATAGCGGTTATCGATGCGTTAGGACACAAAACGTCATACATTTACGATGAGCTGGGCAATGTCACATCAATTGTCAACGCACTGGGCAATAAGATGACGTATGTATACAATACTCGGGGCCAAGTTACTCAGACAAAGGATTATACAGGCGCATTAACGAGTTATCGTTACAATGGGAATGGCAGACTCATTGAAGTTACTAATGCTCTAGGTAAGAAGACGATGTATGAGTACGACTCCTTGGGTCGCAGAACTTCGGAAATCGACGCGATGGGACAACGTACGGATTATGGCTACGATGTATATGGTCATGTGACAAATATCCGATATCCGGATGAGACGATGGAGAGTATGGAGTATGTAGGGGAGCTACTGAAAAACCGGAAAGACCAAAAAGGATATCTCACCTCATATGAATATGACAATCTCGGGCGACTGACCAAAGTCACGGATGCTAAAGGAGCGGTGACTTCCTATGCGTATGATGCCATGGGTAACCAAACCTCGGTTACCGATGCGAAAGGTAATGTAACCACTAAAACTTACGATGCCAAAGGACGAGCTACAAAGGTGACCTATCCGGGTGGAGTGAAAGAGTCATATACGTATGATGTGAACGATAGGCTCATTACGAAAACCGAGGCATCAGGTGCAGTGACAACCTATACCTACGATGCCATCGGTCGAGTGCTTAAAACGGAGAGGAAGTAAAGGGTAGCTATGAAGAAACGGTATGGAGTATTCAAGCAGTTTGCAGTTGTCTTATGCTTTAGCATGCTAATGAATTTGGCATCAATCCCTGCTACACCATTTGAGACAAAACCAGTCGCAGCAAAAGAAGCAGTTCCTGTACAAATGTCAGCGCTACAAAACAGAGTTATTCCAAAAACGACGTTCAACAAAGTAGACAGACTTCAGCCCGCGACTGAAGCTAGAAAATTAAAATCTGAGGCAAGGCCGGTTGCAACGAAAGAAACGTTTCCTGTAAAAGTGCCCAAGTCACAGAATGGGATTACATCAAAAAAGTTCACTAAAGTAGACAAATCTCAGCCCGCGAATAAAGTTAGAGAATTTAAATCTGAGGCAAGGCCGGTTGCAATGAAAGAAATGGTTTCTGCACAAGTGCCCGCGGTACGAAATGGGATTACACAAAAGAAATCTATCAAAACAAACAAGCCTTACCCCGCGACTAAAGTAGAAGGGACAAATACGTCGGCTAAAGGCAGCGCAACAATTAATAAATCAGATAAAACGGTAGGAAGTTCTTCGGCACATTCAAAAATATCCCAAGCGCCGTTATCGGTGAAACAATCAGACAACGCGCAGGTTGAAAAGGATGAGCCTACCAGCGCTATTCCATTAGGATTGGAGAATAATGGCGATAACTATGTCGATAATGATGGCACGGAGGCCGAGGCGGATACTGAGGCGCCACTTACGCCAACTGATTTAATTGTAGAAAACCCCACAGATCGGACTGTCCAGCTCTCTTGGACAGCATCGACCGACAATGTAGGGGTAGTGGCCTACGAAGTTTACCAGCAAGATATATTAAGCGGAACTGGCTCGGGGGATGAGAGTTCTAATCCTCAAGAGAAGGCTTCGTTGATTGCTAACATAGATGGTACCATTCGTACAATGAAGGTAACAGGTCTACTGCCTTCAACAGCTTATAGCTTTATGGTGAAGGCGAAAGATCTTGCAGGCAATGTCTCCCCCGCCAGCAAATCCGTAACCCTAACAACTAATTCAGAGGAGCAAGGAAATGGGTCTCCACAGGAGGAACAACCCGACCAAGAACCTCCAAGTATACCCAATAATCTTAAGTCTCCAAATCAAACGGACCGCACCGTTGATCTAATTTGGGATGAGGCGATAGATGACATCGGGGTTAAAGCGTATGATCTTTATTTAAATGAGGAACTCCTCGTATCGCTTACAGGAAGCGAATTGTCTTATCAGGTGGCGGATCTCAAAGCAAGTACCGATTATATCTTCTCAGTAAGGGCCCGAGACGCGGCTGGTAACGTGTCCGCTAGAAGTGCTTCGCTGACGGTCCGTACATTAGATGATAAGGAACCCCCTACTGCCCCGAGCGGTCTAACATCAAGCATTCAGTCGGAAACGACAATTAACCTTAGTTGGCTGGCAGCCATAGATAATGTAAAAGTAACCGCCTATCAGATATTAAATAATAATATTGTAGTTGGTACAGTTAACGGAACAGAAACTAATAATAAGCTTTCTGAACTCCAACCCAATACATTATATAGTCTGACAGTAAAGGCTATTGATGCAGCAGGGAATGTATCTGAACCAAGTAAAACACTAGAAGTGAAGACAAAACCAGATACAGAAGCACCCAAGGCTCCCGTCTTGTCAGTCACGGCCGTGACACAGACCAGCGCGAGCCTGCGCTGGAGCGCAGCCATAGATAACATAGCTGTCGTCGCCTATGATGTATATCGAGATGGAATATTTGCTGCGACAGTCGATAGCAAAACGTTGTCGTATACGACTGAGGGGTTGACTACAAATAAAACGTATTCTTTTACAGTGAAGGCGAAAGATTTAGCGAACAATATTTCGTCAAGTAGCAACGCAGTGCCAGTATTTACAGCGACACCGTATGAGGCGCCAGGGCCACAAAATGTGACCTTGAGTGGAATGGGGTGGTTCTCCACAAATCTGAAGGCGAATCGAACATTTAACTTTAAAGATGGTTTTAATTCAGGTACTAGATATATCAGCCTTGTGTATAAGGACCCGTCCACTAATTACTTGGAGGCATTCGACCTAGATCTCAGCTTGGCGCCAAGTACGGCAGGAACATACTTTATTCAACTGAGGAACTCAGGAACTCACATACTGAGTTCTTCGGACGGGTCAGACTTTGCAAACGCCTATCCAATTTCCATAAGGAGCGATGAGGCCAGCAAAATATTGAGCTACTCAATTCCGGGTGGCGATAGTGCGTATTATAAAATTGCCATGAATGCTGCATATCAGGTCGGATTTAGTGCAGCAGGTGCTACCGGAATGGTAGTGTACGATAGTAATCAAAAGCAAGTAGCGATCACTGAGGACAGCGCCATTAGCTACAGAGCGCCAACGGCTGGAATGTATTATGTGCAGGTAAAAGCGGGTAAGACGAGCGGTGTTTATCCCTTAGTAATATCATCAGCGACACCGTATGAGGCGCCAGGGCCACAAAATGTGACCTTAAGTGGAATGGGGTGGTTCTCCACAAATCTGAAGGCGAATCGAACATTTAACTTTAAAGATGGTTTTAATTCAGGTACTAGATATATCAGCCTTGTGTATAAGGACCCGTCCACTAATTACTTGGAGGCATTCGACCTAGATCTCAGCTTGGCGCCAAGTACGGCAGGAACATACTTTATTCAACTGAGGAACTCAGGAACTCACATACTGAGTTCTTCGGACGGGTCAGACTTTGCAAACGCCTATCCAATTACGATAAGGAGCGATGAGGCCAGCAAAATATTGAGCTACTCAATTCCGGGTGGCGATAGTGCGTATTATAAAATTGCCATGAATGCTGCATATCAGGTCGGATTTAGTGCAGCAGGTGCTACCGGAATGGTAGTGTACGATAGTAATCAAAAGCAAGTAGCGATCACTGAGGACAGCGCCATTAGCTACAGAGCGCCAACGGCTGGAATGTATTATGTGCAGGTAAAAGCGGGTAAGACGAGCGGTGTTTATCCCTTAGTAATATCATCAGCGACACCGTATGAGGCGCCAGGGCCACAAAATGTGACCTTAAGTGGAATGGGGTGGTTCTCCACAAATCTGAAGGCGAATCGAACATTTAACTTTAAAGATGGTTTTAATTCAGGTACTAGATATAGCAGCCTTGTGTATAAGGACCCGTCCACTAGTTACTTGGAGGCATTCGACTTAGATCTCAGCTTGGCGCCAAGTACGGCAGGAACATACTTTATTCAACTGAGGAACTCAGGAACTCACATACTGAGTTCTTCGGACGGGTCAGACTTTGCAAACGCCTATCCAATTACGATAAGGAGCGATGAGGCCAGCAAAATATTGAGCTACTCAATTCCGGGCGGCGATAGTGCGTATTATAAAATTGCCATGAATGCTGCATATCAGGTCGGATTTAGTGCAGCAGGTGCTACCGGAATGGTAGTGTACGACAGTACTCAAAAGCAAGTAGCGATCACTGAGGACAGCGCCATTAGCTACAGAGCGCCAACGGCTGGAATGTATTATGTGCAGGTAAAAGCGGGTAAGACGAGCGGTGTTTATCCCTTAGTAATATCATCAGCGACACCGTATGAGGCGCCAGGGCCACAAAATGTGACCTTAAGTGGAATGGGGTGGTTCTCCACAAATCTGAAGGCGAATCGAACATTTAACTTTAAAGATGGTTTTAATTCAGGTAGTAGATATAGCAGCCTTGTGTATAAGGACCCGTCCACTAATTACTTGAAGGAATTCGACTTAGATCTCAGTTTGGCGCCAAGTACGGCAGGAACATACTTTATTCAACTGAGGAACTCAGGAACTCACATACTGAGTTCTTCGGACGGGTCAGACTTTGCAAACGCCTATTCAATTACGATCGCTTCACCTGAGGCGTCTAATAGCTCGTCTAAGATGGTTCCGGCCAACGATGTCGCCTACTATAAAGTCACATCATTAACTGCTGGGAAGAACTATCGTATCAGTGCGAGCGGAACAGTAGGCTTTACGGTGTATTCTAGCGATCAAATTCAACTAGCGGTAAGCAGTGGGACATCTATTTCGTTTACCCCTTCGACGACTGGTGTGTATTATGTGAAATTGAGGTCAGGAACTTCCAACGGCAATTATACCCTCAATATCGGACAGAATATGAGTTCGGCAGATTACGTAGCTCCAGGACCGCAGAATGGAACCATTTCAAGCGGTGGTTCAACCACTTATTGGGCTGAGCTTGTTGCTAACCGAACCTTCATGCTTACAGCTTCGGGAGCTACTCAAATCGAGTTCTACGATAGCTTAAACAACTACATCTCTCGCTGCTATAATTCCACATGTGCTTTTTCACCAAGCATAGCAGCGGGCTACTATCTCAAGGTTTACGGCACTGCGAATGCGCGCATTATCATAAGCTCACAGGATGGCTCAAGCTTCGACTCGGCTTATGTAACCTCTGAAGCTAGCGGAAGAACAGTGTCTACAAACAATCAGCCATTCTCTTCCAGTGCGTACTATAAAGTAAACTTTTCTAAGGTAAACAACTATGTCATTTATGCGCGTGGAGGGGCTACCGGTATAGAGGTATACGATAGTGCACAAAATAAGGTCATTAGCGGTGAGGCAACTACATTAGCTTTCGCGCCAACAGTAGCGGGTTTTTATTATATCCGTGTGCTTTCAGGTAGTACGAATAGCAGCTACACTCTGGACATTGAACGGGAAGCGGTACCGTTTCAAGCTCCAGGACCGCAGGACGGAATCATTTCGGATACAGGTTATACCCGATATGCCGTCACGCTATTAGGCAATCGGACTGCTGTATTAAATGCAACGAATGCAAGCAAAATCGAACTCTTCGATAGCCAGAACAATCAGGTCACTACATGTTCCGCGACTAGCTGTGCTTATATACCGGCAACGAGCGGTAGCTACACGTACAAGGTCTACGGTACGGCCGGGGCGAAAATTACCCTTAGCGCGCAAGACGGCTCCAGCTTCCGAACGGCTTATCGTGTGAGCGAGACGAAAGGATTTATTCTAGTCTCCAATACGCAACCAGCCAATGAATTCGGTATATACAGTGTCACATTAACAGCTGGTACCGCTTATTCATTTTATGCGAGAGGCAACCGGGTATCCCTGTATGATGGTAAAGAGCAGGAACTTGCATCAGGAACCGCCCTTGACTTCACGCCGGATGCAACAAGTGATTATTATATTCGCGTGTCTTCAAGTACGACGGCGGGCAACTTTACGATGAACATGGAGCGTCTGGCAGAGACCTATCGGATGCCAGGTCCACAAGCAAGTCTCGTACCGACTTACGGTTACGTTAGGTATGCATTAACGACGAATCGTTCCTTCATGTTACAAGCTACCAATACGACCAAGATTGAAATTTATGACAAAGCGAACAGTTTGCTGACGACGTGTAGTTCTTCATGCTCCACGCCTATGCTCGCAGGAACTTATTTTTTGAAAGTATATGGTGTAGCTGGCTCAACAACTGCGCTGAGCGCTCAGGATGGATCGACCCTTGGTGCTGCCTATCCGATTAGCTTGACAAATCAAACCGGAAACGCAACGTATATGCTGCCGGACAACTCCGACTCGTATTACCGGGCAACGTTGACTGCTGGTATCCCCTACTTACTAACCAGTAGTATTCTAGATTCGAATAATGGGCTTACGGTATTTGATAGCACTGGAAAACTACTGGAAGCAAGCAGACAGAATAGCATGAGCTTCAAGCCGCCAACTACAGGAACGTTCTATATTAAAGCGGCCAATGGCGGTACGGGCGGTAGCTTCACTCTGAAGATTTCTCAGCTCGTCTACATCTCGTCGGAGACAGACGGCGTGCTCGGAATCTCCGGTAATACGGTTATTTCGAACTTGGCTAAATGGGAACTATGTTATGGACAAGGTACTTCGCCAACAGAGTGGAGATTGGTGAAAACCGGTTACACAGCGTTGAGCAATGGGCTTCTTGGCAATTGGGACACGAACAGCTTGGAGAACGGACCATACGCGCTAAAACTGATTCTCTACACGGTTTCTGGGGAAGCGTTCAGCTCTTCGCTGATTATGGATGTCGCGAACCGGTCCTTGCGCCTTACCGCGCCGTCTGCTGTAACGGACAAGTCGTTTACACTGAACTGGTCGATCAACCGTACACCCAATCTGGTACGTTTTGAAGTGTATCAATCCAGCGTATCGGGAACCAATTTCAGCTATGCCAATAAGCTCGCGACAATTTCGGATGTCACGCTGACGGCATACCTGATGACTGGCCTGGAGCCGAAGAAAACCTACTTCTATAAAATCCGGGCCGTATACGCGGATGGGCAGACCGTAGATTCAAACGAAATTGCCGTAACGACAAGAGCAGTGACGACAGGCATACAATTGGCTACTTATCAGTATGATGCTGTTGGCAATGTACTGGAAAGTGTGGATCCAAACGGGAACGTTCAGAAATTCGAGTACGATGCGCTAAACCGTCTAGTTGCGGTCAATCAACCAGATGGTGCACGCTTGGCGACAACGTATGATGCAATGGGGCGAATACTAACGCAAATAGACGGAGCGGGAGGCCTGACCTCTACGGAGTACGATGTGCTTGGCCAACTCATATCGACCACAGATTCTAACGGTGCTAAGATCGAGTCGCAATACGATGACGCTGGCCGTATTGTCCGTCAAGTCGACGCCAATAATCTTGCCACAACGACTTCTCTAGATAACATGGGCAGAGTTATACGAATCACCAATCCGCTGGGGCAGTCCATAAGTTATCAGTACGATGTGGCAGGTCTTATGACGAAAGTTACGGATGCAAACGGAGTTTCACGCTCGTTCACGTACGACGAAGTCGGTCGTGTAGTAACGGAAACGGACGGACTGGGTTATGTAACCGCCTATGATTATGATGTTTTGGGCAACAAAATAAAATTATACTTACCTAACGGAACTAGATGGAGCTATGGCTATAATGAACGTAACCAATTGACGACAGTGATGGATCCAGAGGGGGGAACGACGCTATCGAGTTATGACGAAGCAGGCCGTCTGAAAAGCGTGACGGACGCCAAAAAACAGGTGAAAAGTTATGTGTACGACAGTTTGAATCGTGTGACCAAAGTGACCGATCCGCTCGGAAAAAGCACACAGTACGTGTATGACAACAATGGCAACACAACGAGTATCGTTGATCGAAATGGTACGGTCCTTAACTACGATTATACTGGTGTCAATCAGGTTCGCAGTGTAAGCTCCGGTAGCATGAAGCCAGTATCCTACACTTACGATCTGGCGGGACGAAGAGTGACAATGACAGATGGATCGGGTACGACCCGATACAAGTACGATGGTGCAGGACGCTTGACATCCAAGATCCTTGGAGACGGAAAAACTATTCAATATGCGTATGATGCAGCAGGTCAACTGGTTAACACCACTGACTATATGGGTGCTGTGACCAATCGGGAATACGATGCAGCAGGTCAGTTAATACGTGTGGAGGACTCGGTTGCAGGTGCAACGACTTATACTTATGATGCTGGAGGTCGACGCATCCAGACGTTAACCCCTAATGGAATCACCGTAGGTTATAGCTATGATTCCAATGGACAGATAGTTGGAATGACACATAAAAAGAATGACGAAGAACTGCTGCTACCGTTCACTTATGCTTATGACAGTATCGGTAATATGACGAGTGCAGCCGATGGTCGCGGAAAGGCGCTCTATCAGTATGATTCATTGAATCGGTTGGCTGAATACACCCAAGCGGATGGCACACGGACTGCTTACACCTATGATGCGGTCGGTAACCGCATCGCGGAAACAATTCTACAACCGAGCGAAGAGTCGTTGACCAGATCGTATACCTACGATGCTGCTAACCGATTAACGGCTATTAACAACGGCACCGATCCAGCGGTGGCTCTCAAGTACGATCAAAATGGAAATTTGCTCAGTGATGCCAATCGAACGTTCACGTATGATCCTCTCAATCAATTGATCAGCGTTAAGGAAGGGACGAACCTTTCTAAATACGGATACAATGGCGACGGTCTACGTGTTGAGGCGACAAGTTCCGCCGGTGATATAATTCGCTTCTACTGGGATGACGATCAGATCTCGCTAGAAACGAACAATAGTGGAGATGTAATTGGCCGTAATCTGTACGGGCTGGAACGTATAGCCCGAATGCAGGAACCTAATTCGACGAGCCATCTTGCGGAAGGAACGAACATCTCCTATTATCTTTACGATGGTCATGGCGATGTTCGCGCATTAGGCGATGCTAGTCAGCCGTTGCTTAACACTTACGGGTATGATGCATGGGGGAACGTAAGCCAGCAGTCTGGCATTCAGAAAAATCCTTATGGATACGCTGGTGAATATACAGATTCGACCGGGCTACAGTACCTTCGAGCGCGTTTCTATGATCCAACCATCGGGCGGTTTTTAACGGAAGACACTTACACAGGGGAAGCCAACGATCCGCCGAGTTTGCATCTGTATTCATATGTAAGAAACAATCCATTGATCTTCACAGATCCGAGTGGACATGTGCCGTTCAAGGCATGGGCGAATGCACCAGAATGGGTGCCATTTAGCGATGCATACATTCGAAACTACGATCAGAATCTAAATTCAGGGCTTGATGCAATCAGCGAATTTAATCCGGCAGCAGGTTTTGTGGCCAGAACGTTGACGACTATCGGACGTGTTGCGATATTCGATGATCTTGTTGCATTAGCGGATTCATGTTCAACTAGCTATGACAAGAGTCTGGCAATTATCGGATTTATTCCTGGTGGTAAATTTGCCAAGCTTGCTAAGTTTGCCAAGTTTGGAGAAGAAGCTACAGACATTGCTAAGGCTGAAAGGGCTGTTGTTGGTAAGGGGACGGGTGAAGTTGCTTCTAAGGTATCTCGTAACCAAGCCTTCCGAGATGCTAAAGAAGCAGCAGGAATTCCGAAATCAGCTCAATTCGAAAAGCATGGGTATGTTTTTGACGGTACTTCGGAAAATAGAACAGCATATCAATTTACAGTTGATGGTCAAAAGAAATATATTATATTGCATGAAGAAGATAAGCTAGGAAGAGGTTCACACTTCCACGGTGCTGATGATGCAAAAGGAAATCCATTCGATAAGGGTAGATACAATCAATACGATGGTCATTTTCCCGAAGACTTAGATGGGTTTGGCAAATAATTGTGGAGGGGGAGTCAGATGTCGTCTTCTGATAGACAAGAAAAAATTAAGCAACTAAAAATTAATGTAAAAAGAAAAGAAGTATTATCTACATTAAGCGGTCAAATTCCAGTAACTATAGAAGATTTTTTATCTATAGAGGAGACAACAAGAGTATCAAAGAAAGTGTACGAAATAATCGATACCATAACTAATCAAACTGAACTAGTTAAGGATTATCAAATCAATGTGAATACCTTATTGCATACTAAAGAAAGGACAAAAGGATTCCAAAATAACAATGTTGCCATCTTACATCGTCATGACAGAGACACTGGAGCATTAGTAATGACTATAGAGTCCTTTTGGGGAAATATGAATGAAATTTTATCGTTCGTAGGTTTTAAAGATGGATACAGAGATTTAGTAGTCGTAGATAAAGATCTACAATTTGGTCTCTGTATTGAAAGACACGAATATCATAACAATTTAGTAGTATGGTAAGTTAAGGTTGATAACCTTGATTGGCTGTATGCCTTTCAAGGTTTTTTCTTTGGTGGGGGCTACCCAGTGCTTAATGAACTCATCATTCAACCAATAACACATCTAACCCATGTAATACCCGTATAAGGATTTCATGAATTTGTTGTGCGTACGTTAATGCTTGAATTTGTAACCTAAATAACGCTATGCCGATACAAAATACAGGTCGATTATGGTCAGTTACCACCATAGTTGACCTGTTTTTTGTTAGCTTCGTTTTCTGCTGTTTTTTCCAAAATCCATCGCAACTGAACAATACCTTGTTCCGATAGAGAGGGCGAAAGGTCAGATGATGCATTTTTTCAGACGGATAGCACGACAATTCATAGTAGCGGCGGGGAACTTGAAGGATGTTGATAATGTCCGCAACTGAACTGACTTCTAAAGCGATTGTTACTGTGCATAAAAGAACTCTGCTGACGAGCAGTTTACATAAGCAGGTAAGGCAACGTGAAGGCTAGCCACCTTGCCCTCTAATTATAGACGGAAATTCGTTAAAAAATTTCCGCAGGGGGCTAAGTATGGAAGGGGTAAAGGTTTCGATTGACCGTATTGTAGTGGATTTTACGAATGTGTATTGGAAGTTCTTCAATCCACTTCGTCAGTGGCTTTGTGATTCCTACAACGCTTCGTTTTATGTTAAGGACAAGGGATTCAAGTACCGTGTTCGGGTTAGGGAGGGAAAACATTGGGCGTATCTTTCGTATCAGCTAGTTTATGCCCGAATCGGAAGGAAGCATACGCTTCGTCTGGAATGTCCTCCCGACTCTTTGATTCACTTCCAGTCTTGGATTTCAGAGATTGGGAATCATGCAACAGAAATTCTCTATGTTCGTTCTGATGTAGCATTCGACATTCCGTTGCCCTTGACTGAATTGTTTGTCCTTTCATTAACGGGGCGGAACATGAAGAAAAGAAAGGGAACATTTTACTCCAATAAGAGCTATCAGCGGCAAGTTGCAGGATATTGCCGAGTATATGACAAGAAATTGGAACTTCTGCAAAGGCGTGGGGTGAGAATCGAAGGCGAATTGACGAGATTTGAAATCGTGTATAAGCCTGTTGAGAAAATCCCGATGAGCGCTCTAGTCCAGTTTCCGCCCCTATTCAATAGACTTTATCTGTGTTCACAAGTCATTGGTCTTGAGCAGATGAAACCGAAACTTCAACAAAGAGTCAAGGAATTATTGAGCGGCGAACTGGAACAGAAGCAAGTAACAGGGTACTACCGTAGGGAAATTGAGAAGCGAATGCGGCAACGTCCGACTATGGATTTCAATAGACTTGCAGAGGAACAATGGGAGGGTGTAATAACGATACCTTGTGTTGTACTGGGCGGCGTTGTGAGCAAATTACCAGTGGCACTTTAATATTACTCATCCTCCATGACTATCAGTTCATGAAGCTGAATGTCGAGTGTTTTGCAAATTTGCTCCAATGTATCAAAATAAGCCGCATTAACTTTATCAGAGCAAAGGTGGCTAACTGTGCTAGAACGGATATTCATCCTTCTTGCAAGTTCCCGTTGACTAATGTTCCTTTGCTCTAGTATTTCTCTTAGTCTTAACCGAACAGGCATGTTTACCTCCGATACGCACTACCGTTACAGTTGTGCGGTGTTTCTTTCATCATATCACTAAAAAACAATTGCTTGCAACGGAGTACCGTACTATAATGAAGATATGATACGGAATACCGTTTCGATAATTGTGATTTCTGTAACGGTGGGGAGGAAACATCATGAAAGTCATCGGTTATGTGAGAGTTTCAACACAAGGACAAGCCAAGGATGGTTATAGTCTAGCGTACCAACAGGACGAAATTCGTTCTTATTGTCAGGAGCAGGGATGGAATCTTATTCACATATACAGCGATGAAGGCATCAGCGGTGCGAAGGTAGATGAGGAAGCCCTTGAGGTGAACAGAATCGGCTTTCAGAGCATGTTAGTTGCCCTGTCTGCTCAATCCATTGATGCGGTTATTGTCCTCAATACAAGCCGTTTATGGCGGTCTGACATTGTGAAAGTATTGGTACATAGAGAGTTTAAGAAGTATGGGGTGGATGTTCGGAGCATTAAACAACCAACTTACAGCATTTACAAGAAAGACCCAAATGATTTCCTGATTAACGGTTTGATGGAACTGCTAGACCAGTATCAACGGCTAGAAATCGCTCTCAAGTTAGGTCGGGGGCGGAGCAAGAAGGCTCAGCAGGGCGGCTATGCAGGTGGAAGGGCAACCTTCGGCTACAAGGCTAAGAAGGGTCAGAAGTGTATCGAAGTGGACGAGAAGCAAGCACAAACCGTCCTCAGAGTGTTTGAATTAAAGGATCAACATCCAATATGGACGTTGACCCAAATCGCAGAATCGTTGAACGAAGAAGGTTTTAAGACACAGCAAGGCAGTATGTTTACGAAAGTACAAGTCAAACGAATATTAGACAGACGTAATTTTTATAGCGGTATTTACCGCTATGGAGATATATTAGCGGAGGGCTTACATCAAGCCATCCTTTGACGGACATTGAATGGAGATGCTTGCGTCCCACTGCGAACCGAAAGGTTAACGCTCGAACTGAGGTTGCAATCGCTTGAGATCAATCCCATGCAAGAGGAGACGCATATTCATTTAGGTACCGTATATTTCGAGATGGGTGAAGAACATTACGTTGATGCACTGAGGGAAGAGAATCTTGCTTTAGAGATGAATCCCCATTCAAAGTTTGCTTTGTTCAATAAAGCTCTTACGCTCAAGAGATTAAAACAATTCATACAAAGTGAACAGATATTCATAGAATTATCTTTAACGGATGTCAAGGATCGGGAGGTACATGTCCATCTTGCAGATCTCTATCTCTTACAGGGAGAATTTCAGAAGGCGGAGCCGTATATTAGACGGGTTCTGGAGCTGAATCCTGCGGATGCCACAGGATTATCTTTGTTAGGTGAAATGTATGAGCAAGCAGGAAAGATCGAGATGGCGATCGAGACGTTACACCAATTATTAAAGGTGGAGCCAGGTAACATAGAGATCTATGCAGATTTGGCCAATCTATATAAAAAGATTAATAATTTGGCTAAAGCAAAGGAATGCATAGCACACATACAGAGGCTGAGTTCCCTAGATTAAATACGTAGGAGTAAAATACGTAGACACACAAAAACCACGTCTTCAGGACGTGGCTTTGCTCGGAAGTTCTTTAAATGTAGCCGCAAAATCGCGGATATGATCTACAAAAATACCTTTGAGCTGATCTTCCCCTTCTTTAGGGGCTGCATAGGCTTTATAGCCTCCGAAGGATGCGATCGCAATCGCTGCGCTTTGTAAGTCTTTGGAGAAATTTTGCTCAATGATCTCTTCAGTCTTCTTGGGCTTTTCATTACAAATAAAAAAACCTAAGTTCTTCGTCAGCAGCTCATCTTTATTCTTTTTGATGTAGTCACGAATCGGTTTGTAGATCTTCCCGTCTCTAACGCCAGCTCCTAGGATGACGGTATCATACTCCTCAAGCTTAGGCTTGTCCTCCGCTAGATTCAAGCAAGTGCAGTCACCGAGCTCTTCTGCCAGCATCTTAGTGCATAGCTCAGTAGCTCCTGATTTGGTCGCATATATAATGAGGAAAGGCATGTAGTTCTCTCCCTTAGTAGTATAGTGATGGTGGGTTGAGATTGCGGTAATCCGTTTAATGTAATAGCATATGCAATCGCAGATAAAATAAATCTTGTGTATAAAATATCTCGTATATCAAGATAATTTAATTGTAAATTTAGCGTGAATAATTGTCAAGAGAGTGCCAGTAAACCGCCAAATGACACCAAAATTTAACTTTTTATTAATTAGCACTTTTAATGCTTGTTTTAACCTTCACTATGTTTCATTTCATAAGGGTCAGAAAGAGCGGAAGAATTGGAGCGATAGGGTAGACGGAGTAATGGACGCTTCAAAGCATAGAATGATATGATAGAAACGGGTGATAATAATGAGCAATAAAACAAATCAAGAATTGAACAATGACACAATGAATGAAGAAACGAACAAAGTAAACGAGCCAAATCATGAACTAACCGAATCAACTGAAATAACAGAACCAACAGAACCAACAGAACCAACAGAAGCAACACATGAAACAACTCAGGAAGAAGTCGAACAGGACCATAAAAAGTGGGTAGAACTCATTGAAGCGGTTCAACATAACGGTGTAGTGACTTTGCAGACGCATTTTGATGATGTCCAAGTCCAAGTATTGAACCAAGAAATCTATGGACCGGTATTTGTTTTTCAAGTGAGAGATGCATCGGGACATGCTTATCAGTGTGGGTTCTTCCTACGTGAGCTGGTTGCGAAGTTCCAGTCTGGAGGTAATAGTGCCGAATGGATGGGATCATTCTTCTTCGAACTGATGAAGAAGGAGGGCGGAGCAACTTTGCCTGAACCGATGGCGAATGAAGAGGAAGCCAAGACCTTGATGGATCAGCAGCTCATTCCACAATGGATCTCAGATGTGCAAGCCGAATTTGCACCTGAAGATGTTCATGCGGGTCTGGATTGGAACGAGGAGCATGGTCCTGTGTTTGAAGTGGGATTCCCTGCTATCCGAGATGGGAATAACGTATGCGCTTTCCCGATTAATCTATTGTTAACACATTATCTGTTGAATCGTGAGCCTTCTGATCTACTTCTTCAAGGATTATACAAAATCCGTGAAGAGCATGGCATGGAATAAGCTTGCCTAACTAACTGTATAGCTGAATGAAGAACCGTAACGGACCACCGTTACGGTTCTTTTTAATTACAGAAATTGTAACTATATTGTTCTTTTTCTTAATAGGTGTATCACGGAGAAAAGTTACTTACTATTCTGCTCATTTCATAGTATGCATAATATTAACCCCTCTTATAGGGGTTTCTTGTGGGAAAACACACCAAACATTTACATATTGATACAAATAGTGTATATAGTAAGTAGTAAGTAGTAAGTAGTAAGTAGTAAGTAGTAAGTAGTAAGTAGTGAGTAATAAATTACTAAAGATTAAAATTGTTCAACTTCACTTCAGACATCATAGATAAATTTATGAATTGGGGTGTCCTTTCTATGGCAGAGTTATCATTAGCACAAAGTTTCGCATTAATTGCTCTGAATGCACAGCGTAGTCTTTCGATGACTACAGCAAAAAAAGTAGCCCTCCGCTGTACGGCAGCGGCCGTCATTCTGGATGTCTATTTGAATCATGGTTTCACGGAGACGGATAACCAATTATCGGTGCATCCTAATACATGGGATGCGATGCAACCCAAAGGGTATTTATCTACGATTTTAAAACCTATTACACGTAGAAATAATGAGGTTAGTGGTGAACTATTTTGGTGGTTGAAGAAGGCTTCCACGTTATCCAAACGAAAGTTAGTCAAATTTGAGCGTACGATGGCTAATGATCTGAAGGCAAGGTATCTGCTTGAGGAAATACCAAACTTATTGGGCTGTGATTTACTCTTTTATTCCTCAGGTGTAGAAATTAAGGAGTATCGCAGTAATGCTTATGAGTACTCTCGAATTACGGAAGGGATTCGTGCCGATTTTCTAGAGGAGGGACCTCTTAGTGATGAAAATATCTGTATGCTGTGGCTTTTTCGAGAGAGTGGGTGTATGCATGATTTCTTTTCAGGCAACGAACTAGAGAAGGTATCGATTCGTATGGAAGAGTGCCATCGTCATACGCCTTTAGGCAAAAAATTGTTCAGCATTCAAATCCACCATGATATCGAAATGGCTATCAAGTATTTTCTAAATTTCAAAAAATCATTCGTTAAGACCCAAGGCGGCAGTGGTTTGAATTTCGTCTATCCTATTCTGGAGCGATCTCAATCTGTATTCATTGATACAGAGAAGATGCTTCCTAATGCTAGGGAGCGGCTGCACGATGTGTTAGCACGGCTGGAAGAACAGGGTCATAAGTATACGGTTCTACACGAAGGGGTGATTTCTATTATAAAAATTGATAATATTATATATGAGGCAGTACCTCATGCCATTATCGGAAGAATTCCTATTCATGGTGTTCGTCTACTTCCAAGGCGTCCCCTCTAAAGGAGTAAGGTTAATACATGTCTAGACAACGTTCCATGGAGACTATATTGGCCGATGAATTCGTATCCATTGGTGAATTAGTACGGCTTACAGATTCTCGCTACAGCACACTCAAATATTATACAGAAGAAGGGATGCTCCCTTTTGAACAAGCAGAAGAGAATCTAACCCGTCGGTATCGACGAGTAGAGACCGTAGCTCTCATTCTTCGGATTCGAACGATGAAGAGCCAGGGAATGTCGGTTCCACAAATGAAAGAAGCACTTCTTCAGCGTTAGCGCGTAGCACCGGGTTTCCCGGTGTTTTTTGTTTTTTGCTGTTTCACTGGAATGCGAATCCGAAAGGTAAGATCACTTATCGAAATCGGAATTAAATCCATATTATTTGGTTGCCAAAGACAAACGCATAATAGAAAAGGTAGACTCATAGGTGGTCTACCTTTTTTCTGAATTTTTTTATACTTATTGTAAGATAAATGCGTAGCGGTTGGGGAGAATTCAGCCTTCCTAAAAAAATTTTGGAGAATACTTTTAAGTAATTAGTTGCATTCACCATAATTTCACTCAATCAAGATATTAAGGAGGTTTGTCTGCGAATAATCACGCTTATATGTTTGTTCAGTAATGACTCTTTTGTTCTTAATCCAATGAGTAATAAATCAGGTGACTCACAGTCACGCTTAGAGAGGTTATTTTACTTACTTCGTCAACATCATACAATTGATTGATTTCTATGTTCTGAGTGTTGATAGGCATACACTTTTTTAAACTTTAGAAAATTATGTTATATTTTAGTTATTAATAGGAGGTTTTATAGGGACGTTAATACCTATTAAAACTTTCATTTAAAAAGAAAGCTACTTTGTTACGCAAAGTAGCTTCTACTTTTATCAATGTGAAATGAGGAGAGTACATGTTTACCCTCAAAAGAAAAGATATTATATTTATTTTCATTTTTCTAAGTTTATTGACTCTATGCTACTGCTTTTTAACCTATACAGGTAAACAAGAAAAATTTCAGGAGTTATCGAATGAATTATATACTCCTCAACATGTCGTCCTCAGTACCAAAGACTACAAAGAAAATTTTATAAGCAATATTTCGCAGCCTAATTATAGACTTTTTTTGGAATACGATGATACATATCGTTTGTTACTGGAGAATAAAGGAGAATGGTCACCTCCAATGTTATCAGGTAAATTCTTTTCGAAAAGTGACAATACAAAGAAAGCTGTAATTGGAAAAGAACTTGAAAAAAATACTAAAGAAATCAAAGGAAAAAAATATATATCTGCTCATGGGGAAATTTACGAAGTGACTGGTACTATGGGAGCTTCATTTGCAAGCTCAATTGATTATATTGCTCTACTGAACAAACCAATCAAAGGACCAGCAGGTGATTATACAAAAATTGTTGTAGATGGTAGCAGTAAAAAAAATATTAATTTAATCACGAATGAAATCATTAAGAAAAATCCAAGTTTTAATGTTTTGGAAGATGAGCAAAAAGGTTTAACTAAAACCGCCGATATACCATTTATTTATCAGCTATTAGTTTTTGAATTCTATCTCTTAATATTGATTAGCATCATAGCCTTCATGAGATATTGGTATGAAAAAGAAAAGAAGCTTATGTACGTTTTATTCATATTAGGAATTTCAAAAAAGAAAGTATACACCCAATCATTTTTAAAAATTATCATGAACATTACTGTTTCTGGAATTCTATCTATGATTTTATTTTTCACCTTTGATGCTGAAGCGATTATCACACTAGCGCAAATGATATGGGTAATGAGTCTATTCCTTTTCATCGCCTGCATCATATTAGGGGTATTTTTGTGGCTAAATAATTCTAATCGAGGTGTAGCTAAACAGTGAAAGTTAGAGAATTGATATATTATTTTAAGAAGCATAAATTTTTAAGTCTATCGATCTATTTTCACCTGACTTTGTTCTTTGTAATATTGGGAACATTTGTGGCGTTTAAAGGAGAATTGGAATATGAGAGTACTAGTCTTCAAAAAATTTACGAAGGAAAAGCAATTTATCAGCTACTAGATGGATTCTACGATGGCGATAAGTATGCGGAATTTGTTAGTGAGCCTGATTATTTAGTTCGTCTTAAGAGTTACTACAAACAACTCAACAATACTAGTGATTTCAACTATCTGGCTATGTTTAATCAATTTATTTATCTAAAAGATAAAGGGCTACCCGAAGAATTAATTGAAGGATATGAGCAAGGCAGCAAAAAGAATCAAGTACAAGTTGGTGATGATATATTTACTACAGTTAAATCTTTTCAAATGAACAAGCAGGCAATGAATTATTTTGGATTGCAAGTAGAAAATGGTCGTTTATGGAATGATGAAGATTTTAAAGATAATAGCGTAATGCCCGTCTTACTGGGTTCCTCTTATCAGAATTTGTATAAGGTGGGAGACGAAACAACTATTAATTACTATAATAAGCCGCTTACTGTAAAAATCATTGGATTTCTCAAGGAGAACAGTAAGGTATACTTTAACAGCAATACGGAGTTCTACCTTAACAAATATGTAATTTTGCCTTACAGAGATTATGGAATTCCAGCATCAAAAACTGATGAGGTGTTTCAACAAGCTAGTTATTTTGCCGTGGCTAATGGATATCTTGTAACGGAAAACAACGCATTACAAAATAAATTAATGATGCAACGAGTAGAAGCAATTTCTAAGAACACTTCTTTTGCAGGTTATTCCTTTATTGGTTTGAGCCCACATTTTCAAAAATATAGAGGATTAATGACGGTAGTACAGGAGAACAGAACGTTGATACAATCGATATTTGTGTCTACCTTTATATTGAATCTTATTGTAATCATCACAATACTTTTGTTGCAGCAGAAGAGAAGATTGTCCTCTTTTGCAATCCACTATATTAATGGAGCAACAATAAATCGACTTATCTATATGTTATGGTTAGAAATCAGTACTATTCTACTAGCGGCATATCTTACTAACTTTTTAGTTCTTTACGAAATTTTAAAATTAGGCGATATGGAAACGCAATTACTAATCTTAGTTCTTTGCTTTGCTATGAGTATTATAATTTGCATACTACTTGCTCGGAAACTCTTGTCAAACTCAATGACAGATTACATCAACATTGAAGGTGGAGTATAGAATATGTTGCTTGAATTAACAGGTATTAAAAAGAGTTTTAAAAATGGAACTCGATACGAAAACATATTAGAGGATCTAGATTTTAAAGTATCCAAAGGAGATTCGATCGCTATTAAAGGTAAGAGCGGATGTGGGAAATCAACCTTACTAAATATCTTAGGAGGGCTCATTTCTTTTGAAAAAGGTGACATGTTATTTAATGGAACGAATATTTCTAACCATAATGCCAATGAGTGGGCAGAATATCGTAAAAAGAACATAGCATTTGTAACACAAGCTTTCAATTTGCTTGATGACAGAAATGTTTTTGATAATATAGCCCTTCCTCTACAGTACAGCAATATGCCGAAACAACAGATAAAAACTAAAGTTGAAAAAGTGCTACATGATTTAGAGATATATCATGCGATGAAAAGAAATGTATCCACCCTCTCAGGGGGTGAACGTCAAAGAGTAGCGATAGCACGTGCAATTGTTAAAGAACCATCTATACTTCTTGCAGATGAGCCCACAGGCTCACTAGATGAAGAAACAGAGAAGTCTATCTTGAGAATTTTCGATGACCTTCATGACAAAGGGATGACCCTTATAATTGTTACGCATGATGATTCTGTATCCAGTCACTGCCAGCATATATACGAACTTCAACATAAGAAATTGAATTATGTGAATAGCTAACAGAAGCCATCATTCTAATGATTGATGGCTTTTTAGTAAGGTTCATTATAGTTATCAAGTTTTAATATCTCACTTACAGATGAATGAATTCGCTCACCTCTGGGAAAATTATTCTAGATTGAATAATGTCAGGAGGGAACAACATGAAAAAACTTCTCGTCACATCTATATTAGGCACATTGATGGCCTGCACGATGGTTACTGTACCTCAAGTGGATGCTAGGAGTCATCAAACTTACGCAGAGCCTGTAACTGCAATCCCGATGCTCACGAGTCTACGTCAAATTGCACCAAACCAGCTTCAAGTTACTTATGATCAGCCCGTAGATCAGGTGAAAGGAATTGATCCTAAGAACTACTGGATTCAGAGCACATCCGAACAAACGCCAACAAATATTGCAACGCTAGGAATGAACGATAGTGTGAATAGCACGAATTCGCTCACGGCCGCGAATGTGTCGATTCAAACCACAGGGAGTAAGGGTCAAAGCTTTATTCTCACATTTAAACAAAATATCAGTAAAGGCATGGCTTTTAAGATGATCATCTGTTTCGTCACCAAACCAGGTGCACCGCTTTACACCGGGGATAATGGGTCTGCAGCTTTTGTTGGAGAATAATATGACCCACCTATAAGCAACCAAAAAAGAGCAACCCCTGTGGGGGAAGCTCTTTTTCTGTAATAGAAAATATTACTATAGAAATCTATCTACTATAGTTGCGCTCTTTTGGATACTGTTATCTAGAGGCTCTTATTGCGTACTGTTATTTAGAAGCTACTATCTAGCAGCTCTTATTTAGAAGCTCTTGAGTAGATGCTCTTTTCCCAATTTACTAAGTTTAAATTGTTCTTTTAGAAAAAGATGCAACAATATATCGCCAATTTATTCTCGCACATAAGCTAAGACTTTCTTGAGCCAAGCAATATCATTTTGTACAGCATGATAGGCATGATCAGCGATGAGCTGAATCGGTTTTTGTTTTTTGGGCATCACATCAGGGAAGGTAGGATCTGTGTCTTCAATAAGAGTGGCTCGTTTTTGAAGTTTCGTGATGGCTTCCTCTATTAAATAGGCAAGTTTGGTGGCATCTACCTTATCTAAGAAGACCAAGGAGGAGTATAGGGATTTTATATCCGTACATTTCTGAAAAGCAGCGTAGATCTCTTCTTGCAAAGCTTGACGTCCGAGATCCGTAATTCCATAGGTCGTTTTCTCGGGACGATTCTCTGTTTGAATGACATCTTTTTTCTGGATATATCCCTTCTTTAAAAGTACTTCGAAATTATAATACAGAGTTCCATCATTTATGGATATGGTTTTTTCAAGTGGTTTGAGCACTTTTTTCTTCAAGTCGTATGGATGGTGATCGCCCTCGCTCAAGGTACCGAGAATAAAGATTTGAAGCGACATGGTGTTCCCCCTTATTCACATATTGAATAAAAGGACTAACCGAGACTACGAGTCTTAGCTAGTCCTTTTATTATAGTGTACATGAAAATAGGTTACTGTGCAGACTGGGTTGCGATTTGTACTGTTTTAACAGGTTTGAGCAGGTGAATGATAGCATTAATAGCTAAAGCTACTACGCCAACAAGGATAAGTCCTAACAGATATACCGAAGTTTTGCCACCGCCAAACAGCATATTGTAATCCAAATGAACGGTGTAGAACATCGGTGAAATGTGGCTGAGTGCCTTGAAGAATCCCGGCATGATTTCTTGTGGAAGCACGGCTCCACTAGCAATGGTCTGGGACAGCAGCAATGGCAGATTCAAGATCATACCGGCTTGACCAAACGCTAGGCAGAAGATACTAGTGAATTCAATGGCTACGAATAATTCTAAAGCGTGCACCATCCACATTTTGAAGAAGATATCTGCACTATAGCCTTGAATCGCAAAGTAAATGGCTAGACCCACCAAAGGGGCAACAATTGAAAGAACTAAGTTCACGCCTTGAAGGGAAAGGAAGGCTTTCCATTTGTTCATATTCGTCTTCAAGTAATTCAGCGCGCCAATACTCATCATAGAGTAGATCATAGCACCGACATACGAAGCCATTGTCAGGAACATGGGTGCCATCTGGTTGTGCATTCCCGTTGGAGCAGGGTTCGTAATCACTATGTTAGATGTGATCTTGGTCATGACACTTTCAACCATTTGTTTGGATTGATCTGCGGGGACTTTCATGCCTTGCAATAGACCTTCGAAACTTTGAGTCTGAATTTGGCTGGTGAGTTTGCTGGAGATCTGATCGGCTACATTTTGCATGCTGCTGTTGATTGCTGCTGGATTAGATTCATTAATAAAGAAATCTAACTTCGCTTTTTCCCCTTGCTTGGACAGTTTCTGAGTGAAGTCTTGAGGAATGTGCATGATTAAATGAACTTCTCGATCTTCAAGTTCTTTTTTCGCCTGATCTAGTGAATCATTCGTAACGAGTTTAAAAGGAAGCTGCTTTTTCATCTGTTCTACGAACTGTACACCCGACTGTGTATCTTCATTGACGATCGCTACGGACAGGTTGCTTATATTTTTGGGTATAGCGCTATATCCCGACATGAATATTCCAATCATGATGATCTGATAGAACACCATCATGAATATTCCACTTTTGATCGCCTTATTTTTAAAAAATGCTGACACTGACTTCTCCACCCTTATACTTTATTTTATATACTTTAATTAGAGTAGTTTATCTAGAGTTTTAAGTCAAGCCGAACCCGTGAAAAAAAGTGCATAATCTGTGAACTAAAATATCTGTGAACTAAATAATAAATGCATCTTACTCCTAAGCATGCATGAACTACTGAGATATTATTAGCTTAAAAATAGAAAAACCAAAAAAAGGACCTTTGTGAAAAACAAAGGTCCTTTTTTTGGTCTATATGGAATGTAGCTAGAAGAAAAGACGTTCTACTAACCAAAAGGCACCAAGGGTTGTAATGATCCAGGAACCATAGATGACAGCGGGTTTGAAAAAATTCTTCTTCTGAAGAAGCGCAAGAATAGGAAGCAGAATCAAGACGATGCTGATCTGAATGAACTCGATCCCAAGGTTGAAACTGATTAGATCTACAGCTAAATGTCCCTTTGGTAGATTCATGGCTCTGAGAATATCGGAGAATCCAATGCCATGGATTAAGCCGAACATGAACGTAATCGCCCAGCGATATCGGATGTTTTTACGGAATATATTCTCCAAAGCTACATAACAGATACTGAGCGCAATGACCGATTCTACAATGCGTGATGGAACACTGATCCATCCAAGTACGGCTAGAGATAAGGTAATGCTATGTGCAATGGTGAATGCCGTAATAATGGAAGCGTATTGTTTGAAGCTTTGTTTTCTGAGGAGAAGAGCGAACAAGAATAATAAATGATCGTACCCTGTGAGGATATGATTCATCCCCAGCTTGAAGAAGGAGAACCCATCAGAGCTGTCAATTGTACTAGCACCTGATTCCGAAGTGGAAGAACCCGAATGAGATGCGTTTGTAGTTCCCGACCCGGCATTTCCATTCGTACCTGCGGGTGTATTCAATTGTTGCTGTTGTTGTTCTTCCGTTAATAACATCGTCCACGTGCGATTCTTACCTTGAAGAACCGTATCGCTCACTTGATCTTGATACCGTGCTGTAATGAGATTGACATAGGTAGAACTTGAGGGCTCAGCGTATAGACCGTCTGTAATGGCAATAGTCTGCCCGGATTGAAAGGCAGGGTAGGTAATATCCCACGTAATGACTTCTTTATCTGCTTTATTTTCAAGTTTGATGGCTGTGAAATGAGGGGTCTGCTCTCTACTATTCATGTCTAGCACAACGCTATCCGATATCCATTCTTCCAATGCATGCGTGTGACTATCCAGTTCACTTTGTTCTATAATTCCATTTCCATTGGTATCGATCTTAATGTTCTCCATAACGGAAATAACATCTAAAGAGAAGGCAACATTAGTTGTGTCCTTATTCAATGTTACTGTGGTGTAACTGGCACTAAGTGCATGAGCAGATACCTTGAAGTTAGAGAAGGTCATCGTGATCATGGATAACATCATGATGGTGATAAGGGTGTAGCAAGACAATCGAAGCGGGCGAGTTAACAAAAGAAGTTCCTCCTTGAAGTGAGTACTAGAGCCTGATTATCGGCTACCCCTCATCATAGCGAGACTTATTATTCAGGGTGTTAACTAAGTGTAAAGTTATATTAACTTTTCGGCGCAAAATTCAGCGGTAGACATAACATGGGCTTTACAAAAAGTGCTTATCATTAAATAGCTATACGAATTTGTGTTCAAGTGTCATACAACGAGGAGGAGTTAGGTTCATGAGTTTGAAATTTCAGCGATTGAGGAAAAAGACCAGCATGGGATTAGCTATGCTGCTACTTGTGCTGTCAGCGGTTCCGCAAGGGGTATGGGTACCCAGAGCAGCTGCGGCTGCCGGACATGTTGTGATTAGTCAAGTCTATGGTGGGGGAGGCAATAATGGGGCGCCCTATTCAAATGATTTCATAGAGTTATATAATCCGACCGATAGTGCTATTAATTTAGACGGTTATGCGGTTCAATATGCATCTAAAGCAAGCACAGCAGTATATAATTTAACAAAATTAACAGGGAAAACGATGATTCCCGGTCATGGATTTTATCTCATTCAAGAAGCTGCAGGGACGAATGCCAATCTCCCCCTCCCCGTTACAGCGGATGATATCGGTACAATTACATTAGCTGGAACGGATGGAAAAGTAGCTTTAACTAACAAGCAAGAGGCTATAACCTCTCGTCTCGATTCTTCCGTCGTTGATTTTGTTGGGTATGGAGCTGCAAATGAAGCCGAGACTGCGGCAACTCCTGTCTTAAGTAACACTACGAGTGCTCAGCGTAAATCAGAAGATGGAAGTAAGTCAGAGCCAGGCAAAGGGGCCGGATGGGACACGGATAACAACGCTACTGATTTCACAGTAGCGGCCGTCCAAGCGCCTAGAAATACAAGTACACCTGCCATTGTGGTCACCAAAAGTACACAGGTTCAAGGAAGTCTAGTCCAATTTACGAATCAGGGTACTACAGGGACCGTTTCTGGAGATGTAGGTGCTAGTCCAGCGAATAGTCGGATTCATCTATATTTGGATGATCCAAGCTCAGGATCTGTTCAAGCGGTCAGTAGTGTGGATGCTGATGCTTCGGGAGCATTCGGTAATTTGACCTTTGATAATTCAGCAGGAAAGAACACGATCTATGTTACATCTAAAGAAAATAGCAAAACAGAAAGTACAGCAGTTGTTATTCATCTAGCTGTGCCAAGTCCAGCGGTAGCGGAAGCAAATATCAAATATTATCTAGATGCCAATGGCGGAGGACGTATCGTAGGTAATGCTGGAGCTTCTGCACCAGCTGCAAAAGTTAGCGTCTATAGTGTTCAGACAGGAGGGACAAGTTATACGAATGCATCAGACGGTAAAGATTATGTTACCTCTGGGGCAGACGGGTCATTCATCTATACGTTTACAGGTGGGGCTAATGATATATTTGTCTCGCAGACAACGTATTCTTCTAGCGGCAAAGACTTGGAGGGACCTAGAACTTCAATTCATAAGGAAGATACGGCGGTCATTACCCCGATTCGTACCGTAAGAACGAACGATGCAAATGGCAAACCCGATAAAATCAATCAGGTGTTCACCATTGAGGGAACGGTGACTGTAAATAATGCGGTGACAGCGGCCAATACGTTCTATATGCAAGATGCAACAGGCGGGATTGCGGTATTCGGAGCCCTTCCAGCGGGAAAGACAGTTGCTCCAGGGGATGTCATTGATGTGACGGGTCCTATCCAATTTTATAACGGATTAACTGAGATTACGCCAACGACTGTGGTGAAGAAAGGAACGTCACCTCTTCCGGCAGCTACCCAATCGAGCTTGTTAGAACTGATTGATTATAATAAAGCTGAACCGATGGAAGGGACGCTCGTCCAGTTCACTGGAAAAGTGACAAATATTCCAGCGACATCAGGTACTGGAACCAATCTTACCGTTGCAGATACAGTAACGAATAAGACGATGACCGTGCGGATTACTACCGCCAGTGGCATTGATGTTGCAGCCAAACTTCAGAAAGATAGCATCTATACGTTTACAGGCATACTTAGTCAGTATGTAACGGGAACAACCTATAAGACAGGATATCAGGTATATCCAAGATCCTCAGCAGATATTAATGAGGTCAAAGAGTTAACCTTAACTCATCAACCCCTTACACAAGTCTACAAAAATACAGATGTTCAGTTTGGCGCAGTGGCGAAGAACGCCGACTCTGTTACGTTATACTACCGTGCTGTGGAAGGAACCTATTCATCGTTACCGATGACTTCACAGGATCATCTCAATTATACGGTGAACTTGAATTCAAGCTTTGCGACTTCAGGCAGCTTTGATTATTATATTGAAGCTAAGGCAGGTGCTGAGGTGAAGCAGTCCGGTTCAGCGGCATCCCCCCTGAAAGTGAGCGTTACTGAAGATACGGCTGCACCTCAATTTTTCGAGGAGACCCCAATGTCTGCTACCAAAATTGAAGATCGAAGACCGATCATTTCTGTGAAGTTCAATGAACCTAGTGGATTAGATGTTTCGACGCTACAAGCGAAGTTAGATGGTGCAGTAGCTACAGGAACGATTCAAGGGGATACCATCACCATTGCTATTCCTCAAGTGACGGATCTGACGATAGCAGAGCATGAAGTGTCTGTTCAGGTCAGTGATAAATTAGGCAACAAGGGTTCATACACATGGAAGTTCACAGTCACGCCCGTTTTTACTGGAGGTCATCATTACTGGGGGACAACACATAATCACACGAACATCTCCCATGACGCAGCCGGTACACCTGAAGATGCACTCAAAGCCGCTGAGAAGCATCATTATGACTTCTTTGCTTTCTCCGATCACTCCCATGATATTGACTCTTCGTTGTCTGGACAGGACACCGTAGATCATAAAGGTTCCCCAGAACGTACGGGCGGCGCGGATTGGCAACTAACGAAGACATTAGCGAATCAGTATACCAAAAATAATAGTTTTGTTGTGTTCCCAGCCTTTGAGATGACATCGACTACTTGGGGGCATTCCAATGTATTTGGAACGAAGAACTTTATTGATCGGAATCAGAACTCCAAGCAGTATCAAGACTTAAGTAAATACTATGCTTGGGTTCTCACGTATGACGATATCGTGGCACAGTTCAATCATCCCGATATGTCTGCGAATGCGTTCAATAACTTTACCCCTTACGATCGGAACGTAGATAAGCTATTCACTATGTTCGAGTTAGGGAATGGATCAGGTCATTATGGCTATGCCAATGCAGAAGGGAAATTTTTCAAGGCTCTAGACCTAGGCTGGCATGTCGCACCTACGTATGGTGAAGATAACCATGATGGTACATGGGGAGAGACCAATGCTAGAACAGTCATTGTAGCGAACGATCTTTCTCAAGATTCCTTGCTTCAGTCGATGCGCAATATGCGTGTATACATGAGTGAGGATCCGAACTTCTCGCTAGATTTCTTGGCAAATGGGAATTACATGGGTTCGACTGTAAAGGGAAATACATTAAACTTCTCTATTTCAGGCAACGATCCGGTAGCTGAAGATAAGAAGACTATGCCTGAATTCAGTTATCTTAAGGATACCTACAAGTCGGATGACCGTATTGCTAAGGTAGAGCTAATCTCGAATACAAATAAAGTGCTCCAGACTTATACTCCTATGACGAAGGATTTTACATGGCATCCAACGGTTGCGGTAACGGGGGGACAGCAGTGGTATGTAGTCAAAGTGACCCAAATGGACGGCGAACGCATCTACTCCGCACCCATCTGGTCACAAGAAGTAACCACGGATGTAAAAGTTAGTGGAATTAACGTAGTAGGAAATAGTATGGTTGCTGGAAGCCCAGCGACGCTAGAAGCGGGTCTTACAAATCTAGGTTCACAGGATTTGACGAATTTAAATGTACATTTCTACTATGATAGTGTAGATGCTGCACATCTGATTAACAACGCAGTCGTTCCTTCCATTCTGAACAAAGGGACAGCGATTGCGAGAGTATCGTGGGCAAACCCTGTGCAGGGTAATCATAAGATTATTGCGGTCTTGGATACCCCTTCAGGTGATGCTCCAGAGGACAATCAATTCGAATTGCCCGTGAGTATCAAAGCTTCATTAGGAATCAAAGTTCTGATTGATGCTTCACACAAGAACGAGAATACAACTACGGATGCAGGAACGTACAAAGA
This sequence comes from Paenibacillus shirakamiensis, assembly GCF_017874255.1. Lineage (GTDB taxonomy): Bacteria > Bacillota > Bacilli > Paenibacillales > Paenibacillaceae > Fontibacillus > Fontibacillus shirakamiensis. The sequence goes on along the minus strand of NZ_JAGGLD010000003.1, from coordinate 473,738 downwards.
TAATTTGAAAAGTTTTACTACGCAGCTCCGTCAAGAGGGCTACACGGTAATCGAGAATACGGGTGCTATCACAGCATCGACGCTCGCTGATGTGAATGTACTAATGTTCACACATCCTTCGCTTGCTGTAACTGATGACGAAAGTACAGCCATTGCAGATTTTGTGCAAAAGGGTGGATCGTTATTCCTGACGGAAAAGAGTAACAATAGTGCAAGTCCAACGATAAGTAACAATTTGCTACAAAAAATCGGATCCCAAATTCAAGTGAACAATGATGGTTTATTTGATACGAGCCCTGCGGGAAATTTCTGGTCTCAACCAGTTGGTAACAATACGTATACCGTAAGGCTTCATCCTGGTCCAGTGCGGAATTACATTACCGATCGTTCACTAACTTTAGAGTATTATAGTGGGGCAAGTCTGGAGCGAGTTGGACATACGGCACTGGTAGATACTCAAGATGTGAATGACAAAGTAACTGTACTCGTAAAAGGGAATGAGACAACCTTTCAGAACAACATAGTCGCGGGTGGATTCACCTATGACAATACGAATGATGGAAAAGGGGGCTCGGCTATACCTGCTGTAGCTTCTGAGGAACTAGGGAAAGGTCGAATCATTGTCTCGGGTATGAATTTTGTCAATGATAAACAGATGGACGAATCTTACAATGCGAAGGGCAATAATGAGCTTGGAATTAACAGCATTCATTGGCTCACGCATCAAGATACGGTGATTACATCTATTGCTAAAGTCAGAACTTTACCTGAAGGAACATCGGCCGTAATTGAAGGAACCGTAGTGTCCGGTTCAAGTGTGTTCTTTGATGCTTTCTATGTTCAAGATGCCTCTGGTGGTATTATGGCATTCAAAGAAGTGCCGGACAATACGCTTGTGGAAGGAGATACCGTACGCGTCTATGGCGAGACTAAAATGTTTGAGAACAATCAAGAACTAGAATTTGGCTCATTCGCTATGGATGTTATCAAGACAGGGCATACATCGCCAGTCCAACCTCGTTCTATAACTACGGGGCAGGCACTTGAGGAAATGAATCAAGGTCTACTTGTGAAGGTAAAAGGGAAGGTCATCTCTAAATATGATGATAATTCATATGTTGTTGATGATGGAACAGGTCATATTCTCATCTTTACCGATGGGTATATCGTCAATCAGAGCGGTCCAGTTCCCGTCCTTAATGCAGGAGATACGCTCGAAGCTGTAGGTTTTGTAGGTAAAAATACGGAAGGGACAAGGATACGTGTTCGGAACACGAAAGAGCTGAAGAGTGATAAGGTTGTAACGCCGGATCCGACACCGACGCCAACACCGACACCGACGCCAACACCGACACCGACACCGACGCCAACACCAACACCAACACCAACACCAACACCAACACCAACACCAACACCAACACCAACACCAACACCAGGTGATGGGGGTACTGCATACTTGGATCAAGTGAAGGTAGTGTTCGTGAAAGAAAAAGGTACAGATGGCATTGTATATAACAAAGTGATATTGGATGGGGACTCTTTAAGCAAAGAGCTCCAAGCTCATAGCCAGCCGGTGCTGAGCATTCCTAATTCTACGGAACCTGTGAAGGTAGAGATTCCAATACAGTCGCTGAGTTCTGTAGATCTTACGAAGTCAGGCACAAGTATAAAAATTGTAACTAAAGATGGGTTCTATACATTACCTTTTAGTGCAATGGACAGTCAGAAATTTACAACCACTCTAGGTACTGAATTGAAAAATATCAAACTTTCAGTAGTTATATCTAATGCGGAAGATACCCTCAAAGAGAAACTCAACACTGCCGCAACTCAAGCTCATGTGAAAATGTTGAGTGATGTTGTGAAATTCACAGTCACTGCGGAAGCGAATGGGAAGACGATTGCTATGGACCATTTCGGCTCATTTGCTTCTAGAGGTATGACCGTGAAATCAGCACTACTTCCGAACATCACTACAGGTGTTCGATATGATGAACGGAGCCAGAAGTTCGTATTTGTCCCTACTTATTTGAGCGTCCGTGGCAATGAGACAACAGTTACGATGAAATCAACGGCTAGTCAAGGGATCTATGCTGTGATTCAGTCTGATGTCAGCTTCGATGATATTCAGGGACATTGGGCGCAGAACGATATACATCTTCTAGCTTCGAAGTTAATTATTCAAGGTGAGACGGCGAATACGTTTGCGCCACAGCAACATGTTACTCGTGCTGAATTTGCTGCCCTGCTTGTCCGTTCGCTCGGATTAGACGGAGCAGGCACAGGAGCGAATTTCAAAGATGTGAAAGCTTCAGATTGGTTTTATGGAGCCATCTCAGCGGCAGTGGATGCGAAGATTATTCAAGGGCTAGAGGATCATAGCTTCCATCCATCTGATTCAATTAGCAGAGAAGAAATGGCTACCATGACGCTGAGAGCTCTAAAGTATGCAGGACACTCGCCAACAACAACCAATGCTAACTCTGCATTAGATAGCTTTAAAGATCAGGGTGCTATTGGAAGCTGGGCGAAGGATGCGATGGCCGATCTAGTAACAACGCATATTTTAAATGGGACGACAAGCAATCAAATGGCTCCTAAAGCGCTAGCGACCCGTGCTGAGGCCGTGAAAGTCTTAAAAGGATCTTTGCAATTAGTTCAATTCATTAACGAATAAATGACCAAGGTAAAAGGGCTACCTGAATGTTCAGGTAGCCCTTTTTTGATATATTCATATATGCAATTTTTATGTAATTTTGCTGTAATCTATGAACGTCAGTCATTTGCTCTCATCAACCGGAATTTAATTCTTATCGCTTAATCCCATTTTATCTCATTGTTCTGCGGTTATATAAGGTCAGAATTATTGCGAATATTATATTTATAAGAAGAGTACCCATAAATAAAATAGTAGCGGCTAAAGCTACCACTCCATTGGTATCGATAAGAGCTGTAATATCGCCATCTTTGATTAAAAAATAATAATAATAGATCTGAATAAGTAACGAAATAGCGCAAGAACCGAAGCTGATCATGAAGGAGAACATCCACCTCGTATAGTCTAATTTTTCTATTCTAGCAATATTCAACACAGGAACGATCCAAGCAATTAGGCCAAATACGAGGCTAGCAACATTTAAAGAACTAATCATATCTAATTACCTCTCTTAAGTAAGTCTGCTCCTCATCATGATCATGAACTCTGTGGAGTGTTCCTCCCGAGTATCCATGAATGTCGCTCCAGGTTCAAACCCGGATTTACGGTACAAAGCTATCGCTCTTTCATTAAAGGTAGCTACTGTTAATCGGAAGGCGGAAGCATCATAGTGACTTTGAGCGAATTGAAGCCCTGCTTTCAGAAATTGAAATCCATGTCCCTTCCCCGTAAGATCTGGAGATAATCCAAGTCCAATATCTAAACATTCCTCCTCTAAATACAGCCCTTGCTGGACTCCCTTAGGTACCTGAGCGTTCCTCCCATAACAGAAAAATCCGACTAACCCCTGATTACTTGTGCTCACTGAATAATAAGTTCCATCCATCATCTCTTCGATATCTTCCGAGTTCTCATGAATCTCGTAACTAGAAGACATGTTATATCTTTCGTATGGAATCTCATATTTCCATGTCAATATGGCAGAAGCCTGAGTTAGGCTCATGGCCTGAATACAATAAGGATGCTCTAAAGAATCGTTCATCTCCATTATTTTTCCTTTCCTAGGTAGAAGTATTCTTATGATACTTTCATATAAATATATTATCTAATATGTATAAAAATAACAAATTTAGCTCGTTCAATATATTTTTACGATTCTGGATCCAGTGTTCGTCCAATATACTAGTAGATATCAAGGACAGAAATTCGCCTGTATGACGACTGCAGGTAGAGTTGAGGGCGTACTTGCAGGCGTGGCCGTAGATCATATTCATATTAACGTGAGGATCGTTCGCTACATATCCGTATTTCGCACATCATCTATATTGAAGGACCCAAAGGTTCTAATCGGTAATATAAAGTGGATGAAGTAAAAAAAGAGCCACCCCAGAGGGTGGCTCTCTTACTAAAATTTCACCAGATCATGGCTAGATTATGATACTAACTGCCATAATGCTGGTACATTGGATGGCTCCCAGCCGTTAATGGAAGTATGGGGTTGTAGAGCTTTATAAGTTTTACCCCCATACGTTACTAGCGCTCCTGCTGCATAGCTTACATTAGGTGCCCAAGCAGAGACCGTTGAACCCGAACCAGCAATTGTAGTTACAGCCGCAGTATTGCTGCTTGCTGAAGCATTTCCAGCAGCATCAATAGCTTTCACCGTAAAGTTATATCCTGTGCTAGCTGTAAGTCCACTCACTGTATAAGTTAAAGTGGATGCGCTGGTGGTAGTTACCAAAGTGGAACCATTATAAACGCGGTAACCAGTTACACCTACGTTATCGCTAGCTGCACTCCAAGTTAATGTTACGCCAGATGACGTTACATTAGAGGAAGACAAATTTCCGGGAGCTGTAGGAGCTGTAGTATCCCCTGGATTTGTAGTTCCTCCAGTGGTTGTGAATGAAGCGGAATTGCTAGCTGATGAAGTGTTACCCGCAGCATCCACAGCTTTAACGGTTAAAGTATAAGCCGTATTGGCATTCAGACCTGTTACATTGTAGGACAATGTATTGCCACTTGTAGTTGTTCCAAAGAGTGTAGAGCCATTGTAAATTTTGTAGGCGGTTACACCAACGTTATCTGTTGAAGCGGCCCAAGTTAAAGTTGCACCAGATGAAGTAACGTTGGATGAAGATAAGCTAGTTGGTGCTGTAGGTGCCGTAGTATCTGCTGAGCTTGCTCCGCCAAAGTTAGCATCAATAACATTATAGAAGGCATTGGCTGTATCAGAAATTTCCCATACGGCTAAGATAACTTGGTAGCCTGTACGGCTAGGAACTGTACAAGTATCTGAATAGGATTTTGGTGGTTGTTTGCCTTTGTAATCCACGGAACAGAAAGGTGTTAAATCGAACTGTGAGCGGCTAAGTGGAGCGTTAGGATCCCAGTTTTGCTTCGTGATGTAATACTTCCAGCTCGTAGTGGCATGGTTCGCTTCAATGGTCCAGTGGAATGTAGTCGTACCTGGGGATACATTGACTTTGCTCCAGCGAGTTGCCGTTTGTTGGTCAAGTTCTGGGAATGCGCCAGCCGCACTAGCAATCTTGCCATCGGCAGGTCCAGCATTAGGGAACCCTTTAGGGGCTTCTAGACTTTGAGGTTCATAGATAATAGCTCCGCAATTTTTATTCACGCCTGAAGCACAAAGCGCCGCACGGCTCGAGGGGTTATCAATATATCCATGGGCAGAAGCCTTACCAGCGAATAACATCATCAATAAGCTTAAGAAAAGCACCGCACCGGCCGTAAAAAGTACTTTAGGGTGAAGCGGATGGGCTGAACGTGTAATAGTCAAATGATTTTCCTCCTTAGATTCTATTGGTTAGGTTGAAGCAAGAGAACTTGCAACATCAATCAATGGTTGCACGATCACCTCCATTACATAATGAAAAGCATGTGGAATTCGAGAGTCAAAACTCCTTTCTTAATCAGATATTTATATAAACTCTCACAAGAGTCTATACCAAAATGGGTAGAAGTCATATAAACATTCGACAAGGGGATAATCTAAGAACTGACTCTCAGAAAAGACAGATATAAAGTATAAAATAGATTGGGGAAATGCTAGGGAAGGGAATAGATCGAGAGTCTGTAAAACATGCTAATTTTCCTCTAGTATACAGTTATTTATGAAATGCTCAATCTCCTAAGGGGGATAAATTTATCCAATTTTATCCATTCAACGCTGTAAAGAATTAAGCGCTTACACACCCGGGATATTTGAAATTATAAGAAAAAGTGAGGAAAAACGTGGTCGTACGACCCTCTACAAGATCTGACTTTACACAACATTAACAAGAAGCTCGACGATAATTAATATGCCAGCTCTACAATCAAGACATTGGACCTAGGTCCATAGACTTAAAATACAGATGCATAACAGAGGAGGATGAGAGTTGAAAGGGAGAGTCCAGCTATTCTCTATGAAATGGAAGTTGATCTTAAGTTTCTCGATCATTGCCCTCATATTTTTAGGTGTGGCATTATTCCAAAGTCGTTCTATAGCGTCCGTTCAAAGCTCGATGAAGCAGCAAAGTATAGACATGGAAAAACGAATACATATCTCAAACATTACTCAGCTTATTCAAGAACTTAATAGCTTGGAGACCTCGCTTGCGGAATCTAGTGATGTCGAGATAGCTAGTTCCTTACTTACAAAAGAAAACAGGCTGCGCGAAGAGCTAGCTAAAGTAAGTTTTGATAAAGAAACACAAGCTTTTATACAAATGGGTCAACTAAAGAGTAAGACAAGAGAATACTTTGCTCATATTCAAGAACTTACGCAGACGATAGGCAATGCTAAGCTTGATCCTTTAACGATTCTCGAAACGATAGATTCATTACACCAACAGAATATGGTCCTGAACCAAGCTATGATTAAGAATAATGAGACGTTATATGCAACGGCTGCTGCTGATGCAGAACAAGCACAAAAAGAGTCGTTTATCCTGCTAAATCGTACCCAATCAGCCTCTCTCTATGCAGCATTTATCGTGTTTGCTTTTACAATCCTAATGGGAACATTGTTGCTTCGTTCTTTCTTAACGCCATTACATAAGCTACAAATCGCAGTGCGTACTATTGCAGAAGGTGATTTGCGCCATCGTATCCATTCACCTCACCATGATGAACTCGGACAGCTAAGTCATCTATTCGACCATATGGTGGAACGGGTCCGTGATATGCTCAGGTCAACACAATCTATCGCTTCCAATCTAGGAGATTATGCTCAATCCTTCCGAGAATCTTCTTCCGTTACCGCGCATTCCAACCAAGAGATCGTAAGAACAATTCAAGAAATATCAGTAGGAGCGGAACACCAAGCGGGGCAAACTGAAGGAAGTTCAATGTTAATACGGGATCTCGCACAAGAAGTATCTGATATCAAAGAGGCTGCGATCACCATGCTGAATACGAGTCAAAGAGCCAACCAGAACCGTCTGGATGGAGCATCGTCTGTACAGGCACTCCAAGAGGTCTCGGAGCAATCTCGAACATCGATAAGTCATATGCATGATGCTCTACAAGCTTTAACTACTCAGTCGGAGCAGATTAGCAAGATTACACTCTCCATTACAGATATCTCCTCGCAGACTCATATTCTTTCATTAAATGCGGCGATTGAGTCGGCTAGAGCGGGTATACATGGAAAAGGGTTCGCAGTCATCGCGGATGAAGTCAGACAACTTTCCGAACAGACGAAGCAAGCTTCGATACATATCGGAACAATGATCTCTAGCCTCCAACATGATGTGGCGAAGTTCCAAAAGCAGATGCTACAGACTCGTGTCGACTTAGAAGAACAAGATCACAAAGTGGCAGATACGTTATCTTCTTTTGAGTCGATCGACCAAAGTATGCAGGAAATGGACCGCCAAATTCATCAGATCCATCATAAAGTAGATCAAGCGCAAGCTAAAAATGCAGCGTTAACCGTGACGATTCATCAGGTAGCTTCTATAGCTCAAGAGACCGCTGCAGGTGTCGAGGAAGTGAATGCTTCCACCTCACTTCAGGATCATGCGATCCGCAGTATTGCTCAGCAAGCGGCGGAGATTCACGATATTTCTCAGCAGCTTTTCCGAGAGATCCATGTATTTAAAATTTGGAAGGACGACAGCACTGCCCCGCAATCCTCGAAATTTATCCCTAGTCCAAACATTGACAACATTTTGGTAGAATGATATATACAAAACGGTAGCACTCGAGGATGTAGAGTGCTAAAAACTCAACCAATTTGTGAAGGGCAGGGAAGTTTTCATGGAAAAGAAACAATTTCAAGCCGAATCCAAGCGTCTGCTGGAAATGATGATTAACTCGATATACACGCAGCGTGAAATTTTTCTAAGAGAATTAATTTCGAATGCTAGTGATGCGATTGATAAGATGTATTACAAAGCATTAACCGATGATGATCTGGTCTTCGATCAAGACAGTTACTATATCAAAGTCATAGTGAACAAAGAACAGCGCACCTTAACTATCCGGGATACGGGCGTAGGTATGAATCGTGAGGACTTGGAGAATCATCTGGGCGTTATTGCTAAGAGTGGTTCACTTTCCTTCAAAGAGGCGAATCAGTCCAAGGACGGACATGATATCATCGGTCAGTTCGGGGTAGGCTTCTATTCTGCTTTCATGGTTGCGGATGTCGTCACTGTGATCAGTAAGCCAGTTCAGGGGACAGAGGCTTATAAGTGGGTTTCTACAGGAACAGAAGGATATACCATTGAGGCGGCAGAGAAAGAAGAGCCGGGTACCGATATCATTTTGACCATCAAGCCAAGTACAGATGAAGACAATTATGACGAGTACCTAGATGAATACCGCCTAAGATCGATTATTAAAAAATATTCTGACTTCATTCGTTATCCAATTCTTATGGAGCAGACATCTTCAAGACTCAAAGAGGGTAGTGAAGACGAATACGAGGAGTATACTGAAGAGACGCGTGTAAATAGCATGGTTCCAATCTGGCGTAAGAACAAAAGTGAACTAACTCCAGAAGACTATGAGAACTTTTACACAGAGAAACGTTACGGATACGATAAGCCTGTGAAGCATATTCATATCAGTGCCGATGGCGCTGTGGTCTACCAAGCGATTCTTTTCATTCCAGGTAGTATACCGTTTGATTATTACACGAAAGAATATGAAAAAGGTCTAGAGCTTTACTCCAACGGCGTCTTGATCATGAACAAATGCGCGGATTTGCTTCCAGATTACTTTAGCTTCGTCAAAGGTATGGTTGATTCTGAAAGTTTGTCACTCAATATTTCTCGGGAAATGCTTCAGCATGATCGTCAGCTCAAATTAATCTCCAAAAATATAGAGAGCAAGATCAAAAGTCAACTACTTGGTCTGTTGAAAGAGGATCGGGAGAGCTACGAACAGTTCTACAAATCCTTTGGTAGACAATTGAAGTTTGGTGTATATAGTGATTATGGTGCTCACAAAGAAGTATTGCAGGATCTGGTGATGTTCGTATCATCCCAAGGTAAGCAATGGGTTACGCTGGATGAGTATGTATCCCGGATGCCAGAGGATCAGAAATATATCTATTATGCAACAGGCGCAAGTGTAGAGCGGATTGAGAAGTTACCTCAGACGGAAATGGTAGCGGATAAAGGATTTGAAATTCTCTATCTGACGGATGATATAGATGAATTCGCGCTTAAGGCTATGAACGGATATAAGGACAAAACCTTTAAATCTGTATCCAGTGGAGATCTTGGCATTGAGCCGGGAGATGAGCAAGAACAAACGCCTGAGGAAGCGGAAGAATCCAAAGAGTTGTTCGACTATATGAATGAGCAATTGAGCGGGAAAGTAAGCAAGGTAAAAGCGTCCAAGCGTCTTCGTTCGCACCCGGTTTGCCTATCTTCCGAAGGTGAAGTCTCTATTGAGATGGAGAAAGTACTCAATGCGATGCCAGACAACCCTAATATTCAGGCAGACAAAGTATTAGAAATCAATGTTCAGCATGAGGTGTTTGCTTCCCTGAAGCAGGCCTTTGAACACGACAAGGAAAAACTGAATTTGTACACGGCACTATTGTATAATCAAGCACTTCTTATTGAAGGTTTGCCCGTGCAAGATCCTGTAGAATTCACGAATGACATCTGCAAAATCATGGTCTAACCTAGATTTTATTGAGATCGCCCTGCTCGTCAGGGCGGTTTTTTTTGTGCATAAAATTGGGGGAAACAGGGGGTATGAGCATGCTTTACGTATTGCACATGCTGTTATTGGGAGCAATATACAGTTGGGACGGACTGCCATAAGCATTGTACAGGCCATTAGATAGCAGTAGGAGGTTAGAAATGCCATAAGCATTGTACATGCTTATGTAGATTAAGAGATTTAGGAATGCCGTACACACTGTTTATGCTAATGAGAACATGGAATGGGGTAATAAGTAAGTGAAATGAAATGTCCGAATGTAATTACAGGTACGCAGGAGAGGAGATAGAAGATGAATAAACTGGCAGTAGTACATCCCATAGGCGAACATGAAATGAACCTAATTCAGAAGGCGGCACCGGACTGGGAGATCATAGATGCGAGAGAACCGCACATGGCAGAGTTACATATCCCGGATGCGGAAGTTATTTTAGGTTGGAATGCTCAAGCGGAGCGATATGCGCTCACAAAGCATACAGCTTTAAAGTGGGTGCAAAACTGGGGAGCTGGTGTCGAGACCTTTCCGTTAGACCGGATGCGTGAAATGAATATTCAAATAACGAATGCGAGCGGCGTGCATCCATTTCCTATATCAGAGCATATTTTTGCTCTCATGTTAACTTTGACCAGACATATTCATATAGCGATACGCCATCAGATTCAGCAGAACTGGGGCATAGAGAAGAAAAGTATCGGTGAGGTTCATGGGCGAACGATAGGCATACTCGGTGTGGGTTCTATTGGAGCAGAGACGGCGAGATTAGCCAAAGCATTCTCTATGAAGGTGATCGGACTGCGTAGGTCAGGGGAACCGGTGGAGTCTGTGGACATCATGTATGATTATAATGGACTTCATAATCTTTTAGCAGAGAGCGATTATGTAGTGAATTGTCTTCCCGCTACCTCGGAAACCGAGCATTTCATGGGTGCTGAGCAATTTAAGGCGATGAAGAAAGGCGCTTTCTATATCAATATTGGAAGAGGGGCCACAACGGACACAGAAGCTTTGGTGAACGCACTTGAATCTCAGTCGATTGCGGGTGCGGGTTTAGATGTTTTTGAAGAAGAACCGCTTGGGAAGCATCATCCGTTGTGGGCCATGGAGCAAGTGATTATTACTCCCCATACTGCGGGCATTTCCACGAGTTATACGGAACGAATCATGTCTATTTTTATTCATAATTTGATGCGTTACGTTCAAGGGGACAAGCCAGATATGAGTGTTGTAAATATACAGAGTGGGTACTGATATTCATAGAGCTACACCATACATTACCTATCGAAACGTCTTGAATTAAGGTATACTAGACGATAGACAAGGGCTGTTAGTTTCGGCTAACGGTTCTTTTTTATGATTCTTAAGAGATAGTTATCGAATTCTAATCTATTATTATGGAGGTGTCTTTGTATGAGCTCCACGATTCTTACTCGATTGAAAGAGGAGACAGCTCCTTATCATATACAAACTGAACAGAATCGTTATGCTACGGCAATCACGGACCGAACGCTAACGATGGACCTGTATCGTGAATATTTGGAGAAGTTCTATGGATTTGTACAGCCTATTGAAGATCAATTTGCATCATGGTCGGCATGGAATGAATTCGGATTTAATTATGAGGTCACGCGTAAGACTCCCTTACTCCATCAGGATTTAATCGCTCTTGGGCGTACGGAAGAGGAGATTCAAGCTCTGCCCATCTGCGATGAACTGCCAGATATGTCTACATTTTCAAAGGTTATCGGCGTGATGTACGTGTTAGAAGGGTCTACTCTGGGCGGGCAGATGATTACGAAGCTGTTGAAGCAGTACTTACCTGTAGATGCAGAGATTAACGGTCATTACTTTAATAGCTACGGGGCACAGACTCGTGCTCAATGGACTGAATTTAGAGAGCTTTTGCTTAAGGTGGCCGATGTAGAAGCTAAAATAGAAGATGAAATCGTAGTCTCTGCGACAAATACTTTTGTCCAATTGGATCAATGGTTTAAGCAATGATGATTTCACTCCACGACTAGCTTAACTAAAGGAGGCAAATTGAACATGGATCAAAGCGAAGAACGTAATACGACTGCAGCTGACAATACATTGAATCGTTCGCTTCTTACGAAGGGCGAGTATGTGTCAGGTGAAGTAGATTTAACGAACTGTGATCGGGAGCCTATTCATATTCCAGGAACCATTCAGCCTCATGGTGTATTATTAGCTGTTGAAAGTGATGGAGATTACTGTATCGTACAATGCAGTGCGAATGCTGAAGATTTTTTGAGAATTTCTATACAGGAATTAATGGGGCGCCCTTTAGCTTCACTATTGGGTGAAGATCAGCTTGAACGAATTATGAAGACAGAGTTCAGAGTAGATCCTTTGAAACTGCACTATATGCATATTGATGTTGAAGTAGGTGGAGTGGCTACACAGTTCTATGGCATATTGCATGAAAGTGAAGGGTTGATTGTTCTGGAGCTGGAGAATGCAGAACCGGAGAGTGGTTTTGCGGAATTTCATGATTTTGAATGGATTCAGTCTTTTTTCACTAAAATGAAACAAGCCCATAATCGTTACGAAGCCAGCCAAATGGCAGCGGAACAGGTTAAGGGGATTTTGGATTATGATCGAGTCATGGTCTATGAATTCGATGAAGCATGGAACGGCAAAGTCATTGGCGAGTCCAAAGAAGAGGGGCTAGAGCCTTACCTTGGTCATCATTATCCAGCTAGTGACATTCCTAAGCAAGCCAGAGAATTATATCTACGGAATTGGCTAAGAACCATAGTAGATGTGAACTACATTCCGGTGAAAGTAGTACCTACACTTAATCCGATGACAGATCAGCCACTTAATCTAAGCCTTTCCATTCTCAGAAGCGTATCCCCGCTTCATATTGAATATTTGAAGAATATGGGTGTGAATGCCACCATGACCATTTCGCTTATTCATAATAATAAGCTATGGGGACTCATTACTTGTCATCACTATTCGCCCAAATATATACCACATCGCCTTCGCAATTTATGTAATTTTCTTGGTTCATTTTTCTCAAGTGAGCTGTATCAGCGTCAGCAATTGGACGACTACCAATCCGAGTTACATTTGAAAAATCTATCGAACCGCTTATCACGAATATTCATTGGGAATACAGCGGCCTCGGTTATTATAGAGCAAGTGGACAAGCAGCAGGACCTTGTGCTTGAAGTGATGAATGCTTCAGGGGCAGCGCTTTTGTATCATGGCCAGTTGTTATTAATGGGTGATACGCCTTCTGCTGTGCAAGTAAAGGATTTGTCCGTGTGGATGGCCGAGCAATCTGACAATTTGATCTATCATACATCGAAGTTAAGTCTTGAATATGCACCAGCTGAGGCTTATAAAAGCAAGGCTTCGGGTGCCGTATATTTAGCTTTATCCCAAGATCATGAGAACTATATGATATGGTTCCGGCCTGAAGTACTGCAAATTGTGAATTGGGCAGGGGATCCGGCCAAAGCGGTTATTCAAGAAGAAGACGGCATCCGGCTTTCACCAAGAAAATCGTTTGAGAAGTGGAGACAAGTTGTTGAAGCTAGCTCTTTACCTTGGAAAGCGAAGGAACTTAGGGTTCTTCCGGATCTAAAGACGATTGTACTTCAGCAGACGGAGAATCAATTGCGTCATGCCGAGGAACAAGCGCAAATTAATCTTCGAGTGTCTAGGGAAAATGAACAACGTTATTTGCAGTTGATGGAATTATCACCGATTGCATTCTTTGTCATCACGAAAGGCAAAGTCGTCTACTATAATCAGGAAGCAGCGAAGTTATTCAGTGTTCAGGCAGAAGATAGATCCAGTCTTCAGAATATCGAATATTTAGATCTTGTTGCGGAACAATCCAGAGAACATATGCGACAGTTAATGATGGAGACAGAAAGATCGGATATGCAGCTCATTTCTATTGAGGAAAAGTTCAAGTCCATGGATGACCGTATTCTTCATTTAGAAATTACGATGGCTCATGTCGTATCTGGCGGGAAGAAATCATTATTTGCGATTTTCCGCGAGCGTGAAGAAAATCCTCAGTTGAAGAAGAGTTATAATGAAGTGACTGAGCAATTACAAAGTTTCTTACAACTCGATGCGTTGACCGAATTACCGAATCAAAGTCACTTTGAAAAGACATTGGATCGGACTTGGCATGAATTGTTAGTGGATGGAAAAGGATCTCCTGAACCATCTATTGCCTTATTCATGATTGATATTGATAATTTCAAATTGTACAATGCTGTTCATGGATTGCAGACAGGGGATCTATGTATGCAGTGGGTAGCTGATGTCATTGATGCTTATAGTAAAATGCATGAGGGATTCACAGCGAGGTATGAAGGTGGTCGATTTGTTCTCTTTGTTACGGGGCAGCATGTCGCGCATGTCAAGGAGTTAGGTGAACAAATCCGGCAGGGAGTGTTGGATGTACAGATTCCGCTTAATCTGCCGGATATTGGTGAATTCGTTACGGTTAGCCTAGGGATTGCTACACTGGCACCATCCACAGAGACACAACCTACACTATTGATTAAAACGGCAGAGAGAGCTTTAAGAAGAGCCAAAAATGCCGGGAAAAATCGCGTAATTATATTAGAATAGAACGAGAAGAATCCTTATTGTGAGGATTCTTCTTTTTTTACAGATTTTTATCTCAATCTGTAATGTTTTTATCAAAAAACTCCGATGAATATACTACAACAATTTTATAGAGTGAAGAGGGATAACTACAGATGTCAGACAAGCTTTCCAGGGATATGCGAATTAACCGACTGATTATGTATATGGTATGGGTTACAGTAATTGTAGGAGGGATCTCTACTTTAGCCTTACATGCAAACGGAACATTTTATGTCATGTTGTATTCGGGTCTGCCTCTAGCTCTTGTAATTACAGTGCTATGGAGCCTAAAGAAATTTATTGTAGGGACAAAGTATATTGTGATGATCGGACTAAATACACTCGCGTATTTGATCATTCAAGAGACAGTTACGTTCATATGTACTTTAATCTTGTTCTTTATTCTTGCCATTCTTTCGCTCTATCAGAATTATCGACTAATCATGGTCAACATTGTCTATACGCTGTTCATAGTATTCGCTGTTAATAGTGAAATCTATGATGGATTGAGGTCGGTGTTTGCTGTATTCCTAGTCTTATTTTCTATGGTACTCATTGTTCAGACTAGAATTGGTGAAGGCATGACGAATTCAGTTCGGGAGTATGCGATCGAATCGGAGCGCGCACGTGAGCATACGGAGAGTGTGTTACAGGAGCTTACACAATCGATCTCCATATTGGCAGCTTCCAATGACTCTCTTCAGAACAATGCTTCAACAACAGGACAAATCTCTTCTGAAGTTGCTATGGCGTTTCAAGAAATTGCATCTGGGATTGAATCACAATCTACATTAATCACAGATATCTCTCAATCGATGGAACAGGTTAATGATACGGTTCGTCGTACGAATCAAGCTACTGCTCATATGAGTGATCGGGCTAAAGATACAGCGGCTATTACTTCACAGGGACAGAATCAAATGCTTCAGTTACATCAGCAAATCGGAGAGATCGACCGAAATATTCACAAAACGGCACAGGCCATTCATGAAATGAATGAAGAGAATCAAAAGGTAGGGCATATCGTCAATATGATTAGTGAGATTGCCAATCAGACTAATTTACTCTCCTTAAATGCTTCCATTGAAGCCGCTCGTGCTGGAGAACATGGAAGAGGATTCTCGGTAGTTGCTGCGGAAATTCGCAAGCTTGCCATGAACACACACCGCGCATCGTCAGAGATTTCGGAAATTCTAGGATTGCTGCAGAATAAAGCTGAGGAAGCTTCCCTTACGGTCCAAGAGGGACTATCTTCGGCTACTTCAGGGAAGACCTCTTCAGAAGCACTCGAGAAATTGTTTGCGGGTATTTACAGTAATACTTCGGAAGTATTGGATCAATCCGAATCACTAAGACATGCTCATGCTCAGCTTCAACAATCTTCACAAAGTGTGATGGATGAAATGACTTCGGTTGCCGCCATTACAGAAGAAAGTGCAGCATCGGTACAGCAAGTTCTTGCAAGCTCGGAGGTACAGCAGCAGCATGTGCGCGAGATTGTGGAGGAGATTCATAAGCTGAATGATCTGACTATGAGCCTAGAAAATTTAGTCAAGAAATAAGTTGTTTTAGTCAAGAAATAAGTTATAAGTCGAATAGGAATTATTGAAAAGCCGGTCAGGAGCTAGACTCCTGACCGGCTTTAAGCTGTAGTAGACGTTTAGTAGAGCAGTAGTTTCAAGTTCTACTTATGAAGTAGCGACGATCCGAATAAATTCTACAGCATGCAGAGGGATAAGAGCGATATCACGGACGGGACCGTAGAGAACACCGGGCACTTTTATAACCAGCGTACGTGCATCTACAGAGATTAGAATGCCAGTTAACAAATCATTGGGAATAAGGACTTCCACCTCTTTGGCAATAAAACCTTTAGCTAATTCTTGAAAGTTCATATCATGCATCTCCTTTCATACGGGCTGATAATTATTGGAGGACAGTAATACGAGAGAATGGAATTAAGACAAGATCGCCAGTAGATTCCCGGATTTCCAGCGCATCTGTAGCTACGGTAACTAGAATTCCTTCCAAGGAAGCACTAGCTGTGCTGATATGAATGCTTTGACCGATTTTATCTTGCAAGTATGCTACGATCGCTGGATTAGGGAAAACACCTGAACTCAGACGATCCTCCAGATCATTAAGGCGCGCTGTGAGTTCTTTCACTTCTTCGATGAGATGTCTCACTTTGTGTCTAAGTTGACCGTATCCAAAGAAACACATATTCATTCCTCCTTACGAATTGTGGAACATAATATGGGTAGTGCATGAACATTGTAGATGAATCAAAAATAATTACTTGCGTGGTTTAACTTTGCGTTCGATATCTTTACGTAGTTTGAGTAGGCTAGTGAGGCTCTCTTTCTCCGTCTTGCGAACTTGAGGTTGGATGGCTTTGACAGCCGCAGGCCCATAGTTCAGGAAGTCTTCGATCACGGGAGCATAGGTGGACAGTGGCTGTCTATAGTCACAGTAATAACGTTCAAGGCCGAACGATTGAAGCAAGCTTTTCACCTTGCTCATCCCGCTGAACGCAAGCGTAGGTACGCCGGCTCTTAAGGCTACGAGGGCAGGATGAAGCTTGAAGCTGACCAAGTAATCGACAGATTGAATGGCACTGTAAGTGAAATCTAGATCGAGTAATAATGAGAGGATATCAATAGAGGCATTCGGATTCAGTTCCCGCAGGCGCTCTTTGAGCTGCAGACAGGTCGGATAGTCGGAATATCCACCTCCATTAGGGTGATTGACCGCAGGGATGAGTCTAAGATGGTATCCTTGATCCGACCAAGATTTCATTAGGGTTAAGAAATCTTCGAACGGGAAGGAAGAATAAGCGAAAATGCAGATCCCGATGACTTTTTTGTCCGTGAATTTCTTGATGGGATAGGCAGGCTGACGATAGGCAAAAGCTACGTCGGGAGCGACCTCAACTTGTCTGTGGAAAGTCGCATTTCTGGCGAGTTCACCGGACCGTTCGTCACGGAAGACGGCTTTGTTCGCCCGGCTGATGATTTGCCGATATTTGTCTACTTCCGCGGGAGGCCAAGTCTCTTCGGGATAGGCGTCAACAATGCCTACACCTTGTAACCAAGTAGGATGCTCTTTGAGTACGGGCGGGAAATAATAGGTGCTAAAAGAATAAGGAGTAATCAAATCCCCTCCGCCTACGATGATCGCGTCGGTCTTCTTCTCATCGAGTTGGTTGTTCCAAGGATAGACTTGATGCTGAGGCTCGAACACCTGTTGGAATGTACGTAAAAAGAGATCATCTCCGAAATTGCCCATGCCATAATATCCACAAACTCCAATTTTCACTGAGCATTTCCTCCTTTCTAATGACCTGCATGAAGTTCTCTCCATGCAGGGTAGAGCTCGCCGGCACGCTGGCTGACGCTTGCGGGCCGCAGTACCCGGTGGTACACCGTCTCGGCTGCGACGGCGACCTCCGGGTGCTCGGCGAGCAGCGCCTCGCATACGGCAATGTCCTCGAACACCCGGCCGAAATCGCCGGGTGCCTGAGGCCAGCCGCCCAGCCCGCGCAGCAGATCTGCGCGGTACATGCGCGGCACCAAAGGCACGGCGCTGTGCGCGTCCGTGTGGTGCCCGCGGTAAGGGGACACGCCCCGCTGAAGCGGCCCAAGGTGACGTGTCCCCTGCCAAAGACCACACGTACCGGTCGCAATAGCGGCTTCCGGTACCGCGCGCATTGCCGCTGCAAGTGTAGTGAGCGCCTCTGGAGCCAGCCAGTCATCGCCGTCGAGCTCAAGAATATAGTTGCCCCGTGCTACAGAAAGCAGGTCATTCATGACCGATGCTTTGCCCCGATTGGTGGGGAAGACGTGCAACTGAATGCGAGCATCACTGGATAGAATCGGAAGCTGTGAACTGCCATCATCTGAACCGTCATCTCCAATGAGGAACTCGAAGTTTGAATAGTCCTGAGCTAGTACTGAACGAACTGCCCATCCTAGACTGCTGTGCATTTGATAGATGGACATGAGAATGGAGATTTCAGGATGCGAATTATCCGTGGGGAGGCTTACACCTAGCGAAATAGACGGCTGTACCCAGGGGCGCGTTCGTTCGATGATAGGAACAATGGAAGTAAGCTGATGGGGATCAATCAAAAGGACCAAGGGTCGATAACCTCGGCGTTTGGAGGTTCTACGTTCCTCTAGCTGAAATGAAGGAAGGAGTTGCGTAGTCATTGAAGACTGCGGCAGCCAAGCAAAGGGTAGATATAAGGCTGAGGGAAGTGGGCTGCTTGGCCACTTCTGGATCGTCTCGAGTAGATAGGTCTTACGCCATACTAAGGGAATTCCTTGTGGGAGAGAATCTACGTTTTTTAGATAGTGATCAGGATGAATACTGAGGACATGGGTTCCCGGAAGAACTTGATCTGTGTCTAGGAACTGATCTAGCTGAGTGATGATCTCTTTGCTTAGATGGCTAATAAGAGGATTCCAGACGACCCAAGCTTCAGAACTGCTCTCAAGTAGCTGATGAAGCCTGGCCGCATAGACTTCGGGTTCACCAAGGGAATGCTGAGGTAATACAGGGGAGCCATGACCGCAAAGTAATAGCATATTCATGAGGCTATAGCTTTTGTTTGCGGAGCAACACTTCACGTATAACTTCATCCCCAGCAATCCCGCGTTCTTGCCAGCGATTGGTAGCAGCGAAGGCAAGACGGGCAGCCTTCTTCTGTTCGTCATCTGGATGAGAGAGCATGTGCTGTAACTTATGAATAAAATCATCGTGAGTAGTGGCCGTCGTTACATGAGGCTCCATTAAGATACATTCGGGCAAGGCGGTAGAGAGAACCCGGACACCTGCAGCCAAATATTCATAAGCTTTGATGGGATTGGTAGCTAAGGTGATGGGATGGTATTGGAAAGGAATGATGGCTACATCGATATGAGGAAGATACTGTTTCAGAACCGCGTGGGGTTTCTCGCCCAATACATGTACATTCGGAAGTTCCGTATAAGAAGGGATATCTCCGTAAGGAGAACCAATCGATACGAAGTTTACACCCGGATTCTCGCGTGCTACTCTCTCAAAAAGAACATGATCAATCCAGTACGCCCAAGCGCCAATATAAGCAACAATCGGTCCTTCTGGAAGATCGGCCGGACGTGGACCGATCGGGAGATTGAACATGCTTTGATCTGCCGCATTGGGAATTAGCGTAACGGGTTTCCCTGGATAAGCTAAGGATAGACGAGTCTTGATGGTCTCTGCCGTTGCTACGAGATGATCGGAATCTTCAACCATCTTCGCTTCATATTTGGCCCAATGTGGGAATTCATCACAGCAGTCATAAATGACAGCATCTGGTTTGAATAAAGTGAGTCGAGAACGCTGCTTGGACCAGGTGGTCCAGACTACCACCTCATGCTCTTTCCGTAGTTTGGGAAGCGTTCTTGAAATGAAACTTTGATGATCTGTGAACAAATGAACGCTCGGTTCCACTTCTTGCTGATTTTTGGAAAGAGGAGCTAGATTTTCGAAGTACACTTGATGTCCCAAAGCACCGAACTGGGTCATAAGTTGTTGTGGACGCTGTTTCATGAATGTCCAGTTCATGGTTTTAGGATAAATAATGACAGCCAAAATAGGTTTCCTCCTTTGTGAAAGCATGCGATATTCTATGCAATGCTAGCTTCATAGAGCAACGTCAAACGCCTTTCTTTCCGAAAATAGTCTGACAGACTGCATCTTTTTCCTTTACGCCGATGCGCGTTCAATAGAACTCTCATATATATAGAGAGAAATAATAGAACGCTTGCGAGGAGAGTTACAATCCTCGAAAGTTAGGAGGAGTTGGGGCAAATGAAAGATACAGATGTCCTGGTCGTTTTTGGTACGAGGCCGGAAGCGATTAAGATGGCACCGTTAGTCAAAGCGCTGGAAGCTACACCCGGGCTGCGACCGGTCGTATGTGTAACAGCTCAGCACCGAGAGATGCTGGATCAAGTATTAGAAGTGTTCGATATTAAGCCGGATTTCGATCTCGATCTAATGAAGCCTGGTCAAAATCTTGCTGAACTTAGTGCTGCAGCCCTCCAAGGATTAAATGAAATTATCGCGAGCTCATCATGTGAGATGGTACTTGTTCATGGGGATACCACTACCGCTTTTATGGGCGCCTTAGCGGCTTACTATAATAAGGTTCCTGTAGGTCATGTTGAAGCTGGACTACGAACGTATGACAAATATGCGCCATATCCTGAAGAAATGAATCGTGAGTTCATTGGCAGAGTGGCAGATCTTCACTTTGCTCCAACGGTGACCTCTGCCTTGCAACTTGCCGCAGAGAATCGTTTTGCACACGTACATGTTACCGGAAATACAGTGATTGACTCCTTGCAATGGACGATTAAAGACAAATTCGATCATCCCCTGTTGCAGGAACTCGATTCGAATAAAAAATGGATCTTGCTGACGATGCACCGAAGAGAGAACTGGGGGGCACCGATGGAGGCCGTATTTCAGGCTGTAGCTAGAGTGGCAGAAGAGCGGGATGATGTCGAATTTATTTTCCCTGTTCATCCGAACCCAGCTATTGTTCGGTTAGCCGAGGAGTATCTAGGAGGCCGGGAACGGATTCATCTATGCAGTCCACTGGATGTAGTAGCGGCACATAACTTTATGGCACGGAGTCATTTCGTACTAACGGATTCAGGGGGGATTCAAGAAGAGGCGCCGTCGCTTGCTAAGCCGGTTCTTGTCCTGCGAGATAAGACCGAACGTCCCGAAGGTGTAGAAGCTGGAACCCTACGTTGTATCGGTACGAATAAGCGAAAAGTATATACGGAAATTGTGCGACTGCTGGATGATGATTCCATCTATCGTCTCATGTCTGAAGCGAGTAATCCTTATGGAGATGGCTACGCCTCAGAGCGAATTGCTCAAGCCGTGTTTGAGTTCCTTCATCCTTAGATAGAGCAATATTGAACTGAGCGCAGGGATATGATTCAATAGAATGAACGATGACTAGACAAAGGGGTGAGCAGGGTGAGGCCTTCCATATACGATGAGAATTTGGACATTGCTAGAGACAATATATTTCTACCCACGGATTTTCCATTGACGGCCTCCTCTACGCTTGGAGTTACCCCCTCGTTTCAGCGGCTGCATTGGCATCGAGAGCTTGAGATTAATTGGATTTTAAGCGGAAGTGGTATTTATGTAATTAATGGCCGAGAATATCCCTTCACGGAAGGGGATCTATTCCTCATCGATTCTGACGATCTTCACCGTGCTTATGAAGGTCAGGATTTAGAGATGGGTGTGGTAATGTTTGATCCCATTTTACTGGCACCTGCCCAGCGGTATGACCCTGAACTGCTTCGTCCTTTTCGGGATAATGAAGCTAGCTCCACAAGGTACATCTCATGTACCCACGAACGAAGTTCAGTGATGAGCAAGTATCTTCGGGAGATTTTGAACGAATATGTAGCGAAAAAACGCTCAAATCACTCCATTATTATGGGATTGTTACTTCAATTCCTTGCGGAAGTGAATCGATATTTCAGTACTACAGAGTTAATTGAAATGATGCCTAGTTGGCAGATTGAGCAGATGCGTTCAGTCATCGCCGCGATGGAAGAAGATTTGTCTCGACCATGGAATGTGAGAGACTTGGCAGAGCTCGTGCATCTGAGTCCCTCTCGGTTCAGTGCGTTATTCAGCCAAGTGGCAGGAAGTGCACCTTTGAATTATTTAGTTCAGCTTAGGCTAGCACATGCTGTGGAACTTCTAGAGAAGAGCGATGATTCAATACTATCAGTTGCTGCTACATGTGGATTTCGTAATTTGTCGAATTTTAACCGCTTATTTCGCAGAAATTATGGCATTTCTCCCTCAAAAATGCGCCATAGAGTGCAACAGGAACTATAATGTAAACTCAGTAGAATAGTATCAGTTCATAAGACTATTGCGGAAGAATGCAATAGTCTTTTTTGTGTACACTAAATGGTAGAAGGAGGGGGTAGCAGATGAATTACTATCTTGGAGTGGATGCGGGAGGAAGCAAGACCCACGCCCTCATTGTGAATGATCAAGGACACCTTCAAGGCCGAGGAGATACGGGCAACGGCAATCATCAGACCGGTCTTCAACAGGCAGAAGAAAATATAGCTTTAGCCTGCCGCTTGGCACTTGAAGAAGCCAAGTTGACACCAAAGGATATTCATTTCGCTTATTTTGGATTAGCGGGGGCTGATCGGGAACCGGATTTCGAAATTTTACGTCCAATGATTGGTTCACTAGGTTTTCCTAGACACAAAATAGCTTGTGATACGATGATCGCTATGCGAGCGGGGACCTCACGTTCTTATGGAGCCGTAATTATTAGTGGTACTGGATTTAATGCGGCTGCTCGCAATAGCGCTGGAGAAGAACTGCAATATGGTGGGTTCGGTTATCTCTTTGGAGACGGTCAGGGATCGGGTCGAAGTCTGGCTGACTTTGCCTTCCGTTCTGCGATTCGAGCTTGGGATGGGAGAGGTAGACCTACGATATTACAGCAAATGGTCTTAGATACAACAGAATTCGCTGATGTTCCTGCGATGTTGGATGCTGCACTAGATGATCGCTTTTCACCACCGCTTCATCTGGCAGAGCTTGTTTTTAAGGCTGCACAGCTTGGAGATGCATTATCTATTGATTATTTGTTAGAAGAAGGTCGTGAGCATGCCAATGCGGTGGGTGCATTAATTCGTCGATTAGGTATGGAGGAAGAAGCTTTTGAAGTGGTCTTAGGCGGAAGTGTTCTAGCTAAGAGTATGAATAATCCTATGATTGATGCGATTACTGAAGAATTGGGACGGATCGCTCCGAAGGCTTCGATTGTAAGAATTACGATGGATCCTGTAATGGGAGCCATATTAAGTGCCATGGATGCAGACAACCAACCGGCGAGTGACGAAGTGATGGCTACTTTACAGAATATAACAGTGTCAGACCAGAAAGGGGAAATTGTACATGAATAAGGGACAAGGACTCAAAATTGCTGTGATTGGTGGAGGATCTTCTTATACGCCCGAGCTAGTTGAAGGTTTGATTAAGGGATATGAGGACATGCCAGTTGCAGAACTTTGGCTGGTGGATATCGAGGAAGGCAAGCATAAGCTGGATATTGTAGGCAAATTAGCACAGCGCATGGTTCGCAAAGCGGGCATCCCTATGAAAGTTCATTTGACATTGAACCGCAGAGAAGCCATTGCTGGTGCAGATTTTGTGACGACGCAAATGCGTATCGGTCTACTTGAAGCGCGGAAGCAAGACGAGCATATTCCCATCCAACATGGGGTTGTAGGACAAGAGACTACAGGTCCCGGAGGCATGTTCAAGGCACTACGGACGATCCCGGTGATTCTGGACATCTGTCGTGACATTGAAGAGTTGGCTCCAGAAGCATGGATGCTTAATTTCACCAATCCAGCAGGTATGGTAACAGAAGCCGTAACAAAGTACTCTCGTGTGAAGACCGTAGGTTTGTGTAATTCTCCTATTAACTTTCAAAAGTTCCTTGCAGAAGAGTATGGGGTAGATGAAAAGCAAGTCTTGCCCGAATTTGTAGGCATTAATCATTTGCACTGGGTAACTTCTGCGCTGGTGAATGGGGAAGAGAAGCTTCCTGAGATTCTGGCAGGTGGTAAGCAGTATAGTGCCAAGAATGTACCGACCGTAGGCTGGGACCCCGAGTTCCTGCAATCCCTAGGCGCGGTACCGACATACTATCTGAAATATTATTATATGACGAACGAAATGTTCGACGAGATGAAAGAGTCTTTGGAGAAAGATGGTACGCGTGCTGACGTTGTGAGTCGGGTAGAGAAAGAACTATTCGAATTATATGCCGACGAGTCTCTCGAAGAAAAGCCAAAACAACTGGAACAACGCGGGGGAGCATATTACTCTGAAGCTGCAGTGAAATTGATGCGTTCATTGTACAAAGGGACCAATGATATTCAGACGCTGAATGTACCTAACGGCACTGTGTTTGATTTCTTGCCTGAGGATGCGAGCATTGAGATTAACTGCATTGTAACGGCTCAAGGGCCGATTCCATTGATGCCGAAGTATATTCCTGAACATATTAAAGGACTTCTCCATGCTGTGAAAAGCTACGAGAGTCTAGCCATCGATGCTGCAGTTAGTGGAGATCGCGGCTTAGCGCTGCAAGCCATGACCCATCATCCGTTAGTGCCTTCTGTAACGGTGGGTAAATTGCTACTGGATGAGATGCTGGAAGCACACAAGCCTTATCTACCTCGCTTTTTTGAAGAAGAAGAGCAGCAGTAAGACATAGAGAAGGCGCCCTTGGAGGGGCGTCTTTTTTTTGAATTTTTAACGCTTATCGCTGTAAGGATCCACAAGATCCTCTATCAATCGTACTCAAGTTCTTTTTCTTTCGGCTTGTACATGATATATTTTTTGTTGGAACGATGACTTCGGAAACCTAAGGAGAGACGATGGCATGATCAAACATATTGTATTGTTCAAATTGAAAGATGCTTCTACCGCAATAGTTGACCGTACACTTGAAGTGTTGCGAGAGCTGGACGGTAAAGTAGAACAACTGGTGGATATACAAGTAGGAGCCGATATCATTCACTCTGCGCGTTCATATGATATCGCATTAGTAGCTACTTTCGCTTCCCAAGAGGATTTGAACGGCTATCAAGTTCATCCTGAGCATCTCAAAGTTATTGAATATATGAATGAAGTTAGAGAATCTTCTATTGCTGTAGACTACGAATTTTAAGGAGTTCTTCCATGTATTATGTGAATCGGGAACAGATTGAGCGTAGATTACAAGTGTTACCGGATATTATTGAGATTTTGAAAAGTGCATCGGATCAGACAGATCATCTGCTCCTCCACCGTTATGCGGAAGAACGTGCGCTACATTTAGCTATAGAGGTCGTTACAGATGTAGGGAGTTATCTGATTGATGGGTTCATTATGCGGGATGCGAGTAGTTATGAAGATATCGTCGACATCATGTTAGATGAGCATGTCGTTCCGGAGGATATGGGGAACCTACTCATTCAGCTCGTTCGGCTGCGTCGACCTTTGGTGCAAGAATATTTTAGCTGGGACAAGGGTGGACTAGAATCATTAATGCACGTTTTGCCTGATGCATTAGCCGATTTTGCACATCGTATTCGCGTGTATTTGGATCAGGAATTGTCGCAATCTTAGAGGCAAGATGGTGGCAATCTTAGAGGATAGATGGTCGTAATCTTAGAGATGATGGATAAGTCCCACTACTGCAGCTTGGAGTAGGGGGGCTTTTTTATGCAATGTACATTGCTCCATTTTTAAATTCATTATTTTTTTGTTGTAATGTGTGTCAGGTCAAGCTCAGGCGGATTATAATACATCAACAATATAGGCATTCGCCCGGCTCGCGGGCATGGCCGATAGGAGAGATGAAGCATGAGCAAAAATCACTTTGTTTGGGGATCGATATTTGGCGGTGTTGTGGGTTCTGTGACCGCGTTACTCGTTGCTCCCAAAGCAGGCAAAGAACTTCGCACAAATATTGTAGTTCAGGCGCGGCAGGTAACAGATAAATCAAGGGCTGTAGCTGAAAAAGTAGGAGGACAGAGTACCGAACTTTATGGAAAAGCAAAACAAAAGACCCAAGGATTCGTAACGCGTGTGCAATCTTTTCGCTTGGGTAAAGGAGGCGTGAAAGACGTAGAAGAAGCGGTCGTATACGTCTCCTCCACGGGGAATGATCCAGCAAGTGTAGCCGATTTCACGCAGACTGAAGTGGATAAATTATAAATTAAATTATAAATGAATCTTTCAACCCTAGTGATAATTACAGAAGGCCCTTAGGGGCCTTTTTGCCTATTCATAAGGTTCTATTTGTTGTAGTACTGCGCAAATTGGGGTACTATTTAGGTACCCTTTATGATGCTGCATCATAAAGTACTTAAGAATAATTATCGGATTCATTCAACTATGAAACGAAAGAAAGCGGGATGTTCGTGCAACAAGCTATTGCAATACTAGATTCGGGTGTAGGAGGATTGACGGTGGCCAAGGAGGTCATGCGCCAACTTCCACGGGAGAAAGTTATTTATTTCGGAGATACTGCCCGTGCTCCTTACGGCCCCCGAACCCCGGAAGAAGTCCGCTTGTTCACCGAACAAATTGTGGATTATCTCATTCAATACAAGCCTAAGATGGTCGTGATTGCTTGTAATACGGCAACTGCTGCGGCCTTGGACTACATTGCTGATAAAATAAGCATTCCTGTCATCGGAGTGATTCGTCCAGGGGCGAGGGCAGCCATCAGCGCTACCAAGACCGGACATGTCGGTGTCATTGGTACCGCAGGTACGATCCAAAGTGAAGCTTATCCAGCGGCACTTCGAGAATTATCGCCTTTTATTGATGTTGTAAGTGATGCTTGTCCAACGCTTGTCCCCTTAGTAGAACAAGGGATGTTCGATTCCGTGGCTGCTCAGGCGGTCGTGCGAAAAGCGCTTATTGGAATCAAGAAGTTCAAAATCGATACGTTAATTCTCGGCTGTACCCATTATCCTTTCCTGCGTGATGCCATTCAAGAAGAGATGGGTCCGAAAGTGAAGCTGATTAGTTCAGCAGATGAGACGGCTCGTGAGATCAGCACCGTTCTTTATCAGAAAGGTCAGCTCGCCACAGCAGACGAGACACCCATTCACCAATTCTTTTGCAGCGGTGATGCAGAGATGTTCCAGTCCATAGCGCATAGTTGGCTTGGAGAACAGATAATGCTTACCCCTGTAGTATGGCAGTTCCCGGTATTATAGTGAGTAGTCTCCAGTCCTTAATATAAGGATGTGGGGACTCTTTTTATATATTCATCCACCATTTCTTGACATAGTCTGCACGTCCTTATTCATACGTTGAATTACGGGTGTAAGGAGGGCTATGAATGACTAACACACGACAAAGAAATGTAAGCATCGACGGGGATATCTACACGTTTGACATGATGATGCATCAGGTGTCTTTGTTAAGAAACACCTATCCCTGTATTCGGCAAGAAGTGATTGGTCACAGCGTATGTGGACGTCCAATCCTAGCTTTAGGCTTAGGTACAGGTTTACGAAAACTCCATGCCAATGCTTCAGTTCATGCGAACGAATGGATTACGACACCCATTTTACTGCAATTTGTTGAAGAATTGTCTTTTGCGAGTACCACCCATTGTGGAAGGTATGGAGACATAGCGCCTGTATGGTTAGACAAGAATACACTTTGGATCGTACCGATGGTCAATCCAGATGGAGTGAACCTCGTACAACAAGGGATAGAGGAAGGAAGCCTACTTGAACGAGAACTCATTTGCTGGAATGGAGGAAGTAGAGACTTTTCCAGGTGGAAAGCAAATATTCGTGGGGTAGACTTGAACGACCAATTCCCAGCCGGATGGGAAGAAGAGCGAATCCGAAGGGGACAAAAGGGTCCTGCATCTAAAGATTATGGCGGTAGTGCGGCATTGACCGAACCAGAGGCCATAGCACTATCCCATTTTACAATTCAGGAACAATTTGATGCGGTCCTGTCTCTCCATACGCAAGGTAAAGAGATCTACTGGAACTATCGAGACTGTGAACCTCCTGAAGCAGAAGAATGGGCTATGCGTTTAGGTAGAGTCTCGGGGTATCTTCCAGTGCAGCTAACCGACAGTGATGCTGGGTACAAAGACTGGTTCATTCAGTACTTCAGGAGGCCCGGATTCACGATTGAGGCAGGAGTAGGTGTGAATCCTCTGCCTGTGGAACAATTTGAACAAATGTATCAAGATATATCGAATCTTCTTGCAGAGTGGTTAACGATCTAAATTATTCAGGACATAAGGAAATGGGTATCCTACTTAGGTAAGCCATTTTTGATAAGAGGAGTGAACCATCATGAAATTACAAAAACTCTGGTCCGCTAAAAACTGGGCACATGTATTTCGGAGATTACCTCGATTGATGACCTCTTCGCAGATTCCATTAGGGGAGAAAATGTTGTTCCTTGTTCCCGCACTTTTATATTGGATCCTTCCCGATGCCATTCCATTTATGCCGCTGGATGATATTGCGGTAAGTATGATCTTAATGAATTGGTTCGTGAATCGGGCGGAGCGCAAATATCCTGTACTATGATCTGCTCCTTGCACTAGAGGAGTAGATTATTTACAATAAGCACTAGAACAAGCACTAGAGGAGCGAATGCTGATGAGTGTCAAAATTACCCGAAATGCTGCGAAAATAATTAAGTTAGAGCTCGAAAAGGAAGAGCATCAAGGCAAAGGATTATTGCTCAAAGTGTTCATTACCCATGCGCATGGAGATCATGCTCACTATGGGATGGATTTGGCCAAGCCTGAAGAGAAAGATCAGATCGTCTCTACTGACAAGGAGATCGACGTTATTATAGATCCTAACGAGCCATTACTTGATGGCGTAAAGATCGATTATCTATATTTCCCAGAGGAAGGGTTTGTAATTACGAATCCTTCAAAAGGAAACCACGGAGATCATTAATATTCTCGTACAGCTTCAATACAGCTCTATACAGGGCGTGTTCAGGTGGATCGCATGCGATCGATTTGAATGCGTCTTTTTTTTGCAATAGATTTCGTTTCACAAAGAGACTAAAAATACTTATACAGCATGAAGCATGGGCTATTTTGACTGTGTTCAATCTGTGTGCAATACTTCTACAGCTCTGGAGGAAGAGGAACAGTGTATCTTCTTGGTTATCATCGTTCGCAACAAAATTCATCAATGCTCGTCTAAACTTCTGAATTCCAAAAAAAGGAGGATGATAAAATGAAGTTTAATAAAACGGTAGTGTTTGGGATGCTGTTAGTTCTATTTGGATCTATCTTACCTAATCAGAGTTATGCAGCGGCTTCACAAGAAAAAACACCCATAATTCTTAAAATGAATGATTATTATGTAGCCTATACCTATCCTAAGGCTCCCTACGTGGATAAGAATAATAATCGTTTGATGCTTCCATTAAGATCTACAAGTGAGCTTTTGGGTGCTCAAGTCTCTTATGATCAAGCCTCACAATCTGCTTGGATGAAGCAAGGGAAGAACGTTGTGAAAATTAAACTAGGTAGCAAAAATGCCGTAGTCAATGGGAAGGACGTATCCATGGACACAGCACCTGTTATGGAAAAGGGATCGATGATTATACCTGCACGCGTGTTGTTCAATTCATTCTCTTATCGTGCCGTTGTCAGTCAGAATATAATACAGCTTAAGGATGAAAGATTATTGAGGCAGGGTCGCTTGAAGTATCTTTTAGATGATGATCGTGTAGCCATCTCGCGCACACTAAATCCGAGTGCATTTCAACCTTTGTACTACACATTATCTACGAATGTTCGCAATAAAATTACTGAAGTCATCTTTAATGTAGTTGCTAAAAATATATCTGGGGCCGATGTTCCAGAAGGACAAGAGAACCTATCTACCCTCATATATTTTGAACAAGGGAGCACACTGGATATCCCTTATTCTTCTGTAGACATTAAAGATAGAAAGAGACCTTCTGTGAAAAAAGATGCACAAATTACAAAGGATATTAGGTCAAAAGGCGGGATACAGATACAACCGAATCTACTTCAGTATATTTTAGTATCGGGCAGAACCATTTCACCTTGAATGTAGGCTGTGAATGGTACAAATATGTTAAATGTGAACGATCGGAACTAATTCGTACCCATTCTTTTTCAACTTTTTATCAAAAATATTGAGGTAATATCGAGATAACATATTGACTTAAAGCATCAACGTAAAACCATTAACGTAAAACCTTGAACCGAAACAAAAAGACCGCGATTATTCGCGGTCTTTTTGTTGATAAGACATGGCTTTCCCTAACTGTTCATTAAGCATTAGGAACAGGTGTGGGCTCGCCTTGCCACAGTTGCTGCATTTCTTCACAAGTATCTAGCAGTTCAGATAAAGAGCCCTCGGCCTCTATGCGGCCATCCTTCATCACAATAATGTGATCCGCTTGGGAAAGTGCCGCTCGGCGGTGAGACACAGCGATGCAGGTCATCTGCTGATCTTCAAATATCCGTCTCCATAAAGTATGTTCAGTTTCAACATTCAAGGCACTGGAAAGATCATCGAATAAGAACAGATCGGATTCGGTCTGGATCATTCGAGCTGTAGCCGCTCGTTGAATCTGCCCGCCAGATAACATAACCCCTCGGGGACCGACGAAGGTGTCCATCCCCTTTTCAAGATCGGCAATGTCTTTGTCCATGACTGCTAGCCGAATAGATCTGTCCAGAGTTGCACCACGATCTGGCTTGCCTAATAAAATATTTTCTTTGAGTGTATCACTGAACAAGCGCGGGACTTGCGGTGTAAAAGCTGTTCTAGGAGGAATCAGAAAGGTTGCAGGGTCGATCGCCCGTCCATTCCATAATACATTTCCTTCTGATTTCTC
This sequence comes from Paenibacillus shirakamiensis, assembly GCF_017874255.1. Classification (GTDB taxonomy): domain Bacteria; phylum Bacillota; class Bacilli; order Paenibacillales; family Paenibacillaceae; genus Fontibacillus; species Fontibacillus shirakamiensis. Next base: position 442,773 of record NZ_JAGGLD010000003.1, on the reverse strand, counting down.
TAACAGCCCTAGCAGTGTCCGGATAAGTGTGGATTTACCGGAACCTACTCTACCCGTAATGACGAGGAATTGTCCACGTTCTAGCTTGAAATGAATATCCTTGATCCCATGTGTAGATTGGGGATACATATAGGAGAGTCCTTTAACTTCTAAGGTTCTCAGTTGGTCTTCTGGGAAATGAATTGGTGCTAGAGACTCGGGTGGTTCCTCATTCAGATACACTGGACTCGGGTGTATGATCTGATCTTCCTCCCCCGGACGGAACAGAATTCGCATGCGATCCAGAGATATTTTTAGCCGTTTATGCTGGAAGATCATAAATCCAAATAGGGAAATGCTGTAGGAAAAATTCGTCAGATATGATGTGAACAGGGCGAAGTCACCTACCGTAAATTGACCTGCGCGCATTTGTGATGCACACATCAGCAGAATAATACCTGTGCAAATGCTTAAAATGTGCTGATTCAAGGATTGCATCCATTGCTTGAAAAAGTTGTCTTTGAGTGCCGCACCTCTTCGGGCCTCATTCAGATCGGTGAATCTGGCGTGGACATGGTCCTCGGCCTGACCTAATTTAAGAGCTTGGACTGCACCGAACGATTCTGCGATGAACCCGGTAATTTTACCTGTAGCTTCTCGGTTTTTTTGAGCATAGGTTCGTGCTCGATTACCTGACAAATTGTTCATAATGGTGACGAGTACAAGAGGGAGAACCGCAGTCAGGGTAATCCAAAGATTAATTCGGGCCATGATGATGAGAGAGATGACAGAAAAAGCAAAACGTCCCCATACATCTACCCAAGATTCTACATATTCTACGACCTCACTAACATCTTCCCGAAAACGACTGACAGCTTCTCCGGGGGAGGCGGGTAAATTACGTCCCGGCCATCGCATAATCCCTTTGAGCATATTGGTACGAAGTATAGCTTCAATATGATAGATATAGGTGACCCATTGAAAGAAGGCAATGAAGAATACACTAACACGTAGAAATCTTATGAGTGCTATGAACACCAAGGGTGCCGCGAGCCATAGGTACTGATGTGATTCTGTAGCAACCCGATCAAAAAACCACTGAATGCCAAGGCCAGTAAATAGAGGTAAGGCGTGAAACACACCCCATAATAGCCCGTTGATTAGCGCTAGGGGTATGTTGTAGTTCAATAATCTTCGCATAAAAAGGGATACACTCATGCTAATTCCTCCTCTTCGCCGGTCTGAATCAGCTTCGCATAAGCTGAAGAAGGATCAAGAGCAAGTAGCTCTCGCTTACCGAATTCTACAATACGGCCATCTCGAAGGACCATAATGTGATCGACCGTATCTAAGGTAGCTAATCGATGCGCAATGATAATTCCCGTACACTCGCTCATCAATTGATGTACAGCAGACTGCAGCAAGGCTTCTGTCGCAGCATCGAGGCGCGATGAAGGCTCATCTAGAATAACAAGGCTGGGTTTAGTTAAAAATACGCGGGTCAAGGCGAAGAGCTGGGCTTCCCCCGCAGAAAGAGAGGCGCCTCCTGCGGATAGATGCGTATCCAGCCCTTGAGGTTGAGCGTCAATCCATACCCGGAGACCAAGTCTAGCCGTCGTAGCTAAAATATTTTCATCTGTAATAAGGGGATTAAATAACGTCAGATTGTCTCGTAAGGACCCATCGAATAATTGAACATCTTGGGTAACCATACCCATTCGTCGATAGAGGGTTTGAAGTTTGAGGTCTTGGATATCCATGCCTCCTATACGAATGGAACCACTGTCAATATTGTACAGACGTAGTAGGACACGGCTTAAGCTGGATTTCCCACTACCTGTTCTGCCGATGATTCCTAATCGCTCGCCAGGATTCAAAGTGAAGTTAATATCGTGGAGTACCGGCTTATCGATGTTGTAGCTGAAATGTACATGCTCGAATTCAAGTCCTAATGCACCAGCAGGAAGATCGTCTTTTGTCCCATTTATAATCGGACTCTGTAGAGCCAATAATTCTCTAGCGCGAAGCATACCGGATTTCGCTTTCTGGAATTCTTGAACCTGATCTCCAAGGCGTTCAATAGGATCATTTAACATCTGTGTATACTGGAAGATGAGGAACAATGTCCCTATGGAGATCTGACCGAGAGTGTAATAACGAACACCCATGATGAGCACGACCGTAACAGCGATCGCAAATAAAATAACCGTAGTGTTCCAAGGAACAATCCGAAGCATCCAAGCCCGCCGACCTTTGAGGTAGACGTTACGCATTTCGCGGTGAAATCTTTTCATGACGTAAGGTACATTCCCATTCGCTTGAACATCTTCGATACCTGCAATACGTTCTTCGATCAATCCAAATAAGGTGGCATTTGCTTCACGTTCGGCTTTGGAAGAGCTTACCCCTAAATTTCGAATGATGAACATAACCGTGAGGGAGCTCAAAGTGAAGAGTGTCATCGCAATGGCAATGGGCCAATGTGTAGTGAACATAAAGCCTAGGATTCCAACTAACAGAATAAAACTGCTGATGACCTGTATGATGAACATAGAGAAAAAATTCGACATATTCGTAACATCACCATCGATACGTTCTATCATTTCCCCAGGTGTCTTCATATTATGAAATCGCATATCTAAGCGCAGACAATGTCGAAGTAGATCACCGCGAAGCTGATTGGTTGCTCTCCACGATACATCATTTCCTAAATAGCTTACGGCAAGCGTGAATAATTGATTTAGAACGGCTACGGCAAGATACATACCAGCAAGCGTGAATAAATCGGCTACAATGCCTGCAACATGAGCCTTGTCGATGAATCGTTGCACGATCTGTGGTTGGACGAGCTGCATAGCTACAGAACTGAGTACCAGCAATAATAAAATGATCAATCGCCCTAGTACAGGGCGAAGGTATCGAAATAACCAATATATGGATAGTTTCTGTTGAGCCATAGTCTTCCCCCTAAGTAAACCTGATCTGTATGTATTCATTCATTTAGTCCTATGCAGTTTGCCGGAAAATTGACCTATGGGCAAAAATGGGAAATCATATATATCATACCTTAATTTAGGTTAGTGAGTTAATAAAAAATAATTATATTTGTTCCGATAAGGAGCTTACTTCCATCGCAGAACCGTTGATTAACAACCTTAGTTAGGTTACAATACGGGTATTATAGTCTCGTAGTTAAGGTCTAGTGTGCATAAGATCTAATGAATATACAGATAGGCTCAATAAGCTACAGAAGAAGGGAAAATCATGGCTAACGATATACGTGTATGCGATAAATGCAATTTTGTCAGGTTGAAGACATTTGTGCCTAAGTTACAGAAGATGGCTCCGGATGCAGAGATCAAAGTTGGGTGTAAATCCTACTGTGGCCCTTGCGGGAAGCGGGCCTTTGTATATGTGAATGGACGTTATATCAGTGCACCTACCGAGGATGAAGTGATCGCAAAGGCTGAACCTTTTGTGAAAAAAGCGCGGTCTTAATCAAAATACACATCCTTATATACGTGCAGGTACAAAAAGACACATCTCTAATTTAGCAGATAAGTACTTTAGTACAATCAACAAAAAGCACTTCTCATTATAGAGATGTGCTTTTTTTGCTGTGCTTTTTGATGTGCTTTTAATGATTCTTTGAAGTGTTAGGGAGTGGCGGTCTAAGGTGCTGGAGTCCATTTTCGAATCAAGTCGTACTCAATCGTCTTATCCGAATAATCCAGTTGTTGTTTGGCCTTTGTATAACCAGCCCGTGCTCGTTCTACATCGGTAGGTTGGCGCGTGGCTAGATCATAACAGACTCCATGCTCAAAAATACCATCTGCCGAAGGCATATACAGAATTGTACCGTCCGTGAATGCTCCAGATCTTAATACAACAAAACGTGGATTTGAGTGAAACAGATCATTTCCCATCATGGCAAATTCTTGTGAAGGAATACCGAGTAGATGCAACAATGAAGGTGCCATATCTAATTGGCCTCCAGGTCTCAAGTCCATGCCTTTGATTTTACTGTCGGGTACATGGATGAGTAATGGAACTTGATTCATAATTTGCTCCATATCCAGCTCGTTCAAGCTTCGTCCAAGAAATTTTTCGTAGTAAGTCTTATCCGGAATGGAATTGTCATGGTCTCCGTAAATATAGAGTATCGAGCGATCCCACAGCCCGTCTTGCTTAAGTTGTTCTACCATCTGGCCTAAGGCTTCATCCACGTAATGGACGGCTTGAAGATAGTTCCCAAATATAGTCCCTTGGAATTCGCCTACGTTGAGTTCCTGCACTTGCTCAGGTAGCGTATAGGGGTGATGGCTAGAAAGCGTTATCAAAAAAGAATAGAAGGGCGCGCTCCCTGCATGTTCTTGATTGATTTTCATCTTATTGATGGACTGATGAAGGAAAGACTTATCCCCTAAAGACCATCCCAGTGGTTCATCGAGGGTGAAGTCTTTTTTGCTGTAAAATTGATCGTATCCAAAAGCCTTATATACCGTATAGCGATTCCAAAAGCTGCTTTCATAGGCATGAAAAGCGGCGGTCTGGTAGCCGTTATCTTTTAAAATTTGTGGCAGCACATTATAAGTATGATCTGGGTACCTGGTGAAGACAGAGCCTGTGGGAAGCGGGTGTAAGGAGGACTGAGAGGAAAAGTCTGCATCCGATGTTCTTCCCTGACCTGTCTGATGATAGTAATTTGGCATATACAGGCTATCTTTCATTAACTGATTGAAGTGAGGCGTGATTTCCTGTCCACCAATCTTTTGGCCAATCATGAAATTCATAAAGGCTTCGACCTGGACAACGATGACATTACTCCCTTTGTAGGCGCCATAAGAAGCGGTGGGGGAACTAGGAGTCTCCGATCTGAGTATGCCCGCATTAGCGTACCAAGCTTGAACCCGAGACATCTGTTCTGAATTCAGCTTCTTCTGCGGTCCCCAATGCCCCACAGCATAGTTATAAGTGTCATGCGCGTGGAATCCAAGCAGCCCCGTTACATTATATAGCGCTAGATTCCACCAATTTCCTGTAAGTAGGCCCGCCGCCCAAGTTGTCGTGTAGTGGCGAATTGGAAATATAGTGAGCCCCAGCCCCAGCAGACAGACAAGTAGGCCCGATGATAGCCTTTTCATAGTGCGGCGCAGAAAAGAGACTCTAACCCATGAAGATTCAAGGTAAGAGGAAAGTCGAATCGTATTTTTTCTACCCAAGGTGATGAATAGCATTGGAAGGTACAAGAGCCAATCGATTACAAACCAGAGATCGGTCCATCGCAGTAATGAGCGTATGCTTCCGCCAAGTTCTCCTACCTGTCCTACTTGGAATAATACCGGAATAGTGATGAAATCTCCGAAGTAGCGGTAATAGACGAGATCGGAGTAGATTAGGGCAGTAAGCGCTAAGTTAAGCAGAATTAACGCGGTGGTGCGGCCTTTTCTGGGTAACCACCAAGTCCAAAATGAAGCCAGCATGAGAGAACCTATCGCAATGATGTAATCCAGTCGGTTCATATCAATATTCTGGGCATGCAGATGGGCGTGCATATAACCTAGCTTCCAAGTCATGGTGGCCAGGAAAAGTACATAAAGCGCTAGGGGATGCTGCAGCATCTTTTTAAGAAGTGAGGTGAATCGGTTACGTGTAGCATTCATGAGAGGTGTTCATCCCTTTCCGCCATGCAGAACAAAACCCCCGCCTTAGCGGCGTGGGGGTAGAGGTCCGAGGAACTGAAGATATTGACATTCAATCCGTCCATTAAATAGCTTGCGTCGTTTGTCTGCTTTGCGGTGGAACTCATGTTCAAATTGTGGCGTTGGGGTGATGGCGAAAAATGACCATGTGGGCATCCCAGCGGCTACACGGCCGAGCTGAGCAATGAGCTTACGTATCTCTTTCTCTTCACCGATCCGTTCACCATAAGGCGGATTCGTAATCATGCATCCGTATTCACCTTCAGGTACGATGCTTGCAGCGGGCTGACGTGTGAATGTAATTTCATTCCCAAGTCCTGCACTCTTTGCGGCCGCCATAGCAATCTCAATGGCCTCGCTATCGATGTCACTGCCGGCAATATTCAGAGGGATGTCATCTCGCACCGCATCATAAGCCTCTTCGCGTGCTTGTTCCCATAATTCCTCACCAATGACGGGCCATGGTTCGGAATTAAAAGTACGACGTAGACCCGGTGCAATGTTCCAGCCAATTAAAGCGGCTTCAATAGGCAGAGTACCTGATCCGCAGCATGGATCATAGAAAGGACGGGAAGGATTCCAGCGGCTTAACAGAATTAAGGCAGCGGCCATGGTCTCTTTGAGCGGTGCTTCGGTTGCATGTTTGCGATAGCCGCGTTTGTGAAGTGCAGGTCCAGTTGTATCAAGGGTTAGCAGTGCTTTATCATTGAGCATAATGACTTCAATGACGTACCTTGGACCTGTTTCTTCGAACCATTCCGTATCATACGACTCTTTTAACTTCTCTACGATGGCTTTCTTCACAATCCCTTGGCATGCGGGTACACTGCTGAGTTGAGATTTGTGAGAACGACCTTCTACGGGGAATTCACCATGTGCAGGAATCCAGTCCTGCCAAGGAAGTGCCTTGGTTCCTTCAAAGAGTTCATCAAACGTAAAAGCATCGAACTCACCCATCTTAATCAGTACGCGGTCAGAAGTACGTAACCACAGGTTACAGCGGCAGATATCAATATAGTCACCCGTAAAGTTAACTCGTCCATTTTCTGTGCGAGTATCCTCGTATCCGAGATCTTTGAGTTCACGCGCGACAACGGCTTCAAGCCCCATCGGCGCAGTGGCGATCAATTGTAGTGGTCCTGGCAAGTTGGTATCAGCTCCATTTGGGAAAGTAACATGTCAGCATGGGCTCCCCTGTGGACTTGTAGCGATTCATGAAAAGTCCTACAATGAGAAGGGCCTATCCCTAGGGGAAAAGGGCTTTTGTGCCGAGATCCTGCTTATAAATGTTCATTCCATATAGTATAGGCGAATGTTCAAGAACATACAATTCGTTTTACCCATAGAAAGGAGAGAGAAGAATGACGACACCAGAACAATATAGCGAAGAACTGTATGCAGAGGATGAAGTGCTTGGACGAGTCAAAGCTTCTATTGCAGCGGCAGGGATACAAGATGTATCTATTGCTCCAGGGTATGGACGTCTATTGACTTTGCTTGTGACCACCTCCTGTACGACACATGCCTTAGAGATTGGAGCGCTTGGTGGATACAGCGGAATCTGTATCGCAAGAGGACTGGTACCCGGAGGAACGATTACTTCGTTGGAAATTTCGGAGGACAACGCGAGACTTGCGGGTCATAATATGGAGGAAGCGGGTTTTGGAAAGAACGTGAACTATATGATCGGGCCCGCACTAGAAAGTCTAGATCAGCTTCAAGCGGAAGGCAAACGGTTTGATTTCTTTTTCATCGATGCAGATAAAGAGAATTATGCCCATTATTTGGAGCGAGCCATACAACTAGCGAATCCGGGGGCTATTATCGCTGGAGATAATACATTGCTGCGAGGAAGAACCTTAAATGCTGAGAAAAATGGACCCTCCGTAGTGGCGATGCGTAAGTTTAATGAAATGATCGCCACCGATGAGCGTCTACTCAGCACATTTTTGCCTGCCTTTGATGGGCTGGCTCTTGCTCTTGTGAAATAGAACTTATTCCATGATTTCATGAATCCATTAAAAAGCATCCTCAGTCTCACAAGAGACAAGGATGCCTTTTTGACGTGGTTGAACAACTTCTTATCTAGGTCTTTATTGAAAATTGGGCGTCTTTCTGTGTTTATATAACTTGGCGCGAACCCATACCGTATTCAGTAGAAGCAATACACCTGAGATGATAAAAATTCCTTCAATACCGATATAACCCGATAGGAACCCACCAATGAGCGCTCCCATCATGTTACCCAAAGCAAGTGTACTGCTGTTGAATCCAAAAGCTCTGCTCTCCATTCCATCGGGCGTATAAGAGCGGATCAGGGCATTCACGCTGGGTAATAGTCCCCCCATGCAGATCCCCATAAGAAAGCGAATGAAGATAAGCTGCCATACCGTATGAACAAAAGCTTGAGGAATTAGGGTAAGCGCTGTACCGAGCAGGGCAAAGGTCAAGATGCGATGTGCCCCAATCTTATCGCTATATCTTCCGAGAATGGGGGAGGTGATCATATTAGATAATCCTGTAATGGCACTGACAAAGCCTGCCCAGAAGCTAAGATTGATTACGGATCCATGCAGTTTCTCTACATATAGCGGCAGGACGGACATGGGACTAAGCATGGCGAATTGAAGTAAGAACGTCACGGCGAACAGGGCGAGTAACTGCGGTGTTTTGCTGAGTTCTCGAAATCCGGCTAGCACCGAGATTTGCTTCGTATGTGCGGCTTCTTCTCGGTCAAAGTTCTCGCGGACCAAGAATAAAGCGAGTAGAGAAGCCATGAGGAGTAAGAAGCCGGTGATATAAAAAATGGGACGGAAACCGACGATGTCTGCCAGCAAACCACCGATTAAGGGCCCAAGTATCGTACCGGCTACGGTGCCAGACTGCATCGTGCCCATAGCAAAGCCCATACGATCTTTGGGTGTTGTTCCCGAGACGAGGGCAATGGCGGCTGGATTAAAACCTGAGATGACGCCATTCAGTAGTCTTAGGGCAAGCAGCATCCAAGGGGTCGTCGCAAATCCCATTAATGTAATTACGATGGCCATCCCGAAACCTGAACGCAGTAACATAATTTTACGTCCATATTTATCAGCTAATTTCCCCCATAGCGGTTGGAATATAAACGAGGTAGCAAAATTGGCAGCAAAGATGGCTCCTGCCCATAACCCCAGTTCTTTCTCTCCATGTACATTCAAGTTGGTTGCGAGATACAGCGCTAGGAACGGGGTAATCATGGTCATCCCTGCATTGACTAGAAATTGACCAAACCAAAGGACAATTAAGTTGACTTTCCATGTACTCAAAGTTGTTCACTCCTTCAGTTCCAGACATCTGTTGCTTCGTAGTAGTTGCTTCCTATTGCTTGATGATAAGTTAATGAAACATTATATCATAATTTAAATAGGTCACAAATGTCGTATTATTCATGGGATTGTCATGAGATGTTCGGGTTAAGCGGTTGTTACAACTTGGCAAAAGGGGCATAATGGATGCTAGGGAAAATATATAGATGGAGGCGTATTCATGACTTATAACGATCGGTTCATTCGTGCCTGTAATAGGCAGGAAGTGGATCAGCTACCCGTGTGGTATATGCGTCAGGCAGGTAGATACGATCCCGAATATCGCAAGATCAAAGAAAACTACAGTCTGTTAGAAATTTGCCGTCAACCTGAGCTTGCTGCAGAAGTCACATTGATGCCTGTCCGCAAACTTGGTGTGGATGCTGCAATTTTATACTCCGACATCATGAATCCAGTGGCTTCCATTGGCATAGATTTTGACATTGTAAAAAATATTGGTCCGGTCATCGACAATCCCATTCGGACTGCTCAAGATATTGATAGATTGCGTCCGATTGATGTGGAGGGAGATTTATCCCACATTCTCGAGACGATTCGTATTTTGGATCGTGAGCTGGAAGTACCACTCATTACTTTTGCTGGGGCTCCATTTACGATTGCCAGCTATTTAATTGAAGGCCGTCCATCCAAGAGTTATATTCGTACCAAGGGCATGATGTATGGGGAACCTGAGCTATGGCATCGCCTGATGGAGAAGCTGGGTGATATGGTTATCGAATATGTAAAAGCTCATGTGCGTAGTGGCGGCAAAGCCTTTCAGCTCTTTGATAGCTGGGTGGGCGCTTTGTCACCCAGAGATTTTCAGACCTTCGTATTACCGACGATTACTCGTATCTTTGCCGAACTTGACGAACTCGATGTACCGAAAATTTATTTCCCAGGCGTAAGCTCAGGAGAACTGCTTCCTACCCTGCAGCAAATTCAGGCCGATGTCATTGGCCTCGACTGGCGTGTATCGATTCCAGAAGGACGCAGACGTACCGGTGGGAACTTTGCCGTTCAAGGTAATCTGGACCCTTACGTGCTCACAGCGCCAATGGAAGTAATTAAAGAACATGCCAAGCTTATTATAGATGAAGGCGTAATCGATCCCGGATTCATCTTTAATTTGGGACATGGGTTATTCCCAGAAGCTTCACTGGACAAACTTCGAGAGTTAACGGAATTCATTCATACGTATTCTGCTGAAGCGATAGCTCGTAATCATAGCGCATCCAGGTCATAAGGTTTCTAAGAATAGAGATAACTGCTTTACAATACTTTCGTGAGGTGATTGTTCCATGAAACAAAAGATAGGTGTACTGGTCATGTCCTATGGGACACCGCAGAGTCTGGATCAAGTTGAGGCTTATTATACCCACATTCGCCGAGGAAGCGCGCCTTCCCCTGAACAATTAAAGGAACTCAAAGATCGCTATGAAGCAATTGTCGGGGGATTCTTCCCGCTTCGTCAGAACACGGATCGTCAAGTGGACGCTTTACAAGAGACGCTTAGCCGCAATACGCAGGATAAAGAGGTCGAATTTGTCGTTTATCAAGGGCTCAAACATGCCTTTCCATTCATTGAAGATGGTGTGCAACAGATGGCGGAAGACGGCATTACCCACGGTATTGGTATCGTTCTAGCTCCTCATTATTCCATTATGAGTGTAGGAAGTTACGTGAAACGTGCGGAAGAAAAGGCGGCTGAAGTTGGAGTTACTATGTCCTTCATTCGTGACTATCACCTGCATCCGCAGCTGCTTAAAGCATTGGCTCAGCGTGTCAGCCAGAAATTAGATCAGTTCGAGGAAGCTGGCGCAGCTAGAGACGATGTGAAAGTGCTTTTTAGTGCGCATAGCTTACCTGCTAAAATTCTGGAAATGGGCGATCCCTACCAAGATCAACTGTTAGAGACTTCTGCGGCTGTGGCTGACATGACAGGGGTCAAAGATTGGCAGTTCACTTGGCAAAGTGCCGGCAGAACCGCAACGCCTTGGCTGGGACCGGATATTCTGGATACGCTCAAGACCTTAAGTGCAGAACAAATTGAATACGTATTGGTAGCTCCGATTGGATTCGTATCCGATCATTTGGAAGTGCTGTATGATTTAGATATTGAAGCACAAGCTGCTGCTGAAGAACTTGATATGCGGCTCATGCGTACCGATTCACTCAATACAGATCCCCTCTATATGGAGACGCTAAGCGATACAATTATTACAGCGTGGGAAAAGGAATGATTGGCTATGAATGATTCTGCGAGGAAGATCGTCATTGTGGGCGGAGGGTTAACGGGACTAAGTACAGCCTTCTATGTGAGGAAGTTCTACCGGGAACAAGGAATTTCTGCTCACATTACGGTACTTGAGAAAAGCAGAACCATGGGCGGCAAAATTGAGACACTCCACCGGGACGGATTCGTTATCGAGAAAGGACCGGATTCATTTCTTGCCCGGAAAACGGCGATGATTGAACTGGCTCAAGAACTTGAGATTGAACATGAACTCGTCTCCACAAATCCGAATGCCAAAAAGACGTACATCGTCAAACAAGGGAAGTTGCATCCGATGCCCTCGGGACTGGTGTTAGGTATTCCTACAGAGATTGGACCCTTTCTCAAGTCTGGTCTCATCTCTTGGCGTGGGAAAATGCGCGCCATGCTAGACCTAGTTATTCCTGCACGCAAAAATAAAGCGGATGAATCGTTGGGTCACTTTATTGAGCGTCGCCTAGGTAGTGAAGTACTTCAGAATGTGACCGAACCACTGCTTGCGGGGATCTATGCGGGCAACACCTATAAGCTTAGCTTGAATTCTACCTTCCCGCAGTTTGGTGAAGTAGAGCGCGCACATGGCAGTGTAATGCGCGGAATGATGTCGGGCAAGAAACCTGTGGAGACGCATAGTGGGACGAAGCGCAGTGCTTTTCTTACGTTCCGTCAAGGTCTGCAAAGCCTAATCCATGCTCTGGTGCATGAGATGCAGGATGTGCAGCAGATGTTAGACACCGAGGTGACCGCTATTGATCAAAATGAAGGTCGGTATACTGTAAGATTGGGGAATGGCGATGTAATGGAGGCAGATCAAGTCGTCGTCACCGCGCCAGCTTTTGTTGCAGCGGATCTACTCCGACCGTTTGTGAATGTAGATGCACTGGACGCTGTGAACTATGTCTCAGTGGCTAATGTGGTGATTGCATTCAAACGTAAGGATTTAGAAGGCATATTCGACGCTTCAGGATTCCTGGTCCCTCGTAAGGAAGGCCGCAACATAACTGCATGTACTTGGACTTCAACTAAATGGCTGCATACAAGTCCAGAAGATCATGTTCTTCTACGCTGTTACGTAGGTCGTTCGGGAGATGAACAAAATGTACAGCTTCCTGACGATGCTTTAACGCAGCTTGTACTCAAAGATTTACGAGAGCTTATGGGCATCACAGCAACACCGCTATTCACGGAGATTACCCGGCTCTTCAAATCGATGCCTCAATATCCAGTAGGACATCTGGAGCATATCGCATCGCTTCGTCAACAACTGCAAACGCAAGCACCAGGTCTATATGTAACGGGTGCTGCCTTTGAGGGTGTAGGGTTACCGGATTGTATCAAGCAGGCAAAAGAGCTTGCGATGGATATGGCAGACTTTACTGGCTGAGAAAAGTGTGGTATTGCTAGATAAGACCCGTAAAAAAGGATGTGCAAGTCGTCCTTTATACGGGTTTTTTAGCTTAAATATAAGCTGCGCCTAATTCTTTAGTTCAGCGAATATAACTGATATAATAGGAACGATGCTTCAACAAAAATACTTAGGATTAAAGGAGTGAATGGGCGATTCAACCGAGATCTCAAAAGTATAGCGCGGATAAAAGGAACATACAGCAGCGGCAGTGGCGGACGTGGACATGGCTTAACTTATCACTAATTGCACTTATCGGTTTAGTTCTTACTTTTTCTTATTTTAATAACAAATCTAAAGCCGAATTATCCCCTCCCAAAACTAAAGATAGCCCGTCCGGGATAATTTCAGGTCAAAATCAGAATCAAGGATCAAAAGTATCAGAGCCTGTATCCAGTACAACTAAAAGTAATGTGGAAAATGTGAAATCGAGTACGGATCATGTACGCATTCATTTCGGCGGGGATACATTATTTTCGGGCAAAGTAGCAGATAAAATGACTCAAAATGGAGCGGATTATCCGTTTAAGTATGTGAAGGATCTGTTTCAAAAGGATGATCTGACGCTCTTAAATCTGGAGACTCCTGTCACAGAGCGCGGAACGGGAGCAAAAAATAAGCAATTTGTCTTCAAATCTCATCCCGATGCGCTCAAAGCAATGAAAAAAGCAGGCGTAGATGTAGTGAACTTAGCTAACAATCACACCTTGGATCAAGGTACAGAAGGTCTTCTGGATACGTTATCGCATCTGAAAGCAAATGGAATCTCTTATGCAGGTGCTGGAAAAGATAGCGCTGAGGCTTACGCCCCTGTATATGTAGAGCGTAAGGGTATTAAAATTGCCATTCTTGGCTTCAGCCGCGTTCTGCCTGAAATGAGCTGGAATGCGAAAGCAGGAAGACCTGGTATTGCAGGAATATACAATGAAGATCTAAAACTTGCCGTTCAGTCTATACAGCAAGCGCGCGCAAAAGCGAGCATTGTCATTGTTGTAGCTCATTGGGGTAAAGAGCGAGTAACAAAAGCGGATGAACTTCAAAATTCCATAGCCCATGCTTTCGTGGATGCTGGAGCAGACCTCGTAGTAGGTGGCCATCCTCATGTGCTCCAAGGCGTGGAGCAGTACAAAGGTAAATGGATTGCCTACAGCGCAGGTAACTTTATTTTTACCAAAGCTACGGGGAGACCTCAGACGTGGGACACGGCTGTATTTGAAGCAGACTGTAAGACTACCGGTCAGTGTGACTTGAAAATGATTCCTTACTTTACGGAGATTGGTCAGCCGATTCCCAAGAGTGCAGCAGATGGTGCGAAATTATTAAAATCGATAGAAAAATTGTCTCCGGGTATTAAGATTGATGCCTCGGGTAATTTGAAATCACTTGCTCCGAATACAAGTCTTGGATTTAATTCATCGAAGTCGACCTCAGCAGAGCAAAAAGACTTGACTCAAGAAAATTCTGGCTAACGCATAGAAAACAATTTGGAAAATAAAGAACTTAGAAAAAAGCTTGGAAAAAAGTTAGAAAAGAAAAAGTTAGAAAAGAAGTTTAAAAAAGAAAATAGAAAAGAATTTAGAAAATCAAAAGAGATTTCAGACCTAAGGAGTGTGCTTCATGTTGAACTATTGTGCCGCTCATCGAGGATTCTCCGGCAAGGCTCCAGAGAATACCATGGCAGCCATGAACCTAGCTATGGAGAACCCTTATGTTCGGTGGGTAGAGACGGATGTGCAACTTTCGAAGGACGGGGTCCCTTTCCTCATTCATGATTTTACATTGAACCGCACTACGAATGGGCGTGGTCCTGTGAAGAATGCGTCTTGGAACTATCTTCGTACATTGGATGCAGGAAGCTGGAAATCTGCGGCCTATGCAGGTGAACGACTGGTGACATTAGATGAATTTCTTACAGCAGTGCGGGGGCGCTTGAAGGTCAACATTGAGCTGAAGACAGAGAACAATATGTACCCGGGCCTGGAAGAGAAGGTGATCGACTGTGTTAAGCGTCAGCAAATGCAAGACGATGTCGTTCTTACCTCATTTGATGTCAATGCATTAGCCAAAGTAAAGAGTTTGGACCCAAGCATGGAGATTGGCCTCATTATTGATGGATATCCGCCAGATCTATTAGATCGCCTTAAGCAGATGGATAGTGCATTTCTATCTATCTCTGCCAGACATATTACGCCTGCGTTAGCAAATGAAGCTGCGGAGCGTGGCGTTCAGATGATGGCTTGGACAATTGATGATCCCGTGACCATGCGGAGAATTGCTCAGATGCATCCAGATCTATTAATCTGTACCAATCGACCCGATGTGTGGCAGGCGACCTTGATTGATGGAGAGAACCAAGAGCTAGGCCGCTGGAGAACTTGGTTCAAAAAGTAAGCGCTATGCAGTACGTAGCGAATGAGTTATACACCTAACAGATTACAGGAAGGGGATACACCTATGAAATCCAATGTCAGAAACGTTTTTTGTGTTGGGCGCAATTATCGTCTTCATGCGGCAGAATTAGGCAATGATGTGCCTACAGAACCGATGATATTTCTCAAACCATCCCATGCGGTAAGTTCTATGGATGGTCATGTGCTTAGACTTCCTTCACAACAAGGTGAGATTCATTATGAGGCTGAGTTGGTACTGCGAATTGCGAGAGCTTACGTCCCGGGGATTTCGGTCGATGATCTGGTCGATGTTATGGCGTTGGGCATTGATTTTACCCTCCGAGATGTGCAAAATCAGCTGAAGAAGAAGGGCCATCCTTGGACGGCAGCTAAAGGATTTTTGAATTCTGCACCCATTACTCCCTATCAGGCGTTTCCTGGTACAGAAGAAATTGGGAACCATATATTTGAACTTCATAAGAATGGAGAATCCGTGCAGAAGGGGACTACCCATGATATGATCTTCTCTTTACAAGACATTGTAGATTATATTGCGGATCACTATGGCTTGGATGAAGGAGATCTTATTTTTACAGGGACTCCTGCTGGGGTTGGGCCTGTAGTGGCAGGGGATCAGTTGGAACTTTTCTGGGATGGTAAGCCCTTGGGTAGTACAACCATCGGACATCAGCTGTAATGAGCTGGTTCATCGGATGGGGTGGTGCAGCTCTTGTAGCAGGGGCAGCTTATTATAAAAAATCACTTACCCTCTCCGGCATGCTTGCAGCTATGGTGATGGGAACGGTGTACTATGGTGCGGGGAATGTGTTTTGGTTTGGAATACTGTTAGTCTTTTTTATTACTTCTACACTCTTATCTAAATGGAAAGGGCATAAGAAGACCGTTCTAGAACAGGGATATGAGAAAAGTAGCCGTAGAGATGCGGGACAAGTATGGGCCAATGGAGGACTAGGGATGATGCTTTGCCTAGCTCACTATATTTGGCCTCATCCCGCTTGGATCTATGCTTTCCTTGGAGTGATGGGTTCAGTTACCGCAGACACTTGGGCCACGGAACTTGGAGGACTAAGCAAGAAGGCTCCACGATCTATATTGACAGGACGTCAGGTTCTCCCGGGTACTTCTGGTGGAATATCGTTCTTGGGAAGTATGGCTCTTGTGGCTGGGGCGTTAATTATTGGCATCATGGCTCCCTTACTAGCAGCCCTATCCAGCGCGACGTTTCCTGCTGATGGCTGGGTATGGGTATTAGCGGGACTGCTCGGGGGGACGGTGGGTGCTTTTACAGACTCATTACTCGGTGCCACCTTGCAGCGAATGTATCAATGCAGTGCATGTGGAAGAGAAGTAGAAGTCCCTATACACTGCGGGGTAGCTGGTGTAAGAATACGCGGCTGGTCATGGATGAGTAATGATGCAGTGAATGGGTTAAGTTCCATAGCAGGTGGCATCGTGGCCCTGTTGATAGGTCTGATTATGGCATAGAAGGAGGTGAACTGAAGTATATGGACAAGTTCCATACCATCTTAGATGCGGCATATGCCCATTTCGGTGCCAAGGGATTTTATGATACGAAGATCTCGGAGATTGCGGAGACAGCAGGTATAGCCAAGGGTACGGTCTATCTTTATTTTAAGAGTAAAGAGCAGTTGTTCGCTGCGGTATCTAAACGAGACTTTGATACTTTTTTGGAGCACTTGGAGGAAGGTTTAGCTGCTAAGCAATCTTTAGAAGATCAGCTTCGGTTCATCGCCAAACACCATCTGGAATACTATTATGACCGCAAAGATCATACCAAATTATTTTTTATGGCACCTAACAATGATCCGGAGCTCATGAAGATGATGGAACATTTTTTGCAGAGTTATATGAACAGAGTGTTCAGCGTTATGAAAGAAGGCGGAATTAAAGAGCCTATGTTACATGCGAAATCCTATATTGGGATGTTGGATCGCTTGAAAATGGACATCTTATTTAATCACGAGTTCACCCGAGAAAATTTGGAAAAGGATATCCACTTCGTATCTCATCTGTTCATTCATGGCTGTGCAATTCCAGAATAAACGGCCTCTGATGAAATAAAGATGCGGACGCAGTACAAATATAGGATAGAAGTAGGGGTACAACCAATGAATATAATGACTGTAGAACAGTTATCCAAAAGTTATGGTGAAAAGGTTCTGTTTGCGGGAGCATCATTTGGGATGGAAGATCAGGATAAAGTAGGCGTAGTTGGCGTTAACGGAACTGGGAAGTCTACATTTCTCAAAGTCATTGCGGGGCTTGAGACGGCGGACGAAGGTAAAATCTCAGTGAGTAATGATGTACGTATTCGTTATCTGGCACAGAATCCGGATTATAATCCAGATCTTACGATTCTTCAGCAGGTCTTCCATGGCGGCGGAGAAGAGCTACAGACGGTATATGATTACATGCAGGTTTTGACTAAGCTTGAGGAACAACCCGAAGATCAGCAAGCTCAGGAGGATGCCTCAAGGCTAGGACAGGATATGGATCGTTTGCAGGTATGGTCACTTGAGAGTGAAGCGAAGAGCGTCCTGTCTAAATTAGGATTAACAGACATGAGCCGCCTGATGGGAACGTTGTCGGGAGGACAGCGTAAGCGTGTAGCTTTGGCCTCTGCACTGATTCAGCCGTCTGAACTACTCATACTGGATGAGCCTACCAACCATATCGATAACGATTCGGTCGCTTGGTTAGAGCAGTATCTACAGAAGCGTCGAGGCGCATTACTCATGATCACGCATGATCGCTATTTTTTAGATCGGGTAGCTAAAGTCATGATTGAACTCGATCATGGTCGTCTATTCCGTTACGAAGCGAATTATAGCCGTTTCCTTGAACTGAAAAGCGAACGCGAAGAGCGCGAAGCTTCATCCGAGCATAAGCGTCAGAATTTACTGCGTACGGAATTAGCTTGGATTCGAAGAGGAGCGAAAGCCCGTTCTACCAAGCAAAAGGCTAGAATTGAGCGATTTGAGACGTTACAGAATCAAAAGCCAGATCAGAAAAATGGTTCTGTCGATATCTCAGTAGCATCAACACGACTTGGACGTAAAATTTTGGAGATTTCTGATCTGGAGTACAAAGTGGGCGATCGCACGTTAATTCGAGATTTAACGTATACTGCAGTTCCCGGTGATCGCGTAGGGATTATTGGCCCTAACGGAAGCGGCAAATCGACGCTGCTTAATCTCATTGCAGGCAGGTTACAGCCTACAAAAGGGTTGGTGGATGTAGGGCAGACCGTAAAATTAGGTTATTTCACACAGGAACCTCAAGAAATGAAACCGGAACAACGGGTCATTGAGTATATTAAGGACGAAGCAGAAATTGTGACGACTGCGGATGGATCCCGAATTACAGCGGCTCAGATGCTGGAGCGTTTCCTATTTGATCCCGGTATGCAGTGGACTCCGATTAGCAAATTGTCCGGTGGAGAGAAACGTCGCCTCTACCTTCTGAAGATTCTCATGGCTTCACCCAATGTACTGATGCTAGATGAGCCTACCAACGATCTCGATATTCAGACGCTGACTGTCTTAGAAGCTTATCTGGATGAATTCCCGGGTGCTGTGTTTGTAGTCTCCCATGATCGCTATTTCCTAGATCGGACGGTCGATCGGATAATGGCATTTGAGAGCGATGCTCGTATCTCCGAACATGTAGGAGACTATAGTGAATATGAAGAACGTAAGGCTCAACTGTTGAAAAATGGCTCTTTAACCGAGATGGATAAATCACCTGCGGTGCCTTCGTCTACGATCTCTCCTAAAGTTACAAGCACAGGGGCAAGTGACAAATTCAAAGAAAAGCTCAAGTTCTCTTTCAAGGAGCAACGCGAATATGACACTATTGATGCGGACGTCGAAGCGGGAGAGTTAAAGCTTACCGCCATTGCCGAGGAGATGGAGTCCTCTGCAAGTGACTCCGGCCGGCTTCAAGAGTTAATGCGGGAACAGCAAAAGGCTGAAGAGCATTTAGAACATTTGATGACACGCTGGACGTATTTAAATGAGCTAGCTGAGAAAATTGAAGCTCAGAAAAAAGCTTGAGTGGAACATACAAAGGGCAAAACAAAAGCACGCTTACCTTAAAGGTAGGGGTGCTTTTTGGTATGGAAACTATGAAGATATGAAGCTACAATGAACTCCTATTATTTAAACGAAGCAAATCCTTCGTCAGCCATCACGACACTGCCGTTAATTGCACTCGCTTCAGGCAGAGATAATAAATAGACCGTATCTGCAATCTGCGCTGGTTGGGTTAATTTGTTACCCATCACTTTTGCTTTCATGCTATCGATCATCCCAGCATTTTTGTATCCTTGAATGATAGGAGTATCTACTGCCCCAGGAGCTACGCCAACTACTCGAATTCCATATTCAGCTAACTCAAGTGCCCCCGATTTGGTCATCATAATGACAGCACCCTTGGTAGCATGATAAGCGAACGTGCCCGGAGAAGCCAAAAAGCCGAACACGGAAGTCGTGTTAATGATCACCCCTTGAATATTGAGGTCGCGCATTTTTCGTCCCGCAGCTATAATGCCGTAAGCTACGCCATGTTGATTGACAGCAATGGTCTGATCATAACGTTCCATATTTTGATCCAGCACCGGCCCAGCCCCACCGATCCCAGCATTGTTGAACATGACATCAATTCTGCCATACGTATCTACGGCTGCATTGACCAAAGCTTCGACTTCTTCGAACTTAGATACATCGGTTTTGACGAATGTAGCTTGGCCACCCTTAGCTTCAATTTCTTGAACTACAGCTTGTCCCGCTTCTTCATTAAAGTCCGCAATCACAACTTGATCGCCTTTTCTTGCAAATGTAAGTGCAGTCTCTTTACCAATTCCGCTAGCTCCGCCTGTAATAACTGCAACGCGTTGTGTACTCATGTATTTTTCCTCCTGTAGTAAGCAATCTGTAAGAGCAAATTAAGTGTAGCAAGATTGAGTGTTAATTAAAATTTAGTTATTATTAATAATAATTAAGTAAGGATTAATAGGAGTGGAAGTAGGCATGAATATTGAACAGCTCGAATATATCGTAAGTATCGCCAAGACAGGTTCTTTAACTGGAGCATCCCGCAAAGAACATGTATCCTTGCCGGCTATTAGTCAGGCGATTACCAGCATGGAGACAGAACTCGGCTTGAGTCTATTCACCCGCGCACGGGGACAAGGAGCAGTGCCTACACTGGAAGGCCAGATCATTATAAGAAAAGCAGATGAAATTCTGACGTTGCTACAAGATATCCGAGATGAGGCTATGAGTTACAAGCATACGTTAAGCGGGGAACTTAGAATTGCTACTATTCCTGGACCGATGCATCTACTCGTGGATGTCGTCTCTAATTTCAAAAAGGATTTTCCTCAAGTCAAAATTCAAATTTGGGAAAAGGGTCCCAAAGAAATTATGGATGACTTACAGCATCAGCGCATAGATGTTGGACTAATGGTTTTTTTTGAGCGTGAAATGAAGAAGGAGAAGGGTGTGATTTTTGAGAAATTGAGAGAGGGAAGGATTGTTGTTGGCGTTCACGCCCATTCTTCTCTTGCCTTAGAATCGTCAATTCGGCCAGAACAGATGATTAATCAGACCTTAGTCCTCTATGATGATGAATATATCTCTTGGTATATGGAGCAGTTCATGAAGAAGTATGGACCGGTAGACATCTTATTTAAGACCAATAATGTGCAGGCTATTGAAAAAGCAGTACGTGAGGAAATTGCGATTACTGTAGGGATAGATTACTCATTTTCCGCAAATCATGCATCCATCAAACCCTTGATGTTAGAACTGCCTGAAGAGCATCCTGTATACTATGGTTGGGTAGAGCGGGAGGGCAGTTCCTCGCCTATTGTCGAGAAGTTCATACACCGTTTGAAGCTGGTGCATTAAGTGGAAGGGTATAGGCTCCGAGCGAAAAGTTAGCAACAATAACATGTCCTCGAATGTTAAGGCAAGCAGGGTAGTTGTTACCTAGAGAGTTATACAGAATAGATAGATGAAGACGAAAGACATGAGCCTCTTGCTCATTCCATGCGATAATCATTTAGCTGAGAGCACAATAACAATAACCCAAGATCCCTTTCAGGATATTGGGTTATTGTGCTATCGAAAGAGAGCACAAAAGTGCTTCTTTATTTAGAAGTTATTAGACGTTATTTAGAAGTAGGCTGCTCCCTCTATATTTCAAGATGCGTTAGTCCATTCATATAGGGTCTTAAGGCTAGAGGAATGTAGATTGATCCATCTTCCTGCTGGTGGTTCTCTAGCAATGGAATCAACAGTCTTGGGAGAGCTACGGCTGTATTATTTAAGGTATGACAGAAGACAAGATTTCCTGTCTCATCGCGGTAGCGGATATGGGAACGTCTAGCTTGGAAATCCAGAAGTATCGACGACGAATGAGTCTCTCCATAAGCTTCCCGGCTTGGCATCCATGTCTCAATATCGAACTGTTTGTATGTCTTCTGAGACATATCCCCCGTACAGACAGCGACGACTCGATAAGGTAATTCCAGCATAGTTAGTAAGTCTTCTGCATTTTGGGTAATCTCTGCGAGCATTCGCTCGGATTCGTCAAGATCATTGCGGCACAAGATGACTTGTTCCACCTTAGAAAATTGATGGACCCGATATAGTCCACTGACATCTCGTCCTGCCGAACCGACTTCACTACGGAAGCAGGTCGATAGAGCAGCTAGTCGCTTAGGCTGAGTCAAATCCAGAATTTCTTGACTATAATACGAGATTAGAGGAACTTCCGAAGTACCTACAAGATATTTAGATTCCCCTTCAATCTTGAAGCTCTGATCTATTCCCTGAGGAAAGAACCCCGTTCGTTCCATAGCTTCTGCGTTCACAATTAGAGGGACATCTAGCATCTCAAACCCTCGCTGAATCAAAAGATCTATGGCGAGTTGCTCCACCGCACGTTTGAGTAAGACGCCCATCCCTCGCAAATAATAGTGCCGACTTCCAGCCGTTTTCACACCCCGTCTACAATCTATCAGTTGATGCATCTCCCCGAGTTCAATATGACTTTTCATAGGGAAAGGAAACGCTGGAGGTTGACCTACTCGAGAGATTTCTATATTGTCTGCATCCGATAGGCCATAAGGAGTATCTTCAGATACGCGATTCGGAACCTGCATCAGCAGTTCATGAAGAACCTTCTTATGATGCTGAAGCTCTTTTTCCTGAAGCTGGAGCTCCTTATTATTCTTTCTTACTTCGTTCTTTAGCTGAGCCATGTCTGCTTGTTGTTCAGCTTGCATAGCTTGAGCAATCTCAGAAGTGAACTGATTGCGTAGATAGCGCAATTGTTCTACCCGGGCTAGCGATGCCCGCCATCTCTCATCGGCTTGGATGACCTCGCTAACATCAAGCGAAATTCCTTTTTCGTTCGCGGTGCGCTGCACCTCATCTGCATGCTCTCGAATCCACTCTACGTCTACCATAATTACCCGCTCCTTAGTCGTAAAAATACAAAAAAAGCGCCCTTGTCCTTTTGGGACGAGGAGCGCTTACGACTCGCGGTGCCACCCAATTTGATTCTGCCCTAAGCTTACGTCAGAATCCTCTTTGGTCCGCGATAACGGGCGGTTCCGGTTAACTTAGAAGGTCATGAGCATCATGAACTTTTGACGAGAACGCCTCCGAGTTGGAATCTCTTCATCGGCTTGATTCGAAATGTTAAATTTAAAGTAGTATACCTCAGATATTCGTGAAAATTCAAGTCTGTATTAAATATTTTATTTGAGAGATATAATCTGTCTTAAATCTCTGGAGTCTCCGAGTACATTATGACCCGGTACGTTCAGTTGTGAAGATCCATCCCCATCCAAGAAAATGCCTTCTTTTGAGCGACCTGGGGCAATCTGTTCTTGAATGGCGGATCGAAACTCAGCTGCCGTGGCACGGGAAGGAGTTACAATTAGCCACAGTTGATTGTGTTCATCATAGACCAGCCCTGAACGCAGCCGTTGTTCCAAGGGATAAGGTAACTTTTCTTGATCGATAGCACTCTGCCAACTGTTCTCGTGCATGAGATTCATACTGATCCCACCTTGAGCAAAATAACGGTTCCGGTTCTTCACCAGAAGATCATCTGCGGATGAGACGACTTGTACGGAGAAGCGGCGAGCCGTATCGTCCCACACGAGTGTTCCTCTCGGGTATTTCACATTATACCAGCCTGTGCCATACGTACGGGCTGTTCCTTTAACAGGAAGATCGTTCTGAACTGCAATGCTCAGAATATCGGTACCAAAGAAAAAACCGCCATTCATCCCTAAGCTGGACTCATTTTGTAGAGGTGCGTTCACCGCTTTTAGGCCCACTTGCTCGGGTTTTAGGATTAATGCTTGTAGAATCACACCATTGCTAGCCGTATGCTCTGCATAACGATATTCATGCTTTATATATTGGCTTCCGAGTGATATCATCCATAGGATGCAGGATGCAAGTAGCAGTGTGGCGATACCAGCTTTAAGCCTAGCTTGTAACATAAGCGGCTAGGAGGCGAGCCGTATTCAAGACGGCTTGTTTGTGCGTTCGTTCCATGGCATGGGAAGCATGCACACCAGGGCCAATTAAGGCTGCGCGAAGATCATGCCCACCTCGAAGCGCAGCAGAAGCATCAGAACCATAGCGTGGATAAATATCGACGGCAAATGGAATTTGTGCAGCTGTAGCCAGCTCAATAAGTTTGCTAGTCATATCATAGTCATACGGGCCAGTAGAATCTTTGGCACAAATGGAGACGTCCGTTTCTTTACAAGAAAGATCATCTCCGATACAGCCCATATCTACAGCAATCAGCTCTTCAATTCCCGCAGGTATAAAGGAAGCTCCATGCCCGACCTCTTCATAATTAGAGATTAGGAAGACTAGGTTATGCTTCGGAATCCATCCTTCCCGCTTGGAGGACTCAATTAAGCTTAGAAGAGCGGCTACGCTTGCTTTATCATCGATATGACGGGATTTAATATAACCACTTGGGGTAATGACTGCCCGAGCGTCAAACGAAATGAAATCTCCATTTTGGATACCAAGCTTAAGTACATCTTCTCTTGTCTCCACTAGCTCATCGATTCGAACTTCCATATGACTCTCTTTGCGTGCAAATTCACCAGCATCCGGATACACATGGACAGAAGGGTGTGTGGTTAAAATTGTTCCGGTATACACCTTCCCATCGCGGGTGTGAATCTGGCAGTATTCATTCTCTATACTGTTCATGGCGAAACCGCCAACAATGGTCAGGGCAAGGGTGCCATTGGGACGAATCGAGCGTACCATAGCTCCTAATGTATCTACATGTGCGCTAAGTCCAATCGTCTTGCTCGGATCTTGACCCTCAAGAGTCAGAATGGCTCCGCCTTTGGCATTACGAGCAAAAGATACTCCAAGCTTATCCGCTTCTGCTTCAATTAATCGAATAACTTCAGCTGTGTAGCCGCTGGGGCTTGGGGTATCAAGTAGTTGTTTTAAAATTTCCAGTAAATAAGATTCGTTGATTGTAATAGACATGGGATGAGTTCCTCCTAAAATAAGTTAATCTATATGTTCTGATGTGGTGTTGTTGAGGGAATCCTTAGGTACACTTTGCGATTGTGTGGCTTTAAGTTCCTCCACTGTTGTCTGTTGCATCAGATCCAGCTTCAATTGTTGGTTCTCTCTTTGCAGTCTATAGTTGCGATATAAGCCAAATGAACCTACTATGATACCGCCTAAAAGGGTCGAGCCTATAATGAGCAGGATGAGTGGTAAGCTTACCGTGGAGAAGAGCAGGTTAACCTGAACGGGCTTCACATTAATGACAGCGAACACCGCGGTGATTAAGGCGAATACCAGTGCAGCAATCAATGACCATTGGATTTTCATGAATTCACCTCGACTTTAATTTTGGTAGAAATAAATGAGAGATAATCCTAATATAAAATCCCTTACCCACACCGGGCAAGGGATTTTTGATCGCTGTTTACTAAATTATTTCGTCAAGCTCTCCATCTGTTCAATAAGTTCACCAAATACGCTCATTGCTTCCCGAATCGGTTGAGGGGAAGACATGTCTACGCCGGCTTTCTTAAGGATGTTAATGGAATAATCACTACCGCCGCTCTTAAGGAATCCAAGGTAACGATCAACAGCAGGCTGGCCTTCCTCCAGTATTTGTTTGGAGAAGCTGGTAGCGGCGGAGAATCCCGTAGCGTATTTATACACATAGAAGCTGTTGTAGAAGTGGGGAATACGTGCCCATTCCATCTCTATATCTTGATCAACAACCATCTTATCTCCAAAATATTTCTTATTCAGATCGTAATAGATGCTCGACAGTTCTTGCGGTGTGAGAGAATCACCTGCTTCAGCCCGTTCATGAGTAATTTTCTCAAACTCAGCAAACATCGTCTGACGGAACACAGTGGTACGGAACTGATCTGCATAATACGTAAGCAAGTACAGCTTTTGCTTAGGGTCTTTAGCATGCTTCAATAGGTAATCCATGAGCAAGGCTTCATTCGTAGTAGACGCTACTTCAGCTAAGAAGATTGTATACTGGGCATCACGGTAACTTAATGCTTCATCGGAGAAATAAGAGTGAAGAGCATGACCCATTTCATGAGCAAGCGTGAACATACTATTCAGGTTATTGTTGTGATTCAGCAGAACATAAGGATGCGCGCCGTATGCTCCCCAGCTATATGCACCGGTACGTTTGCCTTCATTTTCATAGACATCAATCCAGCGTTGATCAAATCCTTCTTGCAAGACTTTGGCATAATTCTCACCTAGCGGTTTTAAGCCTTCCTTGACGTACGTTTTAGCTTGATCATAGGTAATGTCCCACTTGTAATCTTCTACGAGTGGAGCGAATAAGTCGTACATGTGAAGTTCATCGAGACCCAGCAATTTCTTGCGCAGCTGCATATAGCGCTGAAGAAGCGGGAGACTTTCATGGATTGTGTCAATGAGGTTCGTATACACTTCCTTGGGGATGTTATCCCCATACAGTGACATCTCTAGCACGGACGGATATTTACGGACCTGCGCATAAAAAATGTTTTTGTTGATATTGGCACTTAATGTAGCGGCAATCGTATTCTTTTGCTTGCTATACGTCGCATACACAGCTTTGAAAGCACGCTCACGTACTTCACGTATTGGACTTTCAAGGAACTGAATGTAACTGCCGTGAGTTAGCTCCACTTCTTTTCCGTGTTCATCCTTAATTTTGGGGAATTTCAGGTCGGCGTTATTGATCATACCAAAAATATTTTGCGGCGCTTGAGACAAATTACCTACTTGAGCAAGTAACGCTTCTTCTGTTTTGGAGAGCACATGCGCTTTCTCGCGCTTAATCTCTTCCAAAGTAAATTTATAGGGAGCCAGTTCCTTATTGTTAATAAACCCATCGAGTTCATCTTCAGGTAAAGATAAGATTTCAGGGGTAACATAAGAAAGGGCTTCACTAAGCTCGACGCTCAGTTTTTTTGCTTTTTGTACAAGTGCCTGATATGTAGGATTCGTGGTGTCTTGGTCATGATTCAAGTGCGCGTAGACATAGAGTTTTTCAATCTCATTAGAGATTTCATCATCTAATTCGAATGCGGCTTTCAGATTGGCTACCGTGTTAATTTTACCTTCCAGACGGCCAGCTTCAGCTTTCTTTGCTTTTAACTTGTCGTAGGCCTGATCCCAAGCTTTTTGGTCAGTATATAAATCAGATAACTTCCAGCTATTTTCTTCGGTGACCTCAGAACGTTTCGGTAATGTACTCATAGGGATCCTCCTTGGATGTGTAGCAGATCGCTCTACTGAATTGGACTTGATGGATGCTGCGGATATCGGCGTAGCTCCATACAAAAGACTACAAGATAACATGATCGAGAGCAACGGCGTATAGTTGAACAACGTGGGGCCTCCCGGAATTTTTGTCCCTTAGTATATCCTGGGTTCCGGTGAATTATGAACCAGCTTTGTTCTTACTACCCTAAGAAACCAATAATCAAGAAGATAAAAGCGAGTACAATCATCACTGCGGCAGATAATGCAATCCCACGCTTTAAGCGTGGGGGGATGTTATTTTTGTTCATAATAACAACCAACCCCAGCGCAAAAGCAACTACAATAAAGACGGCAATTCGGGTATAGTCTATTTCCATGTATTATACCTGCTTAAATGAACTCATGAGTTCACGCCATTCTTCTTCCTTGCCTTCGAAATCTTCCTTGCGGAAGCGATTCTGTGCCCAATGCATTAAGGCAGGACGGCTGAGGAATGTATGTGTCTCTTCTCCCCATTGATCTGAAATTTCACGGAGAACCAGGTATTTTCCCTGTACTTCTACCGTCATCATATTCCATTTGTCAGTCTTATAAATTTCGTGTTTTTTAATCATAGTGGGTCTGTCTCCAGTCTATACATCTAATAGGAAATCATATGCAAAAGCTTGATAAAATCATAACGCACACCTACTAGGAAAGCAAATGTAAACAGGACTATGAGTACGCTTACACCCTTGATAAATAAGGCAAAAGTTGCGTTGCATTTAAGTAGGTCCTATCTTATAATATAGATATTCGCCAATAATGGCGTATTTTAGGAGGTTGTTCATTTGAAAGGTTCAGTGAAATGGTTTAACGCAGAAAAAGGGTATGGTTTCCTACAAGTGGATGGTGGCGAAGACGTATTTGTTCACTTTTCCGCAATTCAAGGTGACGGTTTCAAATCTTTAGACGAGGGCCAAGAAGTAGAATTTGATATTACGGAAGGCAATCGTGGAGCTCAAGCAGCTAATGTTGTGAAATTATAAGATACTCTCGGCTAGCATCGTTCACTGAAGTGGATGATGGGCCTCATACGAAAGACACAGTCTGTTGACAGACTGTGTTTTTTTACGTGCTTTGACCGAACCTTTAGGGTAGTGATACACTGAGAAAGAAAGCTTTATCGGCATTTACGCCACAATTATTCCGGTGGGGAGCGTTACACATGAAATTTAAATTATTCAAAGACCGCAAGGGTAAGGCCGACCAGGCCAAAAATAATCAATGGGTGAAACTTAGTCGTGAAATCTATATGCAAGCTCGTAAGGGTGGAACGAATCCGGATGCGAATTTTGGACTAAAGACGGCCATCGCTAGTGCTCGCGCAATTAAGATGCCTGCCGATAATATCGAACGGGCTATTAAGAAAGCATCGGGGAATGCAGATAACGTGGATTACGAAGAGATTTATTATGAAGGATATGGACCCGGCGGCGTTGCAATTATGGTCAAATGCCTGACAGATAATCGTAACCGTACAGCGGCGGATGTACGTTCGATTTTTAATAAAAGAGGCGGGAACATGGGGGAGTCAGGCTGTGTTGCATATATGTTCGATGAGAAGGGCCAACTTGTGATTGATCGTACGAAGTTTGAGGATCTAGATGAGGATTCCTTACTGATGCAGGCGGTAGAAGCAGGAGCTGATGATTTGGTGACTTCCGAAGAATCATTTGAATTGACTACGCATCCTCACGAACTGGAGAAAATTAAGGAAACTCTCGAAGGTGAAGGTCTAGAGTTCAGCAGTGCCGAAGTTCGATGGGTACCTCAGAATACCGTAGATGTAGATGGCGAGAATGCTGAGAAACTACTTAAGATGATGGATGCCTTCGATGATAATGATGATGTCCAGGATGTATTTGCTAACTTTGAGATTAGTGAAGCGGAAATGGAACGGATCGGCTAACACCGTCTTTAGTTGGACAAGGTTCTTGATATAGCAATGCTCTTGCTTCCCGGCAAGAGCATTTTTATTTATATGCGTTAAAACTATAGTATAACATCTTGGTTGTCCGCTTGGGGTCTGCGCAAATAGCGGAAGGCAAACCCAGCGCAAGCTAATATAGCAAAACTCATCGCGACCAAATAGAAATTTTTGCGGCCAAAGTGTTCAAACACCATTCCTCCCAAGGCTCCACTTAGAAGCCCTGACACACTAGACCACATGATGGTGAACAAAGCGAGACCCGTAGCCCGGTACTGATCTGGAATGAGCCGAGCCAAGTATCGAACAGATGTTACATAAAAGATGCCGAAGGACACACTATGCATCATCTGAATGAGAATGACACTGCCCGCAGAATCCGTAATACTCATCAGTAGGAATCTTGCTGCGAACATAATACAGGAGATTAACAGAAGGGGGAGCTCCTTGAACCGGTCCCCATATAGACTTAAGACGAAAAAAATAGGAATTTCTGATAAGGATGAGGCCAGAACCGACCAGCCGATCAGGCTATCGCCAGCTCCCATTTCTTTGAGTGTAATGGTAAGGAAAGCTTCATTCATACGATGACCAATCGCTAGACAAAATACGCAGCTAAGAAACCAGATTAATTCCTTCTGCTGAAGTATAGTGAACAACCCAGACAGATTAAGCTTTCCTGCTGTGGCAGGTTGGTCTTTAATCCTAAAGGTGAATACTAAAGTAGTGATGGTTAATAACATGCTGATGATTAGCGTCCAAGGTGTTCCAAAGTGACTGAGTACATAGCCAATAGCGATAGCAAAGAAAGCATATCCCAAAGAACCGAACATACGAACTACGGTAAAGTTTCTTCCATATTGGAGGGCAGTAGAGATAGCGAGCGTATCGGCTAGCGGATATATTGGATAGAAGAAGAAGTAAAAGATCGTGATAACCACCATCATACTGGCAAAAGAAACGGAGAAACTTAATGCGAGCGTTAGCACAAGTTGTCCAACGAGAAGAATGAGGAGGATTCGCTTAATCGTCCTATAACGGTCACTGATCATGCTCCATAGAAGATTGGAGAATAAGGAAATGAGGGGACCGATGGCATATAAGTACCCGATTTGTGTAGTAGAGAAGCCTAAGTATCGGTAAAATAGCGGAAAATAAGAGCCTACCAAGACGCTTGTTCCGTAGATTGTAAAGGTAAAGGCACGAAGCCAGTTGATGTCGGGATGACCCAGTTGCACTCTTCTCATGCTGTGATAACGCCCCATTCGTATCATTTTGAAGATAGGTATTTTACGAGTATAGCACAAGGAGAGGACATTTTTCTGTCTTTTCCGCTATAATGGAATAGATAGATTGGGTCTTTGGGAGGTATAAGGATGAGTGTATTTGTCTATAATGATAGGCTAGGCATTGAAGTTCCGGAATTTGATATACCCTTTGAGCAGTTTCCCTTGCAAGAAAGGTTACATATTATTGAAGTATGGGAGAGCATTCGGGGCAATATTCCTTCTAAGATCATGGATTTAGAACGAGAAATTGTGATTAGATTGTATGATCTGGGCGAAGAAGATAATTTTGAAGCAAGCTGTCAAATTAATACCGATATTGCTGAACTTGCTAGTATCATTAATGATTTATTGATATGGTACCGGGTGTCTGCAGATGTAACCGACGAGAAACGACATTTATAATTGTCTGTGACATAGTTTATTTGTGCAGATGGTTGGATCATATTATAATAGACATGGTTTTGGACGATTCGTATGTATACCACAACCAAGTGGAGGAAGATTATTGATTGAATTAGAAGAACGCCCTAATCAGATACCGAGGGAACCCATTCGATTAATGAGTCGAGTATATAAGCACGTCTTACCCGGTGTTCGTGAGGAGCTGGGAGCTTGGAAAAAACTCGCTGAGGATATTCCCGATGAAGAATTACGTAGACAAGCCTTAGCCAGTATTGCAACGAAACAATTCCATTGTCAAGGTGGCTCTGTGTACGCTGCGGCCAACTTAGAACAGAAGGACGTACTAATTGCGCTGATTGTAGCTTTTCAGACCATTAGTGATTATTTGGATAACTTGTGTGATCGCAGTACATCTATGGATGCAGGAGATTTTCGGTTGCTTCATCAATCCATGTTAGATGCCGTGAATCCAGAAGCTGAGATGCAAGATTATTATGCTTTACGTGACGAGAATGAGGATGGAGGGTATCTGCACCGCCTTGTCGCCATGTGCCGCAGTTGCATCGCCAAGCTGCCGGGTTACGCTGCCGCGAAGACCGAGGTGCTAGAATTGGTTAAGTTGTACACCGATTTACAGGTATATAAGCATATTAAGCCTGAATTACGTGAGCCAGCTCTATTAACTTGGCATGCGGAATATGGACATCTTGCCCCCGATTTGAAATGGAATGAATTCGCCGCGGCCACAGGTTCAACGCTCGGTATGTTCATGTTATTTTTAGCTGCAAGTAATCCTAGTCTAGATGAGGCAAGTGCTCAAGCAATTAAGAAGGCTTATTTCCCTCATGTATGCGGCCTTCATATTATGCTGGATTATCTCATCGATCAAGATGAAGACCGAATTGGCGGGGATTTGAACTTCTGCAATTATTACGATAATACGGACACGATGCTAAAGCGGATTTCGTATATTGTGGAATCGGCTCGGGAGGATGTAAAGGTGCTTCCGGTCTCCAATTTTCATCGTATGATTATTGAAGGTCTACTGGCCTTATATCTATCTGATCCTAAAGTGAGCCAGCAACAAGAGATTCGTAGTGCTTCCCAGCGCCTGATGAAGAAAAGTCCATTAACTCGCTTGTTTTTCTTCGCTAATAGCCGCTGGATTCGCAAATATATATGAGCCAAGTCTGAAGGAGGCAACAAGATGTCACATGTAAAAAAAATTGCAATTCTCACCAGTGGCGGAGATTCACAAGGGATGAATGCAGCAGTTCGTGCTGTGGTACGCAGCGGAATTTTTTATGGACTAGAAGTATACGGCATTCAGCGTGGATATCAAGGATTACTGAATAATGATATTTTCTCGATGGATATTCGTAGTGTAGGTGACATTATACAGCGTGGAGGTACCATACTTCAGTCTGCGCGATGTCTAGAGTTCAAGACGCTCGAAGGTCAAGAGCGCGGAGCTCAAATTCTGCGTGAACGTGGAATAGACGGACTTGTGGTCATTGGTGGAGATGGGTCGTATCAAGGTGCCGAGAAGCTTAGCCGTCTGGGAATTAAGACAATGGGACTTCCAGGGACCATTGACAATGATATCTCCTTTACTGATTATACGATTGGATTCGATACAGCCGTTAATGTCGTGGTAGATGCTATTAACAAACTTCGTGACACCATGTCTTCTCATGAGCGTTCATCAGTCGTAGAAGTCATGGGACGTCATTGCGGTGATATTGCGCTTCATGCAGGTCTTGCTTCTGGAGCAGAGACGATTCTATTGCCTGAGGTACCTTATGATTTGAATGAAGTGGCTGACCGAATGAAAATGAACTTTGACCATGGCAAACGACATAGTATTGTTATCGTGGCTGAAGGGGTAGGCCGCGGAGAGGATGTAGCAAATGCACTTAAAGAGCGTTACGCATCCATCGATCCCCGGGTTACCGTACTTGGTCATATCCAGCGCGGCGGATCACCAACTCCATTCGACCGGAATCTAGCTAGCCGACTAGGAGACTTCGCCGTACGCAAATTAATTGAAGGCGAATCTAACAAAGGTTGCGGTGTGCTTAAGAGTGAGCTAGTGCTTACTGACATCGAGAAGGTGGTTAACACGAAGAAATCCTTCAACATGGAATTATATGAATTAGCTCAACGTTTGTCCCATTAGCATGTATGGTCATAGATTGGATTGATCATGACATATTGCCATTACTCGTCAAGACCGTAACATAATAAGTCATACTTATAAAAAAAGGTTATCCCAACTGCCCGCTAGGGCATTAAGGATAACCTTTTTGTGTCTTATATTATCGTAGGATCAATGGGTAATGATCTAAGCCGTCATTGTCTTAAGTACACCGAGAATTTCGTCCGTTGCACGCAATCCTTTTTCAGCAAAGGCAATGTTACCATCCAAGCCTATAACGTAGACGACGCGTTGTTGAGTTAAAATTCCAAGCGTTTTGCCCACGTCATAATGACTGCGAATCTGATTATCTGTATCCGATACCAGCGGGAAATCATATCCATGTTTGGCTGCGAATTTCTCGTGACTTTCTTTGGTTCCCGGATTCACGCCTAATACCAATGCGCCATAGCCACTATAAGAAGGTTC
The DNA here is from genome assembly GCF_017874255.1 of Paenibacillus shirakamiensis. GTDB lineage: Bacteria > Bacillota > Bacilli > Paenibacillales > Paenibacillaceae > Fontibacillus > Fontibacillus shirakamiensis. Next base: position 409,543 of record NZ_JAGGLD010000003.1, on the reverse strand, counting down.
AGCATCACGTACAGCGCACAATTGTTTGGTGCAGCCTGGGGTGTCATCCATAGGGTAGAAAATTAGTACGATAGGCTGTTTGCCTATAACTTCTTGAAGATGGATATGTCCCTTTGTGCTATCCGCTTCAAAAACGGGCGCCTTACATCCTACTTTTAACATATCTAATCACGCTCCTTGAATGTAGTACTTCTTATTACCCTAATTGTAGTATGAATATCCAAAATTATCAATGCACACAATTAAATTGCTGAAAATATAAATAAAATTTTACTTACATTAATAGACAATTACATACATAATAAGTTAATCTATACATAGATTAACGATGCATAGAAATTATAGGTATTATTTCAAGGAGGAAGATGATGACAAAGATGAACAAAGAAATGTTAAAGGGCAGTACCGGAACGCTTATTCTAACCTTATTGTCTAAAGAAGCACTGTATGGCTATGAGCTGATTAAACAGTTGGAGCAACGATCTGGAGGAGTTTTTGCCTTAAAAGAAGGAACGCTGTATCCCATCTTACATACGATGGAGACGGAACAATGGGTGGAAGCGTACTGGATTGAACATGGAGGACGTAAGCGCAAATATTACCGAATTACGAAAGAGGGCTTGAAGCAATTAGATCTAAAAAAGAAGGAATGGCATGTATTCAAGACTTCTGTAGATTCTGTATTAGGTGAAGGGGGACCTGCGTAATGCCCTATCAAGATGATCGTGAAGCATTCCTAGATCAAGTATGTGCTCAGATTAGAGCTACACCGATGCACATGGATATTCGAGAAGAAATTGGTGGGCATTTTGATGAGCTAGTAGAAGTGAAATTAGCTGAGGGATGTAGTGAGGAAGAGGCCAGTATCTGGGCTAAAGCGCAGCTCGGGAGTCCAACCGAACTTGGCAGGCAGCTACATAGCATCCATAAGCCGAAGCTGAACTGGTCGATCTTAATAGCGGTCTTTGGATTGGTCACGATAGGGCTGGTGGGGCTGTGGTTCGCAGACCAATATTATAGTACTTATGAAAATTCAAATCTGAAAGAGGTTAACTTTTTTGGTCGGCAAAGCATAGGATTATTAATAGGAGTAATAGCCATGGTTATCTTGTATTTTGTTCCGTACACATGGCTTAGGAGCTACGCTTGGCATATATACGTTCTGATTAGCGTAGTGTGGATACTTACAAGAATCGAACATTTAGGAGTTAATGGTTATCCTGGCTTCATAAATCTACCCTTTATAAATTTTCCTATTCACATAGGTAGCCTAAGTGTATATCTTTATTTAAAATCTATTTCGGGTATGTACAGCAGATTTCAAATGAATAGATCAAACACAGTTTATTTTTATCTAAACATGATAAGTGTTAGTGTGTTTCCCGTTCTTTTTTTGGTAAATAGTCTTGCTTCATTAGCTATATACCTTATCGCTATAATTTGCATAAATTATTGGTATTTCCGATCCAAATGGATCGTAATTCTAGGAAGTATTATGGCCTTAGGGGGTAGTAGTCTGTATATGTATATGAATGAACGGCTAGCAAATAAATTCCTTGCTATATTTAATGTACGTAAATATGCCGAAAGCGAAGGGTATACGGTTTTCCGATATCAAGAAGCGCTAAGAAGCGCAGGATGGTGGGGTCAAGGTAACGGAACGGATCTCAAATATCTCCCATATATACATTCCGATTCAATGTTTGTCTATATCGTGTATTATTTTGGTTGGATAGTCGGAATTAGTGTCTGTCTACTCGTCTTATTTCTCGCAACGCACTTCCTTTTTACTTATAGACAGGTTCGAGATCAGTTCGGTCAATCTTTAGTTCTTATCATCTCTCTAATTCTCATTTTCAGATTAGTCTATTCTGTGCTCATGGCTCTCGGCTTAGCTCCATTCATTGGCATGAACTTTCCTTTTTTAAATTATGGTTTGTCGCAGTTAATTATTGATTTTGCAGGCGTTGGACTAATGTTAGGAATCTACCGGCGTAAGGATATAACCAGTCGACTAGTTGTCCCTATGTAGCTGATTCATTTCTCTGTAATTGTAGTATTGGAAGCAGAAATTTATATTACTTTTTCAAGCAACTAGATAAAGATAAAACAGAAAAATTTATAACATATTTTGGTCTAAAATACACAATAAGGAGCTAATTTAACATCCAGTTGCTTCCTCCAAAAACATGTATAGTAAATTAGTTAGTTATATGTTATTTTGTGAATATGGGGAAACATGAATAGATTCACAGGCCCGTTTTCACCTCTTGACTGTCACGGCTACCCATACATTTATAGTCGAAGGGATGATGTTAAGTGAAAAAGAAAATGGTAATGACGATGTTGATTTGCATGCTTGTCTTAGTTTTGGCTCCAATTGCCGCCTATGCCGCAGTGTCTTCTAACACGGCTCAAGGACAAGGCGAACTGTATGTATCAGGCTATGTTGCAAATCTTCATGGTGGTGATCTAATTCTTAAGGAAACGGCAACGGGTGCAGTTGTGTATTCTCATCATTACAATGACACGAACACAGGTTCAGTCGTAAAAGAAAATATTACGGGTTCTTTCCCGAACTTGCCAAGTGGCACCTATCAGTTAACTTGGACAGGTCCTTTGGGTGGGAGCTTTAGTATCCACTTTTAAATGTATTAGATATGAATCGTAGTCCATAGAAGCCGATGATGACATCATATTGTCGGCATGATCATAAGAAAAAAGGTGTGCTCTTGTTGTTAAACAGAGTACACCTTTTTTTGTATTCATTGGAAAGTGTGGAATAGAACGAAATTACGTAAGTGGCCATATGTAAGCGTCTTGACCTATTGAATTCATAAGGGAATATCCAAATGACTCTATTGAATTCCTTTACACGGGCAGCACTTCTTGCGACAGCTTTCGCTGAATATAACTTAGACGCCAAATGAGCAGAACAGCTGCTACGCCGAGGCCTGAGATCAGTCCCACCCAATAGCCAAAAGGACCTTGATTCGTGTAATTTGCTAATACATAACCAAGCGGGAGTCCGATGATCCAGTATGCTATAAAAGCTAGGAAGAAGGGTGAGTTCACATCCTTATATCCACGGAGTGCTCCTTGAATGGGAGTAGCTATCGCATCGGACAACTGGAAGAAGATTGCATAGATCAGAAATTGTTCAGTCATAGCAACGACTTCAGGAGCCGTGGAATACAGCGCAGCCACATTTTTAGTGAATAGCAGAAGGAAAATCGCAGTGAGTATAGATAACGCAACTGCAGATAGAACCCCCATTTTGGCATATTGTTTGGCATCTCGAAGCCGGGAAGCCCCCGTCTCAAAACCGACCAGAATAGTTAGCGACAAGCAAATACTGAGCGGAATCATATACAGGGTGGTTGCAAAATTCATCGCCGCTTGGTGAGCTGCTATCGTTACAGTATCGAACCGGCTCATCAGTAACGTTACTCCCGCAAACACAGCTGTCTCAAAGAATATGGCGAAACCAATCGGCACTCCAATTTTTAACAATTCCTTCCATTTTATAATAGAAATTTTGTAGAATTTACGAAAAATTGCATATTCTTTGAACGCTTTGAATTTATGAACAGCTACTAAAGACAGGATGAAAATACACCAATACGTAATCGCAGATCCTACGCCAGAACCGATACCTCCTAATTTAGGGAAGCCCAGTTTTCCAAAAATTAAAAGATAATTCAAGGCTACATTAATGGGGAGGGAGGTCAGCGTGATGAACATGGAGATCCGAGTATTACCCGTAGCATCTATGAACGATTTGATAACCATATAGCCGAATAGAGGAATGACACCTGTTCCAATGGCTATCAGAAATTGGTGTGCAATATAATGAACCTTAGGTTCTAAGTGCATGAGATTCAAGAGAGCATTGAGCGAGAGTCCTCCAACTACAATTACAACCAAAGATATTAGAAGGGATAACATAATACCTTGCATGACATTAAAGGCAATTTTGTCTTTGGCTCCTCGGCCAATAAGTTGAGAGATAATGGGAGTGATTCCCATGAGCACACCACTTAGACCTGTCTGCACAGGAATCCAAAGGCTAATCCCTATAGCCGCACCCGCTAGATCAGCTGGGCTAGCATGACCGGACATCATCGTATCAAAGAACGTCATTAAGGATAATGTAATTTGCGTGATTAGAATAGGGATGAGAATGCGGATAAATTGACTGGCTTTTTGCCGAGTGGTTATCGTATGTTTCATAGTTTATGAATCTCCGTTTCTTCAGACTTGCTTACAAAAAAAGAAAGCCCAGAAAACTGGGCTTTGTATAAGGGCTGTGGTGCTTATTTATAATTTACATCAGGAGTGTAACGGTTATTCGCATTCCAAAGCAGATATTCTTCAACATTCATTTCATTGAGTGCGCGTATTTGTTCTTCTACTTCAGTTTTGCCATATTTCGTATAGTGACCGCTTCCGAGCCAGCTAGCTGTGAAATCTTGAATCCAAGGACGAATGATCGGTTTTTTGTCGCCTAGAGGATCTAGTTTTTTGTGTGTGTCGACCATAGAGCCCTTGATCACTTGGTACGGCGCTCGATCGGGGTCCTTAGCTTTGAACCAACCCGTGGAGTAATGACTTGGATAGATCATCGGTGAGATGACATTTACATTGTTAGAGATCTTGACGAAATCTTGGCCAATCCCCTCCGCTGCGGGGACAGAAGCCGCATAACCAAAGATGTCTACCGATACTCGAACACCCAGCGGCTCTAACTGTTTTCGTGCATAATTAACGAATGAGGTGACGGCATCGACTCGACTCATATCGCCATTTTTGGCATATTTAAGCGTGTTAGCGCGCTTCTCAAATCCTTCTGGGAAACGCACATAGTCGAATTGGATTTCTTTGAAGCCCAGTGCAGCGGCTTCTTTGGCAATGGCGACATTGTAATCCCATACTTCTTTGCTGTAAGGACTGACGAAACTGTCACCCTTACCATTTTTCCAGAGGCTGCCGTCTTGATTCACAAAGGACAGTTCGGGATGCTTTTTAGCTAGGATGGTATCTTTAAAAACAACGACTCGTGCAATAGGATAGACTTTATGTTGTTCAAGCTTTGTCATAAGTCCTTTAATGTCTTTGATGAAAGGTTGAGGTTTACCATATTTAAGTAAGTCAGGATTAGTAGAAGGATACGTTATGTAACCAGCATCGTCTTTCAAGTCAATAACCATGGAGTTTAATTCCGTTTTGTCGACCAGATCCAGCAATTGACTCATTTTAGCTCCGCCTGCGCTGTAGGCTGTGACATAAATTCCTTTAACTTGTGGAGCATTCTGTTGAGGATCGGATTTCGTAACGGCCGTAGTTCCAGCACCAACTGGAGTAGACTGTGTAGCTTGGTACGATTGATAGGATGATTTTAAAATTCCTGAAAGTGTAGCTTTTTGATCATGTGCGGCTGCTGGTGGATGAGCACCAGAAGAAGTGCCGACGGCGAGCAATAAAAATGTCCAGAGTAAGTTCATGCATAAATCTCTCCCTTTTGTGCGTTAGCTTCAGTATAACGGAAATGGACAAGTCCGAAAAACAACAGGTTTGTCATTTTCTAAGTTGGATGGCCCACTTATCCTTTCCTCTTTAAACAAAATTGATCGTTTTCAAACGCGAATAAGCATTGTTGTTTAATGGAAAAGAAGGATGAAAAAGCAAAAGCCACATTCTCAAGGTCTGAGAAGCGGCTTAAGTTGTTCTCAATCAATTAAGAAGCCCGGAGCTTTGGTGCTCACAAATGCTGTAATGGATGATCTCTAATGCATCTTCAGGTTCGAGGACGGTGAAGCCATCTCGGAGCAGAATATTTGAATTCAGCTCATCAGGATTGAAGACCGGCATCATATCCGGGAACCACTTTAATACAATCTGTGAAAGTTTTACCGTTTCCATGTCCACAACAATCACCCTTTCCTCCCAGAATCATTCGTGTAAAAGAATCATTCGTCTTGTAGCGGGAAAGCCAGAACCTGTGAAAACAAAGGGTAAATCCTACATCACATGAATGAGCTAAAGTCACAAGCTAATCATAACACAGAACAAGGGGGGCTGCACCAGAGGCATTTAACCCCTGCGGAATGAGCCCATAACTTCTAGTGTCTCTACAATATTCACAAAAGCACCAGGGTCTGACTTGCGAATAATCTCGCGCAGTTCAGCAAGTTCATAACGAGTAGTGACAGTCATGAGCATATCCTTTTCCTTGTGGGAGAAGGCACCTTCTGTCTTAATTAGCGTGACACCCCGAGGTAGTTGCAACAACTTTTGTAAGAGATCGTCCGTATTATTAGTAATAATAAATAGGGTTACTTTGATATGACTAATATATACAAAATCGAGTACTTTACCACTAAGATAGATGGAAATCATGGAATATAAAGCTAAGTTCCAATTTCCATTCATATAACCCATAGCGACAATGACTAATGCATTTAAGGAGACGAGTACACTTCCTACAGGGAAGTCACGGTATTTAGTAATAATAGACCCCAGAATGTCAAATCCACCGGATGAACCTCCCGCTCGGAACGATATACCACTTCCCAGTCCGACAATAACACCTCCGAATACAGAAGCGAGTAGTGGATCTGTAGCGACAGGCGTGACAGGAATAACCGCAATGAGCCACGTCGTTGCAGCAACATTTAGAATGCTGAGTCCAATGAATTTTTTGCCCAAAAGAAACATACCTGCAATTAGGAGTGGGATATTATATACAAAGTATAAGGTTCCGATTTGGAAATTGGTAAAGTAGCCTGTAAGCATGGCGAGTCCAGATACACCGCCGCTTAAGAGCTGGTGTGGAACTAAAAAAAGGTTGAAACCCAAGGCGATGAGAGCAGCGCCAAAAATTACAGTTAAACATTGGCTGATAGTTTTAAACAAAGGTTTCACCTCACGTAAATGGTCTAGATGCATAACTGGTGTTCCAAGATTGTTTTGTGCTATAATGTTTTGAGATATTCTTGAGTAGGGATGGAATTCCATTTTAATGAATATATGTGTCACGGAACATGTTTCAAAAGAAACGGTAAAGTTTAGTACCGTAAGGGACAATTTCCAGCTGTTACATTCGGTCAGCTATGAAATTTTTTGACGGTATAGGACAGCCTATAAACGTTTACCGCTACTTAAGAATAACGTCAAGATTGTGGATTTGTCCACTATATAGAAGGAGCTTAAACAATTTGAGTACATTTACAGAATTTGGCCTAGAGCCGAAGGTATTACAAGCCATTACAGAACTAGGTTTCGAGGAAGCCACTCCGATTCAAGCGAAATCCATTCCTCTTGCTCTTGAAGGCAGAGATCTGATTGGTCAAGCACAGACAGGTACAGGTAAAACAGCAGCATTCGGTCTTCCACTTATTAATAAGATTGCACGTGAAGAAGAACGTATCGTCGCTTTAATTATGGCTCCAACTCGGGAACTTGCGATTCAAGTTGCTGAAGAGATCGGCAAATTGTCCCGCTTCAAAGGTATTCGTTCCCTTCCAATCTATGGCGGTCAAGATATTGTTCGTCAGATTCGTGCCTTGAAAAAGAAACCACAAATCATCATCGGTACACCAGGTCGTCTCCTTGACCACATTAACCGCAAAACCATTAAGCTTGATGATGTTCAGACTGTAATCCTCGATGAAGCGGATGAAATGCTGGATATGGGCTTCATGGAAGATATCCAATCCATTCTGAAGCTTGTCCCCGAAGAACGTCAAACTATGCTTTTCTCAGCAACAATGCCTACCAACATCCAAAAGTTGGCTCAACAATTCCTTAAAAATCCTGAGCATATCTCAGTAATTCCAAAACAAGTTAGTGCACCACTGATTGACCAAGCTTACTTTGAAGTTCATGAGCGTCAAAAATTTGATGCACTGAGCCGTTTGCTTGATATGGAATCTCCAGAACTTGCTATCGTATTCGGTCGTACAAAACGTCGTGTAGATGAATTGGCAGAAGCTTTGTCCAAGCGTGGATATTCTGCAGATGGTCTTCATGGTGACTTGTCACAAAACCAACGGGATGCAGTAATGCGTAAGTTCCGTGATGGAAGTATCGATGTTCTCGTAGCGACAGATGTTGCTGCGCGTGGTCTCGATGTATCCGGCGTAACTCACGTTGTGAACTTTGACCTTCCACAAGATCCTGAAAGCTATGTACACCGTATTGGTCGTACAGGACGTGCGGGTAAAGAGGGAGCAGCTTATTCCTTCGTTACACCACGTGAGATGGATCACTTACACTTTATTGAGCGTGTTACACGTCACCGTATTACTCGTAAGCCGCTTCCAAGTATTGCTGAAGCGATTGAAGGCAAACAACGCATCACTGCAGAGCGTCTAATTGAGCTTGTAGACAGTGGTGACCTTAATGAATACAAAGGCATTGCGATTCAATTGTTGGAACAATATGATTCTGTGAACTTGCTCTCTGCAGCACTTAAGCTCGTGACTGGTGATAAGAATGAAGGGTCCAACATTGAATTGACTCCAGAAGAACCAATTCGTGTGAAACGTCGTAAGCCAGACATTCGCTCCAATGGCCGCAAGCCATCAGGTAGCTATGGCAGCAACCGTAGTGGAAGCAGCAATGGCAGCAGTGGTGGTGGATCATACCGCCGCGAAGGTAGTAGCAGCAGTAGCAACCGTAGCGGTAGCAGCAGTTATGGTAGTGGCAAAGGCGGTTACAATAACAGTGGTTATAATAGCCGTGGAGAAGGCACTCGTGACTACAGAGCGTCTGATCGCAAACCTCGTACTGGTGGTAGCAGCGAGCGTCGTCCATCTTCAACACGTACCGATAACTAAAATGAACATCGAAGAAGACGAAGTGAAGTTCACTTCGTCTTCTTTGTTCTGTCATGTGTACCATCTTAGAGAAATGTTCTGCTAATGATGACCAAAAGAATGAACAGAACTAGTATTGCACCTGTTGAAGTCCAAGCGCCGTATCCTCCACCTGCATAGGACATGAGGTTTCCTCCTTTGGTAAATCGAAGTTTATCAGTTACGAGGTAGTTTATGGATGTGTGCTGTGTTCTGACTAGACAATAACCTAGAACGTTCATAAATAGGCGCTGGAATCAAGGTCTTGAATGGAGTATAGTTAAACTACATATACATGCGTTACTCAGAGGGGGAGACAAATTGGAAAATAAAGGCCTGATGGGCGGTTTATACAAAATTACAGAATGGATTACCAGGATATTTGTAAGCAACTTGTTATGGTTGGTGTGTTCCATACCATTTTTATTTATTGGATTTACCAAGTTGTTACTGCTCGCGCAATCACCAAATCAAACCGAGAATTTAACATTATGGCTCATGGCAATTTTGGCACCGTTTACACTATTCCCAGCGACGGCTGCTTTGTTTGCATTAACTAGGAAGTGGATAATGGGAGATCCAGATGTGCCTATCTTTAAAACATATTTTAAAGCGTACAAAGAGAATTACAAATATAGTATGATTGGCGGTGTGTTCTATACACTCCTCACTGTAATTATGATTATAGATTACAAAGTGTATATGACACAGTTGAACAATACCCAAGTGATTGGCATGGTTATGCTTGTCTTTTTACTTCTTATTTTGGTATCCATGTTCAACTTCTTCTCCACCTTAGTTCATTATCACATGACAATTGTACAAGTAATCAAAAATTCAATTTTGCTGACCTTGGTGCGGCCTTTCCGAGTATTTTCAACGGTCCTCATCGTTATAGTACTGGGTATGATCACTTATAGATTTCCCGTCTTTATTGTAGTTGGCTTTGCGAGTCTCACTGCGTGTGTGGCCTTCTTTAATTTCTACGGGACGTACATGAAGATGCAATTAAAAGCCGAGCAACTTAGAGAAGCCAGAGAAGCAGGGTTGTCAGATACAGAAGATAAGGGAACGGTGAAATAAAAAAATAATTCCCAACAATTTCTAACTTACACCGAGTTTACAATTGTAAATGGAGCTACTATAATAACAATACATCCTGCGATGTGCGTTGCGGTTATTCATTGTTTTGAACCAATGATGATGTTCCGGGAGAACAAATTGAAGCGCTACTGATAAGCCCTATCTATAGGATATGGGGACATCACAATCGCTTTTGAGATCACCCACCTGCCAATGCAGGTTCTAAGACAAGGTGACCGGACGGCATAAGCGGGATTAACAATTACATCTGAGCGTCTGTTATGAATTCTGTTCATAATAGGCGCTTTTTTGTTATGTACACATTAATTATTTAAAACATAGTTGACAAGTTGGAATTATCGGAATAAAATTAATTCGCATTCATCTAAATATTGGAAAATAAGTAATATACATTATGGTGTTACATACTGGGGTGGAAGATTTGCAGTTGGATTTTGATTTTATGAAAAGAAGCCTCCCGCTTTATTACGAAGCGATGTGTCTTACTCTTCAATTGGCAGGCCTTTCCATAGTGTGCTCACTTTTTGTGGGTCTTATCTTGAGTATTGCCCTACACTTTAAATGGAAGGGAATATCGTTAATTATTCAGGCTTATATTGAGCTATCGAGGAATACCCCTTTGTTAGTTCAACTCTATTTTTTGTATTACGGCTTGCCTAAGATTGGATTGCCTCTCAGTGAGATGTCTTGCGCTATTATCGGGCTTACTTTTTTGGGAGGAAGCTATATGACGGAGGCTTTTCGCAGCGGATTTGAATCTGTGGGGAGAATTCAACTGGAGTCGGGATTAAGTATCGGTCTATCCAGAGCTCAATTAATTAGGCATGTTATTCTTCCGCAAGCTTTTTCCACAAGTATTCCTTCTCTCTCGGCCAATGCCATTTTTCTTCTTAAAGAGACTTCTATTGTAGGGGCGATATCTTTAATGGATCTGATGAACGTGGCCAAAGATCTCATTGGGATGGAATATAAGTCAACAGAAGCGTTATTGTTGCTGGTTTTGGCTTACTTGATCCTTCTATTACCTTTATCTATGGGGCTAACCTGGTTAGAAAGGAGGATCCGATTTGCAGAGTTTGGGCGTTGAGGTATTGTTTGAAGGCTCCAATTTTGAACGATTGCTAGGTGGACTAGGGGTGACTATCACAATAGCATTTAGCTCTATAATTTTTAGTACGCTGAGCGGAGGGATCATGGGGTTACTGCGTACTTCGGCACCCGCAATCATTCGTTTGCTGCTTAGGGTATACCTTGAAATGTTCAGAATTATACCAATTTTGGTCTGGTTATGGGTTGTGCATTTTGGGCTAACGCCAGCGCTCCAGATCGAGGTAAGTGGTGAGTTCACTTCGATAGTTGTCTTCAGTCTATGGGGAGCCGCCGAAGTGGGAGATTTAGTCCGTGGAGCTTTGGAATCTCTACCTAGACATCAAGTGGAGACAGGGAAAGCTCTGGGGTTCAGTTATATGCAGTTGTACCGCTATATTTTAATTCCCCAGGCTGTGCGACGCGTGCTCCCAGGCATGATTAATCTCGCTACTCGAATGATCAAGACGACGTCCCTTGTGGTACTTATCGGCGTTATTGAGGTCGTCAAAATTGGCCAGCAAATTATAGAAATCGGTGTAATTAAAGCACCTAATGCATCGTTTTGGGTGTATGGTTTCATCTTTATTCTATATTTTATTATCTGCTATCCCTTGTCTAGACTAGCTAAGAAATATGAACTTAAATGGCACAGCTTATGAAGGAGGGCGTAAAAGGCATTGGAACACAGCGAAAATATTTTACTTGAAGTTAAAGGGCTCGAAAAATATTATGGCGATACCCCCGTCCTTCGTCAGATTAATTTGACGGTGCATAAAGGTGAAGTGGTCGTAGTGCTTGGACCTTCGGGCTGTGGGAAAAGTACATTACTTCGATGTATGAACGGATTAGAAGAGATACAGCATGGGGACATCAGCTACCAAGGTCATTCCTTGACGAAGGGGAAGACGGTATGGAGAGAGATACGTCAACACATTGGAATGGTGTTTCAGAATTATGAGCTTTTTCCGCATCTGACAGTAATGGATAATATTTTACTCGGACCTCTGAAGGTGCAGCGAAGAGAGAAGCAAGAGGCGAGGGCTCACGCGGAAGAATTGTTAACACGAGTCGGATTGCTGAATCGTAAATCGGCGTATCCTAGAGAATTATCTGGAGGGCAAAAACAACGAATTGCGATTGTCCGTGCGTTATGCATGAAGCCTGAAATGATGCTGTTTGACGAAGTTACGGCTTCGCTTGATCCCGAGATGGTAAGAGAAGTGTTAGATGTCATCTTAGGATTGGCGAGGCAAGGTATGACCATGATCATTGTGACTCACGAAATGGGATTTGCCAGATCCGTAGGTGACCGAATTGTGTTTATGGATCAAGGGTTCATTTGCGAAGAAACAACGCCGGAACTTTTTTTTACGAATCCTACAACGGAGCGAGCGAAGCAATTTTTAGATATTTTTCAATATTAATACGTAGATTGGGGAGATAGGAATTATGAAGAAGTTAGTCAGTCGGATGTCAATCATTATGGCAAGTGTAGTGTTAATGGTGAGCTTCACCGCATGTGGGAGTAACAAAGATAGTGGTGGAGGAACGAAGTCAAGCTCGGGAAAATTTGCTTCCATAGAGGAACTGAAGCAGAAAGGGAAGATCCGAATTGGTGTATTTGCGGATAAACCTCCCTTTGGTTACGTAGATTCTAGCGGCAAAAATCAAGGTTTTGACGTCTATATTGCTAGGAGATTTGCGAAAGATCTATTAGGGGATGAGTCGAAAGTTGAATTTGTACTGGTAGATGCAGCTAGCCGTGTGGCCTACCTAGAATCCAATAAAGTAGATATCATTATGGCTAATTTCACGGTTACGGATGAACGTAAACAAAAAGTGGATTTTGCCAATCCTTATATGAAAGTAAGCTTTGGCATTGTATCGCCAGATAAAGCACCGATTACTTCGATTGATCAATTGAAAGCTGACGGGAAGAAGCTGATTGTTGCCAAAGGAACAACGGCCGAGACCTATTTTACCAAAAACAATCCCGATATCAAGTTGCTGAAATTCGATCAGTACACCGAGGTTTTTGCTGCATTGAAAGATGGCCGGGGTGCTGCGATTGCTAACGATAACACGGAAGTGATTGCTTGGGCTAAATCCAATCCAGGGTTTACCGTCACCATTCCCGAATTCGGTGGTCAAGATACCATAGCTCCCGCAGTCGCTAAAGGGAACACGGCACTTAAGGACTGGATTAATACGGAGCTTGAAACATTGGGCAAAGAAAAATTTATTCATCAGGCTTACAAGGAGACGTTAAATAAAGTCTATGGTGAAGGATTTACCGATTCCTTAGTCATCGAAGGTGGAAAAGCACAATAAGTCGTCCTATCGAGCACTCCTTCTGATTATGGAGGTGAGTGCTCTTTTACAATCCTGGATCATCTTAGCATACGGTTCTGTTCATGGGACGAAGGGGAGAGGCTTCCTTTTGTTTGGGGGCTAACAATGGTACACTATAGGTATCGAAAACCCTTTAATGATGATTATTGTCCCGGGATGTGGAGGAGGAAATACATATGTCACTTAAAAGAAATATAGCTGGAGTATTACGCAGTCAAGAAGCAAGTAGTGATCGTCCTAAAATGCCTGAACTCAAAACCAGATATTATCAGTTATCCCGTGAAAAAGCTTGGGAAGAAGTATCCTCAACACTAAAAAAGGTGCCAGGATACAAGCTGCTTCATGAAGTGCCTTCTGTTGGAGAAGTGTTGCTTGAAAAGCGTAGTTCTTTTGGCCGAATGATGGATATTACAGTATCTGTGATTGCTGCGGGCCCGACCCGAACGGCTGTAGATATTTATTCAGCTTCTCGGGGTTCCATGGGAGATTTAGGTTCGAACTATCGCAATATTGTTCAATTATTCGGCGTGCTGGACAAGAAACTTAGCCAATACAAAACAACAGAATCCTAGATTATTTCTTTATACGAAACATACATCAATAATGAAAATAAAGTATCAATAATGAAGCATCAATAATGAAACGTACATCAATAAGGCCGGGGAGCTGTCTCCCCGGCCTTATATTGAACATTATGATGGATTAGAGAAGCTCTTTTACTGCTTCCAAAGCTTTATCGTAGTTCGGGTGCTCTGTCATTTCGTTCAAATATTCCACGTAACGAATTGTGTTATCTGCATCTACGACAAAGATAGAACGGTAGTCCAATCTGAACTCTTTGATCAACACGCCATAAGCTTCTCCGAATGAGTTATCTTTGTAGTCAGAAAGCGTAATAACGCCTTCAATACCGGAAGCGCCGCACCAGCGAGCTTGAGCAAAGGGAAGATCTGCACTCACTGTAAGGATAGTAACTTTATCCCCAAGACGATCGGCTTCTTCGTTGAAACGGCGAGTCTGAGCGTCACATACACCTGTATCAAGGGAAGGGACTACACTGATGAGTTTGATTTTGCCCGCATAATCTTGAAGGGTAACCGTCTCCACAAGATTTTTGTTCAATGTGAAATCAGGAGCCGTATCGCCAACTTTTAATTCAGGACCTAAAAGTGTGATCGGATTGCCTTTGAATGTAGCGACTTCTTTACGTTCTTGTGCCAAATGAATCTCCTCCTTATTTGGTGTTACATACCAAAAACCATTATAATCTTTTACAAAAGGGCTTGTCCATTGTTCGGAATCAATTGGCTAAAGGATGATGTGAATTTATGATTTTTATTCGTTATGAAAATTGGAGAAGTTATGTTCGTTCGTACCCCGTTACTTCGCTTATTCTCGTTCTTAACCTGGTGATGTATTTACTTGTTCTACTGGATGGAGGGGATCTACTCAAGTATGGAGCTGTGACGAATGGGGATGAATATGCTAATCAATCTTGGCGACACGTAGCCTCCATATTTTTGCACAGTGGATTCGAACATTTGTTATTTAATTGCTTCGCTATCTTAGTCTTTACCCCGCCATTGGAGCGCCTGCTTGGCTGGTGGAGATATGCGATACTGTATCTGGCTAGCGGTGTTATTGGCAATATATTAAGTGTGGCGATGAGTAATCATAATATGGACCTGCTACTCACTGTGGGGGCTTCGGGTTCCATCTATGGAGTCTATGGAGCTTTTCTGTACATTGCCTTTTTTCAGCGTTCTCTCATGGATGAGTCTTCTCGCAAGACGTTATATGCCATTTTAATAGTTGGAATTGTCTTCTCAATCACGATGAGCAGCGTGAACTGGGTGGCGCATTTTGGGGGATTAATAGGTGGATTCTTTATCTATGGGTTACTTGTTCGATTGACCCCGTCCAGGCGAAAAGAATATAAATAGGCAGTTAAGTTTAGGAGTAGGTTGAAGTAAGAATGGAGCGATAAAAAGAGTGGAGCTTAGACAACTTTTATATTTTGTGAAAGTCGCTCAGCGAGAACATGTAACCCAAGCTGCTGAAGAACTTCATGTGGCACAATCTGCGGTGAGCCGTCAGATTCATCAACTCGAGGAAGAGTTGGGAGTGGATTTATTTATTCAAAAGGGAAGAAATGTTCATTTGACGGCCGTAGGGCAACTGTTCTGTAGTCGAATTGAGACTATCCTCAAAGATTTGGATCGTGCAGTGGATGAGGTGCATGAATTTTTAGATCCGGAATTAGGCGAAATTCGGCTAGGTTTCCCTCATAGCTTAGGGAGTCATCTCATACCGAGCCTTGTGGCCGAATTTCGTAAACGCTATCCTAATGTCAAATTCCGGTTCAAGCAAGGGATGTTCCCCTCGCTCATTCGTGATGTAGTCAGTGCTGAAGTGGATCTTGCTTTTATCTCTCCCTTTCCAGAGAGTCATGAACATGTTGAAGGAAATCTTATGCTGACCGAGGAACTAGTGGCGATTGTACCCTCGGCTCATCCTCTGGCTGGAGAAGAGACAATTCATCTGAATCAGCTAAAAGACGAACCATTTATTCTTTTTAGTGAAGGATATTCATTAAGGCCGATTGTATGGAAAGCGTGTATTGAGGCGGGCTTTACGCCCAAAATTGCATTTGAAAGTGAAGAGACAGATACAATACGCGGACTTGTAGCTGCAGGGATGGGCGTAAGCATATTACCTGAGATGGCCTTATACGAGACCAATCATCGCTTGCAGCCTGCAAGAGTTCACATCGCGGCGCCGAAAATCACAAGAACTATTGGCCTCATTCATCGTTCGGATGACAAACTTCCTCTTGTTGCTCAATCCTTTAGAAATTTTTTGTTGGAGTATTTCAAGGTTCATGGAGATAGCAGGAATGAATTCAAATAAGGATATGGAAATATAAAATGATGTAGAAATATAAAATGATATGGATATATAAAAAGAACACTCACCTGTAATAAGGTAGAGTGTTCTTTTTTCTTTTTATATTAGGCTAATTTTATTAATCGCGATTGTTAGTGAAGATGAGAATGTAGCGAATCAGTTCCAATAAAGAAACTAAAGCAGCAGCTACATAAGTAAGTGCAGCAGCATTTAAGACTTTAGCTACACCGCGTTCCTCTTCATTCGTAATATAACCTTCAGACACCATGACTTCACGGGCGCGGTTACTGGCATTAAATTCTACAGGTAGTGTAATCAATTGAAATGCTACAGCTACGGAGAAAAAGATAATACCTAGTCCTATTAGGTTGTTGAAGCTAAAGATGAAGCCTGCAAGCAACATGAAGGGAGCAATACCTGAAGCGAAATTCACTACAGGGAAGATACGGTGACGAAGCACTAACATCGGATAATGTTCTTTATGCTGTATCGCATGACCCACTTCGTGACAAGCCACAGCGAGAGCCGAAATTGTATTTTCATAATAGACAGGTTCAGATAACCTCACGACACGGTGAATGGGGTCATAATGGTCAGTCAGGCTTCCACGCACAGGTTCAACAGGTACATCGTGGAGTCCATTGGTATCGAGCATATGTCTTGCGGCTTCTTGCCCCGTCATGCCCCGATAATTTTGAACCTTGGTCCATTTGTTAAAGGTACCTTTAACTCTAAATTGAGCCCATAAGGATAAGATGAACGCCGCGATAATTAATATATACATACCACCAAAATACATAGTACACTCCTCCAGCCGTAAGTTTTAAGTAAAAGGTCCATGATTGAGAAGAATACGGATGGCTTCGATGCAAGCAAGGCTCTGGGGCACCAAGTGGGTATAGGCGCGATTGGCTTGGCCGGGCTTCAGTTGTGAGATAATCGGTTCAAGTTCTTTCACTTCCCGCTCAAGCTGCTGCATATGCATTTCCAAGGCGCTTAGTTTGTTAGTGACGTCGGTTTCGTCAGTAACATCATTCCAAAGTTCAAGCTTCGCTCGTATTTCTTCCAACGTATATTTCTCTTGTTTCATCTGATTAATACGTTCGAGCCTGTTCAAGGTTTCAGAAGAATAGAGCCTGTAGTTCTTTTGTGTGCGTGTCTCCGGAATGATCAAGGACATTTTTGTGTAATAATCGATAGTCCGTTCACTTACACCGGCAATTTTGGCAAGTTCGCCTATGCGGTACAGCTTCATATCCTCCAATACAATCATTCCTCCCCTATATTCCATTCCTATATCTCTATTTACACCTTATAAAAGGTATGATACACGATTCTAAAGTATACAGTCAAACGTCATACTTTCATAAGGTAGAATAATATAAAAAATATAAGATAATACATTACATTTCATGTTATATAAACTATTTTATTAGATATTTAATGAAAAATATATTGTCATTCAAGAATAATCCAGCGTATAATCACATTAATCAGAGAAACTATGTTAGATAATATGACATTGGGAGTGTGTTGTTAATGAAGAGATCGTGGATAGTCGGCCTGATTACCTTGTTTTTGGTTTTAGCTTTTCCAGTATCCGCATTTGCGGCGAATGAAGTAACGACACCTGTGCTACAGGTGGGACTTAATACCTTATTCGTATTCTTAGCAGCACTGCTCGTATTTTTCATGCAAGCTGGATTTGCACTTCTTGAAGCAGGATCCGTTCGGATGAAGAATGCCGGACATGTTGCAGGCAAAACTGTACTTACGTTGGGTATTTCTGTAATTGCTTTCTGGGCTGCTGGCTTTGCCCTTGGATTCGGGAACGGGAATAGCTTCTGGGGAACGACAGGGTTCTTATTCAGCGGAGATGATGCAGCGGCATCCTTCAGGTCATTAGCTTTTTCTGATGTCTCATTAAATGTGAAATTTTTATTCCAGCTTTCATTTGCTGCGGTATCGCTCGCTATTGCTTGCGGCGGGATGGCTGAAAGAGCGAAGCTGAGCGTGTATATAATTTTTGGAACGATCTTTATCGTCTTCATCTATCCAATTGTTGCTCATTGGGTATGGGGTGGTGGCTGGTTAGGAAGCTTGGGTATGCAGGATTACGCGGGTTCTACGGTAGTCCATTTAACTGGTGCTACAGCGGCATTAGCAGCGACAATTCTTCTTAGACCTCGTCTAGGCAAATATAATAAGGAAGGTAAACCTAATGTAATCTCTGGTCATAATCAAGTGTTGACCGTATTAGGTGTCATTATTATCTGGATCGGATGGTTTGGTTTCAATCCGGGAAGTGCTTTGACTCCACTTGGGAATGGGTTCTTTGGTTATGTTGCGCTTACTACGAACATTGCCGCCGCTGCCGGAGCCCTTGCCGCATTATTCATCTCCTGGGCTGTTGCAGGGAAGTCCGATATTCAAAGCATGCTTAATGGGGTATTAGCAGCATTCGTAGCGATTACGGGATCTTGCGCATTTGTTACTC
The DNA here is from genome assembly GCF_017874255.1 of Paenibacillus shirakamiensis. GTDB lineage: Bacteria > Bacillota > Bacilli > Paenibacillales > Paenibacillaceae > Fontibacillus > Fontibacillus shirakamiensis. The sequence goes on along the minus strand of NZ_JAGGLD010000003.1, from coordinate 390,736 downwards.
CTTGGGCTGCCGTAATCATTGGAGCCGTAGCAGGCATTATCGCTTTCTTCACTGGAAAGTGGTTAGAACGCGCGGGAATTGATGATCCGATCTCTGCTTTCTCTGTTCATGGTCTGGCGGGTGTATGGGGAGCGCTGTCGACAGGCTTATTCGCTACCCCAGAATTAGTAGCTACTACAGGTGTAGGCAAGGCGGGATTGTTCTATGGAGGAGGCTTAGGCCAATTAGGCATTCAGGCTATTGGCGTACTCGGTACTTTTGCATTTGTATTTGTCGTGTCCTTCTTAGTAATTGGGGCTATGAAGTATATCATCGGGATTCGTGTAACTGAAGAAGAAGAAATGATGGGGCTGGATATTAGTGAGCATGGGACCTATGGCTATCCTGAACAAATGAGTCTTATTCAGCATCAAGCATCAAAGTCGACACAACGTATGTAACTTACTTACTATAGAATCCAACAAAGAGAGGGGAACAAGATCATGTCTGAAGTAACCGTGAAGGATATTCATTATACAGGCATTCGATCGGCTTCCTCTCCCCGTTCATTGCGAGCAGCCCGGATGAAAGAACAAAATGAACTGCTTAAACTACGAAATAGGATGCCAGTGCTAGAGTGGAACCGAGCGGTCAATCAAATGCATGATGAGGTAATGAATCGAGCGGTATATCTTTCGGAGATGATGATGGAAGCCGAGGGGTTCGGTCAACCGCCAACTTCATACGCCTTTGTTGTATTTGGTAGTGCAGGCCGCTCTGAACAGACCCTCTGGAGTGATCAAGACAATGGGTTAATTATTGGGGATAGTGGAGGGCGAGATCTTGCGCCATATTTTGATGTTTTTGCTGAGCGGCTGGTAAGGATACTTGAAAAGTCTGGGTATCCTCCGTGCCCAGGACAGGTCATGGCAATTAATCCGATGTGGCGAAAAGATATAGCGGGTTGGAGACAGCAATTACAAGGATGGCGTAATAGTTTGCAGTGGGAAGCGGTTAGATATTTAACTATTGCTTCCGATCTTAGACATATTGCAGGCGATGCTATGCTAAGTGCTGCTTGGTCTGATCACTTCTTGAGGATAATGGAACAAAGCGATGAACTTACAGCTGGACTATTGAGAAATACGGTTCGTCACAAAGCTGGACTAAATGTACTGGGTCAGGTGATTACGGAGTCTTTTGGGGAGCATGCAGGAAGTTTCGACATGAAGTATGGTCTATATATGCCTCTTGTGAATGGAATAAGGTGTATGGCCCTCCAATATGGTCTGCGCGAGACATCCACCCTAGACCGTCTGCAAAAACTAATTCAGCTTGAAGCTGTGTCCGGGATAGAGGCTTGCCAAAGTTCCTTCGTTACGGCACTTCAATTGAGATCTATGACTTCATGGGTCAAGGAAGATGGGATGATAGAAGGCAGTTCTTACCTCAGCCCAACTATTATGAGGCAGAGAGAGACGTTACGTCTACTTCGAGGGAGTCTTGGGAATATCAAAATGTTGTATCGAACGTTACAGCGCCAGCATCGCTTTTGGGAGAGGAAGCGCAAATGAGAGAGCCAAATACAGGGAGTGGAGGTTTTTGGGGCGCATTTCGAAGCAAAAGCTTTTTTTCACATGTGAATTCATTATATGCACATCCGAGCGCGCAGCAGATTGCTTTTATCCGTTCGCTTAACAAAGGACAACGTCGTCCGGAGACACTTCATATTCCTCTCACGGAGTTACAGACAACTGTGTTTGATCTAGAGACCACGGGATTTCATGCTCAGCATGGTGATGAAATATTATCTTTTGGTGCTATAAACATGCAAGGCAGTGTGAATAAGGAACAAGAAATTCATTTGTTAAGTAGGCCTGAGCGTACAATTCCTCTTTCTATCCTAGAGCTTACAGGTATTACCCAGGAAATGGCCAGCAGTGCACCACCCATGGTAGAGGCACTGCATGGCTTTATGACTTTTGTGTCTGATCGTGTCCTCGTTGCGCATTGTAGCGGTCATGACAAAGCATTTCTGGATCAAGCGCTCTGGAAAACATCTAAGACTCGTCTTAGTCACCGAGTTCTGGATACGATGATTATTGCTACTAAGCTAAATCCAAATCTAGGAATTATGAGTTTGGATGAATGGCTGAATTTTTATCAGATTCCAATTACTCGTCGTCATAATGCGCTACAAGATGCTAAGATGACAGCAACTTTGTGGGCATGTCTATTAGAAGAACTACAGTTGAGAAATGTATTGACTTTAGGAGATTTATACATTTTCTTGAGTAAGTATTAAAGGTTCAAGATAGTATAAACTATGTGGGTTACGGTGGACCGAATAGGCGTGAATTAGCGCATCAGGTTCACCGTTTTTAGTTATAGGCGAAGCAATAAGATAAATGTGTATGAATTCTCCAAACAATTGTAATTGCATCAAATCTTCGGCTGAAGGGGTAGGCGAAGACGTAGGATGGGTATGAAATATGCCAATCAAGTGAGGATGGAAGCTACAGGATATCCACCCCGATGGGTCTAAATGAAAAGCGTGCTTGGGATTTCCGGCAGTATTGCGTATAGGCTGGAGTCGGTCAATATGTAGGACGTTGTTATCCAAATTACCCAATAGAGCTCCGCAAGCTTCATTTGGGAGTTCTCTATATAAATGGGTCACCAACTGGCGGCGTACGGATGCATTTAATGTATACATGCGATCCGATTCGAATGAAAAATTCATTACAGTCTCCTTTTTGTATCGAAAATGATGAGGTCATTGTAACAAATTATGAAATAAGGGTACAATAGGAAGGAGTGACTAGGCCTGCTTTTTAAGGGCTGTTAACAACAAGTGTAAAGGAAAGATAATTATGAAAAGAATGGGTTTGATACTCAGTGTTGTCGCTCTATTACTAGCGATTGCGCTGTATCAGAATTCGGATAAAGGAATTATGTCTTGGTGGGATCAATGGATGTCTAAGCCTAGTTCTTTAGGAGCTACGGCTTCTGCAAATAGCGGGCTTAAGATAGGCAGCGATGCTCCATCATTTTCTTTACAGGCTTTGAATGGACAGACATATTCTATAGGCGGTTCAAGGGATAAGCCGATGTTGCTCAACTTCTGGGCCTCATGGTGTGGTCCATGTCAAGAAGAAGCCCCAGATCTTGTTCGATTAAGTGATAAATACAAGCAGAATCTCGATGTGTATAGTGTAAATGTAACGATGTATGACAAGCTGAAAGATGCAAAAGAATTTGTGGATAAGTATAAGTACACGTTTCCAGTACTGCTAGACGAGAAAGCTGAGGCTTATCAACAATATAATGGGGTTGCTTTTCCAACGAATATTTTGATTGATCGCCATGGCAAAATTCAAGATGTAATTATCGGAACTTTAACCGCCAAAGATCTTGAATTCAAGCTTATGAAGCTAGTAGATAGTAAATAACTCTAACTTAACGTAGTAGGAAGTACAGAAGTGTAATCGAGTTAAAGATGCAAAACAAAGAGCCGAATCAGGAAATCCTTGATTCGGCTCTTTATTAAGTTGGTTTGGCTTTAGAATTAGTGGTTCACAATGCCGCCTCGTTCGCTAGCTACTTCATGTTGACCTTGCAATTTAGTCTGTCCGAGTAGCGTATAGCGAATACTATCCACTAAAGCTTCCCAACTGGCTTCAATCACATTGCTAGAGACGCCGACCGTATTCCAGCTCGATGTGAGGTCTCTTGTCTCGATAAGCACACGCACCTTGGATGCTGTAGCATCCATTTCATCGAGCACCCGAACTTTATAATCGGATAAATGGATGTCTTGTAGGCGTGGATAGTAATTAATCAATGCTTTTCGAAGTGCATTATCGAGGGCATTCACAGGTCCATTTCCCTCGGCTGCTGTATAGACACTCGCGCCATCTATCTTGATCTTAACGAACGCTTCAGAGACAACAGGACGTCCTGCTGTTTTTTCGACCAACATTTTGAAGGACTCAAAGACGAACAATTCTGTAATTTCTCCATTGGCTTCACGAAGTAGCAATTCCAGTGAGGCATCCGCCGCTTCGAATTGATAGCCTTGATGTTCTAAATCCTTAACTTTGGACATGACTTGCTTCGTATCCTCATGGCTAGGGTCAAAGGCAATACCCATATCCTGAGCTTTGGATACGATATTACTTTGTCCGGCAAGCTCAGATACGAGAACTCTTTGTTTATTGCCAACAGTCTCAGGAGCTACATGTTCATAAGTTCTTGAATCTCGCAGGATGGCGGATACATGAATGCCACCTTTGTGAGCAAAAGCAGAGGTACCGACATAAGGCTGATTATTTGGCATATGAACGTTAGCAATTTCACTAATATATCTAGCTGTATTGGTGAGTTGGGCCAATTTGTCAGTCTCAAGCACTTCATAACCCATCTTCAATTGTAGTGTGGGGATAATACTGCATAAATTCGCATTTCCACAGCGTTCGCCGTATCCATTGATGGTTCCTTGAATTTGCTGAGCTCCCGCCTGTACAGCACTTAGAGAATTTGCTACTGCAAGTTCGCAGTCGTTATGGGTGTGAATACCAAGCATGGCCTGCTTCACGCGTTCAGACAATACGGATACGATTCCATGAACTTCGTGAGGGAGAGTACCTCCATTGGTATCACACATGACCAACCAATCGGCTCCAGCTTCTTCCGCCTTCTTCATTACCGAGAGAGCGTATTCAGGATTGTGCTTGTAGCCATCGAAGAAATGTTCGGCATCGAAAATAACTTCAAGACCCTTCTGTTTCAAGTAGGAGATGGAGTCAAAAATCATCGCGAGGTTCTCTTCTAAGGAAGTCTGGAGAGCAGTGTGAACATGGAAATCCCAAGATTTCCCGACTAAGGTAGCCGCGTAGACACCAGAATCAATAATCCTATTCAGGTTGGCGTCCTGTGCAGCCACGCTATCTTTGCGGCGTGTACTGCCAAAAGCCGTAACTTTGGCGCGCAGTCCCAAATCTTTTACCCGTCTAAAAAATTCGATATCTTTTGTATTGCTTCCCGGAATTCCGCCTTCAATATAATGCACACCCAACTGATCAAGCTTCGTGGCGATCTTAAGCTTGTCGTCGGCAGAGAGACTGATTCCTTCGCCTTGCGTACCGTCCCGCAGAGTGGTATCGAAGATGGATAAGGCCTTTGACATGTTGGAGAATCCCCCTTCAAAAGTCGTAAAAACATCAGCATTTTTGGTATAATTAAATATTATATCATTAGTTATTTTAAATGTAACATGGTTTTCGATATTTTGCATGGGAGGATCTGGTAGAAAGGAGGGTCTCAATTTGAAAAGTGTAGATGCCCATTATCCAACGAATGGACGTGTTGTTTTACATTTAGATATGAATGCTTTTTATTGCTCTGTTCATGAGGCGGAGGAACCTCGTCTCTATCGCAATAAACCTACGGCTGTTGCAGGGAGTTCAGAGCTACGTAAAGGAATTATCGTGACCAGTTCATATACGGCACGTAGATTAGGAATTTCTACGGGGATGCAGGTGCATCAGGCCCTCCGGAAATGTCCAGACTTGATTGTCATTCCTCCTGATTTTCATTTATATCGGAAATACTCCAAAGCATTTATGGAGATTGCCTATGGGTACACACCATTACTGCAAGCTGTATCCATAGATGAATGTTATCTCGATATTACAGGTTCTAGGCAATTCGGAACACCGATGCAGATTGCCCAGGAGATCCAAGATCGGATTATGAGCGAACTTTCCCTTCCTTGCTCGATTGGGGTGGCACCGAACAAATTGTTAGCCAAGATGGCTTCAGATATGAAAAAACCGAATGGCATTACTGTTCTGCGGTTGCGGGACATTCCTAAGCTACTTTGGGATAAGCCGTGTGGAGAGCTCTTTGGTATAGGCGGAAAGACGGCGGAAAAATTGCAACGCTTACGAATCTATACTATTGGTCAGTTGGCTGCAGCCGATGAACGACTGCTGAGCGAACGATTCGGTGTGATGGGAATTTGGATGAAGCAGGCTGCGCATGGTCTAGATGATTCGCCTGTCCGAGAAGACCGAGAAAAGAACAAATCTATCGGACATACAACCACGCTTCCAAGAGATATTAGTCAAATAGAAGAAGTGCAGCGGGTGATGCTGAATCTAGCAGATCAAGTGGCACGGCGACTGAGACGTCAGCATATGATGGCTCAGACTGTTCAGATTACGATTCGAACCCCAGATATGAAGACCATTACTCGTTCTCAAACCATGACCCAAATTACGGAATCCGCCGATGAGATTTATCACGAGGCCTGCCGGCTGTATCGTAGGCATTGGAAGGAAGGAAGACCTGTACGTCTTCTTGGGATTACACTGCAAAATTTGGTGCCCAAAGAGGAGTCGGCTCTTCAGATGGATCTATTTGATTATGAGAGACAACCCAAAAAAGAAGAGCTAACTCGGACTATGGATCGAATTCGAGATAAGTTTGGTGAGAGCGCTATTCTCACTGCAGGAATGCTAGGAGATGACCCCTCTACACTCATCCGTAACCACAAAATCCGCGGTACATCACTACAAACCGATTTTCTACGAGAAGATCGGGAGGAATGAGTATTTTGTGATAATGATTATCACTTGTTGAAAGTGTGAAATTCATTGAAATTGTGGTTATATTATATTATATTGAACATGTTGGTAACCAAGCATTGGACTTGTACGGTCTTATACAGGAGGCAGATAAATATGGCAAAATATACTTGGGTTGAAAAAGACACATGCATCGCATGTGGCGCATGTGGCGCTACAGCACCTGATATTTATGATTACGATGATGAAGGATTGGCTGAAGTTATTTACAAGAGCGACAGCAACCATGGTAACGTGGAAATTGGTGAAGATTTGTATGATGATTTGCAGGACGCTTGTGATGGTTGCCCTACAGATTCTATCAAAATTGCAGATACTCCATTCAATAAAGAAGGCTAATTTTATTATTTACGCAGAAGGCATCTTTCTCCCCCTAGGGATCAGAAGATGCCTTTTTTGCGTATATCCAAAGACATAATTGATAGGATTCGAACGCGTGATCTTCCCTTGGACTAAGGAGGGCACTGCAATCTAGTCTGATTTTACCGATAATAGAAAGGAAGGATCGCCTAGGATTGGAGCGTTTTATATGAATTTATCTTATTTGAAAAAATATGTTCTACTTCATCCGGAGAATCGGATGGCATGGTATTTACTAGGCAAGGAATATGAGAAAAATGAACAAATCGGCAAAGCCAATTATTGTTATAACAAAGCCGGTCACATATATGAAGCATTTGAGAGTAGCAAAGTTCCAGCAGAAGTATGGGAAGAATATCAGGCTAAATTAATGGAAGCGACAGACCATAAGGAGAGACGGACGCGTAGAATAAGGCGCGCATGGCTTGCTGTGGTATTGCTACAGCTCTTGTGGATTCCATCGGTTGCTGCACCAAAGCATGTAGATCATAACTCCGACCTGACCATGGATGCTTACATAGAAAGGGATCTTTTAACCATAGATTCTTATACGAATGACGATGGGAGAGCTGATAGAATAGCCGTAGACTTTACAGCTAAAGCTTGGGGTCGTGTGAATTCCGATCGAGACGTAATCGGGGAATTTATGAGTAGTATGCCTTCTGGTGGACTAACAGGTGTGCTTGCGATGCGCCAACAAGGAAGTTGGCTGCTCTGGCATCAGGAGATGCCCGTCGTACTGAGCGTTGAACACCCCAGTAAAGGAGAACTAAGGGTACAAAGTCTAGAGCAGAAGGTCTGTGACTGTGAGCCGGCGGAGACAAAAGCATTACAACAATTAGCAAAGGTCTGGACGGTGCAGCAAGAGGCCAATGCCATTATTAATACTGCGATTCAGCACTACTTACAAGCAAAAGGACGCATGCCTGAGAGTCTGAATGCATTAACTAAGCCTTTTCCAGAAAATTGGGTGGCAGGTCGCAGTCCTGAACTCCGAGCCGCATTTGCCTTGATAACTCAGCCTAAAGGAACTAATTCTTCTACTGCGGCAGGGGCATCATTAGACTCAGGAAATCACAATAATAATAGCGAAGAGCAGGGCGTCAAGGGAAACCGCGCGGCAGTGGCCCAACGTTTTTTTGATCAACCTCTTGAAATTATCGTCGACAAAGCGCAACATCAATTGGCTTTGGTCAGTGGACATATTATCTTAAGGAGTTATTCCATTGGTCTGGGAGGAGTCAATACCCCAGAAGGTATATATCACATCACAGATAAAGTTATGAACCCGAATGGAAGATCGAATGGGGAGTTTGGAAGCCGAGGCATGCAATTATCAGATACGAATTATGCTATCCATGGAACGAATGCGCCGGACAGCATAGGCAAAGATCAGTCTCTCGGATGTGTTCGTATGCGTAAGGATGACGTAGAGGAACTGTTTGATATGGTACCCATGGGGACCAAAGTGTCCATTGGTAAAGGGAATTTGCCTCATCTTTCTCCTCAATCTGGATCTAAATTTAGCATACCGGATCGACAGGAGCAGACAAATCCCCGTAAAACGTATCATTGGCTAACATAAATTATTAATTAATTCGATCGTTGATTACTTCATTGTTTTATTTAGACACAGCAAGAAGCACGACGAGAGCTACGACGATGACACCTATAATAGTACTGACCCAAATAATTAGTTTTTTATTGACCTCTTCCTTCTTCTGATGCATTGTCGGTGGTATACGTTTGGTTGACACTAGGCCCAGGTCCCCTCTCATAAAACAAATCATTCATACAAATCTATTGTAATGGGAAGTTCATGAAATTTCTAGGCACAGAACAAGATGAACAATCTTCGTTTCAAAACTTTTCTTTTGCCGAAGAAAACGATAAACTTGATGAAGGGGCATAATGTCCATTGCATATGAACGGAGTGAATAGCATTGTTATACCGCAACTTTGGTAAGCCAATCTTCTTCAAATTAGATGCTGAGAAGGCGCATCATTTAGTTATTGGCGGATTACATACAACGGGGAAGCTCCCGGGCGGTGCGCCGCTACTACACATGATGTACGGTGTGAAGGAAATTCCTGAACTTGCCGTAGATTTGTTCGGTCTTCATTTTCCAACACCTGTAGGACTTGCCGCAGGTCTAGATAAAAATGCTGAAGCCGTGGCTGGATTCTCTGCTGTGGGGTTTGGCTTCATGGAAGTGGGCACCGTAACCCCGCTCGCCCAGCCTGGTAATGAACTGCCGCGTTTGTTCCGTCTACCTCCAGATGAAGCACTTGTGAATCGGATGGGCTTTAATAATCATGGAGCGAGCCAGATGGCGAGCCGATTGGAAGCATTGTCCGCAAGACCCATCCCTATCGCTGTCAATATTGGCAAAAATAAAGCGACGCCTAACGAGGAAGCGCATGTAGATTATGAGAAATGCATCGCAGCGCTCTATACGCAAGCTGATTTTTTTGTGGTTAATATAAGTTCACCAAATACGCCGGATTTGCGTAATCTACAGCATGGGAGTGAACTCGCTACGCTTTTGTCTGCCGTGATGCAGGAGATAGAGGTTCATAACGCTCGGATGGGGAAGAAAAAGGCTGTACTGGTCAAAATTGCACCGGATGTGAGCGATGAAGAACTGACCTTTATGGTAGATACGATTCAAAAGAGCGGAGTCTCAGGAATCATTGCTACAAATACGACGATTTCTAGAGAAGGTCTAACTCATGAGAATGCCAAGGAGACGGGGGGTCTTAGTGGTCGTCCCTTGACAGAGCGCTCTACAGAAATTATTGCCCGGATATATAAGCAGACGGAAGGAACTCTACCCATCATTGGTTCAGGAGGGATCTTTGATAGTCAGGATGCTTATGACAAAATCCGTGCAGGGGCGAGTCTAGTTGAGATATATACTGCCTTAATTTATAAAGGACCCGAGATCAATCGACAACTACATGCAGGACTTCTGGAACTGCTTAAGCGCGATGGTTTTAGTCATATCTCAGAAGCTGTAGGAGCCGATCATCGATAATTAGCCGGATACAGGACAGGAGGCACAGAGGATGAATGTTATAGATTGGGGAGCATTTTTGCTTCCGTATGAACAAGCCGTGGAAGAATTAAAAGTTAAATTCAAGACGATGCGTTCCGAACTTAAGAAGCTAGAAGAGTATGCACCGATCGAATTCGTAACCGGACGCGTGAAGAAGATATCCAGTATTTTGGACAAGGCGAAACGTCTAAATGTCCCGATGGATCAATTGGAGACAGGAATTGAGGATATCGCAGGTATTCGAATCATGTGTCAGTTCGCGGAGGATATTCGGAGAGTGGCTGAATATATTCGAAATCGCAAAGATTTGCAGGTGATATACGAGAAGGACTACATTACGAACTATAAAGATAGTGGGTATCGTAGTTTTCATATGATTGTAGAGTATCCTGTTCAGACTGCACTGGGTCAAAAACGAGTGCTAGCTGAGATTCAAATTCGTACTCTTGCTATGAACTTTTGGGCTACGATTGAGCATTCACTGAACTATAAGTTCAGAGAAAGCCTGCCAGGAGATATGAGAGAACGCTTGAAAAAAGCAGCGGAAGCGGCCTTTATTCTAGATAATGAAATGTCTAGTATCCGTCAAGAAATTTTGGATGCGCAGAAGAGCTTTGAGGATGATTCCAGTTTAATTACTCAAGTACTTGGTGCTATACACAAATTATATTTTTATCATCTCGTCTCAGAGGCTATCGAAGCACAGCGCAGGTTTAATGAATTATGGGAATTGAAAGATATGCATGCGATGAAGGAACTATCCGATGAAGTGAAGGGGCTGCTGAAGCAAGCCCGCAAAGCCGAGGATCCGGATGAGTTATGATCCGCTGTTTGTGGCGTATCTGATATATTTTAATCGGGATCAGGATTACTTTGAATGTCATGAAGTGCTTGAAGAATTGTGGCTGAAAGAAAATCGTAATCCGTTAATTAAAGGCTTACTTCAAGTAGCTGTGGGTATGTTTCATTTTCGTAGACATAATCTCTCAGGAAGTAGGAAAATGCTTCGTTCGGCGGCTGAGAAATTAGCTCATTATCCGGGAGATAGCTTGGGCATTAACCTTGGAAAATTAAGAGATGAGGTCTATGTGCTGATTACTGCCCTAGAGTCACAGCCGGAATCGCCCATTCCTTATTATGACATTCAGATTGAAATGATCGATATTCATTTGCAACAAGCTGTGGCGAGATCAGATAAAGCATGTCCACCCCATCTTCCCTTGCAGATTCACCCGCAGCGGGGAGACAAACATGCACTCAGAGATCAGCTCAGACCTAAATAATGCCAGCGGCCCGCTCCTCATTAATGTATGGGGAGCGGGCCGCTTGCGACTCAGGAAGGAATACCATGATATGAAGACAGCATTACCGGAGGCGTTCATAGAGCGAATGGAGCAGCTGCTTGGAGAGGAGTATACTTCTTTTATAGCTACCTATGACCAGCTTTATTACAGTGGTCTGCGCATTAACACGCTCAAAATTGCACCTGAAGCATTCGAAAAGAAGGTTCCTTTTAAGTTACAACCTATTCCTTGGTGCCCTACAGGATATTATACAGAAGATGGGGTGAAACCTGGCAAGCACCCCTACTATCATGCGGGACTCTACTATATTCAGGAACCCAGTGCTATGGCACCTGTAGAAGCACTGGATATTCAGCTGGATGACCGGGTATTGGACTTATGTGCAGCCCCAGGCGGAAAGTCCACGCAGATTGCCGCTAAGTTACAAGGTACAGGACTCCTCGTGACCAATGATATCAGTGCAGAACGTACCAAAGCTTTAGCTAAAAATATTGAACTTTATGGTGTCCGTAACGCTATTGTGTTAAATGATAGCCCTGAGCGTATTGCAAATGCCTTTCCTAACTTTTTTGATAGAATTTTAATTGATGCACCTTGTTCAGGCGAGGGGATGTTCCGCAAAGAGCCGGATATGGCTCGGCAATGGGAGAAACATTCGGTGGAGAAATGTGAATGGATGCAGCAGGATATTTTGAAATCGGCTTCAGCTCTACTTGCCCCGGGGGGAACGATCGTCTATTCGACGTGTACGTTCTCTCCAGAAGAGAACGAAGCGATGATTGCTTCATTTTTGGACGATCATGCGGAGTTTAATGTGATGGAAGTTCCTAAGTCATGGGGGACTGCTTCGGGTAGACCGGAGTGGATCGATTCGTCCAAGTCTAACGAATGGTCGGAAGAGTCCATTAAAGCGACAGCTAAATGCACAAGATTATGGCCCCATAAAATACAGGGTGAGGGTCATTTTGTAGCTGTTCTTCAGCATCAAGGGAAGCGAGCGGAGAGAAGCCATATTGCAATAGAGCCTGTATGTATTCAAAGTTCCGCTCCTCCTGCAGAGACCAAGCGAAATCGAACAGAATCGAAAGGCTCTCGTCGTGGATCCTCACTTCATCATAAAGATACACGGTCATCCATGAAGCCTGTTGCGGTAGAAAGCGAGATTTTAGATGGTTGGAATCAATTTGCTCAGGAAAATCTGAAGCTCGAAGATCCGGGAGTACCTGTTTTATATGGTTCAAATGTATATCTCTCTAGACTGCCCAAATCCAGCCTCAACGGTCTCAAAACCGTGAGACCTGGTTGGTATGTAGGCACGGTGAAGCATGGGCGGTTCATACCTGGCCACCCGCTTGCTGCGGCGCTCCGTTCTGATGAAGCCGTTCGATCGGTGAACCTGAGTATAGAGCAGGGAGAAGCAGTAAGGTACCTTAAAGGAGAGACCTTGGAGATATCGGCTGATCGAGTCCTGCGTAATGAAGATGTAGCCCCTAAGGGATTCGTTCTTGTGCTTGTAGATGGCATTTCGGCAGGCTGGGGAAAATGGTTGGACGGTATATTGAAGAATGAATATCCAGCAGGATGGAGGTGGACATAAATGGCTAATAGTAAAGGAAAGAAAACACAGCGAATCGATAAAATATTAGGTCATTTAGGAAAAGGCTCACGCTCGGACCTGAAAAAAATGGTCAAACAAGGTCGAATTACGCTTAATGGACAAGTCCTCAAAGATAGCGGTGCTCAGGCCGATCCCTATATAGATCAGATTGAAGTAGATGGTGAAGCTATCTTTTATCGAGAATTTGTGTACATCATGCTTCACAAACCCGCAGGTGTTGTCTCGGCAACGGAGGATCAGCGAGATCGTACAGTCATAGATTTGTTGCCTGAACAATATAAGTGTTTTGAATTGTTCCCTGTGGGCAGGTTAGATAAAGACACGGAAGGGTTGCTTCTGCTTACCAATGACGGGCAGCTTGCGCACGATCTTCTGTCTCCGCGCAAACATGTCCCCAAGACGTATTTTGCTAAGGTAGAAGGTCATGTAGGCGATCGTGAAGCGCAGCGTTTTGTGGATGGGGTTACGTTAGATGATGGCTATAAGACTTTACCCGCTCATTTGCAGGTGCTTCAACATGTGGAAAAGGATGATCGTAAGCTAAGTCTAATTGAGCTTACAATTTCGGAAGGGAAATTCCATCAGGTAAAGCGCATGTTTGAAGCCGTGGATTCCAAAGTATTGTTTCTCAAAAGAATCTCTATGGGTTCTCTTGCATTGGATGAAGAACTTCCTCTCGGGGCATCACGTGAACTTCACCCTGAAGAACTGGCTTCCTTGATGAATCGAGATATATTATAATTATGACATATAGAGAGGGTGGAGACATGAATTATAAATTGATTGCACTGGATGTAGATGGAACCTTGCTGAATGATAAGCATGAACTCACGCCTTCTACGGCCGAGACCATTCAACGTATAGCCGCGCAAGGTACGGAATTTGTACTGTGTACAGGCCGGGCTCCGCTCAGCTGTATTCCTTTCATGGAGACCATGGGTCTCGAAGGATATGTCATTACGCATAATGGAGCGGCAACCGTAGATGTGAAGACGCGTGACATTGTACACGAGTTCGCAATTGATGCACAAGGATTATTGCCTTATATGGATTACTGCCGTAGACATGGAGTTCATTTTGATGTGAACACCACATACGGCTTGTACGTCGACCATTTAGACCAAATGACTTCCGAAGTTCTGGCTATGTATCATCAGTTCATGATCGAACCTCAGGATATGCCCATCTGGGCAGACTTTAAGGAACCGATTGTGAAGTTAACCGCTTCAGGTCCATCGGATCAGATGGAGCGTGTGTTTGCAGAGTGGAGTCTGTGGAACCCAGAATTTAATATGCTGCGTAGTGGAGACTATTTTATTGACCTGATGCATCCTGATTCTTCAAAAGGAAATGCTTTGAAGCAGTTGGCGACATCAAGAGGTCTTGCGTCAGAAGAAGTTATGGCTATTGGTAATTTCTATAATGATATAACGATGCTTACATTTGCAGGACTTGGGATAGCTATGGACAATTCTCCAGCTGAAGTAAAAGCAGCGGCTAAGGAAGTTACAGCTTCTAACAATGATGAAGGTGTGCGGCTCGCGCTGGAGAAATTCTGCTTGTCCGAGACTCCTTCCGCCTAGGAACATTCATCACTGGTAATGCACATTCTAGATCGAAAGTTATCTAGTAATGTACAATCTAAATCGAAAGTTATCTAGTATGTACATTCTAATCGACATAAAAAAGAACTTGTTCGTATCATTCAGATGATGCCTTCAAGTTCTTTTTTGCTATGAACTGAAAATGGATGTTCCAAGTGGCGTATGTCATAATGGATAAAGGCGGTACGTCGTCCGAACTAACTAAAGGAAGGGGCTTTGATTGTGAAACTGCTACAAGCACTTTTCTTCCCGCCCGAACAACCTGGTGGGGTATCTTCTATGATTCCTTACATGCAAGAACGGTTCAATCCTCCCCACTGGGAGATGGAGCTATTCTCTATCCCAAGAAGGATACGAAGCAAAGGAAAGGACCCTGTCGAGTTTCATACCTTTGACTGGACCGTCTACGAAGAGAGTCCCATTGTTCAAAAGTACATTCAAACCTACCGAGATTACTTATGGTGGACGAAGCTTAGAATTCAAAAGCGATACGACTTGATCCATGCGCACCACCCGATTGCGGGACTTGCGATGAAGCAGGTATTTCCGGATACGCCTGTAATTCAGACAGTTCACTCTAGCTATGAACGCGAATTACTATTGAATGGCAAAATAGAAGAAGGGGGTTTGGAACATCAGTTCCTAGTCTCCATATATAAAGAGTTAGAGCATCGGACAGATCGTATGCTTACGGTGTCTAGATCATTTCTAGATTACATGGCGCCTTATGTTAATAGGCCTGAGGATGTCGGGATTATCTCGAATGGTTTTGATGAACGGAGATTTAAGCCGGTCTCTCACGAGAATGAAGTAGCCCAGCTTGTTACGGTATGTCGTTTGGTCCCTGCGAAGGGTCTAGACATCTTACTTCGGGCTTGTGCTGAACTAAAACGTAAAGGTCATCCGTATGTGCTTCATATCATTGGGGATGGTCCGATTCGGCCTGAACTCGAAGCAATGGCTCAGGAACTTGGAATTTATAACGAAACCATATTTTATGGCTATACGCTACATCCAGAGGAATTTATGCCTTTTTTTGATATCTTTGTCTTACCTTCAAGAGCGGAAGCTTTCGGCTCCGTATTTGCAGAAGCAGCTCTCTGCTGCCTAGCTTTGGTGGGAACTCATGTAGGCGGCATTGCAGAACAAATCGAGAATGGTGTGGGGGGACTTTTGGTTCCTCCAGAAGATCCCCAAGCTCTTGCAGATGCTCTAGAAAAAGTAATTGTTGATCCCTCTTATCGCTATGCACTGGCTCGAATGGGTTGGGACAAAGCGAAGAGTCAATACTCAATTGCTCGTTCTGTACATGAGCTAAAGAAATTATATTTACAGTATTCTTCATAGTCACATACCCTGATTTACAGAGTAGGTTTCTCTCGACGATATAGAATCAACATTACGACCCAGATTAAGCTGAATAAACCAAACAATGGGTAGAGAACCGAGAGCAGCGAACTGAATCCGAATTGACTAGTTACATAGCAGATCAATAGGAGAATCAGAGACAGCAGTTTGGGAGAGATCCGAAGACGCTGACGTAGCTGTAAAGACACTCCGTAAATATCAGCTACAAAGGTACTGAAAATCTCTAAGAAAATTAGAATGACATAGACGATTCGCACGGCTGCACCTAGATGATTTGCAATATTGCCCATAGGGATTTCATATTGGGTGATACCTGGCATTTGAGCAGATAAGGCAAAGTGCCCAGCCATAAGCAGAAAACCAACACCGATTCCGCCCATAATACCGCCCCATATAAGAACCTTTCGGCTTGTAGTGTGGCTTCCAATCGGGACAAGGACGGCTTGGGCCATTCCTAGGTTAAATGCGGTATACATAAATGGAGCGGCCCAAGCTGCCGTTGTACTCGCGTCCGTCGAAATAGTCATAAACCGAGTGGCTCCAGGCAAGCCAACGGTATTTAAAATAATGATTATAGAGAGCAGTAACATGAGCGGAACGACAATAGAGTTTAATTGAAGAATAGCTTGCATCCCGCGGTGGAGGAGCAAATATGTACCTACTAGCGTAATTAGTAGTCCGGTCTGGTAATGGAATCCTAAGTTCTCCATAAATACAGAGCCGGCCCCAGCGAGCATAACACTGTTCACACCCATCAATACGAGTAAGGTAAAAAGGCTTATCCATCCACCGGTTCGCTGGCCAAATAATTTGCGGTTCAGATCCTCATAGGATTCCGCTTTAATGTCATGTGCGAGGAGCATCATTTTAGTTCCCAGCCAGATGAATAGTCCCGAAGCAATGAGAATCGTCAGGGCTCCTATGCGGCCATATTGCGTGAAAAAGGTGATGATTTCTTGGCCCGTGGCGAACCCAGCGCCTACAATGGTGCCGATATAAGTAAAGCCAATTTGCAGCACTTTCAAGGCATTTTTCATGATTTTCCTCCTATCGGTTAGATCGAGCGGTTCGGGGGTAACTTTCAATAAGACACGACTACCGAATCAACCGGTTCTGTGCTATATATAGTACAAGGTATGTAAGTAGGGCTGAGGACATGACTGGAACCTGTCCGGCTAGTCCAAGTCGTGCGTTTTGTTCAGAAAGGTGAGGTTAACTAGTGAGTGTAATCATGACCTATCTCCATCACTATGGTTATTTGGCCATGTACGGATTGTTAGCGCTGGGATTCGTAGGCATACCTGTTCCGGATGAGACGCTTGTCGTCACGTTTGGCGGCTTAACTGCCGAAGGGCATTTTGTATTTTGGATTGCATTACTGATGACTTTTCTGGGCAGTATGACGGGAATGATGCTAAGTTACACGGTTGGACGGGTTATTGGTACACCGCTGCTTCACAAGTTTGGGAAGTGGATTTTTATCACGCCTAGCAGGCTTGAGAAGACCGAGAAATGGTTCGCTAAGTACGGGAATTGGAGCGTGCTTTTTGGTTACTTTGTACCGGGATTAAGGCAGGTTACCTCCTATCTCTCAGGTGTCTACCGTCTGCCTCTACCTGTATATTTGACCTATGCCGGGATTGGATCAGCCATCTGGTGTACAACCTTCATGTGTATAGGAAGTCTAGTAGGACATAACTGGAGAAAAATCGCTATCTACCTGCATCATCACGTATGGCGGATGTCTCTCTTGGTGCTCACAATCTTATTAATTGGACTAATATTATATTTCTTCTACAAACATTTGAAGAGCTTACGAGCTAGTAAAAAAGAAAATTTGAAATAACGGTCAGGGGGAATTTCCATGGAATCATTGAAAAAACGAATCTTGGAAGAAGGCGTGGTGGTCTCAGATCAGGTTCTTAAGCTTGATGGACTGCTGAATCACCAAGTAGATCCCCAGCTTACAATGGACATGGGCAAAGAATTTGCAAGGATGTTTCGTGAGGATGGAGTAACACGGGTGGTGACGGTAGAATCTTCTGGTATCGCGATCGCTTTTGCCACCGCCTTTGAACTAGGTGTACCTCTAGTATTTGCCCGTCGCAAAAAGACACTATTGGCTGATCCCGATGCGTTATGCGAGCGTGTTCCTTCTTTTACTAAGGGCATCGTTACAGATATTTTACTATCTCGCCAATATATTTCGGAGAATGATCGCATATTGTTCATTGATGATATTATCGCAAATGGAGATGCTGCGCGGGGGCTCGTACGAATTATCCAACGTTCGGGTGCCGAGTTAGTTGGCGTCGGAATTGTCGTCGAGAAAAGCTTTCAAGCTGGAGCTAAGGCGATTCGAGAACAAGGAATCCGATTGGAATCCTTGGTAAAAATCACCTCGCTTGATGGAGGTTCCATAGCTTTTGAAGATTAGGCATATTCATCAAATTTAAGAACAATCCTTTGCAGAGCCTTGCTTTTCGTTTATAATGAAGAGTAAGTAGGGAGAGGAGGCAACTACATGGGAGAACAACAACCCGTAGTTAATGCAGAATTTTTTGTTGCAAAATTAAGTGAAGCTAAAATTACTTTTGAGCGTGCCTTGGATTGCAAACATACAGAATTTGACGACCTTTATCCCTATATGCTCGAACATCCGCAGTTTTTTTGGTACAAACGATATGTAGCTTGGTCGCAATTGCTGACGATTGCAGGATTGTGCGATGAGCTTTCCTTCCCTTGGAGAGAACAGTTCAGTCCACAGCAAGTGGCTTATGTAGAACAACGTGTCATGTCTGCGAAGGTGTTGGATTTCTGGTTCGAGAAGAACGACAGTAAAGAACACGCACAAAGATAATTGCTGGGAAGTGTCGGAGCCGGTTAGGTTTCATACGCGGGCTGTGACCGCACGACCCGCATCCAGGCAGGCTGTATTCCGGGATCTCCTCGGCATACGGCCTGTTTATATTTAACCTGAGTAGGGTAAATTATGGGCTGGATATAGATTGAGAAGGAGGGGCAGATCATGATTAGCGATGAACAGTTAGATGCTTACCGATTATCTGGAGAAAAGGTACGGGTCGTAAGAGACGGGCTAGATACGAATGATATACGAGGAATTGTCGTAGCTTGGAACGATACTCAAGTGATGATTCGCAGGCCCAACCGCAACGTGGTCAAATTAGACCGAAATTATATCATTCAACCTTCAAAAGAAAAACGGATTTCTCCTTTGGATGAAAGCATATAAATCCCTATTTCCGGACAACGTAGAAGAAGTAACTTAACAGCTATAGTTGATCCTGAAGAAGGGGAGTGCAGGAATTGTCTTTGACAGAAGATAAGGTAAAGGCTTATAAAGATGGGATTCACGATTTTGGCCAAGCTTTGCCTGATGTAGCTGAGGCTTATCATGAATTCACAGGTAAAGCCTTAGCAGCCGGTGAATTGGATGCTAAGACCAAACAATTGATCGCTTTGGGCATTAGTCTATTCAATAACAATGAAATATGCACATTTTATCATACGGGGGAAGCTCGGTCCAAGGGAGCAAGCGATGCAGAAATTCGGGAGACTGTAGCAGCAGCGGCGGCGGTCAGCTCCGGGCATATTTTGTCCCAAGGTGTAACTCGTGTTCAGAAGGCAATTGCAGATCATGGATAGGTAAAAAGGAGAGCTGTCTGGAGACCCGGACAGCTTTTTGCGTTTTTAATTGTTGCCAAGTTATTTCAATCTGTTAAATAAGAAGGTTGTTAGCGAGTACTAAGTACCGTTTCGGTAGGTTGAATACTGAGATAAGCTTTCATTCGTTCAGGCATTTCATTTCGGAGAGAAGACCACAGAATGCGCATCGTCCCTTCATACTTACGGCAACGATAATGAGCTTCTATTCCATCTATGTCTTGCGTAAGTCTATAGATACGAATGTTCTGCTTCCGTAGTTCGTTTTTAACTTCAGATTGGAGTATACTCACTCGTTCTATACCCTCCCCAATCATACTCACGTATACCTCCGGGCTTTTCAGAAGCCCACTTTGTTCTAAAATTTTAGCATCTCGCTCAAAAACTTTTCGAATGAACATCAGGGCCAAACTACTCTTTATCATGGATAGCTCAGCCGAAGTAATCTGAGGGACAGCCATTATTCATCACCACCTAATACGAACTTATGTTCTTATTCTAACCTTTAGAATTAGATTTAATCAATGGTAAAATATAATAAAAGGTTGTTGACTTGCTTAGTTCTAACGTGATAATATATTTAAGCGTGGTTGAGACGCGCATGGATTTAACACGACGCATAAGTAGTTAGAATTAGCGGATATAATTTCGTTAGCCTAACTTATGCCTTCCGAAAAAATCCTTGTGAAGCTAGTCGAATATTACGTGTAGTACAGCGGTTTAACACCGCGCCAAACATGCGGTCGTGGCGGAATTGGCAGACGCGCACGGTTCAGGTCCGTGTGGGCTAACCCCCGTGGAGGTTCGAGTCCTCTCGACCGCACCAACCTTACATCTAACAGGCTCGTAAATTGCTCTTGCAGCAGTTTACGAGCCTTTTTTATTTACAATTTAATAATCGCAAAAACATGACAATGCAGAAAAATAGATCTAGTTTAAAACTTATTACTGGCGAATGAACATGTTTCATAATAAATTCATGTTGACATTAAGAGAGCTATTGGATGGGTATTCAAATTATGCAATTATTATTTTGATGTTCAAGCCACTCCAGAAATAATTAATAAAAACGCAAATTCAACAGATACTAAAAGGCAAAACTACGAAAGGTACAAATACATTTTGATGGGTTGAGGGAAAATATTTATTAAATAGCAACTACATGAAAAGAATATTAAAAGGTGCGAAATATAGTTCAACATCATGAGATGAACAAGAAGTCAGGAGAGTGGCATAGTGAACAACAATTTTAAGCACAGACCCAATTTCTATAAATTAAAGCTGACGATGGCCGCTTTAGTGTTGGTCATGATAGGGTATACCCCTAAAGCAGAAGCAGAGCAAGGCGCACCATCGGCTACCCTTATGCACATAAAAGGAGAACAGGCAAAAGGTTCATCAGCGGCTCTTGTCCACACAGAACAACCAACTAAAAAGCTAGCCGTCATTATCGATGATTTAGGCAATAACATGGTGGGAACCGAACAGATTATGGCGATGCCGGTCAAATTGACCGTGGCCGTTATGCCATTCCTTCCCTCGACAGAGAAAGATGCAAGGCTTGCTCATGAGAAGGGATTTGATGTTCTGCTACACCTTCCGATGGAACCCAAACAAGGACGAGCTAGTTGGCTAGGACCTGGTGCAATCCTGTCGAGTCTTACGGATGCAGAGGTGAGGTCACGAGTAGAGAAGGCGATTGATAATGTTCCTTATGCGGTGGGGATTAATAACCATATGGGATCAAAAATTACAGCAGATGAACGCATTATGTCTATCGTGTTAGATGTATGCAAAGAGCGCGGGTTATTTTTTGTGGATAGTAAGACGAACTATAGATCTATTGTGGGTAAACTATGCAGAGCCAAAGGACTGCCTCAGGTAGATAATCATATTTTTTTAGATGATGTCGCTTCAGAAGCTGCAATTGCCAGACAAATCGAAAAAGTAGCGGAATTTTTAAAGATACATGAAAGCTGCGTAACGATCGGTCATGTGGGCCATTCAGGCAAAAAAACAGCCTCCGTTCTTAGACAGTCGATAGAGAAGCTGCAGAAAGAGGCTCAGTTCGTTGGGGTGAGTGATTTGGCTAGAGAACAAGGAAAGCCTAATATAATCCTTCCGTAAGTAATGCCATGCCTACCGCTCATTTGGAAATAATGCCTACCCATCTGGCAGAATGAATACACATCTATTTAGACTCTGGAAAGCAGGATACATCTGTGAACCGGGGTCTATTTTATATTTCTGTAAAATAGGCCGTAATACCCGAAGCTATTGCTTCAGCTAATTCCGTCTGTCCCTTCGTACGTACCATAATCGAGCGGTCGAGCGGGTTGCTGAGGAAACCCATCTCTACAATGACAGCGGGTACTTCTGTATGTTTGAGTAGATAAAAAGGTTTGCCTAATACCGGAGAAGAGTTGATGTCATAATAATGGTCTAAATGATCTTGAATGGCATGGGCTAGTAAAACGCTTCGACCTTCATCTTGATGAAGTACGAGGGCACCTCGCTTGATCGAGTTACGTCCCCAGTTCACATGGAGGCTTACTACGACAGCTGTAGTAATTTCTTGACTCAAGCCTTTACGTTGAGCCAGATCTCGCATATGCCGAGATCGGCTTTTTAGCCAACGGTTGTCATCGCTTAGCGCGTAATCTTCTGATCGATTAAGTACGGCCTTGAACCCTTGGCTACGAAGAATCATATACAATTTGCGACTGACATCTAGGTTAATATCCTTTTCCAAAATTTTTTCAAATGAAGTACCGCCATCAATTCCGCCATGTCCCACATCAATGAGAACAACAGAATCCGGAAAAGCGTGTTTGGCTAATCGTTCAATATCTTGAGGTTTGGCTTGAACTTCACTGCTCCAAGGAGTGAAGCAGGACAGTGCGATACTGGCTGCCAATAATAAACTTGTTTTACGTTTCACTTTGTCACTTGCCCCTCTTCAGTTCATTTTCTATAGAATGAGCCAATTATGGATAGATCATGCACGTTCAAAGGGATTATGACGTTCAGAAGTGGTGAATACTATGGATACTACACTTTATACGCTTTGAATGATTATGGAGGCGGTAAAAAATGGCTTCAGGCGAAGAAATTGTGATGTTAATTACCGAAAAAGTTGTACATTACGTGGAGACACCGAAGGCTGAGCGTATACGCGAGCATGAAAAGGAGAAACAAACCAAGGAGCCATGGAGTCGTAAATGGTTCGGTATGATTCCCCTAGGTATTGAGTTGTGGTGGGAGAGTGAACCAGAACCTTTGTGGAAGCGAAAATTAACTGCAAGCTCAGTCAAGCAGGATAATGAACAATAAACTAGCCGCAATAAGCAGCACACTTTAATCGTACAGGTTAATTCGTTTAACATAAGTAGCTGTCTCCCTAAAAACTTATCACACGATAAGTATGGAAGAAAATTTAGAACTACGATACTAAAATTATGCGATTGAAAAACAGTCCTGAGTTTGTGAGGATAAAGTGTCCGAATTATCTAAAGTGAAAAATTATCTGACACGCAAAAGTTTTAAAAAGCGAACCAAGAACCCTGATTTCATTTCTCTATGCTTCGCTCCGTTCATCATCGTTTTTAAAGCTTCAAATAAATTAAGATGAAGTGGTTAGAACCGGCATAAAGCCGGTTCTTTTTATTCGAAAAGTTTTTTCGCTTTTTGCCTCCTTATAGTATTAGGTAGCAAACGGCAGTAAGAAACCAAGTTGTAAGGGAAACACTATCAGATGATACAACTTTTACCATTTTAATGGGCACGGAGATTGTAATTCTTACAGATGCTTTTGGAAATGAAGTCGCACACTATAATTATGATGCATGGGGTAATTTAGCTAAAAAAAGCAAAGCCTTGCTGATATAAATTCTTATCGATATGCTGGTTACAGATATGATGTGGGAACTAACTTGTATTATTTAATGGCAAAGCATTATGATCCACCTATTAGTAGGCTTAAGGATTGATTCAGTTATAGGTTCAGCATTTGTCGCGACAAGAATGAAGGAATGATTAATCAGGATGCTCAAAGGACAAGAATAGACTTAAGAATAAATTACATTGGAGGAAGCAAGTGGAAGCTAAAAGATCTGAATGGCAAAAATAAAAGCACTAACCGAGTTCGGAAAAATGCTGCGAGATTAATTGAGGAGAAAAAGATATGATAAAGAATCTTTCAAAGGAAGAATCAAAAGAATTTTACGAATTTAACCAATTACTTTTATCTGATGATGAGCAAGATGAACTTAAGGTGAATACCACTTTAAACTTTGGAATTTTAGATCGATATCCCGAAAAACTTAGTGAAAGTGAATCATTAGATCTTCTTTCTAATAAATATCTTGATAACAATGATAGACCTAAGTTTATCAAATTTTTTTCTGAACTACTATCACATCATGAATGTATCATAAACTGCTCAAATTTATTTGGTAGCAGATTTAACTTGACTCATATTAAAGAAAGAGTAACGAAGACAGAGTATAAAAATTTACTGATTTTAAAAAAGTCAATCAAAAGTAGATTTATCATGACCCATGATTTAATGCTTTTAAAAGTAATATTAAACTTTACCTTAAAAGAAATAATATTTTTTGATTTTTATCTTCCTCATGAAAAAACTGTAATTTTAGGTAATTATGATTTTTCACTTCCGGTCTATTCTAAAAAACCGAAATTTATTGAAAAATTAAAAAAAATGGCAGAGGAAAGAGGGCTTTTCATTCGAGATATTGAGTATAAAGATTCCGATAATTTGGGAATGACTCATAGTCTGAGATAGATTAAAACCTCTTAAGTTTTACCATATTTAAAGATATGGTAAAATTTAAGAGGTTTTTTTGCCTTGTTATTTGCAACGATTTAAAGTTAATTGGTCAAAGGATAAAAGCACCGGCGGTTTTAGTTATAAGAAATCTTGTTGTGCATAGATTTTTTGCAAAGCCCAAAAAGGACACGAGCCTCAGCTCAGCAGAGTTCTTTTACGAATATTGGTCAGTTATGAAGGCTGAAATTTATATTCACAAAAGAAAAAATTTCAAAAGAAAAAGCCCCTCTAAAAAACAAGGGGCGCTGCTTTAAAAGCATATAGGGACTAAACTTAACTCATGAATGTAGGTAGTACCATTAAGTACCTATCTTATTGAGAAACTACCTTTTTCCAAAGAGTAGGAGAAGAAGCGGGATTCCAGCCTACATTGGATGTGTGAGCTTTAATATTACTATAAATGATGCCATTGTATACAACGATATCATTTAATTGATAAGTTGTATGGTCCGACCAGACCATAGCCTCTTTGGGAATACGATTCCAGGCACTCGGTAATGCATTGATGAATTGATTCAGCTGTGCAGAGATTTGATGATGATCACTTACGGTTGGATGCCATAAGCAGCCGTTCAGGGTGATGCCTTCAAAGGAGAAATAGTGGATACGTTGATCCCCCGCGGCACGTTGTGCAGTAACAATTTCTTGCGTATATTTCTGGAATAAATTATCAGGCCATAAAGGAGTTGCGCTTACGATAATATCAACATTACTTCCATATTTAGTACGTAGAGTCGCGATAAAGTTATTATAAGCCTTTTGATAAGCTTGTTTTAAGGTTTCCGCGGTATAACTTTCACCCGCCTCTAGTGGAGACAAATCATTTATGCCTAATTCAATGACAACAATCTGAGGCTTCCATGATGCATTGGGTGCGGTTACACTAGTGGGATCATTAATCAAATCACGATTATAGAGTACGGGGTAAGGATGTTCAATGTCCGTTCCTCCGTAATTCCGTACCATTCCTCGTCCTGACAATCCATTAATCTGATATTCTGCGCCAAATTGAAGGGCGGTGAAAGCGCCAAAGGTCTGGCTCGCATCCGTAGTCGCAGCAATCTGATCCTGACTACACTCTCGTTGATTAGACAAAGTTCCAAATCCAGCGGTGAAGGAATCGCCGATGAACTCGATCTGGCGTGCTGCATAGGCAGGTGGGGATAATAATGTACCACCTTCCACAGGTACAAAACCTTCAAATCGCCCATAGGACCAATAGGTCTCCGATACTTTAGTCAGCCGGATGGTATGTTCCCCCTCTTTTAACCCATGGAACCATTGAGTGACATTTCCCGGTGCTGTAATGGATGGATAGGATGCTCCATCAATCTCGACTTTATAGCGATTTGTCGGATCTTCCAGTTTAATCCCAATGCCTGTTCCCTTAAACCGAGCTGAAAAGTAGATGCCTGGCCAACTATAGTTGACCCCCTCACCTGCGAGAACTACTCGTCCACCGATATGTACATAAGATAGGAGGTCAACCTTTTTCCATAAGGAAGAGGCCTCTGTAGGTAACCAATCCGTCTGGCTCTGATGTGTGGATAATGATTCATACAGATTTCCTAAGTATGTAACGGTAGTTCCCTGAGGATAGGCAATCCCCGCCTTCCATTCTCCTGGTTCATCGGAGGATGCAGCCTGTGCTCTTCCTTGAAAAGCAAGAACACACAACAACAGTATTGCAAATGCAAAGATTCTGGGTGCATCGAACTTTGTGCGTACTTCTTGAGACATAAATACACATCCTTTCTAATCCATATATAATCAAAATAAGTGAAACCGATGGGGGATGAACGAAAAAAGGCCAGCATATCGGGTCTATTGTAGACTCATGCTGTCCTTGCTGGTTGCTTGCATTTATGTATGTATCACGGGTTAGTATTATAAAATTGTCCAGATGCTTCAAGGGATGAGAGAGCAATCCAACGTTCGGAGGTCTCCGACTGGGAGAAGAGATACACAACATCTGGTATACTCGGACTGCCTGTCCAGCGCTGCATGCCATTCAAGGGTAGAGCTGTTGAATACGTGCGCGTTCCTCCTTGAGAAGTGAAGACAAGTTGTTTGTTCTGCATAAGCTGTACAGGAATGGCTGTGTAGGAACTCAGTACAGCTTTTCTAGTTAACCATAACATGTTGTCATAAGGATTGAAAGCGTTTGCTGTAATTTCGTTTAACTTAGGGAATTGTAGCTCAGAGTTAGAAACGGTATGGCTTGTATTGAGCCAAGCTACCCTCTGCTTGTAGATGCTTGCATCTGTTTCGGGAAGAAGTTCGCCGGATAAAGCATCTAAATAGGTGGCGATACGCATGCTGTTTGTTCCTGTCTGCGTAAGTTTCCATTGTGCTAGGGTAGGGCCAGCATAAAACTTTTCGACTTTAAGATGATCTTTATTTAGTGCGAGACTAGTTAGTGTATGATCTAACTGAGTGCGTCCGAAGAGAGGAAGTGAGCCCCTGCCATATTCAATAAGGGCATAACCACCTTCTTCTTTAGCGCTAATAATGAGATACCCTACAGATGACCCTACAGTAACTAGCCAGGCGTGGGTTCCAGGGCCGAGCGCTTCAATGGCAAGTTCTGCAGAACTCCAACCTCCAAAGGATTCTGTGTTTGAGAGCCGATGGACTATGTCCTCAGCAAAATGTTGCAGCTCATCTGAAGGATTGGAAGCATGTGCTGAAGCGATCCTTCGATCTAAATGAGGTATAACTGCGGCCGCAGCCGCGGTTATATCACATGGTAAATAAGTAGTGAATAGTAGGATTAATCCAAATCCTACTACCCCTATTCGTGTGAATCGAGAACTTGTAATCATAGCATTGGCCCCTGCCTCAATGAAATTATAGGAATATTCTCTGAGAACGGATAACTATTCCTAGCATTAGTTTAGCTAGTCCTCCATCCAAAGAGTGTTACAACGTGTCGGGACGAGCTTGTCAGGACCGTTCTATTTTTGATGTCTTTTATCGATAACGCTCAGTTCTCCCCCATTCATCCGAACGAAGATGAAAGATCCCGCAGTTTATGACGGATACGCGAATTCGAGGTTCATATTGCCAACGTATTTCTTGCTTGCGTGCTTCATATTGTGCATGGACAGCTAGTCGTTTATCTTCTTCAGGTTCAAGAAGCAGATCTTGATAGTACCCATCTATTCTTGCTAATTCCTCTTGAAGCCTTTCTTTTGCCGAGTTAGCCCAGCTTGAATCAAGCTGTCTGATTTTATCTTCAAGACATCGTTCCAGAGCATCACGGCACTCCGATGGCGGGTACTGCGTAGGCTCCATATGGACATTTTCAGGGAGCCTTGTCTGGAGCTGAATGGCATTCAAGCGATCTTGAAAATGCTCATCAATCCTTCCACTAACTAAGGAAATGCCATAAAAATGAAGTTCTTCGCGCTTCATATCACACGCAAATTCCACTTTGAAGCAGGCTCCAAGCCAAGGTTCGTATGCAGCCGGAAAAAGCGTGGACCGCTGTCGTTGTCCCGGGTCTTCAAATACATAGACCGCACTGCTTCCTCGCCTAGCGGCGGCAAAGATCTGTCTAAGCTTCGGACTGCCAAAATAGATATGTTCGCGCTGGATTCTTCCTGGACCAGGGGTAGGCAGGGGGCGGACGATACCAAAATATCGCCCAAGAATGGTATCCTCTTGTCCTTCAGCCGGAGTCGGAGCAGGGGCAAGTGTATTCCCTTCAGGCTGAGCAAACTGGGTCAGGCGTGTATCTGTATTTGGCACTCGGGTCTTAAGGAGCTGCGCTTCATCATAGCGTTCAGGATCAAAGACAAAGAGAAAGGACATCGTCTCCGGCTCAGTCTGAGTTCGTTCAATGAATCCCCAGTAGTAAGGCCGGCCGGTCAATTCCTTATCCGCCTCTTCCGATAATTTAACCGTGATATGGTGTGCAGACCGATCAAGCAGCGTACAATTCGTGCTTTCCAGATAAGTTAGAACATAATCATGGATTTCTTGTGGGGTCATGGTCATGCTGTCAGTTTACCCTCCTAATAGATGTTCTAAATTGGTATCGGTCATTGAGGGATGTACATCTTCTTCGATTACTTCTTGTTTGATGGAGTCTAGCGATTGTCCGAGATCGTTCACTTTGCTGCGGATGTCTTCTTCCGTACCTGCTTCAAGCACAATTTTATAGAGACTTTTCTCGATGGACGTTTTCTTTTCGAAGCGTTCAAGGATAACATCCAGACTGCCGATGACGGATTCAAACATATTGATTTTCTCGTGTAAAAGATTCAAAATATGCTCTTCAATCGTTCCTCGAGTAGACAAATTATATATTTTGACGTCATGTTCTTGTCCGAGTCGGTGAATTCGCCCAATACGCTGTTCCACACGCATCGGATTCCATGGGAGATCAAAGTTAATCATATGATGACAGAACTGGAGATTGATGCCTTCACCGCCTGCTTCTGTAGCAATCATCACTTGGCATTTGCCGCGGAACAAATCCATCATCCAATCCTTCTTGCCCCGATTCATGCCTCCACGATAAGGAACGGCTGTCATGCCTCGCTCCCGCATATAATTAAGCAAATATTCTTGTGTGGCTCTGTATTCTGTAAATACGATAACTTTCTCATTCATCTGCTCAATCAGCTTCATGGTGGTCTCAGCTTTGGTATTTTCTTTAATCGCTTTGATGGCATGAACTAAATCCCAAATCCGGTCACGAACAGGAGAATCGGGAGCTAATTTCTTGGATAGATTAACAAGCGTCACGAAGACCGCATCGCGGCTGCTGCACACTTCCCTTTGTAAGGTAACAAGCGATAACATACTGTTCAAATTCCCGCCAGAAGCTTGATATTGATCTCTTACGAATGAGGTCACTCCGTCATACAATGCTTGCTCCTCGGGGGATAGATCTAAAGGGACATTCCGAACAATGCGCTTCGTGAAGTTAAGCTGTCCATCACCGCGCCGATTACGAATCATGACTTTGGCCAGTTCACCTTTAAGTTGATCTTCATTTTTGGCAATTCGCTTATCTACCACAAAATTGGCGGCAAAATCGCCTTGACGACCAAGCTGGCCCGGTTTCAGAAGTGTAATGAGGTTGAAAAGTTCATCTAGATTATTTTGTACGGGGGTGGCCGTAAGCAAAAGGCAATATTTCTTGCGAAGCTGCAACATAAACTGGTAGTTGGTAGTTTTTTTGTTCTTTAATTTATGTGCTTCATCTACTATGACAAGATCATATTCTTCATTCATAAGAATCTCTCGATGTGGTTCTCGCTTAGCCGTGTCCATGGATGCAACGACAATGTCAGAGCTCCATGAATGGGCCTTTTTCTGAGCGGTAGCCGAAATGCCAAATTTGCTATTCAGCTCCCGGACCCATTGCAAGACCAGCGAGGCGGGTACAAGAATTAACACCTTACGCACAAGTCCGCGAATCAAATATTCTTTTAATATAAGTCCAGCTTCAATGGTTTTACCAAGACCCACTTCGTCTGCCAAAATAGCCCGTCCTCGCATCTCAAACAGCACTTTCTTAGCGGTATCCAACTGATGAGGCAAAGGTTCAAGTCCGTGAAGGTGCTTAAGACACTGCATTTCTTCAAAATCATGAATCAGTCCAGCTTGCTCTGCTTGAAGGGACAGGCCAAAGAGTTTCCAGTCGTCCCACGGGCCACCTTTCTCTAACTTAGCATCAAGCTGGGTGAACCAGCTTCGGTCATAATCTATAGGAATAGGGGATTGAGAATGGGGTTGAGCGTTCATAATATAGGCCTCCATTTTGCTAAAATGCTAAGTCTTCTGCTAGATGTAGGGATAGTATGGCCTATAAGCTATGAATTCATAACTAGAGCAACATGAAGTTTGGACATGGGGCGTACAAGAGTGTAGAACTTCTTTAACGCCGTCGATAAGCAACTACTTGTTAAAGGACTAAAGTACAGTTTGCAAGAAGGTAATCTTATATGAAGCTTATATTAGTCGTTAAAAATTTAAGACTAGATTTGAAATTAGTGGGAAAAAATGGTGATTTTATTATGTGGAATATGGTAGAATAAGTCGAATTTAAGAAGGGGATTCCACTTAGAAAAAGGGAGATTTATAAGAGTTTGTTCTTGTTGTTTCTTTTAGGTATGATGGGCATTGGTTTGGTTATTATTTTTAGATATCCAATACAGGGGCTGGTGTCTAATCGAAGTGGATTCGTCGTACTTCTGCAACGAGCCCCTTGGTTCCAAAATGTGTGGCTCGCTGGGCTTTTTATTTTCGTTGTGAATAGGGTACTGTTGCCTATTATGGTGTTGTTACTTAACCTAACCTCCATCTAAGCATGCCAATGTTGGTTCTAGGTGTATTCCTGATGGCTGTGTGGATTAGCCTATATGTCTGGTCTGTGTTCAATCATGCGTGGCAGGGTACCTCAAGGGATCAACTAAAAGTAGTTTTGTTGCTTGGTGTACACAAGTTTTTCTAAGCGAACCTCGATAAAAAAAGCTGAAGATGCTATAAAGGAATGTTGATATGAATCCCACAATTAAAGATGTTGCAAGACAAGCTCAAGTGTCTATAGCTACCGTATCCAGAGTATTGAATAACCTTACAGGTTACTCGGAAGAGACTAAAGTGAAAGTGCTTCAGGTCATCAAGGAAATGGGCTATCAGCCCAATGCAATTGCCAGAGGACTCATTAACAAACGCACACAGACGTTAGCAGTAATTTTTCCATGTGTATCCAACTCTTTTTCTGCAGAAGTTCTGCATGGTATTGAAGAGGTGGCCCATCGTCATCAACACAGTGTCATTGTGTGTAATACTTCAGATGATGGGAAGCGTACGCTGAACTATCTACAGGTGCTTCGTGAAAAGCAGGTTGACGGTATTATTTTCGCAAGCGAAGTGCTTCAAGATTCATATTATGAGGCACTACAGGCTATGAAAGTTCCTGTTGTACTGATTGCAACCGAGACGGACAAACCTCATATACCTTATGTAAAAGTAAATGATAAGCAAGCATCCTACGATGCTGTGAATTATCTGATTACTCATGGTCATCGGCATATAGCTATGATGGGCGGAACAAAGGACGATCTCGTAGCTGGCGTTCCTCGTGTGGAAGGGTACAAACAGGCTTTAGCAGATCATCATCTTCCCTACCGGGAGGAATGGATCGTGCATGCAGATTTTCAATTCGATAGTGGATGCACAGCAATGGAGCAGCTGTTAACCCGTCCTAGAGACTATACGGCGATTTTTGCGGCTAGTGATGAGATGGCTGTAGCTATAATGACGGTGGCTGCTAAGCATGGCATACGCATTCCCGGCGATCTGTCCGTGATAGGTTATGATAATGTAAAGCTGGCCGAGATGGTCGTTCCACCTTTGACCACAGTGCATCAACCTCTAGTAGAAATGGGCGAAATGGCGTGTGAGAAACTGCTTACTATGATTCAGACGGGGGAGACTGTTGACAATACCATAGCACTACATTCCATTGTAGAAAGAAAGACCGTTAGCGACTTGAGAGATTAGCGATAAAGGCGAAAATAGATGAAAAATCAAAGAGAGCAAAGTTCCTAATGGATCTTTGCTCTTGGTGTTTGTAAGCTTTCTTCGTGAAAACGAATTCATTAAATGAAACATCACGCTACATAAATTTTGCTAGACTTTAAATTGACATTAATAGGTTCTTTAACTACAATTTACATGTAAAATAAATAGATCATATAGGAGTGGTGGAGATGTTAACCAATGTAAAAACAGTTTTCGAAGAATTATTTCAAGATGATTTGCAGAAAAATCTGTTTGATAACATGAGAACTTCGCGCCGTATTCTAGATGAATGTGAAGTCAAAATTACTCCAAGCTGTTTTGCTCAGCCGATTGATCTTGATTTTACCCTCTCAGGTAATCAAGAGAAGGACATGCCCCATATGCCCGGATA
This sequence comes from Paenibacillus shirakamiensis, assembly GCF_017874255.1. Taxonomy (GTDB): domain Bacteria; phylum Bacillota; class Bacilli; order Paenibacillales; family Paenibacillaceae; genus Fontibacillus; species Fontibacillus shirakamiensis. Next base: position 358,325 of record NZ_JAGGLD010000003.1, on the reverse strand, counting down.
TCCTTATCGATCGGCCCTGAATGCTATTCAGTACATCCACGAACTGCGAGAACATGGTATTCATTCCGTAGTTATCCGGCCCGTTGGAAAAAAGGATGCCCGCATGACGCCAAGTCAAATCTTAGACGATCATGTGGAAGGAATCCGAACCATTCGAGATGCATTCCCCTTAGGTGAAATTACCCTTACAGTCGATCCATTCAGTACAGCACTTAATACGGATGGGAGCTGGGGTGTGAAAAATGATCATCAAGAGGGCCTGAATTATATGAAGACAGCGGAGCTGATTTCTGACATAGCGCTACAGTATAGTGCCATAGGGGTAGACGAAATTCTCACACTGGGCAGAATAGAAGGCGAAGTCAACATTACTCGCAGTACGCTAGACCACATCAACTCTCCTATGAAGATCAAATCGTTTTCTCAGAATTCCGAGACCTCCACAGCCTATATCTACTTAAGTGATTCCCCTCAATATGTACAGACAGGTCAGAAAGTATTAATCGGTAATATGACTGAAATGTGCATCCAGACTCTAATCGACATCTATGAAGGCACGAACATTATTATTGTGAAGCCCATTGAGAACTTGCACCTGATTCTGATGACTTCAAGATTTCTGAAGAACAAAGACTACATTATTGATTTTATACTCGACGCTAAGACGAGTCAGATTATAGAGAAAAATGCGAAGTTAAGAAATTATTTTAGTGATATTTTATTTAATATCGATCGTTTCTTTGAGAAATGTCAGGCGGTTAAGGTAGGCACGTACACGGTATCAGGAACCTACTATCTCCAGAAAAAATTAGAAATCGAAAAAAGTGAGAAGTTCTCATTCGCTTTAGGTGAAGAACTGATCAAAAATGCACTCTCAGCGGCGAACCCTTATCTAGACCGTTTAATCGATCGCAATTCACTTTGGTTCGTGAAGCAGTTGGCTAGGCAAGGACAATAAGAATTCCACAAATTTGTGATGCGTACATTTAGATATTGTCCAATATCCGAATGTGCGCTTTTTCATATTCAGGATCTTCATATTCAGATTCTCAAGGGGAAGGATGTCAATGTGAATGGATCAACCGTGGTGGAAGCGCAGTATCGTATATCAAATTTATCCAAGAAGCTTCATGGATAGCAATCAAGATGGGATTGGAGACCTGCAAGGAATCATCTCTAAGCTGGATTACTTAGATGAATTAGGAATTGATGTCATTTGGTTGTGCCCTGTATATGAATCACCTAATTATGATAATGGGTATGACGTTAGCGATTATAAGCAGATTCTTTCGGATTTCGGCACGATGGAAGATTTTGATGAGCTGTTGGCATTGGCGCACCAGAAGGGAATCAAAATTATAATGGATTTGGTCCTGAATCATACGTCGGACGAACATCCTTGGTTCCTAGCATCTCAGCGTTCAAAAGATAATGCTTATCGTAATTATTACATTTGGCGGCAAAGTGATCCTTCAGGGAAAGAACCTAACAACTGGAGATCTGTCTTCGGAGGTTCCGTATGGGAATATGATGATCAGACCAAAGAGCAGTACTTCCATCTGTTCACAACCAGACAACCGGATCTGAACTGGGAGGAACCGGCTTTAAGGCAGGAGATTTATGACATTATGAAGTGGTGGCTGGATAAAGGCATTGATGGGTTCCGGGTAGATGCAGCTACGTATATCAAAAAAGAGCCTGGTCTTCCCAATTTGCCGTGTGGTCATGGAGAGCGTTACGTAAATGCCATGGCTGGCTATTCGAATCGCCCGGGCATTCGAGACTTCATGCAAGAAATGAAAGAAGAAGTGTTGAATGAGTACGATTGTATGACCGTAGCTGAAGCCTGCTGGCTAAATCCTGAAGAAGCGGCTTCTTATGTACAGGAAGAAGAAGGATTCTTTAATATGATTTTTCAGTTCGAACATATGGGCGTAGACCGAGGAAATGGGAAGTGGGATAGTCAACCTTGGACCGTTCCTGATCTCAAGAAAAGAATGGCCAAATGGCAACTTGGACTTCAGGGCCGGGGGTGGAATAGTCTATATCTCGAGAATCACGACCAACCCCGTTCCGTTAGCCGATTTGGAGATGAGCATACTTATCATCAAGCCTCATCTAAGATGCTGGCAACCTTCTATATGTTAATGCAGGGTACGCCCTTTATCTATCAAGGACAGGAATTAGGTATGACGAATGTGCGCCTACCAGACATGGAATCGTATCAGGACGTTGAATCTCATACTTATGTTAGACATGCTAGGGAAAATGGAGTTAGCGAGAGTGACATTTTGCAAAATCTCTGGCGCAATAGCCGCGATAATGCAAGGACGCCAATGCAGTGGGATCATTCAGAGCATAGCGGATTTACCAAGGGGACCCCATGGATGTCTGTGAATTCAAATTATGAAGCGATTAATGTAGCGGACCAGTTAAAGGATCCGAATTCCATCTTGAACTACTATAAGAGATTAATTGAGATCCGTACTAAGTATGAAGTAGCTATCTTTGGTGATTTTGAACTGCTTGATCCTGATCATGAAGAGATTGCGGTGTATACCCGTAGCTATCAAGATCAAGTACTTATTGTAGTTTGCAATTTCAAATCGGGAACACCCAAGTTCGAACTAGCTAACTATGTTCAGTCAACTCAGGCTGAGCAACTTGCCGGGAACTATGACTGCCCTATACAACAAATCGACTTTTCTCTTCTGCAACCCTACGAATGCAGAGTTTATTTGAAGTCTTAAGATGAAGAAGCTCAGGGATCGAGATCCTCAACAGTTGACGATGCTGGCTTTAACTTGGCCCATTTTTGTGGAAGTTTTCATGTTGAAGTTGATCGGAGTATCTGGTGTTTTTATGTTAAGTCATCTATCCGATCATGCGGTGGCTGCGGTGGGCGTGGCCAATCAAGTGTTAACTCTAATTACAGTTATTTTTGGTGTCGTATCCATAGGTACGGGGATTATTGTAGCGCAGTGGCTTGGGGCAAAGGAAGAGAAAGAGGCGGTGAAAGCCTCAATATCTTCGATTCTTTTCAACTTAGGAATAGGCATTGTTATAAGTGGCCTTATATGGATTACGGCGCCGATTTTACTCCATGCCATGGGAATATCCCTTGATATATATAACGATTCATTACTTTACCTGAGAGGAGTCGGGGCGTGCTTATTTCTGCAAGCTATCGTCATGTCCTGCTCTGCGGTCCTAAGAAATTATGGACGGACCAAACATGTGATGTTTGTCATGCTCGGCATGAATATTATTGTCGTCTGCGGAAATTATCTGTGCATTTACGCTCCATTCGGTTGGCCTATATTAGGTATACAAGGGGTGATGTACTCCACCATTGCGGGGCAGGGTATCGCAGCAATTACTTTATTTTTCTTATTCCTTCGAACAACTCATACCCAACTACGAGAGTGTACCGACCGTCCCCAACACGTGAGAAAAATTTTGCAAATCGGAATCCCCTCAGCACTCGAACAAATTTCCTATAACGCTTCTCAGTTTTTAATTTTTTATTTCATTGCTTCTATGGGGGTAGAGGCTGTGGCAACGAGAGTATACCTGCAAAATATAGCGATGTTTATCCCTTTATTCGCAGGTGCGATGGGGCAGGGTACCCAGATTAGGGTGGCTTATCTAGTGGGGGCTTCCCTTAAAGACAAGGCCTATAATCTAAGTTATAGCAATTTGAAGCTCGCTCTGTTGCTATGCCTTATAGCTTCCACTGGGATGATCCTTCTCTACAACCCCTTGATCCATGGGTTTACTACCAACCAGACGGTAATAAAAGAGGGTAAAATCTTAATAGGGATTTCTTTGATACTGGAGTTAGGAAGAACGTTTAATCTGATTTTGACCAGTTCGCTACGAGGGGCGGGAGATATTCAATTTCCGGTGGTAGTGGGCATGTTCTCCATGTGGGGAATTGGAGCTAGCGCCTCATTTTATCTAGGCTCTTATCTTGGCCTTGGGCTCGTAGGCATCTGGATTGCTGCTTGCTTAGATGAATGGATTCGAGGGCTGTTCATGTGCTATCGCTGGACCTTCAAAAAATGGATGAAGCAAACAGTAGCTGTGACAAATGAAAAAATGTATAATAATAGCAGTTGAGACAGGATAGTTAAGTTTAGTTGAGCTGAGCTGAGGCAAATGAGAATAGATCAATTAAATATGACTCTGTTTCTCCTTATCATTATAGAGGAGGAATTCACATGGGTATTTTGACAGACACATTGATTAACAACGAGTCTTATGTAACACAGCAAGGTATTCACGTTCGTAGGAAGTACATATCGAATTCCATTGATGTGGCACTAGACTACGTGCTGAAGCAATTGGATACGAAGAAGGGAGCTCTCTTCTCAAGTACCTACGAATACCCCGGAAGATATACGAGATGGGATATTGGATTTATCAATCCCCCTTTAGAGATTCGAACATTAGCTAACCAGTTTAAGATAAATGCCTTGAATCCCAAGGGGATTCGTCTTTTGGAGATGATTAAGGTTCATCTTCTAGAGCAGAAGCATATTGAATGTATACAGAATACGGATACACGATTAGAGGGAGCAATTAAGCTATCGAACGAGATATTTTTTGAAGAGAATCGATCTCAGCAAAGTTCTATTTTTACGTTAATTCGTAATATTCGGGATATATTTTATTCAACAGAAGATTCATTCCTTGGATTATATGGTGCCTTTGGGTATGATCTAATCTTTCAATTCGAACGCATGGAGCTTAAGCATAAGCGGGAAGGCAAATTCTCTGAATTGGTTCTGTATCTCCCTGATGAAATTACGATTATCGATCATCAGATGGAATCGGCATATACGCTAGATTATGAATTTTCTTATGGGGCCTTGAGTACCGAAGGAGAATCTAGAGAAGCCTTTTCTGTGCAGGTTGTAGATCCACCCAGAGGACCTGAACCTGCGTACTGTGAAGGAAAATATGCTGGTCTGGTGCAGGAAGCGTTGAAATCGTTCGAGGTAGGCGATTTGTTCGAAGTGGTTCCAACCCATGCTTTTTATGAGAAGTGCAAAGACCGACCTACAGATATTTACTCAAGACTAAAAGTCATTAATCCAAGTCCATACGGATTCATTGTTAATCTGGGCGAAGAAGAAGAATTCCTTATCGGCTCTTCTCCAGAGATGTATGTGCGTGTTACAGGGGACCGGATAGAGACATGTCCAATCTCAGGTACGATTAAGCGCGGGAAAGATGCCATCGAAGATGCGGAACGCATTCGTGAACTGCTCAACTCAGCTAAGGATGAAGCCGAACTTACGATGTGCACAGATGTGGATCGGAATGATAAATCAAGGATTTGCATTCCTGGCTCGGTAAAAGTGATTGGCCGTAGACAGCCTGAAATGTATTCACATCTCATTCACACGGTCGATCATGTAGAGGGGATTTTAGAGCCGCAGTTCGATTCTCTAGATGCATTTATCACTCATATGTGGGCAGTGACCATCACTGGAGCACCGAAGCGAGCAGCCGTCAAATGGATTGAAGAACATGAAGAAGCTTCTCGGGAGTTTTATGGCGGGGCTGTAGGCTACTTAAGCTTTAATGGCTCGATTAATACAGGTCTCATCTTGCGAACGATTCATGTGAAGAAGGATGTAGCCAAAATACAGGTCGGCGCAACACTTCTTTGTGAGTCTGTGCCCGAAGATGAAGAAGCAGAGACACTAACCAAAGCGGCCGCTTTAATTCAAGCTATTCGAGGAGAGCGCAGGGCTTCAAGATTCGAGGAGTTCAGCTTCCAGGACGTGGGCAGAGGGAAACAGATTCTCATTGTGGATCATGAGGATTCCTTCGTACACACGCTCGGGAATTATTTTAAGCAAAGTGGGGCGAAGGTCGTCACACTCAGAACTGAGTCCGCTTGGACCTATCTTCAGGACCATTCGTTCGATCTTGTGGTGTTATCACCCGGACCAGGTCGACCTCACGATTTTCAATTAAGCCGAACTATAGCGATTTGTCTAGACAAAAAGATCCCTGTCTTCGGAGTCTGCTTAGGTCTGCAAGGAATTGTAGAATATTTTGGTGGGGAACTGGACGTCTTGGGCTTCCCTAGGCATGGGAAGAAGATGGATATTCATTTTGTTCAAAAAGATGAGCAATCGAGTATAATTTTCAAAGATATACAGCATGTAAAAGCAGGTTTGTATCACTCGCTCTATGCGAAGCAGGTACCAGAGGCGCTGAAGATCACAGCCACTACGGAAGATGGGATTGTTATGGGTATAGAGCATAACGAACTTCCGGTATGGGCTGTTCAGTTCCATCCGGAATCGATTATGAGTGCCCATGAATTTGCAGGACAACGTATGATTGCTAATGTATTACATGCCGTGAATAAAGTATAATTGTGGAGAAGGGCGCTCGCTCAGAGCGCTTTTCGTTTGTCTTTTTTTTGGAGGAGATTATGAGAACTTTACTAATTGATAATTATGATTCCTACACCTATAATCTGTACCAAATGATTGCGCAAATAACGGGCGAAGAACCGATCGTAGTCCACAATGACAGCATGAGTTGGGACGAGGTGAAAAGAAATTATGCGTTCGAATGCGTAGTCATTTCGCCGGGTCCAGGCAGGCCGGATCAGGAGCAAGATTTTGGGGTATGTGCCCATGCACTTCGCGAAATGGATCTTCCTATACTGGGGATTTGCCTAGGACATCAGGGTATGGGATGGGTGAATGGGGCTAACGTGATTGCGTCACCGGAGATTGCCCACGGTGTAATCAGCGATATCTACCATAGTAAGGATTCGCTGTTCGCTGGTATTCCAGCTCCTTTTCAAGCAGTTCGTTATCATTCCTTGTTAATAGAGGATCATTTGCCCAATGAACTCAAGCGAATTGCTTGGACCCGAGATGGGCTGAATATGGGCATTCGGCATAGCTCATCTCCGCATTGGGGGGTACAGTTCCACCCAGAGTCCATCTGCAGCGAGTATGGGACACAGCTGATTACGAATTTTTTGAATGAGGCGAAGGAATGGAATAGTATAAAAGAACAATCAAATTTTTCAACAATGTCAGTGGGGCAAGAACTGCTTGAGGATTTGCAGGTATCTGCAGCAGATAGCTCCCTTCAAGTAGCCTTAGACTCAGACAACTTAAACGTCTTTTATCGTATTTTAGAGCATTGGCAGGATACGGATACTGTATTTATGCAACTCTATGCGCAGAGCAGGCATGCTTTTTGGCTGGATAGCAGTCGGCAAGATGGCAACATGTCCCGATTTTCGTATATGGGAGATGATCAGGGTCCTCGCTCTTACCAAGTCAGCTATAATGCCGCTGTTCGGGTCGTTACAGAACATAGATGTCAAGAAGATACTCCGATAAATCTATCTATTATAGATTATTTAAATGAATCGCGGTTCGCTCAAGTGGAAGGGTGTAGAGAGCTTCCCTTTGATTTTCAGACAGGTTATGTAGGATATTTTGGGTATGATTGTCTTGAACAATCATCTACTAGTATAGAACCAAAGGGATATGACGATGTAAGGCTATTGTTTGCAGATCAGATGTTAGCGTTCGACCATCAAGATCAACATATTTACGTCTTGTGTCTAGCACATAATGAGCATGAAGCTGAACTGTGGTTCGATCAAGTTGAAGCTAAGTTAGAGCTTATACCGACCCCAAGTGAGTTCGTCTCCACCATAAGCGAGTTCGCCTCTGTCTCGAATTCATTACACAAATCGGAACAAGAACCGTTAGCTTTTCACTGGGCTCAGAGTTATCCCGAATATATGGCGAATATTGAGCAAGTTAAGACGTATTTGCGTGCGGGGGACACCTATGAGATCAATCTAACCAATGAACTGACTACCCAAGTATCCGTCCATCCCCTTGAGCTGTATATGAATTTAAGAAGGGTCAACCCAGCTCCTTATGCGGCCTATTTGTCTTTCGGGGAACTACATATACATTGTTCTTCCCCAGAAAGGTTTCTTAGACTAGACCGAGAACGGATTTTGAACGCGAAGCCAATCAAGGGAACAATCGGAAGAGGGCGGAGTACGGAGGAAGATGAGCAGTGTAAGGAATTGCTGCGCAATAGTCCTAAAAATCGCTCGGAGAATCTGATGATTGTAGATCTATTACGCAATGATATCGGATCCATCTGTATTACGGGTAGCGTTCATGTTCCCGAATTGATGCAGATAGAGACCTTTGAGACTGTGCATCAGATGGTCTCTACTATAGAGGGAAGCCTGAAACCTGAGATTTCGATCTATGATGCATTACGTAAAGTATTCCCGGGTGGTTCGATGACTGGGGCTCCAAAAAAACGTAGTATGGAGATTATTCGAGAACTTGAGGGTAGACGTAGAGGCATCTATTCAGGTTCGATTGGGTTCGTAAGTGTTCAGGGTTCCGCAGATTTGAATATTGTCATTCGAACGATTGTACAGGAGAAGGACCGTTTAACTATCGGAGTTGGCGGGGCCATTGTCATCGATTCTGATCCAAATGAAGAGTATGAGGAGATATTACTCAAGGCTCGGGCGCTAGTAGAGGCAATCCATCATACTTCGGGACGGCCCATTCATGTAGATGATTCGCATGTAAACGTTGATCAAGCACCGAGATTTTTCTCTTTTTCACCCTAGATATATGTAGTAATGTTAATTAAGTCGACGCAGGTAGATTTGTTTTCGATATAAGTAGCCTTCTCATAAAGCGCAAGACGTTGTCCTCCAGACAGCGTCTTTTTTTGTATGGTAAATGTAATTCATGTAAAAAGTTTCTTTACAATTAATGAAGTTTTACACTGCGCTCATGTCTCCCGAACTTGTCTTCTCTACACTGAAGAGGAGATAAAGGATCAAGGGGGAATCAGCGAAGTGAATTTGTTAGAGAGAGAGATGCAATACCCGATTTCGCAACAAGTGCCTGTATCTTTAAAGAGAAAAATCCGTTCTACCCATGTGAAAGAAAATATACTGGCTTATGTATTCTTGGCACCTTCCCTCATTTTCTTCGGTATTTTTCTGCTGTATCCCATGATGAAATCGATCTATTTAAGCTTCCATTTAACCGATCCTCGGGGACGCATTGCGGCATATGTAGGATGGGACAATTTTCATACTCTTTTTGTATCGAATGCCTTCTGGAAGGGATTATGGGTAACGGGCAAATTCGCATTTCTAACAGTGCCTGCCGGTATTGTACTCGGTCTGATCATGGCAGGATTAGCTCATGCAAGACTGCGTGGAATCCGTGTTTTCCAGTTTATATTCTCCTTACCGTTAGCTGTGTCTGTCGGTACGTCCTCTGTCATTTGGATGATGTTATTTCATCCCACGATGGGTATGTTCAACTATTTCCTAAGCTTGATTCATATAGCTCCGGTCCAGTGGCTTACTGATCCCTCTTGGTCATTGATGTCCATATCACTGATGACGATTTGGATGAATTCCGGATTTAATTTCATTGTGCTCTTAAGCGGACTACAAAATATTTCGGAAGATATTTATGATAGTGCCAAAATAGATGGCTCAGGCCCAATACGAACCTACATCAAACTCATTATTCCTCTATTGTCACCAACGCTCTTTTTTCTGTTCATAGTCTCGATGATCAACTCTCTGCAATCGTTCGGACAGATACATATTCTCACGCAAGGTGGTCCTGCGGGCTCCACAGAAGTGCTCGTGTATTCGATTTATAAAGAGGCCTTTGTGAACTACCAATTTGGAACGGGAAGTGCCATTTCTATTGTTCTGTTCCTCATTATCTTGCTGTTAACTTTTGTGCAATTCTTTGTAGTAGAAAAGAGGGTGCATTATCAATGATGAAACGCCGCACGTTATCGAATGGGCTTGTGTATATCCTGCTCTCTATGATTGGAGTATGCATCCTTTATCCTATTCTCTATACGTTCCTTGCCGTCTTCATGACGCCGGACGAATTCAGTCAATATCCTCCCAAAATTGTGCCTTCCGAGCTGTATATGGGGAGTTTGCACGCGGTATTGGATTTAATTCCTGTAGGCAGATTTATTGTGAATAGCTTTATTGTTTCTACACTCGTCATGGCTGGGCAGGTACTGACTGGAAGTATGGCCGCCTACGCATTTGCTTTTATTTCGTTCAAAGGAAAAGCATTCTGGTTCGCGGTGTTCATGTCGACCTTGATGATCCCTTGGGAAGTGACGATGATTCCGAATTTCTTGTTAATTAAATCGTTCAAATGGCTGGATTCCTATCCCGGTCTAGTCGTTCCCTTTCTAGCTTCAGCCTTTGGAGTATTCTTACTGCGCCAATTCTTCCTTCAGCTTCCAAAGGAACTGTTCGAGGCGGCGCGTATGGATGGATGCGGACATATCCGTTATTTTCTATACATTACGCTTCCTCTGTCCAAACCAGCTCTGGCTACTTTATCTGTGTATGTATTCTTGAATACTTGGAATATGTATTTATGGCCTCTCCTTATTACAAATACTGCGCAGATGAGAACCGTACAGATTGGGATTAGTATGCTTCAATTTCAGGATTCTACGGCATGGAATGTTGTGTTATGCGGGGTTGCACTCGTGCTGTTGCCATCGTTACTACTCATTATGTTCGGGCTAAAATATTTGGTTCGCGGGCTTACAGCGGGTGCGGTCAAAGGCTAATTGTGTCACTTTAAAGAGGTAATTCCCGTCTAATGACGGCTTACAAATAAGATGATATAGGATAAGGGAGAGATCTAGGGAAATGAGAAAGTTTACACGTAGAGGAATGTTAGGTATGGCCTCAGTGGCTATGATGCTCATGGTCTCCGCCTGTGGAGGCACAACTACAGATTCGTCTGATGCAGCGACAACGGCGAAGCCCCAAGGTAATGATACTTCGGCTTCGAGTAAGACCAAAGTGGTCTGGTGGCATTCGATGGGTGGCGCTCTAGGCAAAGAAGTCGATCAACTTGTCGCTGATTTCAACAAATCCCAAGATAAAGTCCAAGTTGAAGCGGTCTTCCAAGGAACATATGACGAGAGTATTAACAAAATGAAAGCCTCCATGGACTCAGATAGTGGACCTTCCATGATTCAAGTGTACGAGATCGGTTCACGGTTCATGATTGATTCCAAAGCGATCACGCCCGTGCAGCAGTTCATTGATCAAGATAAATATGACGTCAGTCAATTAGAAGAAAATATAACGAGATATTATACTTTTGACGGCAAACAATATTCAATGCCATTTAATACTTCTAATCCAATTTTATATTACAACAAAGATCTTTTTAAAGCAGCCGGACTTGACCCAGAGAAACCTCCAACTACGTATGAAGAAGTGAAAAAAGACGCGGAAGTGCTTAGCAAACAGGGGCACCCAGCTTCCTTTGCTATCTATGGTTGGTTCATGGAGCAGTTGTTCGCAAATCAAGGCAAAGAATACCTTAACAATGGCAACGGACGGACTTCTCCTGCTACGCAATCGCTAGTAAATTCAGAAGCGGGTGTGAAGACATTAGAGTGGTGGAAGAGCATGATCGATAACAAAAGTGTCATTAACTTGGGTCGTAAAACAGACGATACCGAAAAAGCATTTATTGCAGGTCAAATTGCTATGACATTGGATTCCACGGCTTCTCTACGGGAGATTGTAGATGGTAGTGATGGAAAGTTTAAAGTGGGGACCGCCTTCTTGCCTAAACCCCAGTCTGCATCCGATGGTGGTGTTGTAGTGGGGGGAGCCAGCCTCTGGATTCTGAACAACAAACCAGAAGCGGAGCAAAAAGCGGCTTGGGAATTTATTAAATATTTAGCAGAGCCTACGACTCAAGCCAAATGGCATATCGCTACAGGTTACTTCCCAATTACGAAAAAAGCATATGACGAACAGATCGTCAAAGATAATCTGACCAAATATCCGCAGTTCCAGACAGCTATTGATCAGCTTCATGCTTCAAAGCCAAGCACAGCTACACAAGGCGCAGTGATGGGCGTGTTCCCAGAGGCTCGTCAGACGGTAGAGGGCGCTATTGAAGAAGTGCTAAGTGGTTCCAAGCCACCGCAAAAAGCGCTGGACGATGCTGCGAAGACCATTACGGACAAAATCGGCACCTATAATAAAACGGTTCAGAAATAGTTTCAGATATATGTAGAGAGGGAGGTAGGCCATAAGGCTTGCCTTTTCTTTCTTGTCCCGTAAAAAGATAATAGATAAACAAAAAAATAAAACAATACACCTAGATTATCCCAGAATTATGGTACAATATTCCTAATACTTAATTAGGAGGTATTTCATGAGTAATTTTACACCTGATTCATCGATTCAAAACTCTCAGGCCATCAGCAGGCCTAACAGTGGAAAGGCGATTGCTGCCTTAGTCTTAGGTATTCTAAGTATTGTAGCTCCCTATGTAGGAATTGTTCTTGGTATAATCGCCATCATCTTAGGTACACTCGCGTTAAAAGAGATCAAGCGTGGCACGGTACAAGGTAGAGGCTTGGCTGTTGCTGGTCTGGTATGCGGGATTATTGGAACAGCTATGTACACCATTATAATTATTGTTGGAAGTATAATTATTAGTTCATTATCCAACTCATGATTTGAATTTACATAAGTCTAATCTAATAGCACATATAAGGAGTTAACATGAACGAATTCCAGAATGAACATCAAAATTATCAACAACAACCGCCATATTCACCATATCCACCTCAGCACAATCCTATAAAAACTAATTCAAAAGCTATACCGGCACTTGTGCTGGGCATATTAGCTGTAGTCATCCCTTATATTGGTCTTATTATTGGCATTATAGCGATAGTGTTTGCTCGATTGTCACTCAAGGAGATTAGAGCTACAGGTGAGCAAGGAAAAGGTATGTCTATAGCTGGATTAGTATGCGGTATTGTAGGAACGGCGATGTATGCAATTATCTTAGTTATTTTGATTATAGCTGTATTGTTCGTATCCGGAAGTTCTTATTAATTTGAATGGACTCCCTCAGCATCGTACAATAATAAGAAAAGGCTGCCTTAGGCAGTCTTTTCTTATTCTACATGTAGGAGGATGAATGAGATGAATATGAGAAGGCTAGGTCATTCTGACCTGACAATTGGTGAGATAGGGCTAGGGTGTATGTCTTTAGGTACGGACAAAGAAGCGGCGATACATACCGTGCATGAAGCAATGGATCGGGGAGTGAATTTTCTCGATACAGCGGATTTATATGATGACGGACGGAACGAGGAACTTGTTGGACAAGCGATAAAAGGGCGCCGCTCAAAAGTCATTTTGGCTACAAAAGTTGGAAATCGGCGAGAAGCGGGTAAAAATGTAGTATGGGATGCTTCCAAGTCGTATATTGTTTCTGCTGTCAAAGAAAGTCTTCGCAGATTAGGTACAGATTATATTGATTTGTATCAATTGCATGGGGGTACCTTAGAGGACCCAATGGAAGAGACGATTGAGGCATTCGAGGAGCTTAAGCAATCCGGCATCATTCGATATTATGGAATTTCGTCCATTCGTCCAAAGGTGATTCAGGCCTATGCTGAGATGTCCAATATTGCAAGTGTAATGAGTCAATACAGCATCCTTGATCGAAGACCTGAAGAACAAGTCTTACCTTTACTTGAACAAAAAGGAATCAGTCTCATTGCAAGGGGGCCGCTAGCGAGGGGTATTCTAACCGACAAAGGAATGGACAAGATTCACAAGGGTTATTTGAATTACAGTACGGATGAGCTTCTGTCCCTAATCCATAAGATAGATGCCATCGTGCAGACAGCAAAGGAAGATAAAGCCTCCCTAACTGGAGTAGCTCTCCGTTATCCTTTACAACATTCATCTGTAGCATGTATCATCCCTGGAGCAAGTTCATTGGAGCAATTGGACAATAACTTAAGAGAAGGCAATCAGACTGGCTTAAGATCTGCGGTATATCATAAATTACAACAAATTACGCATGCTCAGAGCTATGAAAAGATTCATAAGCTATAAAGAGGATGACCAGATTTATCATACTTGTTAGAAAAATTTGGGTAAATGTTGAAAATGGCTATTTTGCTCTAACTTCATTGAATTAGAGTTGTGCAAACGTTGTAAAAGCCTAAATATCATACCTATGCAAGATATTATATTCTATACCTGACATGATTCTGAGGCCCATCTTACGAATTGAGAATGCAAAGTTAACCACATTGTGCATGTTTTAGCCATATTGTTCATATGAATTGATCCTCGATAGGAATAAGATAATAACTAAATCAAGCTAACCTGATGGAGGGAACCTTAACCATGATCAACCTAACGATTTGGAACGAATTTGTACATGAGAAAATACACGATGAAGCGAAAGAAATTTATCCTAACGGTATCCATACAGCTTTGAAAGAGGGGCTATCCAACGAAGGGTTTATGATTCGGACGGCGACATTGGATCAACCTGAGCACGGGCTTTCAGATGAAGTGCTGAATAGCACGGACGTTCTGATTTGGTGGGGACATATGGCCCATGATCGTGTAAGTGATGACATAACTCAGAAAGTAGCTAAGCGTGTACAACAAGGGATGGGGCTCGTTGTACTGCATTCGGCCCACTTCTCCAAACCTTTCAAGGTGCTGATGGGCACGAGTTGTGATCTAAAATGGCGTGAAGCGGGAGAACAAGAAATAATTTGGAATGTGAACCCGACTCATCCAATTTCAAAGAATATCGATGCCAAGATCATACTTGAGCATGAGGAAATGTACGGAGAATTTTTCGATATACCTGAACCCGATGAACTGATATTCATTAGCAATTTTGAAGGAGGAGAAGTCTTCCGGAGTGGGTGCACATTCAAAAGGGGAGAGGGTAAAATATTCTACTTCCGCCCGGGCCATGAGACTTACCCGACCTATTACAATCAAGAAATTCTCAAAGTGATTGCAAACGGCGTGCGGTGGACCCATGGGGTGCATACACTCAAACCGGAATTTGGGAAGACTGAACCAACCCGTACCTTAAAAGTAAGTGGAGTACTCGTGTAGATAGATCATTAATTATCAATCAGCAGGTTGCCCAGCAGCCTGCTTTTTTGTGCATTGCAACCCACTATGATAGAGTAAAATAAAGGGAATTTTAGTGGATTAGGAATGAAGTGGGTTGGAGGTAACCATGATGCTGAGAAGTTTGAAAGATATTAACCATCTATTTGTAAAGCTCATGATGGCAATGCTCCTATTCATTGCAAGTATGTTCTGTTTGGGTCTAGGTCATCATATTCGTTATACCAGTGGAAGACAAATCTACATGTTCTTGAACTGGAACCTATTCCTTGCGTGGTTACCTATCCTTTTTGCTTTCCTCCTCGAATGGATTATGGTTGCTAAGATCGAAAAGGAACTTCGTATCATATTATTAACAGCTACAAGCATATTGTGGCTTCTTTTCTACCCGAATGCTGCATACTTACTGACAGATTTGCTCCATCCCTTTGCGAAATATCATCTAGACAATACATATCGTTTCTGGATGGACATCGCCTTCTGGTATCATTTATTATTGTTTTTTTCAGTTGCTATAGTAGGGTTGTTCATTGGGATTTTTTCTTTGTTTCTGGTTCAGGAGTTGGTGCGGCGTGTGTATGGATATGGACGAAGTTGGATTTTTGCCATGCTAGTCCTAGGTCTTAGCAGTTTTGGTATATATTTAGGCAGATTTATTCGATGGAACAGTTGGGATGCGATTATGCATCCGAAAAGCATACTGAAGCAAGTGCTGACTATGTTCACGGATATAGAGGAGTTACGGCGAATGGTTCCGTTTACAGGAATTCTGTTCTTAATTCTAATGATAAGTTACAGCTTCATTTATGGATTCAGTCTGCTGGGTCGAATACAGTCTCCTAGAAATTAATAGTTAAATAATATGATGGTTAGCGAAAAAATCTATGAGTGACGGGTCTTAGAAGTCCTACAATGTTCTCAATAGTTGTGCAAGTAGATAGTCCTTATGGAATTGATGCTGATCTCCCCAACTTAGCCGTAAGCGGATAGGGTTATTTTCTAAACTCCATGGAGACCCGATGGGGAAGTCTTTTATTTCAGGGAAATGTACAGTTAGCTGTGTAGTACTTGTTGAAAATCGTACGATTTGAACATACATCCCATCGTAGCTATATGAGACACCAAGAGGTGGAGCATTTGAAGAGGAAATGAGATCTAATTGTAAGTTTGTCATAGGCTTGTAGGTTGAATTTCGAATTTCAAACTGGGCGATAAAAGTGATATTACGGAAGTCCGTATTCATCTGTGCAGTTGAACTTTGATTTGTATCATTATGGACTTGTTCAGTAAATAAGCGATTTGATTTGCTAAATGCATTAACACCTGCCGTGTGGATTTGCACTATGGTGGGTGGGAATAACTGAAAGAGGAGTGGACCTCCTACAAAAGAATCTACAACAATTGTATTAATATGGCTATGCTACCTATCACTGATATAAAATATAGCCGTCTGATTAGTGATCACTCCCTCGTATTATAAGATTACCTCAAACTCTGGATAAAATGGAATGAAAATATAAATTCAGGATACTAAGTTGATAGGCCAGTAAGCAAAAAGTAATACATTCGCCAGCCTGAGTACACTATGTTATGGTAATGGTAACATGCGTTTGAAGGTGAGTGAACAGAGTATGGGGAGTAGAGACTTAGGTAAACTTCAACATCATATTGTCTTGTGTCTGGGGTCCAGTTGTATGAAGAATGGGGCGGGTTCTGTAGCCGAAGGAATGCGAAGAGAGATCTCCAGTCAGCAGGCGAAGTCCAACATTCAGTTAAGCAAAACAAGCTGTATGGGGCGATGTTCCGATGCTTGTACGTTAGCTGTCTATCCACAAGGAGATTGGTTCAAAGAGATGAATGAGAAACTAGGAAAAAAGCTCATTCGTCGACTTTCAACGGGACAAGCTATAGGTAAAAGGCTGACCAAGCATCGTAGTTATTCCATGCATGGTCCAAACGCGCAGACCGATCGTTGAGATATAGTATTGGACATCTAAGTGTCTGATCTTTCTATAGAAAATGAAAAAGCCGCTTCCCTATTCGGAAGCGGCTGCTTTGTGTAGTGCATCAAGGAAAACTTCGAGCGATTGTGCCCCGGAGACGCCATAGGCACGATCCATGACGAAGAAGGGAACTCCTTGAATACCAAGTTGGCCAGCCTCTTGCTCATCAGCTCGTACAGCCTCGGTATATTGATTGGATGCTAATACTTCCAGCGCCTTCGTACGATTCATCCCTACTTCTTCGGCTAAATCAGCCAAAACTTCATGATCACCCAAATTCAGAGAATCTGTAAAATAAGCACGTAACAATCGTTCATTTAGCTCCTTTGCAAGAACTTGTTCAGCCGCAAGATGGGTCAAGCGATGAGCATCCAGCGTATTGGTGAGAATCATAGTGTCTAGATTGTATTCCAGTCCTACTGATTTCGCTTGGGCAGTAACATTGTGATTGGTAGCTATGGCTTGCTCCCGTGGCATACCATATTTTGACGCCAACATATCATGAATATCCTGCTCTACACGCAAGGGAGCTGTGGGATCCAATTCAAAACTTCGATAGACAACTTCTACTTGATCGCGATCAGGAAATTGTTCTAATGCCTCTTCAAAACGACGTTTGCCAATATAAC
The DNA here is from genome assembly GCF_017874255.1 of Paenibacillus shirakamiensis. Taxonomy (GTDB): domain Bacteria; phylum Bacillota; class Bacilli; order Paenibacillales; family Paenibacillaceae; genus Fontibacillus; species Fontibacillus shirakamiensis. Next base: position 340,650 of record NZ_JAGGLD010000003.1, on the reverse strand, counting down.
AAAATGGACAGGCATAATCTGACCAAATTTCAACTTTCATAATAAAAGACCTCCGATATATGTACACATGGATTTGATGATGCAGAAATCAGTGATGAAAAGTGTGAACTGAAATTATTATAGTTACAAGTTAAGGAGGGTGTCAAATAGGATAGAAACTTTATTTTATATATAAATATTTATATATAAATAATTGACTATATAATTCGAAAGGTAGTATACTGTTTATATAATAAGAGGTCGAAAAGTATTGAGGCGATTACAGTTATGGAGGGTTCGGAATGAAACAACAACAACATACAGAGTTAGCTGGTGGACTTCAGCCATCTACCAGCATGTTTTCACAGCCCAAAGCCGTTTGGGCTGTTGCTTTTGCCTGCGTAATCTCTTTTATGGGATTGGGTTTGGTCGATCCGATTTTGCCCGCAATTTCGGAGCAGCTTCATGCAAGTAAGAGCCAAGTATCACTCCTATTCACCAGTTATAACCTGGTAACGGGGGTAGCGATGCTCATCACGGGAATTGTGTCCAGCCGTTTTGGTGTGAAATGGACGCTAATGCTAGGTATGCTGATTACTATTATATTTGCATCTTTAGGTGGATTATCTGACACGATCGGACAAATTGTAGGATTTAGAGCCGGATGGGGACTAGGGAATGCCTTATTCATTGCTACTGCCCTATCAGCTATTGTTAATTTCTCCACCTCAGGAACAGCCAAAGCGATTATTTTATATGAAGCGGCTTTGGGACTAGGAATTTCTGTGGGTCCTTTGCTCGGAGGAGAACTGGGTTCTATTTCATGGCGTGGTCCGTTCTTTGGTGTAAGTGTATTGATGTTAATTGGATTTATCTTTATCCTGTTCGTCTTACCAGCTACACCGAAGCCTAAGAAGAAAAGTACGATAGCAGACCCTTTTAAGGCATTAGGCTATCCTGCTTTATTGACCCTTGCTATTGTTGCTTTCCTTTATAATTTTGGATTCTTTACGTTGATGGCTTATTCTCCGTATGTAATGCATATCGATATACACAAACTCGGTTATGTATTTTTTGGATGGGGCATTATGTTGGCCTTCACTTCTGTAGTGGTAGCGCCTCGAATTCAGCGTCGGATCAGCTTAGTCAAGTCCATCAGTTGGATGCTTAGTTTGTTCGCTTTGGATCTCGTGGTTATGGCTGTCGGAACGATGTATCATTCCACGCCTACCATTGTAGTTGCTGTCATTGTAGCAGGGATTTTCCTCGGAATTAATAACACATTAATTACGACAGCCGTGATGCAAGCCGCGCCAGTTGAGCGTGCGACAGCTTCGGCAGCCTATAGCTTTGTTAGATTTCTTGGAGGGGCCTTATCTCCTTGGTTAGCTGGAAAATTATCTGAAGATTGGTCTACTGCAGATTCACCATTTTTATTCGGCGCTTTGATGGTGTTAGTTGGCGTGGTCGTTCTGATTGTGCGCAGAGGACATTTATCTCATATTACAGAAGGTGGACATTAAGGAGGGGTTCAAATGTATCAACGTCTATTAGTGCCCGTGGATGGATCGGAACATGCTCTACGGGCTATGCAGTCTGCGAAGGATTTGGTATCGACGATGAAAAGTCAAAACATCGAACTGACGCTGCTTCATATTAATCCACAGTTAAGTTATACGGAGCCTCCTTTAGGCGTGGATGTAGATTCTCGCTTAGAAGACGAGGGCGAGCAATTGATGGCTCCAGCCTATGCCATTCTAGAAGGAATATCCGCTCAAATTAAAAAAGTTACACGTCATGGTGATCCCGCTCAGTTGATATGTAAGGAAGCGCAGGATGGAAATATCGATCTAATCATTATGGGCACTCGGGGTATGGGCTTAATGTCAGAAGTGTTCCTTGGTAGTGTCAGCCATGATGTAATCCAGCAGGCTGTTTGTCCAGTGATGGTTGTAAAATAATGATTGTAAAAAAATAAATTAATCAAAAGTAGAAAAAGTAGAAAAAGTAGAAAAAGTAGAAAAAGTAGAAAAAGTAAAAAAAATAAAAAAGTAAAAAAGTATAACAAAAGTAAAAACCACGGTTGTAAATAAGATATGAAAGAAAGGATGGTCTCTCAAGAGATCATCCTTTTTTGTTAGAGTTCATCTTACTAAATCTTACTAAGGAGTAACAAAAAAGGGTTAAACCGCAAGTAAGCGGTTCAACCCTTTATATTTTATTGAAGAGATTCTGCTGGTTCAGGTTGTTGCTGTCTGGAGATGATGAAGAGCGTCACCCAGATGAAGATAAATCCTGTGAATTGTGCCCAAGTAATCATTTGGTGGAAGGCAATCCAGTTAATAAGTACCCCGACCATCGGGAAGCTCAGTTCAGCAAGTGTAGCGAAAGAAGCTTTGGTGGTAGAAAGGCCTTTGTAATAAAGTAGCAGGCTGAGCATACCTGGGAGCAAAGCCTGTAGAAATAAGTTGATACTGATCGAGGTGATTTCTGCTCCGCCTGTAGGAACGGTCCATGCAGCACCCTGAGAAGCATTAATGATGAACAGTAAAGGCAAGGCTAAGATGAAACGTAGTGAAGTGACGGTCTCATACTTCATACTACCTAACATATATCGTCCCATCACTGTAGATCCACCCCATAGCGCTGCGGCACCTAGGGAGAGTAGACTACCTACTTTTATGAAATTGTTAAAATGTCCAAAAGGAAGCGAGAATCCGAAGGTGAGTAGGTAGGTACCTGTAAGTGCAACTACAATCAACCAAGAGAAGTATTTAGGCAAATGTTCTTTTAAAATAATACGAGCTAGGACAATAGCAAAAATAGGCTGCATTTTCTGTAGTAAAAGAACGGCATTCAAATCCCCGTGGGCCGGGGACAAAGCTTGAGTGAACAGAATGGAGGCAATAGCCGACCCACCCCAAGAGATAAAGATAAGAGCTACAGCATGGCGCAAGCGGATACTCTTCAGTTCGGCACGATGCCTCCATAGTACGGGAGCTGCGAAGACGAAGAGCAAGATATGTTCCAGCAATACAATCTGAGTGGATGTGAAGTATTTCAGTAATAAAATTCGGAACAGCGGGTCGGCACCCCAAAGTGCAGCACCCATAACTACGAACCAAAAACCAGGATTGATTCGCTTCTTGGTATTGAAATGCAGTGTAGCGGTGTTGACATTTTCCATATTCAAAAACTCCCATCGGTTAGTTTTGAATAGTGGACCTCGATGTAGAAAAACCCCCGCATATACCATAAAGGTAATATACGGGGGCCTCATCAAACAAACCTATTCCAACGGTAAATAAAACCGTGTTCGTGGCTGTTTTTTGATCTTCTCCCATCCGGACTATACCGTCGGCCTTGGATTTACACCAAGTCAGTCGTCACTTTGCTGATGCAGTCATGACGAGTCGCGGGCTCGAGTTCACAAGTGAACTATCACCGCCGGTCAGGAATTTCACCTGCCCCCGAAGATCCATATTCGATTAGTTCTACAGTTATCTAACAACATGAAAACGCTTGCTGTCAACAGGGCATTCATTTATTTTTAACGCAATAAGCAAAAAATACAAACTCTTTGAAACATTCCAGTATTTTCCTGCGTTTAAGATAGTGAATTCAGAGTGGGGGGAACAAATGATGAAGAGAGACTTTCGTAAAGGATTCATCCTTTTGATGCTAGTATTCATAACCGCTTGCGGGACAGCTCAGAATTCTAATGCAGTTGAGAATAAGGAGAGTTTTCAAGATAATGTTGTACAAACTTCGGCGGACTCGACTGCTTCTCCAGAAGTACCAGCTTCTGAGAAATCAACAGGAACATCGGATGCTTCAATTCCTTCCTCTAACAAAAAGTTAATCTACACGGCAAACATGGATTTGAAGGTTCAAGACTATACAATCGCTCAGGATAAAGTGAGAACAATCGTGACACAACGGGGCGGTTATATTCTTCAATTTTCTGAGAATAAGTCAGACGACAATCTAGGAGGTAATTTTGTAGTCAAAGTTCCGGCTAAAGGATTTGCTCCCTTGATGAAAGACATAAGTCTAATGAAGCATGAATCCATGAGTCAGAGTATGGAAGGACAAGATGTAACTGAACAGTATGTAGATATGGAATCTAGACTGAAAGTGAAAGAGATTATGGAACAGCGGTATTTAGATTTTCTCAAACGAGCGGAGAAGACAAGCGATTTAGTCTCTTTTTCGAATGAACTTGGCAAAATTCAGGAGGAGATTGAACAAATTAGAGGAAAAATGAAATATTTAGATCATAATATTGCGTATTCCACAATTACTATTCACCTTTCGCAAAGTGGCGATCTATTAACTAAAGAGTCGGGTAAAGTAACCCGTTCTATCGGAGAGCGAGCATCTGATGCATTAAGAGGGACCTTAAATGGGCTAGGTGAATTTGGGAAATGGATCATTATCGTTCTGGCAGGAGCGCTTCCGATCCTAGGTATAGCAGGTATTATTCTATGGATGTTCTGGTTATATAGGAGGAGAAAGGTACGATTAATGGAGCAACGTAGAGCCTTGTATTCAAAAGCCGAAGAGCAGCTAGAAATAGTGAATGACCCGCTTGAATCAACTTCTTCCCATGAAGACATAACTTAATGATTTGAATTCAGTTCAGCTAAAATAAAGTGCATTTTAAATAGCGCTCACCTTAACCACATGGTTTTGGCGAACGCTTTTTTTTGATATCGGGATGATCTTCCAACAGGTGGAATATCCAAATACGTAAATCTAAGGTAGAGTATAGGCTAAGACTCAACTGAAGAAAGGACAAACCTCATGTTACAAGCAATCACGAGCACGTTATTTCATACGCTAGTTCCTTTATCGATCCCCGTGTTATCCGGAGCTTTGCTCAAAAAGTTCAAAAATATAGATACGAAGCCTTTGCTCACCCTATATTTGTATATTTTAAGCCCTGCCATATTACTGCAAACCTTGTTGAATGCAAAAATTACGTGGACTGAAGTCACGCATACCTTAGGATTCTCGCTACTTAATCTAGTATTGCTATGGGCTATAGCTCAGGCGATTGCACGCTGGCTTAGACTTCCCTCAGCAGAACAAGCAGGATTGACACTCATATCTACCTTCACAAACAGTGTGAATTATGGTCTCCCACTAATTCTGCTTGCCTTTGGACAGTTAGGACTTGATAAGGCCTCGGTGTATGTGATTGGGCAGATGATCATTGTGAATACCATTGGCGTATATTTTGCCGCAAGATCTCAGTTCACGATGCGTAAAGCGATACAGTCTGTATTTGCACTGCCTGCGATCTATGCGGCTGCACTGGCCCTTTTACTGCGTGCGCTGGACCTTTCTCTACCTGAAGGTATCCAGAGCGGAGTAGCTATGGTTGCTGCTGCCTATTCTCCAGTAGTGCTTGCGATTCTAGGAGCTCAGATGGTAAGTATCCAAGGCAGAGAAGAGGGAGCGATATTAGGCAAAGCTTTTTGGTCAGGCATTATGGTTCGCCTTGTATTATCTCCACTTGTTGCTGCTCTTGTACTTTGGGTATTAAATGTTCATGGCGTGCAGTATGCCGTTCTGCTCATTCTCGCTTCTATGCCTGTAGCAGTAAATGCTGTGGTGCTCTCCGAAAGATTCGAGGCAGCGCCTCAATTGGTGTCACGCTGCATTTTATGGACCACATTAGCTTCTTTCGTAGTGCTACCTGTCCTTATTGCTATAGTGAAATGAGGTTTCATAGTAAGTAAAAGGCTCATAGTAAGTTGATTGGTTCATAGTATGATGAGTGGTTCATAGTAAAATGAATGGTTCTTAATAAATTTAGGATGAACTTGTGTAGCATAGTTAATGGCTTGCTGCATAAGTTTTTAGGAATTCCATTGCCTTCTCTGGATGCTGCGCTCCTGTCTTGATCCCGATGATAAAATCTTTATATTTCAGCGGTAATGCCTTAGCTAAAGGGCTATTGGTTACATTGATACCGTAGACATGTTCCTTAGTATCATCAGTATCATCCTGACGCTTCAACTTTAGCAGTTGATCGGGCTTAAGCTTGGTGGATAAGGACGACATTTGATCATCTAAAGAGATAAGTCCACCGCCGCCACCAATCCATTCGAAGGTTGACTTGTCCATAATGAATAGATCTAACTTTTCTGTAGCAAGTTGCACCATCGCCTTCTGCTGCATGGCCATACCCATTTGACCTTGCCCTTCAGAGGATAAATAGGTGAGTAAAGCAGTTACGCGGTGCCAGTCTGGAAAAGGTTGGAGGAGGCCAGTCTCTATCTCTGTCATCTCTTCTTTGCCAGATGATTGTGCGAATTCTCCGACAATCATAAAGGACAAGTCAATTGGTGGAAGCTTAGCTAGTCGGTCTTGTTCGGCACGATAGTCTAGATAACTGCGTGTTCCAAAAATAATAGCGATGAGGGCAATCGCTGCAATAATAACTTTATACTTATGCAGACGGAAAAAGTCATCTATTCGCTCAGCGGGTCCAGCGAAACCTTTGAATTTTGCATATTTTTCGCGCGTAATCTCATCGATGGCTTGCTGATCTTCAGTGGAAGTAATGGTTCGATAGGCCTTGGCTATCGGCTCGAACTGCTCGGAAGGTCTACCTCGGTATTGACGTACTAAAATCTCGAATCTTTTCTCTACATCTTGACGTGAAGAACCTTCTGGAAGTCCCAGTATCTCGAATGCTTGGTGTAAATTCTGTACCTGCGTCATATTTTCTTCTCCTCTGCCATTAAGGGGTGCTCACATTCTTCATTATTATACGGTTAACCAGAATAAAATGAAAACGTAAGGCTTCGGCAAATCCGCAAAAACACCCTGGCGTTCACATCTTATGAAAGATGTGAAACCAGGGTGTCCATGGGAAGCAGAAGCCTTTTATTCACGGATCGTTACTTGTGTGCCTACAGGAACTAACGGAGATAATGTTAAAACATCTTCGTTGTACATTCGAATACAGCCATGAGATACATAATGACCTATCGAAGCAGGATCATTGGTTCCGTGAATTCCATAGTGAGGTCTAGAGAGTCCCATCCATAAAACGCCGAATGGCCCCCCCGGATTCTCTTCCTTATTAATAATCGTATAATTCCCTGTAGGGGTCTGTGTAAGCATTTTGCCTACTCCAACTGGAAATGCTCTAGTTACAATATTTCCGTCCAATAAATACAATTGTCGATCCGATAAATCCACGATAATGCGATTAGCCATACTGTAATATCCTCCCTTTTGAAACCTCTAGTGACATCGTATTCACAAGGGAAAGGGAGGGTGTATGCCTACTGTAATGGAGTCTTAATTGGAACAAGAGTACATTTAAATAGAGACACTGTATTAAGCCCAACTAGTTAGAGCTGATCCACTGGAACATTCGCTGAATTGCGGTTTGATGAACAGCTTCAGGAAAATGATGTGCATAACCTTCATACGTATGAAAGGTAACGTCTAAGGCTAGCTCCTGCAGCTTCGCTACCATTCGTTCGCCATGACTGTAATCGACCTGAGGATCATCTGTGCCATGGATAACTAGAATAGGGCAGGGGAGTGCTGATGCCATGAATAGAGGAGATCGATCTGCATAAGCTTGGGGAAGCCGATGTGGCGTGCCTCCAATAACCCGTTTGAACATGCGTCTAAGCTCGATGCGTTCTTCATAGGTTTGGCTTAAGTCCGATACTCCGCTCCATAGAATAAGTCTGTATACTCGAGGTAAAGGGCTCTTGAGCAAATGATACTCAGACTGTTCAACGTAAGACAACTTTGCAATTGAATTCATCCCTGCACTTAATCTTTGGTGAAGGGCAGCATCTGTCCATTGATCGTCGCCGGAGGCAAGCTCTGCGGCATTCACGGCTCCTCTAGAGAATCCCATCACTGAAATCTTTTCTGCATTCACGCAAGGCAGACTTTGAAGTATACGAAAAGCCGAGAAGACATCTTCTCGGTCCGCACCTCCAAATTCATCGCGACCTTGACCCCCTTCATTGCCTCGATAACAAGGGGCAAATACGATCTGGTCGTGGCGTGCGAAGTCTTCGAGCCATTTCGTTTTGACACTACCTACTTTACCTATACCTCCACGGCAATAAAGGAAGACAGGCCACTTCTGACCAGACCAATGAGGCAGGGGATTTTCCATAGACTGCGCAATAAGCTCCAGGGGAAGTTCAGGAGATTGCGCTGGATTCATCCATTGCTCTAGTTGTTCAGAAGAGACATGACACCTTGGAGGAAAAGCAAGATAACCTTTGACTACATACTTACCGGATGTATAACTTACTCGATAGATATTCATAGATTCCAGTATTACTTCGCAGGCTTAATCATATTCTCCGGCTTCACATATTGATCGAATTGTTCTTCGCTCAATAGTCCAGTCTGTAATGCAGCCTCTTTTAACGTAAGGTTCTGTTTATGTGCTAATTTAGCAATTTTGGCAGCATTCTCATACCCGATATAAGGATTAAGCGCAGTGACGAGCATCAGAGAATTTTTAAGATTGTGATCAAGCTTCTCATAATTAGGTTCAATTCCAATGGCACAGTTATCATGGAATGCGACTAGAGAATCAGCTAGTAAACGGACAGATTGAAGGAAATTATAGATAATAACTGGCTTGAATACGTTTAACTCAAAGTTTCCTTGGCTAGCTGCGAATCCAATGGTAACATCGTTGCCAAATACTTGAGCTGCAACCATGGTAATGGCCTCACATTGTGTTGGATTCACTTTACCTGGCATGATGGAGCTTCCTGGCTCGTTCTCTGGAATCGAGATCTCACCAATCCCGCTTCGTGGACCACTAGCTAACCAACGAATATCATTGGCTATCTTCATAACGTCAGCCGCAAGAGCCTTAATAGCTCCATGGGTATACACGACTTGATCATGACTTGTTAAAGCATGAAACTTATTCAAAGCGGAAGTGAACGTTTTGCCTGTGGACAGACTAATCTCTACCGCAGCACGATCGCCAAACTCAGGATGAGCGTTGATGCCTGTACCTACAGCTGTTCCCCCAATAGCAAGTTCCTTCATATATTCAACGCTTTCGCTAATCATCTTACGGCTCTTCTCGAGCATGTGCTGCCAACCACTAATTTCTTGTCCAAGGGTAAGCGGTGTAGCATCCTGTAGATGGGTACGGCCGATCTTGATGATATCTTTGAACTGCTCGGATTGGTTGCTAAAAGTATCTTCCAGCTTGCTAATGGCAGGTAGAAGCTGACCTTCAACAGCTAGAACTCCAGCTACATGAAGGGCTGTAGGGAACGTATCATTTGAACTTTGGGACATGTTCACATCATCGTTCGGATGAAGGCGCTCTGCATGTCCTTGCTGTTCAAGAATTTGATTACCACGATGTGCAATCACTTCATTAACATTCATGTTCGACTGCGTACCGCTTCCGGTCTGCCAGACCACGAGTGGGAATTGATCATCCCATTGTCCCGCTTCAATTTCATCTGCTGCTTGGGCAATAGCTTGAGCCTTCACTTCAGACAGCTTACCCAGCTTCTGGTTGCTTAATGCAGCACTCCGTTTGAGGATAGCAAAAGCTTGAATCACTTCAATCGGCATGTGTTCAATACCAATAGGGAAATTCTCACGGCTACGCTGGGTTTGTGCACCCCACAGCTTGTCCGCTGGAACATTGATTTCACCCATTGTGTCTTTTTCAATACGGAATTCCATTGTAAACATCCCTCCAAATAGTGTGCTATTCCAAATTATATCATTTCAGCGTCTACTCGGACAGCGTTTACATTTGTATAAAAGGGGGAGAAATTTATTTCACGGAAAGCCATTTCTCAATAGCTGTCTCCATGTCTACCGGATCAACAGGAGATTCGAATCGTTCTACCACTTCGCCTTGTGCGTTAACTAGGAACTTGGTGAAGTTCCATTTGATGTCATCGCCAAGCATCAGATCAGGTTGTTTGTCTTCAATAAAGGCTTTTAATAATTTAGCACCTGAATTCGAAAGATCGAACTGAGTGAAAGGCTTTTGCTCGGTAAGGTATGCGAAAAGAGGATGTTTGGAACTTCCGCGAACATCTACTTTTTCAAAAAGAGGAAAGGTTACGCCATAATTCAGCTGACAAAACGTATTAATCTCGTCGTTAGATCCAGGCTCCTGCTCTCCGAATTGATTACTGGGGAAGCCTAAAATTGTGAAGCCCTGATCCTTGTATTTCTCGTAAAGCTTCTGAAGATCACTGTATTGGGGCGTGAGTCCACATTTACTTGCAGTGTTCACAATGAGTAAGACTTGATCTTTGAATTGACTCATTGGAACTTCTTTGCCGCGAATATTGTGAGCATGGAACGAATAAATAGACATCATTTTGTCCTCCTCGTGGGTATGTACACCATAATCTTTGTGAGCAAATCTATTGCGCAGTAACAATTAGATTATAGAACATACCCCTGCCATTGTCACTATAATATTCCAAATATATAGGCCTTAAGATTCAATTTAAGGGAGTTTGAACGGTTTTTTGTACAGAGGAAAAAGCCACTTCACCCCACTTGGAGTAAACGTATCTGCTAATAGATGGGAGATATACGACAGGGAAGCCACTGTCATAATACCGGGAAGTTGAAGTTCTCGCTCAAGGCCGGTAGCTATGGCTCCCCAGACAAAAACGGCCCACACCGTATGCGTCATCCCGCGATGGTTGAACCAAGGCGCTACCATAATAAATAGACCTAGTCCAGATAACCAATACATATGCCACACCCAACCTCCATAGATGAATCCGGCTCCAATTAGACTGATTAAGGTGTTCCGTATAAGACCTTCTTTAGTAATAAGTCCAAACATCAGTAAGGCGACAGATAAGGCCGTATATTCTAAGAAAAAGAGATGGTAGAAAAAATACTGACAACCTAGAATAAGGATGGAGACAAAACCTACCCATAGGAAAAGCTCGCGAAGGGTTCGAGATAATTGCCCGATTCGCGAGCTGAGCATACTAGGACCGTCAAGATCAGCACTTAGTGCTGAGAAGCCGGCCACGGCTAGGTATACAGCAGAACTTTTCAGGGAAAATGGATAATGAGAGCAAGCGGCAACGCCGATTGCTGTACCGATTGCCAAATGGGTCGTACCTTTCATAAGCTATACCTCCGGACTGACAAGATAGAATAATACCAAACGTATGTTTGTATTTAGTATACATGGCTAGCCAGAGGTGAACAAGGAAAACTATCATTTAATAGATGGTATGAATAATATCTTCAAACAGCGGTTCGTTCATATGAATGTCATCCACTTCGCCCCACGTACTGAGTTCTCTTAACATATCCATCGCTTTGATCTCTTGTCTATTCGCTTCTACCAGAACACTTCGGTCATCTACTTCGAGAATTCGTATGAATCCTAAGTCTTTAACCGGAATATCAAAGGGTAGCAAGGTAGTAGATAGATTTATGGGAAGCTGAAAAGGTCCTTGGAATATGACACGTACAAGGGTAGGAAGTCCGATTCGTTCTCTTAATTGCTGCACAGTTCCATCATAAGTTAACTCTCCTTGATTAATAACCATGACACGATTGCATAACTGCTCTATGTCATCCATATCATGGGTTGTGAGGAGAATGGTCTTGCCCATTTCTTGATTCAGAGAACGCAGCAGGACCCGGATACTCCGTTTGGCGGCAATGTCGAGTCCAATGGTAGGCTCATCTAGAAATAGAATGTCGGGGTCATGAATGAGGGAGGCAGCTACATCGGCACGCATTCTCTGACCTAAGGAAAGCTTGCGAACCGGCGTTTTCCAGAACTCCTCTAATCCTAGTAGGTCATTTAATGTACCGATACGTTGACGTAATTGCTGCGGGGTCACGCTATACATTTGAGCAAGGATATCGTAGGAGTCCTGTACAGGCAGATCCCACCAAAGCTGACTTCGTTGACCGAATACGACGCCAAGCTGCGCAGCCACTTGACGCCGATGTTGCCCCGGGCTTGTACCCTGAATTCTCACTTCACCAGATGTGGGATGAAGAATGCCACTTAACATCTTAATCGTCGTAGACTTGCCTGCTCCATTGGGTCCTATATAGCCGATAAATTCTCCGGGTTGAATGCTAAAACTGATATTGTGAACCGCCTGTCTAATCCTATAGTCCCTTGAAAATAAGGTGCGAATTCCTGAGAATGCCCCGGTTTTAGCAACAGAAAGCTTGAAATCCTTATGTAGTTCATGAACTTCGATAATAGCCTCAGTGCTCATATATTATCCTCCCTCAACTTCCTGTACTTTGATATTTACTTAATCCATAAGACCAGAACTGCAGACTAAGGATGAGCAGCAGAAGGGATACCCCCACTGTTATTAACAACAGCCATAGTCCATACTCACCATGAAGTATGAATAGAGATGGAACATAATTGACGAACCCTACCGGTACAACGAATAAGAAGAATGATTTAAGCCAAGAAGGATAAATATGAAGAGGGTATTTGGCAGCTGTCTGGGCAGCATCTTCAGTTAAGGTCTGTAGTTCTTGAATGCGGGTGGTCCAAAATCCAGCGGAGGCAGTTGCAAGTCCAATGGCAAACAAAATTGTGGCTCCTGATAAGATCATTAGCAAGGTGTAAGGGATGGACATGGCATGTAATTGTCCAGAATTCATCATATGGCGCATGGACCATATCAACAAAAAACTACCTTGAAGGATTTCGCCCAACATTAATCTGAAATTTTGAGTCATCAACGCAAAGAGAACTGGGACTGGTCGAGTTAGCAGCTGATCAAGTTGCCCTTCGACTAGATAATTTTCAAGATGGTGGACATCACTTGCTAGTGACCGATAAATCGTTTTGGAGAGGGTCATAATGGCAAACAAATATCCTAGTTCGTATACAGTCCAGCCTCGTATAGCACCGAATTTATACAGCACGAGAGCGACCATAAGAAATTCTGCAATTTGAATCATAGCGGCTAGCATGGTAGACAAGATGAAATTAAATTTGTACTGCATGCGGCTTTGGAGACTGGAGCGAATTAGGATCATGTACAACTTGAGCCAAGGTTTGAAGGGAATCATCCGCCTTGCACCTCCACCTTAAGTCTTAGGCGCTTGGTTAAGTAGATGCAGAATAGGGTGAGTAGAACACACCATATTAGCGAACCTATTAAGGAATGGATGGCTCCTAGTTCCAGATAGATTCGAGTCGGAACATAGAGAAGATAGGGATAGGGCATGAACCAGCAAAGGGATTGCATCCAATGAGGTAACCATTCGATGGGGATAAAGAACCCCGCTAACAAATTAATCAGGGCATGATGTGTCCAATAGAGCCAGTTGCTTTCCGTAGTCCAGATAGAGGTTACTCCGATCACATAGTTAATACAGATCGATAGATATCCGGCTAGAATTAAAGCGCAACAAGTAGCCAGCCACGTGCTCCAGTGCCTAGGAACTTTAAGATCAAATAATACGAAGTAGATGAGATAGATAGGAATGGATTTGTAGGTGAACTGATAAGCAATTTGGCCCCACTCTCGGCTCATCAAATGAGGGAATAAGTGGACGGGTCTCATCAGGTCGAGAGCGATTTGCCCTGTGCGGACCGATTGAGGAATGCCTAGTCCCATGGTAGCGAATCCAGAGATCCACAGACTAGCTTGCGTAAAAGCAATGTAACTAGTCATGCCTTGGACACCATATGCTCCAAGTGATGTCTCTTCTCCGATTCCGATCCAGATACAAGCATACATGTAGCCAAACAGGACACTTGCGACATTATGCAGTAGATGAGCTGCGCGGTATTGAAGATTGCGGACGTAGGCTTTGGAAGCCAGCGTGAAATAAAGCATAGTACACCTCCGATAAGTTAGAGTGACGAGCTGTTCGTCAACTTCAGTCAAGGCGAAAAATGAAAGAAGGAATACATCATACTAGATTTTTCCAAGCAAGGCAATAATTTTTATAAGTCTATTTAACATTTAACTAAGGGGAATGTATGCAAGGAAGTCGATATGAAGTCTATAGATAAGTCAGGAATCTGTTATGTGGAGGTTCATGATATACTTGAAGGCAAGCTTAGCAGTACGCGGAGAATACGGATGTGGAAGATTGCGTATTAAATGTGGAGGCTGGGCCAAATTCAGAATCATGAAGCATCCTAGATCGCTGTCTTAGACGCCGCCCCCACTGTGTATCGACTCAGGTTCAGAAGTGACAAGCTTGTGTGAATCTTTGTAATTACAGTACCCTGCGCATGGAAAGAATGACGCCTTTCCAGTAGCCCTTGTCTAAGTCACTGATTTGAACCCCGGGATCTCCCCACGTATGGATGAACTTGCCGTCTCCAATGTATATTCCGACATGTCCGGGGATCTTGTCATCTTTAAATCGGCCCGGAACAGTGAAAAAAATCAAATCGCCCGTCTGCAGTTCACTGCGGGTAACTGCCGTTCCTAGTTCAGCCTGCTGACTGGCGAGTCTAGGTAAATCGATATCGTATTTCTTGAATACATACTGGGTAAAAGAAGAACAGTCAAAGGTTTTGCTCTGCTCATAAGGAGAGGAACCAAATTCATAACGTACTCCTAGGAATCGTTTGGCAAAAGCAATGAGCGCTTCTTTGTCTACAGCTGAAAGACTACGTAGCGGAGTATCATTTGCGTTAGGCGTTAACAGTTGGGCTTCTTGAGACGAAAAGGGTTGGATCTGCACCTTTTGCGTGTTTTTATCCCAAGAAGTAGGGGTACCTAATAATGTGGACAAATCCTCTTGCGTGATATAGATTCGGTTCCCCTGACGAACCGGCACATGTCTTAACTTAAGAGATAATCCTTTGGAACGAGCCCGATGCTGTCCCTCATGGATCTCATACATTGCATCCGTGTAACCGAGTTGTGTGGTATTAGATGTATCTTTTATCCTTAGGCCCATAGCATCGGCGGCAGAATCCAGAGGAATCCATACAGCATTGCCAGTATCGGTGCTCCATGCTTTTGAGTTAGAAGCAGTGGGGGAAGGGGACTTATCAGCAGATTGGCGGGAGCCGCAGGAAGTGCATAAGACTAATACGCAACTGCAGATCCACAAGGTACGCACACTCATTGAATTAGACATTGGAATTACGCTCCATTTCTTAGATGTTTTACTATGAAGTATGTGGAGAACATTCAATTTTATGTATGTACACCAGAAAGGGAAGATGAACATGGGCAAAATACAAGCATTCAAAGATACATATGGCGGCGAATCTGCCATTCGACTTACCGCCGGATTATATGAGGCCGTGATTCTCCCTGAATATGGGGGGAATTTAGTAGCTTTTCGTGATACGATAAAAGGTTGGAATTTCCTGCGGGAACCTGAGCATGAAATGGAGATGTTCAAGCAGAAACCGGCGGTCTACGGTATTCCTGTGCTTTTTCCACCTAATCGGTATGAAGATGGACAGTTTCCTTGGGATGGACAGACATATGAATTATCTATTAACGAGCCCGATCGACATAACCATTTACATGGTTTCTTGCATACAACTCCTTGGGAAATAGAAGATTTTGGGACTACCCAGCATCATAGCTATGTTACGGTATCTATTACGGTGAATGAACAGCATCCTGTCTATGCTCAATTTCCTTTTCAGTTCACAATGAAGCTTCAATATACATTGGGGGCGGATGGGCTCTCTCAGCGCATATGGATTCATAATGATGGAGACAAGCGCCTGCCTTGTCTACTCGCTTTTCACACAGCGATTAATGCCCCATTCATTCCAGGTAGTCAGGCGTCAAATTATCAGGTGAAGCTTACGGTAGGAGAACGTTGGGAAATGAATGAACGGATGCTTCCAACGGGAAGAAAGCTGCCTGTGTCTCCAACCGATCATTCTTTAAGGGAAGGAACCTTACATCCTTTTTCAGAGAATTTGGACCACCACTATACCGTTGCTCCCCAGAATGGGCGGAATCGAATGGAGCTTACGGATACAGTACAGCAGGTAACTTTAGTCTATGACGTGGGAACTTCCTACAAACAGTGGATGATCTACAATAATGAGGGAACGCCAGGTTTTTTCTGTCCTGAACCGCAAGTGAATTTAGTTAATGCTCCCAATATATCGTTGCCGGCCGAGGAGATTGGATTGTTCGGTTTAGAATGTGGCGAGATTTGGGAAGAGACAGCCAGAATATATATAAAGTAAAGACAACAAAGCCGTCTTCCTCAGAGAAGACGGCTTTCATCATCATATCGCGATAGAGTTCCGTGTATGGATTAGCCGGCGTAGTTGCTCAGCCATCTTACGAGGGACTTCTATCGATTTCACCCCATGTATAGCGTCTCTAAAGTGCAGGGTATTGTGATCGATTTCAGTTATTTTGTCGACATTCACAAATAAATGACACGTAATCCGGAAAAATGAGGGATGGTGAAGCAATGTCCGTTGTTCTTCGTCCGTCAGTCTCTTTTTAAGATTGTAGTTGCGTCCATGAAAAATGACCACACCTTGATCTCCGACTTTGAAGAAATAAGCATCTGCCCCTGGGTCCAAATCCTCGTACACATTACGTGGTCTAAGCTCCGTATATAACATCCAAATCCCCCTTTAAAAGATTAATGGAAGCGTTATTATCTTAACATAATATGAACGTTTTGTGCATTATTTTTTCACATTTTTCACAGTTTTTTTTGTGCAATATGCTAAAAAGAAAGATCTATACAATTAAATCTTTTAATTTCAAACAAAAATATGTATACCTTGGTTGGTTAATAGAGAAAGTGTTTATATTCTAAGAGGGACTTTTTGTCCAGATGTTGCTTTTGACCTTATTCGTTAATATACAACAAATTCTAAAAGGTTTTCCAAGCTATGAATCTCAAGGAGGAAGCGAACTCATGAATGATAAAGACAATCAATCATCTGCAGCAAATGGCAATTTACATGAAGATAGCAAAGATCAACAACTAGAAGAATATCGTGTAAATAATGACGGTCAAAAGTTGACGACCAATCAGGGTCTCCGGGTTAGTGAAGATGAGTTTTCTTTGAAAGCAGGATTACGAGGACCTACCTTAATGGAAGATTTCCATTTCCGTGAGAAGATGACCCATTTTGACCATGAGCGTATTCCAGAGCGTATTGTTCATGCTCGCGGTTTCGGTGCCCACGGAACCTTTGAATTATATAAGTCGTTAGCTCCTTATACCAAAGCTAAATTTCTAAACGATACATCGCTAAAAACGCCAGTATTCGTACGTTTCTCGACAGTTGCTGGTTCTAGAGGTTCTAGTGATACGGTACGTGATGTGCGTGGCTTCTCTACGAAGTTCTACACAGAAGAAGGCAATTATGACCTTGTAGGTAATAATATGCCGGTATTCTTTATTCAAGACGCGATGAAGTTCCCTGACTTTATTCACGCGGTGAAGCCGGAACCTCATAATGAGATTCCGCAAGCGGCATCGGCTCATGATACATTCTGGGACTTTGTATCGGCTAATACAGAATCGGCACATATGGTTATGTGGGCGATGTCTGATCGTTCTTTGCCAAGAAGTTTCCGGATGATGGAAGGGTTTGGTGTGCATACTTTCCGTCTAGTGAACGAGCAGGGTGTAGGTACATTCGTTAAGTTCCACTGGAAACCTGTGCTGGGTGTACACTCTTTAGTCTGGGATGAGACGCAAAAGATTGCTGGTAAAGATCCGGATTTCAATCGCCGCGACCTGTGGGAAGCTATTGAGACAGGCAACTATCCTGAATTCGAATTCGGTGTGCAATTGCTAAGTGAAGAAGATGAATTCAAATTTGATTTCGATATTTTGGATGCAACCAAGTTATGGCCAGAAGAACTTGTCCCGGTTCAGATCATTGGTAAAATGACGCTGAATCGTAATACAGATAATTTCTTCGCAGAGACCGAACAAGTAGCTTTCCACCCAGGTCACCTGGTTCCCGGAATTGATTTCTCTAACGATCCCCTACTTCAAGGAAGATTGTTCTCTTATACAGATACGCAGTTGTCACGTCTAGGTGGACCTAACTTTGCGGAGATTCCGATCAACCGACCTGTGGCACCTGTGAACAATAATCAACGTGATGGTATGCATCGCATGACGATTAATACTGGCCCCGTTAGTTATCATAAAAATACGATTGCCGGCAATTCTCCTGCTCCTGCTTCGGAGAAAGAAGGCGGTTATGCGCATTATGCGGAGAAGGTTGAAGGCCGCAAAGTACAGGCACGTAGTGATAGCTTTAAAGACCACTTTAGCCAAGCAACTTTATTCTGGAACAGCATGTCTGATGTAGAGAAGGAACATATCGTAAATGCTTTCCGATTTGAACTTGGTAAAGTCAAGAGCAAGGAAATTCGTCAAAATGTAGTGGATGTGTTCAGTCAAGTCGATGAAGTGTTGGCAGAACGTATTGCAGCGGGTATCAACGCTCAGGCTAAAAAAGGCGTGGCTACAGGTGTAACTGCGAAATCTCCAGCTCTTAGTCAGATGAATACGATCAAATCTGCTAAGACGCGCAAAGCAGCATTGCTAATGGCAGACGGGTATAATGAAGCGGAAGTCAAATCCGTATTGACTAGCATGCAAGCGGCAGGTGTTACACCTGAAATTGTAGGGCTGGATCTTACACCGATTCGCGGAGATAAAGGAACCCTTGCAGAACCTGTTCATACCCTTCTAAATGCAGATTCTGTACTGTTTGACGCTGTATATGCTGTAGGGGGTAAGGCAAGTGCAGATGCACTGAAGACCGATAGCAAGACAGGCAATTTCTTGCGCGAAGCTTTCCAACACTATAAGACGATTGCAATTGGAACAGATGCAACAGAGCTGTTACAAGCCGCAGGAATTGCCCCAAGCCCAGGCGTTGTCATTCATGACACTGGAGCGGAAGGTGACAAATTCGGTAAAGCGATAATCGATGGCATTCAAGAAAGTCGTCACTGGGCAAGAAAGATTTAAGGGTGATGCTACCTTCATCTAAATAGAGATAAATAGAAAAGATCTAAATAGAAAACATCTAAATAGAAAAGAGCTTGCGGAGAATGTTCTCCGCAAGCTCTTTTTGCGTAATCTTGTATCTCATTATAATTATACTTCTGTGATGTTCAAGGGCAGCTCAACGGATACTTCTTTACGTTGTTGAGATGAACGCAGAATGCCATCAATAATAGCTTGCTGAATGACAATCTCTTCCCCTGGAATGGGAGCAGGTCGATCATCACGAACCGCTTCGGCAAAATCGCGAATTTTCTCATGGAAGAGATTAAGGTCGTGATCAACTAATGCTAAATCTCTGGAGATTTGTCCAATTTCATCATCTTGGAACATCTTCATTGACCCTACTTTATCGTTCCAGATTCCAGCCCATGGGCCTGATCCATAAGGCGTTACTTTAATGCCACCCTCTGTACCAAGGAAGATCGTAGGGCCCAGAGAGTCCATGTGCATAGCCCATGAGATTTTGAATTGAAGCACCATATCATTCTCGAACCGAATCATAGCCACGCCGAAATCTTCTACTTCAAATTTAGAAGCTTCAGGATGGTACCGAGCATTGGTTCCGAAATGGTTCGTGGTAAAGGCAGATACCGTTAGTGGACGGGGATGTCCCAGCGTATTTAGTGCAAGGTCCAAAGAATAACAGCCTACATCAATCATGGCCCCTGCCCCTGCTAATTTTTTGCTAATGAAAGTTCCGCCGGGCATCCCGCGGCGTCTGCCTCCCCCTGTCTCGGCATAATACACATTGCCAAGTTGGCCGGATTGCACAATCTCGCGAAGCATTTTCATATTCGGATCATAACGCGGTTGAAATCCAATCGAGAGCATACGATTCATTTGTTTGGATACATGGACCATATCGATGGCTTCACTTAGAGTAACGGACATGGGTTTCTCCAGAAGAACTTGCTTACCGGCTCTAAGGGCATCAATGGAAATTTGATGATGAGATACATTGGGCGTACATATACTTACAGCATCCAGATCAAGCTTCAATAATTCTCGGTAATCGGTAAAAGGTTGAGCTTCGCTCAGGCTATATTTCTCAATAAACTGTGCTGCTCGTCCTTCCATTAAATCAGCAACAGCAACCACTTTTACAAAAGGTAGTTTCAAATATGCTTTGGCATGGGCGCCTGCAATCCCGCCTCCACCGATGACACCTACTTTGATGGTTTTCATCCTTTCCACTCCTCGGTCTAGTCCATTCTTATCAGACTTTCTAAATTTCTGAATACTTTATTATACGGTATTTCCCATGGGCTTTAAAACCATCCGCTAGATTCTGTTTCATCTTCGGCTTACAGGTTTATGCTTATTAGATATGTTTAACCGATTGTGCGGGCTTTGAACGAAGAATGAGCAGTCTCATGTGAAGAATGAGCACTTTTATATCATGAATGGGGGAACTCTTAGATGAATACTACATTACGATGGGGAATTATGGGCTGTGCAAATATTGCTCGCAATAGTGTAATGCCAGCTATTGCAGACTCCTCGAACGGCGTAATACAAGCGGTAGCTAGTCGAAATTTAGACAAAAGTAGAGGGGTTGCTGAGCAATTTCATGCTCCTCAGGCTTACGGGTCGTATGAAGAATTATTGCAGGATCCTGATGTGGATGCCGTCTATATTCCGCTACCTAATCATCTTCACTACGAGTGGACGATTCGTGCAGCAGAGGCGGGAAAGCATGTCTTATGCGAGAAACCAGTGGCTTTAACCAGCCTTGAGGCAGCAGAGATGGTAAAGGCTTGCCGGACTGCGGGCGTTCATTTTGCAGAAGCATTGATGTATAGACATCATCCCGTCCTACGCCGTGCACAGCGCATGATTGCTGGAGGCGGTATCGGTGATCTACGTGTCATTCGGGCATCGTTCACTTATAATAATCCAAGCGAAAAGGCGAACATACGCTATCAAAAAGATTGGGGAGGCGGTTCGCTGTATGATGTGGGGGGATATCCACTGAGTGCAGCACGCTTTTTTACAGGCTTAGAACCTAAGGCTGTTACAGTAAATGCCTTATTCTCTGAGGAACATGGCGGCGTCGATATGATGTCCAGTGGTCTGGTTGAATTTAAAGATGGCCTCGCATTAACGTTCGATTGTGGCATGTGGGCGGAAGAGCGACGTAGTCTAGAAATTCGGGGTAGCGAAGGTAGAATAGAGATTCCTCATGCTTTTTCGGGTAAAGAGCAATCAGGGTATTTTATGTTCCAAAATCGTCAATTACAGGAGTATCGTGAGCGTAATGTGAATGCATTTATTAGAGAAGTAGAGGATTTTGGTCGCGCGGCTATGGGTATTGAACCTCCTTTATTTGAGCCGGAGGATGCTGTGCTGAATTTGAGATTAATCGAAGCTTGTCTGCAATCCGCACGGGAGAAAAGACGTATCGAATTGTAATACACTGGGCTTAAGCTGACTTTACATTTGCTTCTATTTGTAGAACAATATGAACAAGAATGTCTACAGACTAGGAGGAATAGAGGAATGTCGCAACAACAAGATCGTCAACTGCTATTCGTAGGTTCTTATGCGGAAGCAGAAGGTCCCGGTGTCTATACGTATGAACTCAATCAAAATACAGGGGAATTAAAAGAGCTGGATCAGGTATCGGGGCTGAAGAATCCTACATTTCTTAATGTAGATGCTGCCAAGCATAGGCTCTATGCGATTGGAGAGACGGTAGCGGAGGATACGAAAGCTGGGGAAGCTGTAGCTTTCACCTTTGATGAGACTAGCGGTATTTTAACAGAAATCAGCCGAGAGCTGAATTTACATGCAACTACATGTCACATTAATCGGGATCAAGATCATAGTTTCCTAGTCGTTGCCGCTTATCACGGAGGACAAGTGGGACTTATCGGTCTGAATGCAGACGGAACACTAGGTGCATTGCTGGATATGAAGCAGCATACAGGACATGGGGTAGATCCGGAACGTCAGGATAAGCCGCATGTTCATTCGGCATGGTTCAGCCCAGATGAGAAGTATGTGTTGGTATGTGACTTAGGACTAGATATTGTAAGAATATATGCACTGGATCGTACGAAAGGTGAGCTTGTATTCCATAAAGATGCGGTGCTGCCACCGGGTTCAGGTCCACGTCATTTAGCCTTCCATCCTCAAGGAGATAAAGTCTACGTCATCAATGAAGTCAACTCTACAATTGCCGCATTTACTTATGAGGCGAATGCAGGCGAACTTACACTTCAGCAGGTCGTCTCCACTTTACCAGATGGATTCCAAGGGGAGAATGGCACAGCAGAGATCGCGGTCTCTAGCGATGGACGTTATGTGTATGGTTCTAATCGCGGGCACGATAGTATCGTCTTGTTTGAGGTTGAGCCCGAAGACGGTCAGCTTAAGCTAGTAGAACATGTCTCTTCAGAAGGTGGACATCCAAGACATTTTACCTTAACGCCGAGTGGGGAGTGGATGATTGTAGCTAATCGGGATTCGAATAACTTGGCCGTATTCAAGGTGGATACGAAGACGGGTAAGTTAGCATTTACAGGGTTAACAGCGCAAGTGTCTAAGCCTGTGTGCGTGAAGCCACTGCTGAATTATAACTAAAATGATGTGCTCAAAATAAGGGCTGCCTCTTTACCTGCCATTGGATCTTAACTAAGCTTATGAAGCTTATGGAATCAAAGGCAGGTAAGGGGTTTTTCTATGTTTACCATAAATGTTATTTTCGCACCGAATGAGATCTTCGCAGCGCTATAAGAGCAACGGTTAAAGATAAGCATCCACCTGCCCATCCCATGAGTGGAGCATAGGTGAATAGATCTTTTCCTGCAATCGCTATCATAAAAAAGACGAAGGCAAAAAGAGTACAAGCAACAACAAAATTTTTTATCCCCATAATTGCCTCGAATTAATCATGATTAAATTAGGAATATTTGACCTTTGCTTTATATGATTTACAATACCATATTATGGCTAACCTGTTGGATTCTATGTCTGTCTACCGCGCTGTCCGATGCCGCTCAGCAGCTAGATATTCCGGAATTCCAGAATTTTTGGAAGGGACTCCAGCAATCAGGCCTATTCAAGTAATAATTGTTTAACGAACTATATTTCTTGTTATTGCTATAGACAACGAAAAACTGACAGTAAGCTGAAACCATTGCTAAAGACGGGACAGCTTACTTGTCTAGTGTAGTTCACAGCTACAGTAATCAGGAAAACCTAGAATAAACGTAGCAAATAATATACATCCTTGCGACCTGTAGAATGGGTAACATCGACAAGTACAGGAAGATGGGTCTCTTGTTTTAATAATGGCACTGCGGAGATATCAAGCGTATTGCGTGTCCATTTCTCATATGTGCGGATTCCTCGTTCAATCAACATGACCTGACTGTTACCATGGACCACAATATATTCAGCGGCATGCACGAATTCTTCGAGCGTTGCGGCAATGCCTCTTTTTAAGAGAACAGGAATCTTAGCTTGACCTGCGGCTTTGAGCAGTTCAAAGTTTTGCATGTTTCTAGCCCCGATTTGAATGACATCGATATATTTCTCAGCCAGTTCGATGTGATTTGGATGAACAATTTCACTGATCGTGGCTAGACCATATTCATCGGCTACCTCTTTGAGCATCCGCAGACCATCGATACCTAAGCCTTGGAAATCATACGGGGAAGTACGAGGCTTAAATGCTCCGCCGCGCATAACCTTCACTCCCGCTTCTTTTAATGCAGCAGCAACCGTGCGAAGCTGTTCATAGGATTCAACAGAACAAGGGCCAGCAACTAGGACGGGGGAAGTTCCGCCCACAGAGATACCTTTGATATCAATCAGGGTATTCTCTGGTTGTTTTTTACGGCTAACTAGCAATTGCAGTGTGTGATCTTCGATCTGCAAGTCGAGAGAGGCTTT
This sequence comes from Paenibacillus shirakamiensis, assembly GCF_017874255.1. Taxonomy (GTDB): domain Bacteria; phylum Bacillota; class Bacilli; order Paenibacillales; family Paenibacillaceae; genus Fontibacillus; species Fontibacillus shirakamiensis. Next base: position 316,755 of record NZ_JAGGLD010000003.1, on the reverse strand, counting down.
GAAGATTTCTTTGAAAATGTGTTTTACAGCATCATCCTTGAACGGGCCCGGATTCAATTTCGTCAATTCATCAAGCATCGTGCCTTCACGGATTGGATCGAACTTCGGAATGCCTTGTTTTTCTTTGATTTCGCCGATTTCGCGGGCAATCTCTGCTCGTTCGTTCAGTAGTTTTAACATGTGAATATTGATAGCATCTAGCTTACCTCTTAATTCATCTAAATGTTCACTCATCTTGAATCTCTCCTTAAAGGGTAATGGGGTGAAATCTAATCTATATACAACAAAAAAAGGTTATCTAATTAAGGGACGGCAATATATGCCGCGGTACCACCCTTATTAGACAACCTTCAAGATATCTCGCCTCAGCACGGTAACGGTGTAAAGCCGGATTTCCCTAATACGCTGTCTACAGCGATTCAAGAAATCAACTCAGGAGCGAACTTCAGTAGGCGCGTCATCTGCGGGCTGCTCTCAATCTCCGGCAATCCCGTCCCTGTCAGGACGCATCCACTTACTTTTCTCCGTCAAAGTTATTAACGAGAGTATAGCGTTCCTCTATTTTACGTGCAAGACAATACAAAGACGCAACTCATCATTAATGCGGTAAAGCACTTACTTCTCATTCATGTATCTCGCAAGATCAGAAGGCGTGGCTTGCAGAGCAGGGTACTCTAAATTCAACCCTTCCAACGTCTGAACGAGAATACGTAATACTAGATAGTTCCGGAACCATTTGTGATTAGCGGGTACCCAGTACCAAGGATTCTGAGCTGTACTTGTAGCACTCAGCACTTCTTCATAGGCAGATTGATAGGCATCCCAATATTCCCGTTCTAACAAATCGGTAGGGTCGAATTTCCAGAATTTACGGGGTTCTTTCATCCGTTCATGAATTTTTTCTAATTGTTTATCTTTAGAGATATGTAAGAAAATCTTGACGATCTTCGTACCTTCATCCGAGAGCATATCTTCAAAGTGCTGAATATGTTTTAAGCGATGATCTAGTGCACTATCCGTACTTGTGCCGTGGACCTTAGGGACAAGAATATCTTCATACTGAGATCGATTAAATGCGGCGATATAGCCTTTAGCTGGTGTATGTTCATGTATTCGCCATAAGAAGTCTCTAGATAACTCTTCAGCCGTAGGCTTTTTGAAGCTGGTCACATTGAACCCTTGAGGGTTGATGCCTGAGAAAATGTGCTTGATTGTGCCGTCCTTCCCGCTTGTATCCATCCCTTGCAAAATCACGAGCACGGAATGCTTTTTCTCAGCATAGAGAATATCTTGAAGTTCAACGAGTCTCTTGCGAAGGCTCTCCGTCTCGGCTTCCGCCTCTTCTTTGGATTTGAATTGGCTGGTATTCGATGGGTCAGCTTTTTCTAATGAAAATTCCTCGCCTTGTTTGATTCTGAATTTTTTAATATCCATCCTGATCCCCTTTCCTTGAGCAGTAGTCAGAGAGCACCACCTTATATCATCATTTCACCGAATTTCAGAAAAAATATCAGGCTTTGGTTCGATTCTTGAAAAAAAGTGCTACTTTGGTTCCAGTTGACCGTATATCTAGGTAGGTATTTTCTTGATTTGAGGAGTGTACTCACTTATTATGGATACAATATTCATAAATATAGATAGGATAAAGGAGCAGATTCATGACGTTTTTCAAGGAATTGTTTGCGATTGCAGGGGTTCGAAGGTTTTTTGCTCTTATTTTTTTAGTAGTCATGTTATATGTATTTCAGAGCATGCTTAACTTAATTTTGATCACTTTCATCCTTACATACCTGATTAATCGATTGCACAAAATTATTATTAAGAGTACGGAGCGAACGGTCAGGCTGAACAATACTTTCACAGTTGCCTTTATTTATATTGTTTTGATTAGTCTAGTGGTCTATACCGTCTATAAATATTTCCCCGTCTTAGTGACGGAGCTGAACGAATTGGTCAATCAGGTCATCACGTTCTACAACAAACCTCCGATGGATCTTCCAGACAATATGATTGTGAATTATTTGGTAGAATCGATTAACAAAATCGATCTGGCTAGCTACATTGATACCGGATTTAATTTCATTGTGAAGACCGTCACGGATATTGGTAAATGGAGCTTCAATGTATTTATTGCTATTATTTTAAGTTTATTCTTCCTCCTAGAGAAGGAGAAGGTCATTCGATTCACATCCAAGTTCCGAGCTAGCAAAGCTTCTTACTTTTTTAATGAGCTTGAATATTTCGGACGTAAATTCGTACAATCATTTGGTAAAATTATAGAAGTGCAGTTTCTCATTTCCCTAACGAATGCTCTGTTATCGACCGGCTTTTTATGGGTGATGGGATTTCCGAATCTTATCGCACTCGGCATGATGATTTTCTTGCTCGGACTTGTACCTGTACTCGGTGTATTCGTATCGCTCATTCCGCTGTGTGCGATTGCATTTAAGATCGGCGGAGCAATTAAAGTCATCTATATTTTAATTATGATTGTAGTATTGCATGCTTTGGAGTCTTATGTGTTGAATCCGAAGTTCATGTCCTCTAAGACGCATCTACCTATTTTTTATACGTTCACTATTTTACTCGTCTCTGAACATTTCTTCGGGGTATGGGGACTCATTGTTGGGGTTCCAGTGTTCATGTTCTTCCTCGACATCTTGGAAGTTCCTGTGGGGGTGGGCATTCAGCCTGCGCTGCAAGCAGCGGTTCCTGTTGTAGAGGATGAGAAGATCGAACCTAAGCATATACCTGAAGATGAAGCAGTGGACATTCATCAGCCAGCTCAAGATAAGCATAAGGAACGTTAAGGTTCGAGTAAAAGTCTATTTTAGGACTGAAAATGTCTTAGCTTCGCTTAAGGCCTTACCTGCGTAAGAGTAGGGGGGCCTTTTTTCTTGTATTCATATATTTCGGTAATCCTAGATTGAAATAGAACTTCTATATGACTAATAAGGACTCCAAGTAGACACTCTGTAAATGCTACCACGTTGAACTCCCTAATAACTCCTCCAAATGACCCTAACTGTTCTCATTCGGAGCAAGTTTAATTTCCTATTCTTTAGTATGTTGATGGATTCTCACTACATCTTCTCCAGTCAAGGATGTTTCCTCAAGCCATAAATCGGGGAAGGAATCATAAGCGAAAGGTAAGCTTCCAATATAGAGCTGACGTGCATAATAGATAGCCTGAATACTTCCACCCAATACTAGGTTGGCATACCCAGTGTGTGTTACAATCGTATACTGCTCCTTTTATTCAGCTTCAATGAGTACGATATATATAGAAGGACCGATTAGGGATGATGGGAATACTCGGCTAGCTAATCCTTCATGCAAAAGGTCTTTAATCAAGGATTGAAGATGTAGGGTTTCTTTAAGTCGTACTTGTTTTTGCTTAGGGCGGACGGAGCGTTGGTGTTTCATGATGAGTAGATATGAATGTTCTGACCTATATCGAATTTGTTGCGTTGCAGGCAGCAGATTGAATTCATCGGCGTAAGACATTGGATTATCCTCCGATCTTTTTGTACAATTTGGTAGACCATCCATGGATTGAATTAAAAAATATCACTTCGCCTATGCAGGAGGAATATCGATCTTGACCACCCACATGGATTATGTTATCAGTAAGAGCTCCACTCGGATTATTGATCTCAAAATGGACCCCTCAAAGCTACGAGTGCCTTTCATTCGTATAGGTCAAGTGGGGCATTTGCCAGATCGTTTCCTTTTTCGGGAAAAAGCATCTTTTGAGAGTTGGGCTATTGTATATATCGCGCGTGGAACGGGCGTGTACCAAGCAGACCAAGGTGGAGAGCAAAGAATTATGGGCGGGGACGTGTTCTTCTTCACGGATCAGGCTCATTATCGCTTTGGCCCAGATGTTGGCACAAGTTGGGATGAGTATTACATTAATATTTATGGATCAAGAATTCAGGAATGGGTAGAACAAGAACTGCTTACCCCGGGTCTTCTCTTGCATGTGGGGAGACATGAAAAGTGGACACATAAACTAGAAAATGTTTTTGATCTTATGGAGAGTGGGGTCCCCGCGAATGCAGACCGCGCAGCCCTTCAGCTGGAATCTATGCTCTTTGAATTTAAGTTAGCGGCAGAGGGAGTATCTGCGCTTGACGGAACGTGGGAATCTGTACGGAGGGATTTGGAAGAAGCGATCTATGGAACGATGAATCCACAGGATCTGGCTGAGAAATATCACGTTTCGTTGTCTACGTTAAGGCGGTTGGTTCGCCATCATACGGGGTATCCTTTGCATGATTATATTCAGCGGCTCAAAATAAGCGAAGCCAAGCAATTACTTCTTAACACCGATATGCAGATTAAAGAGATTGCGCTCAAGCTTAATTTTCAGGACCCGCTATACTTTTCAAGAAGATTTAAGAGATTTGCCGGCATTCCAGCCAATGAATTCCGAGGTAGTATCTAAACGGTAGGAGATCGAAGGAGGAGTTATAATGACGATGCAACAAAATGAGGCTATTCTAGCGTTAGATATCGGAACAACGAGTCTAAAAGCAGTATTATTTGGCCAAAAGGGAACGGTCATTGTCTCCCAATCGGTAGGCTATCCCTTGAGTCAACCTAAGCCAGATTGGGCAGAGCAGGATCCGGAGCTTATTTTCCAATCTATTGTGAAGGCTGTTCAACAAGTACTTTCGACAAAGGAAGCTGCGTCTTATCAAGTAAAAGCGATTGGCTTCAGCTCAGCTATGCACTCGCTTATTTCGATGGATGCCGAAGGCAATTTACTCACTCCTTCCATCGTCTGGACAGATAATCGTAGCGTAGCGCAAGCAGAGAAATTAAAGGAAGAGTTAGGCGGACATGAAATATACTTGCGCACGGGAACGCCGATTCATCCGATGTCTCCTTTAAGCAAAATACTATGGATGCGTGAGCAAGCTCCTGCATTGTTCCATAAGACAGCCATGTTCATCGGAATTAAGGAATTCGTATTACATAGACTTTTTGGTACATATGTTAGTGATTACTCGATTGCTTCAGCAACCGGATTACTTCGTCTAGACACACTGGATTGGGATGAGGACGTCTTGTCTTTATTACAAATCACACGCGAACAACTACCAGCTTTGGTGCCTACTACGCATATTCTGAAGGGAATGGAGCCTGCTGTAGCCGAGCAAATGGGACTCTCAGCAGATATACCTGTAGTTATCGGCGCAAGTGATGGGGTGTTAGCGAATCTAGGGGTAGGCGCAACAGGACCCGGAGAAGTCGCGATTACGATTGGAACTAGTGGAGCGATACGTATGGTAACGGACCACCCGCTTACGGATCCACAGGGGCGAACATTTTGTTATGCCTTAACGGATCAACAATGGGTCGTTGGGGGTCCAACGAACAATGGGGGAATTATGCTTAGATGGCTTCGAGATCAATTTGCATCGCCAGAGATTGAAGTAGCTAAGAAGCTGGGGATGGACCCCTATGATCTGATGATTAATTATGCAGAACGTGTACCTGCTGGTTCAGAAGGTCTGCTGTTCTTACCTTTTCTCTCAGGCGAACGAGCCCCATACTGGAATGCCAATGCTAGAGGATTGTTTTTTGGAATTAGCCTTAGACATCAGAGAGAGCACTTTATTAGAGCGGTGCTTGAAGGTGTGGTCCTGAGTATTTTCTCTGTTGGAGTTGCACTACGTGATATTGCGGGTCCCGCCACCGAAATTATTGCTTCAGGAGGATTTGCCAAATCAGCCGTATGGCGTCAGATATTGTGTGATGTGATGGGGAAGGAACTATTGGTGCCTGAAGTCGCCGATGCTTCCGCTTTGGGTGCCGCGGTTATGGCTTTATATGCTATAGGTGATTTGGATTCCTTGGATGAGGTGAAATCATGGGTACGGATTACTCATCGTCATAAGCCAAACTTGAAAAATAGTGAAGTCTATCTTCAGCTCTATGATATGTATGAGAGAATCTATAGCAAACTAAAAGATGAATTTGATATTATGGCGGAGTTTCAGCGCAGTGGAGATTTTACACCTTCAATTAAAGGGTGAAAAAAGACTGTCCACGTGGACAGCCTCAAAAGCCTTATTTCTATGGTTGGTAGTTAAGGTCTGATATTAATTTGATTGGACCCGCGGTGAATTTCCACCTTAGATCGTGGATGCTCTTGCCAGACCTGGGTAACCGACGTTTTTATCTTACTAGGTAATGTTTGTTTGATACGTGAGACTTGATCTGAACTTAATTTTCCTGAAGCTACGGCTTGATCTAGTCTGCTAGCCATAGCCTGATTTAGTCTGCGGACATAGGCTGATTCGCTCCAACCTGTCTTAGCCTGCACGATTTGGGCTAGGGTTTTGCCTGAACGAATGTCTGGAATGAATGTGTCTGGTGTGGTGTGCATAAGCGCTGCTGTCTCCTGTACCAGAATCATCTGAAATCGGCCATGCGTCTGGGATGAACGGGTCTGGGGGTCCTCTGGAAATAAAGTATGAACTTGAGCCTTCAGCGGGTCCACAGCTTTTGCTTCTGTACGTGCTTGTGCTGTGGAACTATGGAGCGTCGTGAGTAAAATAATACCGATCAGGGTTACGCTAACGGGAACTCGAATGGAACGGATTAATAACATAACATTCACCTCTTTGATGTAAGTGTGGTACGGCAATTAATTTTCCGGGTACACTTTAGTCTCGACAAAACATAGCAAAATCAAACAATCTAAGGACAGGAGGTGTGGCTGTGACTTTTGGAGCTAGAATGCTGAAGACGGGTATTGCTGTGACATTGGCCTTATATATTACGGAATGGTTTCATCTGACTTCACCCGTAATCGCTGCTGTAGCTGCGATATTTGCTATGCAGCCCTCCATCTACCGTTCGTGGAGATATTTAATTGAACAGTTACAGACGAATACGCTGGGTGCGATCATTGCATTATTAGCAGGAATGGTGTTCTCCAAAGAACCTATTGCCGTGGGACTGGTATGCGTCGTCGTTATTATGATTTGTCTTAAATTAAATATGGGGGATACGATTGGGCTTACACTTGTAACTGTAGTGGCGGTGATGGAAGCTTCAGGACAGTGGCAGTTCGCTCTTACTCGTTTCTCATTGAGTTTAGTTGGCATTCTTTCAGCCTTTTTAATTAATTTGCTGCTTTTTCCTCCAAAACCTCGCGTTCAATTCGTGGGGCAGGTGCGACATATCTTTGACAAGCTCAGTCTGCTGATGCGGACGGTCATCTCCGATGAAATCAGGGAGAATGTATTCCGAAATGAGAAGCGGGGGCTGGAAGATGCGATTAATTCACTCAGCGATAAATTTAAGCTTATGGAAGAAGATCTGAAGAAGCTGAAGAAACCTAAATTCAGCGAAAGTCGTCAGCTTGTGGTCTACAAACAGATGCTCAAGACGCTTCGCAAGGGATATGAAGTGTTAGATGCTGTAGAACAGCATTATTTTCAAGCGGATCGACCAGAGCAACTAAACCAGGATTTTGATGCACATCTGGAGCGACTTATTCGGTTCCATGAACATATTTTGCTGAAATTTGATGATAAGTTGAAGCCGAATTATCTGGAAGCAGATCTTCTAGAAAAAGATAACGATGAGTTCCTTCGGAAAATGCACGAGCATTATGCAGAGAAAAAGATTGGCATATTACGTTTATCGATTGTCTCTGCTGAAATGTATGACTATGGACATCAGTTAGAGCGGTTGAATCGACTAGCGGACCATTCGCCATTAGTTATGGAAGAACAGGGTATGACGTAAGTGAACTGTATATACTAAAAAAAGTCCCGCCATTAGGCGGGACTTTTAACGATTGAATATGCTCATGTATTTGCTTTGATAGCTAAATAAAGGTAAACTAGATATATGTGTTAAAATTAATATATAAAATTATAATTAACCTAATTCTATTTTATCATGTATTAGAAATAAAGTCAACTATCGTATTTGCAAGGATGAAAGGGTGAATCGCATTGAGCATGACGGATCAGGATTGGCAGGAAGAACAGACCCGTGTTAAGGAAGTTACTCAGCTTATTGAAGGACGCATTCGCAAATTGGAACAGGAAGTAGGATCCGTCCGAGGCGATGTGGTAGAGATGCGTAAAGACTTCTGGGATGAAGTTACGATGAATTTCAGCGAGTCGGATGATGTGGGTGAGACTTCTACGAGTATGCGTCAACAATCGGAGATCCTCTCGGATCGGGAGAGAAGCCATTTACATGCCTACGCAGAACTCAGCAAAATGAAAAGATTGCATCAATCCCCTTATTTTGGACGTATCGACTTTACCGAGAAAGGTGAACCCGGAGAAGCTGTATATTTAGGAATAGCCTCCCTCTTGGACAAGAAAGATGAGCATTTCCTTGTCTACGATTGGCGTGCACCTATATCGAACTTATATTATGACAGTACTCCAGGGCCAGCGTCGTATCACACGCCTTCAGGTCAAATTAGCGGTACGATTGAGCTGAAACGGCAATATGTTATTCGAGATGGGCATATTAAGTTTATGTTCGATACAGGGGTGACCATTGGAGATGAATTGCTCCAACAAGTTCTCAGCCGGACGTCAGACGCTCAGATGAAAAGTATCGTAGCTACCATCCAGCAGGAGCAGAACCGAATTATTCGGAATGATCGAAGCCGAATACTGATTGTGCAAGGTGCTGCTGGAAGCGGTAAAACCTCGGCAGCCCTGCAACGTGTAGCCTATCTACTGTATAGATATCGGGAGCAATTGACAGCGGATCAGGTTATTTTGTTCTCGCCGAATCCAATGTTCAATAGTTACGTTTCTACCGTGCTGCCAGAGCTTGGCGAAGAGAACATGAGACAGACTACGTTCCAAGAGTATTTGGAACATCGCATCGGAAGGGAATATCAACTTGAAGATCCGTTTATTCAGATGGAATATGTCTTATCCTCTTATGAAAAAAAAGGGTATACCGCTCGTATCGCAGGCATTCAGTACAAATCTTCCCAGCAATTTTATCATGTGCTCAATCGATATAAGGAACTTCTGGAGCACACAGGGATGCAGTTCAGGCCTTTACGATTTCAGGGGCAAGAAATCGTCTCCGCGGCGGATATTGAAGCGAAATTCTATGCGTTTGATCCCTCTGTACGCTTGTCTAATCGTTGTGAACTTTTGAAGGATTGGCTCTTGAAAGCACTATCGGAATTCGCTCGCAAGGAACTGAAGAAGCCATGGGTAGAAGAACAATTGCAATTGCTGGATAAAGAGGAATATCAGCGCGCATATCGACGGATGCGCAGGAAAAAAAGAGGAAAAGGGGATACCTTTTCTGACTTTGAAGATGAACATATCATTTTGGCAAAAATGTTGGTTAGCTCTAGACTGAAACCTCTGCGCAAATGGGTCAAGGGCATTCGTTTTGTGGACACTAAGAAGATGTACGCTACATTATTTGATTCCTCTGAACATATAGCCAAACTGAGTGACCGCCCTCTCCCTGAGGAATGGGCAGATATTTGTAGCTTCACTTTAGATCATCTGCGTCAAGGCAACCTGGCTTATGAAGATGCAACTCCAATGCTGTATTTGAAGGAAATGATCCTTGGCTTCCGTTCTAATACCAACATTCGGCATGTCTTTATTGATGAAGTACAAGATTATTCTCCATTTCAGCTTTATTTCTTGAAACATCTGTTCCCTAGAGCGCGTATGACGGCGTTGGGGGATCTGAATCAAGCTATTTATGTTCATGCCTCTGTGCTTCAGCAATCCTCCGTGCTTCAAGATCTATATGGTCCTGAGGAAAGCGAAGAAATTACGTTAACGCGGAGTTATCGTTCGACGCAAGAGATTGTGAACTTTACGAAGGCTATGATTTCAGGTGGAGAGCATATTATTCCTTTCAATCGACGTGGAGAGCTTCCTGTTGTAGAAATAGTTGGGAATAAAGAGCAACTTCAAGCTCAAATTATCAATGAAATTCAACGCCTAAAGAGGGAGGATTATGAGACGATTGCTGTGATATGTAAAACGGCAGCAGAGGCAGAAGAAGCCTATACCGCTTTACATGAGCAGGTGCCCGTCAAACTCATTAAAAAAACAACGATGTCATTCGAGCAAGGGATACATATTATCCCGGCCTATTTAGCTAAGGGAGTGGAGTTCGATGCTGTTCTTATCTATAATGGGTCTGAAGAAATATACGCTCGGGAGACGGAGCGAAAGCTATTTTATACAGCATGTACGAGAGCAATGCATTGGCTCCACATTTACTCGCTAGGACAACCTAGCCCGTTCATCCTGTCTGCACGCAATCAGGATTATGTAAGGATAGATGAGATGTAATCTTCGAATATTTCCACACGAAAATAACCACACTATGTAGAGTTCCAATCTTTACTTGGAAGCCGAGAGGTGGTGGTGTTGGGATGGATAACAAAAAAGGGAGTCTACTCGCACTTGCCTCCATACCGCTGATTATGACTCTTGGCAATTCGATGCTTATTCCCATACTTCCTCAAATTGCGAGACAACTTCATATTAGTTCATTTGAAGTCAGTATGTTAATCACCGTGTATGGTGTCGTTGCCATTTTACTTATTCCTATTGCGGGATATTTATCGGATAAATTCGGAAGAAAAGCGGTTATTATCCCTAGCTTAATTATTACCGGTCTTGGAGGTGCTTTATCTGGCCTTGCCTCATGGATTGGGGAGGGTATGACGGTATATTGGATTATACTCGCTGGACGTTTGTTACAGGGAATTGGAGCTGCGGGTGCTTTCCCCATTGTCATTCCCTTAGTAGGGGACATGTTCGAGAATGAAGACGATGTAAGTAAAAGTCTGGGTCTCATCGAGACATCCAATACATTCGGTAAAGTGCTGAGTCCGATTCTAGGTGCTGCACTTGGATTGTGGCTTTGGTATCTCCCATTTTTAGCTATTCCGCTGTTATGTTTGGTGGCACTTGGCTTAGTGATTTTCTTAGTGAAGTCTCCTCCCCGAAAAGAAGATCCACCATCCTTACGCACGTTTCTTAAAGGGGTCAAAAAGATTTTAAAAATAAAGGGACGCTGGCTGTATGCCATCTTTGCCATCGGTGGAATTTGTATGTTTTTGTTGTTCGGCGTTTTATTTTACTTGTCAGAACAATTGGAGAGCAAGCATCATCTGAAGGGAGTAGTGAAAGGTCTTGTTCTTGCTATTCCCTTAGCTGCACTATGTCTGGCATCGTATATTACTGGAAAAAAAATAGGCAAAAATAAAGTGCTGATGAAGTGGTGCAGCGTAGCTGGAATGATTTTGTCCACAGGGGCTTTATTCGGCATCAGTATGTTCAATCATATTTATTTCGTCATTTCTTGCTTGATTATATGCGGGGCGGGTATTGGTATTGTTCTTCCATGTACAGATGCTCTTATAACGGAGGGAATTGAAAAGGAAGCAAGAGGAACGATCACTTCACTGTATAGTAGTATGCGCTTCATAGGTGTAGCTTTGGGTCCCCCGGTTGTGTCGGTGTTGGTTAAGACCAGTCATATGACCATGTTTTTTGTGATCGGTGGAGTATCCTTGCTTGCCGTAATTCTTATCTTGTGCGCGGTCAAGCCGGACAAAGATGGGGGAGGAAAAGAGGCCGATTCTAAGTCGAATCCGAAGCCTCGGCCTGCCTAGTTAAGGTAGAACAGTCTGTCCTTTAGCGGAGAGGCTGTTTTGCTTTTAATGAAAAGGCTATCAGACGATAGGAACATTTGTTATGATAGATGATAGAGTATACATATCAGGAGGCTATGCTAATGAATGGGAAGCAGGCAGCAGGATATCTGGCCGCAGATTGGGTTAAAGATGGCATGACGGTAGGGCTAGGAACGGGATCTACAGCTTACTGGGCAATTGAGAGGTTAGGGCAACGCGTGGCGGAAGGATTGTTAATTCAAGCTATCGCTACTTCTTCAGCATCGGAGGAGCTAGCACGCAAGTATCACATCCCTATGATTGAAGCAGCTCAAGTAGATCGGTTGGATTTAGCTATTGATGGTGCGGATGAAGTAGATCATGAATTGCAGCTCATTAAAGGTGGCGGCGGAGCGCTCTTAAGAGAAAAGCTTGTAGCTCTACAAGCTGATCATTTTATTGTCGTTGCCGATGATAGCAAGAAGGTAGATCAATTAGGTGTATTCAAACTTCCTATTGAAATTGTTCCTTTTAGTTATGAATGGACGCTTCGTAAGCTCCGTTCCTTGTATCCTGCAGACTTCCAGCTAAGACAGCAAGATACGAATCAACTGTATGTGACGGATAACGGGAACTACATTGTGGATGCGGCTTTTGGCCGAATTGAAGATGCTGCGCTTTTGGCGCAGGAACTTGATCATGTCACAGGCGTTGTGGAGCATGGACTATTCATTGACATTACGCAGACCCTAGTTCTAGGTTTTGCTGATGGTCATACAGAAGTTATAGAGAAAAAATAGCTTCTTGCTTATACAAACCAGCCACTACAAGGCTGGTTTTTTATTTTTATTTGGAATTTGAATCCTTGCACCCTTAAAGCCTACAGGATAAATCAGAAAAGGTGGTATTATACTATGGAAAAACAAAAAAGACAATAGTTATTTTCTAGAAACTATTGCTTTTAGGAAGAAAGTGTAGTATTTTGAAATAGGCAGAGGAAAATAAAGGAAGGGAGGCGAGACAAAATGGAAAAAATGTGCATGCAAATGATGATGAACATGTGTATGGAAGATATGATGAGCAAAATGAACAGCATGAAGATGATGATGAATTGTTGCTCCGAAATGAACATGATGGACATGGGTATGGATATGGACATGATGATGAACAAAATGCAAGACTGTGATGAAATGATGACCATGATGATGACAATGATGCGTGAGATGAAACAAACATCCATGTAATGTAATCTGCAATATTACCGGTAAAGCTATCATTACTCAAATCTAAAAATTCAGTGTCGAGGTAATCCCCAAAATTACCAAGATACTCATGTCATCAGGCAAAGCAGACCAACTGCATGCCTGTTTTTGTTTTATACATATATATGTTATGGATTACTGTTTTGCTTTTATTTTTTGGGATAGTGAAATTCTCTCCCGCTTCAAATCCCACATTTTTTCTAGAAGCAATTGTTTGGTGGTCTCATCTGCACTTTTACGAATTTGAATGAAGAGATCCATCATTTTTGAATTTACCTCATCGAATTGTCTCCAGAGTAAATCTTCTGCAGCTTGCCGGAATTCCTCTTCACTTAAATCAGGGAGTGTCTTTAAAGTCTCCATGAGATCTAATTGCCAAGAAAGATCACCCATATGCTTGGCATAATTCAACAGGTCGAGATAATCGTCTACCCGCTGTGTACTATATTTGACTGGAGTCTGAATCATATTCTCACCTTCAATTATGTTATATACCAAGTATTATACTTGGAATTATATGAAATGCAACTGTAATTTAATGCATTTCACAATTTATTTTTTTTGCAGTAGAATGGGATTACTTATCTATTCAGGAGGATTTCAAATTGCTAATTGATGTAAAAGAATATGTGAATCGTGCGGATATTGCATCTTTACTTGAAGTTGCGGTCTATTCCGATGAAGAGGAACTTGCGTCAGCAACTCATCTCTATACTATAGATTCAGCTTATCAGCTTTATGCGCTGCGGCAGGAAGAGGATTGGGTAGGGGTGATTGGGTACAAGCTACTTGAGGACGATACTTTTCAAATTGAACATATTGCAGTGTCTCCCGAACACAGAGACCAAGGGTATGGGCGCGCGTTAGTACTAGAACTGTTAATAGACCAGTCTCCCCAGCGTCTGATCGCCAAGGTGGATGAAGAGGTCGTGGATTTTTACCGAAGCATTGGGTTCGTAGTTGTTAGTCTGCCAAGTGAGATCCCTGGGATTGAACAATATCTGTGTACTTATGAAGCGGAACCCCCTACAGACGAAGCTTAACTTTTAGGTAATGATATTTAGGTAATCTATACATTTCCCTTTGAATCTGTTCAGATTTGAAGGGTTTTTGTTATGCCAATATACGGAAGATATTGGATTGACAATGGCTGCTTATCGCTATATAGTTCTATAGGTGAACTGTTTTACTGTAGAATCATTGTCCCAATTTTAGATGAGTGGATACTAGTTGTGAACGAGGGAAGGAAAGGAAGGAGCGCGAAGCATTGAGCCAGGAACAGTCCAAAGTTATTATCGAAAGATATATAAATGCATCTTTTCAGGTCACGAAGAAGCTGAATAGTGAGATTCTAGATGCTTTTGGTGCAGATATTACATTGGAACAATTTCAGATTATGTATTCGATTCGGGCGAAGGGTACTGCAACTTCTACAGAACTCGCCGATGAATTTTGCGTAGGTAAAAGTTCAATCACGGCTATGATTACACGCTTGGTTGATCGGGGATTAATCGAACGTACTAGGGATCTTCAAGATCGAAGAATAGTCTATCTATCTTTGACAGATGAAGGAACGATCGTATTTCATAACGCCTACAATCAAGTTCAGTCGGTGGTGTCCTCCTATTTGGTTCATTTCAGTCAGGAAGAGATTGATGCATTTATCGTTACGTTTGAGAAATTAGCTCGAATTGTGGGAGACGGAGGTCAAGAGAAATGAGATTTATACTAAAAACCAGATGGCTTGTCATGCTGGTATGGGTCATTGTAGCGGTTGGATTAATGCTTGCAGCGCCTTCAATGACCGATCTGGTACGGGAGAAAGGAAATGTGTCCGTTCCTGATGGATATTCATCTTCAGAAGCTTCGGTAATTTTGAAAGAACTTGCGGAAATGAAGGGCGGAGGGAAAGAAAGTCAGGTCGCGCTTGTATTCCATCAGGATGAAGCCATCTCTACAGCCGGCAAACAATCGATACAACAAGGTATTGAAAAGCTAAATGCCAATAAGGCAAAGCTGGGGATTGATTCGATCACGGATCCATTTAGTACCCCTGATGCAGCAGAGAAGATGATATCCAAAGATGGGCGTACGATTTTAACGGCTATAGCTGTGAATACAGACCAACGCCCTGTGAAGGATATTGCAGCAGACATTCGTAGTTCGTTAAGTTCTGTTACAGTTAAGCACTACTTGAGTGGGCAGGAACTCATCAATGAAGATAATGTAACTAGCTCAGAACAAGGCTTGAAAAAATCAGAATATTTCACGGTTATTTTCATCTTGCTTATTTTGTTCTTAATGTTCCGTTCATTTGTCGCTCCATTTATCCCGTTACTTACAGTAGGGTTCAGTTATATCGTGTCTCAATCGATTGTGGCATTCCTCGTGGATTCTGTGAATTTTCCACTCTCGACGTATACTCAAATCTTCATGGTAGCGATTATGTTCGGGATTGGAACGGATTATTGTATCCTGCTCATCAGTCGATTTAAGGAAGAATTACAGCATACGGATGATACGTGGGAAGCGATTGTAGCAACGTATCGGACCGCTGGCAAAACAGTATTTTTCTCAGGTCTTGCCGTACTCGTTGGGTTCTCGGCTATTGGTCTATCGAAGTTCATTCTATACAAATCAGCTGTAGCGGTAGCTATTGGTATCGCTGTAATGCTGGTTGCGTTAGTCACCATTGTTCCATTTTTCATGGCCGTCCTAGGCAAAAAGATTTTTTGGCCAGCTAAGGGTTCCTTAGAACATAAAGAGAACAAGCTTTGGGGTGCCGCAGGTTCTTTTGCCATCAAGCGCCCTTGGGCCGCCATGCTGGTTGTTGTCATCTGTACGGTGCCTTTCTTAATCACTTATTCGGGTAAAGTATCGTTCAATAGTATGGAAGAAATAGGCGAGAAATATGAATCGGTGAAAGCTTTCAATATTATTTCCGAAAGCTTTGAACCCGGAGAAGCATTACCTACTTCTATTGTAATAAAGAATACAGAACGCATGGATAATGCAGAATATATGGCTTTGGCTGAGAAAATAAGCCGAGAAGTAAGCCAGGTTGATGGTGTCTCCAGCGTCCGTGGTCTGAGTCGTCCAACCGGAGATGAAGTGGAAGACTTCCAGTTGAACAAACAGGTTCAAACAGTGGGTGAGGGACTAGGTAAAGGCAATGATGGTCTGAATACCATCAAAGAAGGATTGTCCAAAGCTAGTAATTCGTTAAGCGAGAATGAACCTAAATTGAAAGAAGCTGCTGATAGCACAGGCAAGCTTGCCGCGGGCACAGAGAAACTCAAGAACGGCATATCTCAGCTTAGCGGAGGACTATCGACCATTGAGTCAGGAATTCGCAGCGGTTCTGCCGGGGCAGGGCAATTGAAGCAAGGTCTAAGCCAAGCGAAGAAGAGCGCACAGCAACTTGCTACAGCTCAGCAACAACTGCTTGATTCTTATCAGAAAATTGGCAAAGGCGTAGGTTCAATCAGTGGTGGATTATCGGGTGTTAATAAACAGTTGGCCGGCATTGCTGCGGGACTCAATGGATTATCCACACGGTTCACAAGCCTTGAAAGTAAGTATCCAGAACTTGCAAAAGATCAGGATTACTTAACCATCCGAGGAACGGTTACCGAGACTGGAAAAGGTACAGAGCAGATCTCAGCTGGCCTCAAACAGCTCCAAACCTCACTTGCTCAAGCCTCTTCAGGGTTAACTCAGGCGAACCGTGGATTGGGTAAGGTTGCTTCAGGTCAAACGGCTTTCGCGGGGGGATTCGATCAACTCATAGCTGGAATTACAAAGCTAGAGTCGGGCTTAACGCAAGCTGCCGATGGTCAAGGGCAGATCGTTGGGAAAATTCCTGCAGTGGTCAGCGGTCTGGCTCAGATTCAAAGCGGGCAGGAACAAGTTCAAAATGGCTTCAATCAGTTCTCTGGACAGATTTCCAAGCTTACAGACGGACTCAGTCAAAGTGCGGATGGAATTGCTAAAGTGAGCGGTGGACTAGATACAGCCAAAAATTATCTGACGCAAGTAGGCGAGTCCAAGACAGGCTTAAGTGGATTCTATGTACCTGCTGAGGCGCTTAACAATAAAGATGTAACCAAGTTGTTTGACACGTACTTGTCCAAAGACCGTAAGATCATGACACTGAATGTCGTCTTCTCGGATAATCCGTATGGTACTAAGGCGATCAGCGAGGTAGATCAGGTTAAAGCAGCTGTATCTCGTGCGGTGGAAGGAACCAAACTTTCAAAAGCCAATATTGCATTTGGAGGGGTAACAAGTACATTTAACGACCTGAAAAATATTTCGGATGCAGACTACTCACGTACAGTTGTACTGATGTTAGCGGGAATCTTTATTATTCTAGTGCTGCTGTTCCGTTCTATCATCATGCCACTATATTTGATTGCTTCACTTGTATTAACGTTCTATACTTCTCTCGGAATCACTGAGCTTATTTTTGTGAAGATTATGGGCATTTCCGGCATCAGCTGGGCTACTCCATTCTTTGGCTTTGTCATTCTAATTGCACTAGGGATCGACTACAGTATTTTCCTTATGGATCGATTCAATGAGAACAAGCACTGGAGCGCTACCGATGCCATCTTGCATGCGATGAGAAATATGGGTACTGTGATATTGTCGGCAGCCGTCATTCTGGGCGGTACCTTCGCTTCTATGTATCCATCTGGCGTCATGTCTATGCTTCAGATTGCTACGGTTGTACTTAGTGGTCTAGCGCTTTACTCACTTGTGATATTACCATTCTTCATTCCTGTAATGGTGAAAACGTTCGGTAATGCGAACTGGTGGCCGTTCCCTCGTAAGGCAGGAACAAAAACAGGTACCGATTCGACACATCTGCATGGCTAATTAAATAAATCAACAACCACAAAGACCCGATCCCTTTCGTATTAGCGAGAGGGATCGGGTCTTTGTGGATTAAGATCATCAGCCTTGAATTATAGTCTTAAGCGGCTGAACCAGCTCCGCAGAGCCCACTTACGCTCATGCCGTTTTTTATACTTAGGTAATCCTCGATAAATGGCATTGCATTCAGAGAAAGCTTGGCGAGCCTCATCTTTTCTATCTAGGGACTGATAGACATGTCCCAATAGATAGTAGGCTTCACATGAAGAAGAATGGATGCCGCTGAATTTCTCAGCGTAGGCAATCGATTTCTGCGGGTCTTTAGATTTCATGGCAATAGCTAGTCTTAAGTAGGGTTGACCGTATCTTACTCGTTCATTAAGGCGGATAGCCTCAAGTATATAGTTCTCCGATTCATCTATACGTCCTAGACCAAGAGCGGCTTGCCCGAGATCGTCCCAATATTCAGCAGATTGTTCCGACTGGGATCTCATTTGCTCTAGAAGAGTATAGGCTTCGTTGTACCTTTTTCGTTCGAGTAATAGCCGTGCCAAGTCTCTTTTGGCTGTGGCATCGTGAGGGTTCATAGACAACTGCTGACGTAAGGCAGAGATTGTACGCATGCGTTTGAAAGGCTTCGTGATGCTGGGAAAGACTCCTACATATCTTCGATCAATGAAATACACAATGATAAGTAGGAGAAAGATGGCGATAAACGGATTACCAATTAACGCATTAAGCACGAAAAACAGAAAAAAATAACTCATGTTGACCTCCAAATATATATAATTATGTCGATTATAGCATACTAATTGGAAAACATTGTGAGATGTAAAATAATTTAAATGAAGCGGTTTTTTAATAACCTAGTATTTTAATGAGTATAGTTGACTATGTATCAATCAGACGTTATAGTTAAATGGCAATCAAGATAGAGCCTTTGGGAGAGCTATCACTTTTTATGTTCTATTGCAAAAAAATCGTCTCTATTAACTATATAGCCTACTAGACCACTAGAGGCCATCGTTCATATACCTGGTAGGAAGACAACTTCCTTAGTGGTATGAAGATGGTTTTTTTCTGTTGTTCACCTATTTTAAATGTAGATGGAAAGGAAAATGTAAAGTGCGGCCTGCAATATCGGTGAAAGAAAAACCAAAACATTCCCGCTCTATAGCAAGAAAAGGTGTTCATCCGTATATATATCGGGGAATTTCAGCGAGTGCGGTAATTGTAGCTGGGCTATTGTGGTGGCTGATCAGTTCGCTGCATGTAGTAAGTTCTTTATTTATGCCATCTCCTGCAGAAGTGTGGGCAGCGTTCCTTGAGATTATTAAAGATGGATACAAAGGTGAGACCCTCCTAGGACATATTGGGGCCAGTCTATGGCGTTTATTTGTGGCAATAAGTATAGCCTTTGTTACTGCCGTCCCTTTAGGAATTCTGTGTGGAAGATTTCGCTGGCTTCAAGCTATATTTGATCCGTTTGTAGAGTTTTATCGGCCGTTGCCTCCACTAGCCTATTATTCACTTTTGGTTCTATGGTTCGGTATTGAAGATACTTCTAAAATTTTATTGTTGTTCTTAAGCGCCTTTGCTCCTTTGTTCATTACATCAGTATACAGCGTACAACGCGTTCCTAAAGATCGGATTAGTGGAGCGACATCGTTAGGAGCTAAGGGATGGAGCTTGTACATCTATATTATCTTTCCATCTTGTCTACCTGATCTATTAACAGCTCTACGAACAGCGGTGGGCGTTGCTTATTCCACTCTTGTAGCTGCAGAGATGGTAGCGGCCATATCCGGAATCGGTTGGATGGTACTGGACGCTAGCAAATTTCTACGCAGTGATGTGATTTATGTCGGTATTATCATTATGGGTGTGATTGCTGTGCTCATTGATGT
The DNA here is from genome assembly GCF_017874255.1 of Paenibacillus shirakamiensis. Taxonomy (GTDB): domain Bacteria; phylum Bacillota; class Bacilli; order Paenibacillales; family Paenibacillaceae; genus Fontibacillus; species Fontibacillus shirakamiensis. Next base: position 297,043 of record NZ_JAGGLD010000003.1, on the reverse strand, counting down.
TCTCATCCGTTCAGCTATGCATAAATGGTGTCCTTGGACAGAACAATCCTAATTTAGAGTGAATAAAAAGGAGAATTTCTAATGAACCAATATCTAAACTCTCGAAATCTTCCCATTTGCATATGGTTAATGATCGTCCTTTTATTATCAGGCTGCGGAGCTAAAGATGCGGCACTAACTAGTACTACTAAGGGAGAGGGGTCTAGTACATATCCCAAGCAAATTCGAATCGGTTATCAAGTCTCTCCAAATGGAGAACTATTAGCCAAAGCTCTGGGCTTAGCCGAGAAGAAATTTGCCGGAGTTCAGGTGAAGTGGATCAAGTTTGATGCGGGGCGCGATGTGAATGTAGCCATGACCAGTGGAGCTATTGACTTTGGGATGGTCGGTACGCCTCCAGCGGCGAACGGAATTTCTCAAGGTTTGCCTTATCAAATTTACTATATTCATGATGTCATTGCTGAGAGTGAAGCTCTCATTGTGAAAAATGGTGTAGGCATAACTAATTTGCAAGGCACTCAAGGACATAAAATTGCAACGACATTCGGTTCTACATCCCACTTCAGTCTACTATCTGCATTGAAACAAGCAGGTATTAATGAGAAATCTTTAACGATTCTTGATATTCCTGCTCCAGAAATTTTGGCTGCATGGCAGCGTGGAGATATTGATGGTGCATATATTTGGCAACCTACGCAATCCACTCTCATCGAACATGGAGGAAATGTGCTTTTAACTTCAAAAGACGTTGCTGCTAAAGGGGGAATTACTGGGGAAGTAGGTGTAGTACAGAAAGAGTTCCTTAGCAAATATCCAAATGTGGTAAAGGATTATATTTCTGTATTAGATGAGGCTGTTCAGGAGTATCGTGCACATCCGCAGAGCGCATCTGTAGCGTTGTCCAAAGAATTAGGGTTAACAGTAGCGCAGAGTCTTAAAGCCATGAACGAAATCATTGTGCTGGATGCATTACAGCAGACAGAGGCAGCATACATGGGTTCACCTGATAAGCCGGGTCAATTCGGACAGCTACTTAAGGACACGGGGGACTTTTTAGTAGAGCAGAAAACAATTAAATCCTCTGTAAATCTAGCTTCCTACCAGAAGGCACTTCGAAATGATCTCTACCCTGTTAAATAACTAGCGAAAGGAGGCTAGGCTGTGATGATCGCAACACCTACATTCACATCTCATCATTCTGAACCTGTTCATGCTAATCGGAGCACTCAAATCATTGTAGATCAAGTAAGTCTTACCTATCGTCCTGCTTGGGAAGAACCCGTTCTAGACCAGATTAATCTTGAATTAGAGCAAAGTGAATTGGTGTGTGTATTAGGTCCTTCCGGTTGTGGGAAGACATCGCTTTTGCATATTTTAGCTGGATATATTCCGCCCACACGTGGAACGGTGAGAATTAATGGAAAAGAGCATAAAGCTCCCAATTCTTCCGTAGGCGTTGTGTTTCAGCATGCTAATTTGTTTCCTTGGTTATCGATCGCTGGGAATGTAGAGTTTGGTATGAAAATGAAGGGTATCCCCAAGCCGTTGCGCAAGGAGAAAGCCGCCCATTATCTGCAACTTGTTGGACTTCAGGAAGCGGCTTCGAAGCTACCTCATCAATTATCTGGAGGCATGAAGCAGCGAGCAGCCATAGCCCGAACACTTGCCACGGATCCCAGCATTGTGCTCATGGATGAACCTTTTAGTGCTTTGGACGCTCTGACGCGGGAATCGATGCAGATTCATGTTAGAGAACTCTGGGCCAAGACACAAAAATGCATAATGTTCATAACCCATGATGTGGATGAAGCCCTCTTATTATCTAGTCGAATTCTTATTATGCATGCTCGGCCGGGGCGCATCGTTCAAGATTTTAGAAATCCTCTGTATTCCGAAAATAAAGCTCGAAATTTTAATGAACTACGTGCGGATCGTCAATTTTTAGAATTACGAGAATCTTTACTTTCACATATTGCGTCCGTGTAGGTTGAATGAGGTTCACAAAGTCATGGGTCATAAGAATGGAGTCGCTATGGAAATTTATTGGTACTTACCTACAATGGGAGATGGAAGGTATCTAGGTACGAAAGAAGGAGCAAGGGTTACGGATCTCGATTATTTCAGACAGATCGCACAGTCGGTGGACCGTCTAGGTTATACTGGCATACTTGTCCCGACGGGGCATGCTTGTGAAGATCCTTGGGTAGTGGCCTCTGCAATCATGCCTTTTACGCAGCGATTAAAATTTTTGGTTGCTGTGCGTCCAAGTGGTGTCAGTGTATCTATTGCAGCGAGAATGGCCGCTTCTTTTGATCGCTTATCTTCAGGAAGATTATTGATTAATGTAGTGACAGGTGGAGATCCCATTGAAATGGCTGGGGATGGGATTTTCCTTACGCATCAAGAGCGTTATGAAGCCACGGATGAATACTTGACGGTATGGAAGAAGCTTATGGAAGGAGAGACGGTAACATTTCGCGGTCGGCATATTGAGGTAGAGGGCGCAAAGTTATTATTTCCTCCCTTGGAGCAGCAATCTCCTCCTCTGTTCATTGGAGCTTCATCTGAGAGCGGGCATGAAGTAGCTGGCAAACATATCGATCAATATATGACTTGGGCAGAGACACCAGAGATGGTTGCCCAGAAAGTGTTAGATGTTAAGCAAAAGGCAGACGCGCATGGGAGAACCATTCGCTTCGGTCTCCGTGTACAAATCATCGTCAGGGAGACCGAAGAGGAGGCTTGGACAGCGGCCGCAAGGCTTGTTCAGCATATTAGTGAAGAAGAGATTGATTCAGCCCAGCAGGTGCTGGACCGATTCGATTCGGTAGGCCAGCGTAGAATGACAGAACTTGTACGAAGTCACCGAGATCAGCTAGAGCTTAGTCCTAATCTGTGGGCGGGCATAGGTCTGGTTCGCGGGGGCGTTGGCACGGCACTTGTCGGCGACCCAGCTACGGTTGCTGCTAGATTACAAGAGTATGCCGCATTAGGTATCAATACGTTCATTTTGTCTGGTTATCCACATCTTGAGGAAGCCTATCGCATTGCGGAACTTCTTTTTCCATTATTACCTGTACAGTTCTCATCCTTACCTAAAAAGCGAACATTGTCTCCTATGGGCGAAATCTAGGCAGAAAATATACTTCCTAAATAAGTCTCTATAATCTGTTCTTAGAACTACTAAGATTGGGTAATCCTATAATGGAGAGTTTTAGCAAATGGGTATGAGATGGAGGGAGATAGGCGATATGCACAAGTTAGTTCTCATTCGTCACGGAGAAAGTGTCTGGAATTTGGAGAATCGATTTACTGGCTGGACGGATATTGATCTATCTGAAAAAGGAATTGTTGAAGCTAAGGAAGCAGGCAGGCTCCTTAAGGAAGAAAACTTTGTATTCGACATTGCGTATACGTCTTATCTGAAGCGAGCGATCAAAACACTATTTCTTACGTTGGAAGAAATGGATCTTCTATGGATACCGGTGCACAAAACTTGGCAGCTGAACGAGCGACATTATGGAGCACTTCAAGGGCTCAGTAAAGAAGCAACGGCCCTCAAGTATGGGGAGGAGCAGGTCCATCTTTGGCGTAGAAGTTTTGATGTACTTCCCCCTGCGCTGACGAAGGAAGATGGGCGCTATCCTAGGAATGATGTGAAATATCGTGATGTGCCCGATCAGTATATCCCTCTAACAGAGAGTCTAAAAGAAACGATTGTTCGAGTAGAAGAGTACTGGCTGCGTGAGATTATTCCTCAATTGGAAGCCGGAATGAAGATCATTATTGCTGCGCATGGTAATAGTCTAAGGGCGCTTGTCAAATATCTTGATCATATGACGGACGAAGAGGTTCTGGATCTGAATATTCCTACAGGGACACCGCTCGTGTATTCTTTGGATGATAACTTTAAGCCCATAGAGAAATATTATTTAGGCAGTGAACACCGGACGGAGAAGAAAATAGAGAAAGTAGCCGACCCCGGAAAAATTATGGAATAACCGATAAAGCAAGGCTATAAGCCGGGAGCAATGGTTCCTCCTTTTCATAGCATATAGCAAATGGAAAGGAGGACAGCCCATGCAAGCTAGAAGCACGGCGCATGCCCAAGGTATTGATGTATCCCATTGGCAGGGTACTATTGATTGGACTAAGGTAAAAGCATCAGGTAAAAGCTTTGTATTTATTAAAGCTACAGAAGGTACATCGTATACTGATCCACAATTTGTGACCTATGTAAAGGGTGCACGAGCAGCAGGCCTACTAGTAGGCGCTTATCATTTTACAAGAGCATCCAAGCCTGCCGATGTAGCAGCCGAAGTTGCCTATTTCCTAACTACGTTGAATCTTATAGGCGGGGTCGCATCGTTAGATCTTCCTGCAGTGCTAGATGCCGAGACCAAAGAAGCAGGAACACCGGTTAATATTACAGCTACGATCCGAGCTTGGGTCGACGAATTCAAACGACGTACGGGAAAGCTCCCTTTTTTATACACCTATCCTAGCTTTATTGATGCGTACTTGAACGCAAGTCTTGGAGACGTACCATTATGGTATGCCTACTATAGCAGTACGGTTCCTGCGAACAAAGCAGGATGGAATGCCTGGGAATTCATGCAGTATTCAAGTGAAGGTAGCGTAAATGGCATATCAGGAAGTGTGGACATGAATGAGTATCGTGGGACGTTAGCAGATCTCAAAAATGCTTATCAGAAAGCTACTACTCCTATTCCAAATGATCCTCCAGCACCTGCACTACAGTGGAAAGAATCCGGCAGACAATGGTTAATTGAACATGCTGGTATTAGCCCAGATTGGAAAGCATCGGATGTTATTGATATCGGTACACTAGGTGCGATCTTATCTAAATATATGGACAAAAATTCTACTCCATAAGGAGTGGATTTTTTTATTTTGTAGCTAGGTAAATAAATTGGTTAGAGGAAAAAGAATTGCCAAATGACTGTCTTTTGAGGTTTTGGACAACACTGTTTCTCTAGACCCACTCAAAGTGTAGAGGTTACTATGTAAAGACACTATTTTTTCTTAAGGCAGGTTATGAGATCAATGCAGGCTAGGAATAAGACAATTGTTGCGGTATGGATTAGTTTGATAAGTAATGTACTTTTGACAGGGCTTAAGATCGGGGTAGGTTTATTATTCAAAAGTCAGGTGCTTGTTGCAGATGGAATACATAATGCTGGAGATGTTGTAGCGACCTTTGCTGCATTGACGTCTACGAAAATTGCTCAAAAACCCGCCGATGATGATCATCCCTATGGTCATGGTAAAGCGGAAGTGCTGGCTTCTGCAGTAGTCGCCATCATTCTTGCTTTGGCGGCTCTTCTGATGATTGTAAAGTCTGTAGAAGCTTTATTTGAACCCCCTGAGGCTTCAAGTTACATCGCTCTAGGAGCGGCGGTTATTTCTCTAATATGGAAGCAAACGTTATATGTATACTGTATTCGTATTGGAAGAGCGGAGAATAGCAAAAGCTTAATGGCCACGGCCTATGATCATATCGCTGATGTCTATGCTTCAGCCGCAGCGGTAGCAGGGATTGGGCTTTCTTTAATAGGAGATCATTATCACATTCCCTTTACAGAATATGGAGATCCACTGGCTGGATTAATTGTATCTTACTTTGTAATTAAGCTAGCTTATCGGATGGGCCGTGAATCGGTGGATGTCCTGATGGACAAAAATTTGTCGGAAGACAAACTGAATGAAATCCGCAGTATTGTGGCAGCAGTGAATTATGTGAAGAGAATTGACCGTATACGGGCGCGAGAATTGGGGAACTACATTATTATAGATGTTAGAGTAAGCATACCCAATGATTTGACGGTTCAGCAAGGGCATGATGTAAGTAAAGAAATTCGCGATACAATCAAACATAAAATGAATTATGTAGAAGAAGTGTTGGTTCATATTAACCCTTGGTATCCCGCCTCAATGGACAAAATTCGTGGAGAAGTATAGAAATGCCGCAAGACAACTGATAACGAATAAAATAATGATCCCGGCAAACACTAATAAAGTCTTCTCGAAGGAGTCTAATTTCTTCACAAAAATCTCTCCTTATTTAAAAAGTTAACTAATTATACAATAATATCCAAAATAACTGTGAGTAAAAATTATTGGTCTCCTAAAAGATTCATACACTTTGTGTAGGGATCTTTTTTTAATCTATTGATACAGGAACATATGTTCTTGTATAATATATATATTCTAGCCCAAGGGACGGTCGATTTCATATGTTGCCTGATTTTGAACGGAAATTGTTGAGAATTATGTATAATTACGCAGCCAAGTATAGAAAAATGCCTAGCATGATTGAGCTGCAACGTCTAACTGGGCGATCCCATGCCGAGGACATTCGAGCTGCGCTACTGGTTTTAGAGAAAGAACGGTATATTCTATGGGAGAATCAATCGGATATACAACGCATCACTATTCTTGAGGGTTGGGAAAGATCTTAGGGTACAGAGGGATTTTGTAGAAATGGGTGAGTGTCCAATCCAAGGAAAGAATCGCCGAATACAATGCATGGTACGTTAATTACAAGGAGGTTATCTCAATGGGTGAAGTAGCAGGCGGATACGGTGGTTTTACTTCCACAGGAGCAATTTTGGTATTGTTCATTCTTCTCGTAATTATCTCTAAATCGTTCTTGCTGTAATGATGATACAGGAGTAGACGAGAACCAGAACCAAGCAGAACCCCGGAAGTCTCTTTGGAGACCTTCGGGGTTCTCTCATGCAAGTGAATTTTGAGTATAAGGCGATCATGGATTTTATGGGAGTAGTGCGAACATCCAAACCTTTTGAATCGGCTAACATATTGTATAGAGATTACAAAAGGAGGGGAAATACATGGCCACAATTATAGATAGAGGAAGCTCCGTAGCTTCTACAGGAACACAAACGTTGAGCATTCCTATTCTGGGAACAGCAAATCCTACAACTTTAGCAACATTTGGACTTTTTACTGTTACTGGTGGGAGTGCATTATTATCAACGACGGTAGGTTTCCAGACGACTGCGGGTGTTCCAAGTGTCATTTTTACGATTCTAAGAGATGGACAGCCCATCTTCAATGTAGGCGCATCGGGTTTATCTTTATTGGCAATTACTCCTATTAATATAACTTTCCTCGATAATGCACCGGCTGGTTATCATGCATACTCGTTGGTCGTAGCAAACAACAGTCTAAATATTTTGCTGAATACAGCAAGTGTTACTGGACCTGTCTCATTTGACGGAATATCCATCGGTTAAAAAATAAAGAGTATGTTCAACCCTATATTAGGGTCTGAACATGCTCTTTCCATTTTATTGAGGACTTTTGTTGAGGACATAAGTAAATTACTTTCTTAGAGATTAAAACTTTTAGGTTCATTGGAGTAGAATTGGAACTTTCTTAGTGCTGAACCACAAATAGAACATCGTTATAAGATGAAATTCATCTGAAATTCTGGAAACAATTTAGCAGCAGGATCTGTTGGAATCCTGACATAAAAAATAGATGGAAATGGGATATATAATAAGTCTATAAGCCCTCGCATCCGTAGCTAATTTTACATAGAATGAAGGGTTCTAAGAAATCCGAACTGCATATGAGGAGGAGAATTTAAATGGGTGAAGTAGGTTGTTGTGATAACAATATTGGTGGATATGGCGGCGGCTGGACATCTACAGGTGCAATTTTGGTACTATTTATCTTGCTCGTAATCATATCTAAAACAATTCTGTACTAATTGTATATTTGAAATGAGAAGAACCCCTGAAACATTTCCAGGGGTTTTATTGTGCGGAAAACAGGCGGAGTACATAGAAATGTCGCTATTTAGACTAAGGATAATCCTGTGAATATAATGGGCCCCACTACATTGGCTCTATTCAAGGAATAGTCGTTAGAGATGGAAGCTAGCAGCGTGTAGGAATGATAACCAGCAGGCATACCCGAATCTACAAATGCAAAATCTAAGGTTTCAAGGGCATTGACAGTGAAGAGTGTAGACTGGCTGGTGGCTATTACGGTGGAGTCACGAATTAGAGAGATCAGTACTGAGGGGGACCCTGTAGTAACTTGCAGGCCTAGAGTAACCTGAAGTTGGACGATGCCGCCCGTATTCGTCGAGAGTCCGAATTGAGCCAGTGTATTTCCATTGGGATAAGCTACTAGAGGTGTGGAGATGGATTGAGTAAAGCTTGTGGGAATGCTTTTTCCAGAGTCAATAATTGTTAGATTCATAGTTCCTCACTCCAATAAATTAGAATACTTACATTCCTAATATATGAAAATTTCATTAAAACTCTTGGATGATCGTCTTTATAAGCTATTAAATTGAGTATCGTTAACATTCATGATTTAGAAGTAGCCATGAATAGTTAATGCTGCAGAAAGTAATTTTTATTTGATTTGTTATTTTTTGCCCGTAAGCCTGTTCGAAAATCTTCTAAGATACATAATCTATAATACGAAATGATGAATGGATAGGGTGAGAGAGGAGTTGGAATTAGAGTGCCATATACAACAGGAGCCATATTTAATCCGTTAACTGGATCTACGGCAGCCAGCCAAATTCGGGTCGTCTGCATTAATGATTCTCAAAATAGTATAGCTAATATAGAACTTGAGATATTTCAGTGGAGTGCTAGTGGAATTAGTAGAGCACCGCTTGGGCATAATCTCATCGCGCTTCAACCACAGAGCACGCAGAGCTTTACGTATACTTTGTTCTCCGCGGTATTTTATGAAGTGCAGATAGATTATTACAGTGCTACCAGTGCTGTAGTTCATGTATTTGGACTGGATGTCAACACGAATGTGGTGCAGCGCGTGCTACAGTCAGAGATGAGTCCGATTGATAGATTAACGTTAATCCCTTAATTTGGACGTAGGAGATGAGGATGTGGCAGTCAATATTACAGCAGGTTTGCCGGGGAATCACTTTGAACCTTCCATTGCCGTGAATTCGGTATTATCGAATAATATGTGTGTAGTCTATGTTGATGATAGCTTGGGGACAGCACGAGTGGGTGTAGCTACTTCCTCTAATAGCGGACAGACATGGACTACTCAAATTTTGCCGCAACCCAGTGGATATATGAGCGGAGAAGCACCGACGGTAGACTATACATTTCCGAATACGTTTATTGTTGCCGTTCATGTATACAATGATTTTAATGATGGCACGATTGTAAGTTACACTTCGTTTAATAATGGAGTGAATTTTAATCCTCCTGTTATCGTCGAGCGAGGATACGGTACCATTGTTCATAATGATGAGCCTTTTATTGCTGTGGATCGTTCGCCAGGCAGCCCGTATCTTGGAAATGCTTACGTAAGTTACACCCCACTGTTCAATTACTCCGCTATCTTTTTCCAACGTTCACTGGATGCGGGAGCCACTTGGATTAATACAGAAAGACTTAGCGATCCTAGAGGGTTTCATGATAGAGCTGCTATAGCGGTAGGGCTATCCGGGGAAGTTTATTCCGGATATGTCTTGACAGGACCGACTAATCCTGCTGCTAATTTACGGATCTCGTATGATGGGGGCGCCTCGTTTCAACCCTCTGTTCAACATGAATCGATTTTAATTTCTACGGTTGTTCCTGCGCAATCTCCCCTACCTGTTCCTGGGTATGGCTTTCGGGTTCAGACAAACTTGACTCTGGGAGCAGATATATCTAGTGGATTAGGAAGCGGAAATGTATACGCAGCTTGGAATGATTTTCGTAATGGTTATGCAGAGATACTATTGTGCACATCACCGGATGGGCAATTATGGTCCAAACCTATGAGCATCACCGGAGCGCCACCAGGAACTCAAAATTTCTTTCCTTCCATAACGGTATCTCCATCAACGGGTACAGTTCGGATTATTTATTATACCAATCAAGTAAATGGTTTTCTGTTGGATGTATTTGTGTCCGAATCCTTCAACGGGGGACGATCTTTTACCAGTAGAAGGTTGTCCGATTTTTCATTTAACCCTAATGGGAATTCCCCAGTTCCGCTAGACCTTATTGGAGATTATATTACCGCCGCAACCAGTCTGCCCGATACACTGGCAGCCGTATGGAATGCAGCCACACCAGCTACTGGTAATGAAGATATTTATTTCTCGACATGATTTTAGGAAGGGTGAAATAACAACTACTTTCTAATTGGTACGGCTGTTTTTGTGCAGGGGATAGTCTTAAATATGATTATTAGCATCAAAGTTGTCGTAAAACATTCAAAGAAGAATGTCTAAGGGGAACTAGCTATAAAAAAGAAGAATCGGGTTAGTTCCGAGTCTTCTTTTTTTGTGTTATGGAAATTGAATTTTTGATTATGAAAGTTAAAAAGCAGCCTCTTTATAAGAGGATTGTGCCTTGCTAAATTGTGCCTTCCTGGATCGCTCAATTCGCTTCGCTCTAACTATAGCGTTGAGTTTGTTTTTTAAAAGAGAATTCCGGTCAATAAAATCATAAATCCAACAATCCCAATAGATATTCCTACTATTTTTAAATAACCTATGTAGCCTTCACTGGGTTCGTAATCGATACTAGATCCCCTCGGTCTAAAAAACCATGAGTCTGGCTTTCTATAAGAAAAAATGCCAAGGGCTATAAATACAATTCCAAAAATAATTCTTCCTATTCCTGACATAGGATCACCTCTAGGAAATTATATGTGAAGTCCAAACATTGAGAATGAGCTTATGTACCTCTTGTCCTATGCACTCGTTTTTGTATTTGTATTAGCAATGTTATTTGGAGTATCCATCTTGGATTTCATTTGTAGAAGCTGTTCAATTAATTGATCTCGATTAATTAGCTTAACTTGGTTTGACTTTGCTAAATTATACGCTTGCTGTGTGTAGTCACTGTTCGTAACAACCCAAGCCTCAGATGCTTTATAATGTGCTTTTGCTCCTTGAACCTCTTGAACCGCTTTTAGGCCGACATTTTTGCTATACCTTTTGGCCTGTACTACAATATTTTGTATGATAGAAAAGTTAATTCGACAACTATTCCTAATAACCTCTTTTAATTTACAAAATATTCTATATGAAAGAAAGCATATATAATGCTTTGCTACGTAAAAACAAATTCATTTTTTTTAAAAAGTGTGATTTATATCACAGTTAATGTGAAATTTTTCACATATAATAAAGACATGAAAGAGATGATCATCTTCCATCAAACACAAAGAAGCCGAACACCAAGAATAACAGCTTTCAAAGTGCTTCCTAAAATAACACCAAAACGAGGAGTGGATTGTAATGTTCAACAACTGGCTGAGAAACAACAAATTGGCAATGTGGTTACTGACGGTGGTACGCATCTACCTTGGATATACCTGGATCAAAGGCGGCATTGAGAAATTAACAGGCGGATTTGATGCCGGAGGCTTCCTCCAAGGCGCTATCGCCAAGGCAAGCGGCGATCACCCCGCCGTGCAAGGCTGGTGGGCGGCATTCCTGGAACATGGCGCACTGCCTGGGGTGAAATTGTTCAACGTCGTCATCCCGCTTGGTGAAACGCTGGTAGGTCTTGGGCTCATCCTAGGTACCTTTACCACCCTTGCTGCCCTGATGGGTATGGTAATGAACTTCGCCTTCCTCTTCTCGGGCACCGTAAGCACCAATGCCCAAATGGTAGTGCTGGAGATCTTCATCGTCGTCGCTGCTGCCAATGCCGGACGCATCGGACTTGACTACTGGGTAATGCCTTATGTACGCGGCCTCTTCCACAAGAACAACCATGATGTTGCTCCTGCACCTGCTCCGCAAGGCGGGGTGAAGAAAATTAAAGGCGCGGCTTAACAAGCCGAGTCGATGAAGAAAGCGTAATTACTGAAAGAGTGAACCAGTTTAGAAAGAGGAGTATTATATAGTTGTAAATCTAATATCAATAGTAGATAAGTCTAGACTGGATATTAAAATATTACTACTATATACGGATAGTATTCAGTTTAATATAGGGATTTTGCCTCACAGACGTAAACGTATTGCAGTTGAGAAGCTAATTAAAGTTAAAGCCTTGAGAGCTTGATTGGACTCGGGGCTTTTATATTTAGAGCTTTCCCTTAAAAAACACTAACCATTTATAGGCTAGTGTTTTTTTTATCTTACTTTAATTATCTGCCATGTATCTTGCTTCTTAATTCGTGAATTTTTCTTTAGTTTATGAAATTAATAATAGTAATTCTCTTTACTAGCTGTTAGTCGAAAGCGGATTTATGTGATTACGGTAGCATAAACTCAAAAGTTTTAGGACATAACAATTTAAGAATTGAAAAACACAACAAAGAAATGAGGATGAAAATGAAAAAGCGATTATTAATGTCAATCTGTACTGTATGTATCTCGTTTATGTTAGTTACTCCATCTTTAGCATTCGCTAATAATGAATCATCACAAAATGGAGGTACAGGTTCAAGCAGCAACGTTACGGGAAGCTATGGAACAAATAACTATAAAACCTATGCTAACGATGATGATAATAAAACAGACTTGGGCTGGTTAGGTCTTTTGGGCCTCTTAGGCCTGTTAGGACTGCGCAAAAAGCATGATGATCCAAGGGATCCAAGAACCTAGTTAATGACTACATTCAGATGCCGTTAACGAGCAATGAACAGTAGATGGAATGGAATGAAGAGATCCCTGTGGCTGTGGACAGTCACAGGGACTTTTTTATTTAAATGAAATGACTCTGGTGACGTGCATAATTTTATCGGCAAACACCTCTATAAAATCAATCTGACCTTAAAGATCTGGCGAAAATTCTAATAGGAGACAGTAAACAAAATATTGTCATTATCGATATTATTGTGAAAGAAAGGTTGGTATATAAGGGTTCTAATATTAAAAAAATTGGGTGCCCTTTTCAGAGCACCCTCATGGGAGAGGAGAAACCGGACGAAGAGCTTATGGGGAAACGTAAGTCTTCTCCGCGGTTGTCTACGACATTTGGTGATGTCGATATCTTCAGTTTGTCCGTTCGGGTTAGTTTTATACCTCGTATTCACAAAAAAGGGAATTCGGAGGAATGTATTTTTCAATCTAATCCGGAGTGTGGTACGATATCGTCATAAAAAAGCGACACGGCTTAGTGACGATGAGAACAGGGTGTGACATAAGTTGCGGGTAATTTCAGGCAGTGCAAAAGGTCGGCCGCTCAAGGCGGTCCCAGGAACAGGGACTAGACCGACGACAGATAAGGTGAAAGAGGCCATTTTTAGTATGATTGGTCCTTATTTTGATGGGGGACAAGCGCTGGATCTTTTCGCAGGAACAGGGGGATTAGGCATTGAAGCGCTTAGCCGAGGGATGGACAAGGCGGTCTTCGTAGATTTGGAATATAAGAGCTTGGAAGTCGTTAAGTCCAATCTTGCGGCTACACGGTTAACCGAACAGGCTGAAGTATTTAAGAATGATGCTCAGCGGGCGCTGAAGGCGCTATCCAAAAGGGACACGCAGTTTGATCTCGTATTCCTAGATCCACCGTACCGTATGAAAAATGGAGATCAGCTTATGCTTCAGATGGAAGAACTAGGGTTACTAGCAAATGAAGCTATACTCGTTCTGGAATATGAATCCTCTTACGTCTATCCTGAGCAATTCGGGAATTTCGAATGTATCCGCAAGACAGCATATGGAGAGACAGCGGTGTCCATTTATAGTTACGACAAGTCCAGGGACACACAAGCTGTTCAGGATAAGGAGGAAGAGCATCATGAATGAAGTGAACTTAGGTCTGCGCATTGCAGTATATCCGGGGAGTTTTGATCCGGTTACCAAAGGACACATGGATATTATTCAGCGTGCTGCGAAGCAGTTCGACCGTTTGGTAGTCGCAATTAGCAACAATACGAGTAAAAATCCTTTGTTTACGGTAGAAGAAAGAAAGACGTTACTTGAGCAGACCACGAGACATCTGCCGAATGTTGAGATCGATACATTTCAAGATTTATTAGTGAATTATACGATTCAAAAACAAGCTCATGTCGTTGTGCGCGGCATTCGTTCAGTAACTGATTTTGAATATGAAATGCAAATGGCTTCCACAAATCACAAGCTGAACAGTGAAGTGGAGACCATTTTTATGATGACAAACCCGAAATATAGTTATTTAAGTTCCAGTGTAGTAAAGGAAATTGCTCATTACCAAGGGGAAGTTGCGGATCTGGTTCCCGATGAAGTGAATGAGATGCTAAAGCTCAAGTATTTAGAGAGAAATCGCAAATAATCTATAGCTTAGACTGCTGTTTTTTCCAGATCAGGGAGAAAAGGATGAGAGATGCTATGGTAATGGTGAGAATAATACTTTGCCAAGGCCATAGGAAAAGAGCTTGTTTCCAGCCTGGCAGTATGGCAGCACTATTATAACCAGCCATTGACATGCCATTTGCCAAATAGGTAGGTAGAGCCTCTGGAAATATGCGGACAAGGGGTATCCATAACAAAAAAGTCAGTCCAAATGCAGTGATTGCGTGCAGTAGACGCATAAGAATAAATCCTTGTATGCGTAGTCCAGCAGAGATCATTACGGCTTGTACTTGAAGATAAGCACATAGACCACTCCATCCTAGGATTGCGCTAAGAAGGGCAGCTTGGAAGGCGGGGGATGAGATAGCAGATTCAGCTACAGCATAGGCTCCTAAATGAATCTCAACTAATCCCGGTAGAATATAAGATGCGATGGTGTCGGGTAGAAACTGTCCAGCCATCCGAAGGATGACAGCAAAGATTAACATATACCCACCTACCATCATGAGCGTCTGAACAGACGTGGTCACGGTATCTCCTAATAGCTTGCCAAAACTTCGTCCATCCAGCAATCTAGCTTCATTCATTCGACTTGAAGTTGAACGTAGCCAAGAGACATGGCGATCGGATGCTATCTCTGCTTGTGAAGAGGATAGAGATGTTTTTTTGCGCTGCATCTGCATCAAAAGATGAAAGGCCATACCCGCAATTAGGCCAGAAAGTACGTGAATGGAAGCTAGGAGAAGTCCTAACGCAGGACGGTGTAGAAAACCGGTACCAATGACGACAATAAGCAGCATGGGATTACAAAAGTGAGATAGGGCTGCTAGACGTTCGGCATCTCGAGCTGACAGTTGATTTTTTTTGTACAATTGTGCAGCAGCTTCAGCTCCCGCAGGAAATCCAGCCGTCAGACCCAGCGGGATTAACCAAGCGGCGGAGCCTGGTATGCCTAATAATTTTCGGAAAAAAGGATTTAACATCTGTCCTAAAGCATGAACAAACCCATAAGCTATTAACATCTGAGATAACATCAAAAAAGGTAACAGGCCTGGAAAGACAATTCTCCACCAGAGTGTAAGTCCCTGAAGGGCTGCCTCAAAAGCTGCACCAGGGTTTTGCACAACACAGATGGCTAACAGGACAGCGCCTAATCCAAGGCTAATCGTGACCATAAGGCTGTGCTCATGGGGGATAGGAATTTGCTCAGATTTATGGGGGTTCATGGTAAGTTCACCTCATAGATTTGTAATAGGTCTAGTCCAATTTATGCTAGTACACGAACATTCAGACCAGCACCTGTGCGATGTAGGTGACAAAAAGGAGAGACCCTTATTGCAACAAAGAAGCTCAAAAACCTTACTGAAATCTACGATATACGTCATTATCGTCGCTATTCTGGTCTACGTTATCGTCTATTTACCAACACCTTATATGATTGAGCAACCGGGGACTGCGGAAGAAGTAAAACCGATGATTAAGGTCAAGGTAGGCGATCCGGAAGAAAAGGGGACCTTTATGCTTACTACGGTATCGGTTACATACGCGAACTTGGCTTTATTAGCTATGTCTAGATTTAATCGGCAATCGGAGATTGTAGAGAAACCAAAAGATCAGGGAACGAAGGAATATGAGACACAGCAAGTGTATTACATGACGGATTCTCAATCGAATGCGATGACTGAAGCCTACAATCTAGCTAAAGTTCCTTACCAGATTGTACCGGAATATGTTTTTATCGTCGCGTTATCCAAAGATCCTGCGCCCAAGGGAAATTTCGTGTCGGGGGATATCGTAAGAGAGATTGAGGGAAAGGCGCTAACGCGGTTTGAAGACTTGTCATCGGCTCTTCGGGGACATAAGGTAGGCGACCATGTCCAGGTCTTACTTGAGCGGGATGGGAAAAGAATGAACGAGAATGTGGAACTGATTCCGCTCAAAGATGCAGCGACCGGAGAAGTTCGAGCGGGACTTGGAGTGAGTCTGGGAGAATACCGAAAGGTAAAAGCGAACGACCCCAACAAACAAGTGGAATTTGCATCCACACAAATTGGTGGACCTTCTGCGGGACTTATGTTCACGATGGAAATCTACAATCAATTAACTCCAGGAGATCTTAGTAAAGGCTACCGAATTGCAGGTACAGGAACCATCGGTACCGACGGGAGTGTAGGACCTATTGGCGGCGTTCAGTTCAAAATTGTGGCTGCCAACCGGGAAAAAGCCGATCTATTTTTTGTGCCTGAGAAAAATTATGATATAGCGAAGAAAAAAGCCGATGAAATCGGCACGAATATGAAGCTGATTTCCGTCAAAAAAGCGCAGGACGTGCTGGATTATCTAAGTAAGCTACCACCTAAATCCGAATAGGAGGCTGGCGATAGTCACGAAAAGCTTCAATAGCCTGACCTAGTGAATTAGCATTGGCATATACAGCAGCAGCTTGAATGTCCAGCGTAAGATATACATCATCCAGATCAGACGGCTTCGTTAGAATCGGTAACGATGCCGTCTTTTTCATGCGCTTTAAGAGCTGCTGCCCCTTGCTGGTGAATCCTAGTACGCGAATATAGGCAGGACCTTGCGCTAGCTTCTCGCGAGTGAATAGCTCACGTGGATGCTGCAATAAAATATGGACTAACATCCGCTGAAGCTTGGTATGTGTATACCGCTTAGTCTTTAGAGCTTGAAGTAAGTGATTTACAGAAAGTTCAGGCAAGATAGGCAAGACTTTGGCGATTCGGTGCTCCAGTCCCTCGGTCACTTCAAGTAGTTGAGCTAATTTGGCAGGAGACTGAACTAGTAATTCATGGAATAAGGGCTGGCGAAGCGTATCCCAAGTTATGGGCGCCCGTCCCGCTTCCATCTCACGGGCTAGAATGCTTGCAGTATAATCGGGGAGATAGGGACTAGCTGCCGCAAGCCCCGACTCCAGCAGGAGCCGCCGCACGGCCGTCGCGCTGGCAATGCGCCCTGCCCCCGGCTGCGCATCGTGATATCCGGCTGCTTCGCGCCGGATTGTAAGCGGCTGGATCGCGCTGCCTAAGCGGCGCAGCGCGATCAAATAGTGCAGCCCAAGCGCATTGTTGGGCTGCTGTAAGAGCTCGCGCGCGCCGTCTGCGGACGCGCCGCGCAGCAGCGAAGCCGCCGCCGCTGCGTAGGCGGCGGGATAGCTCACGCCCGTGGCCAGATGCTCGGCCACTTGGCGTGTAAGCTCGCTGCTCTCGGTAGCGAGCAGCGCTGCAAGCTCATGCAGCTTGGAGGTATCCCCCTCCTCACTGCCAAAGACCAAATGCGTCACGAGCCCCGTCGCCTGTAGCAGCGACACCGCCCCGTACGCGAACCATTCCGCCGGCTGCACGGCATAGCCGACCGGAAGCTCAATAACCACATCGGCGCCCATATGCAGCGCCATCTCGGTACGCGCCCATTTCGAGGCGATAGCGGGTTCGCCCCTTTGCAGAAAATTGCCGCTCATGACGGCGATCGTGGCCTCCGCACCTGAGCTTTGAAGAGC
This sequence comes from Paenibacillus shirakamiensis, assembly GCF_017874255.1. Classification (GTDB taxonomy): domain Bacteria; phylum Bacillota; class Bacilli; order Paenibacillales; family Paenibacillaceae; genus Fontibacillus; species Fontibacillus shirakamiensis. The sequence continues at coordinate 279,257 of NZ_JAGGLD010000003.1, read as the reverse complement.
CTGAGTATAATGATAGACATGTCCGTTATGTAGCGGATTATATTCAACAATGAGGCCATTAATATGCAAAAAATTACCTCCTGAAGGTTCATAAGTGATGCTCTTCCAAAAATGATACCACGAAGACTGAGCATTTACCGAATAAAAGTGCTATAATATATAAATCTGACTTCTTCGGATAGAGATGCGTCCTTTTTCTTAAAGAGGGTTTGTATAATTAGGGAGAAAGACGTATAAGTTATTGACAAAACTCTGCCAAAATCGGTATAATAATTTTTGTTTGTTTGGAGTGGTGAACATGCACTTTCAATTTCGTAAAATAGCAGCAGCCGAAGGGCCTGTAGCTATTCATAAGGCACTGGATGTAACGAATGTCGTCCGGGACCGCAACGATATTACCCATATCAGTCCTTTGACTGCTGATCTTCAACTGATGTTCAACAGTGAAGGCATCGTGGATGTGACGGGAAACTTATCGGTGGAACTGGATATGACCTGCTCCCGCTGTCTGAAGCCCTTGAAGAAACAGATCCGTACCTATTTTCATGAATCATTCAAGCATCTGCCTAAAGGTGAAGAAGTTCAGGATGAAGAAAACGATATCATCAACGTTGCAGACGATAACGTGGACCTTGTTCCCTATGTTGAACAAGCCTTGCTTTTGAATCTTCCTTTTGCTGCTGTATGTAAAGACGACTGTAAAGGTCTGTGTTCTACATGCGGAGCTGACTTGAATGAACAGGAATGCGGCTGTGATAGAGAAGTCATCGATCCGCGTCTTGCGGCGCTCAAAGACTTTTTTAAAGAATAAGATGATGCACTAACGGTTGACTTGAATAAGGAGGTGGGAACCATGGCAGTACCTCAACGGAGAACGTCCAAAACGCGTCGTGACAAACGTCGCACGCATTTCAAATTGGCTGTGCCGGGCATGGTAAAATGTGAACAATGCGGAGAATTGAAGCTTGCTCACCACGTATGTAAAGTATGTGGAACATACAAAGCAAGAGAAATTATCAAGCAATAGTCCGACAATCAAAGTAGTGCCTACATCTTGGATGGGGTGCTATTTTTTTTGAGAATTACTAGAGCCTTCACCTAGGTAGGGGAAGGTTCTTTCTTTTTAGTAGAGGATGATTTATAATTACCTTAGTACCAGGTTCTAATATAATCGAGTTCATATAGACCACCAAATAGATGATTGCAGAGGGGGCGAACGTTATTGAACGAGTGCCTAAACGGGCTAGACAGCAGCAACTCGTCCGGATGATTGAGGAGAATCCCTTTATTACGGATCAAGAGCTGACACGCCAGTTGAAAGTGAGTATACAGACTATTCGCCTAGACCGCTTAGAGCTGGGCATACCTGAGCTTCGGGAGCGGATGAAACTGATGGCCGAGCTGAGCTATGATCAGGTCCGGTCGTTACCACTGCATGAGATTATCGGAGATATTGTAGATTTACAGTTGGACAAGAGCGGAATTTCAATTTTTGAGATTAAAGATGAACATGTATTTTCACGCACAGGCATTGCTAGAGGGCATCATGTGTTTGCACAGGCGAACTCACTTGCAGTAGCCGTCATAAATGATGAAATCGCATTGACCTCATCGGCGGATATTCGTTTTGTGCGTTCGGTTCATTTAGGAGAAAAGTGTATTGCTAAAGCCTATGTAAGGTCAGAGGCAGGAAATAAAGGCAAGGCCAAGGTGGAAGTATTTACATACGTAGGTGAAGAAATGGTCTTCCAAGGGAACTTCGTCATCTATCGTTCAGCTAAAGAAGAAGCAAGCGAAGGAGGCACACAACATGTTGATCGCCATTGATGCGATGGGTGGAGACCATGCGCCGCAATGTAATGTAGAGGGTGCCATAGCTGCCGCTAAGGAATGGAAAGATATTGAGATCGTGCTGGTAGGAGACAAAGCAATTCTTGAGCCACTCCTTACCGAAAAGCCTTCGAACCTAAGTATTCGTCACGCTTCTGAAGTTATTGGGGCAGAAGATGAGCCCGTAAGAGCGGTTCGCCGTAAAAAGGATGCCTCCATGGTCGTGGCCGGTCGTATGGTTCGAGAAAAGGAAGCCGATGCCATGATCTCTGCAGGCAACACGGGTGCCCTGATGACGACGGGACTTTTGGTAGTAGGGAGAATGGAAGGTATAGAGCGACCAGCGCTTGCTCCTATGATTCCTACGATGGATGGCCGCGGTGTGCTGGCATTAGATCTTGGAGCTAATATGGACGCTAAGCCTGAACATTTGGCACAGTATGCACTTATGGGGAGCGTCTACCGTCAGAAAGTTCATGGACTAGAGAAGCCGCGAGTAGGGCTTTTGAACGTAGGGACGGAAGCGATTAAAGGCAATGAACTAACGAAGGCTGCGTACCCGCTGCTAGAACAGTTGCCTATTCATTTTGTCGGGAATATTGAAGCACATGGGGTATTATCTGGTGCCTGTGATGTGCTGATCTGTGATGGATTTGCCGGGAATATATTGCTTAAATCGTTGGAAGGCACGGCGGGAGCTATGTTTTCCATTTTGAAAGAGAAATTTAGCAGTTCACTCAAAAATAAATTGGCCGCTGCTGTACTTATGCCTGAACTTCGGGGATTGAAGACCATGATGGATTACAAAGAACATGGCGGTGCACCTTTGCTTGGATTGGGTGGTCTGGTTGTGAAGGGACATGGTTCCTCAGATGCAGGAGCCATTAAGAATGCTTTTCGGCAAGCTCGTATAGCACTTCAGGGTCAATTGATTGAGAGTATTTCAAAGGAATTTAGTAATGGGGAGAGAGTTTAATTGACGAATTTACGTTCCGTAGGAATTGTAGGCACAGGTATGTATGTTCCAGAAAAGATTCTGACGAACGCTGATCTTGAGAAAATCGTGGATACAAATGACGAATGGATTGTCTCACGTACGGGTATTCGGGAGCGACATATCGCTGCGCCAGAACAAGCCACATCCGATTTAGCTTATGAAGCAGCTGTTCGTGCATTGAAATCTGCCGGATTAGAGGCTCATGAACTGGACCTTATTATTATTGCGACGGTAACGCCGGATACTGCGTTCCCTTCAACAGCCTGTATTCTCCAAGAAAAATTAGGAGCGAAGAAAGCGGCAGCATTTGACCTCTCGGCGGCATGCTCAGGTTTTGTGTATAGCTTGGCTACGGCTACGAACTTTATCAAGACAGGGATGTATAACAATGCCTTAGTTATTGGGGCGGATACGTTATCCCGAATCACGGATTACACGGATCGTAACACTTGTGTTCTGTTCGGAGATGGAGCGGGCGCTGTAATCTTAGGTGAAGTGCCAGAAGGCCGAGGATTCCAGTCATTTGATCTGGGTGCAGAAGGTTCAGGGGCAGATCTTCTAAAATTAGAAGCCGGTGGATCGAGGCTTCCCGCCTCAGCCGATACGGTTGAGAATGGCAAACACTTTATGTACATGAATGGCCGTGAAGTCTTCAAATTCGCAGTGCGTGTCATGGGTACTGCCACGGATGATGTGCTTAGAAAAGCAGGAATTACCAAAGAAGACGTGGACTTATTTGTACCGCATCAAGCCAATATTCGGATTATTCAATCTGCAATGAATCGACTGGATTTACCAGAGGAGAAGTGTGTAATTAATGTAGACCGTTACGCCAATACATCAGCGGCTTCCATTCCACTTGCTCTCGTAGAAGCGGCTGAGCAAGGAAGAATGAAAGAAGGCGACACCGTTCTACTGGTTGGCTTTGGTGGCGGTCTTACATGGGGTGCTTCCGTTCTCGTCTGGTAATACTTAACGATATTTATGCTGGCATGAAGGACTTGCGAAGTTCATGTTGGGACTGAAGGAGTGCATAAGCTGTAATGGGTAAAATAGCATTCGTATTTCCGGGACAAGGTTCCCAGCGCGTGGGTATGGGCAAAGATCTGTATGATGCCCTTCCTCAAGCCAAAGCACGATTTGAAGAAGCAGATCAAATTCTAGGATTTGACCTGAGCAAGATGATCTTTGAGGGACCCGAGTCAGAACTGAAAATGACCGCGAATACTCAGCCGGCCTTACTGACAACAAGTATAGCTTTGTATCAAGCATTTAGAGAAAAAGGCGTTATCCCTGACTTTTTTGCAGGGCATAGTCTTGGAGAATATAGTGCGCTGACTGCAGCGGGTATGCTTAGTTTTGAGGATGCTGTGGCGATTGTGCGGGCGCGTGGAGAATTCATGGAGCAAGCCGTACCTGGTGGGCAAGGTGCTATGGCGGCCGTGCTTGGTGCTGAACGTGAGGCGTTAGGTCAATTATGCGCTGCAATCACAAGCGAAGGACATGTGGTGGAATTAGCTAATGTGAACTGCCCAGGACAAATTGTAGTGTCTGGGAGCACGGAAGGCGTTCAAGCCGTTGTGGAGCGGGTAAAAGAAGCTGGAGGCAAACGTGCCATACCACTAGAAGTGAGTGGACCATTCCATTCTTCCTTGATGAAATCCGCTGCTAAACGTCTGGAAGCTAAACTTAGCCATGTAACCGTCTCAGCAGGTTCTGCTCCTGTTGTTGCTAATGTTACGGCACGTCCTGTAGCAAGCGAGTCTGAAGCTTCAAGACTTTTAGTGGAGCAGGTCTACGCCCCAGTATTATGGGAAGATTCGATTGCGTGGCTTATCTCCCAAGGTGTAGATATATTTGTGGAAATTGGACCAGGGAATGTTCTTGCGGGGCTCATCAAAAAAATTGATAAGAGCGTTCGTATACTGAATATCCATAACCTTGAAAGTTTGGAGCATACAAGCGAAGAACTTCTGATGCAGTCCTAATAATTAGTTAGAATCTAGCCTGCGTAAGCTAGAGATAGAAGGAATGGATTCTTCTAGCTTCTCTAGCTGCAGCTGCACCTTGACTATACAGAGGGTAACACCTCCAACAATAGTCTGAAGGAGCCGCATGCTATATGAAGAATCGTACTAGCTGCGTAGTTATTCAGAAAGGAGATTCATGTTCATGACGACACCATTAAAAGGCCAAACGGCTTTGGTTACCGGGGCATCTCGCGGAATTGGACGCAGTATTGCTCTTGCCTTAGCAGAAGCAGGTGCTGACGTAGCTGTGAATTACGCGGGGAACGAGGAAGCAGCAGCGTCTGTTGTTCGCGAAATCGAGTCCTTGGGCGTCCGTGCCATGGCGATCCAAGCGCATGTAGGCCATCCCACGCAATTTGACGGAATGGTTAAGCAGGTAGTGGAGACCTGGGGCCGCATTGATATTCTCGTGAATAACGCGGGTATTACTAGAGACAATCTAATTATGCGTATGAAAGAAGAGGAATTTGATCAGGTTATTGAGACGAATCTAAAAGGCGTGTTCAACGGAATCAAAGCCGTATCACGTCCGATGATGAAGCAGCGTTCAGGCCGAATCATTAATATTTCCTCGGTGGTTGGCGTATTGGGTAATGCAGGACAAGCTAACTATGTGGCTGCTAAAGCCGGAGTAATTGGGCTTACCAAGTCCTCTGCGCGTGAACTTGCTTCTCGTAATATTACAGTCAATTGTGTTGCACCTGGATTTATTGATACCGATATGACAGGTGAATTGCCTGAAGAAGTACGGTCAAAGCTATTGGGTGAAATCCCTTTATCCAGACTTGGACAACCCGATGAAATTGCTAAGGTTGTGTTATTCTTAACGACGGATGGAGCCTCTTATATGACAGGACAAACCCTGCATGTAGATGGCGGAATGTACATGTAAATCGAAGCTAACGGGATTTGCATGTGCTTCTATGGCATTTTGACTTTAATTCTCGTATAATACCAAAGAGGAGGTGAACCGGATGTCTGATGTATTGGAGCGTGTAAAACGCATTGTTGTTGATCGCTTGGGCGCTGATGAAGCCGAAGTAACGCTTGAAGCTTCTTTTAAAGAGGACCTTGGTGCTGATTCGCTCGACGTAGTTGAATTGGTGATGGAATTAGAAGATGAGTTTGATCTTGAAATTTCAGATGAAGATGCAGAGAAGATTACGACCGTAGGTGAAGTTGTAAACTACATACAATCTCATACCTAAGTCATTAAGAGTCCCGTTCCTTGTTTGTTGAGGCGGGACTTCTCCTCATCTGGAGATAACGATAGTGTTGTGTTCGAGATATGGCTTGAACTAAAGATTACATGCTTTGACAAGGGTTGGGTATGGGTCACGAGTACGCATTCTTTCGTTCAATCCATATGATTCAAACAGGGTGCACATGAAGTCTATACGAGGTGAATGTGTTGAAACATAGAGTAGTAATTACTGGCATGGGTGTAATGACTTCCTTAGGAATCGATGTAGATACGTTCTGGGATAATCTGCTTAACGGAAAATCTGGCGTATCTCATATCGAAGCTTTTGATGTAAGTGACTATACAACCCAAATCGCCGCAGAGATTAAGAACTTTAATCCTGAGGATTATTTTGATCGCAAAGAAGCAAGAAAAATGGATCGTTTTGTCCAGCTTGCTGTGGCAGCTGGCGGACAAGCTCTCAAAGAGAGTGGAATCGAGATTGGATCTAATATTGATGCTGAACGTATTGGCGTATCCATCGGTTCAGGGATTGGCGGATTAGGGACTTGGGAAGATCAACATAATATCTTGCTGGAAAAAGGCCCGAAACGTGTAAGTCCTTTCTTTATTCCGATGATGATTGCGAATATGGCCTCCGGGCAAATGTCCATCAATTTTGGAGCAAAAGGTCCGAATACTACGCAAGTTACGGCTTGCGCAACGGGAACACATTCCATTGGTGATTCGTTCCGTCTTATCCAACGCGGTGATGCAGATGCCATGATCTGTGGCGGCGCAGAAGCAACCATTCGTCCTACGGGTATGGCTGGATTCTGTGCTATGCGTGCGATGTCTACACGTAATGCTGAACCGGAGAAGGCAAGCCGTCCTTTTGATTCAGACCGGGATGGATTTGTTATGGGTGAAGGCGCAGGAGTTCTCATCCTTGAATCACTAGAGCATGCACAGCAGCGCGGAGCTACCATTTATGCAGAAGTCATTGGTTATGGCTTGAGCGGTGACGCCCATCACATGACAGAGCCTGATCCAGATGGAGCAGCTCGCTGTATGAAGATGGCTATCCGTGATGCGGGCATTGAGCCTATGCAAATTGATTATATTAATGCGCATGGTACTTCTACACCGGTGGGAGATCGGTCAGAGACGCTAGCGGTGAAGAAAGCTTTGGGTGATCATGCTTATAAAGTGGCGATTAGTTCGACCAAATCGATGACAGGACATTTGCTAGGGGCGGCAGGAGGAGTAGAAGCCGTAATTTGTGGCCTATCTCTCAGACATGGTATTATCGCACCTACCATTAATCTGGATAATCCAGATCCTGAATGTGATTTGGATTACGTACCTAATCATCCAAGAGAAGCGGATTTAAATATTGTCATGTCTAACTCGTTTGGATTTGGCGGTCATAACGCTACAATAATCCTTAAGAAATTCGAAGTCTAAGGAGTCAGTCTGTTGAGTGGAGATCTGAAACAGCTACAACACAAACTTCAAATTCAGTTCCAGAATCGTCAGCTACTAAAACAAGCGTTCACGCATGCATCTTATGTGAATGAACATCGTTTCAGTCAGCATGAAGATAATGAGCGCCTCGAATTTCTTGGGGATGCCGTATTGGAATTGACCGTGTCGGAATATCTATACGATCTGTTTCCGAGCCGTCCGGAAGGTGAATTGACGAAGCAGCGGGCAGCTATTGTATGCGAGCCTTCTCTAGTTAAGTTCGCCGAAAGCCTAGAGTTCGGGCAGTACGTTCTGCTTGGCAAAGGGGAGGAGTTGACGGGGGGGCGAACCCGCCCGGCGCTTCTTGCGGATGTATTTGAATCTTTTGTAGGTGCACTTTACCTGGATCAGGGACTAAATGTAGTCAAAACGTTCTTGGATAAGTTTATTTTTACGCAGGTTGTACTGAGCGGTAAGCTTCAGGTAACGGATTACAAGACGGAACTGCAAGAGGTTACACAGCATCACAACTTGGGTGTTCTGGAATACCGTATTATCGAAGAGCGGGGTCCTGCGCATGAGCGGGAATTCGTCTCAGAAGTATACATGGATGGTCGCAGTTTGGGCCAAGGTACAGGTCGCTCCAAAAAAGAGGCCGAACAGCAGGCGGCTGCGGTTGCATTACGACAGCTGAATGAATCACTGCAAGGTTAATATTAAGACCATTAACTATGATAAAAGGGACCAGGCGGAGCGATTCCGTTTGGTCCTTTTTGTGAGTGCAAGCGGCTAGCGAACAAGGCTGTATACTGGACAAGATCAGGTCCCAGAGGCCTACTGCATATGGTACAATAGGCTACAGAGGTGAGGGTAAGCGTATGTTTTTAAAACGAATTGAATTGGCAGGTTTTAAGTCATTTGCCGATCGTACAGAAATGGAATTTGTGCGGGGGATTACGGCCGTCGTAGGTCCTAATGGAAGTGGGAAAAGTAATATTTCCGACGGCATTCGCTGGGTGCTTGGAGAGCAGAGTGCCAAGTCGCTACGTGGTGGCAAAATGGAAGATATTATATTCGCAGGAAGTGATTCGCGTAAAGCTGTGGGCTACGGAGAAGTATCGCTCACGCTGGATAACACGGATCAAGCCCTTCCGCTTGATTTTACAGAAGTCACGGTCACTCGTAGGGTTCATCGCAGCGGGGATAGTGAATACTTGATTAATAAGCAGTCATGTCGACTGAAAGATATAACGGAATTATTTATGGATACGGGGATTGGTAAGGAAGCTTATTCTATTATTGGACAAGGCCGAATAGAGGAAATTCTAAGCACGCGTTCTGAAGATCGGCGCGGAATATTTGAAGAAGCTTCTGGAATTGTAAAATATAAGTCTCGTAAGAAAGAAGCCCGCAAGAAGCTGGATGATACGGAACAAAATTTGCTTCGTATTCATGATCTCGTATGCGAGTTGGAAGTTCAGATCGAACCGCTCAGGGCGCAATCAGCAAAGGCCCTACATTACAAGGAATTAAAGGAGCAACTGAAGCACCAAGAGATCTCTTTGTATATCTATCAGATCGAGCAGATTCATTCAAACTGGAGTGAAGCCAATCATACATTGGACAAGCTTCGGGAAGAACAACTTGCATTATCTACTGTAGTGACGGTTCATGATGCTAAACTTGAGAAGGACCGTTCTGTTTTGCGTGAACTTGAGAATGAGATCGAGCAGCTCCAATATCAATTGTTAACGTATAGCGAGAATTATGAGAAGAATGAAGGCTTTGGCGGATTGTTACGAGAGCGTGCCAAGAATTTGGCTCAGAATCGTCAGCAACTCTTAGAGACCATTGCTATGAATGATGAACGCCATAAGCTCAAAAAAACTGAATTAAACGCCGTAGAGGCTAGGTTCAAGCAATCTGAGCAAAGCCTTAAAGAACTGCGTAGTCAGTTATCTGCAGAAGAAGCCAAATTACTTGGGGTGACGGGCGGAATAAGTCAAGATCAGGAAGAAGCACTGAAGGATGAACTGCTTGAGATCATGAATCTGATGGCTCAGACCCGGAATGAGATTCGTTATGCAGACCAGCAGAAGGAAGGCGTGAACCGCCGGATGGAGCGGGCGGAGACGGAAGGCAGCAAATGGAGTGAAGAGCAGACGAATCTGGGCATAGTTAAGCTGGAGCTGGAGCAGAAGCTTGCTACAATGGCTGAGAATATGGCCGAGGTTCGAAAGAATTACATAGCGGAGAGCGAACGGCTGCATGCGCTTCAGAAGCTAGCTGAAGAGAGCCGCGGTGGTCTTCGCACATGGGAGCAGAAGCGAGAAGCTCTAATCTCACGCCGGGATACAATGAAAGAAATGCAGGATGATTTTGATGGCTTTGCTTTAGGCGTCAAAGAGGTGCTTAAGGCTTCACGCAAAGCAACCTTGTCTGGTGTACATGGAGCTGTGGCAGAACTAATCAAGGTGCCGGAAAAGCTTGAAATGGCCGTGGAGACGGCGCTTGGAGCGGCGATGCAGCACGTGGTGATGGAGAATGAGACTGTCTCTAGACAGGCGATTGCTTTTCTCAAACAACGTCAGTTGGGACGCGCTACTTTCTTGCCCTTAGATGTGATTCGTCCAAGACAGATTTCTGTCTCTGACAAGAAGGCCATTGAGGATGCGGAGGGATTTGTAGGCATTGGCGCTGATTTGGTAGGTTTTGAACCTCGATATGCCGATATTGTGGGCAATTTGTTAGGCAATGTCGTTTTTGCGGACTCTCTCGAACATGCCAATCGAATGGCTGCTAAAGGTGGATACCGATTCCGCGTTGTCACTTTAGAAGGGGATGTAGTCAATGCTGGAGGTTCTATGACAGGCGGAAGCCAGCATCGGAAAAATAGCAATTTGTTAGGCCGAAATCGTCAATTAGAACAATTGGATCATGATATTCGCCAAGCAGTGGAGATGATTCAGAAGCTATCCAGCAGTATAGAAGAGATGAAGCAACAATCCGTGCAATTAGAACTGAAGCTCGATCAACTTCGGGAGTCTGGCGATACGATGCGAGCAGACGAGCAGATCGTCTCAGGTGACCTGAAGCAGAAAATGCATGAATACAATCACGTCACGGAACAATTTACTTTGTACGGTCAAGAAAAGGGACACTATCTACAAGAACTGAAGGAACTTGATCTAAATAAAGTGGAGTCACAGGCTAAGCTAGAGCAACTGGAACAAAAGCAACAATCCATTCAAGATTCTATCGTTGCCGCAGAATTTGCCCGCAAAGCTAATGAATCCGCCAAAGATGAGTTAGTTATCCAACTTACCGAACTCAAAGTACGGGAGGGAAAAGGGGATCAAGAATATCTTTCTCTAAGCGAGGATCTACGTCGTCTTACAGAAGACTGTACTCTTCAGTCCAAAGAATTGGCACAGAATCGGAAGTTTTTGCAGACGATTGAACTAGAGTTAAGTCAAAATGAGTCCCAGAGCATGCTTCAAGTTGAAGACTTGAATGATTTCAAGTTGAAAAAAACACAGACTGGAGAACGGCTCGAATTCCAAAGGGCTTCCCGGACGGAACACATGAAGAAGCTTGCGTCGGATGAGAACGAGACACGTGAACAGCGTGCTAGCTTAAAAAAGGTAGACGAACAGTTAATGCAGACCGAAATTCAGGCTAATCGACTCGATGTGGAACTAGATAATGTGCTTAAGAAGCTGAGTGAGGATTACGAGCTTACCTACGAGCGGGCGAAGCTGCACTATTCCATTCCTGAGGACATTGAAGTTACTCAGCTAGATGTTAAAGAGATGAAGCGTAATATTTCTGCGCTAGGTGAAGTGAATTTAGGTGCAATTGAGGAATTTGATCGTGTATCGGAGCGTTATGAGTTCTTAAGCAGCCAAAAAGATGATCTGGTTGAGGCAAAAACAACACTGTATCAGGTGATTCGCGAGATGGACGAGGAAATGTCCAAGCGCTTCAAACTGACATTTGATGCGATTCGCCGGGAGTTCGGTAAAGTGTTCACGAAGTTATTTGGCGGAGGTAGTGCGGATCTGATCTTGCTGGATCCAGAACATCTTCTAGAGACAGGGATTGATATCGTTGCTCAGCCTCCGGGTAAAAAGCTTCAGAATCTCCAGCTATTATCGGGTGGAGAACGTGCATTAACCGCGATGGCTTTGCTATTTGCTATTTTGCAAGTTAAGCCTGTACCTTTCTGTGTATTAGATGAGGTGGAGGCTGCACTGGATGAAGCGAATGTTATCCGTTTTGCCCAGTACCTGCGTGAATTCTCCGAGCAAACGCAGTTCATCGTAGTGACTCACCGCAAAGGAACGATGGAAGAAGCAGATGTTCTCTATGGGGTCACAATGGAAGAGGGAGGCGTATCCAAATTAGTCTCGGTGCGCTTGGAAGATGAAGATTCTGAAATTGCTTAGGCTTCCTCCACATGTCATAATAAGATCATCTATTCATCTAATACAAATACACATATCCTTTGGCCTAGCATGGCTGAAGGTTCCTAAAGGAGTACCTGAATGAGTTTTTTTAAAAAATTAAAAGAGAGCATTGCCTCCAAAACGGAGACGGTAACAAAGCAGTTCAAAGACGGTCTGGAAAAGAGTCGTAAAGGGTTTGTAGAAAAAGTTGCAGATTTAGTCATTCGCCGCAAGAAAATTGATGAGGAGTTCTTTGAAGAATTAGAAGAAATCCTGATTGGTGCTGACGTTGGCGTGAACACGGTTCTCCAATTGATCGATGATCTGCGCGGTGAAGTCAAAAAACGTAAAATCGAAGATGCAGCGGAACTTCAGCCGGTACTCTCTGAGAAAATTCGTGATTTGTTACGCGGAGATGAAGACAATTCCCTCCACTTGAATCCAAATGGTACAACGGTAATTCTATTTGTGGGTGTCAATGGCGTAGGCAAGACTACGACGATTGGAAAATTAGCTCATCATTTTAAGCAACAGGGCAAAAAAGTGATCATGGCCGCAGGAGATACGTTCCGTGCTGGCGCAATAGAACAATTGGAAGTATGGGGACAGCGCGTAGGCGTTGAAGTAATCAAGCAACAAGCTGGTTCAGATCCTGCCGCTGTAATGTTCGATGCGCTTCAAGCAGCCAAGCAACGTGGAGCAGATATCCTTCTGTGTGATACAGCAGGCAGACTTCAGAACAAATCGAATCTGATGGAAGAACTGAATAAAATTTACCGTGTCATTCAGCGTGAGATTCCTGATGCACCGCATGAAGTGCTCATGGTACTGGATGCAACAACGGGGCAGAATGCGCTTAGCCAAGCTAAACTTTTCGGTGAGAAGAGCGGGGTGACGGGCCTTGTGCTTACCAAGCTAGATGGGACAGCTAAAGGTGGGATTGTGGTCGCTATTCGTCAGGAGCTCAGTATTCCCGTAAAATTGGTTGGTCTCGGGGAGAAGATGGAAGACCTGCAAGAATTCGACTCAGAACAATTTGTACACGGTCTGTTCTCTGGATTGCTCAAAGAAGAAGATACGGATAATCAGGAAGACGATAAGTAATAGATGATACAAAAGGAGGAATTCCCGTGGCCAATACGCATACGTATCCACGCCGTGAAGAAGTCGCCAATGCTGTAACTCATGGGATCGGTGCATTTTTAAGTGTGGCGGCCTTGGTGCTGTTGATTGTGTTTTCTAGTATGCACGGAACAGCATGGCATGTGGTTAGCTTCACGGTATATGGGGTGAGCATGCTGCTCCTTTACTCCAGCTCAACACTTGTGCACAGTTTTCATGAGGGCAAACTCAAGGATTTGTTCGAGTTTTTCGATCACTCTTCGATCTATATTTATATTGCGGGGACATATACCCCCTTTATGCTTGTAGCAGTTCGGAGCCCTCTAGGGTGGACGTTGTTCGGAATAGTATGGGGTATTGCGCTGCTGGGTGTCTTGTTCAAAGCCTTCTTTGTGAAAAAGTTTTTGTTCCTGTCTACGCTTTTCTATATACTCATGGGATGGTCCATCGTTATTGCTTGGCAGCCGCTTACAGCGGCATTGCCGGCTAATGGCATTCATCTTCTTGTGGCTGGTGGGCTGATGTATACCTTTGGGACTATATTTTATGTGTGGAGAGCTTTTCCCTATCACCATGCAATCTGGCATCTGTTTGTTCTAGGGGGAAGCATCGTCCATTTCTTCGCAATTCTGTGGTATCTCCTGCCTATACAATAACAAAAATTACTTCCAGTCATGATTAAAGAAGATGTTAAGGGAAATAACTTGACATCTTCTTTTTTATCTTATATGATAAGGATCGTTGATGCGCTGTAAAGTGTTTTTCCTTGACGGAGGGAGTGCCCGATATGAGTCAGGAGAATAGACTTGAGAAAACGAATCGGGTCAACCTGCTATTCGATTTCTATGAATTGCTTCTTACGGAGAAGCAGCAGACATTTTTGAAATACTATTTCCATGATGATTTCTCGTTAGGTGAGATTGCATCGGAATTCAATATTAGCCGTCAGGCAATCTACGAACATATTAAGCGTGCAGAGCAGATGTTGGAGATGTATGAAGAGAAGCTAGGACTTCTACACAAACAACAGCGACGAATGGCTCAGCTAGGTGCTTTAGAACAAATACTCGAACAGAATGAATTACATAAAGATGAAGCTCTTCGCTTGGTACGAAGTTTGCAGGAGTGGTAATCTAACATTACTTAACCCGGAGGTGACTGAGAATGGCGTTTGAAGGATTGACCAGCCGACTGCAAGGTGTATTTAGCAAACTGCGTGGAAAAGGCAAGGTATCGGAAGACGATGTGAATGAAGCAATGCGCGAGGTTCGACTCGCCCTGCTAGAAGCGGATGTCAACTTTAAAGTGGTCAAGGAATTTATCGCCAAGGTGAAAGAGAAGGCCATCGGCAGTGATGTCATGGACAGCTTTACACCTGGAATGGTCATCATCGACATAGTGAATAAAGAAATGACCGAACTTATGGGCGGTAGTCAAGCCAAGCTTGCAAAGAGTAATCGTCCACCGACTGTGATTATGATGGCGGGTCTACAAGGGGCGGGTAAGACAACGACCTCTGCGAAGCTAGCCAAGCTGTTGCTTAAGCAGAATTCAAGACCTCTACTAGTTGCCGCTGATATATATCGGCCGGCTGCGATTAAGCAGCTACAAGTTTTGGGAGAACAGATTTCGGTTCCTGTATTCACCCTAGGGGATGGCGTAAGTCCGGTAGAGATTGCTCGGCAAGCTCTACAACAGGCCAAGGATCAAGGCAATGATTATCTGATTATTGATACGGCGGGTCGCCTCCATGTAGATGAAGAATTGATGGAAGAGCTGCGTCAGATTCATGAAGTAACCAAACCTGATGAAGTTCTACTCGTTGTAGATGCAATGACAGGGCAAGATGCCGTGAATGTAGCGGAAAGCTTCCATAAGCAGTTAGAACTGACAGGGGTTGTCTTAACCAAACTCGACGGAGATACACGAGGCGGGGCTGCACTATCGGTCAAAGCTGTGACGGGTTGTCCGATTAAGTTCGCTGCACTGGGCGAGAAGATTGATGCACTTGAAGCGTTCCATCCGGAGCGTATGGCTTCACGGATTCTAGGTATGGGCGATATGCTCTCCCTAATTGAGAAAGCACAGTCCAATATTGATGTGGAGAAAGCGAAGGAAATGGAGCGCAAGATGCGCAACGATGAATTTACCTTTGATGACTTCCTAGAGCAAATGGATCAAGTGAAGAAACTTGGGCCTTTGGATCAAATTATGGATATGCTGCCCGGTATGGGCAAAGTGAAGCAATTAAAAGATGTTAAAGTGGATGAGAAACAAATGGGACGTGTCGAAGCCATTGTCCATTCGATGACCAAACATGAAAAACAAAATCCAGACTTAATTAATCATAGTCGGCGTAAGCGAATTGCGATTGGTAGCGGTACGAACGTGGCCGATGTGAATCGCCTCATCAAGCAGTTTGATGAGATGCGCCGCATGATGAAGCAGTTCTCGGATATGATGGGACCTAAAGGTGGCGGCGGTAAGATGGCCAAAGCAATGAAGGGTATGAAAGGCTTAAAAGGTGGCGGGATGAAGTTCCCGTTCCGTTAAGTTCTGTAGGAATAGTGGAAGTTGATTCTATTTAAGGAGGTGAATTTCGTGGCAGTTCGTATTCGTTTGAAACGCATGGGTGCTCATAAAGCACCATTCTACCGTATCGTGGTATCGGATTCCCGTTCCCCGCGTGACGGCCGTTTTATCGAGGAAATTGGTTACTACAACCCGGTTGCAGAACCGGCAGTAGTTAACATCAATGAAGATAAAGCACTGCAATGGCTCCAAGAAGGTGCGCAAGCATCTGATACGGTCCGTAATTTGCTTAGCAAAGCTGGCGTTCTTAAAAAGTTCCATGATCTTAAGAACCAGAAATAATGGCTGATGCGGAGGGTCCTCTTATGGAACAATTAGTCGGCGTTATTGCGAAGGCTTTAGTTGATCATCCGGAAGATGTGCGTGTGAACGTGGTGGAGAAAGAGCATTTGATTATCTATGAATTATCTGTGCATCCCGAGGATGTAGGAAAAGTCATCGGCAAACAAGGGCGAATCGCCAAAGCGCTTCGCACGGTTGTCACATCAGCAGCAGTCAAGCATGACAAGCGGGTAACCGTGGACATTATGTCTTAACTATATACGAAAGAGGGTTAGGAATGCATTTCCTAACCCTTTTTCGTACATGCTTAACACTAATTCTTATTACATTTTCAGGAGGATACTATGTCTGAATCTTTACTTACCATTGGGAAAATTGTGAATACACATGGCATTAAGGGAGAACTGAAAGTATTGTCCAGTACGGACTTTCCTGAGATTCGGTTTGCTTCAAATAAAGAGCTCATTCTAGTTCATGTTGAGACAGGCCAACAGATTAAGGCGGTCATCGAAAAAGCACGTGCTTCCAAAACAACATATATCGTAAAATTCAAACAATTTGGGAACATTAATGAAGTGGAGAAATATAAAGGTTGGGATTTGAAAGTTCCGAAAGATGAGACGATTGAACTCCCGGAGAATGAATATTTTTATCATGAGATTATTGGTTGCAAGGTGCTAACGGACGAAGGAGAAGACTTGGGTGTTATATCAGAAATTCTACGTCCTGGAGCGAATGATGTATGGGTAGTGAAGACTCCTATGCGTAAAGAAATTCTGCTGCCTGTAATTGATGATGTGATCTTGGATGTCGATGTGAAAGAAAAGCTAATTAAGGTTCATATCATGGAGGGGCTACTGTAATGCGCGTGGACGTCCTGACCATTTTCCCGGAGATGTTTGAAGGCGTGTTCGGTACTAGTATTTTGGGCAAAGCTCAGAACAAAGGTATTGTGACCCTGAAAGCAACGAACTTTCGAGATTACGCGGATAACAAGCATAGTATGGTAGATGATACGCCTTATGGCGGTGGTGGGGGGATGGTCCTCAAGCCGGAGCCGATATTTAATGCTGTGGAAAGTATACTCAGTACATCTGACATGGATGCAAGTGAATCTCATAGTTCAGAGATCAAAGACGAAGCTGCACATGTACATCAACCAGCTAGAATTATTCTCATGTGTCCCCAAGGGGAGACATTTACACAAAAGAAGGCCGAGGAACTTGCTCAGGAAGATCATCTGATCTTCATATGTGGACATTACGAAGGTTATGATGAACGCATTCGTGAACACTTGGTCACGGACGAATTATCTATTGGTGATTATGTACTCACGGGTGGAGAGATCCCGGCGATGACGGTAATCGACAGTGTAGTGCGTTTATTGCCTGGTGTTCTGGGGAATGCCACAAGTGCGATGACGGATTCCTTTAGTACGGGACTTCTAGAGTATCCTCATTATACGAGACCTGCTGAGTTTAGAGGACATAAGGTGCCGGATATGTTGTTAAGTGGACATCATGCGAATGTAGCGGCATGGAGACGCAAAGAAGCGCTGCGGAGAACATGGAAACGTAGACCCGACATGCTGGACCAAATAGAATTAACCTCTAAAGATATGAGATGGCTGGATGAAATACGCCGAGAAGAAGATCGTGGAACTGATCATTAAGAGGATGACCTGAAAGGGGGAGAAAAGATGAAGCCCATTCATCTAAAATCCGTAACCTATGATCCGAAACAAGAGGAAAAGGTAAAACGTAATTTTTTCGATAAGCTTAAGGGAGCGGCGGGTAAGGTCCCCTTTGTTAAGGATACTGTGGCATTATATTATTGCGCCGTGGATAGCAAGACGCCCTTATATGTAAAAGGTGTAGCGTTTGCTGCGCTGGCTTATTTTATCTCTCCACTCGATGCCATTCCTGATGCCTTGGCTGGCCTCGGTTTTACGGATGATGCCGGTGTAATAATCACCGCCCTTAAAGTAGTAGGGAATCACGTCACTGATGAACATAAAGCAAAAGCAAAAGCCTTTTTTGAAAAGGAAAAAACATTAGATCTGGAATGAGCCTGCTTGATGCGTCTTACGCATCGTAAGCAGGTTTTTTTCTTTTTTTAATTTTTTTTTTGGCTACAGCTGTTACAAGAAACATCTCATGTGGGTAATAAAGAATAGAACCGCTAACAAAGCACAACGCATGAGAGGAAATGAACAGATAATGACACCAGAAATTCAAACCGATATTCCAGTAACCGACCTATATATGGATGTACAAGATTCGATGGATTCCGAGAAAAAACCAGCTTTTAGTACGGTAGATGATATCATTGCTTATTATGCAAATCGTAAATAATCTGCTAGTAAATAAATTAATAGGCAAAAGAGAGGAGGAGTGACCCATGTACGAGATTCCAGAATTGCTTCAAGCCGAGACTGAACAAATCATGGACACTTTGGCGAATGAGTAAAGAAGACCTGACTATAGACAATACAATGAACCCCTAGACCTACGGTGAACATTACCGATATGGTCTAGGGGTTTATTTGTTATTATGAGCCGTTGATTATTTCTGTGATTTATCTATGAGACGGAAATCATCATAGTGGAAGCCCGGGGACACCACACAGGAGACAAACACAGGCTCGTTACCAAGCGGGCGTGCTGTCTGCCATACCTTAGCAGGAACAAGCGCCTGAGGACGTTGTCCTTGCAATATATCGGGACCAAGAATGATTTCTTCCTTGTCTCCTGGCTGATCTCCATCCCCACCAAGGGTTAGCAAGAGTGGGCTCCCGGAATGCCAGAACCAAATCTCATCAGAAAGGACGGTATGCCATTCGGAGAATTCGTGAGGGTGTAGCAAAAAATAGATAGACGTTGCGGCAGGACGAGGACCTGAATAGGAGCTGTCCAACAGTTCATGTGGAATGTCAAAGGAGGATTTCCATAGCTCTTTGTACCATCCACCTTCTTGGTGCGGAGAGAGCTGTAAGGCTTCAACTAATGGAGAGATTTCATGATTAGACAAAGGTATTCCTACTTTCATGAGGGATTATATAGCAGCGTATTAATTATAAATTTTACATCAAAATCAATAGGAATGTAAAAAGTAAATAAAACAGATTAAGCATTGATTTGATTAATAGGATATGGTACAATTCAATGTGTTGTGAAATCGGTGGTCCTCTACAGATAATGATGAAGAACACGAGGTTCTTCGGAAGATGTAAGAACACCTGAGTGGAAGGAGGAAGACATATATGAATATCGTACAAGCGATTACGCAGGAACAACTTCGCAAGGATATTCCGAGTTTCCGCCCGGGCGACACTTTAAAAGTGCACGTTAAGGTTATTGAGGGTACTCGTGAGCGTGTCCAATTGTTTGAAGGTGTTGTAATTAAGCGTCGTGGCGGTGGAATCAGTGAAACTTTTACAGTTCGTAAAATTTCTAATGGTATCGGTGTGGAAAGAACATTCCCACTCCATTCTCCGAAACTCGATAAAATCGAAGTAGCTCGTCGTGGTAAAGTGCGTCGTGCTAAACTGTACTACCTACGCGAACTTCGTGGTAAAGCAGCTAGAATTAAAGAAGTACGTCGTTAATCTTAGGATTACGATTAAGGGGCTTGATCTTCAAGCCCCTTTCGTTTTTTATAAAACAGGCTTACGAGTTCTATACGTATATACAAAGAAAGGACGGCGGTCCATGGATCAGCAATATCAGTCAGAGCAGCCGGAACAGCTTCCGGAATCCCCCCGCAAGAGTAAGAACGAAGCTATGGAATGGCTCAAAGCCATCCTGATTGCTGTAGTCCTTGTAGTCCTTATTCGTTGGCTCCTATTTGCACCATTTATCGTGGATGGGCCGTCCATGCAGCCTAATTTCCATACAGGTGAGCGTATCATTGTGAATAAGGTACTTTACGATTTCAGACAGCCTAAATATGGTGAAGTCATTGTGTTCCACGTTCCAGCAGAAAATCGTGATTTCATCAAACGGGTTATAGGTGTACCGGGTGATACCGTCAAGGTTGAAGGGGATACGGTTACTGTGAATGGTAAAGTAGTAAATGAGACGTATATTCAATCTGCGTTAGATGAAAAGCATAAAAATAATCAACTGTACAATGTAGAAGCTGATTTTCCAAATGATGAAGTGACCGAAGAAAAAGTTCCAGCAGGTCATGTCTTTGTTCTTGGAGACAATCGCTCGAATAGTACAGATAGCCGTAGAATCGGTTATGTTGATTTCTCTGATATTAAAGGTCGTGCAGATCTGATTTTCTGGCCGATGAAGGATATCCATTTTATAAAACACTAATACTAGTATAATAAGAACGGACTAAGGGCTCTGTGCAGACTTTAGTTCGTTCTGTATTATTCAGGAAGTACATGAGGTGAGAAGACGATGACAATTCAATGGTTCCCGGGACATATGACTCGGGCGCGCAGGCAGATCCAGGATAAGCTGAAATTAATCGACGTTGCGATTGAGCTTTTGGATGCCCGTCTTCCTTTATCAAGCCGTAATCCGATGATTGATGAGATTCTACTCAATAAACCCCGTCTAATCGTATTGAATAAATCCGATCTTGCAGATCCTGCGGTTACAAAAGAATGGATGGACTATTTCAAAAAAGAGGGACATGCTGTATTAATGGCAGATGCCACAACGGGTCATGGAGTTAAGGATATTTCGGTAAAAGCTAGAGAGCTGTTAAAGGAAAAGATTGATCGACAAATTGCAAAGGGGATTCGTCCTCGTCCTGTTCGGGCCTTAATTGTAGGGATTCCGAATGTGGGTAAATCCACGCTGATTAACAAATTAGCGGGTCGCAGCATTGCTCTGACTGGAGATCGTCCTGGTGTAACTAAAGGGCAGCAGTGGATTAAAGTGGGTACAGATATGGAACTCTTAGATACGCCAGGTATTCTATGGCCTAAGTTTGAAGACCAGAACGTAGGTTATCGCTTGGCAGTTACAGGCGCTATTAAAGAAGAGATTTTAAATGTTGAAGATATCGCATTCTTTGCTATTCAATATTTATCCCGTTATTATTGGCCTAAACTTCAGGAAAGATTCGACTTACAAGAGAAACCTCTAGATCCCGAAGATCCTGACCAAGTCGTAGCAGTTATGGAAGCCATCGGTCGCAAGCGAGGATGTATTGTAAGCGGAGGTAAAGTTGATTTAGCTAAGGCGTCAGGTATGATGCTTAGAGAACTTAGAGCAGGTAAATTAGGTGGATTCTCGATGGAATCTCCTTATTAATCAGGGGGCATCAGCCATGGGCTGGTGCTTTTTTTGTTATGTGAGTAAGTTTTTTCCAATATAATTCGCAACTTTTCAGGGTAAGCAATCGTTAATAGGATGAAGGAATATATCCAGTGTTTATTTTTTTGTCATCTACACCGATAAATAAGTTACAAAAAAGAAGTGTTGCCTAAGACTGGATATGTTACTCTAATTTAAGGTAAAAAGAGAGTAGGTTCGGAAAGGAATATGCAGCGTATGTGGAAAAAAATGAAGTGGTTATCTATAGCTATAGTTGGCCTAGTTGTGATACTGGTTGCTAGTCAGTTCTGGACCCATGGAACTTCAGGCAGGAAGCTGAATAATGTCACTCCTGTTAGTGTTGTGAACCAGATCAATGTTAGCTTAAACAAGCCGAAAGCGGATTCGGATGCAGTGAACATTCCTACGACGGATACAGCGCTGCTTCCTGTGAAAACAGTTCCTTATAAGTCCTATTATCGTAATAAAGTCATTGTTCTTATGTACCATGAAGTAACTCCAGAGCAAATTGACTCAGGAACGGTGCTATCATCTAAATTCAAACGTCAGCTAGCACTGATGAAAGCTTATGGATTTAAATATATTACGATGAAGCAGTATACGGATTTCATCTTGAAAGGTACTCCTGTACCCGATAACGCAGTCTTAATGACGTTTGATGATGGATACGAATCTTTTTATCAATATGCATATCCAATTCTAAAAGAAAATAATATACCTGCTACCATGTTCCTCATCGCTAACACCGTATCTAATCCGAAACACCCTGGTATTCCTAAAGTGAGCTGGGAACAAATCGCAGACATGCACAAGAACGGCATTGACTTCTATAATCATACCTTCGATTCCCACGTCATTGTTCCAGTCAATGCATCGCATAGTGTCAAGCGACCTACACTTCAAGGGCCTATTTATTTAGATCAATTGAAGCGCAAAGAAACAATAGACGAATTTAAAGCTCGAGTGAAAAAAGATCTGAGTCAAGCTCAAACGCTAATCAAAGAAAAATTAGGCAATGATATGGATGTGTTGGCATTCCCTTACGGTTCCTTTTCCAAAACGACTTTGGATGTATGTAAGGAGTTAGGGATACAGATTACATTCACAGTTAAGCCGGGTATCAATAAAAAAGGCCAACTCAATGGATTCCGTGTGAACGCGGGCGGAGATAAAAATAATCCAGATGCTCTAATTCAATTAATGAAGAATGGCGTGCCTGAACCTAAAGTGAAAAAGACAAGAAGTCCCTTTGACTTAATGAATGAAGGTCCAGTAGGGACATTCCTTAAAATACTGCCTAAGCAGCCGGATCGATATCAGAAGCATGAGCATCCCTCTGGGAAGGATGATATAGTCATCAGGCTTAAGGGGAAAAGTGATTCGTTCGAACGGAAGAATGGAGCAGATGCAGCATGAACGATATGTTAGAGTTTGAATCGCAGTATTGGCAAAAGAATTATGTCCATATTGCAGGTATTGATGAAGTAGGTCGCGGTTGCCTGTTTGGAGATGTGGTCGCCGCAGCCGTATTATTACCCCAAGGGTTAGTGCTAGAAGGGGTGAATGATTCTAAAAAGCTCTCGGCTAAAAAGCGGAATGAATTATTTGATATCATTATGGAACATGCTCTTGCGGTAGGTGTCGGGTTCGCGGATTCGACCGTAATTGATCAAGTGAATATAAGACAAGCCTCTAGACTCGCTATGAAATTTGCTTTGGCACAGTTACCCTTTCAGCCTGACTTTTTGCTGGTTGATGCCGAACAAGTTGATTCTGAAATCCCTCAGCTTGCTATAATTAAAGGAGATGCCAGAAGTCAGTCTATTGCTGCAGCGTCGATTGTCGCAAAAGTAACGAGAGATCGCTTATGTGAAGGAGAATGGGAAGCCAAATATCCGGAATATGGAATTGCTGTACATAAAGGATATGCAACTCGAATGCACCGAGAGCAGATTCTTACGTTTGGAGCAACACCTATGCATCGCAAAAGCTTTATGCGTAATTTATTTGTACAACAGCAGCAATTATTCTAAAATGTTACCCGCCTATACAAGGGCGGGTTTTACTGTACTTATGGTGAGATCTACGGTGTAGGGGGAATACATAATGAATATAGGTCCAGTAGTACGAGGTTTAATGGGAGATGCAAAGGCAGGACAACCCAAGCAATTAGATCTAAAAGTAGGACAAGTCGTGAGAGGTACGGTAATGAGCGTCTCTGATGATGGTCAAGAAGCCGTCATTCAAGTACAAGGTGTACAGCTCAAAGCTACGCTAGAGACCCCTTTACAGCAGGGGCAGATAGCTGTGTTGCAGGTTCAGCCTCCTAGTGCGGATGGAACGGCAATTTTGAAACCGATAGCCGAACAAAGTTCTACGATGTTATCCGATGCTTCATTAGGTGAGACATTAGATGATATAGGAATGGAGAATACTCCTCAAAATCGTGAAGTTTTAAAAATTATGCAGACTCAAGGGATTCCGCTTACACGCGAGCAGACATCGGCCATTTTGAAGACCCTTGCTGCTAAACCGCAGAACGTTCCCCTTCAAGAGTGGGTGCAATCTGCGGCGATTGCTATTCACCGAGGGCTTCCAGTTACCGATCAGTCGGTAGCGGGTCTTCATCAGGCGGTATTTGGGGTCTCGGTTCAAACTGTATTAAGTGCCTTTGAAGAGCAAATCCAGACGATTCTGTCATCTTGGATTTTTGAGGATACGGAAGCAGGAAAAGAAGGGAAGATACCGAACGGAAATAAAGGCGCTGAAAATGTAGGGAAAGAAGCCGGGTCTATCCATAAACCTGCGGGTTCAGTCGCTTTGGGAGTTTCTATTTCTTCAAATTCCTCGAATCCTTCTAGCCCTATTGCTGTAGAAACAGGAGAAGTAGATTCTTCTATGGGACAGGGGGGTGAACTCTCTACAAAAGATACAGCTGTTAAAAATAAGGCATTGATTTCAATATCTTCTGGACATGAAGGGAATTATGAGGCTCCTGAGGGAGCCGGAAAATATGCTATACCTAAGAATAGTATCCCAGTAGTTACTACTCAGGGCCTGGCTAAAAATAATGGAATACCCGTAAATGAAACGAATCAGGTCAAAGACGATTCAAATAGCCATGAAGAAAATATTTCTAGCCAAAGCAAAACAGGTTCAGAAATAAATGCACTTGGATCTTCTCGGCTGAGTACAGGGAAAAGTGCCGAGATCTTGCTTCGGTTGCAGTCTCTGCTAAGTGAGATTCGAACCGTTGCAGCAAGTGGCGCGGCAGGTTCCGCCGCTGTTGGGCAAGGAGCCGAAGCTTCAGATGCTGCGGCAACGACCGCGGACACCCACGCGGCGGCGGAGCCGTGGGTGTCGCGCGTGCTGAAGCTGCTCGGTGCAGAGCACGAGCAGCAAGCGGCCCGCACGGTGACGCTCGCTGAGGGCGCGTCCCCGGCGGAGCCGAATGCTCCTGCGCCGCGTGCAGAAGGCGCAGCGCAGAAAGCCGCCCCGGGCGCAGCCACGGGTGCGGTGTCCAGCGGCGTGCCTACTATGGCCGCGCCGGGAGAAGGGGCCGCCCCTGCGCGAAGCGGGGCGGCGGGGGTCTTGTCCGGCCAGCCGCTGGCGGCCGGGGCAATTGGGTCTGCGGCGGCGGAGCCAGCCGCAGAGCGCATGGAGACACTCAAAGGACTGCTACTGCAGGCTTTGAGTTCAGCAGACCTGCCTGCGCAGCTGCAAGATACAGCAAAGCAGCTTGTTCATCAAATTACCGGCCAGCAGCTTTTGATGAATACAGATCGAATGGCTCCTTTTGCACAGATGACTTTAATGCTGCCTTTCACAGGACCTGATGGGGAGCAGACAGCTTCCGTTCATATTCAGTCACGGCGTGGCAAAAAGGGAGAACTGGATGCCTCGAATTGTAGATTATGGTTTGATCTAGACATGAAAAACTTAGGACAAGTCGTGGTCGATGTACAAGTATCGGACAAAAAAGTTATCTTAAATGTACATAACGAGCAGGAAATGATAGGTGCATTTATCGAAAGTAAAGAGGAAGAGATTCGAGCTGCCATGGACTCGGCAGGATATCGCCTGTTATCACTCAAGACGGACCTCTTAAAAAGTACAGATCTTGTCTCTACTGCATCTGAGCAGATGTCGCCTTACGTTCCGCAAGCCTACAAAGGAGTCGATTTCCGTATATGAACAGACGAGAAGTACCCACGCAATCCCTCCGCAGAGCTGTGGCCCTGAAATATGACTCTAAGGAGAATGAAGCGCCTGTCATTGCCGCAAAAGGCAGCGGAAAACTAGCCGAACGAATATTAGAAAAAGCAAAGGAACATGGAATTCCTATTCAAGAAGATGCGGCTCTCGTCGAAGTTTTATCCAAGCTTGATCTGGATCAACAAATTCCGGCAGAACTGTATGGTCTGGTTGCTGAGATTCTAAGCTTTATTTACCGTTCAGACCGTGAAATGGGGCTTAAGAAGTGAACAAGCGTGTAGCATGTGGAACAGTGGGCAAAGATAGACGGAAACAGAAGGGGCAGTGGGCGGAGGAGGAAGCTGTTCGTATACTGACTGAATTAGGCTACCGAATTGTATTACGCAATTGGCGTTGTCGGTCAGGAGAAATTGACATTATTGCCGAAGATGAAGGGGACATCGTCTTTGTTGAAGTACGTAGTAGAAGCTCATATGCTTCTGCCTTTGGGACAGCTATGGAGTCGATTACTCCACGAAAAATAGCTCAGGTTAGAGCAACAGCATCGGTGTATCTGCATCACATGCAATCCTCCCAACGAGCAGTGAGGTTTGATGTCGTTGCCATTACGCTAGGTGCACATAACAAAGTAGAGCATTTTGAGCATATACGACATGCTTTTTAAAGTCTGTGAGTCTGTGAGTCTGTGAGTCTGTGAGTCTGTGAGTCTGTGAGTCTGTGAGTCTGTGAGTCTGTGAGTTCTGAGGTTTGTAAGGTTTGTAAGGTTTGTATGGTCTGTGAGGTCTTTAACATCTGTATGGTATGCGTCGGTAAAACTTATTAAGGCTGTTGAGATCAGTTCTTGTTTAATATTTTGAGGTGTATCTTTTAACTAATAATTAAAGGGGTTGTAGAGTTATGTTCACTTCAATTCAAGCATTCGAGCAAGCTTGGCAAGAAGAAAGCAAGATGACACAGAAAATTTTTGACGAATTAACGGATGAATCTTTAGCACAAGGAATTTCGCCAAATCACAGAACAATAGGCCGAATTGCCTGGCATTTAGTGACTACCTTACATGAAATGCTCTCGAAGACAGGACTTGCGTTCGAAGCTCCTCTCGATGATGCTCCTTTGCCAGACACCGCAAAAGCAATTGCTTCATGTTATCAGCAGTCTAGCCAAGCTTTACTTCAAGCTGTCCAATCGCAGTGGACTGATGCTTCCCTTCAACAAAAAGTGAATATGTATGGAGAAGAATGGCCTAATGGCCTGACACTTTGGGTTTTAGTAACTCACCAAATTCATCATAGGGGTCAACTCACAGTGCTTATGCGTCAAGCAGGTCTGCAAGTACCAGGACTTTACGGACCATCGCTTGAAGAATGGATCGCATTTGGGGCAGAGCCACCCGTAATTTAAAATAGTAAATAAAAAGACTCTCTGAGATTGCTCAGTAGAGTCTTTTTTGTGGAAGAGTAATTTAGAAATTTATTTGAAAAAACTAATTATAATGAGCCCTATTAAGAGAAGAGGTACTACAATTACAAAAAAATAGCCTAAATACCTTATAGGTACCGGTAACTCTTTAAAGTTAACTTTTTTTGGTGGTCCTCCACCTTCAATATATTGGATATTTTTTAATTGTTCATCCACGTAATATGCATCTTTATCTTCTCTGAATTCGGATAAATAATTTTTTTCGATTATATATCACTCCTTTAGGAAGTAGTGAAATAATTATAACACAATTAAAAAAAGTAAAAAATGTATTTAAAAGGAAACTTTTTTATTGCTTTAAGCGTTTATATTATGAAGACAAAAAAAGGAGGGAATTATGAAAAATTTGAGAATTGTTCTAGCCGCTTCAACCCTTTTGGGATCTCTTTTATTTGGTTTTAGCACAGAATCAAAAGCATCAACGTTTCATACCAATGCGGCAAATTATACAGATACGGATTTAATTTCTATTTGGAGAGTTACTAATACCGGTTCTATATACTCCCCAGTATCTGTAAAGACAGAAGTTTCTATTAACGCTACGACGTCTGGGAATAACTGGTTAGCCACTAAGAGGGAGTTGGTAAGCCAAACATTAAGAGATGCATTTCTTTCTTACCCAAATGCTAATTTTGGTCCGGGGCTACTCAATTTAAGAGGATCAAATGTTACTTTAGATACAAGAGGGAGTTATATTTATGATCCAGCATATACTTTAATAGGTAAACTTACAACGACGAGCCAAATTTATTCTCCAAACGCGCAAGCAGGATACGGACAATCTGTTTTTTACGGTGGAAGTGGAAGTTTTCAAGTAGACAGTACGGCATCAGTTGATTTCAATTGGTAAAGGAGAAGGATAATGAAAAAAACAACAAAAAAAGCTAGTTTAATTGTTTCTTTAACATTATTATCAACTGTATGCATAGGGACTATTACTTCTTATGCTTTAGATCCTCTCACTTTTAAGTTTGAGACTATTCGCAAAACTATTGCTAATAATAAGAGTATTGAAATAAAGAACTTAATAAAAGTAGGTAATGAGTATATCACGAATAAAGATGTATCAAACTATAAAACTTACAACAGTATTAGCACATTGCAATTTGATGACGCCACAATTCTCCAGCAAATAGCAGAAGAAAAATTATTCTTGCAACTTGCTAAAAAGAATAATGTTGAGGCTAGTCTTGAAGATGGTAAACTTGAAGCAAAAAACAATAGAGAAATACTTAAAAAGCAGTCTGCTCAAGTCCAAAGTATACAAAAAAACTTTATTTATGCAATGGGAATTGATGAGGATATATACTGGGAAAGTTATGCACCTGCTGAATATCAAAAATTAATTTCCGCTAAGAATTTAACAAATAAATTAATAAGTGATAAAGCTATAAAAATAGATGGGCTTTCTGGTAATGAGTTTGCAAACGAAATAAAGGATTATAAAGGAAAACTTTATAATTCCTCTATAGATAATGGTAATATTCAATCATTAGATCAAAGTATTATATTGAAAAAAATATAATAATTTAAGTTGGGTTAAAAGATTAAATAATCTTTTAGCCCTTTTTTATTTAAAGTTTATGATGACAATAATAAGTCATTTCCACTAATATGAGAGCTATCCCATCAAATCCTGCACCTTGCGGTCTAACTGACGATATTGGATTGCTTCGGCGATATGTGAGGCTTCAATGACCTCGGCCTTTTCCAAATCGGCTATGGTGCGGGCAAGCTTCAAGATACGGTCAAAAGCTCGCATACTTAAGCCTAGTGCTTCAAACGTTCCCTTTAGAAGTATATCCGCTTGGCTTGTACGCGAAGTGAATTGACGTAACATTTTACCGGATAGTTCACTGTTCCAAGTGAAAGGAAGTTGTGCATAACGTTCAGCTTGAAGATGCTGCGCATGTCTCACTTGCTCACGCATCGCCTCTGAGGAGAGCGGCTGAACATCACTTGGCCAATCGGAGGGCCGAGGGACTTCGACTTGCAGGTCAATGCGATCAAGAAGCGGCCCCGATATTTTATCCCGGTATCGTAGAATTCGGCCAGGGCTGCAGGTACATGGGGGTAAGGGTGGAGCGGCGCCTAAATATCCGCAAGGACAGGGGTTCATAGAACAGGCTAAAATAAAATGAGCGGGGAACGTATAAGAGGCACGAGCCCGGCTGATATGTACAGAGCGATCTTCCAATGGTTGGCGTAGTACTTCGAGTACCGTCCGAGAAAATTCAGGCAATTCATCTAGAAATAGTACACCCTTATGTGCAAGGCTAACCTCACCCGGTTTTGGAACCATTCCTCCACCGATGAGGCCAGCTGCAGAAATCGTATGATGCGGAGCACGGAAAGGACGACGCTTCATAAGCCCTGTCTCAGCCTCTTTAAGCTTTCCTGCTGCGCTGAAGATTTTGGTAACTTCTAGAGATTCTTCATTAGAAAGCGTAGGTAAAATCGTAGGTAGACGGCGAATGAGCATGGTTTTACCGGTTCCAGGTGGACCCATCAGCATAATGTTATGCATCCCGGCAGCAGCAATAGTTAATGCTCTTTTGACGTGTTGTTGTCCTAACACATCTGAGTAATCCTCTGGAATACTTAATGACGAGCTCTCAAATTCAAAGTGAATGTTAGAAGATGTTTTTAAGTGATCAAAATTTTTTAGGTACAGGGTAGGACGAGGGGATGACGAATGGGCAGATGGGGGGTTCGCTGGCGGTGACGACATCGTTTGTGGTGTTAGCTGTCGGAGATGATCGAGACCATAAATTTCGATTCCCTCTATGAGATGAGCTTCGGATGCATTCATTTGTGGTAAGAGCACAGCCGTAAATCCTTGTCTCTTCGCTAAATCGACTATGGACAGAATGCCATTCACAGGCCTTAGGGCGCCATCTAGAGATAATTCACCGATTACTAGTAAACGTTGATTCGTAGGAAGCTGAATTTGTCCACTTGCAGATAATAAACCTAGAGCTATCGCCAAATCAAAGGCAGAACCTTCTTTCCGGAGGTCGGCTGGGGCAAGATTGATCGTAATTCGTTGTAAGGGAAAGTTGAATTCACTATTTTTGACAGCGGAGCGTACCCGTTCAACCGACTCTCGTACTGCCGAATCAGGCAGGCCAATAATAGAAGTCTGTGGGATACCATTCGATAAGTCTACTTCGACTTCGATAATCACGCCGTCTATTCCATATAGACATGCACTGTATACGTTGGCATACATAACAAAAAGCACCTCGTCTCTCATAGTAAGCGCAGCTTGACTGCAAATGAGAAAAAGGTGCTTCCATTTTTCTTATGTACTTATTCTAATAAATCCTATCAAAAAGTCAAGACTTACTAATCGGAAAGTCAAGATGTACTACAGATTGATATACATCCGCCCTGAATCACACATTAATTACAAGTGTACTCGCAATCAAATCGTGCAGTGCCTGCTTTTGTCTGGTCCACCCAGCCATCATATATCCAATGGAGAAGAGGAGTCCGGATAGAATTGTGCTGAACCTTCTGACCGTCGCTCGGCCGATAGAGATACGATTCCCTTGTAAATCTACGACTTGAATACCCATAATTTTTTTTCCTAATGTAGCTTGCATTGAAGAAGATTCCATAAGAATCATATAGATGAAAAAAATGACTGTACTGCTGAATTTGTAAGATGTATTTTCTATGCTTCCATCGCTTGTAATCAAGAACAATAGAAAAAAAGGTAGGTTAATAATTACGCTGTCGATCAAGTAGGCCATAAAACGTTTCCAGAATCCAGCATAGTCCCAGAACCCTGAAGAAGCTAAATCCGCGTAATCATTGATTAATTCAGACTGTGGAGCGCCGCAATTCACACAATAGCTGGCCTGATGAGTATTAGAATAGTTACAGTTAGAGCAGATCATTCCAATTCACCTCCGGCATATATAATTTGATCATTCATTTCAGGCTAAGGTAGTGTGAATTTCTAAAGTTCAATAAATATGAATTCAAAAGGTACCTCAAAATACATATCAAATAAATCTTATCACATACATATTTTTACTCGTAAATAAGTATACCGTCCTTTTAATAATTCATCTAGTACGGATGTACATTACATTCGTTTTACCGTGATTTTATGAAGAAAACGAGAACCTGTAGGAAATTGGCGAATGATGTAGAATGTAATCGTTCTCAGAATGCGATGAAACCGATATCAAAAATGATGTAAATTTACACAACTTTTTAAGGAAAGCGTTTTAAAAACGTGTTACAATATTGTGGGTTTGGAATTAATTATGAGTTCTATGCCTTACTAACCGCCCGTTGATAGGAGGATTCTGAAGTGAATATCCATGAATATCAAGGAAAAGAAGTCCTGAAGCAATATGGAGTACTGGTACCAGAAGGACGCGTGGCATTTACGGTGGATGAAGCCGTGGAAGCAGCCGAAGCTCTGGGCAGTCCAGTAGTAGTTGTAAAAGCACAGATTCATGCAGGTGGCCGCGGTAAAGCTGGCGGTGTAAAAGTGGCAAAAAGTATCGATGAAGTACGTACGTACGCAAACGAAATTCTTGGTAAGGTTCTGGTGACACACCAGACAGGCCCAGAAGGCAAAGAAGTGAAACGTCTCCTGATCGAACAAGGCTGCGACATCCGTAAGGAGTATTATGTCGGAGTTGTTGTAGACCGTGCTACAGGTAGTGTAGTTCTGATGGCTTCGGAAGAAGGCGGTACAGAAATCGAAGAAGTAGCTGAAGCAACTCCTGAGAAAATCTTTAAGGAAGTCGTCGATCCGGCGGTTGGCCTTCAAGTATTCCAGGCTCGTAGGCTAGCTTATGCGATCAATATCCCGAATGAACTCGTTGGCAAGACCGTGAAGTTCATGCAGGCTCTTTATAATGCATTCGTTGAAAAAGATTGTTCTATCGCTGAGATTAATCCCCTTGTAGTTACAGGTGACGGTGAAGTAATGGCGCTGGATGCGAAGTTGAATTTTGACTCCAACGCATTATTCCGTCATAAAGATATTCTGGCTCTTCGTGATCTTGAAGAAGAAGATTCCAAAGAGATCGAAGCATCCAAATATGATCTGAGCTACATTGCACTTGATGGCAATATTGGCTGTATGGTTAATGGTGCGGGACTTGCTATGGCAACCATGGATATTATCAAATACTATGGTGGAGACCCGGCTAACTTCCTCGATGTTGGGGGCGGTGCTACGGCAGAGAAAGTAACTGAAGCTTTCAAAATTATTTTGTCAGATAGCAAAGTAAAAGGGATCTTCGTGAATATTTTCGGCGGAATTATGCGCTGCGATGTCATCGCTGAAGGTATTGTCGAAGCAGCGAAGCAAGTTAGTCTAGATCGTCCACTTGTTGTACGCCTTGAAGGTACAAATGTGGAACTTGGTAAAAATATCTTGGCCGAATCGGGACTCGCTATTGTCTCCGCGGATTCTATGGCTGACGGTGCACGCCGCATAGTAGAGCTCGTATCATAATACGGAATGAAGAAGGAGGCTTTGGATATGAGTATTTTGGTTGATAAAAATACAAAAGTCATCACCTCGGGGATCACGGGGGCAACGGGACTTTATCACACCAGAGGTGGCCTTGAATACGGGACGCAAATGGTAGGGGGAGTAACCCCTGGTAAAGGCGGTACGAGCCTGGATATTACGTTGGAGAACGGTGAAGTAGTAACACTTCCTATCTTTAACTCTATTCGTGAAGCCAAACAAGTTACAGGAGCAACCGCTCACGTAATTTATGTACCTCCAGCTTATGCTGCGGATTCCATTATGGAAGCTGTAGATGCAGGTATGGAACTCGTTATTTGTATCACAGAAGGTATTCCCGTTCTAGATATGGTTAAAGTGAAGCGCTATATGGAAGGCAAAAATACGGTTCTGATTGGACCGAACTGCCCCGGTGTAATTACACCAGGCGAATGCAAAATTGGAATTATGCCAGGTTACATCCATACTCCAGGTCACGTGGGTGTTGTCTCCCGTAGTGGTACCCTTACTTATGAAGCAGTGCACCAGCTTACAACTCGTGGGATTGGTCAATCTTCAGCAGTAGGAATTGGTGGAGACCCTGTAAAAGGTTCTGAGTTCATCGACATCCTTTCACGTTTCAATGATGATCCAGATACGTACGCAGTTATTATGATTGGTGAAATCGGTGGTACGGCAGAAGAAGAAGCTGCTGAATGGGTTCGTGATAACATGAAAAAACCTGTCGTAGGCTTTATTGGAGGCGTTACAGCTCCTCCGGGCAAACGTATGGGTCATGCAGGCGCGATTATTTCTGGCGGTAAAGGTACAGCTAAGGAAAAGATTGAGAAGCTTGAATCTTGCGGTATTAAAGTTGCTCCTACTCCATCCGAGATGGGATCAACGCTTGTAAGTGTTCTTGAAGAACGTGGTATACTTAGCACTTGTACAACTCATTAATTTATTCGTGTTATCTATAGATTGAGCTGTGACTTTTTAAGTCGCAGTTCTTTCCATAGCCATAATATGTTTCGAGGTAAGCAACCTTAACACTTCCATAGTGAAGATGAGGTTGCTTTTTTTGTATTTAAGTAGGAACAAACTAACTTATATAGGGGTGTGCTATGGATAGACGACAAATCCTGATAGGCTTACATGAAAGCCCTGGCATGGGATGGAAATCAGTAGAACGGATTATACATAGTGGTGAAATCGAGCATGCATTAGATTTTAAAATGAGTGATTGGGTGGAAAAAGGATTATCAGAGACACAGGCTTCACGCATGGCAACTCATTTTACAGAAAGCTGGATTCAAGAACGAGCGGAGCTCCATCAAAGCAAGGGCATTCACATTCTGACGATAGATGACGAAAATTATCCTACATTAATGAAGGAAAGTATCAAGCCAGCTTGGGTGTTATATGCAAAAGGAAAGTTAGAATTGTTATCATCCATGTCCATAGCCATGGTAGGTACACGAATTCCGACAGCATACGGCAAAAAAGTAGCATCTCTATTAACGGAGGACTTATGTGCTAGAGGAGTCACCGTTGTTAGTGGAATGGCTAGAGGAATCGATGGCGTATGTCATGAAGCTGCATTAGGCTGTCAAGGACAGACGATTGCTGTAATGGGTACTGCTATAGATATGCCCTACCCTTCCGAGCATCATGGATTATATAAGCGGATTGCTAAGGACGGACTTATTGTCTCCGAATATCCATCTGGCACGGCCTCACACCCAGGGCTATTTCCTCAACGAAACCGAATTATTGCTGGCCTAACACGGGGAACCGTTGTGGTAGAAGCAGATCTGCGCAGTGGCTCTTTAATTACAGCAGATGCAGCCATGGAATCCAATCGTGATGTATTTGCGGTCCCCGGACAGATTACTTCCCCTAAGAGTGTGGGTACCCTTGGACTTATACGACAGGGCGCCAAGCTGATAACGTCAGCTCAAGATATACTTGATGAATACAATCAAGCGGATTATTTATGTTTTGAGGAAAGGAATAGCACCAAAAAACAGCCTGAGTTGACAGAACAGGAGAAGCACATATACCATATGTTGGAGCAGGGCAGTATCCATTTTGATGGATTAATTTCGCGAACTGCTTGGGATTTTGGACTTTTGCATTCAGTTCTGTTATCTTTAATCATAAAAAAGCAGGTTGTGCAATTACCTGGATCTCTTTACAAATTAATATAGTTCATTCTCATGGGTGAGAATGGTGAAGTAGACTATAGATTCGCACCGGAGATACTTATGATCGTGCTTGAGAGGAGGATGGAATTATGGCAGATTCACTAGTTATCGTCGAATCGCCTGCCAAGGCGAAGACGATTGGCAAATATCTGGGCAGTAAATTTATTGTGAAAGCTTCCATGGGCCATATTCGGGATTTGCCTAAAAGCCAGATTGGTGTTGAAGTCGAGAATGACTTTAATCCCAAATATATTACCATCCGCGGTAAGGGTTCTATATTGAAGGAACTCAAAGATGCCAGTAAAAAAGTAAAAAATATCTATCTCGCAGCTGACCCCGATCGTGAGGGTGAAGCTATAGCTTGGCATTTAGCGCATGTGCTGGATGTTGACGCTTCCAAAAGTTGTCGTGTAGTATTCAACGAGATCACTAAGCAGGCCGTTAAGGACGCTTTTAAGACCCCTCGTAAGATTAATATGGACTTAGTTAATGCTCAGCAAGCTAGACGGATACTAGACCGTTTGGTAGGTTACAAGATCAGTCCTTTGTTATGGAAAAAAGTCAAAAAAGGTCTCTCCGCCGGACGCGTCCAATCTGTTGCAGTCAAGATTATTCTAGATCGGGAGAATGAGATTTCTGAATTTGTCCCAGAAGAATACTGGAGCATTACAGCAGGGCTCAAAATTGCGGATACTTCATTCGAAGCCAAATTCCACAGATTTAAAGGGGAAAAGAAAGAGCTTACGAATGAGGATGAAGTGAATGAAATTCTTAAGGCTATTGAGGGTGCAGATTTCACAGTTAGTGCTGTGAAAGAGAAAGAACGCTTACGCCATCCCTCAGCACCATTTACGACAAGTTCTTTGCAACAGGAAGCCGCAAGAAAGCTGAATTTCCGAGCTTCAAAGACGATGTCTATTGCACAGCAACTTTATGAAGGAATCGATCTTGGCAAAGAGGGCACCACGGGTCTTATCACATACATGCGGACCGATTCAACTCGAATTGCAGCATCTGCGCAAGAAGAAGCGAAGGAATTCATCATAGAGAAATACGGTGACAAATTTGCTCCAGACACGCCGCGACAATATTCCAAAAAAGCGGCAAATGCTCAAGAAGCTCATGAAGCGATTCGCCCTACTTCTGCTTTGAGGGAGCCTGATTCGATCAAGTCATTGATGAGTAGAGATCAGTATCGATTATATAAATTGGTATGGGAACGTTTCATGGCTAGTCAAATGTCCTCTGCTGTTTTGGATACCCTTTCTGTGGATATCAAGGCAGGAGAAGCTACATTCCGTGCAGTCGGTTCCAAAGTTCGTTTCCATGGTTTTATGAAGGTATATGTGGAAGGAAATGATGATGGAACTACCGATGATGACAAGTTCCTGCCTCCTTTAGCTAGTGGAGATTCATTACAAACAGAACATATAGATCCTAAACAGCATTTTACACAGCCTCCTCCGCGGTATAGTGAAGCAAGACTCGTCAAGACGCTTGAAGAGCTTGGAATAGGAAGACCAAGTACGTATGCGCCCACGTTAGAGACCATTCAAAAGCGTGGATACGTAGCGATGGAAGAGAAGAAGTTCATGCCAACGGAGCTTGGAGAACTTGTCATAGAGCAGATGGAGCAGTTTTTCCCAGAAATTCTGAATGTAGAATTTACGGCAAATATGGAAGGTGATCTGGACCACGTAGAAGAAGGTTCAGAAGATTGGGTTCGAGTATTAGGCGAATTCTATGAATCTTTTGAAAAGCGCCTTGAAGTTGCTGAAGAAGAAATGAAAGAAATTGAGATTGAAGATGAGGTCTCCGATGAACTGTGTGAGAAATGCGGAAAACCCCTTGTTTATAAATTAGGTCGATTTGGTAAATTTCTGGCTTGCTCTGGATTTCCTGATTGTAGAAACACAAAACCTATCGTTAAGGACATCGGTGTTACTTGTCCGAAATGTAAGGAAGGCCATGTAGTAGAACGGCGCAGCAAAAAAGGACGTATATTTTATGGATGTGACAAATATCCAGAATGTGACTTTGTGTCTTGGGATCGTCCTTCGGCTAAGCCTTGTCCACAGTGCGGAGCTCTTCTAGTTGAAAAACGCAACAAACAAGGAGCAAAACTTAAGTGTACCGAATGTGATTTTACAGAGATGATTGAGGATGACGATGACGCAGCAGAGTAAAACATTATAGCTTGTTGTAAGGGCAAGATTGTGGGAGGTTTTTTCATTGACAGAAGTAAATAGGGTAACGGTAGTTGGAGCCGGTCTAGCTGGTAGTGAAGCGGCTTGGCAAATTGCCAGTCGTGGGGTGCCAGTCACCCTTTATGAGATGAGACCGGTCGTGAAGACACCGGCTCATCATACAGATCAATTTGCTGAGTTGGTATGCAGTAACTCTTTGCGGGCGAACGGCCTTACCAATGCAGTAGGTGTACTAAAAGAAGAAATGCGTAATCTTAACTCCCTTGTGCTCGGGGCAGCGGATCGAAATGCAGTA
This sequence comes from Paenibacillus shirakamiensis, assembly GCF_017874255.1. GTDB lineage: Bacteria > Bacillota > Bacilli > Paenibacillales > Paenibacillaceae > Fontibacillus > Fontibacillus shirakamiensis. Next base: position 242,118 of record NZ_JAGGLD010000003.1, on the reverse strand, counting down.
CCCGCCGGAGGAGCTCTTGCGGTAGATCGAGATGGTTTTTCTGGAGAAATTACTCGTACTCTTCATGACCATCCTCTCATTACTGTGAAGAATGAGGAACTACAAGAGATTCCTTCGGAGGGCATTGTAGTCATTGCTACAGGACCGCTAACTTCACCCGCTTTATCCGAGCAGATTCAGCGATTAACTGGAGAAGAATATTTCTACTTTTATGATGCAGCGGCTCCTATTGTGGAAAAAGAATCTATCAATATGGACAAGGTCTATCTGGCTTCTCGTTATGATAAGGGTGAGGCTGCATATCTGAACTGTCCAATGAACGAAACCGAATTTGATGCTTTCTATGAGGCACTAATCCATGCAGAAGTAGCTCAGCTCAAAGAGTTTGAGAAGGAAGTTTACTTTGAAGGTTGCATGCCGATTGAAGTCATGATGCAGCGCGGCAAGCAAACGGCACTTTTTGGGCCTATGAAACCAGTAGGACTAATGAATCCACATACTGGCGTATTACCGCATGCCGTTGTTCAGCTTCGTCAGGATAATGCAGCAGGCACTTTGTACAATCTAGTAGGATTCCAGACACACCTGAAATGGGGAGAGCAAAAACGTGTATTCTCGATGATTCCTGGACTTGAGAATGCTGAATTTGTGCGCTATGGTGTGATGCATCGCAATACATTTATTAATTCGCCTACGTTGTTGGAACCTACGTATCAATCTAAGACGCGTCCTACGCTCTTCTTTGCGGGTCAAATGACTGGTGTTGAAGGGTACGTGGAATCTGCCGCTTCCGGTCTTATTGCGGGCATCAATGCCGCTAGAGCAGCTCGGGACCAAGAAGGAATTGTATTCCCTGAGGATACGACGCTCGGAAGTATGGCTAGATATATAACTACAGCCGACTTCAAACACTTCCAGCCAATGAATGCGAATTTTGGATTGTTTCCCAAACTAGATACTCGTTTCAAAAAGAAAAGTGAAAAAAACGAAGCTCTTGCTCACCGTGCGCTGGACAGCCTTCGCCATTTTAAAGATCATCAGACTTTATAGATTACAACTATTGCCGTCCTAAATCTTGGGGCGGTGGTTCTGTTTTAGAGCGTCTTGAATCCGTTTGATATTCATATCCATATAGATGAGGTGAAGATGATGGAAATGTCTTTTCATGCGACTACGATTTGTGCAGTTCGCCATAATGGCCAAGGGGCTATAGCTGGGGATGGGCAGGTCACATTTGGGGAAAGCGTAATTATGAAGACGACCGCCAAAAAAGTAAGACGATTATACCGGGGACAGGTGCTTGCTGGTTTTGCGGGTTCTGTAGCTGATGCCATTACGTTGTTTGAGAAGTTTGAAGGCAAACTTGAGGAGCACCATGGGAATCTACAACGTGCGGCTGTGGAGCTGGCTAAGGATTGGCGTCAGGACAGAGTCCTTCGCAAGCTGGAGGCATTAATGATTGTCATGGACCAATCGGGTATGCTGCTTATCTCAGGGGGCGGAGAGATCATCGAACCTGATGATGACGTTCTGGCTATTGGATCCGGAGGGAATTTTGCCCTGTCCGCGGCCCGGGCTCTCAAGCGTCATGCGACAGACCTTGATGCCAAAGATATGGCGAGAGAGTCACTGAAAGTCGCATCTGAAATTTGCGTATACACGAATGGAAATATTATCGTAGAAGAACTCTGATTGTAATAGAAGAGGAGGATACAGCTATGACTAAAGAAGCCTTAACCCCAAGACAAATCGTAACGGAATTGGATAAATATATTGTAGGTCAAAAGCAAGCCAAAAAATCAGTGGCTGTGGCTCTACGCAATCGATATCGTCGTAGCAAGCTAAGTGAAGAGGTGCGAGATGAGATCGTACCTAAGAACATTCTCATGATTGGACCCACCGGGGTGGGAAAGACAGAGATTGCACGCAGGTTAGCCAAACTTGTTAATGCTCCGTTCGTTAAGGTAGAAGCGACCAAGTTCACAGAAGTAGGTTATGTAGGCCGCGATGTAGAATCTATGGTCCGCGATCTGGTGGAAACTTCAATTCGTATGGTTAAATTGGAACGTACAGATAAGGTGAAGGAGCAGGCCGAAGAGTTAGCGAACGAAAGATTAGTCCATATTCTTGTCCCTTCTTCAGGCAAAAACAAAAGTCAGCGCAATCCGTTTGAGATGCTTTTTGGAAATAACAATGCGAATGCATCTCAAGATCCACCTGAGGATAAAGAACAAGATAGTAATCTAACTGAACGAAGAAGACAAGTTCGCTTTAATCTACTTGCTGGTAATCTAGAAGAGGATATTGTGGAAATTGATGTTGAAGATTCCGCACCGAATATGTTCGATATGTTCTCGGGTCAAGGTAACGATCAGATGGGAATGAATATGCAAGAGATGTTTGGAAGTTTCATGCCTAAAAAGTCTAAACGGCGGAAGCTAACCATTAAAGAAGCACGGAAAGTTCTAATTCAGGAAGAGGCTAACAAGCTGATTGATCAGGATGATCTCACACAGGAATCGATTCAACGTGCGGAGCAATCAGGTATTATTTTCATCGATGAGATTGACAAGGTAGCTAGCCACGGGCAAGGTTCAGGGCCGGACGTGTCTAGAGAAGGGGTTCAGCGAGATATTCTTCCTATCGTAGAGGGTTCAACCATCATGACAAAATACGGTCCTGTACGCACGGATTATGTGTTATTCATAGCTGCGGGTGCTTTTCATGTGTCTAAGCCATCAGATCTGATCCCTGAGCTTCAAGGACGCTTCCCGATCCGAGTAGAATTAAGTAGCCTAACGCTTGAGGAGTTTGTATCCATTCTTACGGAACCCCACAACGCACTAACCAAGCAGTATACGGAATTGCTAAGGACAGAAGATATTGAGATTGAATTTTCGCCAGAGGCCATTCGTGAGATTGCAAGTATTGCGGCAGCTGTGAATACGAACACTGAGAATATTGGAGCGCGAAGACTTCATACTATTCTTGAGAAATTGTTAGAAGATCTGTCCTTTGAAGCTCCTGAGCTTACCTTAGATAAGATAGTAATTACGCCTCAGTATGTGAATGAAAAATTGGGCGATATTGCGAAAGATCGGGATTTAAGTAAGTTTATTTTGTGAACATTTTTGGACGCGCCAAAAGACCGACTTTAGTCCTTAGAACTAGGACTATGGGTCGGTTTTTCTTTTTCTACAATATTTGTAAAATGTATTTGTCGTATTTTGGATAAAAAGCATTGAATTTGAGCTAAACCGGGACAAATTTATAAAAATTACCATTTTTTTTAAAAAAATAGGGCTTTTTTCTTATTGTAATATAGGCCAAACTCTACGAAACTTAGGATATATTACATTACCCCAAATTTTTCTATAATAGGACAATGGATTGAGAAGAAAAAAAGATATTTTGTCGAAAAAAAAGGATTTTTGGCATCTTTTATGGAAGTTATCATTAGAGTGAGTAAAACTAAAGCTTTCTAGGGGGGCTAAAAGTGCAATTATTGAATGGGGTAGGGTTTGATAAACTTGAAGGTGCAATTAACGCAGCAAACACCCGCCAAAGCGTTATCGCTAATAATATTGCGAACGTGGATACGCCTTATTTCAAACGTTCCGAAGTTTCTTTTGAAAGCTTACTTCAAGGAGAAATGAACGGGGATCTTCCTGCACTTGAGGGGAATCGAACTAACCCAAAACATTTCGCCATTGGGTCATCTAGTACCGTTCCAAATATGGTTGTGAACACAGATAACTCTACGACAATGAACAACAATATGAATAACGTTGATATGGATAGTGAAATGAGTTCCCTTGCAGACAACCAACTAAAGTACAACGCCTACATCGAGCAAATGAATAGTCGCATCAAGATGATGCGTACAGGCATAGAAGGGAGAGCATAACCATGACAATCAACAGTAGTTTTAATATTAGTTCTTCAGCCCTAACTGCTCAAAGACTTCGTATGGATGTGATCTCCTCAAATATTGCGAATGCTGAGACCTCTAGAGCTTCTGTTGTTGATGGAAAGGCTGTGCCTTACCGGCGCAAAATGGTTGTGATGACCCCTAAAGAAAATCAATTCAGCTCCATGCTCCAATCCGCTGTGAGCGGCCAACAATCTGCCGGACAAGGTGTCACGGTCTCCGCAATAAGAGAAGATCAATCCTCATTTAAACCTGTTTATAACCCTACAAGTCCGGATGCAGACAAAGATGGGTATGTCTACATGCCTAATGTCGATGTTCTGAAAGAAATGGTCGATATGATATCGGCAACAAGGTCATATGAAGCCAATGTAACAGCACTAAATGCATCGAAGGCCATGGAAACCAAAGCGTTGTCCATAGGTAAGTAATCCATTTAAATGACCACTGGTTAGGAGAGTGTATAGATGATTCAAAGTGCTGCATTAACTGGGATTAACCCCATCCAGCTCGTCCAGTCTACAGCTAAGACTACAGAGGTTTCGCCAAATGACACGGTTCAGAACTTTAGCTCATTCCTAAAAAACGCTATTGATTCCGTCGCAGGTCAGGAAGAAAATGCAAAAATTATGGGTGACAAGTATATGACTGGAAAAGTAAATATGGACCAAGTTATGGTAGCCTCAGAACAAGCATTGTTAAGTTTGCAACTTACATCGCAAGTTCGAAATAAGGTAATTGAAGCTTACCAAGAGATTATGCGAATACAAATGTAGGTTGAATTCAGCAAAGTTTGGATGAGGTGACAATGTGAACGAGAGAATTGCCCAGTACAGAGAAAAAATTAGTCAGTACTGGAATCATTTTACTAGGAAGCAAAAGACATTACTAATTTCAACCATCGCTATTATTCTCGTTGCGGTGATTCTACTTACGATGCAGTTCTCTAAAACGCAATATGAAGTTGCATTTACAGGACTCGATTCATCAGATGCAGCAGGAATAATTACGTATCTTGAATCTAGTAGCATTCCTTACAAATTAAGTGCAGATGGAAAAAGTATCTCAGTTCCTTCAACAGATGCAGCTAAAGCGAAAGTGGATGTAGGATCGCAAGGAATTGTACAGAATGGCTCGTTAGGTTTTGCGGGTACATTTGGTAGTAGTAATTCCGCGATTGGGATGACGGAGAATGAATTCAAGGTGAAGTACAAGTCAGCACTCAATGGGGAAGTTGAACAGCTTCTTACGAAAATGCAGGGTGTGAGCAGTGCGAAAGTATTAATTAATTTGCCTGCTGAAAAGATGTTCGCTACAGAAGACGAGCAAGAAAAAGCTTCAGCATCTGGGGTGATCTCATTCAAACCTGGTTACCATCCAGATCAAGCGGCAATCAATGGTTACTACAATCTGATGAAGACGGCAGTTCCCAATTTGCCTATTGCTAATATTACGCTTAGTGATACAAGTGGCGAAGAACTATCTGGCCCCGATTCAAACGGAAATAACGGTGGGCTTCAAGCTCAAGTTAATACGAATATGGCTTTGCAGAAGAAATTCGAAAGTGACGTTCGCCTGGCTGTGCAACAGTTTTTAGGCAAGCTTACGGGTCCTGACAAAGTAAATGTTCTAGTAGCTTCGAAGTTGAATTTTGACCAAGTAAGTGAGAAGTCAAATCTAGTAACTCCGGTAGACGTAGATAATATGAAAGGCATTGAAATCAGTGCCCAAAAGATTCAAAAAAGTTATACAGGTAAAGGTGCAGATCAAGGTGGAGTTACAGGAACCGGTGAAACTGAAGTGCCCGGGTATCCAGGTTCATCCAATACTTCTAACACAAGTTCAGAAGATAATACTTCCACTATTAATTATGAAGTAAATCGAATCACTAAAGAAGTAGTACAAGCACCTTATACCGTAAAAGATTTAACCATTAATGTCATGGTTGAACCACCTGCAGGAAAAAACAGTCTGGATGATCAAACCCAAGGCGAAATCAAAAATGTGCTTAAAAACATCGTGGGTTCTTACTTAGCAGATTCTGGATCTACATATACAGACGCTGACCTACTTAAGAAAGTTTCGGTTCTCTCTCAAGCTTTTTCACAAGATTCGGTAGAAAATACGGGATGGCTAGCAAATTCAAAACTGTGGTGGGGATTGGGCATTGCAGCACTTGTAATTGCGGCTGGTATTACACTACTGGTAGTGAGACGGCGTCGCCGCAGAGAACAGGAAGAGTTTGAAGAGGATGTTCCACTCTCGATGCCTACGGAATTCCCGTCCATCACTTTGGAATCTGTTACGAATGATAGTCAAGTAAGAAAGCAGCTTGAAACATTGGCGAAGAAGAAACCAGATGAATTTGTCAATCTACTTCGTACTTGGCTGGCTGACGAATAGAGGTGAAAGCAGTGTCAAGAGTACTTAACCAAGGATTAAGTGGTAAACAAAAAGCGGCACTTCTTCTAATATCATTAGGACCTGAAGTATCAGCTCAAATTTTCAAACATCTACGTGATGAAGAAATTGAACAACTCACCTTGGAAATCGCCAATGTGCGCAAAGTAGACGGTTCTGAAAAGGAAATGATTCTAGCTGAATTCCATCAGATCTGTATGGCACAAGAGTATATCTCTCAGGGCGGTATCAACTATGCTAAAGAAATTTTGGAGAAAGCATTAGGTCCGCAGCGAGCGCTAGATATCATCAATCGACTAACGGCAAATCTTCAAGTAAGACCTTTTGACTTTGCACGTAAAGCGGATCCGAATCAAATTCTTAACTTTATACAAAATGAGAATGCTCAGACGATTGCTCTGGTCCTCTCTTACTTACAATTTGAACAGGCTTCCGTCATACTTTCTTCACTTCCTCAAGAGAAGCAGGCTGAAGTGGCACGAAGAGTTGCGATGATGGATAGTACTTCACCAGAAGTCATTAATCAGGTGGAGCGTGTTCTTGAGCAAAAACTCTCTTCTACGGTAACGCAGGACTATACAAGTGCTGGCGGTATTGAATCCATCGTCCAAATTTTGAATGGAGTGGACCGAGGAACAGAGCGAACCATTTTAGACTCTTTGGAAATTCAAGATCCAGAACTTGCTGAGGAAATCAAGAAACGCATGTTTGTCTTTGAAGATATCGTTAATGTGGATGACCGTGCAATTCAAAGGATTATCCGTGATATTGAAAACGCAGATCTTCAACTGGCTCTTAAAGTGGCTAGTGAAGAAGTGCGAGAGGCTGTATTCAGAAACATGTCCAAACGTATGGCGGAGACCTTCAAAGAAGAAATGGAATATATGGGACCTGTTCGTCTTCGGGATGTGGAAGAAGCACAGACACGCATCGTAGCCACAATCCGTAGATTGGAAGAGTCCGGTGAGATAATAATTGCGCGCGGCGGAGGAGATGACATCATTGTCTAATCTCATTAAATCTACTCAGTACGTTCCTGTAGATATGTTGAAAGAGTTAGATTTGTCCAAGCACTATAGTCCTCCTGTAGAGCATGAATCACCCTTGACTGCACCTCCTCAATCCTATGATGCGGAGGTGAACCGGGTCCGTAATGAGCAGTTCGAAGAAGCACGCCGAGTAATGCTGCATGATGCTAAAGACTTTGCAGAGCGGCAAGTTAGAGAAGCTTCAGAAAAGGCAGAGCGATTGTTGATTGAGGCTAATCAACAGATTGCCGCCTGGTGGCAGGAGCGTCGTGAACAAGATGAACATCTAATAGAAGCGGTGAAAGCTGAAGCTTTTCATGAAGGGTTTGAAGAAGGCAAAGCAAGTGCGCTTGATTCTTTGGAGTTCCAGATTCAAGAGATGATGGAAGAAGGCAGACAAGTTCTTCAGCAAGCTTATCAAGCCAAAGAGCAGATTATACAGGAAGCCGAACCTTTTCTAGTTGAACTAAGTGCTTCTATTGCTGAGAAAGTAATTGATACTCAACTTAAATTGGAACCCGAGTTCGCGCTAGAATTAATTCGTAAAAGTCTTTCACGTAAAAAGGAACAGGGTGTATTAACTTTGTGCGTAGCCCCATCCCAGTTCTCGTTCATCCAAGGAGCCAGAGAAGAATTAAGCCTTGTTATTGATTCACAAGCAGAGCTTCAGATTCTACCGGATTCCACAGTAAAAGATCGTGGATGTGTAATCCGTTCTGCTTTTGGCAGTATTGATGCAAGAGTCGATACGCAGTTAATTGAAATTAAGAAAGAATTGCTACGCATGTCACTTCACCCAGAAGAGCAAGGGACCGATCACGATGAAGCTTGATGCGCAGCGTTATACAGAGCATTTACGACATTTGGATCCGGTGCGTGTGAATGGAAAAGTTACACAGGTGATTGGTCTTATGGTGGAGTCAGAAGGTCCAGATGCCAGCATAGGAGAGGTATGTTATATCTACCCTTCAAAATCTAATACACCCTTGCAAGCTGAAGTTGTGGGGTTTAGAGATAACAAAGTGCTGCTCATGCCGCTAGGGGAACTTCAATCGATTGGTCCTGGATGTGATGTAGTAGGGACGGGTAAACCCTTAACGGTTCAAGTGGGTTCCGAATTGTTAGGTAAAGTGCTTGATGGTCTAGGTCAACCGTTAGATGGCTCTTTGCTACCTTCTCGGATGGCACAGTACTCCACGTACAATAAGCCTGTGAATCCTTTGAACCGACCTAGAGTACTAGAACCTATTAGCATTGGTGTTCGGGCTATTGATGGACTGCTCACTATAGGGAGAGGTCAACGTGTAGGGATCTTTGCCGGGTCTGGGGTAGGAAAGAGTACTTTAATGGGGATGATTGCCCGCAATACCGCAGCCGATGTGAACGTGATTGCTCTCGTGGGTGAGCGTGGAAGAGAAGTGCTTGATTTTATTGAAAGAGATTTAGGCCCTGAAGGATTGGAGCGTTCCGTCGTAATTGTTGCAACTTCAGATCAACCTGCTCTCATTCGTATGAAGGGGGCTCTTATCGCCACCACCATAGCAGAATATTTCAGAGATCGTGGTCTGAATGTAATGCTCATGATGGATTCTGTTACGCGGTATGCGATGGCACTCAGAGAGGTAGGGCTAGCTGTTGGTGAACCTCCTGCGATGCGGGGATATACTCCATCCGTTTTTGCGGCCCTTCCTAAACTACTAGAACGTGCAGGTAATGCCACACATGGTTCTATCACAGCTTTTTACACTGTTCTAGTCGATGGGGACGATATGAATGAACCGATAGCTGATGCAGTTCGAGGTATTTTGGATGGTCATATTGTGCTCAATCGTAATATTGCCAATAAAGGACAGTTCCCTGCGATTGATATTCTTGCCAGTATCAGTCGGGTGATGAAGGATATCGTGACGGATGATCAAACCGAGGCGGCTGAAAATTTGAAAAGATTGCTCTCCATCTATAAAGAGTCAGAGGATTTAATCAATATTGGTGCCTACCAGCGAGGATCCAATGCAGATATTGATGAATCTATCGAAGCGATTCAAAGCATCTTAGATTTTGTCAAACAGAAAGTGCTTGAGAAGGCAACTTACGAAGAGTCGTACGAACGTCTGATTTCTGAATTCACGAGGAGCTGATCTTTTCATTTATGAAATTCAACTATGTCTACCAAAAAGTCGTTGATCTGAAGTCTAATGAGAAAACTCAAGCGGAATGGCTGTTATCTGCAGCGGTTGGAGAGCTCCAGACCGAGAAACGTTCTCTCCATCAATTGGTCGAAGAAAAAGCATATGTGGATAAGACCATTTTAGTCGAGAGTGAGAACTGCTCATCGATGTTGAGACTTCAAGAACTACAGCGTTACGTGGAACATTTGAACCTATTAATCCAAAACAAGCTTGCGGATATACAAAATGCTGAACAAAATGTTGAACGGAATCAGCTTCATTTAAATGGGAAAATGCTTGATGAAAAAGTGTGGCTTAAAGCAAAAGAAAAAGCGCAATCCAGTTTTCAACAGATGATAATACTTCGGGAACAAAATGAGCTCGATGAGATGGCGACCGTAAGGTTTGCTATGAGAGCTCGTTAGTTCAGATCTAGGGACGGCTTGAAGTTAGGAGGAATCACAGTTGGCTAGACCTGTTGGCAGGCCTGTAATCGAAGAGGAAGAATCCGGCGGAGGTTTCGCCAAAGTGATGTTTATTGTAACACCCATCTTATTTCTTGTAGTTCTTATCGGCGCTCTGTTCATGTTTTTGAATGGGAATTTGAAAAATGATTTGATTGGAATGGGTCAGAAGATTCCGATTGTGAAGAACTGGCTTCCCGAACCATCCCAAGCAGCGAAACAGGCCGAAAGCTCCAAAGAAACAGTAAATAGTCTTAAGAAGGAAATGGCTAAAAAAGAAGAAGTGCTAAATAAAGCCAATGAAGATGCGAAGGTTCAGGCTGCTAAAACACAGAGCGTTCAGAATGAACTCGACGCAGCCAACGAAGCCCTTAATAAGCAAAAATCTCAAGAATCCTCGGATCAAGCGAATGAGTATCAAAAAGAAGTTAAAAAGTTGGCCAACTTATATGGGTCAATGAATGCGGGTAAAGCGGCTGCGATTATGGAGAATTTAACAACGGAAGAGACCGTCCAAATGCTGGGAGCTATGAGCAATGATAGCAAGGCGGCGATTTTAGAAAAAATGGATGCCAAAAAAGCAGCTCAAGTATCTATCTTGCTAAAAGATGCTAAGACATCAGAAGATCTTGCCATAGCGGCACTTCAATCTCGTCTGAAAAAGGATGCGGGCGGTGACTCTAAAAACATTCCGCAAACACAGGGATTGACAGATGCTCAGATTACCCAAACGTTCTCGACCATGACTGCGGAAAGTGCAGCAAAGTTATTACTTCAGACCGACAAAATTAGCCCGGATAAGACGTTGAAAATATTGAAGGCCGTGGATGATGCATCCCGTTCTAAAATTCTTACAGAAATGAATAAAACAGAACCTGCTACGACCTCCAGAATTGTGAATAAGCTTTTGAGTAATTAAATCTCACATTATTGTTATGTGGAGAAGGGAGGTGAATAAAATGAGCCTAATGATCAATAGTTCAGGAAGCAATGTTTCATCAACTGCAAAAAGTACAGCAGGAACGAAAACGGGTGAGAGTGTTACAACTGCAGCCCTTCCTTTTGGCCAGACGCTTGTACAAATGTTAATTGCGACGCTCGGGGGGCAAGTAGCTACGGACACCGCAAATACACAAAAAGCGCAAGAAGTAAGCAAAGGAGATAGCGTTGATTCACTCCCATCTACAGAGACAAAGGATACAGAGGATACTGCAGGTCTTGAGGATGTACTGCAAAGCATGGGGGATCTGGATGCCTTGATCGCTGCGGACCCCTCTCTAATGGCGACTCTTCAGGGATGGTTGCAGCAAGTTCAGCAATTTCTTAATCCTGAGCTATATCAAGCTTCTGGAGATTCAGGAGAAGTGCAGGAGCAAGGTTCAGCTCTTCCTACTATTGCGAAGCATCCAGATACTATCAGATTTGCTGTTCAGGATAGCATTGCTCAGCTATTGAATGAGTTAAATAGTTCTTCAGAAGTGAGCACGAAAGATAACACACTCGTACTACAGAAGCTAGAACTTTCTCCTTCTATTTTAGTTCAAGAGAAAGTTGGCAAAGGAGCTGTCAATCTAAATGATGCGACTCTTCAGAATGTCTCTAACTTTGAAAATACAAACGTAATGGGTTCAAAAGAAGATCTGGTTACTTCTCAACTGTTTAGATCATTGCAAAAGATTATAAGTCAGGCGAAAGAAAACCAATCAATCGATAATGCGTCCCTACCCAGCAAACTTGGAGATGTGAAGATTGTAAAAGATTCGCTTACTCCACTCAGCGCTGTGATGGCTAAAGCATCGAAAGGGAATGCCCTCCATCTAGAAGATTCAACTACGGAACATAAGCTATCCACTGCAGACAATGTAGTCATGACCGCGGGTCAATTACAAATGAGAGAATCAGGAACATTCACTATAGCTAAAGTAGCAACGTCAGCTGTTCCCGTCGATCAATTTGCAAAAGAAATGGGCAGTTTCGTCGTCAGTAAATTAGATATTCTCAAACTTCAAGGGGGGGCAGAAGCACGTATTATATTGTTCCCAGAACATATGGGGCAAGTCGATGTGAAGATCACGTTACAAAATGGACAGCTGATTGCACAGTTTGCCACAGAACACGCCTCTGCTAAGGATTCATTAGAACAACAGATGAACCAACTTCGTGTGGCTTTGCAGAATCAAGGGATCCAAGTAGAAAAGTTGGAAGTTACTCAGAACCAATCGCTCTCCTCGCATATGTATCATGATGGTCGTCAGTCAGGAAGCGGAGCAGGGAAGCAACATCAGGGAACAAGACAACGTGGCGAAGCAACGGATGATGCCATTCAAATGGCAGATATGACAGATGAGTGGAACGATTGGGTACGCGAGGTTCGTTCTAAAGAGGAAGGTTACGGTAGTTCATTTGTAGCTAAAGCTTAGTATTCCATCTGTATTTAACCTGCTTGGAAAGGAGGCACAACAACATGGCAAATGTTACACCAACTAACACAACATGGCCAAATTATTCAACTTCTAATGTCCAAAAGGCAGCAGCTAAAGATAATCAATCCATGGGTAAAGATCAATTTTTGAAAATTTTGATTACTCAGTTAAGTAATCAGGATCCGACGCAACCGCTGCAAGATAAAGAATTTATAGCTCAAATGGCGCAGTTCACTTCCGTAGAGCAGCTTATGAACATCTCTACTCAGTTAACGAATATGAACCAGAATTTAGGCAACTTATCAGGCCTTATTGGCAAACAGATTACATGGTCTGAGACCACTAAAGGTGTAGAGTATGATTCGTCAACCGGACAAGCCGTAACGAATACTTCAAGTCTAAACGGAATTGTTGATTCTATTGTGATTCGAAGTGGGGTTCAATACGCTAAGGTCGGAGATAAGGAAGTTGCGCTGGATAAAATCTTACAGATCGATAATAGCAAACCGACTACATCTGCTGCTACGAATACGACGACCGGAGCGGGAATGCCATGAACGAACCTATCTCCGTAGGGCGATTATATCCGTCCAGAATTCCTCCGAACGCCGTAACACGGTCTAAGCCGACTGCATCCAATGAATCTCAAGTCTCCTTCCAGCAGATGCTGCAAGATCATGTGGTTAAGTTCAGCAACCATGCGGTCAAAAGGCTAGAACAACGGGGCATTGAGCTTGCACCTGAACAAATTGCTAAGATTGGATCTGCTATAGATAATGCTGCAGCCAAAGGGTCTAAAGATTCTTTGATTTTGATGAAAGATATGGCCCTCATTGTAAATGTAAATAACCGAACCGTGGTCACAGCCATGGATGGAAAAAGTATGAAAGACAATGTGTTTACACAGATTGATAGCGCCGTAATTATTTCTTAATTGTAACAACTTGGCTGGCCCGGTTTCGGAAGCCAAGTATAGCTGCCGATCGATGGAAGCAGCTGATCCGATCCCATCTTAAGGAGGAATTTATTCAATGTTAAGATCAATGTATTCGGGCGTATCAGGTATGAGAGGTTTTCAAACCAAATTAGATGTTATTGGTAACAATATCGCAAACGTCAACACGGTGGGCTTTAAGGCAGGACGTGTAATGTTCAAAGATATTATGAGTCAGACGGTATCCGGGGTGACCACACCTACCGCTGGTGAGCAAGGCGGCGTGAACGCTAAGCAAATTGGCCTTGGCGTTCAAGTGGGTTCAGTAGATACACTCCATACGGGAGGTAGTGCACAGACAACTAACAATCCGCTTGATCTTCGAATTGATGGAGATGGATTTTTCGCTGTCAAGCTTTCAGCGGATCAGGAAGTTCCTTTCCTTACCCGTGCAGGAGATTTCCACCTAGATGCAGCTCGGAATCTAGTTACATCTGATGGCATGCTTGTCATGAGTAGTGAAGGTGCACCTATTACTATTGAGGACACGACTACTGCCTTCACTATTTCGCAAGATGGCACGATTATTCAAAAAGCCGGCGATGGTACTACAAATTCTGATGTAAAAATTGGTGTAGTTAAAGTCACGAATCCCGAGGGACTAGAAAAAGTGGGCGGGAACATGTACCGCACAACCCCAAACGCGGATATTAATGATACGCTTACCTATTTAACAGCGAATAGTGCTGAATCGGGAACAGGTGCCATGGTTACTGGCCAATTGGAAATGTCGAATGTAGATTTAACTGGAGAATTCACAGAAATGATCGTAGCTCAGCGTGGATTCCAAGCGAATTCTCGAATTATCACTACGTCAGATGAAGTATTGCAAGAAGTAGTGAACCTGAAACGTTAATTTTGAGAGAGCCGGGGGAGAAGAACTTCTCCTGCCGGACTTTTATGGAGGGTCGTCATGATTGCTGTAACGCGCTTGAACGGTACGCCGATGTGGCTTAATGCCTTATTGATCGAGACCGTTGAGGAAACCCCAGATACATATATTACGCTTGTCACGGGGAAACGTTTTATCGTTCTGGAGAAATCTGCTGAGATTATTCGGTTGGTTAATCAATATTACACGGAGATCGGCATCCACGCGGCAACTATTAAAGCGCATCAAACGGAGGAATTATCATGAAAAAAGCTGCTCCTTGGATGATTACGATTGTTCTGTCTGTGGTATTGGTCGGAATGGTCGTCTTCCTGGCTCTTACTATGAACAAGAATTCATCGGCAAGTGCCGCCAAACCAGAGACAGTCAAAGCATTATCTGCTGATGATCTGGTCAAAGTCACAGGCATACTCGAAGGCATCAAGACGAACTTGTCGGATCCAAACTATGTAGTCGTGATGGATTTTGCATTTCAATTCAACAACGCTAAAGCCAAAGAAGCATTTGAAAAAATCAAAGATTTTAAGCTAAAGTCTATTATTATCAAAACGTTAGCCGACTCCAAACCGGATCAGTTAACCGGAGCTAAAGGTAAAGATCAACTTGCAAATAAACTTATGAATCTAATTAATAGTACGCTCCCGGAAGGGAAGATAGTTCAGGTCGATATTACTAACTTTATTATGACAACTATATAAAATATCGATAGACAAATCCTTTTTAGGGGGTGAAATAAGTTGGTAGATGTCCTATCGCAAAATGAGATAGACGCTTTGCTTGCGGCGCTTTCTTCCGGTGAGATGGATGCGGAAGAACTCAAAAAAGAAGATACACAGAAAAAAATTAGAGCCTATGACTTTAAAAGAGCTGTTCGCTTTTCCAAAGATCATATTCGAAGTTTGACCCGAATTCATGAGAACTTTGCCAGGTACCTAACCACCTATTTCTCCGCCCAGCTGCGTACCTTTGTACAAATTAACGTAGTACAGGTAGAACAGCTACCATACGATGAGTTCATTCGCTCGATTCCCAAAATGACGATTTTAAATATTTTTGAGGCCGAGCCGCTTGAAGGTAGAATGGTGCTTGAGGTTCATCCCAATGTTGCATTTGCGATGCTAGACCGATTGCTTGGTGGTATTGGGATGGCACCTTCCAAGATCGGTACGCTGACAGAGATTGAAACCATAATTATGGAAAGAATCTTCAGCAGAGCTTTTGAGAGCCTGCAAGAAGCCTGGAAATCGGTCATTGACATCTCTCCTCGAATGGAAGCGCTAGAGACGAATCCGCAATTCATGCAGATTGTCTCACCCAATGAGACCATTGCACTGATCTCTCTTAGCACGAAAATCGGTGATACTTCAGGTATGATCAATCTCTGTATTCCACATGTGGTGATCGAGCCCATTATGCCCAAGTTATCCGTCCATCACTGGTTTGTGTCGCAGAAAAAATCGCGAGTACCAGAAGAAGTGGAGGCGCTTAGACAGCGGGTTAGCAAAGCCAAACTGCCCATTATTGCAGAACTTGGAGATTCTCAGCTGTCAATACGAGAGTTCCTCGGGCTTTCGGTTGGAGATGTGATTACACTGAACAAGCCGGTTCAGGAGGGGCTTAGGATTCGAGTAGGCGAGAAGATGAAATATATCGGCAGCCCGGGAACCATCAAAGACCGAGTCGCCATTCAGATTGATGAAATTGTCAGCGAAGGAGTTGAAGAATTTGACGAGTAAAGACTATTTGTCCCAAGAAGAAATCGATGCTCTTCTCAAGCAGGCTGTTCAAGGAGAGTCCAATGAGAAGACAGTCGACGACTTCTTGACTGCGCTTGAACAGGATGCCCTCGGTGAAATTGGTAATATCACATTTGGTAGTGCAGCAACAGCTCTATCTAACTTGCTGAGTCTTAAAGTAGATATTACTACGCCAAAAGTTGGCATCATTACTCGGGAGCAATTCCAACAAGAATTCCCAAAACCACATGTAGCGATTCATGTTACTTATGTCGCGGGGTTCCAAGGTATCAACTCTCTCGTTATTCAAACTAGAGATGCCCAGATCATTGCGGACCTCATGCTTGGAGGGGAGGGAAATCCAGCGGATGAAGAGCTGAACGAAATTCACGTCAGTGCCGTGCAGGAAGCAATGAACCAAATGATGGGATCTTCAGCTACATCTATGTCGACCATTTTCAATCGATTCGTTAACATTTCTCCTCCAGGAATAGATATTTTGAATATGGATAGTGGGGATGGCGTAGGCAACTTGCCTCCAGATGAAACATTAATCAAAATCTCGTTCCGACTTAGAATCGGAGATTTGATAGATTCCACAATTATGCAGCTGTTACCTGTGCAATTTGCGAAAGATATGGTAAACAGCCTCATTGGAGGGGGGACAGACCCAGCTCCAGCACACAAAGAAGTAGCTCCAGCGGCAGAAGCAGCGCCTGTACCTGTACAAGAGGCCCCTGTATCACAACAGCCGCCTGCGTCTATCCCGGCCGGGAGCATGCCGCCACAGCAGCAACAGCAATATGAGCAACCACAGCAGCAATATAATCAACAGCAGTATCAACAACCACAACAGATGGAGCAACAAGCACCTTATCAGCAGCCTTATGCACATCCAAATCAGCAAAATTATTATCCGCCTGCAGAACCGCAACATTATGGAAATGCAACAAATCGGAATGTTAACGTTCAGCCTGTGCAGTTCTCTAACCTACAACCGGTATCTTATGGGAATGTCGATGAGAACAATTTGAACTTATTGATGGACATACCGCTTAATGTAACCGTAGAATTAGGGAGGACCCAAAAGCAAATTAAGGATATTTTGGAGCTTTCCCAAGGCTCCATAATTGAACTGGATAAGCTAGCAGGCGAACCTGTCGATATTCTAGTAAATAACAAGTTGATAGCTAAAGGTGAAGTCGTAGTTATTGATGAGAATTTTGGGGTTCGTGTAACAGACATCGTCAGCCAGTGGGACCGCATTCAAAAATTACAATAGAGATGGTTAGGGAGGATTTATAGTAATGGCAAATCGTATTCTTATCGTAGATGATGCAGCTTTTATGCGTATGATGATCAGAGATATTCTGACAAAAAATGGGTTTGAAGTTGTCGGGGAAGCACAAGATGGCGCTCAAGCTATTGAAAAATACAAGGAACTTCGTCCAGATCTAATTACCATGGATATCACCATGCCTGAAATGGATGGAATTGCAGCACTTAAAGAAATCAAAAAAATTGATTCTGCTGCTAAAGTTATTATGTGTTCAGCTATGGGCCAGCAAGCCATGGTTATCGATGCGATTCAAGCAGGGGCAAAAGACTTTATTGTTAAGCCATTCCAATCAGACCGAGTTGTAGAAGCTATTAACAAAACACTCGGTATATAAGGCAGTACGTCATGTATTTAGAAGTAGATACACCTTTTAGTACAACCGGATTCATTTCCAATGTAGTAAATGTCATTATCGTACTCATAGTCATTGTAGTATTGATTGTTTTTCTTATCCGTTTCTTGGGAAGACGGAACCGGTTGTTTACAAGGACACAGTCGATTCGAACGTTAGGAGCTGTGGGTCTTGGACCTAACAAATCTCTACAGGTCATTGAGGTGGGTAGTTCTGTATATGTAATTGGTGTAGGAGAAAATATCTCGCTCGTAGATAAAATAGCAGAGCCGGAAGAAGTAGCCTTGTTGCTCACTTCTTTCGAGGAGGGGACTTCGGACTTCGCAAGTCTCTCCTCTACACTCTCTGGCTGGGCTACACGACTTCGTAAGCCAAAAGCGACACAGGACGAAGAGCTAGAGGGAACACCATTTCAAGAAGTGTTTGAGTCCAAGTTGAGAAAATTGCCTACACGCAAACAACAGATGGAGGATTTACTCCAGGACGAACAATCTAAAGATCGGTAGAGGGTTACATGAAGAAAAAGGTCATAATTGTAAGTTTACTTATTTTGATTCTCAGTGCTTTTTCGGTAACCATTGCTTCTGCAGCAGATGTTATACCTAACATTAATGTGCAAGTCGGCAGCTCGGATAGCAGTAAGCCAAGCACAAGTTCACTTTCTATTCTTCTTCTCGTTACGATATTAAGTGTAGCGCCTGCGATTCTGGTGTTAATGACCAGTTTCACCCGTATTGTGATTGTCCTTGGATTTGTCCGAAGTTCACTTGGAACACAGCAGATGCCGCCGAACCAAGTTCTGGTGGGTCTAGCCTTGTTCCTAACCTTATTCGTTATGAGCCCAACACTCTCGCAGGTGAATGATGTGGCTTTACAACCGTACCTTAAGGGTAACATTAGTCAGACGGTAGCTATCGAAAAAGCAGCTGTACCGATGAAGAAGTTCATGTCTTCGCATACGAGGGAGAAGGATCTTCAACTCTTTATGAGTTATACGAAGACTCCGAAGCCTAAGACATATGAAGATATTCCGATTACAGTGTTGGTTCCCGCCTATGCAATCAGTGAACTCAAGACCGCATTTGAAATGGGATTCATGATATTTATTCCTTTTCTCATTATAGATATTGTTGTGTCGAGTACACTTATGGCCATGGGGATGATGATGCTACCACCGGTAATGATCTCATTACCTTTCAAAATTTTATTATTTGTACTTGTAGATGGATGGTACTTGGTTATCAAATCCCTTCTAATGAGCTTCAATACTTGACGAAATAGAAGCGGATACCTAAGAGAGAGTCTATATCTTGCTAGAACGAGGAGGACGGTTATGAGTTCGGAGTTTATTATCGGGTTGGCCGGACAAGCCGTTTACACCGTTTTAAAAGTCAGTGCACCCATGCTGATTTTGGGTCTAGTGGTGGGACTCATCATCAGTATATTTCAGGCAACGACACAAATTCAGGAGCAGACACTTGCTTTTGTTCCTAAAATTGTAGCGGTTTTGTTAGCACTTCTATTGTTCGGCCCGTGGATATTAACCACGTTGGTTGATTTTACAGCCAATATTCTAGGTAATTTAGCTAGTTATATCGGTTAACGGGGATGGACACAGCGTTGTTGCTACAAAATTTCTCCATCTTTATGCTTATCTTTTGTCGAATAACAGCATTTTTTGTGGTTTCTCCTGTATTTTCAAGTAAATCGGTGCCATCGATCTTCAAAATTGGTTTATCGGCGATGATCGCTTTCATGATTTACTTAGTGCAGGGTGTGCATCAGACCATTCCACCTGATCTAGGATATGTCATTCTGATGTTCCGTGAAATTCTAATTGGACTTCTGATGGGTTACGTCGCTCTACTAATCTTCTCTGTAATTCAAATGGCTGGAGCATTCATTGATATTCAAATCGGCTTTAGCATAGCCAATGTTCTAGATCCAATGACGGGTGCATCGGCACCTATTATTAGTAATTTTAAGTATATGGTCGCAACGCTCGTCTTCTTAAGTATCAACGGCCATCATTATCTTTTGCAAGCCGTGATGAGGAGCTATGAGTGGATTCCGCTCAGCAATAATTTTTTTGTAACTTTGTATAATGGCAGCATCTCAGAGTTTGTATTACGCACGTTCAGTCAGGCATTCCTACTAGCTTTTCAGATGTCGGCACCTTTAGTTGTTTCTTTGTTCTTAACGGATGTAGCTTTGGGATTTTTGGCCCGTACTGCACCACAGTTCAATGTATTCGTTATAGGGATTCCGCTGAAAATTATCGTGGGATTGCTCATGCTCATGTTGTTATTGCCCAGTTTCGTTTATGCTTTTGAATATTTATTCCAGATCTTGTTCAAATCACTTGAGAACTTAATGGGAACGATTGGGCAGAGGCCTAAGTAAGATGTGGATGGAGGATATGACTTGCAATTCAGGCACAGACTCGACCTTCAGTTATTTGCCGGAGAGAAGACTGAGACCGCTACCCCTAAGAAAAGACAGGATGCACGCAAAAAAGGACAGGTAGCCAAAAGTATGGATATCTCAGGCTCTCTAGTCCTACTATCCTCCTTCTTATGTCTGCTTATATTTGGTGATTATATTAAGACTCGGCTACTAACCTTGTTCACAGAAGTTTTAGTAGGGCGTCTAACTATGCAGGTTACGAATGATAATGTAGTCAATATGCTAGGGAGATATGGTGTTCAAATATTGATCATGTTAGCTCCAGTATTTGTTGCTGTAATCATCGTGGGGCTGTTAGCGAATTACGTACAGGTCGGATTTATGTTGAACGGTGAAGGCATCAAGATGAAATTCAGCAAGCTGAATCCGATCAAAGGATTCAAGAATATTTTCTCCATTAGATCTTTGGTGGAATTTCTTAAGTCTATTTTTAAACTTACGATTATCTCTTATCTTGTCTATTCTACCATTTGGGGAGAGCGGGGCGAGATTGCAAAACTAGGTCAAGAACCTGTGGAAACTACGTTTTCATTCAGTGTAAAGCTTACAATGAACCTTGGAATCAAGATTGGTGTAGCCTTGTTCATTCTAGCAGTTCTGGATTTTCTCTATCAGCGTTATGAACATGAAAAGAGTATAAAGATGTCGAAGCAGGACATTAAAGATGAGTATAAAAAAATGGAAGGCGATCCCATGATTAAAGGGAAAATCCGGGAACGTCAGCGCCAAATGGCCATGCGTCGTATGATGCAGGAGATCCCTAAGGCAGACGTAATTATTACCAACCCTACGCATTTCGCGGTTGCACTTAAATATGATGGTGTTCATATGGAGTCCCCGCAAGTGATAGCCAAAGGTCAGGATTTTACAGCATTGAAAATTCGGGAAATTGCCAAGGAACACGGCATTACTATTATGGAAAATAAGCCGTTGGCACGAGCACTGTTTGCTAGATCGGAGATCGGGGATAGTATTCCGTCGGATCTTTTCCAGGCGGTTGCTGAAGTGTTGGCTTACGTATATAAGTTACAAGGAAAAGTGAAATAACAAGGGATCGGAGGCAGAGGCCGCATGAAAATCAAAGAAATATCTGTTTTGCTCGGAATTATCGGCATTGTGCTGATGATGATCCTTCCGATCCCAAGCTGGCTGCTGGACATTCTACTTGTCATTAATATCTCGCTTGCCATGATGATTTTGCTGGTAGCGATGAATACAAAGGAAGCTTTGCAATTCTCTATCTTCCCAGCGATGCTTCTGATTACAACTTTGTTCAGACTGGCGCTGAATGTGTCTACAACCAAACTTATATTGGGTGAAGCGAGTGCAGGAAACGTAGTGGCTACCTTTGGTAGCTGGGTATCGCAAGGTCAGCCCGTTGTCGGGTTTATCGTGTTCCTGATCTTGGTGGTTGTACAATTTATTGTCATTACCAAAGGTTCCGAGCGGGTAGCAGAAGTGGGGGCAAGATTTACACTCGATGCGATGCCGGGTAAGCAGATGAGTATTGATGCAGACCTGAATGCGGGGCTTATCAATGAACAGCAAGCACGTGAACGTCGTCGTAAAATTGAACGGGAAGCCGACTTTTATGGAGCGATGGATGGAGCAAGTAAATTTGTAAAAGGCGATGCGATTGCGAGTATTATCATCCTCGTTATTAACTTAGTGGGGGGATTCATCATCGGCATTTCGATGAAAGGCATGTCTTTCATGGATGCCGTATCTACCTACTCCCTCTTAACGATAGGGGATGGACTGGTAAGTCAGATTCCGGCGCTGCTGATTTCAACGTCAGCAGGTTTAATTGTGACCCGAGCCTCTTCAGAAGGTAACTTGGCAGATGACATTACGAGTCAGCTCTTTATTTATCCAAAACTAATTTATATCGTTTCAGGAACGATTCTTTTATTAGGCATTTTCACACCCATTCACTTTCTAACCACGTTCCCACTAGCTGCGGCGCTTGGTTATGCGGCTTATAAGATGCAGAAGAACATGGACCGCAAACAAGTCGCGCAAGAACAGCAGGAGGAGGAACAACAGATCGAAGAGGTGCGAAGTCCAGAAAGTGTCATTAACTTACTTCAGGTAGATCCGATCGAGTTCGAATTCGGATATGGCCTCATCCCCCTTGCAGATACACAGCAGGGCGGAGATTTGTTGGACCGAATCATTATGATTCGTAGACAATGTGCACTAGAGATGGGACTCGTCGTTCCCGTCATTCGGATTCGCGACAATATTCAATTGAGACCTAATGAGTATGTCATTAAGATTAAAGGCAATACCGTTGGCGGCGGGGAGTTACTCCTCAATCATTATCTGGCGATGAGCCCGGGATATGATGATGATTCTGTCACTGGAATCGAGACACAAGAGCCAGCATTTGGATTGCCTGCCTTGTGGATTGATGAGGCGACTAAGGAACGAGCAGAATTGGCGGGGTACACGGTAGTAGATCCGCCGTCCGTAGTAGCTACGCATTTAACAGAAATGATCAAGAAACATGCTCACGAGTTACTGGGACGACAAGAGACGAAGACGTTGGTGGATAACCTCAAGGAAAGCTACCCTATTCTTGTAGATGAACTTATTCCATCTGTACTGTCTGTAGGAGATGTACAAAAAGTACTGGCGAAGCTGTTACGGGAAAAAATTTCGATTCGGGATATGGTTACTATTTTTGAGACGATGGCCGATTATGGTTCATATACCAAAGATCCTGATGTACTAACCGAATATGTACGGCAGGCTTTATCCCGACAGATCACACAGCAATACACGAACCAAGGTGAGACGATGAAAGTGATTACCGTGGGACCTATGTTAGAGAAAAAAATTGCCGAGAGTGTGCAGCAATCGGATCAGGGGAGTTATGTAGCACTGGATCCGGTGTCAACGCAGACGGTCTATCAAAAGCTTACAGAACAGATCAATCGTTTAATTCAGTCCGGGCAACAACCTATCGTACTTACATCCCCTACGATCCGTATGTATTTGAGACAAGTGATGGAACGTACGATGCAAGACATCCCCGTTCTCTCCTATAGCGAGCTTGAGCCTAACGTAGAAATTCAGAGTGTGGGAGTGGTGAATTTATGAGGGTAAAACGGTATATCGTCGATACCATGCCTGAAGCTATGCATAAGATTCGTACAGAACTCGGTAATGATGCGGTCATCCTCAGTTCAAAGGAACTTAAAGTAGGCGGATTTATGTTTATGTTCCAGAAGAAAAAAATAGAGGTTATCGCTGCGGTGGAGGCTAAGGAAGATAAGCCTGCTCCAAGACCTGCTAAGTCTATGTCTCAGCCTGCTCCAGTGGCTAGAGCCAGTGTGCCTGCTGCCTACCAGAAATCAGCTCGTCTGTTGAATTCAGAGGAAAAGGAAGGCTTGAATTCGGCAGAGATGCGGCCTGCGGATTCGCAGATCGAACCTGAGCTTGGGCCAAACGTAGTACATTCAGCTTCGTATTCCCAAGAAAGTCTAAAGGTAGAGCCAACAATTACTCAGACTAGTTCTTCTTCTTCTCCTCCATCTTCTAAGCCGGAAAGTCTTGCAGAAGGTAATCTGTCGGAGGAACGACTTTTTAATGAATTGAAGCAAATGAAACAAATGATGAACCGCTTGACCTTGAAAGATCCGACCACAGCAGATCTACCAGAAGCTTTACAGATTATACAGGATCATCTGGTAGCTCAAGGCATTGAATCTACTTTAGCGGAAGCGTGGATAACAGCTGCATTACTTATGTGGAATTCGGAGGAGGCAAGCCTTAGTCAGGCCCGTCAACTGCTTCAAGTGCAAATCGGTGATTTTCTGCTAGGACGCTTAGGGGAAGGGATTTCAGCATCAACTAAAATGGTCTATATTGCCGGACCTACGGGTGTGGGAAAGACAACGACCATTGCCAAGCTGGCTGCAGATCAAATCTTCCGGAATCAAAAGAAAGTGGGTTTCATTACCGCAGATACGTACCGAATTTCTGCTATTGAACAGTTACGGACGTATGCCTCGATACTTAATGTTCCACTCGAAGTCGTTCAGTCACCGGGCGATGTCCAGCGGGCTGTACAGAGACTGCAATACTGCGATTTAATTATTATGGATACGGCAGGTCGTAATTACTTAAACGAATTACTCGTTGCCGAACTGCATAGTCTTTTGTCCATAGATGAGCATAGCGAGACCTATTTGGTTCTTAGCCTAACTTCCAAGACAGAAGATATGCAAAAAATCACGGAACATTTCATCAAATTCGGCTTAGATAAAGTAATCTTTACGAAGCTTGATGAGACAAAGACATGTGGCTCCCTCTTCAATCTGTTGCATGACTATCCTGTGAAATTGTCTTATTTGACTCATGGACAGAACGTTCCAGACGATCTATTAAGAGCGGATGTAGCTTTATTAGTGAATCAATTGCTTGGAGAGCAAGGAAAATGAATGATCAAGCGCAATCTTTACGCAACATCATCACTTCTAGGGAACAATCTTCTTCTCCAGACACGGGAGATCGGGTCGCGAAGATTATCACAGTTAGTAGCGGAAAAGGTGGCGTAGGCAAGTCGAACTTCACGCTTAATTTTGCATTAGCTCTACAATCTTTAGGCAAAAAGGTATTGTTGTTCGATGCAGATATTGGGATGGCGAACATTGATGTGCTGATGGGCGTTAGAGCCCCCTATTCTCTCTATCATTTACTAAAAGGAGAAAAGTCGATTCGGGAAATCGTTGATTATGGAACGAATGGTTTACCTTTTATCGCGGGGGGGTCTGGCATGATCGACCTATTCACCTTATCGGAATCTGACCTCTCATATTTTACACAGCAGATCGAAGAAATTTCCGGGGAAATGGATTACGTTATTTTTGATACGGGGGCGGGGCTCTCCAAAGAGACGTTGAAGTTCATTACGGCTGCAGATGAATGCCTAGTAGTTACAACCCCGGAACCGACATCCATCACAGATGCTTATGCGCTAATCAAAGTCGTAAGTAACTTAGACCTTCAAGAACCCGTTACATTTAAGCTTATGATCAATCGAGTCGAGCATGAACGTGAGGCTAAGCAGGTTGCAGAAAAGATCTCGCTTGTAGCCAGAAAATTCTTGAATCTAGAGATTCCGATGATCGGTTCCATGAGTGATGATCCACATGTTGTCCAAGCCGTCAAAAAGCAGGTTCCTTTTTCTATTGCTTACCCTTCTAGTGCTGCTTCACGCGATGTACACCGAGTAGCATCTGAATACATAGCTGCTTCTTCTGTGCAGGACAACACCACCTTTGCAGGAATCAAGGGATTTTTACACAGATGGCTCAAACGCACCAAATGATTCTTACTAAGGTACACAAGGAGGCCATGACATGAAGCCTTATCGAATTGTAGTCGTGGACGATTCGGCGTTTATGCGAAAGATTGTATCAGACTTAATTGAAGAAGATACCGATTTGAAAGTTGAAGCAACCGCAGTACATGGAAAAGAAGCGATTGAACTAGTAAAAGAATTACAGCCTGATCTAGTGACTATGGATATTGAAATGCCCATCATGAACGGACTTGAGGCTCTAAGCGCAATTATGCAAGACAAACCATTGCCTGTGATTATGCTCTCTGGTATTAATGAGCAAGGGATGCGAGAGACGATTATGGCTTTAGAACTGGGAGCTTTTGATTTCATTAGAAAACCTTCCGCAGCCACAACCTCGCAGGGTATAGAGCAAGTGGGACAAGCATTGCGCGAGCAAATTATGGCAGCCATGCAGATGAAGGAACGCAGAGAAGCCAGAGAAGCGGCAGAACGGGCCGCAGCTTTATTGCCACAAAGGCGTTATAGTCATCGCAGATTGGATCCTCATCCTGCAGCGAATGCACCTAATCGCACCCACTCTCCAAATGAAATACCTGCTGCTCCACTTGAACTAAAGAATCCATTGCTCATGCCCCTTTCGCGGGCTTCCGATGTGTCGCCCTCGGAGGCAGAAGGATCCTATAATCAGACATTAGTACCAGAGAACACTCATCGTAGTCAAAACACAAAGGATAAGAAGGAAAAGTTAGCACAATCCAAGCCTACAGCTGCTAGTGAAATTGTTGAACTAAGATCCAGAAACAAACTAGCACATGCAGGAACTAAAGAAGTGCAAACATCCCGTTCTATCCAGCCTGCTCGAAAGCAAGGGCTAAGGACAGAATTTAATGAATTGGTGGCTATTGGTTGTTCAACAGGGGGACCTAAAGCTTTAAAGGCCGTCCTAGAACAAATTCCAAGCGATTTCCCAGCTCCAATTGTCATCGTCCAGCATATGCCTCCTAATTTCACGCATTCTTTGGCTCAAAGGCTGAACAGCTTAAGTCCACTGCAAGTCGTAGAAGCCGAAGAGGGCATGGTGATTGAGAAGGGAACAGCCTACATTGCTCCTGGTGGATTCCATATGATTATTCATCAAGTACCCGCTGGTGAATGCCTTATTCATTTGAATAAGGAAGAACTGCGCAACGGTCACCGCCCATCTGTCGATGTCATGTTTGAATCCTTATTACCCATCACATCGATCAAGCATCACGCCGTATTAATGACCGGAATGGGAAGTGATGGTGCCAAGGCGATGAAAAAATTACATGATGCTGGTGTAACCTCAACCCTTGCAGAGAGTGAAGAGACTTGTGTGGTATACGGCATGCCAAGATCCGCCGTGGAGCTGGATTGTGTGAATGAAGTTGTTCCTTTATATGAAATTGCATCAAAGCTTGTAAAGATTGTGAAATGAAGAATTTAATCTTATAGGGGGTGTCTCACCATGGACATGAATCAATATTTATCCATGTTTCTTGATGAGTCAAATGATCATCTGCAATCGTTAAATGAGAAAATGCTAGAACTTGAAGACAATCCAGAAGATATCTCTATTGTTCAGATTATCTTTAGATCCGCGCATACCTTGAAGGGTATGGCAGCGACCATGGGCTTCGAAGACCTCGCTTCCTTAACACATCAGATGGAAAATGTTCTGGATCTAGTCCGCAATGACAAACTGAAGATGCAAGATTTCATATTTGATACGTTATTCAAAAGTCTAGATGCCTTGCAATCCATGGTTCAAGATATTGCGAATGGTGGGGAAGGTAAAGAAGATGTGACGTCTATTGTGTCATCTCTACAGGCTATTGTTCGTGGAGAAAATCCTTTGGAACAGCCATCTGCTTCTTCTAGTAATGTTGAGCCAACGATGACTACCGCGGCTATTCAATTGGATGAGTTCCAGTACTCTGTACTTGAACAGTCTATTAGTGAGGGCCATAAGGTTTCTTACATTGAAGTTGCTATTCGCCGGGATTGTCAGTTGAAAGCAGTTCGTGCCTATATGGTATTTGATTTACTAGAGAGATTTGGCGAAGTTATTAAGTCTTCTCCTTCGGTTCAGGATATTGAGCAAGATAAATTTGATTATAGCTTCTCCCTTTATTACATAACACAGCAAGATGATGCCGAACTCGAACAAATGATACTGAATCTCTCCGAAATTGAGCGTGCATCAGTTGTAGCTTTGGATGCAGAAACGCTAAAACAAGTTTCACAGGAAGTATCCACTCAAGCTGCGGCTGCCGTGGAAGCTCCCGAGATACCTAAAGAGAAAACTTCAGTGGCTATGGAAATTGACAAGACAACTGTACCCGTGAAGACAGATTCTAATGCCAATGCTCCTCAAGCAAAAAAAGCAGCTGCGAATACGCCTTCTAGAACCATTCGAGTAGATATTGAACGTCTAGATGTTCTAATGAATCTATTTAGTGAGCTATTAATCGACCGAGTAAGATTAGAGCAACTTGCGGGTGAAGTGAAACGCGCGGATCTCACGGAGACCGTGGAACATATGAGCCGTGTAAGTACGGATCTACAAAATATAGTCTTGAAACTGAGAATGGTGCAGATTGATACCGTATTTAATCGATTCCCGCGTATGGTTCGAGATTTAGCCAAAACATTAAATAAAAAAATAGATCTAGTCATTGAAGGAGCCGACACTGAGCTCGATCGTACCGTCATTGACGAAATCGGAGATCCGCTGGTGCATTTGCTGCGCAACGCCGTTGACCATGGTGTAGAATCCACCGAGGATCGCTTAGCTGCTGGGAAGTCTGACACGGGTACTGTGCTTTTGAAAGCTTTCCATTCCGGTAACCACGTATTTATTGAGATTCAAGATGATGGCTATGGTGTCAACCGCGACAAAGTGCTGGCAAAAGCCGTGAAAAATTCGGTAGTTACCGCAGAACAAGCTTCATCCTATACGGATGATGAAGTCGCTCAGCTCCTGTTCGCAGCAGGCTTTAGTACAGCGGATACCATCTCAGATATTTCTGGACGTGGCGTAGGTCTTGATGTTGTTAAAAGTAAAATTGAGTCCTTAGGTGGTACAGTAGTGATTTCATCCAAATGGGGTCAAGGAACAAAGTTCTCGGTTCAGCTCCCACTTACGCTCTCTATTATCTCTGCGATGCTCATTCAGATTGGCAGTGAGAAATATGCGATCCCACTCTCCTCCATTGTAGAGACTGGACTGATTGAACGGAATCAGATTCGCTCAGTGCATGGCTATAATATGGTCTCTTATCGCAATAGTCATATTCCTTTACTTTCCTTAGCTCAGATCTTTGGCGTTCCTGACTTTGATGAAGAGGCAGAGGAAGAGACCGAGATCGTAGTTATTCGTAAGGGAGATCGACTTGCTGCATTGTCGGTTCAGGAATTTATAGGACAGAACGAAATTGTAATTAAGAATCTAGGTAAATATCTTCCTTCGATTCAGGGAATTGCCGGCGCGACAATCCTAGGGGATGGTCAAGTGGCTTTAATTATCGATCCAAATACATTCATTAAATAGAGGAGGCAATTCCATGGGACAGGATATTAAAGTAATTGTGTTTAAGCTTGCGAATGAAGAGTACGGAATTGAAGTAGAGAAAGTACAGACGATTGAGAGAATTTTGCCTATTACACGGGTACCCAAGACATTCTCTTTTGTTAAAGGGGTGATCAATCTACGAGGCGTAGTTATCCCTGTGATTGACTTAAGGGGACGCTTTGGATTGCCGGAAGCTGATTTCACAGAACAGAGCCGAATCATTATTGTAACTGCTGAAGATTTGGAAGTGGGATTCATTGTAGATTCTGCTAATGATGTTATGGATTTGAATACCGATATTATTGATGCACCACCAGAAGTAGTAGGTGGAATTAAAGCCAAGTATTTAGATGGTGTCGCGCGAGTATCGGAGGAACGTCTGCTCATTATGCTGAATCTTTCCGAAGTTTTGAACCGAAGTGAAATTATTCAATTGGAAAGTATTGAGGGATAAGCCGTGGATCTCTTTAAGGACTTTGCGGAATTTAAAATGGATGTACTGAAAGAAATCGGAAACATAGGTGCGGGAAATGCGGCAACTGCATTATCCTGTCTGCTGGACAAGCCGATTGACATGGCAGTTCCCAAAGTCCAGATGCTTCCTTTTGAAGCCATCGCAGAAAGAGTGGGCGGAGCGGAAGAAATTGTTTTGGCTATATTTTTTAGAGTTGAGGGCGAAGCACCCAGTAATTTGTTTTTTATTATGACTCCAGATGCCGGGAAAAAGCTTCTTCATCGTCTAGCTAATTTGACTGTAGCTAAGGAGTCCGAATTTACGGAGATGGAAATGTCGGCCTTGTCCGAGATTGGCAATATTCTTGCCGGATCTTATCTATCTTCCTTAGCAGATTTCACAGGATTGTCTATGTGGCCTACCGTTCCGGCACTGGCCATTGATATGGCAGGAGCCATCCTAAGTTATGGCTTACTCCAGTTTGGTGAGATGGGAGACGACGCATTACTTATAGACACTACGTTTATCGAAGATCAGCAGCAAGTAGAAGGACAGTTCTTTTTGATACCTGATCCCGAGTCATTTGACAAAATCTTTACTTCGCTGGGAGTGCCGACGAAATGATTGATGAGCAGCGCATCGTAAAAGTGGGCATGGCCGAGCTTGATATTATTGAGAAAACGGGTGTCATTCGAACAACGGGGTTAGGATCCTGCGTAGGGTTAACCTTGTATGATCCGTACCTAAAAGTAGCAGGACTTGCCCATGTTATGCTACCTTCATCCGATATTGCTCGTGAAGGTGCGCTGAATATAGCTAAGTATGCGGATACAGCTGTCCCTTCAGTTTTTGACAAATTAATCCGTTTAGGAGCTTCACCCAAAAGAATAGTAGCTAAGATGGCAGGTGGCTCTCAAATGTTTGTATTTGCGGGCAAAGGAGATACCATGCGAATTGGGCCTAGAAATGTAGAGTCATGCAAGCTTAAGTTAGCTGAACTGGGAATACCCTTAATTGCAGAAGACACGGGTGGTAATTATGGACGCACGATCGAACTCGATTGTGAGACAGGAATATTGTTCATACGTAGTGCACAAATGGGTATAAAGGAATTGTAGCCATGATAGGAAAAATGAGTTTTAACTGGATCTGTGGAGGCATCGGCTTCTTGCTGACCTTCATGGTATCCTTTGCGAACAACATGCTGCTGACAAGTTTTATAAGAGGCTTGATGGCATTTGCTGTATGGTTTGTCCTAGCCTTTGCAATCAGATGGGTATTTAAGATGATTAGTGAGCCTCAGTTATCCGCAGATAGAATAGATGATTACAATAGAGGGACAAGACTGGATTACACGACCCCCGATGAGACAGATGAACTAAGTGATTTAATCAAACCAAAACCGGACGTTTCGCAGCAGCCGAACCAATTTTCACCTTTAAGTCCGCCAAAACTGGTTACAACATCACAGCGGGATCCTGAGGAACTGGCGAAGGCTGTTCGTCACCTGACAGAAAAATAAGGAGGGTGAAGGCGAGTGAACGAGCGCAAATCAACAGGTCTGAACCATGCAGATATTTGGGAGAAATGGAAAGAGCATGGAGATATCGAGGCCAAAAAAGTATTGATTGAAAAATTTCTTCCTATTGTAGATTATGTTTCAGGTAGGCTTGCCGTAGGTTTGCCTAAGAATGTGTCCAGAGATGATTTGGCTAGTAATGGGGTTATGGGTCTAATTGATGCCGTGGAGAAATTTGATTATAAACGGGGACTCCAATTCGAGACCTATGCGTCTTGGCGGGTTCGTGGAGCAATATTAGATGGGCTAAGACAAGGGGATTGGGTTCCTCGTTCTGTTCGTGAGAAAGCAAAACGAATTGAAGAAGGCTATCAGAAGTTAGAACAACAGTATTTACGTACCGTATCGGATGAAGAAATGAGCCATCATCTGGATATTTCTATCCAGGATTTCCAAACCATGCTCCAAGAAGTAGCTGTAATGACACTTTGTTCCTTGGAGGATCCTATCCGAGATGAAGACACCGAGACTCGACTATCCATACTGGTGGATGACAAAGCGAAGAATCCGGATTACAAAGTCCGGGAGTTCTTTTTAAAGGATTCATTGACTAAGGGAATTGAGAAATTGACTGAGAAAGAGCGTACGGTCGTTTCTTTACTTTATTATGAAGATTTATCATTGAGTGAGATTGCAGAGGTGATGTCTTTATCCCCTTCACGTATTTCACAATTACATTCTAAGGCGATTCTACGGCTCCGCGGCAGCTTGGATAAACAGCGGGATCTGTTAATGCAAGATGACTAAGGTACATTTTAATCTGAAATGGAGGGGTAGTGATGGGAGAGCAAGTGGAACTGGATTTGAATCAATATTTGAGCGTAACGATATCCAATGAGAAAACCGTGGCTTATATCCAGTTTATTAAAGAAGATGAATCCTTCAGCTGCACAGAGCAAGTTCTGGAAGGATTCCTTCTTGCTCACGGAGTAAAGTATGGGCTACAAGAGGATATCATACGAAGTTTTGTATTGAATCCGAAGGAATACTATTTTAGCCGGACTCCCGTTGCATATGGCGTGGATCCCATACATGGAGTTAATGGCTCTATACGCTATACTATGCCCATTTATGATGATTTCACAGGACCGCTAGAGAACGAAGACGGAAGTGTGGATTATAAAGAAGTTACCAAGCTAAACAATATTCAACGAGGTCAACTCATCGCTGAACTTGTTCCACCTACAGATGGTAGGTCCGGGATTGCAGTAACCGGTGAAGAACTGCCTTATAAGGCAGGAAAAAATGCGAGATTTAAAATGGGGAAAAATGTTGTCCTCAATGGGGAGCAGACTGCGATGTATGCCGCTATCGATGGTCTCGTTACCCCTACTGAGCGAGGTAAAGTGAATGTATTCCCTGTATTTGAGGTGAACGGCGATGTTGATTACAGTACAGGAAATATCAATTTTGTAGGAACTGTAGTCGTTCGGGGAAATGTATTAACGGGATTCCGGATTACTGCGTCAGGAGACATTCGAGTCATTGGCGGTGTTGAAGGCGCTGAACTGATTGCGGAAGGTTCTATTGATATTAGTGGTGGCATTATTGGCTATAACAAAGGCATCGTTAAGGCGGGCCTAAATGTAAAAAGCTCATTTGTTCAAGATGGAAATGTACATGCTAGTGCAGACATCCTGGTCTCTCAAAGTATTATGCATTCCCATATTCGTGCTGGACAAAATGTCATTTGTAACGGTCCGAAAGGATTGATTATAGGTGGGAATGTTCAAGCAGGAGATCGGGTCATTGCCCGGGTAATTGGCAACCCCATGTCTACGGCAACAACCATTGAAGTGGGTGCATTACCGGAACTTCGCAATGAACTTGTCGAACTCAAACAGCAGTTCAAAGAAATCGTCGCCAGCCTGGATAAGTCAGAAAAAGCTTTAACACTTTTAGATCAATTGGCTTCGCTAGGTAAGTTAACTCAAGATAAGATGGATATGCGGACCAAGCTGAATATGACAAAGAAGCTTCATAAGAGTCAGCAAGTAGAATTGAAAGAGCGCATGTTAGAGATTGAGAAGTCTCTTGAAGATACTAGTCGTGCCAAAGTACAGGTAATAAAAATGATCTATGGTGGTTCGAAAATTGTCATCGGTAGATATACTAAATTCGTAAATGATCCCATTTCAAGAATGACTTTTTATTTCAGTGAAGGTGATATTTTAATGTCAGCTTACGTCTGAGTTTGCTGTTGGGGAGGTCTATCCATGGATTTCAAAGCGGTTGAGTTGCAAATTGCTGTTCCACGCACGAGTGATGCGAGTAGAATGCAACAAGATCATCTGCAGAGGCATGCTCACAATCAACATACTTTAGAGCATCAAGTCGTCCAAGATGCAGCTCAGGAGCGCAAGAGGAGTAGTGGAATTCACGAATCCACTCAAACATCGATAAAAGATGGAGAGCATGCTTCTTCTAATAATGAATCGAGAAAGCATGGACCTAAATTACGAGAAGAAGACAAGGATAAACCTGCTGATCATCCCGCAGAGCATCCATATAAAGGTCTCAATATAGATTTTTCATTATAACTATTACACTAAGTAGGGTGAGTATATGAGTGGAAGTCCCTGGCTGTATGTAGTGCTGCTCGGAGCAGCTGCAATCGTCTATTCTTTAATGCTGCCTAAGCGAAAAGAACAACTTACCGAGTTCTCCACGGATACTTCACAAGTTGAAGCTACCATGGAGCATTATATGTCTGAAATTGAAAGAGAAAATCTTGAGATCGTAGAACTTGTTGCTCAGATCAGAACGGAGGCTAAGGCTCAGCGCCTTTCTCTTCAAGAGCAGGTCACGGAGCTTCGTACTCGCTTATCTGAATCTGACAGATCATATGCAGCACAAGACATGAGAATTCAACTTCTGGAACGATCATTCTCTGTAGATACAGCAACTGCAGCAGAAAATGTGGCAAGGGCTGAGATGTTAAAACAGGAGAACGAGAAATCCGTTCCGGTGAACAGCGCATCCCAGAGTGTGAGAGATCGTTATGCTGATTTGTTCGAGCTGCATAACCAAGGAAAGTCCATGGATGCGATTGCTAAGGCACTGGGTATCCAGCGTGGAGAAGTACAATTGATCCTGCAACTAGCAAATAAGGAGGAGATTTTCCTATGAAAAATCGCCTCTTTATGCTTGGGCTGGGTATTGGTCTGATAGCCGGGGCTCTATTGCTTCAAATTATGAATTTCGGTCAGGGATCATCCACAGGAACACTAGCGACAAGAGAACAGATAGACAAGGCAGCCATCGTGCAAGGGCTAAAAGTATATAGCTCAGAGGACAAGGTATATACAGAGAAAGAATGGCAGGAAAAACAGGCTAAGGAAAAAGCGTCTAAGGAGAAACCTGTGACACCTACCAAAGAACCTGTCGTGCCCAAAGCTGTAGTTGCACCCACTACACCCGAGCAGCCTGCTAACAAAGATGACAACCCCTCAGTTAAAGCACCAGCGAATTCTACTACCTCTTCTCCTAAGGAACCTTCCGTAACTACATTTACTATTGTCTCAGGCGATACGCTTAATGATGTAGCAGCAGGACTTAAAAAAGCTGGAATCATTAATGACGCAAGTGGATTTGTTCAAGTTGCGGATGGACTTAAAGCAAATTACAGATTACAAATGGGAGATTTCCAGTTTAAGAAAGGTGAGAACGTAGAGTCCATCATTACAAAGATTACTAAGCCCGCAACTAGTAAATAAAGGGAGTCATTGTGCCCAATAAAAAGTCCTATAAATTATTGCATCCCGTTTGCAATTATGGTATATTAAATGACGGTGTTAAAACACACGCTGATTGATTTCGTTAAGGGTGCTTGCTGTATGGCGAGTTTTAACGGGAGATGATCTTGGCGGAGGGCAACACAAAATAAAACCAAACCTAGGAGGTGCGTGAAGATGGCAGTTATCTCGATGAAACAACTCCTCGAAGCAGGGGTACATTTCGGTCACCAAACACGTCGTTGGAACCCGAAGATGGATCGTTATATCTTCACAGAAAGAAACGGTATTTACATCATTGACTTGCAAAAGACAGTGAAAAAGGTAGAAGAAGCTTATAATTTCGTTAAAAGTATTGCTGGGGAAAATGGTACAATCCTTTTCGTCGGAACGAAAAAACAAGCACAAGATTCTGTAAAAGAAGAAGCTGAGCGCGCAGGTCAATTTTACATTAACCAACGTTGGCTCGGAGGAACTCTAACTAACTTCCAAACTATCCAAAAACGTATTGATCGTTTGAAGACTTTGGAAAAATGGGAAGAGGACGGCACATTCGCTGTGCTACCTAAAAAAGAAGTTATCATTCTTCGCAAAGAAAAAGATCGTCTTGAGAAGTTCCTAGGCGGAATCAAGAACATGAAGGGCCTACCAAGTGCTCTATTCATTATTGACCCACGCAAAGAACGTATCGCAGTAGCTGAAGCTCGCAAATTGGGTATCCCAATTGTAGGTATCGTAGATACGAACTGTGATCCAGACGAAATCGACTATGTTATCCCAGGTAATGATGACGCGATTCGCGCTGTTAAATTGCTGACAGGTAAAATGGCTGATGCAGTGATCGAAGCTAACCAAGGTGAACAAACTACAGCTTAATTTATGTTAAGCTAACATACACGATGGAATATATGAAAAGGGTGGTTGTTAGGTGATAGAACCTCTCACCACCTTTTTTTTAAGGGATAAAAACCGATTAAATCTAAATTATGGAGGTTTTATACATGGCAGTAGATGCAAAAGCAGTAAAAGAGTTGCGTGAGAAAACTGGTGCGGGTATGCTGGATTGTAAGAAAGCATTGGAAGAAGCAAACGGTGATTTGACAAAGGCTTCTGAATTGCTTCGTGAAAAAGGTCTTGCAGCAGCAGCAAACAAAGCAGGACGTATTGCTACTGAGGGCGTAGTTGAATCTTATATCCACGCTGGCGGAAGAATTGGCGTAATTGTAGAAATCAACTGTGAAACAGACTTCGTTGCAAAAACAGACCAATTCAAAGAGTTCGCTCGTGATATCGCAATGCAAATCGCTGCAGCTGACCCTAAATATGTTCGTCGTGAAGAAGTGCCAACAGATGAACTTGAGAAAGAAAAAGAAATTCTTAAAGCTCAAGCTTTGAATGAAGGCAAACCAGAAAAAATCGTTGAAAAAATGGTTGAAGGCCGCATCAGCAAATATTATGAAGAATATTGCTTGCTTGAGCAAACATTCGTTAAGAACCCTGATAAAACTATCAACACATTGGTTAACGAAAAAATCAGCACAATTGGCGAAAATATCTCAATCCGTCGTTTCGTTCGTTACGAACTTGGCGAAGGTCTTGAGAAAAAAGTCGACAACTTCGTTGAAGAAGTTTTGTCCCAAGTTAAAAAATAATACAAGCATAATGTGTATGGAGATTGACCTATAATTTAATCTATAACAAAAAGACTGGAACACTTCGTGTTCCTTCTTTTTTAACTTGATAGCTGTTAAGAGCTATCATGGAAAGTGGAGGGTATACTTTGGAACAGCCTGTATTTAAGCGTGTTGTCTTGAAAGTCAGCGGGGAGTCTCTAGCCGGTCAAAACGGATATGGTATTGATGCCCAGATGATCTCCTCTATTGCACAGCAAGTGAAGGAAGTAGTAGAGTTGGGTGTGGAAGTAGCTATCGTCTGTGGTGGAGGTAACATTTGGCGCGGGATTGCAGGAAGTGCCAAGGGGATTGACCGTGCAACAGCAGACTACATGGGAATGCTGGCTACTCTAATGAACTCACTTGCATTGCAAGATGCCCTAGAACAAATTGAAGTGCCTACTCGAGTGCAGACATCTATAGCCATGCAACAAATTGCTGAGCCTTATATTCGTCGCCGTGCTATTCGCCATTTGGAAAAAGGTCGTGTCGTTATTTTTGCGGCGGGTACAGGAAATCCATTCTTCTCCACAGATACAACGGCTGCTCTTCGTGCAGCAGAGATTGAAGCGGAAGTTATTCTTATGGCGAAGAACAAAGTAGACGGTGTATATTCAGCAGATCCAGCACTAGATCCAACCGCACAGAAGTTTGAGCAACTGACTTACATGGAAATACTAAGCAACAATCTGGGAGTCATGGATTCCACAGCTTCCTCGCTTTGTATGGATAATGATATCCCTCTTATCGTCTTTGCTATAACGGAGCAGGGGAATATAAAACGTGTTGTTCTGGGTGAAAAAATCGGAACTATCGTTAAAGGGAGTGTTAATTAATGCCACAATCAGTGAAAAACAACGCAGAAGAGCGTATGGAAAAAGCGATTGTTTCTTTGAAAAGAGATTTGTCCACACTTCGTGCGGGTCGCGCTACTCCTTCTTTATTAGATCGCATTCAGCTTGACTATTATGGTGCACCTACACCGCTGAATCAATTGGCGAATATCAACACACCAGATTCACGAACATTACTTATTCAGCCTTGGGATAAATCCTCTTTGGCAGATATTGAGCGCGCTATTCAGAAGTCTGACCTTGGTCTTACGCCTGCAAATGATGGAACAACGATTCGCTTGTCCATACCTGCATTGACGGAAGAGCGCCGCTTAGATCTAGTGAAGACGACGAAGAAATTTGGTGAAGATGCCAAAATAGCGATTCGTAATATTCGTCGCGATGCAAATGATGACATCAAAAAGATGGAAAAAACGGATATCTCCGAAGATGAGTCACGTCGCCATCAAGATGATGTTCAAAAGTCTACGGACAAATTTATCGCGGAAGTGGAGAAAGTGCTCGCTGCGAAAGAAAAAGAGATCATGGAAGTTTAAGAGACGTGAGCAGCCCCTCCATATTGGTGGGGTTTGTCTCTTTTTCATCATCGCTTGGAGGAAAAGGGAATGATCAACATAATTCAATCCTGGTGGAACAAGAATAAAGCTCAAAAATTACCTGTTCCTACCTTGTCCAAAGATAATATTCCTCGTCATGTTGCCATTATTATGGATGGGAATGGTCGTTGGGCGAACCGTAGAGGTCTGCCTCGCATTGTGGGCCACCAGACAGGAATGAAAGCCGTGAAACGTGCAGCTTTAGCGGCAGATGAGATTGGTATTGAATATTTGACGATGTATGCTTTTTCAACAGAAAACTGGAAACGTCCAAAGGATGAAGTGGATTTTTTAATGCGGCTTCCAGAGGAGTTTTTGGCTATGGAACTCGAAGAACTGATTGAGAAAAATGTACGTATTCAGATGATGGGACATCCAGAAGAACTGCCTTCTCACACGATTGCCGCAATGGAAGAAGCAATGCGAAGAACAGAGAATAATACGGGCCTTGTACTGAACTTTGCTCTGAACT
This sequence comes from Paenibacillus shirakamiensis, assembly GCF_017874255.1. GTDB lineage: Bacteria > Bacillota > Bacilli > Paenibacillales > Paenibacillaceae > Fontibacillus > Fontibacillus shirakamiensis. The sequence continues at coordinate 203,633 of NZ_JAGGLD010000003.1, read as the reverse complement.
ATGGCAGTCGTAGAGAAATCAAAGAGACATTCAAAGAAGCGGCAGAAGCATTGGCTTCGGGAGCACTTACACCTGCTGATATCACGGAAGAATGGATTGGAGAGCATTTGTATCATACAGCTCTACCTGACCCAGACTTGTTAATTCGTACGGGTGGAGAATTGAGACTAAGCAATTTTATGCTTTGGCAATTAGCCTATAGTGAACTGTGGTTCACTGATTTGTATTGGCCTGAGTTTGGACGTGACCAACTCGCCCAAGCTGTAGCAGAATACCAAAGAAGAACAAGGCGTTACGGAGGCTTATCTTAATTGTGGATGGAGGTGGACTTGTTTGAAGCAACGCTTGATTACTGGTGTGGCAGCAGCCATAGTATTTCTTGGACTCTCTTTGGCAGGAGGTTTTTGGTATCATAGCTTAATTCTTATTATGTCTCTAATTGGTTATTTCGAATTTGTCCGCATGACCAAGACGTCCGCAGTAAGTGGAACAGCCCTCCTAGGTTTTGCTGGGGTGTTCATTCTTGTGGCGCCTTGGCGCCTTATGGGAATTTCGTTTACGCCTCAATCGCTTCTTTGGGTACTCATGCTTTTATTTCTATTTGTCACGGTATTTACCAAGAACCGGATTACGATTGATCAAGCTGCTTTATTGTTTCTAGGGAGTGTATATGTGGGGATTGGCTTCTCATATATAGCGGAGTCTCGGAGCACGCCAGATGGACATGGCCTGTTTTGGACATTTTTATTACTGTTCTCCATTTGGGCTAGCGATGCAGGTGCTTACTTTGTAGGCAGACAATGGGGAAGCCATAAGCTGTGGCCATCCATCAGTCCGAACAAGACGATTGAAGGCGCACTGGGTGGGGTTGTGCTTGCTGTGGTAGTTGCAGTAGGGTTTGCATTATTCTCCAACGGCACATTATCTATAGGCAGAGCCGTAGTACTAGGGCTAGTTGCTGCTGTTATCGGGCAGTTAGGGGATCTTGTTCAATCTGCATATAAGCGAGTATATGGTATAAAAGATTCAGGCACACTTTTACCGGGGCATGGAGGAATTTTGGACCGCTGTGATAGTTGGCTTACCGTCTTTCCCTTTGTACATATTCTAATGTTGTTGCCTTTCTATAGCCTTTAGCTACATCTTTGAATTTCATCAAATAACGTGAGGTATCCATATGAAGAAGTTATCTATTCTAGGATCTACGGGTTCTATTGGAACACAAACTTTAGATGTCGTGCAGATGCATCCTGAACATTTCCAAATTGAAGGATTGGCTGCAGGTTCAAATATTGAACTTTTTATGGAGCAGGTCAAAACCTATAAACCTCGCAAAGCTTCCGTAGGAAGCAAAGCGCTAGCAGACGAGATTCGTCCTTATTTACCTTCTGGTGTTGAACTGTACTACGGTCCTGAGGGACTAGTGGAAGTAGCCGCAGGTACAGAAGCAGACATGGTGATCACTGCAGTAGTTGGTAGTGCAGGTTTACCTTCAACGCTTGCTGCCATTCAAGAAGGAAAGACTATAGGACTAGCGAATAAGGAGACCTTAGTGACCGCTGGTCACCTAGTGACTTCTCTAGCTCGTGAAAAAGGGGTTTCGTTGCTTCCGATCGATAGTGAACATTCAGCTATTTTCCAATGTTTAAATGGGGAGAAACTGTCTGAAGTCACTCAAATTACACTTACGGCTTCTGGAGGATCTTTCCGTGATTATAGCCGCGCTCAATTAGCAGAGGTCACGGTGGAAGCTGCTTTGAAGCATCCGAACTGGTCGATGGGTTCCAAGTTAACGATTGATTCAGCAACGATGGTCAACAAAGGACTTGAAGTCATTGAGGCTCACTGGTTGTTCGGACTTCCTTATGAACAGATCGGCGTTTTGCTTCACCCGGAAAGTATCATTCACTCCTATGTGGAATTCCATGATGGAAGTATTATGGCTCAGCTCGGAAGTCCTGACATGCGTGTGCCTATACAATATGCACTAACATATCCAGAGCGCTGGCCTTCCCCAGCTAAACGGCTTTCTCTTGCAGAGGTGTCCAAGCTCCATTTTAAGGAAATGGACTTCGAACGCTTCCCTTGTTTAAGACTTGCCTTCGAATGTGGTAAAATAGGTGGTACCGCTACTTGCGTATATAATGCAGCAGATGAAGTGGCGGTTGCCCGCTTTTTGAAAGGGGAAATCTCCTTCCTGCACATCGAGACTGTGATTGAAAAAGTGTTAGCCGCGCATACAAGTATAGCGGCGCCTGACCTAGGAACTATTCAAGAAGCAGATCGTTGGGCAAGGGATTTGGCTTCCCGTGCGTAAATAGCTTTACGTCTCTAAAGTTAGAGAACTGAGTTTCTCTTAAGCGGAATAGGATGATAATAGAAGAGACGGCAAGCTGGCTATAGCGATCCGGTCTACCAAAGGAGGATGCTCTCGATTGGAAATGCTGCAGATTATATTTCTTACGGTGTTAATGTTTTTTCTCATCGTAACTGTACATGAATGGGGACACTATTATTTTGCCAAGCGTGCCGGAATTCTGGTAAGAGAATTTGCCATTGGTTTTGGTCCTAAGCTTTTTTCTTACAAAAGAGACGAGACACAGTTCACATTGAGACTGTTACCTTTTGGAGGATATGCAAGAATGGCTGGTGAAGATCCGGAACTCGTTGCGGTTCAGCCAGGTCAGACCGTGGCCCTGAGATGTTCAGGCCAAGAAGTAACCAAGATCTATATGGATCGTCTTGATAATCGCAAAAATGTAATCCGTGGTGAAGTACAAAGTGCAGATCTTGAAGACAAACTTCAAATTGTACTGGAAGTCGACGGAGAAGCTCATACGTACGCAGTTCATCCTAAGGCGCACCTTGTAGCTAAGGGAAAAGAAATTCAAATTGCTCCGAAAAACCGTCAATATGGTAGTAAGACTGTAGGGCAACGTGCATTGGCGATTTTTGCTGGTCCAATGATGAACTTCATCTTGGCCTTTGTGTTATTTGCTCTTCATTTGCAAATGGCAGGAGTAGCCATTGAGAATCCTAAATATCTTCAAATTGGTGAAATTACCAAAGGCATGCCAGCCGATGAGATTCATCTTCAAAAGGGAGATATCATTGATACGATTAACGGACAGAAAATCGGTACGGACCCTCAGAAAATGATTACTTTAATTTCGGATTCGAAAAATACACCGATGAAATGGACGATTATCAGAGATAATCAACCGATGGAAGTGAGTATTACCCCGCGTGGTATGAAGGGACAAGAAGGCGGAAAAGTAGGGATTACTCCTGCGCTTCCTACACGTAGTGTAGGGTTTGGTGAGACCTTTACGAAATCAGGTCAAGCGATGGTAGATACCACAAAAGCCATTTTCATGGGATTCAAACAACTTATCAACAAATTCAATATGAACGATCTAGGCGGACCGGTTCGGACCTTTGAAGTCACGGGTCAAATTGCAAAACAAGGTATTGAACAACTCACGTATTGGGCAGCGATCATGAGTCTTTATTTAGGGATTTTCAATCTATTGCCTATTCCTGCTTTAGACGGTAGTCGATTAGCATTCTTAGGCGTGGAAGCATTGCGAGGCAAACCTATTGATCCGAACCGTGAAGGTATGGTCCATTTCGTGGGGTTTGCGATGTTGTTCTTACTCATGATTGCAGTGACATATAACGATATTTTACGATTAATTAACGGTTAATTTTGCAGGTTTTTATTATAGGGGGATACGGTTTCTAATGGCTAAAGAAGACAAGCAGTTCGTAACAGAGATTACGTCCCAGTCTGAGGACTTTTCTCGCTGGTATATTGATGTAATTAAGAAAGCTGATCTGATGGATTATTCCCCCGTTCGTGGTTGTATCGTATTCAAGCCGGACGGATATGAGATATGGGAACATATACAACAAGATCTAGATCGTAGATTCAAAGAAACGGGACACCGGAATGCTTATTTCCCTTTGTTCATTCCAGAGAGTTTCTTCCAAAAGGAAAAGGATCATGTAGAAGGGTTCAATCCTGAACTTCCTTGGGTTACGGAAGCCGCTGGAGAGAAGCTGGAAGAAAGACTAGCCATTCGTCCTACTTCTGAGACGATGATTGGTCATATGTATGAACGCTGGATTCAATCTTATCGTGATCTGCCTGTACTTATTAATCAGTGGGCTAACGTAGTTCGCTGGGAAAAACGTACATTGCCTTTCTTACGTACAAGTGAGTTCTTATGGCAAGAAGGCCACACTGCGCATGAGAATGAAGCAGAAGCTCGGGAAGAGACGATGAAAATCTTGGATATCTATCGGGATTTCGTTGAGAATTTCTTGGCCATTCCTGTTATAGTGGGACAGAAGACACCTTCGGAGAAGTTTGCTGGCGCTCTTGATACATTCTCCATTGAGGCGATGATGAAAGATGGACGTGCTGTACAAGCCGGAACATCACATTACCTAGGGACTAATTTTGCCAAGGCTTTTGATATTAAATACTTGAATCGCGAAAATGTACAAGAGTTCGTGCATACCACTTCGTGGGGTGTAAGTACTCGTCTAATTGGGGCTCTGATTATGGTCCATGGCGATGATCGAGGTCTTGCGCTTCCACCCAAAGTAGCTCCAAAACAAGTGATGATCATTCCAATCGGGCCACCTAAGACACGGGACGAGGTTGTTGGCCGTGCGGATGAACTGTTTGCACAATTGAAAAAAGCGGGCATTCGCGTAGGTATCGATGATCGTGCAGATGTTCGACCAGGTTGGAAATTCAATGAATATGAGATGCGTGGTATTCCTGTCCGTCTTGAAATTGGACCTCGTGACATGGAAAACGGCGTGTGTGTATTGGTATCTCGCATTAGCGGTGAAAAGAAAGTGGTTCAACAAGATCAATTGGTTGAGGAAGTTACAGCTATGCTAGATCAAGTACAGCAAGAAATGTACGATCGAGCTCTAGCTTTCCGTGAAAGTCATTTCTACAGTGTGGATACACTGGATGAGATGAAAGCCAACATTGAAGAACAACGTGGTTTTACACTTGCTGGATGGTGTGGTTCCGAAGCTTGTGAAGATGCTGTAAAACAAGAGACCGGTGCTACAAGTCGTAACATTCCTTTTGATCCGCAAGTTGAGAAAGAACTTTGCTTGGTCTGCGGACAGAAAGCTAACCATACAGTGGTATTTGCAAGAGCCTATTAATCGTAACAACAGATATAAGCTGGTATAGATAAATATAAGCCTGGGGCTTCCGGCAGTAGTTGGGTGATGCGCACACAACCATTGACGGAAGTCTCTTTTCTCATTTGGGAAGCTAGAGAAAGGGGAGAACAATGAGCGAGACGGAGAAATTAGATAAGAGACGAAGATTTGAGTTGTTATTAAAACAGGCTGAGATTCCTGGGGGCATGATCGATAATCATTTTTTGGATGGATGGATTGAAAAGGTAGAAGTGAGTCGATCCAATCGAGAATGGAAGATCATTGTCTCAAAGGAGATAATGATCCCTGGACCTGTCTATCGTGCTTTTTGTCAGCAGGTTCAAGAGAAAATGCAGCATATTTCGTCTATTTCTTTTGAATTTAGGTATAAGGCCGGTCTGACGTCTGGGCAGATCGTTGAAGAATACTGGCAATCCTTTCTAGAATGGGTGAAAAAGGAAGTCCCTTCGGTAAATGGATGGATGACAAGAGCATCTTTTGAAGTAGAAGGCGATCTGGTTGTTATTTCAATGGGGGATGCTACTTCTCTGGAGTTAGCTAAGAAAAAGGGAATCGACCGAGCCGTTACCGCCTTTTACGATATGTTCTTCGCGCTCTCTCTTAGAGTCAAAATACAAGCTGGCGAAGGCCAAACGGATGCTCATGAAGAATTTCAGCAACGAATTGTTGAGGAGAGCCGTGAAGTTATCCAGCAGATGATGACGAGTATGGAAGCGGAAATGGAACCCTTACCAGATGATAATGGTGAAGTGGTCAAGCTTCAAGTGGGTTACGATATTAAGGAAGCTCCTGTGCCCCTTAAAGATATTCAGGATGAAGAAAAGAAGATTACTATTCAAGGTACCATCTTCGGATTGGAACGTAAGGAACTGCGTAATGGCAGTACCCTATTTACTTACTATATAACGGACTTTAGTGATTCTCTTCAAATGAAGATGTTCGCGAAGACTAAAGATGATCTTAAAGTGATGAGTCAATTAGCGAATGGGAAATGGGTTAAAGCGCGTGGCAAGATTGAATATGACCGCTTTATGCAAATTCCTGAGTTAGTCATGATTCCATCAGATTTGTCAGAAGTAGGCGGACCCGCTGGTCGCAAAGATAATGCACCAGAGAAGCGAGTTGAATTTCATCTTCATACCACGATGAGCACTATGGATGCCATTACTCCCATAGATCAATATGTCAAATTAGCAGCAAAGTGGGGACACAAAGCGATTGCCGTTACAGATCATGGCGGAGTGCAGAGCTATCCAGATGCAGCCAAATCTGCGAAAAAAAACGGCATCAAGATGATGTATGGTGTGGAAGCGAATGTAGTCAACGATAATGTAGCTGTAGTACTAAATCCTAAGCCGCTCGACTTGAAATCTTCCGAATATATCGTATTTGATATTGAGACAACGGGACTATCTGTTACACAAAATAAAATTATTGAAATTGCCGCAGTGCGTATGGTGGAGGGGAAAGAAGTCGATCGATATGCCTCCTTTGTCAATCCGCATGAGCGAATACCTTATAACATTCAGCAGTTGACTAATATAAATGACGAAATGGTTCAAGATGCGCCAGAAGTAGATGTCGTACTGAAGGCATTTCTTGATTTTGCTAAAGATGGTATCCTCGTTGCACATAACGCCAGATTCGATGTAGGCTTTGTTAATGAGAAGCTTAGAGAATTAAAGGTGGAACCGATAACGAACCCTGTACTCGACACTTTGGAACTTGCCAGACTTTTGTATCCTTCGATGAAGAATCATCGATTAAATACTCTAGCATCGAAGTATAAAGTTTCGCTTGAGAACCACCACCGTGCTATCGATGATACGCTGGCATTGGGAGAGATTTTAACGGGCTTACTTGAAGATGCCGCGAAATTACAAGGTTTCACCCATCTGGATCAGCTCAATGAACGAGTCGGGAAGGATTTATCAAATGTAAGACCGTTCCATTGTTCCATTTACGCCTTGAATATGACTGGTAAAAAGAATCTATTTAAATTAATATCGCTATCTCATACCGATCACTTCAAACGTGTGCCTTGCATTCCTAAGTCCAAGCTTGCGGAGATGCGGGAAGGTCTGCTTGTCATTTCTGGCTGTGAAAAAGGGGAATTTTTTGAAGCAGTTCTGAACAAGTCTGTGGAAGAAGCAGAAGAGATCGCTCATTTTTATGATGTATTAGAAATTCAACCCTTGACTATGTATATGCATTTGGTGGACAAAGGGCTTGTGGGAAGTCCTGTTGAACTGGAGACAGCTGTCCTCAAAATATGTGAGATCGGTAGGAAGCTTGAGAAAAAAGTCATTGCTACAGGCAATGTTCATTATCTTGAACCTCGCGATAAGCTATATAGAGATATTGCCATTCATGGAATTACCGGATTTAGTCCTCTAAAAGATATTCGCAAGCCAGATGCGCATTTACGAACTACAGAGGAGATGCTAAGCGAGTTCGAATTTTTGAGCAAAGAAAAGGCTTTTGAAGTGGTAGTGACCAATACGTCGGAGCTTGCTGATCGCTTTGAAGAACTTGAATTGTTCCCGGACAAACTTTTCACACCTATCATTGAAGGCGCAGACGAAGAGATACGTCAGACTTGCTACGATACGGCTAAATCCCTATATGGAGATGACCTTCCGGATGTGGTAATCAAGCGTTTGGAGAAAGAACTTGAGCCCATAATTAAGTATGGTTTCTCTGCCAACTATTTAATTTCTGAGCGGCTAGTTAAGAAATCCAACCAAGATGGGTATCTAGTAGGCTCCCGAGGTTCGGTAGGTTCATCTGTTGTAGCCACATTTTTAGGGATCTCAGAAGTAAATCCTTTGCCCGCTCACTATGTGTGTTTGAACAAAGAATGCAGACACAGCGAATGGTTCTTAGATGGAACTATCCCAAGTGGATTTGATTTACCCGACAAACCTTGTCCGGAGTGTGGTCAACGATTGAAAGGGGAAGGACAAGATATTCCGTTTGAGACGTTTTTAGGATTTAAAGGGGACAAAGTACCCGATATCGACCTTAACTTTTCAGGGGAGTATCAGCCGCATGCTCACAATTACACCAAAGAAATTTTTGGTGAGAAAAATGTATTCCGTGCAGGTACCATTGGTACGGTAGCAGACAAGACGGCTTTTGGATATGCGAAGAAATACGAAGAAGACCATGGCAAGAAGTGGCGTGCTGCTGAACTTAGTAGGCTTGCATCCGGATGTACGGGCGTCAAACGGAGTACAGGTCAGCACCCGGGCGGTATTGTTGTAGTTCCTGATTATATGGATGTGGATGACATTACCCCTGTGCAATATCCAGCAGATGATACCTCATCAGAATGGAAGACGACCCATTTTGACTATCACGCGTTCGATGCTAACCTCTTGAAGCTGGATATTCTGGGGCATGATGATCCGACAATGATGCGGATGTTGCAAGATTTAACGGGCGTTGATCCGACGACTATCCCAATGAATGACCCTAAAGTGATGAGTATGTTCAATTCTACCGAATCATTAGGCGTAACGCCTCAGCAGATTCGTACACCTGTTGCGACCTATGGCGTTCCGGAAATGGGCACCAAATTTGTTCGGCAGATGCTGATTGAATCCAAACCTTCTTCCTTTGCCGATTTACTCCAAATCTCAGGGTTGTCACATGGTACGGGCGTATGGCTTGGGAATGCCCAAGATTTGATTAAGAATAATACGTGCAACATCAAGACCGTGATAGGGTGCCGGGATGATATCATGTTGTTCCTGATTTATAAGGCGGGCATGGATGCGAGTCTAGCTTTTAAAATCACAGAAAATGTTCGTAAAGGTAAGGGGTTATCCCAAGAGTGGATTGATGAGATGAAGAAGTGCAAGGTACCCCAGTGGTACATTGACTCTTGCCTAAAAATCCAATACATGTTCCCGAAAGCACATGCTGCAGCCTATGTCATCTCTGCTGTGCGAACGGCTTACTTTAAGCTTTATCATCCGATCGAGTACTATGCGACCTATTTTACTGTGCGTGCTGAAGATTTTGATATTGAACTTTGCTGTAAAGGATACGAAGCGATATATCGTCGGATTGAAGAGATCGAACAAAAAGGGTTCCAAGCATTACCCAAAGAAAAAGGGATGTTGCCCGTGTTAGAAATGGCATTAGAAATGTCTGCGCGGGGTCTTCGATTTAAAAATATTGATTTGTATCATTCACATGCAACTAAGTTTACGGTGGATCAAGATGCTCTAATTCCCCCATTCTCTGCTCTTGCAGGTATAGGAGATAATGCTGCCCGCAATATTGCAGCGGCCAAAGATTTGGGGGAATTCCTTTCTGTTGAGGATTTCCAGCAAAAATCAAAAGCAAGTAAAACGGTGATTGAGCTATTGGGACAAATGGGCTGTTTCCGGGGTCTGCCTGAAAGCAATCAACTTTCATTATTTTAAATAGTTCACAGTGTTCTTTTCTAGCGAAATATGGGCTTTCAAAAGCGGGTATAATGTTCACCTAAAGCCTTGCAAGCCTTGACAGTCAAGCTCTGTTACTTGTCAGTGTTTGTGGACTATGTTATAATTTTTTTGGTAATCATGGAGATAGAACCGTTGTGTAAAGAGTGGGGAAACCCACTCTTTACTCTTTGGTATATAGGAATGAAGATACTCTTGGAGGTTATGAACGCTTGAGCACACCCAATATCAAGGATCACGTAGAGCAAATCACCCAGCCTTTTCTGTCAGAGAATGGCTTTGAATTGGTAGACGTGGAATACGTAAAAGAAGGAAGCAACTGGTTCCTGCGTGTATTTGTTGACAAGGATGGCGGGATTGATATCGATGATTGTGGACGGATCAGTGAGTTTCTTAGTGAACAACTCGATGCGAACGATCCGATTCCAACCGCCTATTTTCTTGAGGTATCATCACCAGGAGCAGAACGTCCACTTAAAAAATCAGAAGACGTTCTTAAGGCTGTAGGTAAGGATGTATTTGTGACTACATACGAGCAGATCGATGGAGCCAAGGAATTCGAAGGACGGCTGCTTTCATTTGAGAACGAGGAAATGCTCGTAGCTACAAAGAAAAAACAAAAACAAGTTACGATCCCTTACTCAAAAGTCGCCAGTGCTAGACTGGCTATTATTTTCTAGGGAACCAACGGAACGGGCAATTATGAAAGGGGGAGCTTGAGGCAAATGAGTATGGATTTTATTGAAGCTATGAACGAACTGGAAAGAGAGAAAGGGATCAGCAAAGATATCCTTTTTGAAGCAATTGAAGCTGCATTGATTTCAAGCTATAAGCGCAACTTTAACACAGCGCAAAATGTACGTGTGGATATGAACCGCCACACCGGAGCGATTAAAGTCTATGCCCGGAAGCTCATTGTAGATGAAGTGCTTGACTTGCGCACTGAAATCTCATTACCGGCTGCACGGGAAATCAATCCACATTTCCAGCTTGAAGATATCGCTGAGATTGAAGTGACGCCTCGCGACTTCGGTCGTATTGCTGCGCAAACAGCCAAACAGGTAGTTACTCAACGGATTCGTGAAGCAGAACGTGGACTAATCTACAATGCTTTTGTAGATAAAGAAGAAGATATTGTTACGGGAATTGTACAGCGTCAAGATACTCGTAATGTATATATTGATTTAGGGAAAGTAGAAGCACATCTTCCGCTGAATGAATTAATGCCAAATGAGAAATTCAAGCATGGCGACCGCGTCAAGGCTTTCATTACTAAAGTGGAGAACACAACTAAGGGACCTCAGATCCTTTTGTCCAGAACACATCCGGGTCTTCTAAAACGTTTGTTCGAACTCGAAGTTCCTGAAATTTTTGACGGAGTTGTTGAGATTCGTTCGGTTGCTAGAGAAGCGGGTTTCCGTTCGAAGATTGCCGTGTTCTCTCGTAATGCAGAAGTTGATCCTGTAGGTTCTTGTGTAGGGCCCAAAGGAATTCGTGTTCAGACCATCGTGAATGAGCTGCGCGGCGAGAAGATCGACATCGTGCGTTACTCAGAAGATGTTCAAGAGTATGTGGCGAATGCCCTCAGTCCATCCAAAGTTCTGGAAGTGGAGATCTTTGAAGCGGATAAGATGGCTCGTGTGATTGTACCTGATTATCAGTTATCTCTTGCTATTGGCATTAAAGGTCAGAATGCACGTCTAGCTGCAAAGCTTACGAGCTGGAAGATTGATATTAAGAGTGAAACTCAGGCCGAGCAGGAATACGGCAGACCGATGAGCAGCACAGAAGAGTTGCCTCAGGATTCGATCACGATAGATTAAGTGTGAATTTCAGTGGGGGGGACATCCAATGAAGCAAAGAAAAATACCGCTTCGTAAATGTGTCGCCTGTCAACAAATGATGCCGAAGAAGCAGTTAATCCGTGTCGTTCGGACTCCGGAGGATGAGGTATTAATTGATTTGACTGGCAAGAAATCTGGACGAGGCGCTTATTTGTGCGGCAATGTAGCTTGTTTCAAGCTGGCCCACAAAAACCGTGCCTTAGACCGAGCGCTTAAGGCGCCGGTGAAGCCGGAGATTTACGAGCAACTTGCCCGAGATTTTGTAGCAGCTCAGGATGAATTTGAGGCCTTGGCTAGTCAGGTGGGCGATGAAGATGTTGAATAAAGCATACTCACAGCTTGGTTTAGCTATGCGGGCGGGCAAACTCGTAACAGGCGATGAAATTGTGCTGAAAGCAGTGCGGTCTCATGAGGCGAAACTTGTTATTTTAGCAGGGGATGCATCCGCTAACACACAAAAGAAATTCCGAGACAAATGTGGGACGTACAACGTTCCACTGATGATCGGCTTTGAGCGGGATAAGCTGGGTTCAAGCATAGGCAAACCGGAACGGATCGTACTGGCATTGACGGATCAAGGATTTGCTAAAATGATTCGAAAAACAGTGTGTAATTTGTCGGAGGTGGAGTATATTGAGTAAACAAGATAACAAGGATAAACTCAGAGTATACGAATATGCCAAATCACTCAACATGAGCAGTAAAGAAATTATCACCATTCTTAAGCGATTGGATATTCCTGTGAATAACCATATGAGTGTCATGGAGAACGATACCGTGTCTCGTGTGGAGAATTTTTTTAAGGATATTAAGACCAATGCAGCAGCCAAAAGAGAAGGTTCTGAGAACAAAGGTGTAGCTCCCGCCAAAGCGCCGGCTCCGATCTCCGCAGGAGGAGATCCCAAACCGAAATTAGATTCCGCCCCAGTCATTGCAAGTGGGCAGCAACGTGGAGAGTCTGTTCGCACCGAAACTCCTGGACAGCAACAACCCAATTCAACCAAAAATCAACCGGAAAAGCAGGTTAGCATGAATAACAATAAATCGAACCAACCTAATAGCGGCGCTCAAGCGACGCAGTCACGAAGCAACTCGTCCACTGGCACAAGCCAGTCTAGTCAGAATCGTAGTAATACTTCATCGAACACAAGCCGTCCGCAAAGCGGAGGGCAAGGGTCCTCTACATCACGTCCACAGCAAAATCGCAGTTCGCAACCAGCGGCAAGAACCGCTTCTACAGGTGGCGATAGCAATTATGCATCACGTGGGGGCCAAGGTCAGAGTCAAGGCCAAGGTCAAAAGAGAACGGGCGGTACAGGTAATAACAACAGCAACAACAGCAGACCAGGTCAGAAGCGTTTTGATGATAATCGTTCAGGCGGTTACAAAAACAATCGTGGTGGTAAGAACAACCGAGGTCGTGGTCAACAACAAGAACGTCGCGAAAAGATTGACAATACACCGAAAAAGATCATTGTTCGTGGTGAGTCAACTGTAGGCGAAACGGCTAAGCTTCTTCATAAGGATGCATCCGAAGTCATCAAAAAACTAATTAGCTTAGGCGTTATGGCTACCATTAACCAAGAACTGGATCTCGAGACGATTCAACTTCTTGCGGGTGATTATGGCGTTGAGGTAGAGATCAAAATTGCTGTGGAAGATGATCGTTTTGAGACTGTCGAAGAAACAGACGAAGAAGCAGACCTTAAAGAACGTCCTCCAGTTGTAACTATCATGGGCCACGTTGACCATGGTAAAACAACTTTGCTTGATGCTATTCGTTCTACGAATGTAACAGGCGGAGAAGCAGGCGGCATTACACAGCACATTGGTGCATATCAAGTTGAAATTAATCATAAGAAAATCACATTCCTCGATACACCAGGTCATGAAGCGTTTACTACAATGCGTGCTCGTGGTGCTCAAGTTACGGACATTACGATTATCGTTGTTGCAGCTGATGATGGTGTTATGCCTCAGACCGTGGAAGCGATTAGCCATGCAAAAGCAGCTGGTGTGCCGATCATTGTTGCTGTTAATAAGATTGACAAAGAAGGCGCCGATCCTGATCGCGTGAAGCAAGAATTAACGAAATATGAATTGGTACCTGAAGAGTGGGGCGGCGATACCATTTTCGTAAACTTGTCTGCTAAGCAGCGTATCGGTCTAGAAGGATTGCTTGAAATGATTCTTTTGGTAGCCGAAGTGAATGAGTACAAAGCGAATCCAGACAAACGTGCTCGCGGTACAGTCATTGAAGCAGAACTGGACAAAGGTCGTGGTCCTGTTGCCCGCGTCTTGATTCAGCATGGTACTTTGAAAGTTGGGGATGCATTCGTAGCAGGGAACTGCTTTGGACGTATTCGTGCCATGGTTAACGATAAAGGACGTCGTTTAAAAGAAGCGGGTCCATCTACACCTGTTGAAATTACAGGTCTGACGGAAGTACCACAAGCGGGTGATCCGTTAATGGTATTTGAAGATGAGCGTAAAGCTCGCTCCATCGCAGACAAACGTTCTATCACACAACGTCAATCCGAAATGGGTTCCAACACACGTGTAACTTTAGATGATCTCTTCAAGCATATTTCTGATGGAGAAATCAAAGATCTGAACGTTATTATTAAAGGTGACGTTCAAGGTTCTGTAGAAGCACTTAAAGGTTCCCTGCAAAAGATTGAAGTTGAGGGAGTACGTGTTAAAATTTTGCATAACAGCGTAGGTGCGATTACTGAATCAGATATCATTCTAGCTGCTGCTTCTAATGCTATCGTAATTGGATTCAACGTTCGTCCTGAACCACGTGCGAAATCGGTTGCTGACGAAGAGAAAGTAGACATTCGTCTACACCGTGTTATCTACAATGCCATTGAAGAGATTGAACAAGCGATGAAGGGAATGCTTGATCCAATCTTCAAAGAAGTTGTTATTGGTCATGCAGAAGTTCGAAGCACATTCAAGATCAGTAAAGTCGGAACTATTGCAGGATGTATGGTGACTTCCGGCAAAATTACGCGTGTTGCTGAGATTCGCTTGATTCGTCAAGGTATTGTGGTATTTGAAGGTAAAATTGATTCCCTGAAACGTTTCAAGGATGATGCGAAGGAAGTAGCACAAGGTTACGAATGTGGTATTACCATCGATGGGTATAATGATCTTCAAGAAGGCGATGTAATTGAAGCATTCATTATGGAGACAGTAGAACGGAAGTAATGTGAGGTGTTCATATGGCTAAAAATCGTACAGGTCGCGTAAGCGAGCAGATCAAAAAGGAGCTTAGTCTCCTGATTCAAACGGAAATGAAAGATCCACGAATCGGTTTTGTTACCGTGACTGGGGTCGAAGTAACCAATGATATATCTCAAGCCAAAATTTATCTCAGTGTATTCGGAGATAATGAGCAAAAAGATAAATCATTAAAGGGGCTAGAAAAAGCCAAAGGATTCCTTCGCTCAGAGCTCGGAAAGCGGATGCTACTACGCCATACGCCGGAATTGATCTTTAAGATTGATGAGTCCATTGCTTATGGTAGCCACATCGAGAAATTGCTTGGAGATATTCAAGAAGATAAATGAGAAGGTGACGCGATGCAGACCTATCCACAGGAACTCCAGAATGCACTTGCATTTCTTAAGGAGCACGACGATTTCCTGATAGTCTCGCATGTACAGCCGGACGGAGACGCAGTCAGTTCCACCCTAGCGGTGGGCTGGCTTCTCTCATGTCTGGGTAAAAATTATGTTATGGTAAATGAAGGTCCAATACCGCGCAGAATGTCTTATTTATGGCACTCAGATCAGGTATTGGATCTTTCTAAGAATCCACTAGATACGAAGTATCGCAACGTAATTTGTGTAGATTGTGCTGACTTTCAGCGAGTAGGAAAGACGCAACAAGACTTTTCAGAAGATGCACGAATTCTTAATATTGATCATCATCCAACGAATGACGGGTATGGCGAAGTGCAGTTAATAGTCCCTGAAGCAGCAGCTACAGCGGAGATTTTATTGGATCTGATTGAATATGCTGAAATCCCTTTGACTACAGATATAGCGACGGCACTTTATACCGGTCTGCTTACAGACACGGGAGGATTTCGATATTCGAACACTTCTCCTAAAGTGATGGCACAAGCTTCACGGCTCCTAGGTTTTGGAGTAGATGGCCCGGGACTATCTGAGCTTCTACTGGAACAAATTACGTATCCACAGCTGCAAATTCTCACCAAAGCTCTTACTAAGTTGCAGATGAGCGAAGATGGTCTAATCAGCTGGGTAAGTATAACGCCAGAAGATATGGCGGAGACCGGGGCGATTAATGAAGATTTGGAAGGTATTGTGAACTATCCTCGGAATGTTCAAGGGGTTGAGGTAGGCATGCTGTTCAAAGTCATTCATGACAATGCAGTAAAAGTAAGCATGCGGTCTGCGGGTAAAGTAGATGTGGCTGCCATCTGTCATAGTTTTGGTGGAGGCGGACATGTTCGGGCAGCAGGAGCAAGAATTGAAGGGCAGCTTGAAGAGATTATTCAGCTTGTCGTAGAACGGGTGAAAGAACAGCTATGAGTTCACTTGAAGGAATTTTACCGATTCATAAGCCAGAGGGATTTACTTCTCATGATGTGGTGGCGAAAGTGCGCGGAATTCTTCGCATGAAGAGAATTGGACATACGGGAACACTGGATCCTCAAGTAACAGGAGTGCTTCCCCTATGTCTAGGCCGAGCTACCCGAGTAGTAGAATATCTGCAAGAGCTTCCTAAGGAATATGAGGCTACTTTAATTCTTGGTATCGCTACAGATACAGAAGACATGACGGGAACTGTGACGTCCAAAGTGGATGGGGTCCATGTTACCGAAGAGCAAGTGCGTGAAGCATTGAAGAACTTCGTTGGAACTATTGCGCAGATTCCTCCGATGTATTCTGCACTGAAGCAAAACGGAAAAAGGCTCTATGAATTAGCGCGTGAAGGTAAAGTTGTTGAACGTCAGGCTAGAGAAGTTGAAATCTATAAGCTGGATGTGACGAACTTAAATCTGAATGCCGATTCCCCTTCCATTTCGTTCCGAGTCCTGTGTTCGAAAGGGACCTATATCCGTACACTGTGTGTAGATATTGGTCAAGCGCTTGGTGTCCCTGCGGTCATGTCAGATCTAAAAAGAACGATGTCTGCTAGTATCCCACTCGAACGTTGCTTAACTTTTGAAGAAGTACAGCAAGCTGTTCACACGGGTAATATTCAAGATTACTTAATTCCTGTAGATCAGGCCGTCTCTTATCTACCAGCTCATGAAGTTCAGGAAGACAAAGTGAAGTCAGCTTTGCAGGGACAAAAGTTATCTGCTTCTGTAATACATCCTCCGGTTCAAGGGCAACAATTAATTAGGCTCTATAGTCCGGCGAAGCAATTCCTTGGTCTCTTTCAATGGAATGAGGATAAAGGGGCTATCTCTGCGGTGAAGGTATTTCTTCCCGAAGATTCATAGGGCCCCAAGTATTCAAATTATATTATTAAATGCTGGAATGCAGGTGAATGAGTTGGAGATTGTAAATTTAGCGTATCCGTTAGATCCGGATCTATTAGCGCCGTATGCCAAACCTCAAGTACTCGCACTAGGACAATTCGACGGATTGCATTTAGGACATGTCAGTGTCATTCAAGCTGCTTTAGATAAAGGGAAGACATTACATCTCCCTGTTGCGATGATGACCTTTTATCCTCATCCCAAAGAGGTTATGAAAAAAGGCGATTATGATGGGTATTTGACCCCTTCAAGGGAAAAGGAAATTCAGTTACGCTCCATGGGCATTGATGTGCTTTACATCATTGAATTCAACGAAGAATTCTCGCGAGTAACTCCTTATCAATTCGTTCATGAAGTGCTTGAACCCTTAATGGTCCATACCGCTGTTGTCGGCTTTGATTTCCGATTTGGACATAAGGGTGAAGGCGATGCTGAAATGCTTCGTGTACTTGGAAATGATCAACTTCACGTGCTTACGATCCCCCCCTTTCTTATTGAGGGTGAAAAGGTGAGTAGCTCGGGAATCCGTAGACATTTACTCGAAGGAAATCTTGCAAATGCTTCGGCATGGCTAGGGCGACATTATACATTGATTGGCATCGTGGTGAATGGAGAAAAACGTGGACGACAAATTGGTTTTCCTACGGCTAACATACAGCTCGATGAGTATTATGCCCTACCTATCAAAGGGGTCTACGCGGTTCTAGCAACCTATGCAGATAAGGTGTATAAAGGTGTGGCCAATCTTGGTGTGAAGCCTACGTTTCATAGTGGAGATGTTAAGCCTTCCCTAGAAGTCCACTTATTTGATTTTAGCGGAGATCTATACGGAGAGATGCTTCAAGTCGAACTCGTTAGCTTTATTCGTGAGGAACGCAAATTTAGTGGGATAGATGAATTAATCACTCAAATTCGCAAAGATGCGGAAGAAGCGGTTACTCTTCTAAATCATCTAAAATAAATAACACATAATATTTTACTTTTGTAGATGCCTTATGGTATACTAACTAACGTTGTTTATCACTCTAGGCATATGCCTTGAACTAGACAATCATAACCTCGGCTTGGTTGTTCGTTCTCACCGGCGGCATCGAGGCTGAAGGCGATTATAATGAAGGAGGTGAACAGGATGGCATTGACTCAAGAACGCAAACACCAATTGATTGACGAGCACAAAACTCACGAATCCGATACTGGATCACCTGAGGTGCAAGTAGCTATCCTTACGGAAAACATCACGAACTTGACTAACCATTTCCGTACACACAAGAAAGATCATCACTCACGTCGTGGTCTTTTGAAAATGGTAGGTCAACGTCGTAAGCTTCTTGCTTACTTGAAGAACAAAGACGTAAGACGCTATAGTGCGCTAATCGAAAAACTCGGATTGCGCCGTTAATTACATTGTTTTTTCCCGAAAGCAGCCTGGTTGCCACCGGATGCGCTTAACTCAAGCGAACGGTGGCCGCTAGGTTGCTTTTTATAATAGCTGAAGTTTATGAATTGTGGACGAGCAGGAAATAATGAGAATGACAACGAACATAACTATGTAAAGATGAGGACAAGGAGGTATCCCATGGAACAAGTGAATATGCAACTTGGCGGTCGTACTCTTACTCTAGAGACGGGACGTCTTGCCAAACAAGCGAATGCGGCGGTAACCGTGCGTTATGGTGATACAGTGGTGCTTTGTACAGTTACGGCTTCTAATGAGCCCAAGGATCTGGACTTTTTCCCACTGACTGTGAACTATGAAGAGAAACTATATGCCGTAGGTAAAATACCTGGTGGATTCATCAAGCGTGAAGGACGTCCAAGTGAGAAAGCAATTCTTTCCAGCCGTCTAACAGATCGCCCGATTCGTCCATTATTCCCGGAAGGATTCCGTAATGATGTACAAATTGCCAACTTAGTCATGAGCGTGGATCAAGATTGCTCACCTGAAATTGCAGCGATGATCGGTACATCTGCGGCACTTAGTATTTCGGACGTTCCTTTTAGTGGTCCAGTGGGTGGCGTGGCAGTAGGCCGAATTGACGGTCAATTCATAATTAATCCTGACATTGCGCAGCAAGCTGTAAGTGATATGTACCTTGTGGTTGCAGGCACCAAAGATGCAATTATGATGGTTGAAGCAGAAGCTAACGAATTGCCAGAAAGTGTGATGCTTGAAGCAATTATGTTCGGTCATGATGAGATTAAGAACATCGTAGCTACGATTGAGCAACTAGTACAAGTTGCTGGCAAACCAAAAATGGCTGTGAAATTGCACGCTGTTAATGCGGATGTGAATCGCGAAGTTCGTGAGCATGCAAGCTCCCGTCTGGTGGAAGCAGTCAAGATTGCTGAGAAACATGCACGCCAAGAAGCAATTGATGCGGTAAATGATGAAACTGTGGGCTTTTTTGTTGAGAAGTACATAGAATCACCAGAGCTGATGAAGGATGTCAAAGAAGTTCTGCATGATATCGTAAAAGAAGAAGTTCGTCGCTTGATTACTCATGATAAAGTTCGCCCAGACGGACGTAAGCTTGAAGAGATTCGCCCTATTGAATGTGATATTAACTTGCTTCCGCGTACACACGGATCGGGTCTATTCACGCGTGGACAGACTCAAGCGCTTAGTATTTGTACTTTAGGACCACTTGGAGACGTCCAAATCTTAGACGGCATTAGCCTCGAAGAATCCAAACGTTTCATGCATCATTACAACTTCCCGCCATTCAGCGTAGGGGAAGCAAGACCGCTTCGTCCACCAGGTCGCCGGGAAATTGGCCATGGTGCTTTGGGTGAACGCGCGCTGATGAAGGTTATCCCTTCTGAAGTGGAATTCCCTTATACCATCCGTCTAGTATCTGAAGTACTTGAGTCGAACGGATCTACCTCCCAAGCAAGTATTTGTGCAAGCACACTTGCGATGATGGACGCAGGGGTTCCTATTAAGGCGCCAGTTGCTGGGGTAGCGATGGGTCTGATCAAA
Organism: Paenibacillus shirakamiensis; assembly: GCF_017874255.1. Lineage (GTDB taxonomy): Bacteria > Bacillota > Bacilli > Paenibacillales > Paenibacillaceae > Fontibacillus > Fontibacillus shirakamiensis. Next base: position 183,611 of record NZ_JAGGLD010000003.1, on the reverse strand, counting down.
GATGGTGAGCATGTATCCATCCTAACGGATATTCAAGGTATGGAAGATCACCTAGGAGATATGGACTTTAAGGTTGCAGGTACAGCTGAAGGAGTTACAGCAATCCAAATGGATATCAAAATTGATGGGATTGACCGTCAAATCTTGGAATCTGCTTTGGAGCAAGCTCGTGAAGGCCGGATGCATATCCTCTCGAAGATGATGGAAGTCATTCAGACGCCGAAGACTACTTTGTCACAATACGCACCTAAAATCCTAACCATGAATATCAATCCGGACAAGATCCGTGATGTGATTGGTGCAGGAGGTAAGATCATTAATAAAATTATTGATGAGACGGGTGTTAAAATTGATATCGAACAAGATGGCCGTGTATTCATCGCTTCCACAAATCAGGAAATGAATGAGAAGGCTCGTTCCATTATTGAAGGAATTGTAAAAGAAGTCGTTATTGGCGAGATCTACATGGGTACCGTGAAACGTATAGAGAAATTCGGTGCATTTGTTGAAATTTTGCCGGGTAAAGATGGATTAGTTCACATTTCTCAATTATCCACAGAGCGTGTAGCTAAAGTTGAAGATGTTATCGCAATTGGGGATGTCATTACAGTGAAAGTTACAGAGATCGATCAACAAGGTCGTGTGAATCTTTCCCGCAAAGCTGTACTTACAGCGGACACCGCTTCCCAATAACCAAGTCGTATAGATATAGCGCAAGAGGCAGAATGGATGTTCTATTCTGGCTCTTTTTGCGTTGTCCCTAGTGCATATTCTTCCGTATTCTCACATATGATGAGGACAAACATGTTGGGAAGGATGGCCTATGATGATTCGTAGAAAAATAGTAGTTATAGCATGCAGTATGGCGGTCGCATTAATCATTGGACAATGGAGCGGTGTTCACGCTTTTTGGAATCAGCAGATTACTGAGACTCCTGGGCAATATGCCTTTCAACTTTTTGGAGGAAGCTCGGAAGATAGTACACTTTTAACACAGATTAAAGAGGAAGCAGTGCGGAGGAATGTAGCTCCTATAGATGCAGTACATGATCGCGTATGGAAAGCGATTCCTGGATACAATGGCCTTGAAGTGGATATTGACCAGACATATCAGAAAGCATTAGCTTTAAAAGAAAGCCAGTCCTCTCCCACATTATCTCTGAATCAAATTCCTTATATTTACCGACAAGTGAAACCTAAGGTGCAGCTAGAAGATCTGGGTGCCCTCCCTATATATCGCGGCAATCCAGCTAAAAAAATGGTTGCGCTTATGATTAATGTGGCCTGGGGGAATGAGTACTTAATACCGATGCTCGATACGCTGGATGCAGCGAAGGTTAAAGCAACTTTTTTTCTCGATGGAAGCTGGCTCAACAAAAATGCTGATTTGGCTAAAGAAATTCAGAAGCGTGGTCATCAGCTGGAGAATCATGCTTACTCTCATCCGAATATGACACAACTTACAGAAAGCCGAGCCGTACTTGAGATTAGCCGTACCAAAGATTTGCTCAAATCTTCTTTAAATGTAGATAACCGCTGGTTTGCTCCTCCATCCGGGGATTTTAACCAACGAACCGTGGAACAAGCGGCAGCTCAAGGGCTGAAGACTGTTTTATGGACCTTAGACACGGTAGACTGGACCAAACCCTCACCTCAAAGTATTGTTAGCAAAATAGCCAAGCGTACTGAGCCCGGAACCTTGATTCTGTTACATCCGACCCAATCTTCAAGAGATGCGTTACAAGGAATGATTCAAGCGATTCACAATAAGGGCCTAGAACTTGGAACGATAGACGAGACGCTTTCTTCAGATCGCATCCCCGCGAAGTAGACGGCTTGAGGATTTCTTAATTTTTTGATAGGATTATGATGCATTTATATGAAAAAATACACAACTATAGATAATGCAAAGTCTAGGAGGTCCTTTCGTGAGAAAAGTGCAGCTAAAGAACGGCTTGAGAGTAGTCATGGAGCAGATTCCTACCTGCCGCTCAGTGTCGTTCGGAATCTGGGTGAAAACAGGTTCAAGAGACGAAAGACCTGAAGAGAATGGAATATCCCATTTTATCGAACACATGCTATTCAAAGGTACCGAGCGGTTCGATGCCAAAGACATCGCGGAGCAGTTTGATGCGATTGGTGGAAATGTCAACGCATTTACATCTAAAGAGTACACCTGCTATTACGCCAAAGTGTTAGATGAACATCTTCCGATTGCAGTGGATGTGCTTTCTGATATGTTTTTCAATTCACTCTTTGACGAGACTGAACTAAGCAAAGAGAAAAATGTTATTTTGGAAGAAATATCGATGTATGAGGATACACCCGATGATATTGTACATGATCTTGTGACTGAAGCAGCTTATGGAAGTCATCCTCTCGCATATCCTATCTTGGGGACGGAAGAACGTTTGTCTCGGATGACCTCATCTACGCTTCAGGCTTACATGAAGGAAAATTATACGCTAGAGAATACGGTCATTAGTGTAGCTGGTAATATTGATGATCAGGTCCTTGATTTAATTGAGCGACATTTTGGAGACTTTAATCGTTCAGGTGGACGAAATACGATTCATATGCCAGAGTTCTTGGGAGATCTGAGATACCGCAAAAAGAAAACGGAACAAAATCATATTTGTCTTTCCTTCCAAGGGCTCCCTATTGATGATCCTCGTCAGTATGCTATGGTTCTTCTTAATAATGCACTAGGTGGGGGAATGAGTTCGAGATTGTTCCAAGAGATTCGAGAAAAGAGAGGCTTAGCTTACTCTGTATACTCCTATCATAGCTCGCATGCAGACAGCGGTCTTTTCACTGTGTATGCAGGGACAGCGCCGAAGCAGACGAAAGATGTACTGGAACTGACCAAACAAATTTTGCGGGATGTCTCCATTCAAGGACTTACGGAGAGCGAACTTCGTAAAGGCAAGGAACAACTAAAAGGTAGTCTGATTCTTAGTCTGGAAAGCACAGGCAGTCGTATGAATAGACTCGGCAAAAATGAACTTATGCTCGGTAAGCACTATACACTCGATGAGATGATTGAACGAATTGAAGCGGTAGAAATGGAAGATGTTCGATATGTACTGGACTGGATGTTTGAGAAACCGTTCTCTCTCGCTATGGTTGGTGCGTCTGACCGAGTAATTAATGGAATAAGGAGAGATGAACTTGTCTTATCTGGTACAAATTAATCGTCTATCTGGACATGAGGATATTGAACTTCCTAAAAAGATGTCTGCATTAGCTTCAGGATTCGATCTCTATGCCGCAGTAGATGCTCCTGTTACTTTGGCACCCGGTGAACGTAAGTTAATTCCTACAGGGTTTGCAATCGCTATGCCAGCAGGTCTAGAGGCTCAGATTAGACCGCGCAGCGGGCTAGCTTTTAAGCATGGCATTACTTGCCTGAACACCCCCGGAACGATTGATGCGGACTATCGTGGTGAGATTAAGGTTTTGCTAATTAACCTAGGCCAGGAATCCTTTGATATCGCCAGAAATGAACGAATTGCACAAATGGTATTTCAGTCTGTTCCTGAAGTCCAGTTAGAAGAAGTGGATCAACTCAGTGACACGGTGCGGGGCATAGGTGGATTTGGGCACACCGGCAAAAATTAAAAATAGTAATCCACATGCTACATCGATTGTACAAAAACCTACATTTAACTAAATGTAGGTTTTTTTGTGTTTTCATATCTAAAGGCAATCACCCCTGATCCCTAAGAGGCATAGAATATCTTATATGTGCTGTCATGAAAGGAGTGGTCTCCTGCAATGCTTACCGGTTTGACCCTCGTTTTCTTAGGTGGAGATGCCCGCCAACTGGAAGTGATCCGCAAAAGTACTGAACTTGATGCCAATGTGAAGGTCATCGGCTTTGATCATCTTCCAGCACCGCTGTCAGGGGTCATGCACGAGTCCATCTCGCTTGAAGTTATCTCTTCAGCCGATGTACTTGTTTTACCCGTTGTGGGAAGCGATGAGCATGGAGTGATACCGACTTCCTTTGCAACGGAACCTTTAGTGCTTACGGAAGAACATTTTGCAGCGATGCCTGAGGATGTTCTTATTTATACAGGAATGGCTAAAGATTTTGTCCGAAACATGTGTAAGAAATACTGCTTAAAGCTGTTTGAAGTGTTAGATCGGGATGATGTAGCTATTTATAACTCTATTCCAACAGCAGAAGGCGCTTTGATGATGGCCATTCAAAATACCGAAATTACGCTACATGGATCCACTTGTATGGTTCTGGGATTAGGTCGTACTGGCTTTACATTAGCAAGAAATCTTCAGTCTTTAGGAGCCACAGTGAAGGCTGGGGTTCATAGGGATGACCACTTTGCTAGAGCAGCTGAAATGGGCTGGAAGCCTTTTATAACAACGGATTTGGCCGACGAGGCAACCGATGTTGACTTGATTTTTAATACAATTCCGCATATGATAATCACAGCGCAAATCATCTCAAAGATGCCTCAGCAAGCTGTAATCATTGACCTAGCTTCTGCTCCTGGAGGAACGGATTTCCGTTATGCTCAGCGGCGTGGAGTTAAGGCCATGCTTGCCCCAGGCTTACCCGGAATCGTCGCACCCAAAACGGCTGGTATTATCATGGCGAATTGTATTACTCAGTCGATTATGGATGAGAAGACACGGGGGGATGAATCATGGACTTTACAGGATTAACCGTGGGGTATGCCATTACAGGTTCCCATTGTACCTTTGAAGAGATAATGCCGCAAATTCAGCGATTTGTAGATGCAGGTGCAGAAGTTGTACCTATTGCATCTCATACGGTTATGACTACAGACACACGCTTTGGAACCTCAGCCAATTGGCAAAAACAGTTGAAAGATATTACGGGGAATGATATCATTTCTACAATTGTCGAGGCAGAGCCGCTCGGTCCTTCCAAGCGGCTTGATGTGCTGACTATTGCGCCTTGCACGGGGAATACAGCTAGTAAGCTTGCGAATGCTATGACAGATAGTCCCGTTCTCATGGCAGCCAAGGCACAACTTCGTACTGGAAGACCTGTTGTTATTGCCATTTCAACTAATGATGGTCTAGGATTTAACATGGCCAACATTGCGAAGCTCATTGTAGCTAAAAATATTTACTTTGTACCATTTGGTCAGGATAATCCTACAGGAAAGCCGAACTCACTCGTATCCAGAATGGAACTCATTCCAGAGACGTGTTTTGCTGCTATTACAGGCAATCAGCTTCAACCTGTAATTATTGAGTATTAAGCAACCTAATCATAGTAATTCGAACTTATTATATATAGTAGCGATTAGAGAAGGGGAGACGTGCCAGATGAGTAAAACGAAATTTAATGTCGCAGTAGTAGGAGCCACGGGAGCTGTTGGGGAACAAATTATCAGATTGTTGGAAGAGAGAGATTTTCCAATTGATAAGCTGAAGTTCTTGTCTTCGGCCCGTTCAGCAGGGACTCGCGTTAGCTTTAAAGGACAGGAAATTACGGTTGAAGAAGCTGGCCCGGACAGTTTTGCAGGTGTTGATATTGCTCTGTTCAGTGCAGGGGGAGATGTCAGCAAGGAACTGGCCCCTCATGCGGTACGTCATGGAGCTGTATGTATCGATAATACGAATGCATTTCGTATGGACCCGAATACACCGCTTGTTGTTCCGGAGGTAAATGAGGCTCAGATTTTTGAACATAAGGGAATCATTGCGAATCCGAACTGCTCTACCATTCAAATGGTTGCTGCACTCAAACCGTTGTACGATAAATACGGAATTGCCCGCATCATTGTATCAACCTACCAAGCTGTATCCGGCGCGGGAAGTAGTGCAATTGATGAATTGAATCGTCAGACGAAAGATATCGTAGAAGGTAGAGTCACTGAGCCTGCTATTTTACCCGTTGGATCATTGCCTGTGAAACATCAAATTGCTTATAATGCGATTCCGCAAATCGATAAGTTTCAAGACAATGGATATACGCTTGAGGAAATGAAAATGGTTCGTGAGACCAAGAAAATTTTTAACGATGAATCGGTGCTAGTTACGGCAACTTGCGTGCGAATTCCTGTAATCTATGGGCACTCTGAATCTGTATATGTCGAACTAAAACAAGATTATGATCTTGAAGAAATTAGACAATTACTTGCAGATGCCCCGGGTGTAACACTTGTAGATGACCCTGCCAATCAACAATATCCTCTGGCAACTGATGCTGCTGGTAAAAATGATGTTTTTGTCGGCCGATTACGCCGTGATTTGACGAATGAACGTGGACTTAATCTTTGGATTGTGTCAGACAATCTATTAAAAGGTGCAGCCTGGAATGCAGTGCAAATTGCAGAAATTATTGCAGCGGCTGAATCTAACAAATAACTCTCATAATCATACGCTCCTCTTCTTGGATGAAGAGGGAGCGTATGTCTTCTTTTGACAACATACTGGAGGAATAGCAATGCGCATCATGGTTCAGAAATTTGGTGGAACTTCTCTAGCCACACCGGAAGCAAGAAGTCATGTCCTGCGTCATATCCACCGAGAATTGCAGGCTGGTTACCGTTTAGTTATCGTTGTATCTGCTATGGGACGCAAGGGAGAGCCTTATGCTACCGATACACTGCTGGATTGGGTGGATGTGCAAGGGGGACCTCTTCCTTCACGCGAGAAGGACTTACTGCTGCATTGTGGGGAAATTATTTCGGCAACGACGCTTTGTGGTCTTTTGGCTGGGGAATCTATAGCTTCATCAGTGTTGACGGGAGCCCAAGCAGGGTTCCGTACAGATGAACAATTCGGGAATGCAAGAATCTTAGAGGTAGTACCTGCTCGTATTTTAGATGAATTACAGCATAAGCAAGTGGTTATCGTGACTGGCTTTCAAGGACAAAGCTTAAATGGAGAAATAACTACCTTGGGCCGTGGAGGAAGCGACACCTCAGCGACTGCATTAGGATCGGCTCTTCGTGCAGAAATCGTTGATATCTATACTGACGTAAATGGGATTCTAACGGCGGACCCTAGAATTGTGGAAGATGCTAGACCCCTGTCTTATGTCAGCTATACGGAGATTTGTAATATGGCTCATCAGGGAGCTAAGGTCATTCACCCTAGAGCCGTGGAAATTGCTATGCAGTCCGGTGTTCCAGTTCGAGTAAGATCTACTTTTTCTGATGGCGAAGGTACATTAGTATCCAATCCAGAAAGTTTTAAAGACCAACAGGACGGTATTATTGATCGGTTTGTAACAGGCATTGCTTATGTGAATAACGTTACTCAAATTACTGTATCGGCAGAGGGACGAGGTCATCGTCTTCAACTAGAAGTCTTCAAAGCTATGGCCGAGCATGCGATCAGCGTTGACTTTATTAATGTAACTCCTGCTGGGGCAGTGTATACGGTCTTTGATAGTGATAGTACAAAAGCAGTATCCGTCTTAGAGGATCAAGGATTTTCTCCTAAAGTAGTCAATGGATGTGCAAAAGTCTCTGTTATTGGCGGCGGCATTAACGGTGTGCCAGGAATTATGGCTCAGATCGTAGAGGCCCTTACAGAACATGATATTCCTATTTTGCAATCGGCGGATTCGAATACAACGATATGGGTGCTTGTAACCAAAGATGATATGGTGCAGGCATTACGAGCATTGCATACCAAATTTGAACTCAATAGATTATAGCAATTACAATTATGATTGGGATGAAGGAGGAGACAAGGTGGAATTTGGAAGACTGATTACTGCAATGGTCACCCCGTTTAATGAACAAGGCGATATAGATTGGGATAACACAGCCAAATTAATAGATTATTTGATTAATGAACAGAAGTCTGATGCATTAGTTGTATGCGGCACGACAGGGGAGTCCCCAACACTAAGTGATGAAGAAAAACTTGCCTTGATAGACTTCTCTGTGAAACATGCGGCAGGCAGAGTCAGTATTATTGCGGGGACAGGGAGCAACAATACGGCTCATTCCATTCATCTTACACAAGAAGCGGAGAAGCTTGGTGTTGATGGAGCATTGATTGTTGTACCTTACTACAACAAGCCGAGTCAAGAGGGGCTTTATCGACATTTCGAAGCTATAGCTTTGGCAACGAAGTTGCCTATACTTCTATATAATGTACCTGGGCGAACCGTTACGAGTCTATCCACTCCAACCATTTTACGTCTAGCGGAAATTTCTAATATCATAGCGATTAAAGAGTGTGCTTCGTTGGATCAAGTAGCAGAAGTAGCTTACAGAGCACCAGAACATTTCAAGGTATACTCTGGAGATGATGGTGCAACCCTTCCAGCATTGTCTGTTGGTGCATATGGTATTATAAGCGTGGCAAGTCATATTATTGGACCCCAAATGAAGCAAATGATTGCAGCATATTTAGAAGGCCAAGTGGAGGAGGCAGCACAGTTACATCAAAGATTATTGCCTACGTTTAAAGGGCTTTTTGAATGTCCTACGCCTTTACCCAATCCCGTTGCTGTCAAATTTGCACTTAATGAACGTGGAATCAAGGTAGGATCTGTAAGATTACCGCTTGTGGAAGCATCGAAGGAAGAGGAAGCTTTCATCCGTAATCTCCTGTAAATTCAAGAGTTGCCCGATATTCCATAATGGAATGTCGGGCTTTTTTGCGCGATATGGGAATGCTACTTTTAATTCACCACAGAATAATTCTTCAAAGAGATAAGAATTATTTGTCGTATAGATACACAGCGATAACATATTTCTGATTCAAATTATGGTGGAAGATGCGGTATACTCCAGTTTAACTTGTTTTTTGCCAATTTGATCATGTATAATGAGGTCAAGTGACTGGGTGCGGTATTTTTGAATTGATATAAAGGTACGGGATGAGCCTAAATGTGATATTTGGGGTAATTTACTTCATCCGTATTCATCGAAATGATACGACGTCCAATATAATTAGGAGGGTTAGATTCACTTGTCCAAAAAAAATAATATTGATAAACTAACGATCTTTGCACTGGGCGGCGTTGCAGAAATCGGGAAGAACATGTACGTAATTCAGTACGGAAATGACATCGTTGTCATTGATTCGGGACTTAAATTCCCTGAAGAAGACATGCTGGGTATCGACATCGTAATTCCTGATATTTCTTATTTAACAGAGAACCGCGATAAAGTAAGAGGAATTATCTTAACGCATGGACATGAAGACCATATTGGCGGATTGCCTTATGTTCTTAAGAATTTAAATGTCCCTGTCTATGGTACTAGATTGACATTAGGTCTTGTGGAGAACAAATTGAAGGAAGCTAATTTGTTAGGAGATACCAAGCGTATTCTAATCCATGCAGATTCTGAGATTCAATTGGGTTCCACTTTAAAAGCAACATTCTTCAAGACGAATCACAGTATTCCTGATTCCGTGGGTGTATGTGTGGAGACGCCAGAAGGAAACGTTGTGCATACGGGAGACTTTAAATTTGACCACACACCAGTCAATGGTCAATTTGCAGACTTGCAACGTATGGCTGAAATTGGTCAAAAAGGCGTGCTTGCCCTTTTGTCCGATAGTACAAATGCTGAAAAGCCAGGATACACACCTTCCGAGAGAAACGTGGGAGTTGTTCTTGGGGATATTTTCCGCAAAGCGCAACAACGCGTAGTTGTAGCCACGTTTGCATCTAATGTGCATCGTATACAGCAGGTTATTGATGCTGCTTACTCCACAGGTCGAAAAGTGACTGTTATTGGTCGCAGTATGGTGAATGTAGTGTCGATTGCTTCTGAACTTGGATACCTTGAAGTACCCGATGGTATTCTTATTGAGCCAGAAGAAGTGAACAAAATGGCTGGCGAACGAGTAGTTATCTTGTCTACTGGTAGCCAAGGAGAACCGATGTCTGCGCTTACACGTATGGCTCGTTCTACGCATCGCAAAGTAGATATTATGCCAGGAGATACTGTAGTTATTGCTGCTACCCCTGTTCCAGGTAATGAGAAGTATGTAGGCCGCACGATTGACGAATTGTTCCGTCTTGGAGCAGACGTAATCTATAGTGGTACAAATCCGGGAGTACACGTCTCCGGTCACGGAAGTCAGGAAGAATTGAAGTTGATGCTTAACCTGATGACACCGAAATACTTCATTCCTATCCACGGTGAGTACCGCATGCTACGCAAGCATAAATCTTTAGGGGAAGCTGTAGGTATTCCTTCAGAGAACATTTTCCTCATTGATATCGGCGATACAATTGAAATTCAAAATGGTGCTGCGCGTAAAGCAGGCAAAGTGCCAGCAGGCAACGTCCTTATTGATGGTCTTGGTGTGGGCGATGTAGGTAATATTGTACTTCGTGATCGCAAACTTCTCTCGCAAGATGGTATTCTTGTGGTGGTTGTAACTCTTAGCAAGCAAGATGGTACGATTGTATCTGGACCCGACATTATCTCTCGTGGATTTGTCTACGTTAGAGAATCGGAAGGCCTCTTAGATGAAGCCAACCGTATTGTAACAAGTACATTGGAACGGTTAATGAGCGAGAACGTCAATGAATGGGCTTCCCTCAAGACGAACGTCAAAGATGCGCTAGGCCGCTTCTTGTACGAACAGACTCGCCGTAGACCAATGATTCTTCCGATCATTATGGAAGTTTAATTTTAGACATCAGGGTTGGCACACAGTCGCCCCCACTCCCCACCGGTAATATGGACGGTTCCCGGCGGAGTGGGGGCTTTTTCTATCTTTATTTATCCATTTAGCGTGTATATCTCTATTCCAATGAGCGGAATACTAACCAAGATCAGGACTAAGGGAAGGGTGAGATGTGAAAATGGATACACAGAGACAAAATGAAGCTGGTGCGCAACACGCAACTGAGTCTGAACTTCCGCCTACGGAATTACCTGTTGAGAAAAAACCGGTGGTGGAGTATATTCAGCAACTCGGACAGACCAGTGTTCCTACGGCAGGAGAATCTAATCTATATTGTCTAACCATTATTGGACAGATTGAAGGGCACATCGTACTCCCTCCACAAAATAAAACGACGAAATATGAACATCTCATCCCACAGTTGGTTGCTGCAGAGCAGAATCCACATATTGAAGGGATATTGATTATATTGAACACAGTGGGAGGAGATGTGGAAGCGGGGCTAGCCATTGCAGAAATGATTGCATCCTTATCGAAACCTACGGTTACGGTAGTCATTGGCGGAGGACATAGCATTGGGGTACCTATTGCTGTAGCATCCACATATTCTTTTATCGCGGAAAGTGCGACCATGACGATTCATCCTATACGGATGAATGGATTAGTAATTGGGGTACCTCAGACATTTGAGTATATTGAAAAGATGCAAGAGAGGGTCGTACGCTTTGTAACATCTCATTCGAGAATAACGGACGTTCACTTCAAAGAATTAATGTTCAAGACAGGTGACCTGAATCGGGATATTGGTACTGCTGTTGGTGGCAAGGATGCGGTTGAGTATGGACTTATGGACGGAATTGGCGGTATTGGCCAAGCTCTTACATATTTAAATAACCTCATTGCATCTCGCCGTGAGTTAAAGTCAGCAGGGGGACTTACGCAATGACCCACTATACAATCCTACCTTGGGAGCTAATATTTGAACAAGAAGATGAAGTTCAGACATTTACTGAAATTGAGTTGAACGGTGTCCTGCTGCAAATTCGAATGGAAGAGGGGAATCGGGCTACGATTGTCCGACTGCTAAGAGGGGGACTAGAGGATTATTTGAATCCTTCAATTGCGCCAGGTCAGGAAATACAGTATATGCCAACACTGCAAAACAACAAGTAAACACTGCATCCATCCTATAGGTACCCCTCAAGGATTATGATATAATATTCTTCTGGGGGGTGTTCTGCATTGGCAACAAAACGAAAGAAGAAAAAGGCCACCATGGGCAACGTACTAAAGTATGAAATTTACGGAATTATTCTAATTACCCTCTCGATAATCGCTCTCTCTGGCGAAGCGGCAGTGGGGCGTACGCTTTTCAAAATGGCTGCCATGGTTTTGGGCAAGTTCTATTTCGTGATCCCTCTTATAGGTATATATGTAGGCCTAGCCGTTATGATACATCGGAAATGGCCATCGCGCTGGAGTTCAAGAAAGACAGGATTAGTGCTTCTTGTTATGGCTTTTGCCCTGATGAGTACAATTACCGCCGTTCAGACTAAATTGGTTCCCACGTTATTAGTTACACCCGGCAATGTGCTGACTCAAATTCATCAAGATATTACTTATGCTTTTGCTAAAGCATCAACGGGTGGAGTAGCGACCATGTTCAATTTAGACATCAGCGGAGGGTACGTAGGATCTCTTGAGTTCATTGTACTTTATATGCTTTTTGGAATGACGGGGGTCAAACTCCTGCTGATGGTCATGTTCGCAATCAGTTTTATGCTAATCACTAATCTTTCTTATGTTGATTTGTTCGTATTATTTCGCAAATATACGGGGAATGCAGCCGTTGAAATAAGCAAAAAGATCAAGCATCTGCGTCCTGTAGCTGCTGAATCCAAACCACGAATAAAAGCGAAAGCGGAGCGAACAGGTCCAAAAATAAATATGCGTGCTTCTATCCCAGATGATGACGATGAAGACTACATCGATGATCGGCCTATGAACCAACCGAAAAGGAAAGCAGGATTATTCCAACTTCTCGGATACAAAGAAGAACAAAAGGAAAATTTGGATACACAACTGGATGAGACAGATATGATCTGGGAAGCAAAGCCAGCTGTGGATTGGAACGATTTGAATTATAGCAATCGTGTGTCATCCGTCCCAGATAATGAAGTCATAGGATCAAAGTTACCTCCTACTAATGAACCTCCCGCGTTAATTATTAGAGATTTTTTCGACCAGATTCAAAGGGACGATATACATACGGAGGATGATCCATCACATGAGACTGCATTAGATCAGGAACCGGTAGATTCCAGCCTAATATCATCGGACGACTTGATATCTGCCCCGTTGGTAGAGTCTAATCCAGTTACTTCAGGGACAGCTGAAGAGACTATAGTACCTGAAGCACCAAAGCCAGCCCCCAGACCGTATAAATTGCCTCCTTTTAAGTTGTTAGCCAAGGCTAGCACTAATGTGAAGGCAGGGGATCAAGCTGATTATATGCAAACGGCCCGCAAGCTTGAAGCTACCTTAGAGAGTTTCGGAGTGCGAGCTAAAGTGCTTGAGGTGGTGCGAGGACCCGCGGTGACTAGGTATGAAATTCAGCCGGATATCGGAGTAAAGGTGAGCCGAATTGTAAATCTGACAGATGATATCGCTCTTGCATTAGCTGCAAAAGATATTCGGATGGAGGCGCCGATACCTGGTAAATCTGCAATCGGTATTGAAGTGCCCAACGGAGAAGTATCCATTGTTACGATGCGAGAAGTTATGGAGACGGCAACGTTCCAAGAAGCAGATGCCAAATTATCGATTGCATTCGGTCGAGATATTGCAGGTCAGACTATTGTAGGCAATCTGGCTAAAATGCCCCATTTACTTGTTGCAGGGGCGACGGGATCAGGTAAATCGGTTTGTATTAACGGAATTATTACGAGCATTTTGTATAAAGCCAAACCAGATGAAGTGAAATTTCTAATGGTTGACCCTAAAATGGTTGAACTGAATATGTATAATGGTATTCCGCATTTATTAGCACCTGTCGTAACGGATCCGCGAAGAGCTTCGCTTGCACTGAAGAAGATTGTCGTCGAGATGGAGAAGCGTTATGAGTTGTTCTCCAAATCAGGGGCACGAAATGTTGAGGGATATAACAACATGATGCGAGATGTGAATGCATCAGCTGTACTTCCTTACATTGTTGTCATTGTGGACGAGCTGGCGGATCTTATGATGGTCGCAGCCAATGATGTAGAAGACGCCATTGCTCGATTGGCTCAAATGGCCCGTGCAGCAGGTATTCATTTGATTATAGCTACACAGCGCCCATCTGTAGATGTCATTACGGGTGTTATTAAGGCCAATATTCCTTCACGAATTGCATTCGGCGTATCATCCCAAGTAGATTCACGTACGATTCTTGATATGGGTGGAGCGGAGAAATTGCTAGGTAGAGGAGATATGCTCTTCATGCCTATGGGAGCTTCCAAGCCAATTCGTGTTCAAGGAGCCTTTATGAGTGATCAGGAAGTCGAGAATATTGTCGAGTTCGTCAGGGCTCAAGGTCAAGCAGAATATGATGAAAGTCTTATTCCCGAAATTGATGATACCATTCAGGAACCAGCTGAACAACTTGATGAGCTCTATGATCAGGCCGTGCAAATTGTCTTAGAAGCCAAGCAAGCCTCGGTATCCTTACTTCAAAGAAAAATGCGGGTCGGATATACGCGAGCAGCGCGTCTCATTGATTCAATGGAAGCTCGTGGAATTGTTGGACCTTATGAAGGCAGTAAACCCAGAGAAGTGCTAACTTCTATGGAACTGTATCGTCAAAGTAAAGTAAGTTCATGAAAAACATTAAAGTCCTGTGCTAAGAAGCATGGGGCTTTTTTGTGTTCCTTTCTAAGAAGTGCATAGGATGCTGGAGGGGTTGTCATACTAAAGTTACCCAACTAAGTACAACCCATGTGAAAGGTAGGACGAAACATATGAAGAACAGAAAAAGCTGGTTAACGGCGGGCCTAGTTTTTTTGCTAGTCATAACGCTTATCGGGGCTTATCAGTCACAAAAATCTAGCTCTAAGACAACACCTACAGAGTATGAGACCCCCGAAAATGCAGTGCCTGTATTCTCTTCACAGATTATTAAGGTAGGCGCATTCGGTCAGGATGTATATGAACTTCAAGGTAGATTAGCTTTTTTAGGGTTTTACAAAGGAAAGTTAGATAGTAACTTTGGTGAATCAACGAAGAAATCTGTAATGTGGTTCCAATCTGAATTTGGAATGAAGGCAGATGGAGTTGCCGGCGCCAAGACAAAGCTCAAACTGTATACGGCCTCTAAAGATTGGAAGCCTCAAGCTTCTTCCTACAACCCGAACCCGAATGCAGGCAAAGAAAACACTTCAGGATCTTCGGAATCGACGAGTGGCGATAAAGAAAACACATCCTCTAATTCGAATAGTAATTCTGGAGAATTATCCTCTTCGAACCCACTGGGTTTGTCCTCAAATGACATGAAGATTATGGCCAACGCGGTAAATGGCGAAGCACGCGGGGAATCGTTTGAAGGGCAGGTCGCGGTAGCTGCAGTTATTCTTAATCGCGTGAAATCACCTAGTTTTCCAAATACGGTATCTGGGGTAATTTTTCAACCCGGCGCCTTCACCGCGGTCGCAGATGGGCAGATTTGGCTAGAGCCCAATGAAAGTTCTCGTAAGGCCGTTCGTGAAGCGATGAATGGCATGGATCCTTCAGGGGGATGTTTGTACTACTTTAACCCAGAGACGGCGACATCCAAATGGATTTGGAGTAGACCTCAAGTTAAAACCATTGGCAAACATATTTTTTGTATGTAAAAAACAGCTTGACAGGTGAAGCAACCCATAGTAATAAGGTTGCTTCTTTACTTTGGGAACTGTTAGAATGAGATGAAATTGGTTCATTTTACTAGAAGGTTTGTCTTAAATTCAAGAATATCAATCGCCTCATGCAAAGGAGTTTTGTCCTTGAGTAAATCATTGTTTGAACGCGGAAGCGTGAACAATATCCGTATCCATGTGCTACCTACACAAAGATTCAAGACATTCGCGATTTCACTTTATGCGGGGATTCCTCTACAAGAAGAAACGGTAACGACAACGGGACTCATTCCCTTTGTACTGCGCAGAGGAACAGTCTCTTATCCAGAGACAACCCAATTTAGAGAAGAACTCGAGCGGCTGTACGGTGCAGGTTTTGGCTTTGATATTTATAAAAGAGGCGATTATCAGATCGTTCAATTGAGAATGGATACCATTAACGATTCATTTGTCCAAAGTGATGAGCCTCTATTAGACCAATCCTTTGCTTTCTTAGGGGAAGTATTAACTAAGCCTGTGCTGGAGGATGGAAAATTTCGGTCAAGTTATGTAACCGCAGAGAAAGAGACGGTTCGCAAAAAATTAGAATCCATTGTTAATGATAAAATTCGTTATGCAGCAGAGCGTTGTACTGAAGAGATGTTCCGGGGAGATCCGTATCGTCTTCATCCGTTAGGTAATCGAGTAGATATTGCTGCTATCACCCCGGAGGTTTTGTACGAAGCTTATCAAAAATGGCTACAAGAGGCTAGCTTTGATTTGTATGTGGTCGGCGATACTACACTTGAAGAAATATCTCAGCTGGTTGCCAAAAATTTTCCAATCAGTCGTCCTTCGGAACCTGTATACACCGGCACTCAGATTCAATTCACGGAAGATGAAGTTCGTAAGGTGGAAGAGAGGCTTAATGTGAACCAAGGGAAATTGAATCTAGGTTTGCGTACTTCCATTACCTACGGGGATGATCGTTATGCTTCAGCACTGGTCTATAACGGTATATTGGGCAGTTACCCTCACTCCAAATTATTCATTAATGTGCGTGAGAAAGAAAGTTTGGCTTATTATGCAGCTTCTCGTTATGACGGACACAAGGGCATGGGCATGATTCAAGCTGGAATTGAAGTCGCTAATGAAGAGAAAGCTTTGGAGATTATAAAGAATCAATTAGAAGATCTTAAGCAAGGCAAGATCAGTGAACTAGAAATGAGTCAAACGAAAGCAATGATTCGTAATCAGCTGGTTGAGATGCAGGACTCCGCATTCGAACAGATAGCTTATGATTTTAATCGTGTACTCTCAGGTAAAGAGCGTTCTGCCGAGGAGCTTTTACAACAAATAGATAGAATCACCCCAGAAGATGTTATCGAAGCTGCCCAAACGTTCCATTTGGATACGATTTACTTTTTGCAGGGTGAGAAGGAGGAGTAAATTGTGGAGAAGCTGCACTATGAGAAATTGCAGGAGACACTCTATCATGAAGTGATGGACAATGGACTGCAGGTTTATGTTCTTCCTAAGCCAGGATTTCAGAAGACATATGCTACATTTTCAACCCGATTTGGTTCAGTGGATAATCATTTTAAGGTTGCGGGACAAGAAGAACATCAAGTTCCTGATGGCGTTGCACACTTTTTAGAACATAAAATGTTCGAAGAGCCTGAAGGAGATATTTTTGCTACGTTTGCTACGCAAGGTGCATCAGCCAACGCTTTTACAAGCTTTGATCAGACGGTATATCTGTTCTCAGCTACGGAGAATATTCCTGCTAATTTAGAGACTCTAATCAATTTTGTGCAGAATCCATACTTCACCGACCAAAATGTCGAAAAAGAAAAAGGGATTATTGGGCAAGAAATCGGCATGTATGCAGATAATCCAGATTGGCGTGTTTATTTTGGATTAATTGAAGCGCTCTATAAAGTTCATCCAGTTCATATTGATATCGCTGGAACAGTGGAATCCATCGCCACCATTACAAAAGAAACCTTGTATACGTGTTATCACTCCTTCTACCATCCAAGTAACATGCTGTTATTTGTGGTTGGTGGTGTGGAGCCTGAGGAAGTATTTGAGTTAGTTCGAGCGAACCAAGCCAAAAAAGATTATAAGGCTCAGGGTGAAATTGACAGAATATTTACACCAGAACCGAAAGAAGTAAATGAAAGAAAGCGTACATCCAGACTTGCTGTATCTCTTCCGAAATGCTTGTTCGGTTTCAAAGAAATTCAGGTGGGGATCCGAGGAGAAGCACGTATTCGACAAGATTTGCTTACAAAGATGGCTTTGGATTTGCTATTCGGTTCAAGCACAGCGCTGTATCAAAAACTATATGACCAAGATTTAATCTCAGATAGTTTTGGTCATGAGTATAACAGTGATCCTAACTATGCTTTTTCTGCCATTGGGGGCGATACCCGAGATCCTGAGGCATTATTAAGTACAATAAAGACGGAAGTTAGCACCATTGTAGAGACCGGATTCAGATCGGAAGATTTCGAACGGGCTCGTAAAAAGAAAATTGGCGGTTACCTTAGAATGCTGAATTCTCCAGAGAATATCGCGCATGAGTTTACTAAATATCGTTTCCGCGGTGGTGATTTGTTTAATGTTCAAGCATTGTATGAGTCGTTCACGTTAGAAGAAGTGAATCAACGTCTGCGTGACCATATCAATTGGGATCAATTAGCGATATCACTTGTGGTAAGTCCCGAATGAATTTGGCATCTGGGAGAGAGAAGAATATCAGTGATATGACCGTACTGGTAACGGGGGGAAGTCGCGGGATTGGTGCAGCGATTGCAGAACGTTTTGCTCAAGTAGGAATGAATGTGGTGATTCATTACAATCAAGCGCATGAACAAGCCAATGAGACAGCGCGAAGGTGCTTAAGTTATGGGGCTAAGGTTCTTACAATTACTGCAGACCTAAAAAGTAAAGTTGAAATTGATCGCATGCGTGATAAATTGGATAGTCATGATTTATATCCTGATATCCTAGTTAACAATGCAGGCATTGCAAGCTATGGCATGTTGGAAGATACGACAGAAGATCTTTGGGATGAAGTTATAAATGTGAATTTAAAAGGTGTGTTTCTCTGCACTCAAGCATTCATGCCTTATATGATCCGTCAGCGGTATGGACGTATCATTAACGTCTCTTCAATCTGGGGAGTATCAGGGGCCTCCTGCGAAGTAGCCTATTCAGCGGCTAAGGGAGGCGTCAATGCCTTTACTAAAGCACTTGCTAAGGAGATCGCTCCTTCAGCAGTAACTGTGAATGCGGTAGCCCCAGGAGCTGTACAGACCGACATGATGAATAGCTTTGAAGAAGCAGAATTACATCGGCTGAAGGAGGATATCCCGGCGGGAAGATTAGCCGTGCCTCATGAAATTGCTTCATTGGTTTATTTTCTGGCCTTACCCGAATCTGGTTATATCACAGGTCAAATCATAAGCCCTAACGGGGGATGGATGACTTAAATTTCCAATGCAGTAATCTGTATAAGAAAGCTCCAACTATCGCATATTACAACTGTTGATTTTAAATCTTGCATTAGGCGAAGGAGGATTTATCATGTCAACTGTGCTAAGTAACTTCGATGGTTGGAAAAAGTTCCTTGGAGAACGTGTGAAGCATGCTGAAAAAGCAGGCCTTAGCGAAGATTCCATTGCGAATTTGGCTTACGAAATAGGTGGCTTTCTGGATGAGAAAGTAGATCCTCAAAATGCTTCTAACCGGGCACTCAAAGAAATATGGGATGTAGGCAATGAGGACGAGCGCAAGACCATTGCAAGATTGATGGTCAAATTAGCCAAGAAGTACGCATAATGTAGACAAGAGAAGCTCCCTGATGGGGGCTTTTCTGGCATATTCGTGACGATACTTGCCTTTCATTTTTATTTTATATATCATTAATAGATATGATTGTCTTTCTGCGTTGTAAAGAGAAATTAGAATCATATTTGGTTGATTATGCAGGAATGTAGCAGCATTTTGTCGAATATTGCTTGAATATTGTTGTGCCGAAGAAGAGGTGTGCGAATGAAACAAAAGAAACAATGGTATATGGAATACAAAATACATAGAAATCGTCCTGGCTTATTGGGTGATATTGCCTCTATGTTCGGTATGCTTAATGTGAATATCATTACGATTAATGGTGTAGAAGGACAAAATCGAGGTATGCTGCTTGAATGTGATGACGATGCCAAGATTGAAATGTTGGGCAAGATCATGACAAAAGTAGAGAATATTACCGTTCTTGCTTTGCGAACCCCGAGACTGGTCGATATTTTAGCTGTACGCCATGGGCGTTATATTGACCGAGACAGCGATGACCGCAAGACGTTCCGATTCACTAGGGATGAACTTGGGTTACTGGTTGATTTTTTGGGTGAATTATTTAAAAGGGAAGGCCATCAAGTGATAGGTCTTCGGGGTATGCCACGTGTAGGTAAGACAGAATCTATTATTGCAGGTAGTGTATGTTCCATGAAACGATGGACTTTTGTATCATCTACACTGCTTAGACAGACGGTGCGTAGTCAACTATCGGAAGAAGAGAACAATCCTAATAATATTTTTATTATTGATGGCATTATAAGTACAATTCGTTCCAATGAAAAACACTACCAACTATTGGAAGATATCATGTCGATGCCTTCTACTAAGGTAATTGAGCATCCCGATATTTTCATTAAGGAATCTAAATACGACTATAGCGATTTCGATATCCTCATTGAATTACGCAACAATCCCGAGGAAGAAATCGTTTATGATACGTTCACTACGCTTTATGCAGATGATGTTTAATGTAACAGATTATACAACTAACGAACGGAGGTGATGGTATGTCGGATCTGGGCCAACAGTTAAAAGAGGCAAGGCTACAAAGAGGCTTGTCACTTGATGATGTTCAGGACATGACTAAAATTCGCAAGAGATATTTGGAAGCCATCGAAGCAGGAGACTATAAGGTATTACCAGGAAGTTTTTACGTAAGAGCATTCATCAAAACTTATGCAGAAGCAGTGGGGGTGGAACCTGATGGGCTGCTTGAGGAACATCGAAAAGATGTACCTATAGCCGAGCCTGAACCTGTCCTTGAGCCTGTTATGCAGAAGAGAAGAAGTACCCAAGTATCAACAGGTGGGAATTCAAAATGGCTTTCTACGGTATTGATGTTTTCATTTGCGTTGTTGATCGTAGTAGTAATCTATATTGTGATTTCAAATAATAAGAGTGCAAGTAATACAAAGGCCCCAGATGGCACATCTGTGACCACGAACGATAAGGCAAATGATCCAAAAGTAACGGATCCTGTCGCGCCATCTACAGGCGTTGATACGCCTAGTCCGACTCCTTCTGGAGGTGGGACTACAATGACTCCGGGACAGACGACACCTACAACACCAGCGCCAACAACACCTACAACTCCGGAACCGACAACGCCTACTCCAGATCCGGGAATAACACCTGTAGTGCCTGAGTCGGGGGCCGTAGCTGTTACGAAAGATGGTAAAAAGGGTAGCACAACCCTATTCAAAGTTACGGGTACTAAAGGAGCTCCAGTGAAAGTAGAAATCAAAGGAACCGGAAAGAGCTGGGTTGAAGTGCGCCGTGGTTCTTCCAAAGGTGAAAAATTGTTCTTTGATTTTGTAGATGATGGAACACTTCAATCTTACGATTTGGATGCATCTGGATTGTATATCAAATCGGGAAGTTCCAGTCATACCCAGATTACGGTTGCAGGTCAATCGGTGGATGATGGGAAAAATACAACTAGAGTGCAGTTAAATCTAAGCGATAGTGCGGGAACAAACACCGAGTCTGGAACGGGTACTTCTGAGCCTGAGGCAGATACCGGCAAAGCAGGAGAGTAGATTCGTACTTTAAGGTTATCTTACTAGGATGAGATGGTGCTATTACTTCATGCCAGAAGCACATGGTGGATATGGATTATTTGGGATTTGGATCCGCCTGCTGTATTCTAGGAGCGGTAGACCTCATTCGCGGGGGCTTAAAGTCTAGATGATGTTCAGGCTTGGACAATATTATTCTTTTTAAGAAAGTGTTCTGTCTCTTGTAGACAGGACACTTTTTTTTGAGGAAATGTAGATAAAAGAGTGCGAATGGACTTTGTAATTACTTTCTCATATAATTATTAAATAATAGAACAAACAGGGAGTTGAGTTACTACATGAGTAGTGAAAGTTCATTTGACATTGTATCTAAGGTAGATATGGCGGAACTAACGAATGCGATTACCCAAGCAGAGCGGGAGATTGAGACTCGTTTTGACTTTAAAGGTAGCAAGAGCAGTATTAAAGTTGAAAAAGACGTACTTATTGTCATTTCAGATGATGAATATAAATTAGAGTCCGTAATTGACATTCTACAAACCAAAATGATTAAACGCTCTTTGCCCATTAAGAATTTAGAATATGGCAAAGTAGAACCGGCTTCGCTAGGTACGGTTCGTCAGCGGATTACGCTGAAATCAGGTGTGGATCAAGAAAATGCAAAAAAAATCAACATTTTGATTCGCGATTCCAAACTTAAAGTGAAAAGCCAGATTCAAGGGGATCAGATTCGAGTAACTGGAAAAAGCCGGGATGATTTGCAAGGCGTAATTCAATTGCTTCGCAAAGCTGATCTTACAGTTGACCTACAATTTACGAATATGAAATAAACCATCACATGGCTCTTTTTGAACAGGAAATTGTTCCTTTCTAAGAGCCTTGTGCCATTTTGACAGGGTATAGGGCGTATATTATACTTGTATGGATAATTAAGGACCCACGGAACATTCAGACAAATTTGGGGGATACCGATGAGAGACAGATGGAATGATACTTCATGGACGACGGTTGCTGTATACATATGGGATGTAGAATTATACGGGGAGGATAACTAGATGAATTTGCCCAACCGTATTACCCTTTTGCGAATATTTATGATTCCTTTGATGCTTGTGTTCCTGTTGGTAGACTTGGATTCAGTTACTTGGTGGTCTTATCCTTTAACTTGGGGCAATTATACGCTCCCGATGAACCACTTAATTGGGGCTTTCTTGTTTATTTTAGCAGCAAGCACGGACGGTATAGATGGTTATCTTGCGCGGAAAAATAACATGGTAACGAATCTTGGTAAGCTCTTAGATCCTCTAGCGGATAAGCTCCTTGTATCGGCTGTGTTAATCTCTTTGGTGGCATTAGGGAAATGCGATGCATGGATTGCAGTTGTCATTATTAGCCGAGAGTTTGCAGTAACTGGTCTGCGTGAAGTCGCTTTGTTGGAAGGGTCCGTAATTGCTGCAAGCAAATGGGGAAAAGCTAAGACGATTACACAGATTATAGCTATCTCTGCTTTGTTATTGAATAATTTCCCATTCGCTTGGGTGAATTTCCGTTTTGATATTGTGTCCATTTGGTTAGCTGCGATAATTACAATCTACTCAGGTGTAGATTACTTTATTAAGAACAAGAATATTATTAACATTTCTAAGATTTGAAGCAGTCCATCAACAATTCAGTGGTGAAGTAAAAGGAGCTGGAAATTCTGATGAAAGCTGAAATAATTGCTGTGGGAACGGAACTGCTCCTAGGACAAATTGTGAATACCAATGCCCGTTATCTATCAGAGGAACTGGCCGCCTTAGGTGTGGATGTCTACTTCCAGACAGTAGTAGGAGATAATTTCATTCGCTTACAACAAGCGATTCATATTGCCGAAGATCGTGCAGACATCATTATTTTCTCTGGAGGAATTGGTCCAACTCAGGATGATCTCACTAAAGATGCTTTAGCTGCGAGTCTTGGGCTTGAGCTTCACATAGACCGTCAAGCGATGGATAATGTAGAGGCGTTCTTTAAGAACCGAGGTTCTATCATGACAGAGAACAATGGGCGGCAGGCATTGGTAATAAATGGAGCGACTCCTCTTCCTAATGAAACGGGTCTGGCAGTTGGCAATGCTATTACCGTGAATAACACGCACTATGTAGTCCTTCCTGGTCCACCCAAAGAGCTGATGCCTATGTTTTATAATCAAGCAAGGCCTTGGATTTTGAGTCATGCGCTAACGGGAGAATTACCTTTGTATTCACGTATGCTCAAGTTCGCGGGAATTGGAGAGTCGGCATTAGAGACGCAATTGCTTGATCTTATAGAGAATCAGTCTGATCCTACGTTAGCCCCATATGCCAAGGAAAGTGAAGTTACGGTCAGAATCTCAACTAAAGCACAGAATACAGCGGAGGCCGACAATAAATTAAGTGCTTTACAAAAACAGATTGAGAGTCGATTGTCGAATCACTTGTACGCGGATCGTGACATTCCCATTGAGCAGGTGATTATCGAAACGATGACCGCAATGAAATTAACCGTAAGTTGTGCGGAGAGTTGTACGGGTGGACTACTTATGCAGAGTCTGACATCAATTCCTGGTAGTGCAACAGCGTTTATGGGCGGCATAGTGTGCTATTCGAACGATATGAAGCACAAGCTTCTTAATGTTCCAGCTGACTTGTTAGAAGGTGAGCATGCTCCAGGAGCGGTGAGTAAAGAGACAGCAGAAGTGTTAGCAGAGCAGATTCGGATGATCACAGATACAGACTTTGGTCTTTCTGTTACAGGCGTTGCCGGCCCTGCTTATTCTGAACGCAAGCCTGTAGGCTTGGTATACATCGCCATTTCAGAACGTGGCGGAAAGACAGTGACACATCAATTTAATTTCAAAGGCAATCGGGAAACGATCCGGATTCGCTCTGCAAAGTCCGTTTTATATCAGTTATGGCTTCGTTTGAAGGAAATTCAGAACGAAGTTTAGCTGGATAAAATCCTTGGTTTCTATTTATTGGAAGCTTGCTGAATGGGATTACTTTCAGGTATAATAGATACACGGAAGAACCGTAGATTACCCATGTGGGTGCTGCGGTTCTTTTTTGTATTGAAGAAGCAAAACTCTACATTAGAGAGTGAGGTGCTTCTTCAAAAAACGAATGTATGTTCGAAAAAAAGCTTGGCAAACGTCTGCGAACAAGGTACAATTAATTTGTAAATGATTCCTGTATGTATAATTTTGAAGGATGTGAATTCATTGTCAGATCGTCGTGCTGCGCTGGATATGGCGCTTCGTCAAATAGAAAAGCAATTTGGTAAAGGATCTATTATGAAATTGGGTGAATCCACCCATATGCAAGTGGAAGTTGTACCCAGTGGTTCTATTGCATTGGACATCGCATTAGGCATAGGGGGCTTTCCTCGCGGAAGAATTATAGAAGTATATGGCCCTGAATCTTCAGGTAAGACAACAGTGGCGCTACATGCGATTGCAGAAGTACAAAGATCAGGTGGACAGGCTGCTTTTATTGATGCAGAGCATGCGCTGGATCCTTCTTATGCTAGCAAGTTGGGCGTAAATATTGATGAACTATTGTTGTCCCAGCCGGATACTGGGGAACAAGCGCTTGAAATTGCGGAAGCATTAGTTCGTAGTGGTGCGGTTGATATCATTGTCATTGACTCCGTTGCTGCCCTTGTTCCTAAAGCTGAGATTGAGGGGGAAATGGGAGACTCTCACGTAGGTCTTCAAGCGAGATTGATGTCCCAAGCTTTACGTAAGCTTTCGGGAGCAATTAGCAAGTCGAAGACAATTGCCATTTTCATTAACCAGCTTCGTGAAAAAGTAGGTGTGATGTTTGGTAATCCAGAGACAACTCCAGGCGGACGAGCTTTGAAATTCTATTCGACTATTCGTCTAGATGTACGCCGAATTGAGAGTATTAAGATGGGCAATGACATTGTAGGTAACCGTACGCGTGTCAAAGTAGTGAAGAACAAAGTTGCCCCGCCTTTCAAACAAGCGGAAGTAGATATTATGTACGGCGAAGGAATCTCTAGAGAAGGTAGCTTGATTGATATCGGCGTAGAGAAGGATATTGTAGATAAGAGTGGTGCCTGGTATTCCTACTCTGGAGAACGTCTAGGTCAAGGACGTGAGAATGCTAAGCAGTTCCTTAAGGAACACGCTGAGATTGCTCAAGTGGTTGAACAAAAGATTCGTGAGGCTAGCAATCTGACGAATGTAGTCCCTGAGGTTACTTCAAGCGAATTAGAAGAAGAATCTAAAGAAGAAAAAGCACTTTTTGAAGAATAGATAATTAAATGCAGTGGCGTTTTGATTTGCAGATTATATTTCTGCAGTCAAAGCGCTTCTTTTCTTATACAACATACCTTTTTGTAATGTAAGATTAGGTAATGGTCAGGAGGCTAACAATGAATAAGGCGAAAGATTTGGTCAATCATGGGATTTGCGATATATCCGATGGCCTCGTTCCTATAGATCTCGAGCTTATGGATAGTGAAGAGGAACATGGGGAGGAGCCAGATAGACTGCATGGTTTTCCAGAAGATGGCGAAATTGAAGTTACCTCTGTAGAAGTGATAAAGCGCCCAAAGAATCGCTTTTTAATTCGATTTGGGGAAATATCCGTAACTGTACATGAAGATATACTAATTAAATATAGAATGACCAAGGGATCATTATTCACGAAGAAAGATCTTTCAAATATTATTATCGCTGATGAGCGACAAATTGCTTATGTTGAGTCGCTCAGTTATTTAAGTAGGAAACCTCGAACAGCTTTAGAAATTCATCGTAAATTAAATGAAAAAGGTTGCGAAGAGCAGGCGATTATGGAGACATTGCAACGATTGATAAAGGAAGGGCTTATAGACGATGCTATGTACGCTCAGGAATGGGCTAATCAGCGCGTGCGGAGCCGCGGTAAGGGAAAGCTCTGGGTAAGACAGGAACTCCGTCAGAAAGGGGTCTCCAAGCCTCTGATTGAGGAAGCTCTAAGCAATGTATCAGAAGAGGATGAATATTCCAGTGCCCTTGCACTTGGAAGAAAGAAGTGGAGACAAACCCACGGTGAGCCCACGGATCGTAAAAGAAAAACGGGAGCTTTCTTATTACGTCGTGGATACTCGAGTAGCCTATCCTCAAAAGTAATACGAGAACTGTTGGAAGAAGATTCTATTTTATTGGAAGAAGATGAAGATTATGGGCATTCTACTTAAGGATACCTTACATGGAGCCTTCATACGCTTGACAATTTCTTTCATCAAATAATAAAATATACTTGAATCTATTTGCATAGAGTCTATTTATACCTTCATTACATTCTGACTTCTATTGTAAGATTCTTTTAACCACCGCATGGAGGAACTGGTTTGGTTGTATAGCTTCTAAGCTTAATACAGTCAGGACAGTTAATGTTTCGGTAAATGATTTGGGTTCATATGTATGAAGATGAATGTACATTATTAACAATCACACATCCCAGGGAAATGCCTTGGAGTAATCAACGAGGAGGTGAACAGAATGCAGCCTTGGCTAGCAATTATTCTCGTTGTGGTCGCATTATTCTTAGGGTTCGTGATCGGATATTTTATTCGCAAGTCTCTTGCAGAAGCTAAGATTTCCAGTGCAGAACATGCTGCAACCCAAATCCTGGAGGGCGCCAGGAAGGATGCAGAAGCATTGAAAAAAGAAACAGTTCTTGAAGCGAAGGATGAAGTCCATAAGCTAAGAGCTGAAGCTGAGAAAGACATTCGTGAGCGTCGAAATGAAAATCAACGACTTGAAAGACGATTGTTGCAAAAAGAAGAGTCGCTGGATAAAAAATTGGAATCACTGGAACGTAAAGAAGAACAAGTGGCCAGCAAAGAGAAACGTATTGAAGAAACTCAACAACAAATTGATTTGATTTACAAAAATCAAGTGACTGAATTGGAACGAATCTCTAACTTAACAACGGAAGATGCACGAAGCATCATTTTGACCAACGTGGAGCAGGAAGTTCGCCATGAAACGGCACAGCTTATCAAAGATATTGAGCAACAAGCAAAAGAAGAAGCTGATAAGAAATCTCGCGAAATTATTACCCTCGCGATTCAGCGTTGTGCTGCAGACCATGTGGCAGAGACTACTGTTTCTGTTGTCACCTTGCCTAATGAAGAAATGAAGGGTCGTATTATTGGACGCGAAGGTCGTAATATCCGTGCACTAGAGACACTAACGGGAATTGATCTTATTATCGATGATACTCCAGAAGCAGTTATTCTATCCGGCTTCGATCCGATTCGTAGAGAAATTGCCCGTACTGCTCTTGAGAAATTAGTAGCAGATGGTCGAATTCACCCTGCGCGTATCGAAGAAATGGTGGAAAAATCTCGTCGTGAAGTGGATGAGCGAATTCGCGAATACGGAGAACAAGCTACTTTTGAAGTGGGCGTACATGCGCTTCATCCAGATCTTATTAAGATTTTAGGTAGACTCAAATTCCGGACAAGTTACGGCCAAAATGTACTGAAGCACTCCATGGAAGTAGCTTATCTTGCAGGTCTCATGGCAGGAGAGCTAGGAGAAGATATCGTTCTGGCCAAACGTGCAGGTCTATTACATGATATTGGTAAAGCACTGGATCATGAAGTAGAAGGCTCTCATGTTGAGATTGGCGTAGAGCTTGCTAAGAAGTATAAGGAACATCCTGTAGTTATTAACAGTATTGCGTCGCATCATGGAGATGTAGAAGCAACATCCGTCATTGCCATGTTGGTAGGTGCCGCAGATGCTTTATCTGCTGCAAGACCAGGTGCTCGTCGTGAGACACTTGAGACGTACATCCGCCGCTTAGAGAAGCTGGAGGAGATTTCTGAATCCTTCGAAGGTGTGGAGAAATCCTATGCGATTCAGGCAGGACGTGAAGTTCGCGTTATGGTACAGCCTGAGAAGATTGATGATGCGGAAAGTTTCCGCTTAGCGCGTGATATTACGAAGATGATTGAGAATGAACTGGATTATCCAGGACATATTAAAGTCACCGTAATTCGCGAGACTAGAGCGGTTGAATACGCGAAGTAATATAGAGTGATTAGGGAGGTGGCCCCGCTATTGGGGCCGCTTTTTCATTTGTGGGATATAACGTAAGAATGAAATGGCTCGGTAAGAGGAGAAGGGATGAATATGAACTATGAAAGTGTTATTTATCGGAGACATTTGCGGGAATACCGGGCGAAATGCCTTAAGAACTACACTACCCATTTTAAAATCGAAATATAATCCTCATATCATCATTGCGAACGGGGAGAATGCAGCTTCAGGGAGAGGAATTACACAGGGGATAGCTCGAGAATTTTTTGAACTAGGAGTTCATGGGCTGACCATGGGGAATCACACTTGGGACAACAAAGAAATTTTTGATTTCATTGATGATGAATCCCGAATGATTCGTCCCGCCAACTTTCCACCGGGAACGCCGGGCCGCGGAGATACTGTCATTAAAGCCGGGGGTAAAGAACTCGCCATAGTCAATCTACAAGGGAGAACGTTTCTTCCCGCAATAGATTGTCCTTTTCGAGCTGCGGATGAAATTGTAGATCGTCTTAGAGCGAAGCACAAACATATTCTAGTAGATTTTCATGCTGAAGCAACATCCGAAAAAATCGCTATGGGATATCATTTAGAGGGAAGAGCGTCCATCGTTGTGGGAACCCATACGCATGTTCAGAGCAATGATGATGTGATTCTACCACAAGGGACCGCATATATTACTGATGTAGGGATGGTAGGCTCTAGAGAAGGAATTTTAGGGATGGAAAAGGATGCTGTACTACGAAAATTTCAATATCAGCTTCCGGTAAGATTTCAAGTCGATGCAGGAAAATGGCACTTCCATGCAGTGATTGTAGATTTGGATGATACAACAGGGAGAGCCAAAAGTATCACAAAAATCAGATTGCTCGAAGACGAATGGATCATGAACTAGGACCTCTTAGGTAACTGGGATTAATTTACAGATGATTGAATGGGAAAAGAAGGAATCTTTCTGAATCTCACGAATAGGATTAAACAGTGGAATCCATTCATCATTCCCAGGAGGTACTAATCATGGACGTATTAAAAGTTTCGGCAAAATCCAACCCCAACTCCGTTGCTGGCGCACTGGCAGGCGTGTTAAGAGAACGTGGCAATGCCGAACTTCAGGCAATTGGAGCGGGTGCGCTTAATCAGGCTATAAAAGCGGTAGCTATCGCCAGAGGATTTGTGGCTCCAAGTGGTGTGGACCTGATTTGTATTCCTGCATTTACTGACATTGTAATCGATGGAGAAGATCGCACGGCAATTAAGCTAATTGTGGAGCCTAGATAATATGCGCGATTATTAACGGCCTGTTTACAGTATCTGTAGACAGGCTTTTTTGCGTTGACCTTTTACAATGGCCCGCTAGGAGGTAGAGGTATGAATCACAAAGTTATTGATTTTCATTGTGACGTTCTATGTAAACTACAAATGAATGAGTCGCTAACATTTGATGAAGACCTGAGGTTAAGCGTCAATCGAAAACGTATCAGCGAAGGGCAAGTAGCAGTGCAAGTCTTTGCTATCTTTATAGCTGAACGCTTAGGTGAACCTCGAATCTATCATGTCTTAGATCAATTACAGCTCTTTATGCGCAAAGTAGTTCCAACAGGGATTACACCTCTACTCTGGAAAGAAGATGTCCTCAATCATTTAGATTCTGATGTTACTCCTCAAGCGTTGTTGTCCCTAGAGGGAGCTGCAGCTCTAGAAAGTAATCTGGATTATGTAAAGTTATGTTTTGAACAAGGAATCCGCATTTTGGGCTTGGCTTGGAATCATGCCAACTGGGCTGTAGATGGAGTGATGGAACCTCGGAATGGAGGATTCACATTAAAAGGGCTTCAGTTAGTCCAGGCCTGCCATGACCTAGGAATGTTACTAGATGTATCCCACCTTTCAGAGCAGGGCTTCTGGGAGCTTGCAGCGATTGCTGAGGCGAAGTCAATTCCCTTCATTGCCTCCCATTCCAATGCCTATCAGATATGTGATCATCCCCGTAACTTGAAAAATAATCAGATTCAAACTCTAATTCAATTAAAAGGAAGAATAGGCATCACATTTGTTCCAAGGTTTGTAAAAAAGGGTAATAAGGTAACAATAGGAGATATACTGATGCATTTAGAACACATCTGTTCTTTGGGTGGGGAGAATATCATTATGTTTGGTTCTGATTTTGATGGAATCGATCAATATGTTGAAGGATTAGAACATAGTGGGCATTATTCAGTGCTTATTAATGAACTCTTGAAAGTATATTCGGAGACATTGGTTCAGAAGTGGACCTATGGGAATGCGAGTTCATTTTTGAGAACCAATCTACCAGTGAGAAAGAAAACGCTTTAATCCATCTTGGGTCGAGATTGATTCGATCGAAAACAACTATATGAAAATGTCGAGAAAACGCTTGCTTTTTAAACGCTATCGACATAAAATTGACATGGTTGTGAAACAGAATATTCATAAATGACATGGGTAATTGGTCCTATAGTCTCTATTATTCTTCTGTATTCATGCATGTATAATTCTCCTAATGCGATACGATTGAAGGGGTGGGCGATCTTGATTAGTCAATTATCATGGAAGATCGGTGGACAGCAAGGCGAAGGCGTTGAAAGTACTGACCGAATTTTCTCAACAGCACTGAACAGACTAGGATATTATTTATATGGATACCGTCATTTCTCTTCACGGATTAAGGGCGGACACACGAACAACAAAATTCGTATAAGCACGAAACCCATTCGGGCAATCTCGGATGATCTGGATATACTGGTAGCGTTTGACCAAGAAAGTATTGATTTTAATGCGCATGAACTTCGCGAAGGTGGCGTAGTTGTAGCGGATGCAAAATTTAATCCAACGATTCCAGATGAATCTAAAACAAAATTATTTGCTGTACCGATTACAGCGATTGCTGAGGAATTGGGAACATCTTTGATGAAGAACATGGTGGCTTCTGGAGCTTCTTGGGCTTTGCTTGGACTTCCTTTGGAAGTATTCAACAAAGCGGTAGAAGAGGAATTTGGACGTAAAGGTCCAGCTATTGTTGAAAAGAACATCGAGGCTGTACGCCGCGGTGCTGAATATGTATTAGAACTTGCGGGTGGACCGATTGAAGGCTTAAAGCTTGAGCCTGCAGATGGTGAACAGAAACTATTTATGATTGGTAACGATGCAATCGCTCTTGGAGCGTTGGCAGCTGGATGCCGTATTATGAGTGCATACCCCATTACTCCAGCTTCCGAAATTATGGAGTACCTAATCAAGAAATTGCCTAAATTCGGTGGAACAGTCGTTCAAACTGAGGATGAAATTGCGGCAATTACAATGGCAATTGGCTCCAACTACGCTGGAGTAAGAACAATGACCGCTTCTGCGGGTCCAGGTCTAGCTTTGATGATGGAAGCCATTGGTCTTGCGGGGATGACAGAGACGCCTGTAGTCATCGTAGATACACAACGTGGTGGTCCTTCTACGGGGCTTCCAACTAAGCAAGAGCAAAGTGATATCAATGCGCTCATTTACGGTACTCACGGGGAGATCCCTAAGATTGTCCTTTCCCCAAGTTCAATTGAAGAGTGCTTCTATGATACAATTCATGCTTTTAACTTAGCTGAAGAATATCAAGTGCCTGTTATTTTAGCGACAGACCTTCAATTATCCTTAGGTAAACAATCTTGTGATGTATTGGATTACAACAAAATTGTGATCAATCGTGGCAAAATTGCCTCGGACATTCCAGATCGTGAAGATGGTAGCTTATTCAAACGTTTCGAGCTTACTGAGGATCATGTATCCACTAGAGCATTACCTGGAACGAAGAATGGTATCCATCATGTAACGGGTGTAGAACACGATGAATCGGGACGTCCTTCAGAAAGCCCAATTAATCGGAAAAATATGATGGATAAACGTCTATCTAAGCTAGACAATCTCAAAGTTGAGAATGCAGTTCATGTACAGGCTACTCATGAAGAACCAGATCTTTTGATCATCGGTATGGGCTCTACTGGAGGAACAATCGACCAAGCACGTATTCATCTAGAAGCTGAGGGTATTAAGACTAGTCACTTAACAGTTCGTCTACTTCACCCGTTCCCAGTTAATGACGTATTACCGCACTTGCAAAAAGCGAAAAAGGTAATCGTACTAGAGAATAATGCTACAGGTCAATTAGCTGATTTGATCAAACTTAATGTTGGATTCCGCGAGAAAATCAACAATGTTCTTAAATATGATGGTAATCCGTTCCTTCCATCCGAAGTTTATGCAGAAAGCAAGAAAGTCCTTAGCAGTGAAGATTCTGCTGAGAAACTAAGCAAGGAGTTGGTATAACATGGCAACGTTTAAAGAGTTCCGTAATAATGTAAAACCGAACTGGTGTCCAGGTTGCGGAGACTTCTCCGTACAAGCTGCCATTCAGCGTGCCGCTGCCAACTCGGGTCTGGAACCAGAACAGCTTGCCGTAATTTCAGGTATTGGATGTTCTGGACGGATTTCTGGTTATATTAATGCCTACGGATTGCACGGGATTCATGGACGTTCACTCCCTATTGCTCAAGGTGTGAAGCTTGCCAATCGCGACTTGACAGTTATTGCTTCTGGCGGTGACGGAGATGGTTTTGCGATCGGGATGGGCCATACCATTCACGCAATTCGTCGTAATATTAATATGACGTACATTGTTATGGATAATCAGATTTATGGACTAACAAAAGGTCAGACTTCACCACGAAGCAGTGAAGGATTTAAGACAAAGAGTACTCCAGAAGGTTCAATCGAGACTACATTGTCACCTCTTGAGATTGCTCTTTCCGCGGGCGCTACATTTGTCGCTCAATCTTTCTCAAGTGATCTTAAGCAGCTTACTTCGCTTATCGAACAAGGTATTCAGCATGAAGGATTCTCCTTAATCAACGTATTTAGCCCTTGTGTAACATTCAACAAGGTGAACACGTATGATTGGTTCAAAGAGAATATTGTGAACTTGGAATCGGTCCCTGATTATGATCCTACAAACCGAATTCAAGCGATGACGAAGCTCATGGAGACGAATAGCATGATTACAGGCTTAATTTATCAAAATAAAGCGAAGAGAAGTTATGAGAATTTGGTCACCGGCTTTAAGGAACAACCGCTAGTGCATCAAGATCTTACGCTTTCTGAGTCTGATTTTGACAAATTGGTTGCAGAATTCAGATAATACACTCATCAAGGTGATCGGGTTTCCCCGGTCACCTTTTTATTTGTCCTATAAAGATGTATAATGGTAAGCGATTTGAAAGACCCTAGACATAAAGAGGAGTGACCTACTGTGAGTAAAATCGTACCTGTTGGCGTATCAGCACGTCATATTCATTTAACCCAAGAAGACATTGAAACTTTGTTCGGACAAGGATATAAATTAACGGAATTTAAGCCATTGTCCCAGCCGGGTCAATTTGCTGCAAATGAAACTGTTGTGGTAAAAGGCACTAAAGGTCAATTTGACAAAGTTCGTATTTTGGGACCAGCGCGTCCAGCCTCTCAACTTGAAATATCTCGCACTGACGCTTTTGCGATTGGTGTTAAAGCTCCTGTTCGGGAATCGGGTAGAATTGACGGAACCCCTGGGATTACAATCCAAGGACCAGCTGGCGAAGTTCAACTAGAGCAAGGTGTAATTGTAGCAGCACGCCATATTCATTTCCATACCTCCGATGCTGAGCAATGGGGAATTAAAGATCAACAATTGCTTAAAGTACGTTTGGGCGGGGAACGCGGTTTAACTTTTGACAATGTAATTGCACGGGTCTCTGAATCCTTCGCGTTAGATATGCATATTGATACTGATGAAGCGAATGCTGCTGGCGCTAAGACCGGAGATACTGCAGAAATCGTAGAATAAAATACTATACACTTAAAAAGAGATCTGGCCTTGGGCTGGGTCTTTTTTTTATATGAAAAATTACGTACTAAGATAATTAAAAGAAGAAAATAAAGACCAGATCAGCGGATTAGAACAGAATCAGGAATGAAGCAAATCAGAACCTAAGTGGAACTAAAGCAGAACCTAAGTAGAACTAAAGTAGAACTAAAGTAAGAATTAGAGGAGAACTAAAGTAAGAACTAAAGCTAAGTAGAACAAAGCATGACAGAGTAGAAGCTAAGAGAAAGAAGCATAACTATAAAGAGCAGTTTAATCAGGGGTGCAAATAAGCAACATAGTAGAGGAAAAAAACAAAGAGCAAGGCATTCTAATCTTAAAAATACAATAAAGATGAGGCGTTTTTAATTATTGAAGTTTGATTTTTGGATATATGCTTATTAATTATAAGAATTATATAGATATAGAAAAAAGGTATATCTGAAAAGCGTAAATTGCAGTGCACAAAAAGACGCCTTTTAGGCGTCTTGATTCTCAAGTGATATCGCATGAGCAATGCAGGGAATGGTCTCTTTTTGCTGATAGGAGAGAGGGGATAAAAGGGCTCCTGTCGCGACTACTAGGATGCGATTAAGCTCTCTTTTGCGCATCCGCTTGAGCAGGTGCCCATAAGTGACTACGGCAGAGCATGCACAACCACTGGCTCCGGCTTGAACATTTTGAGTGTTGTAATCGTAAATCATCATACCGCAGTCTTTATATTCTGTCTGATGGATGGGAAAATTGTGCTTGTTGAACAAATCGTTAGCAATGGCATACCCTACTTTAGATAGATCACCTGTCACAATTAAGTCATAATAGCTGGGTTCAATCTGGAGGTCGCGAAAATGCGCTTCAATGGTGTCTACGGCCGCAGGAGCCATGGCTGCTCCCATATTAAAAGGGTCACTTATGCCCATATCAATGACCCGGCCTATGGTGGCGGAAGTTATGGAAGGACCTTCCCCGGATGGAGCAACGACGACGGTTCCCGCGCCGGTCACCGTATACTGCGCTGTTGGTGGTTTTTGGCTACCATATTCAGTAGGGTATCTGAACTGCTTCTCGACGCTGGCATTGTGACTGCAAGTCCCCGCAAGTACATACTTAGAACCGCCGTAATTTGTAACAAAAGCGGCTAAAGCTAGTCCCTCCATGGAAGTTGAACAAGCGCCAAACAGTCCCAGATATGGAATAGATAACGTTCTTGCCGCGAAGCTACTGCTGATAATCTGGTTCATCAAGTCACCGCCAAAATGAAAAGACATATCTTCTTTGGTCAGTCCTGCATGTTCAATGGCCAGTTTGGCGGATTCTTCAATCAAAGTTTTCTCCGCTTTTTCCCAGCTATCTTGACCGATGTATAGATCTCCATGAATAATATCAAAATCTTCCGCAAGAGGTCCTTTTCCTTCAAAGGGTCCTACAACGGTTGCGCTAGATATAATCTTTGGTTTATTCTCGAACACCCAACTCTGATGACCTTTTAACATGATCTAATGACCTCCTGAGAACCCGGGAATAAATATCAGATGGAACAAGGCGATAATGAACGCAGCAACGGTACCATACACGATAACGGGTCCAGCTAACTTGAACATTCCGGCCCCGACTCCTAGAACAAGACCTTCGCTTTTGCTTTCAATAGCAGAGGATGCCATAGCATTGGCAAACCCCGTAACGGGCACTGCGGTTCCAGCACCTGCCCATTGGGCAATTTTATCGTAGACCCCAAAGCAAGTTAAAATTACTGAAATCAGAATCAGAACAGCCACGGTAGGATCGCCAGCTTTTTTTACATTAAAGCCTCCATAATGGATGAAAGCCTGCCTAATGCATTCGCCTAGAAGACATATACAGCCGCCAACCAAAAAGGCGATGATGCAATTTTTTAAGACAGGTCGCTTGGGCTCATGCTTTTGGGACATTTCGTTATACTCCTGCTGCACAGGAGTGAGCTTTTTATTCTTTTTTTTGCTAGGCATGCAGGTGACCTCCTACCTTGTAAGTAGATATTCTAAGTCGAGAATGATTTGTTTCAACTGAATGGAACTCTGCTCGTACATTTTTTTGGCTTCTTTGTTTTGTGTGCCTAAAGAGAATAGTTCAAGATCGGCCTCGATTTTCTTAAGATCTGCTCGTAGAACTGCTCTTTCTTGGGGTTCGGGCACTTTAATCTGATCATCATACAAATCAACGTATAATCCCCCGAATGCATCGACTTGTCCTAAAAATACATTGTCTAAAGAAACCCCGATTTTCTCTAATTCGCGATGGAGCCAGTTTATATTTCGTCCAATTGTGGCTAAAGGTTCTTCCATAATGACTCCGTCTAATATGATGGTCTGTGGTTCCACTTCAGGAGCTACCTTTACCCCAAGCAAGGAGGGTGTGAGAGGTTGGTATTCTTTTTTTAGCATAATATTGATCTCGCCACTTACTTCCATCAGGGCAAATTCAACTTCGGCTGCTCGAAAAACACTTTTTTTACGTAATTGTTGCAGTAATTCTTCGTTCGTTAACTTTTCTTTCTTTAGATTGTCTTCAAGGATCTTGCCATCTTTAATTAAAACGGTTGCGCTGCTATCAATGAGATCTCTAGCCTTCTTGCTTTTTATCTCTAGAAACTCAATCGATATGCAGATGAGAACCCACACACTGAGCGATATTATCCCTAAGAACCATTTGGATTCAATATCTAAGGAGACGGTGGCGGCCAAATCCCCGATTGTGATCCCTGTTATATATTCAAAGAAGGAAAGCTGAGAGATCTGGCGTTTGCCAAGTAATCTTGT
Organism: Paenibacillus shirakamiensis; assembly: GCF_017874255.1. Taxonomy (GTDB): domain Bacteria; phylum Bacillota; class Bacilli; order Paenibacillales; family Paenibacillaceae; genus Fontibacillus; species Fontibacillus shirakamiensis. Next base: position 146,499 of record NZ_JAGGLD010000003.1, on the reverse strand, counting down.
GAGTATGAATAGAAACAGTACTGCTGTTACCGTTCTAATGATGACCTCTGCCCAATCCGGCATGTCTCTACCCCTTTCTGTTCAAGGCTGCTCTACCATAAAGTATGGCAATGTGTGCCTGAAATTATTTGCACAAAGAGGCAAAGAGGTTCGAGAATCCATGGATAAACAGGGGATTCATACCAGTACACTGAATGCCTGTATAAATCACAAAGGTAAAGGTTAAATTAGGTGCTCAAACCGCGAAGGAGGTGAGTTAAACATGACTGTAGCATCCCAAGTGAAAACAACGGTAGCCTCTCTAAAAAGTGCTCAAGCGAGTTTAGAATCTTTTGCCTTAAGTACACAAAATCAAGAAGCCAAAAACTTATTTACAACGGCTGCTGAACAAACGCAACAAATCGTGGATCAAGTAGAGACTCGGGTACAACAATTAGAGAGCGAAGAACCCCAATATAAAGGTTTCTAAGCCTTATTCATGTTATAACTTATGCAACAAGACCAACCTGAACCGCTTCTGTAGAAGCGGTTCTTTGTCTATGCATATTAGCTTTGACCAATAGGAAGCGTATAGATAACAGTCAATAGGTATGTTATAATTTGGTGTAATGCCTTTAAGATATTTATGTTCCGCATTTATGCGGGAAGGGATAGATGATTCGAAGGAGTGAACCGTACACTATGACGGAAAACAAAAAGGATTACTCCAAATATTTTGATTTTTCAGATGCAAAAATTTTGTCTGAGGATGAACATGGCAAAAAAATTCGCATCCGGGGTAGAGATATCCATATTATGTCCGAGCCTAACTCGCGTCAAGAAAAACAGCGCGGAAAGCAAGACGTGAAAGTATTATATGAACAAACCGTTCCAAGTGAATTAAAAACTTTAGGAATCGGAAAACACTACATTGTGTATACGTTTGGTTGTCAGATGAACGAACATGATTCTGAGACCATTAAAGGCTTTTTAGAAGAGATGGGTTATCAGCCCACCGAGGATCGCATGCAGGCTGATATTATATTACTCAATACTTGTGCTATACGGGAGAATGCCGAAGATAAAGTGTTTGGTGAATTAGGACATTTGAAGACTTTGAAGCTTCAGAAACCGGGGCTGATCCTCGGGGTATGTGGATGTATGTCGCAGGAAGAAAACGTAGTCAATCGGATCATGCAGAAGCATAGCTTCGTAGATATGATTTTTGGAACACATAATATTCATCGTCTCCCGTATCTAGTTCAAGAGGCGCTCTTCAGTAAAGAAATGGTAATTGAAGTATGGTCTAAAGAAGGCGATATTGTCGAGAATCTTCCGAAAAAACGGGAAGGTATGCGTGCTTGGGTGAACATTATGTATGGCTGTGATAAGTTCTGTACGTACTGTATCGTTCCTTTCACCCGAGGTAAGGAGAGAAGTCGGCGTCCTGAGGATGTTATCTCGGAGATGCGTGAACTTGCTCGTCAAGGTTTTAAGGAAGTCACCCTATTAGGACAAAATGTAAATGCTTACGGTAAAGACTTTACAGACATCACATATAGCTTCGCGAATCTGATGGATGATCTGAGATTAATTGATATTCCTCGGATTCGTTTTATGACCTCCCATCCCCGTGATTTTGATGATCATCTGATCGAAGTTTTAGCTAAAGGCGGCAATTTAGTGGAACATATCCACTTGCCTGTTCAGTCAGGTAGTACGCAAATTTTGAAGAAAATGAGTCGTAAATATTCACGTGAGCACTATCTGGAGCTTGCTCGAAAGATTAAGCAATTCATACCGAATGCGGTGCTAACCACCGACATTATCGTAGGATTCCCGGGTGAGACGGAAGAAGAGTTCGAGGATACGCTCTCTCTTGTGAGAGAAGTCGGATATGAATCCGCGTATACATTCATTTATTCACCGCGTGAGGGTACACCCGCTGCAGTTATGGAGGATAATGTACCTCTAGAAGTGAAAAAAGCCCGTCTACAGCGTCTAAATGAAGCGATTAATCTGAATAGTCGCAAAAGCAATGAACAGGTTGTAGGCTCCATTGTAGAAGTGCTTGTAGAAGGCGAGAGCAAAAACAATGCACATGTTCTCGCAGGACGTACACGCAGCAACAAATTAGTTCATTTTGAAGGCTCAGCAGATCTCGTAGGAACTTTTGTTCAAGTTGAGATCACGGACCCCATGACTTGGTACATTAAAGGAAAGATCATCACGGAGTCCGTAATTGTATAAGCGATGCCAGACCGAAATATAGAATAAATGGGGGAACCACCGTGGAACAGCAATTTAATGATTGCGGCATGCCAACCTTTAACAATCGTAATCTTGTCATTCGTGATGATATTATGTCAAAAGCTAGAGAATTAGCGGACTTGATTGGCACCAGTGAAGAAGTTCAGCACTTCAAAAAGGCGGAGGAAAAGATTAAGCGTCATGAACGGGTTCAGGGTCTTATCCAAGTCATCAAGAAGAAACAAAAAGAAATTGTGGCCTTCGAAAGTTTTGAGAATAAAACGATGGTAGCTAAGATCGAGAAAGAAATTGAAGAACTTCAAGATGAGATTGATAGCATTCCTCTCGTAAATGAGTTCCAGCAGAGCCAAACGGACATTAACTATTTGCTTCAACTCGTGATGTCCGTAATTCGTGATACGGTCTCTGAGAAAGTGACTGTGGAAGAAGGCAGTACACCGGCACCTAGCCAGTGCGACTAATTACATTACAAACGGAAGGTGCGGGGGTATTTACTCGCACTTTTTACTTTTTAAGGCTTTTTCTAATTGGTTAAATATAAATACCATTATAAATACGAAGATGTGGTGAAGATAATGACAAGCGAACTGGATCCGAAACAACAATATGATGCTAAAAAATATCGTACGCCTGATGGCATACCGGCCGATATTGTGATGTTCACACTGACTCGGCAGGAGCGTAGGGCTGCGACAAAGTCTTTACCTAGATTTGATCTCAAAGTTATGTTAATTCGCAGAAAAAGTTGGCCTTTTGCAGGAGCATGGGCCTTACCGGGTGGCTTTTCTCAAGAAAGCGAATCGCTATACGAGACTGCCCGTCGTGAATTGAAAGAAGAAACCGGTGTAGATGAGGGCCATTTAGAGTATCTTGGCGTATACAGCACCCCGGGCCGAGACCCAAGAGGATGGATTATATCACATGCTTTTTTCGCTTTGGTGGAGGAATGGGTACTTGAGAAGAGACAAGCGGCTGACGACGCTCAGACCGTGGGGCTTTTTACTGTTCAAGAAGCTCTGCATGAGCTGGAACTTGCCTTCGACCATCGAGAAATCTTGCAAGATGCTTATCGCAAAATTCAGGAACAGATGTTACAGACCACCATTGCCAAGCAATTTTTACCTGAACATTTCACCTTAAGTGAATTGTATCAAGTGATTCAGACCGTGGTACCGGATTTTGCAGAGCTGAATTTCATTCGAAAAATCACATCTACACGCAGTCGTCAAGGGATTTTGGAGGAGGCTCGTAGCGAAGAAGGAGTACCTCTGTTATCTAATCAGTATTCTCAGCGCCCAGCGCAGTTGTACAAATTCACAGACTTTACGCCTCGATTATCGATTTATACGTAACAATTCATTTACCAAGAAGGGATGGGTAAAAGTATGAAAGCACTCATTGTCATTGATTTTACGAATGATTTTGTAGATGGGAACTTACCTGTAGGAGAGCCAGCGATTCAGATTGCTCCTTCCGTGGCTTCAATCACGCAGCAGTTTGCTGAGCGTGGCGATTTTGTGGTTATGGCTGTCGATCTGCATGATGAAGCAGACCGTTATCATCCGGAAAGTAAGCTTTTCCCTCCGCATAATATTCGGGGTACAGAAGGTCGGGAATTGTATGGACCTCTGAGAAAAGTATACGATCAGCACAGAACATCCATAACTTGGATGGACAAATCTAGATATAGTGCGTTTTGTGGAACCGATCTTGAGGTAAAACTTAGAGAACGGGGTATACAAGAGATATACCTCATCGGTGTCTGTACAGATATATGCGTGCTTCATACAGCTGTGGATGCATACAATAAGGGATTTCGTATCACTGTATATGAGGATGCCACAGCGAGCTTTAATTCCATTGGACATACGTGGGCGCTCGAGCATTTCAAGGATAGTCTCGGAGCTAGAGTAGAGCGATTCAATTAAATTAGAATATCTAAATCAAGTCATGTGGTCGAGAGGAAGAGACAAATTCATGTTAACAACAAACTTAGCGCTTCATACGGATAAATATCAGATTAACATGCTCTATGCCCATTGGATTCATGGTTCACACACGAGAAAGGCTGTATTTGAAGCCTATTTCCGTAAGTTACCTTTTGGCAACGGATATGCTGTTTTTGCAGGACTCGAACGGATTATTCATTACATACAGGATTTAAAATTCACGGAACAGGATATCGCTTATCTTGCCAAGCAAGAGGAACAATATCAACCTGAGTTTTTAGAGTTGTTAAGACAATTCAAGTTTCGTGGACAGCTCTTCTCCATGCGTGAAGGCGAATTGGTATTTCCTAACCAGCCGCTTATTCGAGTAGAAGGGAGTATATTAGAGACGCAACTCGTAGAAACTGCCATTCTCAATTTCATGAATTTTCAAACCCTTATTGCCACAAAAGCATCCAGAATTAAGCAGGTCGCACCTCATGATACTTTGCTGGAATTCGGAACGCGGCGCGCTCAAGAAGCAGATGCTGCTGTATGGGGAGCTAGAGCTTCCTATATTTCAGGGTTTGATGCGACATCCAACATGCTGGCAGGGGAACTTTTCGATATTCCTACTAAGGGCACGCATGCCCATTCATGGGTACAGATTTTTGACAATGAAGAAGAAGCCTTTGAAGTTTATGCAGAGGCAATGCCTGACCTAGTTACGCTGCTTGTGGATACCTATGATACGCTGAAAAGTGGAGTGCCTAACGCTATTCGTACAGCTAAGATGCTGGAAGCAAAGGGAAAGAAAATGGTCGGTATTCGACTGGATAGTGGAGATTTGGCCTATCTATCTATTCAAGCTCGTAAGATGCTGGATGAGGCGGGTCTTGACTATGTGAAAATTGTTGCTTCTAACGATTTGGATGAGAATACGATCTTTAACTTGAAGGCTCAAGGGGCTCGAATTGATATTTGGGGCGTAGGTACACAGCTAATTACTGCGGCAGATCAGCCTGCACTAGGTGGGGTCTATAAGTTAGTGGAACGCGAGCGCAACGGCGTGATGGAGCCGACCATAAAAATATCAGGCAATCCTGAAAAAGTGACCACACCTGGTAAAAAGGATGTATACCGCATTATCAGTAGCGGGAGCCGACGAGCTATTGCAGATTACATTGCCCTATCGGAAGAAGATAATCCGAATGGAAATGGTAAATTAATACTCGCTAATCCTTTGCAGCCTTATATGCAGAAGACCGTTAAGCATTTCGAAGCAGTTAGCTTACTTCAGTCGGTATTTAAGGATGGAGAACTAGTCTACGAGCTTCCGAATCTGACAAGTATTCGTGCCTATCATCAAGAACAAATGGAATTATTCTGGCCAGAATACTTGCGAAAGCTGAACCCTGAGATCTATCGCGTTCACCTGAGTACAACCGCGTGGGCTATGAAGCAGCGTATGATGGAAGAACATATGGAGAAAGATAGTGAAGATTAATCAGATAATCCTATTAGGATTAAAGTTGTGAATTAATATTCAGAAAGCGCTCAACGAGATGAAGATATTACATTCAACTCGTTGAGCGCTTTTTTTAAAAGAAAACTGAAAAAGTAAACATATATCAATCTGGAGATGAGTTAGTTGAATCAATGAATTTAAGCATAAAAAGTGAATACATATAATTAAGCCCTCAAGGTATGCGTTATTTTTTTTCTGATGGTATAATGGATTATATTACCTAAAAAAGGAGGGGATTTCTAATGAAGAGTACTGCTGGTTATATTCCTGAGTTAGTCTTGTTTGTTACAGGTTCATTGATTATTGTGCTAAGTTGGCTGGAGAAGATACTTTTGTTCAATGCATTGCATGAACAAGTAGCTGCAATAGATCAATTATTGGGAAGAGTCCCACCTTATATATGGAGTTTAACAAATTACACATTTTGGTTTGGTTTGGTTTTAATTATTATTGGATTAGGTTTCTTTTTGTTTAGGTTCCTACGTACAAAAAGCTTAAGACCTACCCGTTAAGTTAGTGTATCACTCTAAATATTTTGATCGCATAGCTGAATCTTTGAGCATCTAATAGGTTTTTGATATTTATAGTGGTGTTTTCTAGTCGAGCAGATTTTAGTGTCTTTTTTTGATCCCTTATCAAGTGGAAAGAATACACACTAATGGAGGAACGATATGAATATTGTTGTTTTAGCGGGTGGATTAAGCGATGAAAGAGACGTATCGTTATCATCAGGAAGTCAAATTGCAAATGCGCTAATTAGCCGAGGTCATAGGGTGCTTCTTATAGATATATACATAGGTGTTGCTGATCACGAGAACTTTGAAGATGCTTACCATGATCTCTCGATCTCTAAATATGAATATGCAGTTCCGAAGGAAGAACCCGATCTGGAACTACTCCGAAAAAAACAAAACTATCAAAAGTCAGCAATTGGACCCCATGTTATTTCGATTTGCCAGAGCGCAGATTTTTGTTTTTTAGCTTTGCATGGTGGAATTGGTGAAAATGGTAAGCTGCAGGCTTTATTTGATATTTATGGAGTTGCCTATAGTGGAAGTGGATATGCGGGAAGTTTGCTTGCCATGGACAAAGGACTTTCCAAACAATTGATGGCAGCTAATGGGGTGACAACTCCTGACTGGATCATATATTATGCGGGCGATGACACTTCAAATATTCCGGTCCCTTGTGTTGTGAAGCCAAACGATAATGGGTCAAGCATCGGAGTTGAGTTAGTCTTTAGTCATCATGATTTGGCAAATGCGCTAAAAAATGCGTGCAAGTACTCAAAGTCTGTACTCATTGAACAAATGGTTGAAGGCAGAGAGTTCTCAGTGGGAATTTTAGGGGAAGAGGCATTGCCTGTTATTGAGATCATACCAACAAATGGATTTTATGATTATAACAATAAATATCAGGATGGGGTAGCAACGGAAATAACCCCAGCAGCAATATCAGATGAACTAACCGCCTCTTTACAAAAAGAAGCTCTCAAAGTACATAAGATTCTAGGGCTTTCCGGTTACTCTAGAATAGATTTTATGGTGGACTCACATCTACATATTTTTTGTATTGAAGCCAACACTCTTCCAGGTATGACACCTACGAGCCTACTTCCCAAAGAAGCAAAGGCTAAAGGAATAGATTATCCCGAATTATGTGAGAAGTTAATTGAACTATCCCAATAGAGTTGCCCTAAGATCAGAAATCCATTAACAACCCCGTACTTAGTGCGAGGGTTGTTTGGTTTGAATGATCACCGACCTTTACTACTATATTGGACTGATAACTGAATCATATTCTCACTTCAATTATGTAATTTGGCATATACATATACCGATGATTTCAGGATAATTCAGAGAACCATGACACAATCTAAGTAGGAATAGCTAACAGAGGAAGGTGCAGCGATGAGGTCAAAGTGGTTCACATATATCATGATTGTATTAGTAGTCGGGATGTCAGCATGCAGTCAAAAAACAAGAAATATCGCTTCTCATGAGAACAATCGATATAATATGAAGTCTTATAAAGAGGGGGTAAGCAGTTCGCAATTAGAAGGTACGGGTGTCAATGTTGCCTTCTTAAAAGCTTTAAAGTCTGAATTTGCGGCAGAAGGCATCCCTTTGTCTGGTGAGACTTATGCAGATGGAGTGGGAGGACATATTAGTTATACCTATCTCATCAATGGGGATAATGCGCATTATATTATTGCACACGCCTATCCTTCTGAAGCGATTAGAATTAAGGAGATGGCAGAAATGTATTCAAATCAGCGTGGAAAAGGCAACATCATAACCTCTGCGAGCAACGCGGCAGTACTATATGCCAAAGGAAATACGGCTCTAGTATATGCTTCTGGATCTCAAAAAAACAGTATCTACAGAGACAAAGTTCGCAGCATTTTTGAAAGATTGATGGGGCATGAGTAATTAAATAATTCAGTACCAATTTTAAAATGAAAAACAAGCGCTATACCTCAGGGGGTAGACGCTTGTCCTTTTAAAACTCATCAAGTTTGAATTACAGCTTATTTTGAATTACAACTTATATAGTTCTCTCATCACATGACGCAGTTCAGGTAATATGAGACGATTCATGGCAAGCTTCACAGCTCCGGTAGACCCAGGCATCGAAAACACAGCAGTGGAGCCTATAGTTCCCGCTATAGCCCGGCTAAGCAGAGCAGCAGAACCTACATCTTCGGTAAAACTAAGGTACCGGAATAATTCCCCAAAACCAGGTAATTCTTTAGTGAGTAGGCTTCGTACGGCCTCATAGGTTGTATCTCTTGGGGATACTCCTGTTCCCCCACTGAGCAGAATCGCCTCGATGTGAGGATCGGATGCAATCTCATGTAAGAGCTGGCGAATATGTTCGTAATCATCGGGGACGATTGCGTATCCAGCTTTTGAGTATCCATGTTCTTCAAGCAATTGTTGAATTAAGGCGCCGCTTGTATCGGTCTCTTCCGTTCGGGTATCAGATATGGTAAGAATAAAACATTGTACCGTAGCCGGTGCGCTCATTCGATGTTCTTCAACAGATGTTGTCATAAAGTAACCTCACTTTTTTTATTTTTATTACATCGTGCTCATTGCATTGCCCTTAACCATGTAGTACACTCCGATTCAAGTAAGTGAAACGATATTGGGGGAGAATGGTTCATGATTTATCCAGACACACGGACACCTGTATATATTTTGAGTGGTTTTCTTGGCAGTGGTAAGACCACGTTATTACAACAATTCATTAACTACTGGAAACCGAAGGGATTACGTCCTGCTGTAATTATGAATGAAGTGGGAGACGTAAATCTAGATGGTCTACTGGTTCAAAATGAAATTCCCATGGCAGAAATGCTCAGTGGGTGTATTTGTTGTTCTATCAAGCAGGATCTCGCGGTAGAGATGTCGGAACTCATTCGTAAGGAGAAGCCAGATGTAGTGATCATAGAGGCAACTGGCATTGCGAATCCTATGGAAGTGTTAGATGCTGTAGCAGAAGCAGCACTTTATCTCCCGCTACGAATACAGCCTATGATTACCGTTGTAGATGCACCACATTTACTTGAGCTTGCTCACAGCCAAAAAGGAAAGTCGTTTCGATTGATGCAAGATCAGATTCGATGTGGGTCCACAATAATCCTCAACAAAGTGGATCGAGTAGAGCACCAAGAGCAGCAAGAATGCAGGGAACTTTTGGGGCGATGGAATACTTTTGCACGAATTGTTCCTGCTATTCGTTGTAATGTGGACTTAGACGAGCTAATTACGGCCTCCTCCCAAGACATAGAGGATGTCAAACTTAGTCCTTCCCATGCAACTGGACTTGTCCACCCTTCTCATGAGCACGTCACTGTGTTTACTTATTACTTTGAAGGGGAAGTCGATAGTAATCAATTTGAGAGCTTCATAAAAGAACTGCCACGCGATATATACCGGGGAAAAGGAGTAGTAAATTTTACGGATACAGCAAGCCGTTTTTTATTTCAATATGCCTATCGGGAGTTAGATTATATGAAAATTTCACCCGATGAACAAGTGCCTAATGTGGCCGTGTTTATAGGCGAACATTTTGACAAACAAGCCCTTGCTAAGCAACTGGAAAAATTGGAAATCAAAAAATAAATCAGGTTTGTTTCAACTTGTCCTTTAGACGGTAATTAACAGTATAGCGTGATTACGGATCGCATAATTCATTAGTATACTGGAGGATTTATTATCATGACACAAGAACAACAATATCGAGATTGTATAGATGCTTGCTTGGCGTGTATGGATGCTTGTAATTACTGTTATGTATCAAGTCTGAAAGAGTACGATTTGGCCATGTTAAGAGATTGCATTCGATTGAACCGTGAATGTGCAGATATCTGTGTTTTTGCAGCCGATGCATTATCTAGAAATACGATGTTCGCTGCGGAGATTTGTGAACTATGTGCAAAAGCATGTGAAGCTTGTGCCGAAGAATGTGAGAAGCATGAACACGAACATTGCAAAGCATGTGCAAAAGCTTGCCGATTGTGTGCAGAAGCTTGCCGTTCTATGGCTGCGTAATACAAGTTGCATAACAGAACGATTAGATAGCCCGGAAAAAGCTCATGATGAGCTTTTTCCGGGCTATTCGCTTTTAAGTCAGGAGCATGGTAAATTTACTACATAAAACGACATATTTCGCTATACATTAAGTTGGGTTGTTATAGCGCACTCTTGGATGAAGCGCTGTGCGCTTTTAGATAAATATCGATCTTTAACCCACACGAGTCCCACCTCAGAGTGGAAGGTAGCATCTATTATTGGAAGGATGCGAATTGCAGGGATGGGAAAAGCCCTCATAACGGATTTGGGAAGTACGGTGGCTCCAATTCCTGCTGCAACTAGGGCAACAATAACCGCTACACTAGAACATTCGCACACAATATTCGGTTCAAAATTATGATGTCGGCATTCTTTAAGCACTTGTTCATGCATTCGGGTAGTATGATCCGTCTTTAGGGTTAAAAAAGGCATATCGGCTAGTTGTTTCATGAGGAAGGATGGCTGAGTGTGTTCCGGGAACAAACTAGTAGGAACGACAGCTACATAAGGATCAGAAGGTAGAGGAAGACTCTCGAATACATGACTTCCAGAGTCAGCTTCGAAAGGAAGACGAGCTAGAACGACTTCAATATGTCCTTGCAGTAGCTGGTCTCCTAACAAAAAATGATCCCCTTCTGTAATTTTGAACTTTACTGCAGGGAAATGCTTGCGAAACAATTCAATCGGTGATGGCAGCAAAGAAATACAAGAGACTACGGAACCAATAGATAGCGTCCCTTCGATACCTTGATCCAGCCGCTTTACTTCTCTCAGCGTTTCCTCGAACTGTAATATGAAAGACTCGGCTCTTTCCTTTAACAGTTGGCCCGCGGGGGTTAAGTTCATGCGTTTACTACCTCGATCGAATAAAGTGACGCCGAGTTCTTGTTCAATGAGCTTAAGCTGCCGACTTAAGGGAGGCTGTTCCATGTTGAGTACTTTGGCAGCTCTAGTAACTTGGCCTTCTTGGGCTATGGCTAAAAAGTAACGCATTTGTCTCAGGTCCATTTCGTTCCCCTCCCATCCATACCTTTAAGGTATTGGATTGCGATAAAAATGATACTTTTCAATATGCATGAAGTAATGATAACATTTAATTAATTAAAGTGGAGCCAAAGGAGCGGTAAATGCGATGACATACTCAATTTCCATAGAACAAAGTAAACAACTGAAGACAAAACCAGCCGATGAGACATTAGGATTTGGAAAATATTATACAGATCATATGTTTATTTTGGATTACACAGCAGAACAAGGTTGGCATTCCCCTCGAATCATTCCGTATCAACCGATTTCACTTGATCCGGCGGCTAAGATTTTTCATTATGGCCAGAGTGTATTTGAAGGGTTAAAAGCGTACCGTGCGGAAGACGGACGTCTTTTGTTATTCCGCCCAGATCGGAATTTCAAGCGATTGAATATCTCTAATGCTCGTCTAAGCATTCCTGCCTTGGATGAACAGTTCGCTCTGGAGGCCCTTATCAAGCTACTGGAAGTGGACCAAGATTGGATTCCTCATTCTGAGGGAACTTCACTGTATATCCGTCCTTTCGTGATTGCAACCGAGTCGGCTTTGGGCGTAGCCCCTTCACTGGAATATAAATTTATGATTATCCTATCCCCCGTAGGGTCTTACTACGCTGAAGGAATTCATCCTGTCAAAATCTATGTTGAACCTGGGTATGTACGTGCGGTGACAGGCGGAGTAGGAAATGCAAAAACGGCGGGAAATTATGCAGCGGGTCTGAAGGCACAGGAAGAAGCTACCGAGAAGGGATATTCTCAGGTTCTGTGGCTAGACGGTGTCCATAAAAAGTTCATTGAAGAAGTAGGAAGTATGAATGTATTTTTCAAAATTAATGGCACAGTCATCACCCCAGTCTTAAATGGAAGTATTTTGGAAGGGATCACACGTAGTTCGATCCTTGAACTCCTAGAGCACATGAATATTCCTGTAGAGCAACGTCAGTTATCTATGGAAGAGGTATATCAGGCTTATCAAGACGGTACTTTAGAAGAAGCATTTGGTACAGGGACAGCCGCAGTAATCTCTCCGATAGGGGAGCTGAATTGGCGTGATGAGAAGATCATCATTCAAGAGGGCAGAACGGGAGAACTTGCGGCTACGCTGTATCACACCCTGACATCAATTCAACATGGACGTATAGAAGGACCAGCAGGTTGGGTCGTGGAGATTCCTCAATTGAAAAAAGCTTAATTGCATAGCAAGTAGACAACACCTCCCTAAGCTTTAAGCTTGGGGAGGTGTTTTTGTTAGGAGAAATATTGTGCCTAAAGCTTGGATGCTGGTATGATAGAATTGATAAATGTTGCTACTGTAGGTTTTTTATAACAAGAAAATAATGAAGATTTACCGAACAAAGGATGGTTCAGGGATGAAGACTGTGAAGGGCATGGATAGTGAGCAGGCCAAAGAGCTGTTCTCTTACTTTGGACTTGCTGTGTATTACTCTCAGGCATTGGAGCACCAACTAGCTAATCTGATTATGCTCATGAAGCTCTCTAGTGGCAAAGTACCTTCTGACGAAGATTTTTCTGAATTATTTCAGGCCAAGTTAAGTAGTTCGCTAGGCCAGTTAATTAAGGAAATTCAGCATCATTTCGCATTCTCTGAAGAAGAAACGAATCAACTTACGCGAATATGGAAACAACGAAACTATATTGTTCATGATTATTTCAAAGAACGGATTCATGACACATTTTCACGTTCAGGACGTCAGACGATGATCAAAGAATTGCTCCAGTTCAAGGATGAAGCTCAAGCTCTAGAACGTAAACTGCAGCATTACGCAAGTGAACTGTATGAACAAGTAGGCGCGGCGATGGAAGATTCATGAAACTTTTCAACTGTAAAGTCCGTCAGAAGGATGGAGGTGTTCGCTGATGAAGAAACTTAATACAATGGTTGCATTTCTGCTGGGTTGTTCCTTGCTTTCGACAACTTCTGCCTATGCGTTCTCAGATGTTCAAGGAGAGGATGCCAAAGTCGTGGATGGTCTCAGAAACCAAGGGATTGTTCAAGGAATTTCAAAAGAGCATTTTGCGCCTACAGGACATCTTACTGGGCTGCAGGGATTTACACTTATACTTAAAGCCTTACAAAAAACTTCAAATGTAGGTGTTGGGGCGAGTACTACACTTACGCTTGATCAGATGCTGGCCGCTGCCAAGTCTCTGGATCTTCCAATAGAGCAGCTATCTAATCAGGGCAAAAATGAATTAACTAAGGAAGAGTTCTCATATACTTTGTTCAAAGGCATTCATGCAGTGGTTGATTATCCTTTGATAAAGATGTTTATAGAAGTAGCGGATGATGATCAGTTCAATCCGATGTTTCAGGGGGCCGTTCAGAACTTATTGCTCATGAAAATAGCTACGCTAGATAACAAACATCAATTCAATCCGAAGGATAAAATCACACGCATTGAAGCCGCACACATGATTTCAAAGGCGGTGGCATTTGTGAATCAGTATGGAGAAGATAAACCCGAGGCAGACGATCATGGGGTAAGTTATGTATCTGAAAAGGTCAGTGATCAAATCAATAAAATTATCCTTACCCGTGGCCAGCAGGCTAACCCTGGATATGGCATTACGATTAGTCACATTGAATTCAACGAGACAACTGCTACTATTCATTACAAGCTGCTCTCTCCTGAGCCGGGTAAAATGTATCCACAGGTCATGACCGAAGCCAAAGTATCCACATATATTGATAGTGACTATCAGGTGAAATTGTCCGCAGACTAACAATATGAATATAACAAATAGCCGCAATCCCTTTTGGGAATGCGGCTATTTGTTATGTCTAGATTCCTTTTATTACAGACTCAAGCTGATTTACTTCCTGAGGAGCAGCTGGTACTAAAGATGATGCACCTTGCTGCAGCTGATACATTTGATGATATCGTCCGCCGAGGGCAAGTAGTTCATCATGACTTCCTTGTTCCACGATCTCCCCGCGATGCAGGACTAAGATCTGATCTGCACTACGAATCGTAGATAGACGGTGGGCAATGATGAAGGTAGTCCGTCCTTTTTTGAGCACTTCTAGCGCAGATTGGATGAGAGCTTCGGTCTCCGTATCAATATTTGCTGTAGCTTCGTCTAGTATGAGAATAGCAGGATCGAAGGCAAGTGCCCTGGCAAATGAGATCAGTTGTCGTTCTCCAGCCGAGAGAGTGCTTCCTTTTTCAACAACCGGTTCATCCAGCCCCCCAGGCAAATGAGCGAGTACTCGCTCCGCGCCAACGTCGCGCAGGGCTTTCTCTACCGTCTCGCGGCTGATGCGAGCATCCCCGAGACTCACGTTGGATGCTATGGTTCCTGTGAACAGGTAAGGATCTTGGAGTACAATCCCCATATGTTGCCGAATCCACTGTTTGGGGAGCTCAGTTACGGGCTTTCCATCAATGGTAATCGTTCCTTTTTGTGGATCATAAAAACGGAATAACAAGTTAATGATCGAGCTTTTACCAGAACCCGTATGACCAACTAAAGCAACAGTCTGGCCCTGTTTTGCTTCAAATGTAATATGTTTGAGAACCGGATTATTTTCTTTGTAGCCAAACGTCACATCTTTGAATTCAACGTTTCCTTTATACCTAGGCATTGAGCCGTCAGTCACGGCCTCACCGGTCTCACTCATGAGTTCAAAGACCCGACCCGCCGACACCATCGAAGAATCCAGAGCCGCAAGCTGATTAACCATCCCCGTAATAGGTTGAAAGAGACGTCCAAGAATATCTACAAAAGCATACAGAACACCAAGGGAAACAATACTTTCTGCACCCAAAGCGGATGATCCGAAATACCATAAAATAATTGCAAAGGTAACACTTCGTAATACATTGACTAGATTATAGGATGTGAATGAATTCAAATTTAGCATTTTATCCTGATAAGTCATGTAATCATCGTTAAGTGCTTCGAATTCTTCCTTGGTCTGCTGCTGGCGGCGGAAGATTCGAATAATAGACATTCCTTGAATAGATTCATTGATAATCGCATTAATCTCACTTAGGCGTGAACGAATAATTGTATTATAGCGAGTAGCAAATTTTCGATAAAAAATGACCCACAGTATCAAAATAGGAACAACGAAGAGGCATATGAGCCCTAATCGCAGATCGAGCAGGAACAAGGCGACATATACACCTATAATATTAATGATGCCGGTAAAAAAATTAGATAATACAGCAATAAACAGGTCTTTTACAGCTTCAGTATCATTGGTTACACGTGAAACCACTTTGCCTGCGGGCAGATTGTCAAAGAAATGGACAGGCAGCCGCTGAATATGAGCGTACACATCATGTCTTAGTTTCTGAATGACCCGGTTAGCGGAAGATTGCAACCAGTAGGTTTTGCCGAACTCCATCACAATAGCGATGGCTAGAAAGCCTAAATACCATGCTAGCAATTGAAGAACGTCAGGGAATTCAGGTTTATAGAAGGAATAGATCTCAGCTGCACTTAAGGTCACAGCGGGATAGGAAAGGGTCTGCCCGTTTCTCATTATAGAAAGAACGCCATCGGCATAGCTGCGCTGTCCTTCTTTAGAGACGACCGCCCCATGAACGAGAACAAATCCTCGATTTACTTGAAGAATTCGTACTTCTTCACCGCGTTTCTCAGTAGGTGAAAAACGATCTTCACGTTTGTATAATTGATTGTGGTAATTCACGGCATACTCATCATTAGTGGTCGTTTGGTAAAATGATTTTTCAATAGCAAGCACGTGCTGATCTATCATAGTTCTAGCTAGAAAAGGACCAGCAAGATCCGCTGCTACCCCGATGGCTAACATAATGAGTGCAAGTATAAACGTTTTTTTAGCGGTTAAGGCATAATTTAATAAGGAACGACCTGTGTGGGTGTGCAATTAGGACACCTCCCCATCTGTTAGATTAGATTCAACTTGTTGTCTATCGAATTGTTCACGGTACCATCCACCATAGGCTACTAAATCCTGATGTGTACCCTCTTCAATGACCTGACCTTTCTCGAGCACAACGATCCAGTCCGCATGTTCAATGGCAGAAAGTCGGTGAGTAGAAATGAGTGTCGTCTTACCGGAACGCTGCTTGCGAATATTCTCTATGATTTTGGCTTCTGTACGTGCATCAACGGCGGATAAAGCATCATCCAAGATTAAGATCTCAGGATTAGCGATAAAGGCACGAGATAAAGCTACACGCTGCTTCTGTCCGCCGGATAAGGCTACGCCTTTTTCTCCTACTAACGTATCAAGCCCATCAGTCAAGGTTTGAAGATCTTTGTCAAAGGCCGCTGTGCGGATGGCCTCCAATATTTGCTCATCTGTAGCATCTTTCAGGCCAAACTGAATATTTTGCCGTACCGTCTTGGAGAAGAGGATCTGCTCTTGTGGCACATAACCCATCCAAGAATGGAGCTCAAGCATGGGGAGCTGATCTATCGACACATCGGAAATGGTAATCTGACCCGTGCCCAGAGGATACTCATGTAAAAGTTGTTTGAGCAACGTTGATTTGCCGCTACCTGTTCGTCCTACGACTCCAAGGGTTGCACCGGGATGAATCGTCAAATTCACATGTCGCAGATTATCAACAGTCGAACTTGGATAACGGAACGTAACATCCTTAAATTCGATAGTCTGTGGTATTGCAACGCTTGTAGGTGAATTCACATCCTGTACATCTGGTACCACATTCAATATTTCATTAACACGATCTAGGGAAGCGCCGCCTCGCTGCATCACATTGATGAGTTCACCGATGGCGAACATCGGCCAGATCATCATCCCAAGATACATGTTGAACGATACTAGTTCGCCGAGCGTAAGTTCATTGTGGAATACTAGATAAATACCATAGCTAAGACCTATAGCGTAACTCAGTCCAACACAAAGGCGTATCGTAGGTTCGAAGAAGGCATCTACTCTTGCAACAGCTAGGTTCTTCTTGTACACATCATCCGTAATATTTTGAAAATGATGTTTGTCGTTACGCTCTTGTACATAAGCACGGATGACTCGGACGCCTGCTACAGATTCAAGCACTTGGTCATTCATATCTCCAAATGCATCTTGGGCAAGCGTATATCGTCTATGAATGACTTTGCCATAAATACTCATAGCTAGCGCGATGAAGGGAAGGGGAATCATTGCTGCAAGAGTAAGCTTGAAGCTAATTACGAAGGCCATGGCGATAAAGAGCACCATAAGATAAATTGTCGAATCTGTTAAAGTTAACATCCCAAAACCAGCAGTCATGGCTACAGAGCGCAGATCATTGGTTGCCCTTGCCATCAAATCTCCTGTTCGATTACGTTCAAAGAAAGGAGGAGTCATCCTTAATAAATGTGCCATGTAACGAGAACGTAGCAAGCGTTCGACGAGATTAGAGCCTCCAAAAATTTGGCGCATCCATATGTATGTGATGAGATAAATAAAAATGAGCATGCCTACAATAAGTACAATATAGTTCATAAGAGACTGCTCAGTAATAGATCCATTTACAATTTCATCAATGGCATTTCCAAGTATGCGAGGCGGAGCAATTTCTGCAATACCCGCAATAATGAGTAGGACGAGTCCGATGGTATATCGCCGTTTTTCCCTTCGGAAAAACCATCCTAAATTTTTGAGAACCGATAACATGAGGTTCCCTCCTTTAATCCAGTTTATATTTTCTGTGCACAACATATCCCTGCAATTATCGGTAACCAACAAAAAAAGGCATATCGTCTCGTAGACGATATGCCTTCTATTTAGAGGTCACATATCACGCATACGTTACTAACATTTCAGTAACCGTGCGTAATAGTTAGCGTTCAGAACTAATGGTCTCTCTAAGCAAGAGAGTTAGCATAATGCCAATCCGTAACATGCAGGGCTACTTCGGTATTCAATTGGTTGTATTCCGCAACCTGATGTGCGGTAATGAAATGAATTGTCAACACCGTGATCACCCTTTCTTCAAAAATTGAATTAAATTTAACTAATTCTTATGTTGAGAATCTTAACACCCATTTTCAGGGAATGTCAAACTTATTTTTTGAAATATTGTCAAAAGGGACGTTTGGCATGGAGCCCTCAATAAGATAAGATAGAGGAAGCAGCATATACTCTAGGCTAAAAAGTGTTAAAGTTATACGGAGGACAAAGGGGGAAATGACGAATGATCAATGTTTCCGTGAAGGCAGCAATGTGGTACAAAAAGGAGCTTGAGCTTCAAGCAGGGCAAGCCGTCCGTTTCTTCGTGCGTTATAGTGCTGGAGGTCATATACACCCTGGATTTTCCTTAGGAATTGAAGTTGAGCATGCTACTACACCCGGATTCTCTACAGTAGTCGATGACATTCAGTTTTTCATGGAAGAGCAAGATCTATGGTACTTAGAAGGATATGATTTGCAAGTTACCTACGATGAAACTACGGATGATATTCATTATGAATATGTGAAGGTGAACAACAGATCTGCATAGTAAAGATCTGAATATAGAAATAGGCCCGCTCTTGAGCGGGCCTATTTTAGAGTTTATTTTGGGGAAAATGTATTATCTTCCAAAGCAAAATCGAAGTCTTGAATATCGAACACTTGAACCGGAGCTTCCGCTTCAATAATGCGGCTAATCAGCTCCGGTTGATCCGTAAGGATTGGTACAGATTCGCGCTGAGCGATAAGAATCATTTCCGTCTCGATGGGATCCAGAAATTCCCCATATTGTTCATTATCATAAGCGTTGATAATGGTCCAGCGTACGGAGTCATTCAGAATAATGGACGGACTCTTAGACCAATGTACCTGAAGTGCACGATCTAACTTTTTACGATTCAGAGGCTCTTCTAAATAAGCAATGAGCTCATTAATTTTATGTTTGACATGATGGTCATCGTCGGGGTCATTGAGTAATGGTTCTGTGCTCTCCTGAAATTCATACAGTTCACGGATTGTCGAATACGGAACAAGATATTCAACAGGAGTAGACATGGCCATGAGCTCCCCGTAAATCGCCACCATGACGGCTTCAATTACAAATCTTCGTGACATGAGGTTCCTCGCAATCTACTATTATGGACCCCAGTATACCATATCTAAGCGGCTTAGGCATATGCGCTTCCTTATGAACTGGAGATGCATGGTATACTTAAATTCCGAGCTTGTGGCAAGCTAGGTATAAGTTAATGAACTACTCAAAATAAACAACTAAGGAAGTGCACAAGTATTGAAATATTGGAAAGCCTATTTTGTGTTTGTAAAGCCTTATCTTAAATGGATTATTATTACGTTGTGTATAGGGATTCTTAAGTTCAGTATTCCGTCTCTCCTTCCCTTAATCCAGAAATATGTGATTGACGATATTCTGTTGAATCATACGATGAGTACGAGTGATCAGATCCGCAAACTTATGATGATTCTTGGGGGGACTCTCTTCCTATTTGTCGTCGTAAGGGGGCCTATTGAGTATGCTAGG
Organism: Paenibacillus shirakamiensis; assembly: GCF_017874255.1. Taxonomy (GTDB): domain Bacteria; phylum Bacillota; class Bacilli; order Paenibacillales; family Paenibacillaceae; genus Fontibacillus; species Fontibacillus shirakamiensis. The sequence continues at coordinate 126,734 of NZ_JAGGLD010000003.1, read as the reverse complement.
CAGTATTTTGCTCAATATATTACAGCCAGAATTCTGTATGACCTACGCAATCGATTGTACGAGCATTTGCAGCAGTTATCGCTAAGATTTTATCAGAATACAAAAGTCGGAGAGGTCATTTCCCGGTTCATTAATGATGCGGAGCAGACCAAAAATATAGTTGAAGTAGGCATGATGAATGTATGGCTTGATTTATTCACATTAATTTTTGTACTCGGATTCATGGTTTACCTAGATCCGATCCTGACTTTAGTCTCCGTAGCTATTTTGCCTTTATATGCTTTGGCTGTAAAAATTCTGTACAAGCGCCTTAAGAAACTAACGAAGGATCGTTCCGCAGCGCTTGCTGGGATTCAGGCTTATTTACATGAACGAATTCAGGGGATTTCAGTCATTCGTAGCTTTGCCCTAGAGCGATATGACCGCAAGCAATTCGAAGCTACAAATGCAGCCTTTCTGACGAAAGGGTTAGCCCAAAGTCGCTGGAATGCTTGGACATTCGCCATTATTAATACGTTGACGGATGTTGCACCGATCCTTGTGATTGGGTATGGGGGATATGAAGTGATTCAGGGGAATTTAACTTTAGGAACATTTATTGCTTTCTTTGGTTATCTCGATCGATTGTATGGGCCGTTAAAACGATTAATAAATTCCTCTACGGTGCTCACGCAAGCCTCTGCTTCTTGGGAACGGGTGTTGGAGTTACTGCATGAACCTTATGATATGAAGGATACATTAGATTCTAAAATTCTCGAAGCAGACGCTTGTGAGTTATCTTTCAGGCATGTGAATTTTAAATACCAAGAAGAGGGCAAATGGGTGCTGAAGGATATTTCTTTCGATGTGAGCCCTGGAGAGATGGTAGCCTTTGTCGGTATGAGTGGAGGCGGAAAGTCTTCGCTTGTTGGTCTGATTCCAAGATTCTATGATATTCAAGAAGGTTCAATTACTGTGAATCACGTGGATGTAAGGGACTATACCATGGAGAGTCTAAGAAGTCATATCGGGATGGTGCTGCAAGATAATTTCTTATTCAGCGGTTCAGTCAGAGATAACATATTATTAGGTTCGCCTGAGGCGCCTGACGCGCAGGTTATCGAAGCGGCCAAGGCAGCAAATGCACACGAATTCATCATGAGCTTACCTAAAGGATATGACACCGAAGTAGGTGAACGTGGTGTGAAATTATCAGGCGGACAAAAACAAAGAATTGCGATAGCCCGCGTATTTCTGAAAGATCCACCTATTCTCATTCTAGATGAAGCCACATCCGCGCTGGATCTTGAATCAGAACATCTGATTCAGCAGTCACTTGCTGACTTATCTGCCCGCAGAACGACAATCGTTGTGGCACACAGACTATCTACGATTACCCATGCTGACCGTATTGTAGTTATGAAGGATGGAGAAATTGCAGAATCAGGCACACATGATGCCTTAATGCAGGCGGATGGAATTTATGCAGGTCTTTATAATATTCAGCATTTACGTGCATGATGAAGCCAATGAGTTCAAGCAGGTATGTTAAAAGCAAAAGCCCCTTTCTTGGTGAAAGGGGTTTTTTGTACATATTTCAGCAAGTCAGAAGCGTGATCAGATACATTGGTGAGTTTGATTTCTGATACCAGATACCACAGCAAGTCAGCCCTTTCCTCCAATGAGAAGAGAAAGAAGGCCAGCAGCAATTAAGGGTCCAACAGGCACACCTTTAAAGAAAGCGACGCCTAGAACCGTACCGATGAGAAGGCCCGCTACAATGGTAGGCTGGCTCGTCATAAGAAAGGCCCCTCTTCCCCCTAAGTAAGCGACGAAAATTCCGATTCCTATAGCAACGAGTGATTTCCAGTGGAAGAAAGATTCCCACAGAAGCTGTGGGGAGATTCTACCGCTAGCTAATGGAGACATAACGCCTATTGTAAGGATAATGATTCCCAAGGTGAGTCCATACCTGTCTAACCAAGGGAACACCATTTGCATTTTGGTCACTCGTAGTAAGAGCAGGGAAATCATAGCTACCGTGATGGGCATGTTGCTACTTAGAATACCCAAACCCGCCATGAGAAGCAAAATTAAAGAGGTAACGTCAATTTGATTCATATGATTCCTTCTGCCCTCTGCTTACAATATGGCTGGCAATTAAATTACCATGATTTCTACCGCTTTCTATAAATACTTCATTGGCATTTCTGCCGGAAGCTACTACTCCTGCGACATAAAGTCCGGGGATATTGCTCTCCATCGTAAGAGGATTGAATACAGGCTTATCCATGTCTTCTGACATTTCTACTCCTGCAGTGGCGAGTAATTTGCGATCAGGTCTAAAACCGGTCAAAGCTAGCACGAAATCGTTCTCTACTTCCTCAATGGATTGATCCTCTATGTTCTCAATAAGCACTCGGTCGGGAAGAATATCAATGACCCGTGATCCGATGCGCATATCAATTTTTCCTTTCGTAATCATCCCATCGAATAAAGGTCTAACCCAGGGTTTAATATTACTGGACAAGTCAGCTCCTCGATAGACCATCGTAATTTCAGCACCTACGCGAAGAAGTTCCATCGCAGCATCTACAGCCGAGTTGCTTCCCCCGATAATAGTCACTTTCATGCCCGTATAGGGATGTGCTTCCCGGAAATAGTGGGTTACTTTCTCTGTCTCTTCGCCAGGAATCCCTATGATGTTGGGATGGTCGAAATAACCCGATGAGAGAATAACTTGGCGGGTCGGGTACGCATGAGTTGCCCGAGCTGAAGTACGAGTATGTACGATGAAGCTGCCATCAGCCTGGCGATCAATAGAGAGAGCTTCTTCGTATACTTGAATCTTCAGATTATAATGAGCAGCTACTCTTCGATAATAAGCGAGTGCTTCATAACGGAAGGGCTTATCGTTGGGCGTAATAAAAGGTATATTACCAATCTCAAGCATTTCTGGTGTGCTAAAAAATTGCATATGGGTTGGATATAAATAGATGGAGTGAACCAAATTATGCTTCTCAATAATTCTAGTCTGGATGCCTTGACGTTGGCATTCAATGGCAGCGGACAACCCGCAAGGCCCGGCACCAATAATGATTACTTCTTCCATAGGTTAATCCTCCTTTATTTGTACGTGCAACTATGTGCAACTCTTTAGGGAAACATTCTAATTCTACAGGAATTGAACGACCATTTCCACTATTGACGGCTATTAATGATTAGAATAATATACAATTAGATTATTATATAATTAGTTAATTGTCTAATTAATAAATTACCTAGCAAGGAAGTGTCTTCATGCAATTAGAAAAATTAGTAGCTTATCACAAAGCTCTTGGAGATCCCACACGATTACGTATGCTTATGATTTTATCTAAAGGTGAAGCGAGCGGACTGGAACTAGCGGATAAGTTAACGCTTTCTCAACCTACGATTACTCACCATACAGCTAAGTTACGCGAAGCTTCTATCCTCAAGGAACGCAGAGAGAGAAATACGGTATTTTTTTCAGTAAATGAAGAAGTCATTCGAATATTTGGGAAGGCAAGCCTAACTTTTATTTTGGAACAAGAGGAGAGAACGAGTATAATGCATGCAACAGAAGAAAGCTTCCGTGATTCAGTGTTGCGCAATTTTATCGCTAAGGATGGGGGGATTCGACAAATTCCATCTCAGTTGAAGAAAAAATTAATAGTTCTAGAATACATGATTAAGGATTTAGAGAAGGGCAGATCTTATACAGAACGTGAAATCAACGATTATATTCGGCCCTATCATGCTGATTTTGCTACTCTACGTAGAGAGCTCATCATGCATCAGTTCATGTACCGTCAAGAGGACAAATACGAACTGAACCCGACAGAAATGTGGGCCCAATGGACCTTGCTAAATTAATTTTTACAAGGATGTTCAAAAAAAGAAATAAAGGATACAATAGTAGTGTAAGCGCTTCCTGAACAACCCTTGAATCAAGATCAGAAGGGAGGAAACTACTATGCTATTTTGGAAAACGAAGCGTCGTAATCCACAGAGTCTTCCTTATATTGAGGCGACGATCGAAGATATACGAAGAGCGGTAATGAAATACGAAGATGAGATGCCAGCACCCATAAATCGGATGTCTCTTAGACAACAAGATGGAAGTCTAGACCTCAGTCGTTTACAACGCTATCTAGGCGGACAAAGTGAGCAAAAATTTTATCTTTCTAGGGAGACGTATGAGATTTTCCCTGAACATGAACGTCATATTCCTCACTATTTGGACACGGTTCAAGTAGCTGTTGATGATTATGTCAATACTACAGGGCAACTTCCTTTAGTGGAGAATTCGACAGAATATGAAGTGGATTGTTATCGCTTAGTACGCGAGAACTATTTGAGGGAAGTGCCCACAATTCCTCTCTATGTGACAGAGCAGGAACTTATGCTTACCCATCGTCCGGGAGCGACAGGAAGGTCATCCAAGGAAGATTCATCTGTGATGATATTAGAATTTTAGCGCAATGAGAGCTTGTGTAACTAAAGGTATAAGTTATTTTACGGAGAAAAAGGTGAAATCAGAGGAATCTGATCCACCTTTTTTGCGTTTTTTTTTAGTTTAGAGGGTGGAAACACTGCGTATAGGTAGCCAACGAAGTACCTCTTGAATCTGCGTGTCCCAATATTCCCAATTATGTTCTCCAGAGCCTTCGCAATAAGTAAGATTTAAGTTGTATTGTCTAGCATGATCACGGAAATTAGTATTGCTCTGGTATAAAAAATCTTCGGTACCACAGGCTTGATACAGTTGAGGCACCTTCTTGGCTTGTCCTAATTGATCTAATAAGTAGAACAAATCATTGTCCGTACCAAGCACTGCGTGGTCTCCAAAAATTTGATGGTATAGCTCGGGCTCGCGATCACGTATGAATTCAATCTCTAAGGAGCCTGATAAGCTGGCTGCGGCTGCATAGCGATCTGGGTGACGAAGAGCTAATTTGAATGCCCCATATCCTCCCATAGAAAGTCCTGCAACAAATTGATCTTCTCTAGCCTCGGATAAAGGGAAAAAGGATCTCGCAATGACAGGTAATTCTTCACTAATGAACGTCCAGTACTTTCCTCCATAGGCCATATCCGTATAGAAGCTACGGAAGACTTGAGGCATGACGACTGCAATGCCCATCTGGGCTACATAACGTTCAATAGAACTTCTACGGATCCACGTGGAATCATCATCCGACAAACCGTGCAGAAGATATAAAGTGGGTAGATTCCCTTTACGATTGTGTACAGGCATTCCAATCTGGGCACCTGCAGGTTCAGGCAGTATAACAGTCATAGAGGTATTTAAGCCCAGCACTTGGGAGTGAAATTTGCACTGCATTAAAGCCATTATTGAACACTCCTTCACATAACAAAACTATCGATTAGATTAATCTATTATCAAAAACTTATTATAGACATTCTCTAATCTTATAGCCATTGCAGATTAAGGGATTTATTAGTATATTGTGGAAAAGAATTGATGAGGAGGGATTAAGCTTTCTTGCTAGCGGTCAAAATAACAAGGGAGCCACAGCATTGTATGAAAGCTTAGGTTTTAAATGTAAATATAGTTATACCTATAGAGTCTCTACAGATGCGGATACGGTTCACAATTAGGAGAGGGGGAGTGCAGAGAAATTTCAATGGGAAAAAATGCAGGCGTATTTTTCAGCAGCCTCGGAACCATTTCGAAGACATGACGTTTGAAAAATATTGAAACGGTTATATAACAAATACTGGAACTCTATTAAATGAGAGGGTGTGCAGTACATGGCTATTGATCGATTCATTCTAACCAAATTGGCACGTTGTGATGAGGAGAGTCTACGAGAAAATTTGCTTTCGCTATTTCTCATAAGGATCGAAAAGGCATGGTATGAAGAAGAAGCCCACAGAATCGCGGGTTAACCGCTGATTACTATGGACCTCTTTTTTTGTTAGAACATGGTTGTATTTAGTAGAGAGAAAGAGCCAAGGAATCAAATTCACTCTTGCTGTGAAGAATGGCTTCGGAACCGTCAATTTCAATGCTTATTAACGAAGTAAGACATTTTTTTAGTGCACGCTTACCGCTAGTGAACTTTTTTTCAAGCGCACTTGTCAGCAATTTTAAGGTTCTTTGAATAGGCTGCTTTGTATCTACTGCAAAATAAACAGGTACAAGATGGTTCTGAAATTGAATTAGTATTTTCACGCTTATCACCTCTATACAGTGGTTTCATATTAAGTATTGTACTTTTTAAATATTAAGATTAGCTTAAGATATCCTTATGGAACCATAAATAATTTCAAGTGTGCTAGAGGAGATCTTACTTTCTTCTTTTTTTGCTTTACCCAAAACCCCTCGCAATGAATCTCACCTAGATAAAAATGTAACGTTTGACTGAGACTATTCGTTTCACTACATCAAAAACTAAGATATATTTCCTATTTTTATGGGCTAAACGTAACAAATCGGGTCGTGTACCTACTCCATATAGAGTAGAACAATGATATGATAGAAAAGACGAGAGGTAGACAGAGATTTCCTAGGAGGAAAGGCTGGGGTCAATACTGTGATAGTTACGGTGTGTAATGGAAGAGTTGAAGCGGATTGGTTCGATATTTTGGTGGACGAAAAAAGCTTGGCTGGTAAGGTATTAGAGGAATTACATAATGCAAGTGGGCACCATTTTAATCATCTGAATCATCCATATATTCTTGAGGGAAGATTACCAGATCAAGCTTGGTTTGAAATCGGAGCACATACTGAATTGGGACTAAGTGGCCTACAAGATGGCGGATTTATCCGGGTTCAACGTACCTATAGTACGATAAAGGAAGATGTAAAGTGATGCATTTATCCTGTGAGCGTGTAGTAAGGAGGTTCATTACGTGAGTAAGATGTACCAAAGATCTCCCAGAATCATTCCTTCATTAGAGCCTATTCAGATCGAAATGATGAAGCCACCTGCAGAGCCGAATAAGCCTCAAGTATCCTCGATAAACTTTATTCTGCCGGCTTTAATGACTATGATGGCGGTTTCTTTTTTTATCTATATGAGTATATCTGGAAAAGTAGCGCAGGGTCATTATGTAATCTATGAAATCCTTACCACTTTACTAGTTCTGATCTCCTACATTTATCCACTGGTTCATTATATCGGCACCAAGCGTGAATTTGTAAATAGTACGCAAGAAAGAATTTTGAAATATCAAGAATTACTTGAGAAATATCGCAAGGAATTTCAGCAAAATGCAGAAAATCAGCGAAGTGTGATGACATCTATTCATTGTTCCCCGCATGAGTGGATGGAGGTTGCTAGTGTTCCTTACCCTTCCTTATGGGAGCGTTCACCTAAAGATTCAGATTTCTTAGAACTGCGTGTAGGGACAGGCTCTGTTCCCTTTCATGTTGAGGTAAAAAGTGCCCAGCAAGAAGGGTATAGCGAAGATCTATTATTGTCCGAAGGGGAGTTACTCAGATCTGAGTTTCGTTCTGTACCACTTTGCCCTGTGACTTTACCTGTACATGAAGCAAGAATTGTGGGGGTTGTAGGTTCTGCGGAGTTAACTGCAAATATGATGAGGGTGATACTGACCCAACTTACCGCAAGTCATGCCCCTAATGAAGTAAAGTTAGCTGCATTTTATGAACCTCAGACTGCTGATGCTTGGCAATGGATTCGTTGGTTCCCCCATACATGGAATGAAGAAAAAGATCAACGTTATGTCGCTGGTACACGTGCAGAGGGAAGGGCTCTTGCAGAGACTTTATATGATCAGTTGCACCCAAGAGCTAATCAGCGCGATGGATCTGAGCCCTTACAGAGAACCTTAAGCTTGGTTACTGTCTTAACGTATACGCAAGGCATAGAGGATGAATCGTTATATTCTCTCCTGATGGATCAGTCTTATGAATCGAATTCATTTACATTTATTATGGCAGACTCTACAGAGAATTTACCTAGACAATGCAGACTAATTGTAGATTGCAAGGAAGACCAAACTTCTTATTATTATAAAAAGGAAGACGGTTCTTCGCTTCAATGTGAGTTTGAACCCGACGCAATCAGCCGAGAGCAGATAGAGATTTTAGCTAGGAATCTAGCTCCTATTCAATTAAAACGAACAGCTTTCGGAGAATTGCCGTTAAGCTTACCGCTCATGGATCTTCTAGGTATGAGGGGGCTGGACGATTGGGATGTAAAGACGACATGGGATCGCAATCGCTTCCCTTTAACTTTGCCCATACCTGTTGGTATTCGCTCAGGTGGGAAAACCATGATACTGAATCTTCATGACAAAATGGAGCGTCAAGGTCATGGCCCGCACGGCTTGATTGCTGGGACGACAGGCTCAGGAAAAAGCGAACTACTACAATCACTCATTATTACGCTCGCATTAGAATATCATCCCCATGATCTTACCTTTTTGTTAATCGATTATAAAGGTGGGGGGATGTCCAATACGTTCGGATTACTTCCCCATGTCATGGGTTCTATTACAAATCTGGATCAACAGGTTATGGACCGTGCCAAAATTTCGCTCAGAGCAGAACTTGTGAGACGCCAACGCATCCTGAAAGAAGCTGGAAATCTGCAACATATCGATGAATATTATCAACTTGCTAATCCTGAACCTCTTCCTCATTTAGTTGTGATTATTGATGAGTTTGCGGAACTTAAAAGGGATCATCCTCAATTCATGGATGAATTAGTAAGTATTGCTTCTATTGGAAGAACCCTAGGACTTCATCTCATATTAGCTACGCAAAAACCTGCTGGAGTCGTAGATGACAAGATCTGGAGCAATGCTAGATTTCGTATTTGCCTGCGGGTTGAGAGCGAAGCGGATAGCCGAGATATGATCAAACTTCCTGATGCGGCATGGATTAATAAGTCGGGTCGTGGTTATTTTCAAGTAGGAAGTAGTGAAGTATTCGAAGAAGTACAGTTTGCTTGGAGTGGAGCACCTTACGTCGAACGAGATCAGAACCCTGGAACTATTCAAATTTCTAGAGTTCTGCTTAGTGGCGAACGAATCCCTTACCTAGATAGGGAAGAAGAAGCCGATATGGCTACCTCCGTGGTCAAACAACTGCAAATTCTTATAGAGTGCGTAAACGAACATGCCAAGTCTCTTCAGGTGGAGCGTCTTCAAGGGCCTTGGCTAGAGCCATTACCCGATATGATTGATCCGATTGTTGACACCCTACACGAACCGTATGTTGAAGATCCAACAGAGCTTCATGCTTGGGTGGGTCTTCTTGATAACGTTGCAGAACAGAATCAAGAGAAATTAGCTGTATCCCTTAATGAAGGACATCTCATTCTGTATGGCATGCCGGGTTCAGGCAAAAGCACGTTCGTCCATACCGTCCTCATGTCGCTAGCTCAGCGTTATTCTCCTGATCAATGGCATGGCTATATCATCGATATGGGTAGAACAATGAAGGATTTCAAAGATTTACCTCAGATTGGCGATATCATTGATCCCAATGATGAAGATCGGATGAAGCGTCTATTCCGGTTCGTCATGCGCGTTTTGACCGAGAGAAGACAGTCTATGGCTCTACATGGAGTTAAGACGCTTACTGAGTATAGACAAATGACGGATTCAACACTACCCGAGCTTCTTATTGTGCTGGATGGATATTATATGTTCCGTTCGTCCTTTCCTGCGGAAAATGAATCGCTTGAAATTTTGCTGCGAGAAGGCGCAAGCATAGGTATTCATTTTCTTATTACTACGCATCGTCTCGGAGACATGCCTGAAAAAATGAGAAGTAGTATTCCACGATCCATCGTATTTCAGTTGGCAGATCCCAGTGAATATCATTTTGTCATGGGTCGCTTGCCTTCAACAGCAGAGCCACAACTACCACCTGGACGCGGTTTTGTGAAACATCATGCCAAAGTATTAGAATTTCAGACGGCACTTCCGGCATCAGGGCCAGATGAGCTAAAACGATATGCCATTTTACGAGATCAGATCCAGCATCTGGATGCATTATGGAACGGTAGGCGGCCGGATGAAATCCGCCCTTTACCAGAAAAGGTCTTTCTTCATGAATTGTTATCTATGAACAGGAATCAAGATGAACTTGGTAGTGCACAGCTTGGAATTCAGACGGAGGATCTGGAACCTTTTGAAGTTTCTCTACAGTCTGGACCTCATTTTATTGTGGGTTCTCCCCTAGAAGGTGGGAAATCAACATTATTAACTAGTTGGATTCTATCTTTGGCGTGGAGCATGTCGCCTGAAGAACTGCAAATATTTACGGTTGATGGTAGACAAGGCAGTGATGCGCTGAGCAAATTGTCTGATCTACCCCATATTAGAGGCTATTCATCTGGCGAGCGCAATCTACTGGAACTGCTTGAAAATTTAGTTCGTCCGATGTCTTTACTAACGAATGCTGAAGGCAAGCTGCGTCAACCTGTAAAATTATTGGTAATTGATGATGCTGACGTTTTTGCAAGACAACTTCAAGATTTTGCATTGAAGGACAAACTCAATCAGACCATTCGCAAGGCCAGAGAGTATAGAATTCATGTTATTGTTTCTGGAATTCCGACGGATTTTCCAACTTTCGGTGTCGAGTGGTTTACGGAAATTAGAAATGGGCACAGTGGGTTTTTGTTAGGAAGCCGAGATGCCAACGATCTATCTTATTTCAGAATTCCTATGAGTGAAGGTTCAATGACAAGTGGAGAAGTCCCTGTGCTATCAGCAGGACAAGGCTACTATATCAAGAGAAAATATATCAAAATTAAAGTTGCTGTCCCGTATGATGGCGATCATCAACAAAATAGCTGGGTCCAGAAGATTAAATCCAGATGGAAAATACTAGTAGGAGGGGAGGTGGGGTGAATGTTGACAACATCGTACAATGGCGAAGTTGCACTTGAGCGGGAAGAGTTATTTTTTCTAGCAGGCATATTAGGTTCCGATAGATTGCTTGGTGTAGATGATCCATTTAAGGGCTTCTTATCGGAGGAAATCGTGCAAGAATGGGAGAAATCCAAACAATCTCTGCTAAGCAAAGGATACTTAATACAAGCAGAGAATGGTGTAGAGCTATTAATCCCGCCTGAAGTTTTTTCAAGGGTTGCTATTGCAGGATTAGCTGAACGTGCATGCTGGATCTCCTATAGAACACAAGAAGATTCTTATGAAGGGTACATGCATATAACGGACGAAAAGGTAGTGGAAGTGCAGCAGCCGCGGGATCAGGTGAATCTCTATGAATTAAGAGAGAAAGGTACAATCCCTGTAGCCTGTGATGATTTAGTCCAGCGTATGAAATGGAATGATAAATCACCGGGAAATATGCCAGCATTACTGTTATCTAGAGCTAAGTTCAATGAATTATATAATTCTTCTTCTACATTAAGTATGGATGAGATGAGTTCTGTTCTTGTGGAACTAACAGATGACCCTGAAGGATCTTTGGCTTTGGCTAAAAGTCTTAAACATCGATTATGTGATGGTGAGCTTCAATTGTCCGTGTGGAATGGTCAAGCTTGGGATACCCAAGGAGCAGCTTTTCTGATCAATGATCATGTGAATTGGTTAATTCGGAGAAGTTCTAGGGAGGAAGATGACTGGCTCATAGCTACTCCAACAACGAGGGAGCAGTTTCAGAGTATGTTGCTATTGTGGTTGGAGCGTCCTTCTCAGACAGAGGAAAGGTGATTATAATGCGAATACGCGTAGAACCAGAACAGTTGCGAAATCTAAGTAAAAATCTGCAGCATTCCGCAGAACAATTGCGTCAAATCACAGCTTATCTGAATCAGTCTATGGCCTTGTTGCTTCAGGAGAATGCAGCACAGGGTCCCATAGCAGATCAATGGCAACAAGCACAGCTTTTATCAGAGCATCTTCTATCTGAGTTACATAGATTGGGTATTACTGCTGATACAAAGGCAGATGCTTTCCAGGCTTTAGAGAACGAAATTCCCTCTAGTCGCGTTAAAACTAATGACAAGGTAGGAGTAAATGCATCGGCTCTCTTTGTGGGCCTGGGTGCATTACGCAGAGTAATCATTCCTGGCAAGTATTTAATGCATGACGCAATCTCTGATCCCAAGTCGGCCGTCATTGCAGTGCATACAGAAAAAAGCGGATACATTAGGCCGCGTTGGGAACAGAAGGCTAATGATCGAGAAGTATCTACATTGCTAGGTAACGTTCAAGAAGAACCGTCATCCTCTACAGCCATTATTAATTTGATGATTGGTAAGAGATTACCTGATGGTAGACGTGTACTTGAAGAAGCTGTGAATAATCCAAATGGATGGAAATTCATGAATCCGTCTTCTAGTCTCCGCGAGTCATTACGCCTTCGTCGAATTCCTGCCGAGGGGGCGGGAAAGATGCATTCTCACATCAAACTTAGTGAACTTCGAGAAAAACTTAGATCTAAGCCGATATAAATCGTATCTATGTCTCATCATTTGCGTAAAGGGGGAGCTAACATGTCAGGACGCATTACTATAAGCCCGGAACAAGTGGAGCAGATCGCAAGACAATTCAAACAAAGTAGTGAGGAAAGCCGTCAGATTGTATTGGGCCTTACTCAAGCCGTTCAAGGTATGGAAAGTGATTGGGAAGGGGTTACCAAGCAACGCTTTATTCAAGAATTTGAAGAAGCGGATAAGCAAATGAAGTATTTTGCTCAAATCTTAGAGTCGATTAGTGAAGAATTGAATTCAATCTCGCAAAGGTTCAGGAGCATAGATCAGAATAAATTTTAAAGAGGAAGAGGGTTTGATTATGGCATTTCAGCCAAACCCGGGAGATCAGTTAATTATCCAGGGCATCACTTATCGGGTCGGTCAGCACCCAGCTGCCCCGGGATTGGCCTATGCGCAGGCTGGTCGTCAAGGCTTAGTCTATCAACTGATACCAGTGGATGAGACCAGGTTGGAAGCGAAGGCGCTAAAAGTATTTTCTTTCAAATTCAGAAATCCTGCTCTAGTCTATCAATCCGAGCAGATAGCTGAGTATCAAGAGATGCAGGGACTTCGTGTGTGTTCTCGTATGGTGTTGACTCCGGAGAATCATAGTGAACTCATTCATCAGTTTCCAGAGCTTATCTACGCAGTTGTCATGCCATGGATTCATGGTTCAACATGGACAGATATATTGATAAGTGAAGAGAGCATATCTAGATTAGAAAGTTTAGAACTTGCTAAATCTATGGCAACTATTGGCTCTGCCATGGAGCAAAGGGGAATTGCTCACAGTGATCTATCAGCATCGAATGTCATTCTTCCTTATTTTAGAGAAGAGCGTTCGCTACAAGAGGTCTTTCCTATTCAATGGATTGATGTAGAACAATTGTACAGCCCGAAGCTTCATGCACCAGAGTTCGATTTATATGGGTCACCTGGGTATGCTTCTGCAGTTTCACAGGGTAGCCGAATGTGGCATGCCTACGTAGATCGTTTTGCAGGAGCGGTGCTTATCGCAGAAATGTTAGGTTGGTCCGATCCTGACGTGTGTGCAGAAGTCTGGGGAGAAAGTTACTTTGGGCCAGAAGACATGCAGCAGAATTGTAAGAGGTATAACACTTTAGCTTTAAGCTTAGAGAAGCATTGGGGTAGCAATATAGCTACACTTTTCGCACGAGCTTGGGAGAGCGATGATGTTCGAAGTTGTCCCACATTTGGGGAATGGCTGATCGCCATTGAGGCTGTAGAACCTCAGGCAAATGGATTTTTTCAGGAAGAAGTATTGGAATTAAATAAGTCGATTCATGATATAGATACGAAGTATACTCGCAAAGATTCGGAAGGTTCACTTCCAGTCGGTCTAATCGGAGTGGAACTCTTAGAAGAAGCTAGATTACTTGAATCCCAAGGTGAAATAGGACAAGCGCTTAGTTTATATAAAGAAGCTTGGAGAACCTCTATACCTGGAACAGAGGAACATGCTGAGCTTGAAGCGGCAGTATTTGAGTTAACCGCGGCCTCTGCTCCTTTACTAGCTATTTCCAAGACAGATACAACAAGGACAACAAAGACAAATAAATTCGCGCCCCTGTCCTCATACTTCTTTCAGGGAAACCGTTACAGAACTCGCATTGCCTTGTTCATTGTAGCCTTATTTATAGTAGCAGGTATTTGGACATTTCTGAGCCGTATGGAAAATTCGGCAAAAGTACTTCGTGTTCAGCAGAATCAAGAATCTATTCATAAAGAAGTCTCATCCTTACATCCTTCTTCAGTGCAAGTGCCTCAACCGGTACAACCTCCCGTTGTTGTTCCTGTGCATGATTCTAAGGACGAAGAAGCTAAAGCCGTAGCGGCTAAAGTAGCTCAAGAGCAAGAAGATAAGAAAAAGGAGTTAGCAAAGCAGCAAGAACTAGCTAAAGAGCAGGCAGCTAAGAAAAAGGCAGATCAAGAGAAAGTGGATCGCCAAACGCAATATGATCGATATTTAGTATGGAAGCAAGAACGTGATAAACAGTTGGCCAAAGAAGCTCAGGTTGCTAAGGCAACTCAGGATGCCCAAGCAGCTCAAGCGGCTAAAGATGCCCAAGCGGCTAAAGATGCTCAAGCTGAGCGTAAAAAACAGGCAGAAAGAGCGGCGGAGAAAGCAAGGCAAGAAAAAAAAGAAGCTGATGCTAAACGAGCAAAATTGTTAGCAGATCAGCGTTCAAAAGGGATTGTAGCTCTCAACGCTTCTTATAATCAAGCATATAATGCTCTCAAAACAGAAAATAATGAAGTGGCCAAAATGTATGGCGAACAATTTATGGATACTTACAATAAGGATGCTTCCTATTACGGCAAGAAGAGTCAGTTAGCTAGAAGGGCATCAGCAATGCGTAAATACTTAGCCAGTAATCGTCAGGGGCTTCCAGACATTTAAATGTATAGAGATATTAAAGGAGACAGAAGGAACATGAAATACATTGTACAGGCCTCTCAGCGTACCCCTGCTCTTATCATTTATCTTATAGATATTAGTGCATCCATGAATTTGCTAATGGAAGGGCGTAGGCGAATAGATATTGTCTATGAAGCATTAAGTCTTGCAGTCAGGCAGATGGTCTTTCGTTCTACAAAAGGGAATCGCCTCACCCCAAGATATAGACTTGCTCTTTTAGCCTATAGTGATGAGGTTTATGATCTGTTAGGCGGGGTCAAAAGCATTGACGAAATTGCCGCTATGGGGCCTTTGCCGGAACTTACACCTCGAAGGTTTTCCGATTCGGCCAAAGCATTTTTGCAAGCGGAGCAAATATTACTAGAAGAGCTTCCTTACATGGAGGGATGTCCAGCACCCCTTATTTGCCACATGACTGACGGTGTAAGTACAGGAGCAGATCCAGAGCCTATTGTGCGAAGAATTATGAACATGGGTGTAGCGGATGGTCAGGTCTTAGTTGAAAATATTTTCATATCTGATTATGTGCTAGACCAACCCATCTCGGAACCGAGGCGATGGAAAGGTATTCTTCCAGAAACGTTGCTACAAGAAGGATCCGGTAGCAAGCTGCGCAAGATGTCTTCCGAACTTCCCGAGAGTTATCGAGAAATGCTTGCGGAAGCGGATTATCAATTTGCACCGGGCGCGCTTATGCTACTTCCTGGGAATTGTGCTGAACTTGTGTCGATCGGATTCCAAATGTCTGCTGCAACGCCGGTGAGGTAGAAGATGACTAAGGTTTATCCTGACCCCTCGGAAGATGTATGGGAATGGGCCAGTCAGCAAAAGGAATGTCAGCCACTTTCTTTACACACGCAGTCCAGATTTCGTTGTAAATACGGCTATAGCCCCGCGCAGGATACTTTGGAATCCAAAGAAGCAGGACAAGATTTTCTTCGAGTTAAAATTGTAGGCAATACTTGTTATTTTGCTCTATGTGATGGCGTGTCTATGAGCTTTCAAGGTGACTTTGCCGCGCGTCATGTAGGGAATTATCTGATGGAATGGCTTGAGCGAGAGTATTGTTATTCTGCGGAAGCTTTAGCTGTATTTTTGAATACTATTCCTAGAGAACTGCATGACTCTTATGCACAGCTGGACATTGAGAACGGCATTCCTCCGCTGCTTAAGGAAGTGCTTGTTCATAAAAAAACACTGGGTTCCGAATCCATGTTCATTTGTGGGCGATTGACATTATCCCCTTATGATTCATCTTATTCTCTATGGTTAGGTTGGATGGGGGATAGTAAAGTCAGCCACTGGGTTGAAGGAACATCAGAAGCCTCACCAGATCCATCCTTATTTCGAACGTCTGAACGTTGGTCTGTTCTTAAAGGGTGTGGGGAACATATACCTCACAGCTTTGAAATACAGCATACCTTCCCGCAACCCGGCCTTCATCGACTTGTCCTTCATAGTGATGGACTTAGGATAATTTCTCCAGACGGGCAACGATCTTCTGGACTGGAGGAACATCTTGAACTGAGTAAGTTGGCTGATGGACAGGGCTTGGAGGATGATGCATGTTACTTAGAGATTCAATGGAATAGTTAATCTTCTATTTCTCATATGTTACCAAGACTCTACCTTGCTTGTTGAAGGTTAGAGTCTTTTTTTTATGTTATGCCGGGGTAAATGATTAAAGACTACCTATTTATGGGTAATCTTGAGACAGTGAGCAACTAAAGTGATCGACTCCAATTTATAGCAAAGGAGATTACATATGATAGAACAGCAAATGTATCAGTCACGTTTTCAAGGGAAGGTAGCTATTGTTACAGGTGCAGGATCTGGCATTGGCAAAGCTGCTGCTCTTAGGTTAGCTAAGGAAGGAGCCAAAGTTATCTTATTCGATTTGAATAGGGAGCGTACGCAGCAGACGGAAGCGGAGATTAATTATCTCTATCCAGAGTCATCCAGAGCATTTGATGTAGACATATCCGATCCTATTCGTATGGAACGAGCGGTTCATGAAGCAGCAGAGATATTCGGGGGGATCGATATTGTCTTCGCCAATGCAGGTATTAATGGGGTATTGGCTCCTTTAGATGAGATTAGTTTTGAGGATTGGAACAATACGATGAATATTAACTTAAATGGAACATTCTTAACTGTAAAATATACGGTTCCTTTCTTGAAGAAAAGTGGCGGTGGCAGCATTATCATTACCAGTTCCATTAATGGTAGTGACCGATTCTCTGGATTCGGGATGTCCGCTTATAGCACGACTAAAGCTGGACAAGTTGGTTTTGCAAGGATGGCCGCATTGGAATTAGCCAAATTCAAGATTCGAGTCAATGTCATCTGCCCAGGAGCGATTGCTACGAATATTGATCAGAGTTCCAAGCCAAGTGCGGAATTAAGCGGAATTGTTATTCCGGTCGTGTACCCTCAGGGGAATCAACCGCTTGCCGATGGTCCAGGGCAATCCGAGGATGTAGCTGACTTGGTATCATTTTTAGCTTCTTCTGAGTCCAAACATATTACAGGTGCGCGCATTGTGATAGACGGAGCAGAATCGATGCTGTAAGGGATAATTCGTTCACAGAAGCTGGTTCACCTCAGGTGAATTGGCTTTTTTATGTACAGCACTATTTTTGACAGGAGAAAGACCACACCTTATGATGAGTTCATTCTAAGGTATATAGTCAGAATAAGGAGAGTTAGGATGTTACAATATCCAATTGATGAAGTGATGCCCGAGTTGAAAACAGCTTTGAGACAAAACACAGCAGCTATTCTTGTTGCTGAGCCCGGTGCAGGAAAGACTACTCGAGTTCCACTAGCACTTCTAGAGGAAGAGTGGCTCCAAGATCAGGATATAATTTTGCTTGAACCACGCAGGCTAGCGGCGAGGTCTGCGGCTATCTATATGTCTAATCAGCAAGGGGAACAGGTTGGTGGCACCGTAGGATATCGTATTCGGCAAGAGAGCCATACAAGTGCAAACACAAGAATTACTGTAGTAACGGAAGGCATTCTTACTCGTATGCTCCAAAGTGACCCCTCATTACCCGGAGTAGGTTTACTTATATTTGATGAATTTCATGAACGAAATCTTCACGCAGATCTGGGACTGGCGCTTAGCTTAGAATGCCAGCAACTGCTTAGAGAGGATCTTAGAATTCTAATTATGTCAGCCACATTAGACGCGGAGCCCATTTCGAACCTATTAAATCATGCTCCAATTGTTCAAAGTTCAGGAACAATGTTTCCGGTGGAGACCCGATATCTCCCCCAAAGTAAAAGTGGTTCTACT
Organism: Paenibacillus shirakamiensis; assembly: GCF_017874255.1. GTDB lineage: Bacteria > Bacillota > Bacilli > Paenibacillales > Paenibacillaceae > Fontibacillus > Fontibacillus shirakamiensis. The sequence continues at coordinate 108,541 of NZ_JAGGLD010000003.1, read as the reverse complement.
CAGCCCATGGAACAACTAATGGCGAATACCATCCTAGCTGCTATACAGCGGGATAAGGGCAGCTTGCTAGCTTTTTTACCTGGAGTTCGAGAAATTCGCCGCGTCGAGCAGCAGCTGCTCCAGTCGGGTGAACTCCCTAGTTCGATACATATCGTTAGGTTATACGGCAACATGACGCAACAACAACAAGCGGAAGCCATCCAGAAGGCCCCTGAAGGAGAACGCAAAATTGTGCTCTCCACTTCGATTGCAGAATCAAGTCTAACTGTAGAGGGGATACATATCGTCGTGGATGCTGGACTTCGTCGAACTCAATTATTCTCGTCACGAACTGGGATGGGAAAAATGACTACAATTCGAGCCGCACGCGATTCCGCCGATCAGCGCCGAGGGCGGGCAGGTCGTACAGCACCTGGCGTATGCTATCGACTATGGACTGAATCCGAACATCAGCTCATGGCGTCCCGGACCACTCCTGAAATATTGGAAGCAGACCTCACTTCTTTAGCTTTGGAACTTGCGGTTTGGGGGGTTCGTGATCCTGCAGAATTATGCTGGCTGGATCAGCCTCAAGAGAGTAGGTATCAGCATGCCATTCAGCTGCTTATTCAACTTGGAGCTGTTGATAAAGATGGGAAAATAACTAGTCATGGGAAAGCGATGGCGTATTTGGCAATACATCCAAGGCTTGCTCATATGGTATTAGTAGCCAAAGCGTTGGGATATGGCAGGGTGGCTTGTTATGTTGCTATTGTTCTTGAGGAGAAAAGTAGACTGAAATTAGATGAACAAGATATTCGCACTAGTGTAGAAAGAGTCATGCTCCTAGTTACTGGGCGAAGAAGTTCGAGTTCTGAGACTTGGCATGGAGAGGAAGCCCAATTACTACGATCAACTAAAGAATTAATGAAGAGACTAGGATTAGAAGATGAAGTAGAGCATTCGGTAGAAGAAGCGATGGATAAATGTGGTCTGCTATGTTCTCTAGCATACCCGGATCGCATTGGAAAGCGTAGAGCCGATGGTCGCTATGTGCTCAGAAATGGTCGTGGTGCTGAATTTAGGAGACAACAGCCCATTTCAAGCAGTGAATATATTGTGGCCGTTGAAGTAGAGGACTCCGGTATGGAGAGTTCGATTCTGATGGCTGCACCTCTAGACGAAGGAGATATACTAGATTTTTACCAGCCTGAATTGGAACAAGTGCGAGAGATTGCCTATGACCAGAGAGGAAAATTTACTGCACGAACCCTGAAAAAATTAGGCGCTATTATTTTATCCGAGACACGCAATCAACCCCCTACCCAAGAAGAAATGCAAAAGGCCATGCTGGATGCCATCAGGAGCGATGGGCTTTCTATATTGCCTTGGACAGATAAATGTATTCAGCTACAACAAAGAGCCATATTGCTAGGACGCTACCTGGATAAAGACTGGCCTGATTATACAGAGGAAGCACTGTTGTTGAAAGCAGAGGAATGGCTTTACCCTTATTTAGATGGAATTCGAAATCGAAATGATGTCCAAAGACTTCCACTATATCAAATGTTATTAAATCTTTTGACATGGACACAGCAGCAAATCTTAGATGAGCAAGCACCTACTCATTTTGTTGTCCCTAGTGGTTCCAGAATTCCTATTCAATATGGGACGGAATATCCGTATATAGCGGTACGACTGCAAGAGATGTTTGGTCTGACCGATACACCGAAGATTGCTTATAAAGAGCTTCCATTAACGCTGCATCTGTTATCGCCTGCTTCGCGACCTGTACAAGTTACATCTGACCTGCGAAGCTTTTGGAATACGACATATTTTGAAATAAAGAAGGATCTAAAAGGTCGCTATCCCAAACATTATTGGCCGGATCAGCCGCTGGAAGCTATTGCAACAAGGAAAGTTCGTCCCCCAAGCAATTAATTTCTTTAGTATTCTTTGGTTGATTTCTTCCTTACTAGGGTAATGATGGGAGAGCAAGTTAAAATAAAGGAGGCAATTGAACATGGCTAAGAAAATTGTCGGTGTATTCGATACAGACCGGGAAGCAACAGCTGCAATTGAATCTCTTCAGCAACAGGGTTTTAGTTCGGATGAGGTGTCTGTCATAACGAAAAATCGTTCCGATCAAAAAGCAATCAGCGAAGAAACAGGCTCGAAAGCACCAGAAGGCGTAGCTACAGGAGCAGCAACAGGTGGCGTCGTGGGTGGCGTAACAGGCTTGTTGGCAGGTCTAGGATTATTGGCTATTCCAGGTGTAGGTCCTATCTTGGCAGCGGGACCCATCGCGGCAACATTAACAGGCGCAGCCGTTGGTGCTGGAGCAGGGGGACTCGTGGGCGGACTTGTAGGTCTGGGTATTCCTGAAGATGAAGCGAATGAATATGGTACTTATGTAGACAATGGCAAAATCCTCGTTCTGGTGGACGAAGATGACCGTCATACTAAAGTTTATGATACATTTAAGAATAACCGTTCATTGAATGCTTCTAGGTATGGATCTTATAACAGTAACGTAGGTGCTGGAGTTACTCCAAACGATACAGAGCCGCGTTATTAATATAGAATAAGCATGGCTTTTATAGCTATAGATCAAAAAAAGTCTGGCTTTTAAAAGCAGACTTTTTTTCTTGAATTAATGAATAATCTTACTGCGGCGTGCTTTTGCGACTAGAGGTTTGGACAAGTGATTTATGGATTTCTTTAAAGCGATCCCGACCACTAGGGCTACAGCAGTGAACAAAGTGAGCATCAACACATCTCTAACAATTAAGTCGGAGACGATCCCTCCTACGGCTTCTCTCAGTAGACTGATCCCATAAGTGAAGGGCAGAAATGGATAGATAGCTTGAAAAAAGGGAGGCGTAACTTGGATAGGGAAGGTGCCTCCAGATCCCGCCAGTTGAAGGACTAGGAGAACGATCGCCATCGCTTTTCCGACGTTTCCGAATACAGACACTAAAGTATAGATCATAAGCATGAAGACTAAGCTAATTCCCATGCCAAAGAGAATGAACCAGATCGGGCTAACCGCATAGGTTCCTAGTATATACAAGTCTCCTGTAGTAACTAACAAAGACTGTAGTAAGGCTAAAGTGCCAAAGGTAAGGAAGCGTCCCAAATAAATCTGGTAGCTCCGATAATTCACATCATGTTCATGTACTTCCACCGTAAGTAAGGAGACTAGGAGAAGACCGCCCACCCAAAAGGATAATGTCGTAAAAAAAGGCGACATGGCAGATCCATAGTTCGGAATCGGGAACAGTTTGTGCTCAATTAAAGCAACAGGCTCCGCAAAAAAATCACTTTCTTTCTGATAATTGATACTCAGCAGTTCAATTAAATCAGAAAGTGAACCTTCTTTTTCAAATGCACGCATTTGGTCACTTATTCGTTTGATTTTGGATTGGGCTTCAGGTAACTGTACTCTTAATTTCTTAGCTTCGCTAGTTCCGAGTTCTAGACCTTTGGTGGCATCCGATAAAAGATGTTCTACTTTGGGAATGTCTGCAAGGGCTGATTCCAAAAGACGCCGAGACGTTTCTGCCGCTTGCGTTGCTTGGTTAATAGCTGACTTAATTTTAGGGACAATTCGGCTATCATACTCGGCAAGAATCTCGTCTAACTTATTTCCCGCTTGTGTAGCTAATGTACTAAAATCTGCAAGCAGGGAGGCCAAAGCCTCATTTCCTGAGGAAGCCGCATGCTCAATTTTAACTAGCTGTTGCTGTAAAGTCGTGAATTGAGCACTGATATTGTTCAAGTTATCCACAAGTTTGCTCAGTACTTGGGATGGGGCGATTTCATTAAGTTTGCTTATAAAGCTACTTACCTGTTTGGTAACGTTCACTCCTGTGATAAGTCCGTGATTCAGAGCATCGAGTTTCTGCTTTAAGAGAGGATCATCAGGTTTCAGAGTTGGAATAGATTCCGCAATTTGCTGAGCAGAAGTGACTACCTGTCTGAGCTCCGTGAGAGTAAGTTTAATGCTGGGTGCCGCATCCTCTAGATTTACCTTGACTTGACCAAGAAATTGGCTCAGGCGAGTAGAAAAGGTTGAACCTTTTTGGGCTAGATCCACCACTGTAGGTATTTGTTTTTGTACTTTAGATACAAGCTTTTGCGTCTCTTGAAGATCAGCGAGAGCTGTATCGGTCGCATTATAAATTTCAGGAAACATACTTTCTAGCTTATAGACTAGTCGCTTCATCTTTTCAATAACAGGAAGTTCTCTTTTTAATTCAATTCCGATTTGATTGAAAATTCGAAATATCGTTCCATTCGCTGTCTTTACAAAATTACGGTTCACTTCTTCTATGATTGAACTTGCACCTTTGGACGTGATTTTGGGAGCAACGGCATTAATTTTTTCATTTACTTCATAGACAATCTCAGCTTTGATAGGGTTTGGCGTAAGTACGCTGACGATTTTAGTTGAAAAATCTTTAGGGATTTCAAGGGTTGCATAATAATCTCCATGTCGAAGTCCCTTCCTAGCGCTCTCATGAGAAGTGAAAATCCAACCTATAGAGCTATTGCTTTTTAAGGATTCAATAATTTCATTGCCCATGTTCACGGGTTGCTTTTGTAGTTCGGCTCCTTCATCCAGATTTGTAACGGCGATCTGTATTCCGCTCGTAGAACCATAAGGGTCCCAAGAAGCTTCAATATTGAACCAGGCATACAAAGAAGGAAGACAGACAAGGCCGAGGATGATTACAGCTGCAGCCCAGTTTGTAGATATGCGTCGTAAGTCTCGAAGATAGATCTCGATAATTTTTGCCATTCTCAAATAACCGCCTAATTAATTTTTACGTTATTATCTCTGGAAAGAGCGGGAATCATCCCCTTTTTAACAATTAAATCTGTTCCATGGAGGAATGTACAATGAGACAAGGGAAGAGAATTTTGAGATTTGGAGCAGTGACTATCTGTGCAATCAACCTTCTAGCTTCCATAACAGACACCGTTTTCGCAGAGACAACAACCCTGCCAAAGACCTCTACAACTGATATTTCCATAGAAAAGGATGTCCAACCGACTTGGAGTCTAAGCAAGGACACCACCAAATCTTCTAACGGAGGAGATACTGCATCGGGTGAGGGAAAGGTCTTTTTAATTAAGAATAAAAAACTGGTCTCTGTGGATGCCACTACGGGCAAAATATTATGGACTTATGGGCAAGATTTATATTCGATCCTGAGGTACGATAAGGGGACGGTATATGGAAGTCTTAACGATGGACGCGTCTTTGCACTACATACAGATGGAACAGTCAAGTGGATTACAAGCCAAAGTATATATAGCCCAGAAGAGTTCGTCATTCATGAGGATAAGATTGTTGTTCTTAGGGGTATAGATACCTATGTGTTTGATACAAAAACGGGCCATCTAGACTGGGAAGATCATGATTCTACATCTTTTCATGGATCCGAACAGATTTTTGTCTCGAATGGAATTCTATTTCGCAATTATTACATACCTGGATATGTGAGCAGCATAGTACTTCAAGCTTATGACTTCAATAATGGTCGGAAGTTATGGTCAAAACCTAATCAGCAACTCCCTTTGCAAGTTGAAGATGGGCTAGCCTATTCATTATCTTTGCCTACGCTCTTGGATGAACCTCATGCTGAGTTGGTTCTGCGAACATTAGATCTAAGAACAGGACAAGAAAAAACTACATATGAATACAACTGGACCACTCCTTCTGGGTCAATCATTCCTGAGCTTGAAGCTCGTGCATTTATGAAGGGGACTACACTTTTTGCCTATCACAATCATGTACTAGCTCAGTTCCAGCTTAATAATTATACAGGTAATCAGGATAAGCCTGAATGGATGTTTGAAGGACAGAGCGGGCAAATGGAAGAACCGATGATGCAGCTTGATCAGAGTCAACTGTTCTATATAGAGAAGAATTCGGCTGACTTATACTCTATGTTATCGTCAATTGAGATAAATCCGTCTTTCCCGGTAGATGCATTAGGACGTACTTATCCATCTAAGGGAAAGCCTAAGCATATTGATGTAATAGGAAAATATGTATGTATTGGTGAAGAAAATGGCACACTGCGCGTGTATGACCGAACACAAAAAGAGGAATTATTGTCCGTTCGGACAAATTCTAGCGAATATGGACCGAGCATAATAGAAAATAATACCTTGATTATTCAAACTTCCGAACGTATGATCGCGGTTGAATTACCTAAGATATAGCTCTGATTTTGCAAAATAAGGGTATAAAAAGGATGTTTATAGCGAAAATTGATGAGTTTTGTCATAGCTATAATAGAAATTTATCCTTTTATACCCTCTTTTATTGTGTTTAAATAAAGTTGTAATTAAGAGGCAGATTTTCAATTGAAAGCGGATTCTATTTCCGTCATATGATAATGAGCCTCAGGCCTAAGTGAGGTCAACTTATGTCTGTTAAGGTATCTGCCAGTAATTACGTTATACAATTTTTAACAAGTACTCTCGTTAATCTATTGGTAGAAAGGAGAATGAGAAGGGACAGGCATCATGCCCATGCCATGAAAGCACGGATCTTATTGAGTGCTTTGTTACTATACCCAACTAATTAGTGAAAGGTGATCATTTATATTGAGTCATGCGGAGCGGATGTCCGTCAAACGTCCATAACAATTTCATAGAATTTTTTGCATGTAACACACTGCTCTATCATTAATTGTTTTCATAGTTTCTATTTTATACACAATAAGAGGAGGAATTTTATTCATGTCCATTTTTAAAATGAGAGGATCCAAGGCTGCACGCGCCCTTGCCGTTCTCAGTCTTACTGCAGCTTTGGTGATTCCAGTAGTATCCGGTGTTCCTACAAATGCTTCTGCTGCCGATAGCTACAAAATTGTCGGTTATTACCCTTCTTGGGCTGCTTATGGTCGCGCTTTCAATGTAACGGATATTGATGCATCGAAGGTTGATTTTATCAACTATGCGTTTGCTGACATCGCTTGGAACGGGCGTCACGGAAACCCAGATCCAACTGGACCGAACTCTACAACATGGCCAACTCAAGATGAGAAGAGCCAAACAATCAACGTGCCTAACGGTACAATTGTTCTAGGTGATCCTTGGATTGATGGAGGAAAAAGTTTTGCTGGCGATACTTGGGATCAACCCTTGTCAGGTAACCTGAATCAATTAATCCAATTGAAAAAGAAAAACCCTAATTTGAAAACAATCATCTCAGTGGGTGGATGGACTTGGTCTAACCGCTTCTCAGATGTTGCAGCTACACAAGCTACGCGCGAAGTATTCGCGAATTCTGCTGTAGATTTCATTCACAAATACAGCTTTGATGGTGTGGATTTAGACTGGGAGTATCCAGTAAGTGGCGGTTTGGCTGGGAACAGCTATAGTGCAGCAGACAAACAAAACTACACACTCCTCTTGCAAGAGATTCGTAACAAACTTGATGCAGCCGGAGCAAAAGATGGTAAGAAATACTATCTAACTATTGCTTCTGGAGCTTCCAATTCTTATATTAACAATACGGAACTTGATAAAATTAACAAAATCGTAGACTGGATCAACATCATGACCTACGACTTTAATGGTGGATGGCAGACGATTTCTGCTCACAATGCACCTCTTTACTTAGATCCAGCAGCTGTAACAGCGGGTGTTCCAAATGCGGATACATTTAATGTAGACACAGCTGTAACCAACTATCTAAAAGCGGGTGTAACGGCTAGCAAGTTAGTACTTGGACTTCCGTTCTACGGCCGTGGATGGGATGGAATCGGTGCAACGAACAATGGGGAATACCAAACAGGAACGGGTGCCTCACAAGCTGGAACTTGGGAGAATGGTGTATTTGACTTCAATGACTTAGAAGCCAACTATATCAACAAGAATGGATATACACGTTACTGGAACGATACGGCAAAAGTTCCTTTCCTTTATAACCCATCTAACAAACGTTTTATCTCTTATGATGATGCACAATCCATTGGAATTAAAGCGGATTACATCAAGTCTAAAGGTCTTGGAGGCGGGATGTTCTGGGAACTTAGTTCTGACCGTAACAAGACGCTTCAAAATAAACTTCGTTCCGTACTTGGAACACCTGCTACTACCGGAGATACTCAAGCTCCAACAGCACCAGCTGGCTTAACTTCAACGGCGAAGACTTCCAACTCCGTAACTTTATCTTGGACAGCTTCTACAGATAATGTTGGAGTTACAGGATACGATGTATACAACGGTAGCACATTAGCTGCAAGTGTAACGGGAACAACAGCTACCATCAGTGGATTAACTGCGAACACTGCATATTCCTTTACAGTGAAGGCTAAAGATGCGGCAAATAATAGCTCTGCAGCAAGCAGTGCTGTTAGTGTAACTACAAGTGCAGGAACTACTACAGATACGCAAGCTCCAACAGCACCAACTGCTCTTTCTACAACTGCCAAAACGGCTACATCTGTATCCCTAAGCTGGGGAGCATCTACTGATAATGTGGGTGTAACAGGTTACAATATCTATAATGGCTCCACGTTGGTCACAACAGTAACAGGAACGTCGGCTACAGTTAGCAGTCTGACAGCTAACACAGCCTATTCCTTCACAGTAAAAGCCAAAGATGCTGCGGGCAATCTTTCAGCTGCTAGTTCAGCACTAAGCGTAACTACAAATGCTGCGACTACTACCGATACTCAAGCACCAACAGCTCCAGCTAGCTTAACTTCCACAGCTAAGACAACGACTAGCGTGTCGTTGAGCTGGAATGCAGCTACGGACAATGTAGGTGTAACAGGTTACGATGTATACAATGGTAGTACGTTAGCTGCTTCTGTAACAGGAACATCTGCTACAGTTAGTGGGTTAACTGCAGGCACAACGTATTCCTTTACGGTAAAAGCTAAGGATGCTGCAGGTAACGTATCTGCTGCTAGCTCTGCACTTTCTGTGAAGACTACAGATGCTACAACTACTCCAGGTGGAGCTACAGCATGGGCACCAGGTGTAGCTTACACTGCGGGACAACTGGTAACTTATAATGGTAAAACTTATAAGGTTCTTCAACCACATACTTCATTGAATGGTTGGGAACCATCCAATGTTCCTGCTTTGTTCCAACTTCAATAATCCGACTTAAGAAACTTGACAATTGTTGTACGCTTACATTTTCCTGTTGACGGATGTACGTGATTGATTTATGATAATCACATAAATGAAAAACACAATGGCGTGTTACCGTTAACGGGCATGAGCCAAGGAACGATTAACCTTATTACATAAGGTCATTCTTTCCTTGGCTCTTTTTGATTTTGTAATGAGGAGGGTTCCATCGATATGAGTGAAAAAGAACTACTCCAAGTTCAACGTGTTATAGGTAACAACGTTGTGATGGCTCAAGGCGGGAAGAATGGAACCGAATATGTTCTTCTTGGTAAAGGAATCGGTTTCGCAGTAAAAGGTGCGGGAGTAATCGAAGCGGATGATCCCCGTATTGAGAAGAGATTCCGACTTGAAGATCGCGAACAATGGAGTCAATACGAAAGGTTAATGGAAGATTTTGATCCAAAGGTCATGAACATTACGGATCAGATCATTCATTATATTTCGGAGAGTTTCCCAGAGAAACTCAATGACAAAGTGTATCTAGCGCTCCCAAGTCACATTCAATTCACAGTCTATCGGTTACGCAATGGTATGGATATCATCAATCCTTTTTTGCAAGAGACGAAGCTTTGTTTTCCTAAGGAATACGAAATTGCGTCGAGAGCTGCCGAAATGATTAGTGAAGCTTTTCATATTCATGTACCGGAGGACGAAGTTGGATTTTTGACCTATCATGTGTATTCAGCTGTAAGTAATGTTCCTGTCGGTCAATTGGTCAAAGCATCAAATCTTGTTAATAACTTGCTTGAAATTATACAAAAAGAGAAAAATATAAAATTTCAGCAGGGTAGTATGAGTCATGTGCGTCTGATGTTGCATCTGAGGTATTCACTTGAGCGTTTACTTCAGAACACAAGGATTGATAATCCTTTTGTCAATCATATTCGATTTGAATATAGGGAAGAGTATTTATTGGCAAGCAGGTTGGGCAAAGTAATGGAAGAGGAATTAGGTAAGAAAGTTCCTGAAGAAGAGATTTGTTACATTGCGATGCATCTGTACCGCCTGTATCGGACGAACATCTAATTCAACATGAAGCAGAAGGTAGGAGGAGTTCAAATGTTTTCAAAATGGAGAAAGAAACAAGCTGAACCAAAAGTCGTGGAAATTGTTGCCCCTTTAACAGGAGAAGCTGTATCCCTAGCAAGTGTACCAGATGATGCCTTTGCAGGTGGTCATATGGGTAAAGGTGTTGCTATTGTACCTACCGAAGGCAAACTTGTAGCACCGTTTGATGGAACGATTGCACACGTTATCAAATCAAAGCATGCTGTGATGTTAGAAGATGAGCATGGACTACAATATTTATTTCACATTGGCATCAACACCGTCTCTCTTAAAGGAGAAGGTTTTACAACTCATATAGCTGTAGGTGACAAAGTAAAAGCGGGACAAACTTTAATCGAATTCGATATTGAAGCGATTAAAAGTGCGGGATACCCTGTGATTACACCGATCATAGTAACAAACGCAGACGAACTGACAGAGACAATCGACACCAACCTCGGACCGGTAACAGCTGGCAGAGATGTCGTTCTGAAAGCGATTTTAAAGGCTTAAAAAAGCCAATATATTTGAAAGGGTGAAGTAAAGATGTTGTCATTTCTCCAAAGAATCGGTAAATCTTTAATGCTTCCAGTAGCAACACTTCCGGCAGCAGCGATTCTCATGCGTTTCGGTAATATCGATTATGTCAAAGACTTCCACATGGGAAGCGCGGGCGAATGGTTGAACCACTACATCGCTCCATTCTTAGATGCCGGGGGTTCTACAATCTTCGACAATCTGCCTTTGATCTTTGCAGTTGGGGTAGCGATTGGTCTTGCAGGTGACGCTGTAGCCGCCCTATCGGCTGTAATCGGTTACTTGATTTTGCTAAAAGTATTAGCAAAAGTACCTCTTGTATTCACCGACTTCATTGGCGGTAAAGATGTTAAGCTCGATATGGGTGTACTTGGTGGTATTATCGTAGGTTGCGTATCGGCATACCTATACAAGCGATTCCACACTATTAAAATGCCGGACTGGCTCGGATTCTTTGGTGGGAAACGTTTCGTTCCAATGGTTACCGCAGTAACAATGGTTGTTGTAGGTTTGATTTTCGGTCTAATCTGGGGTCCTGTGCAATCCGCGCTTGACACATTCGGTAACTGGATTGTAGGTCTTGGTGGTATCGGTAGTGCGATCTACATGATTGCTAACCGTCTCCTCTTGCCATTTGGTCTTCATCATATCATTAACTCTATTGTATGGTTCCAAATTGGTGACTTTAAAGATGCAGCAGGCGCTGTAGTACATGGTGACTTACATCGCTTCTTCGCAAAAGATCCAAGTGCGGGAATGTTCATGACGGGCTTCTTCCCAATCATGATGTTTGGTCTTCCAGCTGCGGCATTTGCTATTATTCATACGGCTAAACCTGAAAGACGTAAAGCAGTAGGTTCTATTTTCATCGGTGCTGCTTTGGCTTCATTCTTGACAGGTATTACAGAGCCGCTCGAATTTGCATTCATGTTCGTTGCTCCTGTATTGTTCGGTATTCATGCTATCTTGTCAGGTATTGCAGGATACGTAATGTATGCACTAGGCGTTAAGCTCGGATTCGGTTTCTCCGCTGGCCTGCTTGACTATGCTATTAACTATCAATTGGCAACGAAGCCACTGTTGTTGATTCCAGTAGGACTTGTATTCGCAGTCGTGTACTATTTCCTTTTCCGTATTATTATCGTGAAGATGAACTTGAAAACACCGGGTCGCGAAGATGAAGTATCTACAGATGATCAAGCAGTTGTAGGTAACAACGCTGTAGTTGCTGGCGACAGCAGAGCAGCTAAAATTCTTCAAAATATCGGTGGACCAGACAACATCCAGTCCATTGATGCTTGTATCACACGCCTTCGTCTAGTTGTAAAAGACGATAAAGCCGTGAATGATCCAGCTCTGAAGAACCTCGGTGCTTCTGGCGTTATGCGTCTTGGTAAAGGTGTAGTTCAAGTAGTATTTGGACCACAATCCGAAGCGATTAAGGACGATATTCAAAAACTTATGTAATTTCATCGAATAATGAAAAAAGCAGGGTGGATAACAATCCATTCTGCTTTTTTTATTTGTTACGTTTATGAACAATGGAAGTTTTCAATTTCTGCTAAAATAGACGAGAAAGCACTAGTTAAAAGGGGAGAACATTGTGACATACAGACTAATTAAGTGGATGATCCTTGTCGTACCTTCATTGATTATAGGCATATGGGAATTCGTAAGACATCAATTTTTAATGCCTTATCTTTCTATGGGTACGGGAAATTTAATTACACCTATTCTTTTATTTTTGATTAGTGTAACGCTACTGTATCAACTATTTGTACAGCTTGAAGTCATTCAAGAGGAACTTCAGCGAGAGAAGTCACATAAGGCGGAACTCGAAGCTAGAGAGCAGATGGCAAGAGAATTGCATGATGGCATTGCGCAGTCTTTGTTTTTACTCTCAGTGAAAATTGATAAGGCTGAACGATTACAGCAGTCTGGACAAGCGGTAACCTGGGGAGAGTTAAGAAAGACAGTCCATGAAGTGAATCGATATGTGAGACAGTCCATATCCAATTTGAAATATCCAGCCAGAAGCGATCACGCTGCTCCCGCTACATGTACAATGAAACAACGTGTAGAACAACTGGCCGAGGAAGCACAGGTGCAAGCAGATATTATTTGGAATCTTGTGGACGACCAATTTACACCAAAAGAACAAATTGAGTTATTAGCTTGTATACGAGAAGCGCTCGTAAATACTAGAAAACATGCCAACGCCTCTTTGACCCGAATAGAAGGACATTCTAAAGGCCGTCAGTGGACAGTACGGGTAATCGATAATGGAAAGAGTCATGATATTCTTAAGTCCTTTAATCCGGAAAAGTATGGTATACAAATCATGCGTGAGCGAACAGAAGAGATGGGTTGGGTTTTAGAAGTGGGCAGACAAGATGGACTTACGCTTGTACAAATTGAGAACAGGGAGGAACGGTAAATGAAAGTTCGGGTATTGGTGGTAGACGATCATGCACATGCTCTGGAGGGCATCTGTGATATTTTGTCTGAAGATGCATCCTTTGAAGTTATTGCGCTGGCTTCTAGCGGGGTGGAGGCACTTGAACTGACCGAAAAGTTCATGCCAGATCTAATTCTTATGGATATTCATATGCCAGGTATGGACGGCCTAGAAGCTACACGTTTAATTAAGCTCAGATATCCCTATGTCAAAATTGTATTAATTACAGTATCAGACGATGCGGCTCATCTATTCCAAGCGTTGAAAAATGGTGCACAGGGATTTTTATTCAAAAATCTGGCGCCTTCCACATGGTTAGAATACTTGAATGCGGTTCTTATCGATGAAGCGCCGCTCTCGCGCGACTTAGCTCACCAAATTCTTAAAGAAATTCCTTTAACTCAGCCCAAGCTGGGTGCTGGAGATCACCCTCTTACTACAAGGGAACGGGAAATTTTAGACTGGGTAGCTCAGGGGAATACAAATCGAGAAATCGCCCATCAGTTACAGATCTCAGATCAGACCGTTAAAAATCATCTGAAAAATATCCTCCAAAAACTCCAATTAGAAAATAGAGTACAGCTAACAAGGTATGCTTTTGAACAGGGGTGGGTGGAGCCTGGATCAAGGCCTGAAAAACATTCTAATTAAACTGAAATAGTAGAGTTGTCTATTTTATTGATTTCATTTGGTAATGGGAAGTTTGTTGATTGACTTTAAGTATATTTTTCAATAGAAAATTTCAATATATGAAAAATTCATATCATTTTCTTTTATCTCGTCTCCCCAATTTTTCTCATTCAGCGTTCAGTTTGCTTATTGCCCTGTATGAATTAGTTGAAATCTAAGATGCCTTTATTATCAAAAGTGAAGAATTGCCACTATTATGAAAATTTCATATAATAGAGGAGAGATATTCCAATTTTGAAGGAGGCACAACCCGATGGCATTTATGATTGCTCAGCGAGCATTCTTGAAGTTATATTTAATTAAAATGGTAGAGGATCGAAGAGGATATGGGTATCAGATGCTTGACGATCTGAAAGCGGAATTCAAACCGCTAGGATATACCCCTCCTCAAAGTGAAATATATCGTGCGCTGCATGAACTTGTTCAAGAAGGGATTTTATTTAGAACAAAAAAGCTGAAAGGGAACGATCCTTCGGTCGATTTTCAAGAGATTGTGTTATATCATTTCACGAGTGATGGTAAGGAAAAAGCGGCTTTGTATCGCAAACAAATCAAGACTGATCTAGACCGTTGTCTGGGGATATTACATAAAGCGGAGCATGACAATTTCGGATATACGAGTTAGGAGAACACTACATGGCTGAACATCAGGGGATAAAGCAGAAAATTCATGCCTTCTCTAGCACTTATATGCATGCAGCCCTGATTATCTTTAGTCTGAAGTGGCTTCTGCTTGCTGGGCTTATAGGAGTGGTAACGGGAAGTGTATCAGCGCTCTTTCTTACTAGCCTAGAATGGGCTACACAGACTAGACTTGAACATGCGTGGCTTTTATTTCTTCTGCCTTTTGGAGGCGGCTTTATGAGTCTAATCTATACTCGGTATGGTTTGGCTTCCGGGAAAGGTAACAATCTTATTTTAGAATCCATTCAGGAGGGGAAGTCGCGTATACCGCTTAGAATGGGACCACTGGTACTTGTAGGTACGATTCTTACTCATTTGTTCGGGGGTTCGGCAGGGCGCGAAGGAACAGCAGTGCAGATGGGTGGGAGCTTTGCCTCTTGGATCGGTCAGGTATTCAAGCTTGATTCAGCAGATACCAAAATTATCCTTATGTGCGGGATGGCCAGCGGATTTGGCTCGGTATTTGGAACGCCGCTAGCTGGAACGTTGTTTGGGCTTGAAGTTCTCGTCATCGGGTTTATGCGCTACGAAGCATTGTTGCCGTGCTTTATAGCTAGCCTAATAGGCCATCTCACCACGCTGGCATGGGGGGTTCATCATGTTCAGTATTCAATCGGAACTATCCCTGAATTTTCAATATTTCTCTTGGTTAAAGTAATGGTCGCTTCCATAGCATTTGGACTTACAGCTATGCTGTTCAGCCAGTTCACTCATCTGATGAAACGCACCTACACCTCTTGGTTTAAGAATGCTATGGTACGTGGCTTTGTAGGCGGCTTAGTCATTATCCTGCTTGTATACCTCTTCGGTACGCGTGATTATTTAGGACTCAGTCTGCCCCTGTTACAGGAGGCTTTTGCTGGGCAATCCCAAGACACCGCTTTCCTACTCAAGATTCTTTTTACATCGTTGACTCTTGGCGCGGGTTTCTTAGGCGGAGAAGTGACGCCTTTATTCGTTATTGGAGGAACGCTCGGAAGCACCTTAGGGTTATGGCTTCATGAGCCAGTAGGCCTGTTCGCTGCACTAGGGTTAATCGCTGTTTTTAGCGGTGCAGCTAATATACCTGTCACATCTTTTGTGCTAGGCATTGAACTATTCGGCAGCTCAGCTGCTGTGTACATGCTTCCAGCGTGTATTCTAGGTTACTTATTTTCAGGTCATACAGGGATTTATACTTCGCAACAAGTAGGTGCATCCAAATCTAAACTTTGGAAAATACATGAAAACGATACAATAGCGCAGATCAAGCACCAAAAACATCGTTAAAAATCATTGAATTGTTATAAACTTTGATGTATGATTATTCCAATCAAATATGTGGGAATAGGTGCTTCAGCTATGGAAAGTTGAAGTTTAAAAGGGAAGTTCGGTGTAACGCCGACGCGGTCCCGCCACTGTAACAGAGAAGTGTAATGCGATTCATGCCACTGGGTTGTCCAACAAACTGGGAAGGCCGTATTTCATGTTGATTCTGAAAGCCAGGAGACCTGCCTATTCTAACAGCACTGACAAACCTACGGGAGATGGGAAGGTGTTAAAGAATGTTGCCATCGTCTATATCTCGAAGGTCTTCTTTAACCTATCCAAATAGGTTGAAGAAGGCCTTTTTTGGTTGTGCTTATGTTGATTTTCGTATACCTATCATATATTAATTGGAGGTTTTGACATGAGTAATGTAAGAAGCAGTAATCTGGGTTTTCCCCGGATCGGTGAAAAGAGAGAATGGAAAAAAGCAATCGAACTTTTTTGGGCAGGTAAAATTCAAGAAGCAGATTTGCACAAGCAATTGGCAGCCATTCGTCTAGATAATTTGAAGCTTCAAAAGGAAAAAGGCGTTGAAATTATCCCCGTTAACGATTTTACTTACTATGATCATATCTTGGATACGGCAACGATGTTCGGTGTCATCCCAACCCGCTTTAATTATGTCGGAGGCGAAGTATCCCTCGCAACCTATTATGGTGTAGCCCGTGGTAATACAGAGGCGACAGCCAGTGAAATGACCAAATGGTTCAATACCAATTATCATTATATCGTTCCTGAACTTCAAAATGTAACTCCACAATTGACTATAAATCGCCCGCTTCTTGCCTATCGTGAAGCAAAAGAGCAACTGAATATTGAAGGAAGACCTGTATTAGTAGGTTTATATACATTCCTTAAGCTATCTAAAGGGTATGATACGTCTAAACTTGATGAAGTTATTGAACAATTCCTTCCTTTATATGTACAAGTATTGCAAGAATTAGCAGCTGAGGGCGCGGCATGGGTACAGATCGACGAGCCAATTCTTGTAACTACGGTTGATCAAGAAGACTACAAACATATTCAACATATTTATGAGACATTGCAGCGTGAAGTGCCAAGCATCTCTGTACAGCTTCAGACTTATTTTGGTGCTGTAGATCAATATGAAGAGCTTGTAGCATTGCCTGTTCAAGGCTTAGGATTAGACTTCGTGCATGATCAAGGGCATAATCTTGAAGCATTGCGTAAGTTCGGCTTCCCATCAGATAAAGTTCTAGCTGCAGGGATTATTGATGGCCGAAATGTATGGAGAGCGGACCTAGATGCACAGCTTGCTGTCCTTCAAGAGATTCAGCAGCTTGCTGCGGATACACAGATTCTCGTACAACCTTCAAGCAGTTTGCTGCATGTTCCTGTAACGGCACGGACGGAAGAGAAACTTGATGTGGTGCTGAAGAATGCTCTAGCTTTTGCTGAAGAAAAGCTAGAAGAACTAGTTCTCCTCGCCAATGCAGCGAATGGGCATAAGGATGAACAAGCTTTTGCGGTTAGTAGAGAAGCCATTCAAGCGCTCAATGCTTCTCCTGCAAGAAATCGAGAGGAAGTTCGTCACGCAGCAGCTCACGTCTCGGAGCAACCGTCGAACCGGGCACATGATTTTGGAGTAAGACAAGTAGAGCAGAAGAAGAAATGGCAGTTGCCTTTCCTACCCACTACTACGATCGGAAGCTTCCCACAGACTGCTGAGGTTCGTGCAGCTCGTCAGAAATGGCGTAAAGGGGAATGGTCCCGTGAGCAATATACAGAGTTTGTAAATGCACAGATTAAAGATTGGATTGTCAAACAAGAAGAGATTGGTATTGACGTGCTTGTGCATGGTGAGTTCGAGCGTACAGATATGGTTGAATTCTTTGGTGAAAAATTGGCTGGTTTCGCGTTCACGAGCTTCGGTTGGGTGCAGTCCTATGGTTCACGTTGCGTGAAGCCTCCCGTGATCTTCGGGGATGTAGAATTCCTTGCCCCGATGACTGTAGAAGAGACCGTCTATGCACAATCCCTCACAGATAAGCCAGTAAAAGGGATGTTAACAGGTCCGATTACCATTCTGAATTGGTCTTTTGTACGTACGGATCTTAGCCGTGAACAAGTATCTTATCAAATTGCACTCGCACTTCGTAAAGAGGTAGAAGCTTTGGAGCAAGCGGGAATCGAAATGATTCAAGTAGATGAACCGGCCTTGAGAGAAGGACTTCCCCTCAAACGTGCGGAGTGGGATCAATATTTAGAATGGGCCGTGTTAGCCTTCAAGCTAAGTACTTCCACGGTAAAAGATACTACGCAAATTCATACACATATGTGCTATTGTGAATTCCATGACATTATTGACTCCATCACCGCACTGGATGCAGATGTAATCTCTATCGAGACATCCCGTAGTCATGGCGAACTAGTTCATAGCTTTGAAGAGCATACGTATCCTCTTGGTATCGGTCTAGGGGTGTATGACATTCACAGCCCACGTGTTCCTTCTGTAGATGAAATGGTATCTATGATCGGCCGTGCGCTGCAAGTATTGGACCCAGAATTATTCTGGATCAATCCAGACTGTGGTCTGAAGACACGCGGTGAATCGGAAACCGTTGAATCGCTGAAGAACATGGTAGAAGCCGCGAAACAAGTTCGGGTTAGTAGATCTAAGATTAGCGTATAATAAATTACAATGTATAATAGAAACTGGCATAATTCCTAATAAGAATTATGCCAGTTCTTTATTACAACGAAAAAGGGTTGACAACACGTATTAAATGATAGATACTATATTTATTAAAGTGAGTTTACACATACTAGGAGGCAATATACATGGCACACGTTTTATTTGTAAAAGCGAATAACAGACCGTCCGATCAATCTGTTACGGTTAAATTGTACGAACAATTTGTAAAGACTTACAAGGAAGCTCACCCGGATGATCTCGTATCCGAATTGAACTTATTTGAAGCTAATCTTCCATATTTTGATAATGATATGATGACGGGTCAGTTCAAAATAGGTAAAGGAATGGAAACTACACCTGAAGAACAACGTCTTGCTGACTTGGCTAATACGTATCTCGATCAATTTTTGGGTGCAGACAAAGTTGTATTTGCCTTCCCACTTTGGAACTTCACCATTCCTGCTCAAATGTTAACTTACTTGTTCTATCTGAACCAAGCAGGTAAAACATTTAAATACACACCAGAAGGTCCTCAAGGTCTTGTAGGGGACAAAAAAGTAGTATTGCTACAAGCTCGTGGTGGCGTATACTCGGAAGGACCTATGGCAGCTATGGAAATGTCTTTGAACTACGTGAAGGCTATACTAGCATTCTGGGGCTTAACTAATCCTGAAGTTGTTGTAGTTGAAGGTCATAACCAATTCCCAGATCGCGCCGAAGCGATTGTACAAGCAGGACTTGATGAAGTAGCTACATTAGCAGCTAAATTCTAAGATCCATTCGACTGTATCATGTAAAACCTTTATCCTTAGGGATAAAGGTTTTTTTGTTATAGCTTTGATATATAGCTAACCCAATGTGTTCACGTTAGATCATTTGAATTTACATACATCGCTAACTATATGCATCTGATCTTGAATATAACAAGTAGTGGAATACACATTGTGATTTCAGGATATGAAGCGACTGACTATTGCCCAATGTGAGATCGTGCCCATTTGCTATAAAACTAATAATGCAATTATACTCACTTTATACACTTGAAGGGACTGCACTGTTATGCATACTGAATATGAAATGGTAATGAAAATGTGTTTGGCACTTTTATTTGGATTATTTATCGGCATTGATCGGCAATTAAAACAGAAACCACTTGGTGTCAAAACGAGTATGGTCATCTGTATTGCGAGCTGTTTGGTTACTATCGTATCGAATGAAGCATTTGAACGTCTAGCAGGTCCTAATCATCCGAATATGGACCCGATGCGGTTAGCGGCGCAGATTGTCAGCGGCATCGGATTTCTGGGAGCCGGGGTCATCCTGAGAAGAAGCAATGATGCAATCTCGGGTCTTACATCTGCGGCGCTGATCTGGGCAGCTTCAGGTCTAGGAATAGCCATTGGAGCCGGGTTCTATTTAGAGGCAGGTGTGGCCGTGATTTTATTAATTATTGCAGTGAATGGTGTGCCTTATTTGATCAAAGCCTTAGGGCCAGAGAATTTGAATAAGCGGGATGTCGCTGTAAAGATCGTGATGGAGACAAATGATTTCATGACGGATCTGATCCAGATGATTGAACGCAAGCGCGAGACCGGTAGACATCCTCAAGCCATACACCGGATCCGTAGGCTTAAAATCAAGGATTTGGATGACGGTAGACAGCGAATTGATATGGTCATCTCTGCTCCAGAGAAAGAGTATATGACGGAAATTTATTATTTTATTAAGAAGATAGATCATGTGATTAGTGTTGAAGTAGAGCATCTATAAAAGCCCAGTTTAACTTCAGTTCATATTACTTGGTTATAGTATGGCTAATTGAAGACTTACTAGGTCATACCGAGCATGCGAAAGGAAGATAAGGAACATGTCACAACGTACA
Source organism: Paenibacillus shirakamiensis (assembly GCF_017874255.1). Lineage (GTDB taxonomy): Bacteria > Bacillota > Bacilli > Paenibacillales > Paenibacillaceae > Fontibacillus > Fontibacillus shirakamiensis. The sequence goes on along the minus strand of NZ_JAGGLD010000003.1, from coordinate 88,129 downwards.
AATAGCCAAGCATCGGTTGCGTCTACATCAAAAGATAAAGGTGCTTTTATGCGTCTTATTCGAGAAACTAAACCTCCGATGTTTATGTTAATTTTTGCAGTATTGTTAAGTGTCATTTCGACACTTGTGGGATTAGTTATTCCCATGTTCACTAAGCAACTGGTGGATGGATTCTCTCTATCTTCGATAAGCGGAAAGCAAATTGTGCTGATTATTATAGCTTTTGTCTTGCAGACAGTAGCAAGTGGAGTATCCATCTATATGCTGAATTACGCTGGGCAGAAGGTAGTTGCCGGCTTAAGAGAACGCTTATGGAAGAAGCTTTTAGTTCTCCCGTTAGCTTATTACGATAACAATCGGACGGGCGAGACGAGTAGCCGAATGACTAATGATACGATCATTCTCAAAACATTAATTTCGGAACACGCCGCTTCGTTTTTCAGTGGGATCATCTCAATTGTCGGTTCGATTGGGGTATTGCTTTATTTGAACTGGAAAATGACCTTGGTTATGTTCATTGTCATTCCGTTAGCCGTCTTAATTCTTGTTCCACTGGGTCGTCAGATGTACAAAATCTCCAAGGCGATGCAAGATGAAACGGCTGATTTCACAGCTACACTGAATCAAGTGCTTAGTGAGATGAGATTGGTGAAGTCATCTAATGCAGAACCGAGAGAATATGATAAGGGACTCAAAGGCATTCAAAATCTATTTCGCTACGGCGTAAGAGAAGGCAAAGTGTCCGCATGGATCGGCCCGATTATCTCAGTTGTATTAATGATGCTGCTTGTTATCATCATTGGTTACGGCGGGATGCAAGTATCGACAGGAACGATTACAGCAGGAGATTTGGTCGCTTTTATTTTGTATTTAATCCAGATTATTATGCCGATGACGCAGCTAACCCAGTTCTTCACTCAGTTCCAGAAAGCTAAAGGGGCTACAGAACGTATTATTGATACTTTACATGCGGATGAAGAAAATCATCAAAATGGGGGCAAAACGGTTCCAACGGATCAGTCTCTAATTTTAAAAAATGTCCATTTTGGCTATAGCGAATCCGAACCGATCTTGCGTGGGGTTACGTTCGCCATGGAGCCTGGGCAAGTTACAGCTATTGTTGGGCCAAGTGGGGGCGGTAAGACTACGCTTTTCTCGCTACTAGAACGTTTTTATCTTCCCAATACGGGTGAGATTTTGCTAGGTGGAAAGAATATTGATACGTATGAACTGAGGGCATGGCGGCAACAGATTGGTTATGTGTCCCAAGACAGTCCCATGATTGCGGGTTCCATTCGGGACAACCTCTGTTATGGCATGGACCGGGAAGTGTCACAGATTGAACTGGAACAGGCTGCAGATATGGCGTATGCTTCCATGTTCATTAAGGACCTCCCGCAGCAATATGATACACAAGTCGGCGAACGAGGCGTGAAATTATCCGGAGGGCAACGACAACGACTTGCTATAGCTCGGGCTTTGCTTAGGAACCCCAAAATCCTCATGCTGGATGAAGCTACATCTAGTCTGGATAGCAAGTCTGAAGCCGTAGTACAACAAGCCCTTAACAATTTGATGGATGGGCGTACTACCATTGTTATAGCGCATCGATTATCTACAGTGGTTCGTGCTGATCAAATTTTATTTTTAGAAAAAGGTACAATTACTGGTCACGGAAGCCATCAGGAATTGTTAGCAAATCATGATCTTTATAGGGAGTTTGCTTCACAGCAATTCCAGCATGAAGAATTCACTCCTGTGGCTGAATGATAATGTTGGTTAGGACCAATGTAGAATATGGATTTAGGGGGAAGGAGGAACTACGAATGGCCAAAATTATGATTGTAGACGACGATGCGCATATTCGGGAACTGGTAAAGGTTTTTTTACAGTCGGATGGGCTTGAAGATGTGCTGGAGGCTGTTAATGGCAAAGATGCATTACGAATACTGGAAACTTCAAAAGTGGATTTAGTCATTTTGGATATTATGATGCCTGAGATGGATGGTTGGGAACTATGCAGAACGCTGCGGGAACATTATGATATGCCTTTGCTTATGCTAACCGCTAAGGGAGAGACGACCCAGATTGTAAAAGGTTTTGAGTTGGGCACGGATGATTATCTATTGAAGCCTTTTGATCCACCCGTTCTGATTGCACGAGTGAAAGCGCTCCTAAAGCGATATCATATCTCTTCTTCACAACGTGTGCGAGCGGGACTTGTTGAACTGAACCGAAGAACCTATGAGGTGACGATGGAAGGGACATCTATGACCCTTCCCCTCAAAGAGTTCGAGCTAATATTCAAGCTGGCTAGTTATCCGGGGATTACTCTGAATCGAGATCAATTAATTGAGGAAATTTGGGGTTATGATTATGAAGGCAATGAGCGGACCCTCGATGTGCATATGAATAGACTACGTGAAAGATTTCCTCAAGATAAATCAGGGTTTCTCATTCGAACTATACGCGGACTTGGTTATCGGCTTGAGGTAGGCTTATGAGTCCGCGAATGCGCAAGCATCTCTTTCATATCTTTTTGTGGACGATGATCATAGTGATTGTAATATTAGCGGGTATAGGATCTTATGGTATATTTTCCTTAGTGCAACCAACGTATCGCAACACGCATCATTTTTTAGGTCAAGTTTTATATTTCATGCTCGGTGAGGTTCTATTTATGATTCTCTTCTATCTGATTGGTCGACTGTTCCATAGACGATTTGATCAGAGGTTTGAGAAAGTTCGAGCGGTGCTAGAGGCTATATCTAAAGGCAATTTTAATGTGAGTATTGACCAGACCGAATATGAAGAACAAGAATACAAAGATGTAATCATCTCTATAAATGAAATGGTTAAGGGTCTGAGTAATTTGGAGACGATGCGACAGGATTTCATTTCAAATGTATCGCATGAGATCCAGTCCCCGCTTACTTCCATTGGTGGGTTTGCACGGGCTCTGAAAGAAAATGAACATTTAAGTCAAGACTTGCGTGTGCATTATTTAGATATTATTGAATCGGAGACTAGCCGATTATCGCAGTTAAGTGATCATTTGCTCAAATTATCTACACTTGAAAAAGATGGGACAGAGTCACTGGAACCACGTAATTATCGCCTAGACAAACAAATTCGGCGTATGATTCTAGCTTGTGAATCTCAGTGGTCAGCTAAAGATCTTCAGATTGATGTGCATTTAGATGACATGAATATCTGTGCAGAAGAGGGATTATTAAGTCAGGTATGGCTAAATTTACTGAATAATAGCATCAAGTTCACGCCAAAGGGCGGGCTTATTGAGATTAGATCTCAGCTCCTAGAAGAACAGGTGGTTATACGTGTAGTGGATAGCGGTGTAGGCATTGAAGCGACCGATCTCCCCTACATATTCGATCGATTCTACAAAGCTGATAAATCTCGTAACCGAGAGGCAGGCGGCAATGGGCTAGGACTAGCTATTGTCAAAAAGATTATCGATCTGCATGGTGGAGAGATAGCGGTAGAAAGTACACCCTTAGAAGGGACTGTTTTTATCGTAACGCTACCCACGGGGACGGCTTGAGTAGGTTGTATCAAGACGACAGCCGTTCAACTGAACTAGATTTGAAATTCAAATTGGATGATAAGGCCTATGGGTAAAGTTTCCTCGCTAGGGGGATGTTACGCATAGGTTTTTTGTATGAGGTGATACTTTTTCAGTCTCACACCCGTCTTATCTATAGCTGCAGCAGAAAAGGAGGTTACAGACTCGTGAAAATTCCGGAATCAGCAACATTTAAGCACATATTTTATGAGCATTATCCCATTGTACTTCGCAAACTTACAGCACTTCTGCGTGATGAGAATGTAGCTGAGGATATAGCCCAAGAGACCTTCTTAAAATTATATCGCCAGCCACCAGATCATATGGAAGCTATTGGAGCATGGCTTCATCGTGTGTCAACTCGTTTGGCTTATGATTACATGGGTTCAGCATCCAGGCAACGCAAATTAGTAGATCGACAGGAACAGGAAATGCCTAAGGAGGGAGCGGCAACTCCATCTAGTGAAGATGAAATTATACGAAGACTTGATCAAGCTGAGGTTAGGGAATGGTTAGAGCAATTACCTGAACGTGATCGAAGAGTATTGTTGCTCCGTTACTCGGGATACAGTTATGCAGAGATAGCAGCGGAGTTAGAAATTCGCACCCCAGTAGTGGGAACACTGCTTGCCAGAGCAACACAGCGCCTACGCAAATGTGCGGTGGATTCGGCTAGTTCTAGAGCGGCTACGGAAGCAAGATAAAGAAACAGGCACGATAAAAGGAGGATCAGCGGATTATGAAACTAGAGCCTAACGACAAATTAAACGCAGATAAAGAAGAATCATCAAGGATCGATCCCGTGTTGAGACATCCTAAAAAGGACAATAAGAAAACGGATGCTGCATGGCAGCGTATGGTAGCTGCGATGCAGCAGGAGCAGCCTTCAGCGCAGTGGGCAGCATGGGATGCGAGCGATTCCTTGCAGCAGCCTTCCACGCTTGCGGCGCATGCAAAAGAAGGAAAGATGGACCAGCGAACCTCAGATATGGAGAAATTCCATGAGAACAAAACTCAGGAAAAAGTATCCCGTCGCTGGATGAGTAGAGGCATGCGGCGCTGGTCAGCTGCAGCCGCTGCAGTGTTAGTCGTGGCCGTTACGTTGTCCACGCCTGTTGGAAATAAGGCACTGGCTTCCATCTTAGGGCAGTTCCGTATGGAACAAGTGACAGAGGTGAATCAGGAGGATTTGGAGCAATTATTTAATAAAATTTTCCAAGATGGAGCTTCTGAACAAGCCATAAATCGATATGGCACATTTCGTGTAGTGACGGGTAAGGAAAATCGGAATGATAATATGAAGGCAGATGCTGCCGCACAATCGGTGGGCTTCCCATTGGTTCCGGAATCCATCACAGGAAAGCAAGACAATTATTATGTGAGTTCCAGTAATAGCATAGAGTTTACACTTCATGTGAATGAGATGAATAATACGATGAAAAATCTTGGAGCCACTTATCTATTTCCTGAGAGCGTGGATGGTAAAAAAATTACTTTAACTAATTCGCCTTCGGTACACTATACTATTTTTAATAATGCAGATACGGATGAGGAAAGAAGAGAAGCTTATGCAGACCTATCACAGCTGAAGGCGCCTAATATTACTGTAGAAGATGGTGTCGACTTGGAAGAAGCGATGAAAGCAGTATTACAGTTCCCATTACTCCCTTCGCAAGTTCGAGAAAGTCTGGAACGCAGTCAGTTCCTGACTACAGGGAATCTTCCTTTACCTGTAATTACGGAGGGAACGTCCAAAGAGAAGATCATTTCAGGCACAAAAGTGTTAATCACAGAACAGAGCTACAAAACAAATACGACAAAACAAGCTACATGGGTGAAGGATGGAATCATGAACCAATTCACGATTAACTTGGATAAAGAACGGAACCAAAAAGATTTCTTTGATCAGAAACTTGAGGAGTTGGTTCACGCGTGATTGCTATCCAGACAGAAGGATTAACTAAGCGTTATGCTAACGGTAGAGGGTGCAGTGATGTATCAATTACCATTAAGGAAGGGGAAGCCTTTGGCTTCCTTGGTCCGAATGGTGCAGGAAAAAGTACTTGTGTCAAAATGTTGGTAGGCCTGATCTTCCCCACGGAAGGTCGGGCTTCTCTGCTGGGCGAACCTATAGGTAGTCTGGCCGCAAGGCAATTCGTTGGCTATTTACCTGAACTTTATCGCTATCAGGAATGGCTTAGCGGCGAGGAAGTGGTGAGACTTCATGCGAAGTTATGCGGAATACCTAGAGAAGTAGCGAATGTAAGAATACCCGCGCTATTAGAGAAAGTTGGCATCGGCCTTCGTTCAAGCGACCGGGTAAGGAATTATTCGAAGGGTATGCAGCAGAGATTGGGACTCGCTTGTGCACTTGTGGGAGATCCGAAGATTCTATTCTTGGACGAGCCTTCATCTGCAATGGACCCGATTGGACGCAGCGAGGTCAGACAGCTATTGCATGAGCTAAAAGGAGAGGGCAAGACGATTTTTCTGAATTCACATCTAATGGAAGATGTGGAGTCCTTATGCGACCGGGTTGCTCTTCTGAATAATGGAGAGATTATGCAGCAAGGTACTGTATCTGAAGTATTACAGCAGCGCCCTCGCTGGAGATTACGAATCGGTGGATTCACCTCCAGCTTGTTCCCATGGATTCAAGAAGAAAGTGGGTTGAATATGAGTATTATAGAGATAAGTCCAGACGGCTTGGCCGTTATTGAAGCGGAACTTGAGGAAGAAGAGCAGGCAGGCTGGCTTCATGCTCTACTTATTGAACAAGGGATGACTCTCTATGAATCGGCACGTGCAAAGACTAGACTCGAAGAATGGTTCGTAACAGAACTCTCTGGAAAGAGTCATCGGGGGGAGAAAGTATGACAACCATTTGGAGTATGACATGGAAAGAATTGTTGCGAAAAAAAGTACTGTTGTTGACGGTCATCCTCACGGTCTTATTTTTAATTACATTTTGGTTCATTGCTTCTACCCTTGGAAATTCGTACTCCGGTTCGAACCGAGGATTACCATCCAGTGATCCGGGATTGCTTATTACTAAATTTAGCGAGGGGATGGTTATTTTAGGTCTGGGTTTCTTTTTTGCTTCTTTTGTATTAGCTTTTCTAGCTATCTTTAGCTCCTCTTCGGTCATTTCAGGAGAAGCCGAACAGGGCATTATGCAAGCCTTAATGCCAAGGCCCATTGCTCGTTGGAAATGGTATTTAGGTCGCTGGCTGGGTTATGTAAGCTTTTGTATGGTATATGCACTAGCATTATTTTCAGCAATTTTAATTATTACGAACATACATGCTACTATTCCTAAAGAAGCCACGAATATCGTCATCGCCTATTTTCTATTCGCCTCGGTTGTTCCGCTTTTAATCTCCTTGTCCATGCTCGGATCGAGTTTCTTCTCCGCGATTGGTAACGGTGTATTCATGACGATGCTCTATGGTGGTGGTTGGCTTGGAGGTATGATTGATAAAGTGGCTAGCCAATTTGCGAGCTTAAAACATGAGATGGGATCTTCCCTGGATACTATATCTGGACTATTATCGCTTGCGATGCCTGCAGATGGGTTGCAGCGTACGATGTTAGATCGATTGTTCAATTATTCTTCTTTGCAGGAACTGATCTCTAGCTCTAATAACGATTTTTTTGTGATTTTCGGTATCGGTTCAGCTCCTTCGCCCGCTTTTCTCTGGTATGCCTTAGTGTATACATTAGTAGCATTAGCCTTAGGACTCTGGCGTTTTCAGCGCAAAGATCTATAGGAAGGCACATGCATGTATACGACAATGCCGTTACATAGGTATATAACCAAAAACATCGATTGAAGTAGACTTATCTACTCCTAACGATGTTTTTTTGATGAACGTTCTTCATTTAACCTGATGATGTCGAGGAAACGAGTTGTCAGTCAGGGGCTGACTTTTACTAGTCTGCAAAATGCCACGATAGACTTCTATCGCCTGCAAGCGAGAACCTTTCAAATCCACAATGGCTTGCGGGTGCGGTTGATGGAGAGCTTTTCCTTCCAGATGTGCAAGCTCGGGTAACCAATCCCTAAGATATCTTCCATGTGGATCAAATTTCTGGGATTGAGTCACCGGATTCATGATCCGGAAATAAGGAGAAGCATCATAACCTAGGGAAGAACACCACAACCAGCCGCCCCGGTTCAGTGCATGATCATAATCCGCTAGCTTAATTCGAAAATAAGCTTCTCCAAGTGAAAAGGGGCATAACAAATTTTTAGTAAGAAACATTGCCGTAATCATACGAAGCCGATTGGGTAGATAACCGGTCTGATTCAATTGCCTCATGGCGGCATCAATGACAGGAATTCCTGTATTTCCTTGACTCCAAGCTTCAAAATGGAAGTCATTCAGCGCCGAAAGATCAAATCTATTCTCGTAGCTATAGAAAACAGGATCTTGGTGTGACTGATATAGGTAGAAATCTCTCCATGCTAACTGTCTACGCCAAGATTCGGCTTGCGGAAGATGAAGTACTGCTGCATACACCTCACGAGATGAAATCGCCCCAGTGTTTAATGCACTACTTAAGTGGCTTGTTCCTTCTTCCGAGTAATAATCTCGGTATCTCTCGTAGGAATCTAGGTCATCTTCAATAAAATCTTGCAATCTTACTGACGGTTCATCGATAGAAGAGTTAGGAATGAGAAAAGGGAGACTGTATTTGTCCAACACTTCAGAATCCAGAGCTACAGTCTGTAACTCGTTTACATCCGTGAATACAGGAGGCTGGAAAAATAAATCCATATAGGCTTTCCACTTGCGATAAAATGGGGTGAAAACCTTATAGGCATCCGTCCGTTCCGCAAATCTATGGAAGTCTTCCCAATCGATAAGGGGTTGGTCAGGAAGACTTGTAAAGGAAATATTGCGCTGAGCTGCAACACGTTCCAGTTTTCCGTCTCTCTCTCTAGAATAAGGTGTATAGTCTTCATGAACCACGATTTCTTGCACGGGATAACGCTGAACAAGATCATGTGTAATCTCTATAGGATCTCCATACAGCAAATGAAGCGTAAGGCCATCATGCTTGTAGAGTTCTACTAGTTTACTAAGAGTTCTCAAAAATTGAATTCCACTATGCTCTACATGTCTCCCTTGGCCGATAATTGCGGGATCGACAATGAATGTGTGTAGACTTGGGACTTCACGCTGTGTGATATATTCAAATGCAGGCATATCTTGAATTCGCAGATCTTTGCGATGAATAAATAGAATCAAAACAAATCGCTCCTCTCTATGCAATTGTACGCAAATTCAAATAGAAATGCATGCAACTTACTTTATTTACATGCTACATCTACAGATGCTAGAGTATACATGGCATAGAGCAAGATTTAGATGGGAGGTTGATTGGTGTGCGAGAATACGAAGTGAAGTCTGTCCATGTAGGACAACCGAAGCAGATGGAGAATTATGAGAAGAAAATATGGTCTGCGATTGACAAAAAAGCTACAGATCAGGATATATTCCTGTCATACACAGGACTAGAAGGAGACGCACAGGCTAATCTCATTCATCATGGAGGACCCGACAAAGCTTTGTGTCTCTACTCGGAGGAGCATTATAGCTACTGGAACGATGAGCTTGGTCTTGACTTTGCAGCTGCGGCCTTTGGAGAAAATGTGACCCTACAAGGGCTAACGGAGCCTGAGGTCCATATCGGGGATGTTTTTAAATGGGGTGAAGCAAAAATTCAAGTTACGCAACCTAGACAACCTTGCTTCAAACTTGCGATAAAGCACGGCGTTCCAGAAATGGTACTTAAAGTTCAGCAGACTGGATATACCGGATTTTATTGCCGTGTGTTGCAAGAGGGCCGAGTATCTGTAAGAGATCGATTCGTGCTAGAACGGCAAGATGATGGTGGAATTACGATAGCATTGGCGAACCAGATCATGTTCCATGATAAATTGAATCTGGATGGAGCGCGGCGAATTCTAGCCGTGGAGGCTCTCTCTGCATCTTGGCGCGAAACCTTGAGTAAACGATGAAAAAACATACATATATAACCTATAATATTACTGCAAAAGCGACCTTCCGATTTACCGGAAGGTCGCTTTATTTCTAAGCATTTTGTCAGCTTGTATATTTCCTTAATGCCATGAGAAGCATAGGGTTCGTTACTACGGTGTAGCTTTCACTGTAGGAGCTGTAGTTCCATCCACTGGCGTAGGCGTAGATGTAGATGCAGGTGTAGTGGAAGGAGTGCTTATGTTAGTTTTTGCATCTCCTGCAGGAGTCACCGCAGGGGTAACATCTGAAGCTGGTTTGTTAGGTTTCACATAAGGTACTACAACCAATACATCAGCGGTTATCGTCTTCCCCTTGTAAGTGGCTGTAATTTGTGTTGAACCTTTGCTTATCCCCGTCAGTGTTCCTTGCGCATCTACGGTTACTACTTTTGGATTCTTGGACGCGTAGACGGTTTGGGATGTGACGTTGACTACTTTACCATCTTTGCCTTTGAAAAGCGCTTCGGTCTCGAATTGCTCACCTACAAGGAGGGAGTAATCTACAGAATCCAGGTAGAAAGTGCCGTCTTGAGGCGTCCCTGGGTCAGGTGTGCCATCCGATTTGACTACAACTTGAACGGTATTCAGATTGGAGACCGTAATAGCACCTGCTGCACTGCCAAATCCAGCTTGAACCAGTTTGAGACTATAACTGCCCTCTTTTGCAGATTGCAAAGTAATGGTTGCAAGCTTGCCTGAACCGGTTACGGTGCCACTCTTAAAGTCAATTTTGACATTTAATTGTTTGCTTCCATCCGTATTTGTCACAATGTCTTTGGTTACAACTGCGGTAGGGTCTGTCACTACGGCCGGATTCACCTTCACGTCATTGACTTGGAATGTTCCTGGAATCTCCAGACTGAAGGAGGCGGAAGTGGCTTTACTCTGAACAGCGTATTTTACATCGATATCAAAAGGTTTATTCGTCTTCACTTCTTGGGAAGCCGGATCAAGGGAAAGGGAGCCGGACTCCTGATGAATCACTTGAAGTGGGTCAATTACACCGTTATAGGCTGCATCGTACACATATACTTCGAACGTGTTCGTCCCATCATTTACAGGTACATCAACGGTAAAGTGACCTTTTGCATCAATGACGCCATCGAATTGAGTATAAAGCCCTTTCTTATCTTGGCTAAGCACCGATACAGCGATCACATCGGAATAGGCTGCGCCTGGAAGAACATCAAGGAGCGTATCCCCAAGAATCTGTCCAGAGATTTTACCTTTATTGCCGCTTACTACTAGACTTGGCGTATCCAATTGAGCTCTAGGAGCTTCGCGATCGACAATGAAAGGGGCACTGTCTTTATTTAATCGAGAATTGGAATCATGAATGACGGGAGTTAACCAGTATAATCCATCTTTCAAGATCTTTTCTTTACCTTGAGTGTCGGTTACCTTAGCATCCCAATCGATAATGCTATAGTTATCTGGGTTATGAATCGGAGCTTGGCGAAGGCCTGAGTAAATAGTTCCTTGATCTCCGTCTTTGTCGCTAGTTACGATGAGGTCAAAGTCTTTAATGGGGCGGGTTACATCAAATCCAATTGTCGAAGTGTCCGCCAGATGGTCTCCATTCGGGGAGAAAATGTCTGGATCAAATGTGATGTTATGAATTTCATCCACTTTGTAATCTTCCCCAACATATACGCTGGCTGGAAGGCGTAGCGTATGCCCATTGCCTTGTTTGATAAGGGAGATTTGACCTTCATACACGCCTTTTGATGTTCCTTTTGGAATTGTGAGATTCACATGAAATTTAGTATCTTTTTGTCCGGCTTGAAGTGTAATCTGCTGGCTAGAGGAGGTTAGTACAGGTGCTTTGTCGCCCGTGCCACTCCATTTGACCTGAACCGTATAAGTCTGCTGAGTTCCCCCTATATTTTTGAGTGTAATCTCTTTGCTAAGATTGGCACCCGCCACTTGAGGTCCAAAAGACAAACTACTTGTCTGATACGTGCTGCTATTGCCTTGAAGTTGCACGGGAAGGGTCTCATTCACAAGTGCGATGGCTTCCGCAGAGTAAGAGTTGGTCAGATCAATTCGTCCCGCTCCTTGCTCTTGCACGGTATATGCTTTGCCTGATCGATCATGGGCTTCTGTGGCATTATTAGCGAGAAGTGACTTGACTTCTTCAGGATTCAAATGCTTTTCTTTACGCTCGGATTTGTACCGTTGGATCAGCAGTGCTGCAGCGCCAGCTACATGCGGCGAAGCCATACTCGTCCCTTGTAATGAAGCATAGGCATTGCTGTAATCGCCGTTAAATGAAGGAATAGAAGAAGTAATATCTACTCCTGGGGCAAGTACGTCCGGTTTGATCGTATAGTCTGGAATGGCAGGTCCCCTTGAACTGAAGTCAGCGAGGTGATCTTGTTCTTTAACAGATGTAAGATGAATGAAGTACCCCCCAGCAGCAGCTTTGTCCTTAAGCTTCAGACCATCAGCTTGGGTAACGGTATAGGTCGGTGCGTAGTTACCCTCACTACCTAGTGTAGCTTGAATCTCACCTGTCGTATTGTTATAAATGATGACGCCTGCTGCACCCGCAGCTTTAGCATTCACTGCTTTGTCATGAAAAGAAATTTCTCCACGCGAGACTAATGCTATCTTGCCTTTCACATTAATGCCGGCATAGTCGGTAGGTTTGCCAAGACCCGCAGCAATAACTTCATAGCCAGCCGTTGTATCCTTAAGTTCTGGAGAGTATGTCGCGAGATTTGCGAAGATGTCACTAAGTCCTGGAGCTTTAAATACGGGTGTGTCTGTAAGTGGAGTGGAAGCACCTACGGATATAGCCAAATGTGATCCGCCGGGGCTGCCTACCGTTTGTTGTCCAGGTCCTGCATTACCGTTAGCTACAGCGACTTCAACCCCAGCTTTGACAGCATTGTCGAGTGCGATGGCGTCTGCTGTATATTGATTATTGGAATCGGAACCTAGGGAGAGGTTGATAACATCATTGCCATCCGCTACCGCTTCTTCGACACCTGCAATGACGTTCTCACTTGTGCCGCTTCCGTAGGGTCCAAGCACACGATATACATACAAATCAGCTTCAGGGGCCACGCCGCGTGCCCAGCCTGTAGCTCCTTTGGGATTACTTGGATCCCCACGTCCTACAATTGTACCGGATACATGCGTGCCGTGTTCGGTCTCATAAGATTTGCCTGCTACCGGAGGAACCGATGGGTTCGGCTTGGTCTCAAAAGGATCTTTATCGTTATCGACAAAGTCATATCCCCCTTTGAATGCAGCCTTCAGACTTGGATGATTATAATCCACGCCCGTGTCAATTACGCCTACTTTAATCCCTTTTCCTTTGTAACCCGCATTCCATAAAGTCTCAGCTCCGATAAAAGGAATGCTATGGTCTTGTTTGGAGCTTAGGTCTGTACCTTTAGCACTTACTGCTGCATCCGAAACATCGGATTCTATAGGGATGGCATGGTATTCAATATTAGGATAGATCGCCTTAACACCAGGTAATTTCAAAAGTTGTTCTATACGATCTGCGGGAAGTTGAACAGAATATCCGTTGAACGCTTTGGTATACTCTCTATGAATAGTTAAGGAGATCAAAGCCTGGGCAGCCGACTTAAATCGGTTATGCTCAATACGGATTTTATTCACCTGATCACTGGTGCTGCCGTTTACGGCTTGCTTCTCATATACTTTGACGGGTTCATTCTCTAGTTGAACAATGACGGTGGTTAGGGCGCTACTGTCACTGGCAGGGACAAAATTTTGGGGACCTGTGATGGAAGGGTCTGCGGCTTTTGTAGCGCGTTGATGGTCCAACTCATTGGCTAGATTGCGTGAGAGATTGAGCTCAGGATTCAGTTTGGACTGAATCTTTGACTTGAGTTCTGAGGTTCCTGCTGTCTCTTTCGCTGAAGCTAGTCCTGGAGTGGCTAAGCCAAGCAATAACGACAAACTTAGAGCACCTGCTAACCATGGTTGACGCGAATAATTGTTCAAATGCCTTCCTCCTTAGATTCTACTAAATGATCACCTTCAAGGTAGTTAAGATTTTACATAAATTCCAGTAGATTTAAATCCTACCCTTATACTATGTTATCGGGAATGGCGATTGCTGGTTCCTATCGACAGATTAGGGCTAATCACGTCGGATTTGCTAGATACAAGGAAAATGAAGGTCCATATACCTAAACCTTAAGAACTGTATAACAATGCTTAAATACAATTCAACCCTCTAAAGTCACGATGAAAAAATAGATGTGAAGGGTGATTAATAGAGGGTCCATTTCAGTAGGATATTTTATTACGGTAAAATAGGGTTGAAATTTTTCGGGATTAGTGAGGAAATGTATGGAAATTCTGAGCTTGAAGATGTACGATGTACATTACAACTTTCTTTGCTTAAATAGGTATAGGGGGATTCTTATTTTTTAACTAAAGGGGGATGATGTGAATGGTGCCGCAACGAGTTACGCTGATTACATTAGGTGCACAATCTGTGCCAAAGCTGAGATCTTTTTATAGTGCACTAGGCTGGGAGGAAACGCCGGCAAGTAGTGATGATTATAGTGTGTTCACGACAGCGGGTGTTCTCTTATCACTATATCCTTATCAAGATCTGCTCAAGGACACGAATCTAGATCCCGGGGTTCATGGACAGCCCAGTCTGACGTTCTCTGGTATCACCTTAGCGATTAACGTTGAATCCGCCGAAGAAGTGGATGCTGTAATGGCCTCGGTAAAAAAACATGGTGCTCAAATTTTGCGTGAACCGTTCGAAGCGGTGTGGGGAGGTAGGGTGGGGTATTTCTCTGATCCAGAACACCACGTCTGGGAAGTGGCTTATAACCCTGCTGCGATCTTTGATGAAAGCGGAGCCATGATTTCCTTCTAGCTCATGTAAGTACTCTATGAATATGAAATGCAATAATAATGCCTCTCGGATGGTGTCCGAGGGGTTTTTTGTATGTAGCTGTGAATTAGGGACTATTTAAAGTCGTTGTCTTTTAATGCGGTCGCTCATATGATTTGTGGTAGGAAATACCATATTGACGATGAGGTGATAGCTTGTGAAATCTGTAACCGAATTGGAAGAAAAACTGAGTGAGCCATCCGCGGCATTGGCTGAAGATCTGCTTCAGCTGGATGGAGATATTCTGATTTTAGGGGTTGGTGGAAAAATGGGGCCTAGCTTGGCTAAATTGGCTAAGCGTGGGGCGGATGCCGCGGGAGTATCCAAAAAAATTATTGGCGTATCCCGGTTCTCCACAGGTTCTCTTCAGCAAGAGCTTGTAGATGCAGGTGTGGAGACGATCGCCGCTGATCTACTGAATGATGGTGCATTGCAAGCGCTACCCGAAGTGAAAAATGTCATCTACATGGCAGGACATAAATTTGGAACCACGGGCAGGGAATATTTTACGTGGGCGATGAATTCTTATCTACCCGGACGTGTTGCAGAGAAGTTCAAACAATCGAATATCGTCTCCTTTTCCTCAGGTAACATTTATCCACTTACCCCGATATCGCTGGGCGGGGCATCGGAAGAGAGCTCGGTTGGCCCCGTTGGAGAATATGCTCAATCCTGTCTTGGTCGAGAACGTATTTTCGAATATTTCTCACATCAATATGGAACGCCTGTCGTCAATTTTAGACTTAACTATGCCATTGATCTGCGTTATGGCATTCTCCTTGAGGTAGCCACAGCGGTCAAAGAAGGGCGACCTATAGATCTAGGTATGGGTCAAGTAAATGTGATCTGGCAAGGGGATGCGAATGAAATGGCGATTCGATCCTTGTTGATTGCTGATTCTCCAGCAGTAACGCTTAATATAACTGGTCCTGAAACCGTTTCCATTCGCTGGTTGGCAGAACGATTTGGAACTATTTTTGGAATAACGCCTCAGTTCATTGGAACAGAGCGGGATACTGCGCTATTAAATAACGCGTCCAAATCCCATCAGACGTTCGGCTATCCAAGAGTGTCCTTGCGTCAGATGATCGAATGGACTGCGGACTGGGTCAATCAAGGCGGAGAGACATTAGGAAAGCCTACTCACTTTCAGGAAAGAACGGGGGCATTCTAAATGGGGCAATCGGAGGCATGGAGTTCTGTTCTGCATTCACGTCTGGAGCGAGGTATGGTTATTCCAGCCCATCCGTTAGCACTGGATGCGAATCGCAAATTAGATGAACGTAGACAGCGGGCACTGACGAGGTATTATCTAGCTGCAGGCGCTGGAGGGCTAGCAGTAGCGGTGCACTCGACACAATTCGAAATCCGTAATCCCGGTGTGGACTTACTTGAACCCGTTCTTCGTCTGGCGGCAGAAGAGATCGACGCGGCCAAATTGGATCAACTACCGATTAAGATTGCGGGCATTTGCGGGCCAACCGATCAGGCATTACGCGAGGCGGAACTAGCTGTCAAATATGATTATGATTTAGGTCTTGTTAGTGCAGGAGGGCTTCAGGATTGGTCCGAAAGTCAATTGCTTAAGCGAGTCGAAGAGATTACGGCCATTATTCCGGTCTTTGGATTCTACTTACAGCCTGCGGTCGGCGGAAAAGCGCTTAGTTATTCGTTCTGGCGAGAACTAGCTGAGATTCCAGGTGTAAAAGCGATTAAGCTGGCTCCATTTAATCGTTACCAGTCGCTAGATGTGGTGCGTGCAGTATGCAGCAGTAGTAGAAGAGATGAAGTTGTCCTGTACACAGGAAATGATGATAACATTGTTCCGGATTTGCTAACGACCTATCAATTTGAAGTGGAAGGTCGTCAAGTAACGAAGCGTATTTCAGGAGGGTTATTAGGTCACTGGGCCGTGTGGACGCAGAAGGCAGTCCAGCTTTTGCAAGCTATCATTGAACAACGAGAACATGGTGGGGTTATTTCGGAATCATTATTGACCCAAGGAATTCAGATTACCGATGCAAACGCTGCCTTTTTTGATCCTGCACACGCTTTTCATGGCTGTATTCCAGGGATTCATGAGGTACTTCGTCGTCAAGGATTATTAGAAGGTCGATGGTGCTTAGATCCAAATGAAGAATTGTCGCCGGGCCAAAAAGAGGAGATTGATCGTGTCTATGAAGCATACCCTGAACTAAATGACGATGCCTTCATTGCAGCTCATCTGGACGCATGGCTTACGGCATGAAATTCAAATCGGTGTTCGATATCATTGGTCCAGCAATGATTGGGCCTTCCAGTTCGCATACAGCGGGAGCCGCAAGGATAGGCCGAATGGCTCGTGCTTTATTTGGCCGACAGCCAGCCCGTGCTGAATTTGTTCTATATGGTTCTTTTGCCACTACGTATAAAGGACATGGAACAGATGTAGCACTTGCAGGAGGCATTCTTTTATTTGATACATCGGATCCGCGAATCAAAGATGCCTTGACGATAGCCAAAGATGTGGGGATGGACATCGTCATTCACACGGAAGATGACCCAGAGCAACACCCCAACACAGTGCTGGTGAAGCTTCATGATGAGCAGGGAAGATTAGATGTAAAAGGAATTTCTATTGGTGGAGGCAAGATTGAAATTATTGAAATTGATAATTTTGAAGTGCAGATGCATGGGGATGCTCCCACGTTGCTCGTCTTTCATGAAGATCATTACGGAATGATTGCTTCCGTAGCGCAGTTGCTTGCGGATCAGTGCATTAATATCGGGAGCATGCACATGTCGCGTCAAGGCAAAGGGCAGTCGGCATTATTAATCATTGAGACTGATCAAGAGATGGACCCTTCCATTCTGGCTCACATTGAACAATTTGAACATGTTACGAGTGCACGGATTACGCCCCCTCTATAAGAGAGATGGAAAATAACAGCGGAGTACAGTGTGTAGAGGGAGGAGGCATGTGATGAGATTCAAGACGATTCAGCAATTGGTGGAGTTAGCCTTACAAGAGGAATTGCCAATCTCGGAAATTATGATCCAGGAAGAAATGTCCGTCTCAGACTGCACAAGAGAAGCAGTCATGGTTCGAATGGAAGAACATTTGAACACTATGGAACAAGCGGTGGAGCGTGGGCTGCATGAAGATATACAATCTCGCAGTGGGCTGACGGGAGGCCAAGGCAAACGTCTACATGGCTATATGCAGCGAGGCAACACCATATCAGGTACGGCCATGCTTGAGGCTGTAAGTAGAGCGATTGCAACCAATGAAGTGAATGCAGCTATGGGCACCATCGTCGCTACTCCAACGGCTGGCGCTTGCGGAGTCATCCCGGGATGTCTATTCGGTCTTGCTCCATCGCTTGGCGCAACCCGGGAACAGATGGTGCGGTTCTTGTTCACCTCAGGTGCGATTGGTTTTGTCATTGCGAATCAATCATTCATCTCAGGCGCCGCGGGTGGGTGTCAAGCCGAAGTCGGATCGGCTTCAGCTATGGCCGCTGCTGCTATCGTGGAGATGGCGGGGGGAACGCCAGAACAGTCCTCACATGCTGCAGCCATTGCACTCAAGAATACATTAGGTTTGGTATGTGATCCTGTGGCCGGCTTAGTAGAAGTGCCTTGTGTTATGCGTAATGCGATGGGTACAGCGAATGCTTATGTAGCTGCAGATTTAGCTTTGGCGGGGGTAGTCACTGTGATTCCAGCGGATGAAGTGGTATCCGCTATGTACCGCGTAGGTCAGGCGATGCCCAGCACATTAAAAGAAACCGCACTGGGTGGATTGGCGGACACTCCAACAGGTAGACAAATTAAAGAGCGCCTATTTGGCATAAATTCTCCCTCACCTAGGGCAGTAGGGAGTGAGCGAGAGGAGGATTCCACAGCATGAACGCACACATTAAGCATAGACCCAACACTTTTTTTTGGAATGAAGCAGATCGTGAGTTTATTGTCACTACAGCGCTTAAGCACTGGCCAGATGAAGTGAAAGAAGTACTACACCGTGCAGATCTGGCGCTTGAACTGACATTTATCTTCACCCATCGCTGGGATATGGAACGTTGCACAGATCCCGTAACCTTTGTTAATACAGTAGATTGGAATTATCGACACAATGAGGACCTAGAATGGCTTGTCATGTTAAATCGAGCGCGTTATATGGGTGAGCTGGGGCAGGCCTATTGGCTGACAGGTGATGAGAGTTATGCGGCGGGATATATTCGGCTGATGAAAGATTGGATTCAGAGTAATGCACTTACAGAAGAGGAACTAGAGTCTAGTGCTACTCGTGCTTTTAACGTCAAGGATACATGGAGGAAGCTTGATAGCGGCATCCGAATCACGCACTGGCTTAAAGGATATTACTGCATAAGGTCGTCGGAGGCATGGGGGGAAGAGGAGGAGCAGTTATTCCGCTCTAGCGTGCAACTTCACGGAGTATATCTTAGCCGCGCATACACAGTGCATGATGCACAAAGTAACTGGGGGTATTTAGAGACGAATGGTTTATTGCAGTTAGCCTTACTGTTTTCTGATCTGGAACAATCGCAAGCTTGGCTTAAGACGGCTATAGCACGCCTGACTGATATGGCGAAGATCCAAGTCTTCCCTGATGGGATGCATAATGAACAATGCACAATGTATCACCATGAAGTGCTCCATTGCTTATTCGAATCTTTAGCTCTATGCCAACGCAATCACATGGATCTACCTGCGGAGGTGGCTGATACATTGAACCGTATGTATTCTGCAACGCTTGCCTTTATTCAGCCTAATGGGACGCAGCCTATGCTGGGGGATAGCGATGGCACGGATGTTAGAGATGTTCTTGCGCGAGGTGCCGTACTGTTCCAGCGTGGAGATCTGAAGAGTCAGGCGTATCCAACCCTTGATTATGATGGACTGTGGTACTTCGGTGCTACGGGATGGCGGAATTATGATGAACTACCAGCTATAGCTCCTGCCGTAGCTTCCATTTACTTAGAAGATAGTGGTTACGCTTTCATGCGTAGTGACTGGTCTTCGGATGCCAAATACTTACTCTTCGATGCAGGGCATATGGATGTGATTCGTGCTCATGGTCATGATGATGTCCTGCACATTAGTCTTAGTGCATACGGTCAGGAATTTCTAATTGATCCTGGAAGATACACTTACATGGAGAATGAAATGAGACACTACTTCAAAACTTCTTGGCAGCATAACACGTTGCATGTAGACAGGAAGGCTATGTCTAATTACGTGGATTCTTGGAATTGGAAGGATGAAGCCAATCCCATAGGTGCCTTCTGGCGCAGTCATGTCAGCTATGACTATGCAGAGGCTTCGCATGATGGCTATTGGAAGCTAGAGAGCCCCGTTCAAGTCAAACGACAAATTGTATTTGTGAAACCAAGTTATTGGATTGTGATTGATACATGCTTGTCCAAGGATGCGCATCATTATGAACTACCTTTGCATTTTGCTGAAGGTTTAACGCTGACTGAGAACCAAGATCGGCATGAGCTCATCGCCACGTCCGAGAAGGCATCGATTTGTGACCCTTCCCTAAGAATTTTTAGTCTTAGACCGGTCGGTATGGCATTTGAGCCTTCTTGGGTGTCACGCCATTACAATGAGAAATCTCCTGCTGTAAAGGCGGTCCTCAGTCAGAGCGGACGGGGAATAACGCAGTTCATTACTTTGCTGTATCCGGAACGTCCAAATGAACATACGAAGCTTTATTTTAAGGAGACCTCTTGTCTAGATAGTTATGGAAAAGAAGTGACGTCTGACAAAGCTACTGTAATTGAGATTCAGCATGGAGTCGTTACGGATACCCTCTTGCTGTCCCATCAAGGCCCAAAAGGATATCAATTTGCGGGTGTACATCGAAGTGGAACCGTATTGTTAGCGAGACAAGATGTTGGAAAGAAATCAGAGAGCTGGACTCTTAAAATCTGAAAGGAGGCGAGGGAGCCACGTGATAGCTATTCAATTTATAGGAGATGTTGAAGGATTGATTGAAGGAATAGGCCTGCTCGAACAGCGGCTTGAATTCGAACAGACCGATCAAGGGCAAGAAGTCCAAGTCATTTATGTAAAAGAGGACTTGGTGGAAGTATCTGTAGGTTCTGAAGATCAGCGCCATGTCATACGATACGGAGGCAAGCGGGTTCATTTCTTCCGAGGACTAGGATTGCTTATTCAACACATTAAAGAAGGAATAACAAGGCGTACATTAACGGAGACCCCTCAGTTCCGCACCTTAGGGTGCATGTTGGATGTATCCCGAAATGCCGTTCTTACAAAGGAAAGTGTAGAACAATTTCTAGAAATGACAGCTATTATGGGTTTTGATACGTTCATGTTATATACCGAAGACACGTATACCATAGAGAGCCAACCTTATTTTGGCTATATGAGGGGCAGATATAGCGAAGATGAGATTAAGGGTTTCGATGATTATGCAGATAAGCTAGGCATTGAACTCATCCCTTGCATCCAGACGCTGGCTCACCTAGCCACCTTCCTCCGCTGGGACACGGCTTCTACGCTCAAAGATACCGCAGATGTACTTATTATCGGTGAAGAACCCACCTATGCATGGATTCGGCAGATGATTGAAGCGGCCCAGCGGCCCGTGCGCAGCCGAAGAATTCATATCGGTATGGATGAAGCCCACGGTCTTGGGCTAGGTCGCTACTTGGAGAATTACGGATATCAGAATCGATTTGAACTCATGAATCGGCATTTACAGCAAGTATTAAATATTACTGAATCATTGGGACTGAAGCCTATTATCTGGAGTGATATGTATTTTAGGTTAGGGTCTACAACGGGTGAATACTACGACCTCGAAGGGGCTATCCCTCCCGAAGTTGCTGCGCATATTCCTGAAGGAGTTCAGCTCGTCTATTGGGATTACTACCATGAAGATGAGGCCTTCTACGAAGATTACTTGGATCGGCATGATGAACTCGCACCTGGAACTATTTTTGCTGGAGGCGTATGGACCTTTGCAGGAATTGCCCCGCACTATACCAAGTCTTTTTTAAGTACGCATGCAGCCCTAAATTCATGTAAGAAGAAGGGCGTGCAGGAAGTATTAGCTACGATTTGGCTGGATGATGGTGCAGAGACGCCCATGATTACGGCTCTTCCGGGGTTACAGCTTTTTGCAGAACATGCCTATCATGCTGAGATGCAAGATGATCAACTGGCACAACGTTTTCAGACCTGTACGGGTGGGGATTGGGATGCTTTCTTAACGCTAGGACGATTGGATTGTCCACCAGGTGCGAATCCGCACCGATTAGAGCCGGATAATCCATCTAAATATATATTGTGGTCGGACCCTTTCATTGGATTATTTGATCATCAATTAGACGTCCCCGCATTGCCTGAGTATTATCAGCAGCTAGCATCAGAAGCACAGTCCATAGCTAAAGAAGGAACGTGGTCATCGTTGCTATCGTTCTATCAACAGCTGGCCTTAGTACTCTCCATCAAGGCAGGACTTGGACTTCATATACAGCAAAGTTACAGGGAGGGGAAGCGCATGCAATTAGAGGAGGTGGAGCAGAAGGCCTTACCACTATTAACGCAAGCTGTGGAAGAACTTCGAATTCGCCACCGATCGTTATGGCATACCTGGTATAGACCTTTTGGTTGGGAGGTATTAGACCTGAGATATGGCGGGCTACTCTCTCGCATCGAGACCAGCATGTATCGTCTACAGTCTTTTTTGAAGGGCGATATAGATACGTTGGAAGAGTTAGAAGAAGAAAGATTGAAATACTGGACGCTAACTAAAGAAGGACACTCATTACTTGGACGTAATAACGAATATAAGAGAATTGTAACTGCACATCTCATTTGATGTGGTGTTGTCCACAGTAATTAAGGGAATGGATCGATCGATTATTTTAAGGGGGATGTTCATGAACAATCAGGCATTCAAAAGATGTGCAGGGCTTATATCGGCAGTACTGCTGACCTCTGTTGTACTGTCCGCGTGTAACAGTGGCAATAAAAACTCAGATGACAAGGTTGAGTTAAGACTTGGCTATTATTCATCTGCTCAAACCGACGCAAAAATGCAGGAACTTGTCAAAAAATTCGAATCCACTCATCCAAACATCAAGGTGAAACCAGAATCCTCTCCTTACGGACAATTCTTCCAGAAGTTAGATACTCAAATTGCGGCAGGTAATGCACCCGATGTCTGGTTGTCCGATGGTGTGCTAGTTCCTAAATATGCAGAACGTGGTGCACTCAAAGATCTAACCGCTTCGATTAGCAAAGACTTGAAGCATGATGATTACTACGGTCTGGATTTCAATAAAGATAAGAACGGAAAATATTGGGGAGTACCTCAAGGGATTCAGATTGGAGTGCTGTATTACAACAAAGATATGTTCGATGCCGCCAAAGTTGCTTACCCTACAGATAGTTGGACCTACGATGATCTTAAGGCGGCGGCCGCCAAATTGACATTGGATGCCAATGGGAAATATGCCTCAGATGCGGCATTTGACGGAAAAAAAGTGAAGCAATATGGCCTTACTTTCTTTAGTGTCACAGAGGGCTGGATGCCCGTTATCAAAGCGTTCGGCGGCGATGTACTCGATGCTAGTCTAACAAAATCCACTGTTCAATCACCCGAGAATAAGAAAGCGCTAGACTGGATTGTGGATGGAATGAAGCGTCATTTGCTTCCTACTCCTGCGGATTTAAAGAGCTTCCAAAGTAATATGGCTCCTTTTCCAAGTAAAGCTGCGGCGATGAGAATCGGGATCTACGCACGGACCATTGATGCCAACAACGCAGGACTGAATTATGACGTTACCGTGCTTCCGAAGGGTCCAGATGGCAAACGATTCTCCCCGGTTATCGCGAACTCTTGGGTGATTAACAAGAAGTCTGAAGGGAAGTTAGGCGATGCCGCTTGGGAATGGGTGAAGTACTGGGCAACAGATGCTGAAGCTCAGAAAGAATGGGCTTCTCTGGGTGAAGCTGTACCCGTGAAGAAATCCGTGGCTAATTCCGCAGATTTTCTCAACGGCAAACCTGCGAATAAGAAAGCATTCCTTGATAGCTTTGCATTTGCTGGAACGCTGGATGTCAATGCGGTATGGAGCGAGTGGGTGGGTAAATTCAACGATAATATCAACCGAGCTTTTAATGGCGAGACAACGGTAGATGCCGCCATTGCTGGAGCCAACAAAGAAGTTCAAGAGGTGCTAGACGGTTTCTATAAAAAATAAAAAAGTCCACATACCGGTTAGTCCTGCTTCCTTCCCGGGCAGGACTTAAGGTGTTCGTAAAGTAAAGCGCATAATTAACGACATGACGAATCTAACTATTCAAATGAAGAAGGTGAACAGCAATCATGGAACCCGCCGATGTGATCCATCCTTCCCCAAGCTCCAAAACGGCACGGCCAGTGCGCCGAAAGAAATTGCGTAGTTCAGATGGGAAATGGGGTCTGCTTATGGTTACCCCCTATCTTATTCATTTTGTGGTGTTTGTATTAGGGTCACTCTTGGCCTCGCTTTATTACAGCTTCTCAGAATATGACATTCTGAATCCCCCCAAATGGGCAGGATTACAAAATTACGAGAAGCTGTTTCATGAACCAATATTTTGGAAATCCCTAGGAAATACGCTTTATTTCGCCGTATTGTTCGTTCCTCTTCAGACGGTATTTGCCTTAATGCTGGCGACTGCGCTCAATCAGCGATTAAAGGGACTGAAATTATTCCGCTTAGCTCATTTCTTGCCTGTCATTTCCTCATGGACCGTAATTTTGTATGTAGCGGATGCGTTCTTTAATATAAGATTTGGTCTTGCAAATGCTTTTTTGGTCAAATTAGGCCTGGACCCACAGCGTTGGCTGCAAGATGAGAGGCTTGTGATTCCTTTACTAGTCTTGATTGCCATCTGGAAAGGGATTGGCTATATTATGGTGATTTTTCTAGCAGGACTGCAAAATGTTCCCTCCGATGTCTATGAAGCGGCTCAGATTGATGGTGCAGGAACATGGAGGAAATTTATCAATATCACGGTTCCACTGATTTCTGGTACAACGTTCCTTGTGGTCGTACTGAGTACGATCTCAACGTTCCAAGCCTTTGAACAGATTTATGTGATGACAGGAGGGGCTCTGGATGCCACAGCGGCTGGAGGTCCTAACAATTCAAGTCTTGTCCTGATGATCTACTTGTACCGAGAAGGATTTTCCTTTTTACGTATGGGCTATGCTTCAGCAATTGCTTGGGTATTATTCATTATTTTATTCGTGCTTACTGTCATCCAAGTCCGTCTGCAGAAGAAATGGGTGCACTATGAATAGCGTAGAGGCTGTCAGAGAGGAGGGAATTCCATGGGCCGGATAAGATTTCGCAGTATGCTTAGTTATTTCGTTATTATCGTAAGCTCGTTGATCATGTTGGTGCCGTTCCTTACGACGTTATTTAACTCTTTGAAGACCTACGTTCAGTACACGGCTGTCCCTCCCCAGTGGTTCCCGACGCCCATTCAATGGAGCAATTATAGTGAAGTCTGGAAAATGGGCCCGTTTGCCCAGTACACCTGGAATAGTGCAATTGTTACGCTCGTATCTGTAGTGGGTGCACTGCTATCTTGCTCGATGGTGGCTTACGCTTTTGCTAGAATCCAGTTTCCGTTTCGAAATACGTTATTTATGGTTGTGCTCGGAACGATGATGATTCCGCCTGTAGTCCTTATCATCCCTCAATTTGTTATCTTCAAAAATTTATCGATGCTCGATACTTTAACGCCGCTGTGGATTTTAGAGTGGCTGGCTCAGCCTTTCGGCATTTTTTTAATGCGGCAGGCCTTCCTAGCCATTCCCAAGGATTATGAAGAGTCTGCCAAGCTGGATGGTTGCAATCCATTCGAGATTTATTGGCGCATCTTCATTCCGATGTGCAAACCTACGTTTGCAACGCTTGCGGTATTCACGTTCATGACGAAATGGAATGAGATCCTATCGCCAGCTATTTTCCTTACATCCAAAGAGAATTTCACGTTGCCGATCGGGATTTTATCTATGACTGGTCAGTGGTCTGGTAATGAACAGTACATGGTGGCCGCAGCTTTAATGAGCTTAGTTCCTATATTGCTAGTCTTTCTCTTTGCAGAGAAATATTTCGTTCAGGGCAGTAATTCGGCAGGGATCAAATAAGGAGGGGATGGGGTGTCCCAAGCTACAAGCTATCGGGTGGCCTTAATTGGTGGAGGCATAATCGCCAAAAATCATCTGGACGCAATACAAGTTCATCCTGAGTTACAAGCCGTAGCTATAGCAGATATCGATCGGAGCAAGGCGGAAGTATGGGCTGAAGCGTATGATCTACAGGCCTTTACGAATTATCAGGAAATGATCGAAACGGAGCGACCTGATATTGCAGTGATTGCGTTGCCTCACTTTTTGCATAAAGAATGTGCAGTATGGTGTGCAGGAAAGGGCTGTCATATTTTACTAGAAAAACCGATGGCGCTCACGCTGGAGCAATGTAATGAGATTTTGGCTGCGGCGACTGAGGCTAAGGTTACACTGCTCGTAGGGCATACGCAGCATTATTGGCCAGCGAACTTACAGGCGAAGAAGCTTATTGAGAGCGGTAGACTGGGCCCCCTGATTGCTATACAGGATACGAGGCACCTTCCCTATTTCAGTGAGGAACGCCCGCGATGGTTCCTTGAGAAGGCTAAATCGGGCGGAGGCATTCTTATGAACCTTGGTGCTCATTCCATCGATAAAATTCAATTTCTGACTTCTAGCCGTGTGGACCGTATATCGGCATCGATGACAAAGTATGGATCAATCGGGGATGTAGAGGGAAGTAGTGTTCTTTTTTTAACCACGTCAACAGGAGTCGCGGCTACGATTGTACAGTCTGGTTATCTGGGAAAGCCCTTGGATCTTACGGAGCTAATCTTCACAGGGGGAAGAGCAAGATTGATCTCTAGTGCAGGCTTATGGGTAAGCGAAGGGCAGGAATTTGAAATCGAATCTCTGGATGCTCTGGAAGACCCATTTATACGAATGTATCAAGATCTTGTGCAGGAGATCGAAGAAAAAAAGCCTCCTGGAAGTTCAGGAATGTACGCAAGGTCTGTCATCGCAGCCATTGAAGCGGCGTATCTGTCCCATGACGAAGGAGCTGAGCGGAAGATTGACCCCTTTAAATAAAAGACTCTGGCGTTATTGTATTTGTTCTACTGGTCATAAGGAGTGGACTTTGCAGCAATATATAGCTGCGGCTACCGCTGCTGAATTAGATGGTATTGAGCTGTGGCTTGGGCATCTTGAGATGGCAGTAGAACATGGGCACAGCCGTGAAGAGATCGCTGATCAACTAAAAAAAGCAAACTTAACGGTTCCTGCAATTGCTACCTATGCTAGATTCGACGCTAAAATCGAAGGTTTAGCACGAGATAGCGATGTAGATAGCGATCTAGCTATCATTCATGAGGCAGCCTCTTGGGCCACAGCTTTAGGCAGCGAGCGAGTGCGGACGTTCGCGGGTCAGCGTCCCTCTCAAGAATATGCACCGGAAGAACGGGTGCTAATTGCCACAGGATTACAGCTGGCCGCAGAGATTTGTGCTACGCATCAGGTGAAGCTAGCTGTAGAGATTCATAATCATACGATGGCAGACCGTGCACATAGCCTTCAGGAAATGCTGGAGATGTCTGGGCATCCCGCCATTGAATTGATCTATGATCCCTTTAATTTATATGTAGACCAAGTGGATCGATTGTCGATTTTAGAATCTTATTACGAACGGATAGGGCATGTTCATTTCAAAAATTATACATGGAATCGGGAGAATTGGAGTGCGAGTATACCGACTTCGATTCTGGCAGGGGATTGCGATCACTTGGAGATCGTAGATGCACTTGAGCGGCTGGGCTATAAGGGATCGATTTCA
The DNA here is from genome assembly GCF_017874255.1 of Paenibacillus shirakamiensis. Lineage (GTDB taxonomy): Bacteria > Bacillota > Bacilli > Paenibacillales > Paenibacillaceae > Fontibacillus > Fontibacillus shirakamiensis. Next base: position 60,653 of record NZ_JAGGLD010000003.1, on the reverse strand, counting down.
CTGGAATATTTTGGAGAGCGGAGTGTTGAACTTGCGGCGCATTCAGCTCAAGAGATTGAAGCCTACTTGATACAGAGCAGGGGGCCACATGCCGCAAAAGACCAGTAGACCAAACTGGCGGAGGTGTTGAGCTTGCCCATGAACACAAAGATTGCTGTAATTGGCCCTCAAGATCTGGTGCATGCCGTAATGACATTCGGTTCCCAGTTCGAGCAATTCTCGATGATTCCCGGCGTGTATATTCATGAGCGGGATACTCTTCCTCTTGTGATTGAACTAAAAAGCCAAGTGGACATCATGGTTTTTACAGGTCCCATTCCCTATCAATTCGCCTTGGAAGTCGTTCGAGACAAACCTATGGTCTATATCCATTATTCGGGGACGGCGCTATACAAAGTTTTATTCGATTGTCTACGGGACGAGGTCATGCATTTTGATCGAAAGCTACGAATTAGCGTGGATGTGTTGGAGCGGGAAGCTGTGATAGAACGGCTTAAGGAGATTGGAATCGTGCAGTATGAGTTGTTCATTCAGAAGTATGACGTCGGGATGGAGACGGACGAACTGGTCGCATTTCATCAGAATCTTTGGCAGCAAGGAAAAGTAGACGCTACGGTGACATGTATTACTTCGGTCTATAACCGCCTGCAAAAGTTGGGTTTACCCGTGTACCGCGTGGTCCCCACTGGATCGGCCATACGGGACGGGTTGAATCGTGCATTATTAGAACGTAAAAGCCTTTCTTTCAGCAGTTCTCAGATCGCGGTAGGAATTATTAATATAGATAACTTTTTGCAGCTTACTAAGGAAGCTTCTTCCGAATATGAGATTCAGCGTAAAAAGCTAATCCTCCAGCAAATCTTGCTAGATTTTGGGGAAGAGACTCAGTCATTAATTAAATGGAGCGATGGCGATGAAGTGTCCTTCATTACAACCCGCGGCATTATCGAACAGACAACACGTAGTTTTCAGGAAGCGCCCTTGCTGTTTGAGATTATGGAGAAATTGCAGTGGAATGCAAGTGTGGGCATTGGCATTGGTCGGACCGCGAACGAAGCGGAGGGGAAGGCGAGAGAAGCTTTACTTAAAGCCAAGCTTAGTGGTGGAGGCAACTGCTTTTTGATTATGCAAGATGGATTAGTGTTTGGGCCTTTGGGTTCGGAACTCACCTTGGAATACTCGGTACGAAGCGAAGATCCTTATCTACTCTCGATAGCTAAAAAAGTGGGACTGAGTGTAGGGACGATCAACAAGTTGCAGTCCTTTTGCAGAAGATTAGGGACGACAACGTTCACGGCATCACAGCTTGCAGAAGGTTTTGGAATTACCCTGCGAAGCGCACGGCGGATTATGGCGGTATTGGAAAAATTCGATGTGGCCCAAATTGTAGGCGAGGAGCAACCCGCTGGAAGGGGCCGACCTAGACAAATCTATCATCTAACTATAGAAGGAGTTAGCCATGACTAATGATCGCATTTGGAACTTGGCCCAGACCTTAGCTGAGGATTTGCAACACATTCGGCGGCATCTGCATCAATATCCTGAACTTGGTTTTGAAGAATTTATCACTTCCGCTTATGTGGCTGAAGAGCTAACCCGGATAGGCTTAGAAGTACAGACAGGGATTGCGGGAACAGGAGTAGTCGCCATACTGAAGGGTGGCCAACCAGGGCCCGTCATCGCGATAAGAGCGGATATGGATGCACTTCCACTAGATGAACAGACTGCGCTTGATTTTCAGTCTTTGCACGAAGGGAAAATGCATGCGTGTGGACATGATGGGCATATGGCTATGGCTCTAGGTGCTGCAAACATATTAAGCACCATGCGTGAAGAGCTTTCAGGAACAGTAAAGTTTATTTTTCAGCCCGCGGAGGAAATGCTGGGCGGTGCTCGGCATATGATTACAGCAGGGGTACTTGAGAATCCGAAGGTCGAGGCTATTGTTGGACTGCATGTATGGCCTGACCTGGCCGTAGGACAGTTTGGTGTGCGGTCAGGAACGATCATGGCAAGTATGGATCCCGTAGATATCACGATCATCGGTCAAGCTGGACACGGTGCAGCTCCTCATCAAGGTGTAGATGCCGTGCTCATCTCTGCCCACGTTATGACGGCGCTCCAATCGTTAATCAGCCGGGAAAGTGATCCTTCGGAACCTGTCGTTCTTAGCATGGGTTCTATACATGGAGGAACACTTCCTAATATTATCGCGGACCGTGTGGAACTCAAAGGAACCGTTCGCTCTGTCCATGCCATAACTCGCGAGCGCATGGCTCTTCGCATTCAAGCTCTAGCTGAGCATGTGGCAGAAGGCATGAATGCTAAGGCAGAAGTGAATTACACTTTCGGCTATCCTCCAACCGTGAACAATATCGAATTGAATACGCTGGCTGAAGAGACTATTGAATCAATCTGGGGCATACCTGCGGTAGTCGAGCTGAAGCATTCACAGATGACGAGCGAAGATATGGCCTACTACCTAGAGCAAATTCCTGGCGTGTTCGTTCTTGTGGGAGCAGGTCATCCTCATGAAATGAATTTCCCTCTGCATCATCCCAAACTAAATATCGATGAGAAGGCTTTAATCTATGGGGCTACTTTTCTTACGGCTTTTGCCATAAGCGCCCTAGATCGCATAGGAGCACAAAATAATCAAGAGACAATCCATCCTGAAGAGGATGAAGTACGAATCGATTCATGATTACGGACAGGGGGTTGACGTACAATGATGGGCCCTATTCTTCCGGCACACCCACTCGTTGCCAAAGATGTACTGCTGGAAATTGCAAAAGATTACGATCGCTTCAAAGGTGGACTTCCTGTGCAGGTGGAACAGTTCATTTTAGACAAGTATGGGGTGGATGTGTCTTCTAGATACGGGACCACTTGGATCAAGAACCCATTCGGTAAAGCTTCAGGTCAATTATCAGTCAATGTGGATCAAGTCAAGGCGGATGTGGATGCAGGACTCGGGTTCATCGTACTGAAGACCGTAATTGCAGAAGATGAGACAGGACAACGTTCAATGAAGGAATGGGCAGTTAAAGAAACGCGCATGATTGTCTCACAGATTACAGGGAAAGAAGACGGCGAACTAGGCTGGAATGTGACCTGGAAGGGCAGAGGTTGGTATGGCACGCTAGAATCGTATATTCATTTCTTCACTGCAGCTCTGCGATCAGGTCAAGATCACAATACACTCATTGTTCCTTCATGCAAGTATCACTTACCAGGGGAAGACGAGTCGTGTTTTCATACCAAGGAATACGATTTTACGACGCGTGCTTTATACCGTGCTTGGCGGGATGGAGGGAAGACCTGCCCTCTTCAGATGGAAAAAGATTTTAGTCCTACCCTCGCAGGCTCCGATATGGCCAAGCAAAAATATACTGTGCTTCGCTGGCTAAGGCGAGTCCCAGAACTCATCAAACGTGCACTTCCCGATGGGGAAATTCAGCTAGGGATCAAATTAATGAATTCTATCTTTGATGATAGATTTCAGCTTCAGTCTTTCCGCGCTCTTCTAGATGAAGGGGTGGCTAGACCGGACTATGTAATCTATGCTAACCGTTTGTATGACGCTCGGACTCCATTTTTAGGTAAACAAGGGGCCGCGTATGGAGGCCCTGACCTTAGTACAAGAAATCTCAGAATATTGACGGCACTACGCCGGATTGAAGCGCAGGGGAAATTGAGCGAACCTGTGCCCCCTCTATCTGGAACAGGTAACATTCACTCTGGCAAAATGGCCGTTGAATATGCCCTACGGGGTGCAGAAAGTCTGCAAATGCATACTATATTTCAGCGGCCGAACTCGGCATTTGGAATGCATAGCGGGTCCAAGACAGAACGGGCTTTGCATGAACTTTTTTTCCATCCCACCTTAGGTCTAATAGCTTGGATGCTCCATCTGAAAGAAACAGAGGAACTTCACTGTAATCAAGGCATCATTAGATTCAGTGATGCGGCAGCTTGGCACCGAGAGCGAGGAAGGGAATATTTTCAGTATATCTAAGAGCGATGAAAGGGGCAGTATCGTTATGAAACATCCATCCATCGATCGAGTTCGTCGATTACTGACAGGAGGCCTTATACCTGCAGTTCCTGTGCCGAGGCGAGCAGATCTCACTCTGGATGTTAAAGCACATGAAGCTTACGCTACTTATCTGGCACAGCAAAATATTGCCGGGGTAGCTGTATGGGCTCATACGGGGAGGGGGCTTCATTTACGTTCAGATGAACGCGCTTATATTTTACACAGCTGGCGAAAAGCGCTAAGTTCAGATCGATTAATTATTGCCGGAGTGGGAGCTGCAAAAGAAGAGGATTCCTCACACATCAATCTGGAGGAGCCTTGGCTGGAACAGTGTCTAGCCGTAGCGCAAGAAGCCATTTCATGGGGAGCGGATGCGCTTATGATTCACCCTCCGCTGATATATCAAGTATTGCCTGAGCTAGAAGGGAATCAGGCCATTTATGATTATCATTGTAAGCTGGCTGCACTTGGAACTCCGCTTGTTTTATTTTATTTATACCCCGAAGCTGGAGGTATTCTTTATCCGCCCGCATTGTTGGATCGCCTACTATCCATTCCCGAAGTGGTGGGAATAAAAATGGCATCACTAGATCGAGTCATGGCTTTGCAAGATATATCGTCGCACATCTTACATTATCATGCGGACAAGCTGCTCATTACGGGGGAAGACCGCATGTTCGGATATTCTTGGATGCGAGGAGCTTCATCTGCCTTAGTCGGTATGGGTGCAGCTTACCCTAATATTCAATCGGATCTCATCGAGGCATATCAAATGAAGGATTATGCAAGGTTCATGGAACTCAATCGACGAGTAGAAGGATATGCGGAAGTTGTATTCACGCAACCGATGGACAAATATATTACTCGAATGTTGTGGTGCCTTGTAATTGCGGGTGTTATACCAGAGCATACCGCTTTTGATATCATAGATTATTCTATGTCTAAAGAAGAGATTGACGCGTTAAGACAAGCTATTCACACATATGAAATTTATTAAGGAGTTATATCAGATAATCATTGGCGTGCGCTTTTCACAAGAAATTTATCTGTTTTTGTATAGGATGTATATATTTTTTATAGCATATTATCCGCAAGAATTTCTGGGCTTAATAGAGTGAGAAACTTTCTTTTCGTACGTAAACGTTTTATAATAGAATCCTATCTTATTAAAAGGAGGATTCACATGCCTGCACATCTGCAAGATACAGTGAAGTTGAACAACGGAGTACATATTCCTTGGTTTGGTCTAGGTGTCTGGAAAGTCAAAGAAGGGGACGAGGTTGTCCTATCTGTTAAAAATGCGATTCGCCACGGATATCGAAGCATTGATACGGCTGCTGCCTATCAAAATGAAGAGGGTGTAGGTCAAGGAATTGCTGAAGCCCTTCAAGAGAACAACTTGAAACGTGAAGAACTCTTCATTACGACGAAGGTGTGGAACGCGGATCAAGGATATGAATCCACATTACAAGCTTTGGAGACAAGTCTTACAAAATTGGGTCTCGATTATGTAGATCTTTATCTTATACACTGGCCTGTGAAAGGCAAATATAAAGAAACGTGGAAAGCGCTAGAGCAGCTCTACAAAGACGGAAAAGCAAAAGCTATCGGCGTATGCAACTTCCATGTGCATCATTTAGAAGATCTAGCGGAGGGTTCCGAAATTACCCCTGCATTGAACCAAGTAGAATTGCATCCTTATCTGACGCAGCAAGAACTAAGAGAATATTGTGCGAAAAAGGGCATTCAGATCGAAGCTTGGTCTCCTCTAGCTCAAGGGAAGATCGTGGAGGATAAGACAATACAAGCGATTGGTGATAAATACGGTAAATCTGCTGCTCAAGTCGTCCTTCGGTGGGATCTCCAACATGGCATTGTTACGATTCCGAAGTCTGTTCGTGAAGAACGAATCGTGGCTAACGCCGATATCTTCGATTTCGAATTGACGGCTGAAGATGTGGCCGCGATTGATGCGCTGAATCAAGATGAGCGCACAGGTCCAGATCCAGATAATTTTAATTTCTAGATGTTACAGAGGAAGCGTTCAGCCTTTACGGCTGGCGCTTTTTTTACTTATATCATAGATAAAACAGACTAAGTTTGAGTTTTCTCTTTTAAAAAAGGGGAAATTGTGGCATCATTCCATTACATGTTACTTAGATAAATAGAAATGGAGTGAGAGCCTTGAGTCAAGGTGCTGTTCAGAAGTCGTCGGTAGTAAATGCTACCATTTATCCGATTCTTTTCGCAGTAAGTATGGTCCATCTGTTAAATGATGCGATGCAATCTGCTATATCGGCGTTGTTCCCCGTGCTTCGGGAATCTCTAAGTCTTAGTTACAGTCAAATCGGACTCATTACTTTTGCCATGAATATTACAGCATCCGTGTTGCAACCCGTTGTAGGGATGTATGCAGACATCAGGCCAAGGCCGTATATCCTGCCATTTGGCGTGTGTTTTACTTTATTAGGCGTTGCCATGCTAGCCTTTGCCCCGAATTATGGATGGGTGCTGCTGGCGGTGACATCGGTCGGAATCGGCTCTTCCGTATTCCATCCGGAATCTTCACGTGTAGCTTATTTGGCTGCAGGTCAGCGGCGAGGCTTAGCACAGTCCATTTTTCAAGTAGGTGGAAATTTAGGTGCCTCGCTGGGGCCCATTATGACGGCGTTGATTTTTATCCCTTTAGGACAGTTCAGTGTCATTTACTTCACGGGTGCGGCATTGCTAGCCATTGTTATTCAATATAACGTTGCTCGGTGGTATAAGAGTCAGAATGTACAGCCTCGTCCCAAAAAGGTTATTGGCGCTGTAGTTCGCCGTTCGTTATCGAGACAAAAAGTAATATTAGCCATTACGATACTGGTGCTGCTGATATTTTCTAAAAATGTGTATTCCGTAAGTATTACTAACTTTTATGTATTCTTCTTACATGATCATTTCGGCGTGACGACCCAACGAGCACAGTGGTTTTTGTTTGCTTTTCTAGCGGCTTCGGCCGTTGGAACTTTCTTTGGTGGACCTCTTGCGGATAAATACGGACGCCGTAATGTGATTTGGTTATCTATTCTGGGTACCGCGCCGTTCTCGCTAATGCTGCCTTATGCGAACCTTTTCTGGTCGGTGGTGTTGGTCATGTTGGCTGGACTCATTATGTCATCCGCTTTTTCGATTATTGTAGTCTATGCTCAGGAACTGCTTCCAGGTAAAGTGGGCCTCGTATCGGGTCTGTTCTTCGGACTTGCCTTTGGTCTGGGAGGAATTGGGTCGGCTGTCCTAGGAAAAGTAGCTGATGTAACAAGTATTGTTACTGTGATGAAAATCTGCGCCTTTTTGCCTTTGATTGGCTTGTTGACTGTATTCCTGCCCAAAGACAAAGAGTTGAAACAGGAAATCATCTAGAAGAGTAAGAATGGATCGGGAAGGGGAGCTTGAGAGCATAATGATGAGTTTACAAGGAAAGCAATTGAAATTAAGAAGGATAACTACAGCCGACTTGCCGGTGCTTTACAAATTTATGTATGCAGATTCAAATGTGGAGTGGAAAAAATGGGATGCACCGTATTTCCCTCTCGAGTGGGAGAGCTGGGAAGCTTACGCGGATCGCATGATTCCTTATTTAGAGGATGATTTGAAAGCACATAGTCGATTGGTTATAGAAGTAAAAGGTGAAGTAATCGGTCAGGTAGTATATTACTGGGAGCATGAACCGTCCCTATGGATGGAAACCGGTATTGTTATCTACGACCCAGCCTATTGGAGTGGAGGGTACGGGACAGAGGCTCTCCGCCTATGGATGGGCTGGTTATTCAATCAACATCCGATTGCAAGGATTGGGATCACCACATGGTCTGGCAATGTACGTATGATGCGCACTGCTGAGAAGATTGGACTCCAAGTAGAAGGCCGTATGCGTAAATGTAGAATCGTGAACGGAGAACATTTTGACTCGATCCGAATGGGCATTCTTCGGGAAGAATGGGAAGAGATGTATGGGGTCTAGAACGAACAACTATAATAAGCATCTATAACAAGCACAGAAAGCAGGGACTATTTAATGTCAGATGTTCAAATCCATCCGTATTCAATGATTTTTGGTTGGGAAGATGATGAAGGACTGGGCGCACAGCTCATTGAACAAATTATTCGAGGAGAAAAGACAGCAACTTGTGCACTAAAAGAGGACTACACAGAAGAGGAGCTTCGAAATACATACGTACCGGTAGGAAAACTTATAACCGTATATGATAAAGAAGGAACACCGCACTGTAATGTGAAGTTGATCGAAGTATTCGAGACGACCTTTGGTCAGCCCGATCCCAGATTAGTCTATGGGGAAGGCAATGGAACTGATATAGAACAATTTCAAGAAGATCATAGGAAAGCTTGGAGCAACCTCCCTTTTAAGCTGGAAGAGGATTCCATTCTTATTGTTGAATTATTTGAGTTCGTTCAATCTTAAGAAGGAGCGGGATTCCATATGAGCTGAAGTATAGATGTCAAACGTTGTACAAACAAAATACCTTCAAGATAGGCTCCATATCCTCCGATAGGGTTGCTTCTCTTAAAGGTATTTTAAGTTTTGATGCAGTCGGGTAGTCAATACTTGAATTCCTTCAAAAGTTACATTAATTAAATTAACTTGCGTCCTTTTATTAAAGTTTGGATTTTTAACCCCACACCTACTTACAAATCTTTTTTGAAACAAATAATACGGTTGGCCTCAGTAAATCCCAATTTTAAATGCATGGCCAAGCTTTCTTCATTTTTCAATTCGCAGTCACTAGCAAACTCGCTGCAACCTTTTTTCCTAGCCCAATTCTCACAGGCATTAACTAACTTTTTAGCAAATCCTTGTTGACGAAACTTTTCTTTTACAAATAGTCCCTCTAAGTAACCCACTGGACTTGAGCCTGTCCCTTCGACATAATCATATCGCAGTTGACATTGTGAAAACCCGATCGCGTCACTGCCAAAGTAAACTATGAAAATGATAGAGTCAGGTCTAGAAATAAGAAGATTCATTTCTTGAATACATTCTTCTATTGTGTGATCCGGCCAAAGTAGCAAGGCGAGATTTGCAACTTCATATACTTCCTGTATTGATGCCTCTTTTAACATAATACCTCCAAAATATTTAGCGAGCCCGTTTATTTTCTAGAACTATAGATGCTTATTGTGGAAGTAGCCCTATTCCAGTCAACTTTTGCTCCTAACGATTCCAATACACATCGAAGTGGAACCATAAATGTACCCTTGTGCATGGTGGCAGGAGTACTTAAATGAATAGTCTTGTTATTCGTCCCGTCACTAATTAATGCTGAGCTACTTCCGATTGTTATTTCGATACTTGTCCGTCCTCGGGTGGCTGTAGCCGTCTGAGTCTCTTCGTTATAAAGTACCTGTGTTCCAAGCAGATTGAACATGGCTCGCATGGGCATAAGGGTAGTCCCTTGCATTAACATTGCAGAGGGTTGAAGATGCTGCTTCATTCCATTGAATTCGATGCCGGGATAGGCGGAGGAAGAAGCGCTAACAGATGGTGCGGAAGAAGATATGACAAAGGTCATAAATAAGGCGGAAGATATAACTATTAAAGTTAGCATTTTCGTGGATGCTCTTAACAAGACTAACACTCCATTCTTTGATTTATTCTAGTATAGTAATTCTATTGTATAGAAGTTACCCTACTGAAAACGAACAGAATCGCAGAAAATTTGCTGAAGATCAGAGATTATTCCCCCAAGCTTACATTATCCTACCTTCTCATCTGTATACCATTTCGCTTGTAGACGGAACATTTGTGCATAAGGTCCATCTGCATTCATCAAAGTTGAATGATGGCCGTCTTCTACGATTTTGCCGTTTCGAAGCACGAGAATTCGATCTGCCATACGGCAGCTGCCCAGTCTATGAGAGATGAAGATGGAAGTTTTACCTTCCGATAAATCTATAAATCTTTCGAATACAGCAGCTTCAGCCATAGGGTCGAGTGCAGCCGTAGGTTCATCTAACACCACAACCTCGGCATCTCTTAAAAAAGCGCGGCTTAAAGCAATCTTTTGCCACTGTCCTTGGGAGAGCTCTTGTCCCTCCCCAAATGCATGCCCGAGATCGGTATCATATCCATGAGGGAGCATAGCTGCAATTTGATCAGCTTGCCCTTTGAATGCAGCCCGCTGAATAAGTTCGTCCTGGTCCATCGTAAGAATACTACCTAGGCCTATATTCTCTCTTAGAGGGAATTGATAGCATACGTAGTCTTGAAATGTAGCGCTGATGGATTCACTCAATACTGCGGGATCGATATGCTGGATATTTACGCCTCCGTAACAAATGTTGCCTTTTACGGGCTTGTACAAGCCAAGTAAGCATTTTACTAAGGTGCTTTTTCCCGCTCCATTATCTCCCACAATAGCAATCTTCTCGCCAGGTCTGATCTGTAGGGAGATGTTGTCTAAAATCCATTCGGAACGATTAGGATATTTAAAATAGAGATTGTTCACTTCAATTCCTTGGTGCTGGAGGCCAGTATAGATCTTATAGACGTCAGGGCGATCTTCTTCAGGAAGTTCAAGATAGTCATAAATATTACGGACATATAAAGCACTCTCATAAATGTTAGAGATACGATTCGTGATGACAAAAAGATAACCTTGAGAACTGCTCATAGCTTGTACTAGGGCTACATAACTACCGATCGTCATTCGGCCGAGCGAACTGGTCCAGATCAAGAAGCCTATGGCTGCACTTTGCAACAACTTGGAGAGACCATCGACACGTAATACAGACCAGGCTGAACGCTTTTGGAGTGCAATTTGTTCATTTGCATTTTGCCAATAATAATGACGAACCTTATCTAACAAATAAGGGGTCAAATTGAAGATTCGCAGTTCTTTGGCAGAGTCTCGTTTGGTCATGAGTCCCATTAAATAATTGATTTTGCGGACAGCTGTGGTCTGCTGAAACATCTGATGAAATCTTAATTTTCCGATGCTGAGATGAATTAAGAGACTGGGAATCATAATAAGCAAGAACCCTAACCCAAGAATGAAGTGAAATTGAAATAGTACATATAAGAAACCTGTAATAGAAAGTACACTTTGCAAAATATGCAAAATGGCTTCAATAAATCCTATTCCTCGATCTCCATTCAAGCTTTGCGCACGTTCATACTTGTCATAATATTCGGCAGAATCAAAATAGACGAGAGGGAGTCTAGAGGATTTTAGAGCAATTTCTTGATCAAAATGATAATTCATTTTAAGTTTGATTCTAGTTAGTATAACTTGATATGCAGGCTGAAGAATAATAGAAATGAGTTGAAGACTAAGGACCGCTGAGAGCCAACCAAGTGCAACGTTGATACCCTGACTACGCTGTCCAATGATTCTAGTTACTTCATCTACCAGATTTTTTGTTAGAAAAATATCGAGTACAGGTAGTGTAGCCGTTGCAAGATTAATCAGAATGGCGAGAATTAAGGAAGGCATCGCTATTTTAGTCATGGTGCGCAGCAGCCGCATTATACTCTCGAACACAATGACTGATTTTTGCAGCTTTATTAGTAGAGATGGTTTGGAGTGGGGAGGAGTTGTCATGCCTAAGCTCCCTTCAGAAAACGGGCTTTCTTCTTAGAAGATGATGGTGAATCCAAAGCGGAGCCTTTCTCGACTAACATATTAAAAGCGGGTAAGGTCGATGAAATCCCTTTGTAACCTACCTTTAATTCTGAGTTCATAATGTAAGCAAATGGGGTGGCAGGTATACCAATCTGGTGGAATTGTTCAGATGAGATCGAAGTGACTTGGAAAGGAATTTCATTTTCCTCTTGCACGTGACGTGCATATTCAGGATCCCCTTCAATTACAAGTACGAAATGGTACTGACTATGTTTTTCTGAAATTTGGGTTAGGAGCGGGTAGACCGTCTTGCATGTAGAGCAGAAAGAGGAAGTGAATAAAACAATGCTTCCTAGTGTATCTTTCTTATTCCAAAGTATGTTCTTTCCTTGGGTATCTTGAAGATCTAAGGCGTAGAATGGGTCACCCACAGGAATTCCTTCATGACTTAAAGGGAGATCTTTGGGCAACATGTTATACAGCACTTGATTTAAATCCAATAATTTCTTATTCATATGTAGAACTATTGCAATCAGAACCACTACTACACCCCATAATGCACTATAAGATAACAGATAAGGTGAACTCATTTCAATTCCTCCTTCAGGCATTTAGATTGAATGCCATTTTTTGTGCAAGTCTATAACATTTGCAAGTAAAGCATAAATACAGAATATACCTAATGAAAGTAAGAGATAGTAGAGAGAGGAGCTATCTTTCCAAGCGAAAATTGGTTGTATTCCACTCCATCCAATCAGATAGAGCGTCATGGCCGTTATGATTAAGATTTTGAGCAGCGCAACGGGACCAAAACGATCCGGAACCGCACTACCAAAACAGTTACAACTTAAATCCTGCTTGAGCATAATGGATCGAAGATTAAAGAATAAAAATGTCATGAGAAGCAGTAAAGATAGCGTCCATACTAAGCCGATCCCCTTTTGGAAAAATAGTCCTAAAGCAAAACCAACCTCGGCTATAGGTACGACGTATGTAGCTGTTGCAGCTAGGCGTTTGCCTATTAATTGCTCTACCGTATTCTTGAATGTTGTAATGGATAAGAGTTTTAAAAGGCCAGATAATAGCCATATTACGACAAGAAAAGAATGAATGAATATGTACAAAGCAAAATCCTCCTCACCATTTTAAAATAAAAGGGGCGATTCAATCGCCCCCTTTGGGAATAGTACAGCAAAGATATGTACAGCAGATCATAGCTCTAGATCTCCTGTATTATTAATTCGTAACTTCCATGATTTACATAAGATATTGCAAGAAATGAACTAAAATAAGGAGCGAAAATGAAGCGCATTAAGTATTTTAAACAGAACAGCAACCGATTTGATTGTTATAACCCGTTTTTGGATCGAACTGATAGAATACGCGAAGCGACGAATTACTAGAGTAGCACGGAGTGTTACTACACCATGTATAAGCCATTATTCATTCCTCCTTCAAATTTTATTAACTAAGCGCAACAACCATCTGTGTAATAACCTCTGAGGTTATCCCAACTGTAGTGAGTTTTTGAATACCATACGCCATTTGCACTGCATGAACCTGAACCACAATATGCTGGATGCATACTAGTCATCTCCTTAAATTTAATTGATAGATATGGATGAAGGTCAATTCGCTGAACAGCAACCTGATTTCACATAAACATAATTAAATGTATCAAAGGTATAATACACTTTCAAAGAAGAAGGACCAGGATTACCATAGCAAGGCTCTGAGCTACAGTAGGGAGATACAGGTGGAATTCTTGTCATTTTATTCACCTCCTACTATCAAGTTGATAGGTGTTTCATACAAAATATAGCATAAATAGTCGTAAATAATAACATTTATTTTACATAAATAAGGGATAAATTATTATAATATTATATATTTGTAATAATATGTAATCATATAATAGATTTTTTTGTTGAAATAAAGCATTTATAATACATATTTTATAATTGTGTTGTCGAAAGTTGTATAAAATGAATATACATAAAATTTACATAGAACAAGAAAATTATTATTTAACATATATTTTAGAAAATTCTAAAACTATTCTTAGGAAAACTATAAGGAGGCACATTGTTATGAATTCTACGGTTCAATTATACAAAGGCGATAAGGTCGGATTGATTGCTTGTTCAGATGGAATACAACCTGATATATATATTGATTATGTTCAAATGTGATCTACTCCCAAACTTATTTTGGAATGAGTGATTTGCCTGTAATTCTTAATAGCTTTTATGCTTTAGCCCATGGTAAGAGCTATTATTACCAGATTATGAATCTGGTAATGGTAGATGCATTTGATCAAACACATCGCTTTTATCAGACTTTCTTTCAAGGTGGAACCGTTACAATACATTTTAATTATGAATGGCTGGTGGGTAATCAACTAAGCGGTTTTGTGGTCTGAGGGAATATAAGATGTTACTTAAAAATTGCACGAACAAAATATTTCCTGATTCAAGGGTTAAAGTAGTGTTTCTCGAAGCTTCCGACTAGGTTGCATTTAAATAAAAGAAACGAGGAACTGAGCATGCTGCCATTTCCAGAAGAGTTTGAATTTGTTGATTTCTTTGAACAAGAGCCATGTACACTAGATTCAGAAGTTCCGTTTTATTACAATAGGCATACTTATCAATTGGAAAGGGAAAATGGAACCTTGCATTTTGAATTAGAGCCTTCCTATTCTTGGGTTCGTTGCCAGTGGCATCAAGGGGATATAGTGCTCATTGATTTAACTTTGGAAGAAGTGCGAGGGATTAGGCTGGAGAAACGGGCACAAAGAGAATATATTCATATTCTTTTTGCTAACGAAAGCTTAATGAAGCCATTAATAGTTAAGACAAAACCTATTTTTTCGATAATATGGGGAACAGAAGTAAATTGTTAATTATTTCTTGGGAAATATAGTTAAAATGTATAGAGAAATATATTGAATTAGCTGGACTAACTTTATGATTTGAATCAAAGACCCTAGAGTAGAAATGGAAATTCAATTCTCTAGGGTCTTTTTGATGTGAATATAATCTGCATTATAGATTAATGCGATTTTATAGCTACATAAGGTTTGACCACTAGCACAGGAGCTGTAAAGGTTATACCCTTGTATGTGGCAGTAATAGTTGCTGTTCCTGCTTTTATTCCGGTAATATTCCCCTGGGAATCTATGCTAGCAACTGCTGAATTGGAGCTGCTATATTGAGCTTCTGCTGTGGCATTGTGCACTTTTCCATTTCCGTCTTTATATAATGCTACCGTATCTAATGTATCGCCAATCGTGATGGAGTAAGCATCAGAATCAAGATAAAAACTCCCTTGTTGCACGGATGAGGGTCTCAGTTTTAGGGTCTCTAGATGTTGTGAATCAATCGTTGAATAAGTAAGTATGGCTCCTCCATCACTTGTCGCTGAGCCATAGCCCGCGGTCGTGAATCCTGTAACAGTTGGATGATAGGTCCATGCATGGTTCCCTTGACTGGAGACTTTCGTAATATGAAGTTGCCGAGTTCTCTGCGAATCTACTCCAGTGAGAACATAACCACCATCTTTGGCAATAGTGAGATACGTATACTGTACTGAAATTTCGCTACCAAAATTCTGGAAAGGGGTAATCCAGAGTGAATTTCCACCTGCATCTAATCGGTTTAGACCTGAGGAGGTACGTATAATATATCCTCCTTCAGCCACCCGTTCAATCTGTTGGGGGATACCTCCTGAATGATTTGCAATATAACTAGTACCAGCAACCTTACCTTGGGCATTGAGTGTTAAAAGTGCGGAAGTAGTCGCATAGTTTTGGTTAGGATCTTGGAGGGTAAGACCAACTGCGATATAGCCGCCTTCTGGCTTTTCGATAACATCGCTAATCTCTTGCCCAGGATAATCAGTAAGCGTGGTGATCCATACATCAGATCCTTGACTATCTGTTTTGAATAGGACGGGACCTGCATGATTCACCGAATTCGAGATAGAAGCAGTTAATATTAAACCCCCATCTTGCGTTTCGCGTACACGTTGAATGGACTCACCGGATGGATGAGTTGTGAACCGTCTACTCCACTGATATTGTCCAGATGAATTTACTTTGAGTAAGTAAGAATGAGATGATTCAGCACTCTCCTTCACATACCCACCAACAACATAACCGCCATCACGTGTCTGAATGATATCTTGTGCTGTAACAGCACTTCCAGCCTCTAGACGAGGTTCTTGTATTCTTTTTGCCCAATCAAGTTGGCCTTGATTTGTTAATTTGTTGAATTCTAGCGTAGTACGATAGGGAGTATCTCTAGTCATACGATTCCCTAACGTGAGATAGCCTCCATCTAATGTGGGAATGACCTTCACAGCCTTATTCACATGCGTACTTGTACTAAGGAGAATGGACCAATCTTCTTCTAAAGCATTGTTCGCGGCATGACTCGTGTTGGGGATACTTAGGGTGAGGAGAAGACCTGTAACGATGGAAAATAGAGAGATGGAACGTGACCAATAATTTTTTTTCAAAGTCATCACTCCTTCATGAAATGTAAATTTCATTCTAATTATGGAATACATAAGGAGAGTGAACTAGGTACGTAGAGGTTCATTCTTGTATTACTTTAGTGGGGATTATATAAAGAGGATGAGTTAGGGATATGGACTCAAATCTGTGGATACAAAAAAGGCAGAGTAGCAAGTGAAGAAACACTTGATACATCTACCTTTTGGTGAAAAAGAAAGATTCATGTCGGGTTAATAAACAATGCCTAAGGAGTAGGATGATAGGGAGGCACTACAAGAATAGTAGCCGTATATTGCAGTCCATTTAAGGATGCAGTAATACGGGTAGATCCTTTGCTAACGCCTGTGATATTTCCTTGAGCATCAATAGTTGCTACAGCCGGATTATCGCTCTTAAATGTAGCATTTGTTACTTTAGTGACTTGTCCTGTGAGGTCCTTCACCCAAGTGACCGTATCAAAGGTATCACCGATGGTGATAGAGTATTCTGCTGAGTCTAAGTACAAGGACAGGGGGAATCAGATTTCACTTCAGAAAAAGTAGGTACTTGATCTTTTACTGAAAGTATAGTTATGGTGTTTTTTGAATTGTCACTATTAGGATTATTCGTGTAGTGTCCATTTACATCTTTTTATATTACTTAAGGTCTATATAGCTTTTATTAATAGTAGTGTTTAAAACTTCTCTAAATAAAGCTGATGAAGTAAAGTTAATAGTAAAGCTATATATTCCATTTCCTTACACTGAAAAGCATCCTCAATGATATACTATACATAAAGTAATGAATTAACTTTAAAAAGGTGATAGATAAGGAGAAATGATTAGTACACTTCCGAGTATCCATCCACATACAACAATTTGAGCAATTGAACCATTACCATGAAATATTTTGCTCCTAGCCAATCCAGATCGGATTTTAATCGAGTGATAATACTAGTGAATTTTTGTCATCTATAAATATATGAACTTGGCACCTATACATAATTACTCGAGGTGAACACTGTGCGTAAGGCATTAAGAAATTTGTGGGTTTTTGGGAGAGAAGAAGCATTATCTTGTATATTTCCTGTCATTATTTTCGCTTCACTTGGCTTAACCAAACTAGTTCATCTGCCCTATATTCCGAGATATGATCTAATATTATTGATCTGTTTAATTGCTCAAGCCGGTATGTTGTTTTTTAAGCTGGAATCTTTGGATGAGTTCAAAGTTATTTGTCTATTCCATATCATTGGACTAGCTTTAGAATTGTATAAGGTACATATGGGGTCATGGGCTTACCCAGGTCCAGGTTATACCAAAATATGGGGTGTTCCGCTCTATAGTGGATTTATGTATGCGAGTGTAGCCAGTTATATATGTCAAGCTTGGCGCAGGCTCCACCTAAGCATGACGGGATGGCCGCCTTCGTTCTGGCCTTGGCTTATAGGTATTGCTATATATGCGAACTTTTTTACTCATCACTATATTGGAGATTACAGATACGTTCTGATAGCTGTTCTGATCATTGTGTTCGCAAGGACACAGGTTCATTATCAATTAGAGGAAAGTTCGTTTCGAATGCCTATGGTTTTAGGTTTTTTCTTGGTTGGTTTCTTTATTTGGATTGCGGAGAACATCTCTACCTTGCTCGGGGCTTGGCGCTATCCTAATCAGACTGCGGCTTGGGCCATGGTTCATCTGGGCAAAATTACATCTTGGTTCCTACTAGTTGTCATTAGCATTATTATTGTAGCTCAACTTAAGCATATCAAGGGTGAAAGAGACCGACGTAAAGTACTACCCAAAGCACAGCAAGAAATTTCTTCATGAACCCGATGGATGGTATGTAACAAAATATGTCATTAGGGAGTGACGGCATGAGAAAATCACAAGGTTACGCGTACTATTTACTGTGGATGATTGGAGCCATTCTACTCGTCTACTATGGAAATCAATATTTAAATGAGGTAGCGAATCACACCGGGCGTAATCAACAGACAAAAGTGTTGGGTACTCTAGCACTGTACTCCTTGTTCTGTGGAATCTATGTAAGTCTTATCTATGGATTTCCTGGACGCTCCAAATTTAATAAGCCGATTTTTATCTCTATTTTCATCCCTAGTTTTGTATTGTTAGTATATAGTCTGGTCTCGGCCTATATGAAATTGCCCGCAATACCACATTATGCGGAAATCACGGGACGTCATGGACAGTTTTTCTTTGGAGTGATTTGCGGTATAGCATTAGTGAAAAGCCTATTTGATACAAGAAAATAAATTGAATAAAGAATAAAGGGGACCTACAGCTCAGCCTAATTGGCAATGCAATAGGTCCCTTATCCATTTAATTGCTACTAGTTCCTTTTTAGATTCTGTTAAGAACCAGTATGCATTGTATTGTTTTCCGATGAGAGCCAAACCAAATAATACATTCTGTTATCTATCATTTCTATACTTGCATAGATTTCTCTTGTTAAAGATCCGTGTGTCTTTATCATTGTTAATTCAAATAGAAGTGAATAAGCTAATTTGGCATCTGTTGTTTTATATCCATCATATTATATATACTCTTGTGCTTCATAGATGGATGAGATGGTTTTGGTTTCTTTATACCATAGGACGGTCTTATAGATATCATCCCTGACACTATCCCCGCTTGTACCATACCATATAAATTCAGGGTAACTGTTTACTCCTGAAATTTTTTTATCATTCGACATAGATAGTTGCCCACCTTAATAAATGTATAAAGAAAAAAGGGCAATGTGCTGGCCCTTTTCTCTTAAAATTTCGCTTAGGATGCAGGAGATACTATTGAAGCATCTTGAGTGGAGACGCGAGCTTTCACGACTTGAACTTTGGCGGAAGTATAGCTTCCTTTATAATAAGCATAAATGGTAGTTTCTCCTAATTTTTTACCTATTAAATTTCCGTTGGCATCGATATAAGCAATATCGGGATGGGTGCTTTTATACGTAGCATTCGCTGTGATGTCTTTGTTCACATATTCAGGATAATACTCCGTCAATTGAAGATGGATGTCGAAGGAATCTCCTACTAAAATCGAATAACTAGATGAATCCAACTGCAAAAGTCCAGAAATGGGATCTAGCTCATCCGAATCTTTAGAGAAGACAGTTACGTCAAGTTCAGCAGTATGACCTTGATAGGTGGCTTGAATAGTAGTAGAACCAGCTTCTATAGCTGTTACTCGGCCCACTTCATTACTACTTGCTAGATTTGGATTAAGAGATACATAGCTTGCTAGACTGGATATATCCTCTGTAGAGCCATCGGCGTAGGTGGCAATCAACCTGTTTGGAGCAGAACTACCTACTTTTAACTTCAATGGATTGTCCGCAAAATGAAGAGTTTGAAGTTCTTGCTGAGGAGCAGGTGAAGATGTAAACGGTAACAATTTTATGGCCTGAAGCTTATAATTTAGTTCGCGTTGAATCGTACCCGGGAAAAGGTAACCACCATCTGGGGTTAAAATAGCTTTGCCTGTTCCTGTAAGTTTAGCACCTTTGAACCTTGCTTGATCTAAGATTATTCCATCTGCTGTTAAGGTAAGTAGGGAGTACTCAGTCCGATTATTAGGATAGCTCCCTAATGAATTGCTACCTAGCAGTGCGTAGCCATCCTTTGTATTCACTACATTATTAAATGAATCGGTGACGATGCTAGGATCAAGACTCTTTTCCCATTGTACCTGACCATCTAGCCCAATCTGGGTAAGCACTTGTATATTTTGTTGTTGTACCGTTTTGCGACTAGCAATAAGATATCCTTTCGCTTTGGAAGGGGTTACGGCATAAGCATACCGGTTCGTATAGGGATCGGAATAGATATGGTCCCATACTTTCTCTCCTTGTTCATTCACTTTAATAGCCAGAGTTGCATCTTCGTAACCTGTACTATAGTCGGGGGTATTCAGCGCGCCTACCGCCACATACCCTCCATCCTGAGCAGGAAGAAGATCGTTGAAATATTGGCTATCACCATAATGAAATTTTTTGTACCATATTTCGTTGCCGAGATGGTCTGTTTTAAGAATATATGCTTTTCCATACCCATAATTATTAGCGTAACCAGTCATAACATAACCTCCATCTGAAGATAAGACGATCGTCTTGGGGAAATTATGCATGGATTCATCGGCATGAATTTTTTTCCACAAAAGTTGCCCTTGTCCATCTAATTCAGCAATAAATAAGTGGCTAAGAGGCTCGCCATCTTCAGGAGTAGTGTTCCCGATAATGATATAGTGTCCATCTTTGTTTTGAATGGCTGATGTCGCAGAGGTGGAGGCGAAGGCTTCAAAAGCGATAGTTGTATGCCATTGCTGTTGTCCAGAGCTATCAATTTTAACTATGTAAGCATGTTGTGTACTATATTCTGAGTGTGATTCTTCGGCTTCACGGATTCCTCCTGTAAGAAGATACCCGCCATCCTGTGTCGCAATGACACCTTTTCCTTCGGAAGATATCCCATAATCTTGGGACCATTCTATTACAGGCTGAATCTTCGCTGCGGATGTTTGTTCAGGAACAAGAGCACCTCCCATGCAGCCCCATACTAACGCTGCGATCCATACCTTTTTTAGCCAGCTCATTTTGAACAAAGACACCTCTCCTCCCATAAAATATGATGTTATGCCTAATTATGAAATGTTATATCTATTATTGGAGAACGATGTGAAGTTGTGAATCATACAAATCGATTATATTTAGCCGTAGATCCCAGAAAAAGAAAAGAAAGGGTTTTCTCGGTTCTTGTCGCTTTAACAGGAATACATATAGAACTGGGGCTAGAGACATGGGGAAATCATTAGTTTATTCGCGCAAAAATAAAATCCCTCCAACCATAGACATGGTTACAGGGACCTTATTTTCATGCTCGAAAGTATAAATTTCGCCCTATTCTGAAAGATCCAGAGATTTAGGCACAAAAGAACGAACAACTTGAACGGATGCACTGCCAGCAAGACCTTGGTAGGTAGCTGTCACATGAGCAGTACCGGCATGAATTCCGATGATGTTCCCTTCAGAATCATATACGGCAACGTTCTCATTACTACTTTTAAAAGTGGACTGTCTAGTGACATCATGGACTTTGCCATCTGGTGATTTGTAGAAGACTAGTGTGTCCAGTGAAGTTCCTGCGCTGAGCGAATATTCATCGGAGTCAAGATATACTGAGCCCTGCTTAGGTTCAGGGTCAGCAACTTTAATTTGTATTCGCGCCTCAAGTCCTTGGTAAGAAGCTGTCACTTCAGCATTCCCAGCTTTGATGGCTGTAACTTGTCCCGTGGCATCTACCGTAGCGATGGTAGGATCGATGGAATGATACTGGACCTTTTTAGAGACATCGGTTGTGGTCCCATCTTTAAATATGCCTTGCACAGAAAGAGCTAGATGTTCACCGGATTGAAGCCTGACCTCATTCGTGGAGAAATGGATCTCCTTCAGTGGATTTGCGGCAGGAGGAGTAGTTTCTCGACCAGAGAGTTTAACTAATTCCAGTCTAGTCTGATTGTCACTCGTAATCTGAGAAGGAATGATGAAGCTACCATCGTTTGTGACGACCCCTTTTCCTACCTCTGCAATGTGAGGGCCTCCAAAGACAACATTCCGGATAGCTTCCCCTTGTTTATTTATCTCAAGCACTTCATAGCTACCTTCTTCTTCAGGATAATTTCCTTTTACATTCTGACCAATTAATGCGTAGCCGGCAGGAGTAGGTGATACTTTAGTGAAAACTTCACGATCTGGTGTAGGGTTATAGCTTTTCTCCCATGTTACTTTGCCCTCAGTATCAAGCTTTGATAGCACATTTAATTCTTCTTCTCCATCTTGTTTGCGGCTTGCTAAAATATATCCACCTTCTGGAGTGCTTGCAATAGAAAACGCACTGCGACGTGAGAGTGGATCGGTATACGTTCTTGTCCAGATCGCTTCCCCTTGATTGTTAAGGAGTATAGCAACCGAAGCATCGTCGTCACTCGGTCCGAATACAGAGTTTACGGTGCCTACGACTAAGGTATTCCCATCAGGTGTCACAATAACATCAGAAAAGTATTGATTATCGCCAAAAGTGAACTTTTTATACCACAGTTGTTTGCCAGAAGCATCTGTCTTTAGTACATAGGCAGGAGCTTCCCCAGAAGAGGTAACGCTATATCCGGTAACGACAAAGCCTCCATCAGGCGCTTCTGCCACCGCTTCCCCATATTCATTTGTATAGCCATCTCCATAATTTTTTTCCCATGCTAGCTTACCGTTTGCATCAAGCTTAGCTAGATAAATCTCATTATGTGGTCGCCCGCCCGTAGTGGAAGTTGATCCACTGACAATATATCCGCCATCTTGAGTCTGACTTGCCCGGTAACCGTAGGTATATTCGGCGTAATAGAATCCTAGCTTTTGTTCCCATTGCTTGATTCCCGCCGCATCTGTCTTAATAACATAGCCCTTCTGAAGCCCCGACCCCGATGAACTGCGATCTTCCACATCTCCTGCCGCGATATAGCCTCCATCGGAGGTGGGATTAATACTTCTTCCAGATGAAATACTGTTCGGACCTGCGTAGTGCTGAGACCACTCTACGATAGCGGAACTTTGATTCACTTCGGCATGAGTAATGTCGGCACCAAGAACCGAACTTACGAGCAGGCTTGCAACCACATAGATCGACTTTTGCAAATGGCGTTTTAACAAATAAGATGACACTCCCTTCAATTCATTGTTCAGATGGTAGAGAATCGTTCATGTAAGAGGAATGATTGCGAAATAGAGAGAGAAATGTTGATTAATAATATATAAACGAAAGTCCAGCACATGCAATCATTATTAGGGAAGGGCTCTCATTTAGATATCCCTCTAAATTCATATTTTTCCTATAGGAAGTTGTACTCACAAAATAGGCAAAGATATAATAGATGGATACAAAGGATGAGTACCTGTTGATTATAAAATAGAAATGAGGGAGCTTTATGGGGAAGATATTGATACTTGGAGGAACTCGGTTTTTCGGAAAAAGATTAGTAGAACTACTGCAGCAGGAAGGTAGTCATGAAATCACAGTGGCGACACGGGGACATAATATACCGGATATTGGGCCTTCCATTAAGCATGTCATCATAGATCGTACTCGGCCTGAAGATATAAAGCGTGTGGCACAGCTTGAGAAATGGGATTGCGTATATGACAATATCTGTTACTCTTCCAATGAGGCGCTAGCTTCGGTCAAAGCTTTTCAAAGCCAACCTATTCGTTATATCTTGACCTCTACCTTGTCCGTGTATGATCCCGAACAAGAACTATTGAGAGAAGATAGATTCGACCCTTACTCGTATCCCATTCAAATGGGTGACAAAGATCAGTTCAGTTATCAAGAAGGAAAACGCCAAGCCGAAGCTGTATTTGCTCAGCGAGCTGACTTCGCTTTCACTGCAACGAGAATTCCTATTGTGCTAGGTCCAGATGATTACACTCGGAGACTACATTGGCATGTGGAACGCGTGCAACGAGGGCTCCCGATTGGAATTCCGAACTTGGATGCGCACATGTCTTTTATTCATGCAGAAGAGGTCGCTTCGTTCTTGAGATGGCTCGGTAACCCACAGTCAATTCAAGTGGTCGGGCCTGTAAATGCAAGTGCTCAAGGACAGATGTCCATCCGAGAGATACTATCTCAGGTGGAGAGAATCGCACACATACAAGCTAAAATTACCAACGAATTCAAGAATGAGGATGCCTCTCCTTTTGGTATACCGGATAATTGGGTGATGGATACTACAAAAGCGTCACAAGCCGGTTTTAAATTCAGTCACCTCGCGGATTGGCTTCCTATCCTTACTCAGAATATATGGTATGAAATGGAGCAGCGGATGGAATGGGTAAAAGAGTAGCTCAAGTCTTTGCAAAACATGGCGCCAGCGTTGTCGTAGGCGATGTGCAAGAAGAGACTGTCCAGGATGGATAGCAACCAAAGATTATGCAGGACTTAAGGCAGAAGAACATGAGCAGCATTCTGCGGGGAGAGTAGGTCGCCCTGAGGATATAGCTAAGGCGTGTCTATATCTGACGGATCTAGAGAATACATTTGTCACCGGCACAAATCTAATCATTGATTGGGGCATGACTCGTAAAATGATCTACGAAGAATAGTCTCAGATGGTGGCAGCGGGTTCAAAGCTCCATTTTCATGCCCACATGGGTCGCAACAAATCCATTGCGTGTATAGAAACGCTGCGCATCAGTGCGAATATGAACGGTAGTGAGTTGAAGTACAGTGCATCCTTGTGCTCTGGCAATCTGTGCCGTGTGTTGAATCATCGCTTCGCCGTATCCCTTACTGCGGTAACGGCTGTCGATACGTACTCCTTCAATTTGAGCACTTTTGCGGCCTTGCCAACCTAGCCCGGGAATGATGGTAAGCTGAAGACAGCCGATTATCTGAGCATCCTCTAGAGCAAGAAGGATGGAGTTCCCTGCTTGGGCTTGAATCTCTCGAAAAGCTTGGATGTATACCTCGGGCAAAGGAGATTCATATCTTTCACGGGTCAGGCCTAATTCATCATCAGCTAATAAGCGTACGATTTCGGGAACATCATCTTCTATAGCAAATCTAAATTCCATAATTACGGCCTCCTAGAATTGTAGTCTATTTTAATTCTATATTAATTCTATATTGTACTCTATTTTATAATAGATGGATTATTCTATTCGAGTTCTGCCTACTCTAAGTGGCATGTTACAATTATCCATACACACACTTCTTTTATTATAAAAGAGAATGCATACAGAGGAGGAATCATTAGGATGAAGATAGGAATCATTGGCCTTGGGGATATCGCTCAAAAAGCATACTTGCCCGTAATTACGGCTAGAGAAGACATCGAGATTGTGTTATGTACGCGAAATGCAGATACTCTTCATGCCTTAAGCAACAAATATCGAATTACGCAGCGGGTCACGCAAGTAGAAGACCTGATTGCTCTCAATATAAATGCGGCATTTGTACATACCGCTACAGAATCGCATGGAATTATAGTCAGACAATTACTTGAGGCGGGCGTTCATGTCTACGTAGATAAGCCAATTGCTTACACTTTAGAAGAATCAAGAGCGTTAGTTGAATTAGCGGAAGCGAGAAATCTTATTCTAATGGTTGGGTTCAATCGTAGGTTCGCGCCCTTAGTGGCCGAGATGAAAGAGAAGGAGCCGCGCAGACTTATTTTTTTACAAAAAAACCGACTGCACCATCCAGACTTTGCACGCCGCTTTGTTATGGATGATTTCATTCATGTAGTGGACACGCTTCGCTTCTTAGCTTCAGGTCCTATCCATAGTGTGAAAGTAACTTCTTATATCGAAGGAGGACAACTCTATCATGTCATGCTTCAGCTGGATGGCGAATCCTTCTCGGTTGTAGGGAGTATGAACCGAGATAGCGGGACAGCCGAAGAGATTTTAGAAGTGATGACACCGGGTAACAAATGGATTACACAGAATTTGAATACGGCCATTCATATGCAGGATGGAAAAGAAGTTCATTTAGGATTCAAAGATTGGGATCCCATATTGTATCGGCGAGGGTTCCACCAAATTATTGAAGAATTTATTTCCTCGGTTAAAGAAAATCGCAAGCCGTCCGTGACAGCTCAAGATGCGCTAGAGACCCACAAATTATGTGAGCAGGTACTAGGTCAGTTGTATGCACAAGGCGCTGCTACATGGAAGGAAGCCGAGTAGTCCGCTTCTTGGATGCTACGCTTGTGCTTTGACTCCATCTTTATCAAATTACAATAGTTACACTAAAATAAAAGGTGTCGTTCCTATTCTCTTTCAAGAGGATAAGAATGACACCTTTTATTTTAAAAACACAGTACTTTTATCCATTCTACACACTCTAATGACGAGCCCTATGCACCAACAAGTAATAGCCCAAAATACCCAACAGATTGGCAGTTATCATTACAATCCCCATGGGGAGAGCACTTCCACCTCCACCAATTCCAACTAGTGGAGCACAGGCTGCGCCTAAGATGAACGGCAATAAGCCAAGCAGAGCGGAAGCGCTTCCCGCCGCATCTTGTTGATCTCGCATAGCCAAAGGGAAGCCAGAAGTTCCAACCATCCCTACGGAGGCGATGACGAAGAACAAAGGAATCAATACCCCAAGAATATGAGAGGTAAATATAATGTCGATCAACAATACAGTAGAACCCACCCCTGCAATAATCAGCCCCGTAACGAACAGGGTCTTTTCGCGTACACGTCCCGCTAAGCGTCCTGTCAATTGACTAGCGAATATAATACCAATCCCGTTCACTGCAAAGATCAGACTGTAGACTTGAGGGGTGACGCCATATACGTTTTGCATAACAAAAGATGACCCAGAAATATAAGCAAACATAGCCGCAGATATTAATCCTTGTGCCAAAGTATAGCCCATAAAAACACGGTTACGAATTAGGCGGCCAAAGGTAGTCATAGTCTGCTTCCACCCTCCAGCTACTCGAAGGTGCTTTGGCAAAGTCTCTGGGAGACCCAGGATGACAAGAAGTAACATAAGCACACCTACTGCGAACAATACAACAAAGACGCCCCGCCATGGAAAAATTCTAAGTAATTGTCCACCAATAAGGGGAGCAAGAATGGGAGCCGCTCCATTAATAAGCATTAATAAGGAGAAAAATTTCGTCAGTTCTGTTCCTGAATATAAGTCACGGACTACAGCTTTGGATAGAACAATGCCTGCCGCTCCAGATAACCCTTGTATAAATCTGAGGGCGACTAATGTCTCAATGGTTGGGGCAAAAGCACATAAGAGCGATGATACAGCGTATAGAATCAAGGAAATAATTAAGGGAGAGCGTCTACCTTTAATATCACTAAGAGGTCCAACCACAAGTTGCCCTAAGGCAAGTCCTAGCAAAAAAGCAGTAAGCGTAAACTGAGTTAAGGATTCACTGGTACCAAGGTCAGCGGTTAATTTCGGCAAAGATGGCAGATACATATCAATGGACAACGGTCCAAAAGCCGATAATGAACCTAAAAGAATAGCAATCCATAATCTTCGGAATTTCGTTAATTGAATTACAGGTTTATTTTTAAACGTCGTTGCTTCATTCAAGATGCCTTCACTGTCCTTTCAAGCAGATATCAATGTAACGATTTTGTGTAACCTGACTATTATACTATAGAACGGAAAGGTTAAGCATATAAAAAATGAGTCTTCCTTCGCAAAATTTAAGAAGGGTCCAGTATTCATGAATGGTACATAAGGTTTAATAATGTTGAGGGCTAGGTCATTAGTCAGGAAGGTGGAAGCAAGAATGAAGGCGAAATGGTGGAAAGAAAGTGTCGTGTATCAAATTTATCCGAGTAGCTTCAAAGATGCGAATGGAGATGGAATCGGGGACCTAAAAGGAATTATGTCCAAATTGGATTATATTAAAGAATTAGGTGTGGATGTGATCTGGATTTGTCCGATCTATCAATCACCAAATCATGATAACGGCTATGATATTAGTGACTATTGTGCTATTCAGCCTCAGTTCGGTACGATGGAGGACTTTGATCGTTTGCTTAGGGAGATTCACAGCCGAGGTATGAAGCTCATGATGGATCTAGTCCTAAATCATACTTCGAGTGATCATCCCTGGTTCATTGAATCGAAATCTTCTGTGGATAACCCTAAGCGGGATTATTACATATGGCGCAAAGGTAAGAACGGAGGTCCCCCCAATAATTGGGAATCTTATTTCAGCGGTTCTGTATGGGAGTATGATGCGTCTACAGGTGAATATTATATGCATCTCTATGCCAAGCAGCAGCCCGATTTGAATTGGGACAATGAGCGGGTTGTAGATGAGCTACATGAGATGGTAGCGTGGTGGCTCAAAAAAGGTGTGGATGGGTTTCGATTTGATGCCGTGGCGCACATCGTAAAAGCGCAAGGGTTGCCCGATGGAGATAACCCAAATAAGCTTCCCACAGTAAGGGCTTATCAACTGTTTTCTAATTTAAAACGTGTACATACTCTACTTCAGAACCTGAATGATCGTGTCTTATATTATTATGACATTATGACGGTAGGCGAGACGTCAGGCCTTGGACCAGAAAAAGCGCTGGAATATGTAGGTGATACGCGCCGGGAACTCAATATGGTCTTCCAGTTCGAGCATATGTACTTAGATGCTGCTTCCCCAGGTAGTGGCAAGTGGGATATCAAATCTTGGAGCCTCTTGGATCTCAAAAAAGTTATGAGCCAGTGGCAAACCGTCCTTCATGATAAAGGTTGGAATGCCAATTATCTAGGGAATCATGATCAGCCTAGGTCCGTATCGAGATTCGGGAACGATCTTCAGTGCCGAATACCCTCTGCCAAGATGCTTGCAACATTTTTACTTACACTTGAAGGAACACCTTATATTTATCAAGGTGAAGAGATCGGAATGACCAATCCAGCTTTTGATTCCATCGATGACTACCGCGATGTCGAGACACTGAACTTCTACCATGAGAAGCGAGATCAAGGCATTCCTGAAGAAGAAGTCATGAAGGCCGTTCGGCGCAAAAGCCGAGATAATGCCCGTACTCCAATGCAATGGGACAATACAGATCATGCTGGATTTACATCTGGAACACCATGGATCGATGTCAATTCCAACTATATGGAAGTGAATGCGGCGAATGCTGTAAAAGATCCTGATTCCATCTATAATTATTACAAAGAGATGATTAAGTTACGTAAAGAACATCCTATTCTTGTCTACGGTGAATATCATCTACTTCTTCCGGATGATCCTGATATTTATGCTTATACTCGAACCAGTAATGAGGGAACAATTCTTGTGATCTTAAATTTCTACGGTCGTGAGCCCGTCTTCAAAGCTCCTAAATCTATCGTGATGGAGGGGGCAGTTTTACTAATTTCTAACTACGCTCCTCTAAAAGATGAGAATACTAGCGAATTGGTACTTCGTCCATATGAGGCCAGAGTGTATTTAATGTCTTAGCGTGTGTTACCATATATGAATATCATAAGGAGGTGCAACTTGTGAAACGTATTCTTGATTGTCGTGCTTCAGATTTTCGTAACATAACTAGAGAAGAACTCAAGCAGTCCATTTTTGCTACGGAAGGCCGCACCATACTTTCCGAGAACGTAGTGACGCTATCTTTGCTGCCAGAGCTGTCCAATGCAGAGCTTGCTAAGGCTTTTGGTGCGGATCTAATACTACTTAATTTATTTGATGTATTCCATCCCCACGTAAAGGGAGTTGTAGCGGGCGATGCTTTTCGTCCAGATGGAGATGAAGGTCCTCTTATCGATGAATCCGTTGTAAAGACGCTTAAAACCCTAACAGGACTACCTATTGGTGTGAATTTAGAGCCTGTAGATAATGATGTGGATGCAGTAGAGACGTTGTTCAACTTACCTGAAGGTCGCCGAGCTACTTCGAGATCCTTAGCTAAGGCCAAAGAGCTTGGTTTCGATTTCGTCTGTTTGACGGGCAATCCGAAGACGGGCGTAACGAATGAGCAAATTGAACAAGCGATTGTGCTGGCAAATGAACATTTTGGAGGTCTGGTTATAGCGGGGAAAATGCATGCCGCGGGAACAAGAGGAAAAGTCGTGGATGTCGATACAGCGCTGAAATTCGTTGAAGCCGGAGCAGATATTATTTTATTACCCGCTCCAGGCACCGTACCGGGTGTACGTGAACGGGATCTGGCACAGATCGTCATGGCTGTCAAAGAAAAGGGAGCGCTTACGTTAGCGGCAATTGGGACAAGCCAAGAAGGAGCCGATGAAGGAACGATTCGATCGATTGCTTTAAGTGCAAAAAGGGCTGGCGTTGATGTTTTTCATATCGGTGACGCAGGGTTTGGAGGTATGGCTGTACCTGAGAATATTCAAGCCTTGTCCATCGCTGTAAGAGGCAGGCGTCATACTTACATTCGTATGGCCGTATCTCCCACAAGATAGGAGGATGTACCATGAAGCTTGGAATTATTTCGGACACGCATATGCCTAGATCCGCCAAGAAGCTTCCGTCTGCCATTGTTCAGCATTTTCAAGGGGTTGATTTAATATTACATTTGGGCGATTGGGTCACGCTGGATGTCTATCATATGTTGTCACAGATAGCTCCTGTAGACGGTATTGCTGGTAATAATGATCCCGAAGACATCATAACAAAGTTTGGACAGCGCAAAATTCTAACGCTTGGTTCCAAAAAAGTAGGGCTTGTTCATGGACATCTTCCTTTTGCAGGAAGAAGCACAGAGGACAAAGCGAGACTTGCTTTCAAGCAAGATCAGGTGGACGCGATACTCTTCGGGCACTCGCATCAGCCCTTACTGAAGCAGGTAGACGGTATTCTTCTATTCAATCCAGGATCAGCGGCGGACAAACGGCGTGAGCCTAAATTTTCTGCTGGCATCTTGGAGATCTATGGAGATGAAATGCGTGCACATCACTTCTTTTACGATCGAAAAGATGACTGAAGGCGAATCCATTATAGTAATAAATGTAAATTAATATACGACATGAAGCCTGAGAAATCAGGCTTTTTTTGTTTATTTTTACCTATTTTTTGATTGACGGATATCGACACGCCATTTATATTAGGATTACGAAGTCCGGGTATAGAACAGCGTTCAATTGCAGCTTTTCGCTTTAACTCATTGATCTACCAATGCTTTAAAGCGATTTGCCAGAACCGGATTTAATTTGAGAGATGTAGAGGGGGCCTTGCTTGAAATGAGAAAACGTCTATGGGGATCATTGGTATTGTCAGCGGTATTAGTACTTACAGCAGCAGGGTGTTCTACAACAGAGAAGCAAAGTTCAGGAAATTCAAGCCCAGAGAAGAAAACTTACAAGATTGCGGTATCACAGATTGTGGAACATCCATCTTTGGATGCGATACGAAATGGATTTTTGGCAGCTCTCAAAGACAATGGAATCACGGAAGGCACGAACCTGAAGTTAGATGTGAACAATGCGCAAGGGGATCAGACGAACAATTTATCGATAGCTCAGAAAATTCAAGGGGATAAAGATGATTTGGTTCTTGCGATTACTACCCCGACGGCTCTAGTCATTAAGAAACAAGTGACGGAAACACCGATTCTTTTCGCTGGGGTTAGCGATCCGCTTGGAGCCAAACTAATTAAAGATTTGGACAAGCCTGAAGGCAATATCACAGGGGCTTCTGATATGAACCCAGAAGCTGTCTCGAAGTTAGCTGAATTTATCGCTGCTAACTTCCCTAAGGTCAAGACGGTGGGTATTGTGCTGAACACCGGAGAATCTAACGCAGTAACTATGGCAAAGCATGCAGAGGAAGCTTTTGGCACCCACAATATTAAAGTCATTCAAGCTCCCGTCACGAATACGTCTGAGGTTAAGCAAGCAGCAGAATCCCTCGTGGGACGTGCAGATGCACTATATGTAACTCTTGATAATACCGTGGTAGAAGGTGTGAATAGCGTCATTTCCGTAGCAAATGCGAAGCATATTCCTTTCTTCGCAAGTGACCGCGATACAGTAGAAAAAGGAGCTTTTGCTACTGTTGGTTTTAAATATTATGATCACGGCTACCAAGTTGGACAAATGGCGGTCGAGATTTTAAAGAATGGCAAAAAGCCAAGCGATCTCAAAGTAACGGTCCCTGAAAAGCTTGATTTCATAATGAACCTCAAAGCAGCTAAAGCGCAAGGTATTGAAGTAACGGATGCGATGAAGAGTGCAGTGAAGGATCAAAAAACTAACATCATTGAGTAAAAAAAATAAGAGATAATTTTAGCATATTAAGGAAACCAGAAGGGGCGGCCAGGCCAAGGGCCGTCCCTTTGGACGATCAGGAGGGAACAATACATGATTGATTCACTATTTGGGGCAGTACAATCAGGATTGATTTATGCATTAATGGCTCTAGGTGTATATATTACGTTTCGAATTTTAGACTTTCCTGATTTGACCGCAGACGGTAGCTTTACTACAGGTGGGGCCATTGGAACGGTGATGATCGCTCATGGGTATTCTCCTTGGCTAAGCATCATCGCAGCTTTTGCAGGTGGAGCACTCGCAGGCGCATGTACAGGATTGTTGCATACTAAGGGGAAAATTAATGGCCTTTTATCGGGTATTTTGATGATGATTGCTCTGTACTCTATTAATATGCGGATTTTAGGAAGTCCAAATGTGTCCATACTCGATCAAGATACGTTATTTACCTTTATGAGTCCTTGGATACTTATCCCGGTTATGGTGTTATTCATTAAATTAGCCATGGATGCTTTCTTGCATACAGATCTTGGGCTTGCGCTTAGAGCTACCGGGGATAATGCTAAAATGATTCGTAGCTTTGGGGCGAACACAGATACTACGACGATACTTGGCATTGCTCTGTCTAACGGCTTAGTAGCACTATCTGGTGCCTTGATCTCTCAACAAACGGGTTTTGCTGATATTACGTCCGGAATTGGGATCATTGTAATTGGTCTGGCATCTGTCATTATTGGAGAGGCAATTTTAGGTGCGCGGACGGTATTTTGGGCTACACTATCGGTCATCGTAGGTTCGGTTGTGTATCGAATCGTGGTTGCTTTGGCGTTACGCGTAGAGTTCCTAGAAGTATCCGATATCAAAATCATCACGGCTGCTATCGTTATACTAGCGCTTGTCATTCCTTCTGCACGCAGAGCAACCCGTCAGAAGAGACTCGCTCAAAGAAGATCTCGTGAACTGAGTGTAGCCCCTAGTAAGCCTAGTGTAGGAGGAACTGCAGATGCTTAGACTTCAACATGTCTCCAAGCTGTTCAATCCGGGTACAGCGGACGAAAAGATTGCTCTAGTAGGAGCAAATTTGGATATGAAAGCTGGTGACTTTGTCACCGTCATCGGAAGTAATGGTGCTGGAAAGTCCACACTGATGAATTTGATCTCCGGAGTATATAGGCCAGATACAGGGGACATTCATATTGATGGACAGCCTGTAAATACGGTATCTGAGCATAGAAGAAGCCGCTGGGTCGGTCGTGTCTTTCAAGATCCGATGGCGGGAACAGCACCGCGGATGACCATAGAGGAAAATTTGGCGATGGCTTCACTACGGGGGCAGCATAGAGGGCTTATGTTCGCGGTGAACCGTAAGAAAAGACAGCTTTTTCAGAGTGAATTGGAACACTTAGGCATAGGACTTGAGCATCGGATGAATGCCAAAGTGGGACTTCTTTCGGGAGGAGAACGGCAAGCACTGAGTTTGTTAATGGCTACGTTCACGAACCCTCAGATTTTGTTGCTAGATGAGCATACGGCTGCATTAGACCCTTCCCGTGCGGAACTCATTACTCGTCTTACGGAACGCATTGTTCGGGAGAAAAAGCTTACTACGCTGATGGTTACCCATAACATGGAACAAGCGATACGTCTTGGCAATCGACTCATCATGATGGATAAAGGCAAAATCATTTTAGACGTCAAAGAAAATCGCAAACAAGATTTGAGCGTGGCAGGTCTTCTAGGCGAATTCGAGCGAATTAGCGGTCATACTTTAGCGGATGATCGTATGGTACTTGGTTGAAAAGTATAATTAGTATACAAAAAGATGTTCCTTGCTTTTGCTGGGGGCATTTTTTTTGTATTCAAAAACAAACTTGTTTTATATTCAAAATTACATCTAAATGAAATATAAACGTTAGAATCTGGAAAACCTATAGAAATTCGTTTGAAATTAAAGGAGACGTGTAATGTATGATGTAACACTTTTATTAGTACTTTTGCCTAGGAGGCACGATTATGAAATTGGATACCATTATTGTGGGTGGGGGCATTGCAGGATTACAAGCTGCGGTGCAGTTGGGAAGATATTCCGGACATGAAGTCCTTGTGATTGATTCAGGTGCGGGAAGGTCGTCGATCTGCCGTAATTATCATAATATATTAGGTTGGCCCGAAGGAATTTCGGGAGAGGAGCTTCGGAAGATAGGCCGTGCTCAAGCAGAAGCGTTAGGCGTCCATTTCAAATCTGGACATATCACTAGGGCAGCCAAATCTCCATATGGGTTTGAAATATTTGATAAGCAAGGCGAACATTATGAAGCACGCACTCTACTGTTAGCCACAGGGCTAATGGATCGTTACCCAGATATTCCGGGTCTTGTTCCTACATTAGGTAGAACCGTATATGTCTGTCCTGATTGTGACGGGTATGAAATTCAAAGTCGTAAGACCGTCATGTTAGGAGCTGGCAATACGGGAGCAGATATGGCTATTCTATTATGTGATCGTCCCTCTGAACTCATTTATATCAATCATGAGAACACAGAAGTGGATGAACAGAAGACGGCGAAGATGGAGCAGTTAGGTATTACTCATATCAAGAAGTCCATCCAACAGATCGTGGAAGAAGATGGGCACATCGAGAAGGTGATCTTGGATTCTGGCGAAGAAATCATTGCGGAGCGAGGTTTTATAGCTTTTGGTGGGAATCATGTGTTCTCTGAACTAGCGGAGCAGCTTGGGGCTACGCTGCATCATAATCGTCATGTAGAGTCTGATCCGCGGACGAAGCTGACCAATGTAGAGAATTTATGGATTGCCGGGGATCTGGGTGTACACGCGGAACAAGTCGCCGTAGCTATGGGAGAAGGGGTCATGGCCGCCATATCGATCCATAAAAAGCTGCTATTTATAAATAAACAGGAGAAACAAGAAGTCGAAAATTAAGGAGATACGTCGAAAGATATTTTCTTCTGTAATTGCCCATATTTTTTAGGGCCCTCTTTTCGAAAATGGAGAATCCAGTGTTGTCAGATAGGCTTGTTCTCAGGTATGATTTATTTTAACAATATACAAGCTCTTCAGGATTATGGTGCGGTTTTCTTGTTTAAATATATGTTGAGCAGGAAGTCTAACTACATGGTGATCCACGTAAAGTTAATCTGATCAATTAGTACTGATACGGATTAACTTTTTGTTATATTTGGATCGTTTTCCCAGCTCTACGAGTCAAGGAGTAATAGGTGTTCATGCCATTTAGGAGGATATCATGATGAAGAAAAAAGAAGTCGTGGCTATGCTGCTTGCTGGAGGACAGGGTAAAAGATTGAAAGGTCTAACTCGAACTCTAGCTAAGCCCGCAGTGTATTTCGGAGGAACGTATCGCATTATTGATTTCCCGTTAAGCAATTGCTCCAATTCAGGGATTGATACTGTAGGTGTACTTACGCAGTATGAGCCCTTGGTTCTCCATTCCTACATAGGGGTTGGCAGTGATTGGGATATGGATCGCAAGGATGGCGGCGTATTCGTTCTTCCCCCTCATGAGCGCGAAGATGGAAGTAGTTGGTATCGTGGCACGGCTGACGCTATTTTTAGAAACCTTAAATTTCTAGAGCAATACGATCCTGAGCATATTCTTATTCTTTCAGGAGATCACATTTACAAGATGGATTATGACAAAATGCTGGAATACCACAAAGAAAAGAATGCAGATTGCACCATTTCTGTGGTTAACGTCACGATGGAAGAGGCTAGTCGCTTTGGTATTCTGAACACAGAAGATGACCTTAAAATTTATGAATTTGAAGAGAAACCTGAGCAGCCTAAGAGCACCCTAGCATCCATGGGAATATACTTATTCAAATGGGATGTGCTCAAAAAACATTTGTATGAAGATGAACACAATCCGGATTCTTCTTTTGACTTCGGTAAAGATATTATTCCGCTTATGCTCAAAAATGAAAAACTTCTCTACGCCTACCCATTTGAAGGATATTGGAGAGATGTAGGTACAGTTCAAAGTTTGTGGCAAAGTAACATGGATCTGTTGTCCGATGAGCCACTGCTAAATCTCAATGATCCAACATGGCGAATTTATACCCGAAATCCAAATCAACCTGCTCAATACATTGCCCCAGGGTCGAAGATTGTGAACAGTATAGTCAATGAAGGTTGTGTTGTCTATGGTTCTGTGAATCACTCCGTGTTGTTCTACGGTATTGAAGTAGGAGAAGGCAGTGAGATTACAGATTCCGTCATCATGCCCAACGTGAAAATTGGCAAAAATGTTCGCATTCACAAAGCCATTATTCAGGAAGATATGGTCATTGAAGACAATACGGAGATTGGTGTAGATCGAAGCAACCCGGATGAGATTTTGCTCATTGGTATAGAAGATCTTATAGAAGAGCCAGAACAAGCTGTAACCATCTCTACAATAATTGAAAAATAGGACGGTGAGCACCATGTCAGATCTCATGGGTGTAATTAATCTTGATTATGAACTGGATCAGTTGAATGAACTTACGTACTTCCGCTGCGGGGCCGCTGTTCCTTTTGCTGGACGTTATAGACTTATAGATTTTGTATTATCGAATATGACGGATGCGGGTGTAAAAGATATTTCGCTATTTGTTAGACGTAAATTCCGCTCACTGATGGATCATCTGGGAGAAGGTAGACCTTGGGATCTAGACCGGAAGCGCGGTGGACTATTCATCCTTCCACCCGACTGGAATGATCCATCCGATACATCGCATGGTGATTTACAACACATTCGGAACAACTTGGACTTCTTTAACAGAGGATCCGCGAAATATGTCCTCCACGTTGGAAGTCAGCATATCAGTAAAGTGGATTTCTGCGATGTATATCGTTATCACAAAGAGCAAGGTGCTGATGTGACCTTGGTCTATACCAAAGTGGAACAGCTTGAACCTGAACACGATCCCTGCCTTCGTCTTGATGTGAATGAGGACGGTTTCGTGTCTAGTATTCATCATGAGAGAGATCATTCGAATGTGTATATGGAAATGTTCGTGATGGAGAAGAGCTTTTTCCTAGAACAAGTCAGACACTGTATTGCACATGGGGATAGCTATTTCTTCCGCGATGCAATCCAAAAAAATCAGCATCAGCTCAAGATTGCGGCCTATGAGTACAAAGGGTATCATGCTGTGATTAACTCTGTAGAGAGTTATTACAAGAACAGCTTAGATCTTTTAACCCCAGAAAATTACAATAGCCTATTCAAAGATCGCTCTGTAAATACGAAAATAAAGTATGAGGCACCAACGAAGTATCTCGACAGTGCGGATGTGAGCAATTCCCTTGTAGCAAATGGCTGCATTATTGGGGGTACCGTAGAGAATAGTATTTTATTCCGCGGTGTTCGCGTACACAAAGGGGCCAAAATTACGAATTCCATTATTATGCAAAAATGCGTTATTGGAGAAAATGCAGTGATTGAGAATGTGATCTTGGATAAGGATGTGAATTTGCCATCCAATCGCATGTTAGTAGGCGATGTGAAGAGGCCATTCGTCATCGCTAAGAGTAGTACACTTTAAAGCACCCAGATGTGCTTACAGGAGGATCAACTTTGTTTACGGATAAGGATAGCTTCAAGAAAGTCTTTAGCGAAAGTCTGATTGGCGAATTAGGTAGACCCCTCGAAGAGGCAACAGGCGCTGATGTGTATAAAATATTGAGTGGTCTTATTCGAGAGTATGCAGGCAAAGATTGGGCAGCTACGAACCAGAATTACAAACTCCAACAAGAGAAGCAAGTCTATTATTTTTCCATGGAATTTCTGATTGGACGTCTTCTGGGGAGCAATTTGCTAAATCTAGGCATTCTCGATATGGTTCGTGAAGGATTAAGTGAGCTGGGATGGAATCTTGAAGAGATTGAAGAACAGGAGTCCGATGCGGGACTTGGGAATGGGGGACTGGGTAGACTTGCTGCCTGTTTCCTCGATTCCCTAGCTTCCCGTCAATATGCAGGTCACGGCTGCGGAATCCGTTACAAGTATGGGCTGTTCGAACAAAAAATTATTGATGGCGATCAAGTAGAATTACCTGATTACTGGCTGCAGAAGGGCAACGAATGGGAAGTAAGACGCGCCGATAAAAGTGTAGAGGTACGCTTCTGGGGTCGTGTAGATACACGTTATGAAGAAGGCCGTTGGGTATTTGAGACTCAAGATTACGAAGCTGTATCTGCGGTCCCTTATGACGTTCCTGTTATCGGCTATGGCCATCATCATGTGAATACCTTAAGACTTTGGAGTGCGGAGTCTACCATGATTACTAGAAAGAACGTAGCGTCTAAGCATGACGATTACTACAAATTTCTAAGCTATAATCGTTCCGTGGAATCGATCTCTGAATTTCTTTATCCGGATGATTCACAGTATGAAGGTAAGTTGCTTCGTCTAAAACAACAGTATTTCCTTTGCTCCGCAGGTCTACAAAGTATATTACGTACATTTGAAAAGCTTGGATTGCCTTATACATCTCTTCCTGACAAAATAGCGCTTCATATCAATGATACCCATCCAACATTACTTATTCCTGAGTTAATGCGAATTCTCATCGATGAGCAGCAGATGAGCTGGGATGAGGCATGGGATATTACGAACCGTACAGTCTCTTACACCAATCATACAACGCTTAGTGAAGCTTTAGAGAAATGGCCAACGAGCATGGTCAAGGATCTATTACCTCGCGTATTTATGATCATTGAAGAGATCGACCGTAGATTCTGCAGTCTGTTGCTTGCTGAAGATCCATCGAATACAGACCGGGTCTCACACATGGCTATTCTTGGGAATGATCAAGTCAGAATGGCTCATTTAGCCATTGTAGGCAGCTATAGTGTCAATGGAGTGGCAGCATTACACACAGAGATCTTGAAAAAAAGAGAAATGAAATCCTTTTATGATCAGTTTCCAGAGCGCTTTAACAATAAAACGAATGGTATAACACATCGTCGCTGGTTAATTCATGCGAATCCAAAGCTGAAACAGCTGATCTCAAGCACGATCGGTGACAAGTGGATCACAGAACCTACGGATCTGCTTCGTCTACAAGATTACGCTTCAGATAGTGGATTCCAAACTCAAATTCATCAGATCAAGCAGCACAACAAAATAAACTTAGCAGCATATATTGAAGAAAAGAACGGTGTGAAAGTCGACCCGAATTCTATCTTTGATGTTCAGGTCAAGCGTCTTCATGGATACAAACGGCAGTTACTTAATGTCCTTCATATTATTCATTTGTATCATGAGATTCGGGAGAACCCTTCTATGGATCGGGTTCCTAGAACGTTCATATTTGGAGCGAAAGCTGCACCAAGTTACTACTTAGCCAAACGTGTCATCAAGCTCATTAATGTAGTAGCTGACGTAGTCAACAACGATCCTTTGGTGAATGATAAGATGAAAGTGGTGTTCCTAGAGAACTACTCTGTCTCTTTAGCAGAGAAAATCATCCCTGCTGCGGATTTGAGTGAGCAGATCTCCACGGCTAGTAAGGAAGCATCCGGTACAGGTAACATGAAGTTCATGATGAACGGAGCCTTAACTATTGGAACGATGGATGGGGCGAATGTGGAAATGCATGAATCTCTAGGTGATGACAACATGTTCATCTTCGGTTTACGCTCGGATGAGGTTCTGGATTATTATCAGCATGGTGGTTATGATGCTAGAGCAATATATCATCAAGATCCGCGAGTTCAACGTGTACTTGAAGATCTAGTACAGGAAGGCCCTTTCAGCAGTGCTCATCGAGATTTTGCACTTATTTATGACTCCATTCTTAATCATAACGATGAATATTTTGTATTAAAAGATTTCGATAGTTATGTGTCAACTCAGCTTCAAGTGGAGCAGACTTATCTAGACCGCGCGGCGTGGCTCAATAAATCGATTATGAATATCGCTCATGCTGGACGTTTTGCAAGTGATTTCACGATTGATCAATACGCTTCGGAGATCTGGAGAATTCGACCGGTTCATGAACTAATTATGAAATAAGCTATGCTAACTGTAGCTGAGTACCATTCTAGTGTGTAGCTTTGAGCTACCTCAAGAGTGGTTTTTTTTCATTCAAAAAATCAAGCGCAAGCTTCCTCCTTTGTAATAGAATAGAAACACAATAGATACAAAGGAAGAAGGGGACAGATGTGGATTTCATCATTAGAAAAGCAGTATTAGAGGATGCAGCGGGAATCGCCCAAGTTCAAGTGCATAGTTGGCAGGTGACCTATGATGGCATCATATCGCAAGCGTATTTGTCTGAGATTAATGTAGAAGATAAAATGTTGAATTGGCAGCGCATTCTTGATCCTGTGAATATTGCATGTACCTACGTGGCCGAATACAACGGGGATATTGTTGGCTTCATTAATGGGGGACCGAACCGGGAGCATTATCCTGAATATGGCGCGGAAGTATATGCTTTTTATATCGACGATGACTACCAAGGGCGAGGTTTAGGGACCCTTCTGCTGCAGAAGCTTGCCGAGGAATTTATGGCTCAAAATTATGGATCCCTTATGGTATGGGTGCTGGAATTAAATCCTGCCGTTCAGTTTTATAAGAAACTTGGCGCGGTATTTATCGCAAAAGAGCAAATTCAGATCGGTGAGGATGTGGTGACGGAGCAAGCTTACGGATGGACAGATATTTACGATATTGCGGCTTATTCATCCAGCAAAAGCCTGTCCAGCTCGGAGTGAACAAAGGAGGATTAAATATCATGTCTAAAGATGAAGTGATTGATGTGTTAAATGAACAGATGGAGTGTATAGGTACGGCCACGCGAGAAGAAATCCACAGGTTGGGGTTGTGGCATCAGACTTTTCACTGCTGGGTAGTTCGGTATGGTCCACAGCAAGTTCCCGAGATGTTATTTCAATTACGAGCAAGTGATAAAGAATCCTATCCCGGGCTCTTAGATACTTCCTGTGCAGGTCATCTATTGACTGGAGAGACTCCAGCCGATGGGGTAAGAGAGCTGGAAGAGGAGCTAGGACTACACTTTGTATTTCAAGATCTTCTGCCTTGTGGTACCGTGAAGATGGAGAGTCAAATGTCTGAATCCTATATCGATCGAGAGTTTTATCATGTTTTTCTGGTACATAGTGAGCAAGAACTTATGGAATATACTTTTCAGCAAAGTGAAGTGGCGGGGTTATATTGGGTTCAAGTGGAGGATTTTCGGCAGTTGTTGTCACGCGAAAAGACAGAGGTTGAGGCTACAGGCATTCTTTTAAATGAGGAGAATCATTCTATAGAGCCACATCAACGTTCATGTACAATAGCTGACTTCACACCTAACACCGAACAATATTATCATCTTGTATTTGAAGCTATTAAGAGAGAAGGGAATCCTTCAATTTAGAAGTGTATTGACTTTGCCCCTACTAAAGGAGATCCAAAATGAATGTTACCGAACTTTTCACAGATAGATTAGTGCTTCAAGTTGTAGATGACTCTCGTGCAGGTCAAGTTCTAGACTATTTGTATAGAAATAGAGAATTTTTAGCCGAGTGGGAAGTACTGAGAGATTCTTCTTTTTATAGTATAGATAGTCAAAGATTATTATTACTTCAAGATACGCAGCAGATGAACCGTGGAGAACTCTTCAAAGTATGGATATATCGAAAAAGCGATCCACAAGTTATTATCGGTACAGTTACGTTAAGCAATATTGTGAGAGGAGCTTTTTTGTCCTGCCATTTAGGTTATCGCCTAGACGGGTCTTTTGAAGGCTTAGGATATATGACCGAAGCGATTCAAGAAGTAGTGAGGTACGCATTTGAAGAACTTCAACTGCACCGGGTTGAAGCCAATATTATGCCTAGAAACTTGGGTTCCTTGCGTGTTGTTCAAAAGCTAGGCTTCCATGAGGAGGGCTTAGCGCATAAGTATTTGAAAATTCATGGGAATTGGGAAGATCATATTCATATGGTACGGTTGAACCCAAACATAGATTAAACTATCGACTTTATTATTATAGGAGGCCACAACGAAGATGACAGAAATAACCTACAGTATAAGGGATGCAGAGTTTGAGGATTTAGAAGCCATAGTAGAAATCTATAATAGTACCATTGCGGGTAGAGTAGTTACAGCAGATGTAGATCCGATCACGGCAGACAGTCGCATTCCTTGGTTTCATGACCATTCCCCTCATTTCAGACCCCTCTGGGTGTTATGCATGGGTCAAGAGATAGCAGCATGGCTCAGTTTTCAGTCTTTCTATGGAAGACCTGCCTATGACGGTACAGCAGAGATTAGTATATATATTGATGAGAAGTTTCGAGGGCAGGGGTTTGGTAAAATCTTAATAGATCGTGCTATTCAGATCGCTCCAAGTTTAGGTGTAGAGAATTTGGTAGGTTTCGTATTCGCTCATAATGAGCCGAGTCTTGCCCTACTTCGTAAGTATGGTTTTCAGAATTGGGGCCATTTGCCTGGGGTAGCTAGGCTTGACGGGGTAGCTAGAGATTTAGTCATTGTTGGGCGAGCTGTTTAATTTAGAATGAAATTTTGCAGTATCTTTCATTATAAAATAACTAGTTAAGCTATCCTAATCGATAAGATCGAAGGATAGCTTTTTTAGATTTGATCCATATTAAAATTAGCAG
Source organism: Paenibacillus shirakamiensis (assembly GCF_017874255.1). Taxonomy (GTDB): domain Bacteria; phylum Bacillota; class Bacilli; order Paenibacillales; family Paenibacillaceae; genus Fontibacillus; species Fontibacillus shirakamiensis. Next base: position 18,027 of record NZ_JAGGLD010000003.1, on the reverse strand, counting down.
GTGGAGCCAAGCCTTTAATATTCCATGTTTGAACTTCTTCATTCTGATGTAAAGATTAAGATACAGAAGGTTATTTAACCGAAGATAGGGAGAAGGGCTGCTCATGGGAAATATCACAAATTTGATTATTATTGTACTTCTAATTTTGTTAACTGCATTTTTTGTTGCTTCAGAGTACTCGGTCATTCGAGTGCGGATTTCGCGAATTGATCAATTAGCATCTGCTGGTAATCGGAAAGCCAAAGCCGTTCAAGACATTCTATCGAAGCTCGATGAGTATTTGTCAGCTTGTCAGCTAGGGAATACCTTAACTGCACTAGCTTTAGGTTGGTTAGGGGAGGATACGATTGAACATATTCTGCATCCTGTATTTGAATGGATACATACGCCAGAGTCCTTAGAAGGCATTATTTCCTTTATTCTTGCCTTTGCCATTTTGACATTCCTTGAGGTTGTAGTCGGTGAACTGGTACCTAAATCATTCGCGATTCAGTTAGCAGAGCCTATGGCTATGTTTTTTGCCAGACCTTTAATTATCTTTTATAAGATCACATATCCCATCAACTGGTTCCTCAGTCGGTCTTCCCGTCTAATAACAGGTCTGTTCGGTGTGAAACCCGCAAATGCGCATGAATCTGTTCAGACCGAGGCTGAACTGCGATTAGCTCTCTCAGAAGGGTATAAGAGCGGACAACTGAACAAGTTCGAGTATCGTTATTTGAATAATATTTTTGAGCTTGATCGCTTAGCCGTGCAAGGGATTATGGTTCCACGTACGCAGATGATGACAGTCTCCACAGATGAATCGATCCAAGACTTTTTAGAGCAGATTGAAGAGCATCAGTTCGATCGCTATCCGGTGACTTTAGACGGAGATAAGGATCATATTGTGGGTATGGTGCACACGAAGGAACTTCTTACGGCGGTGCTTCACCGTTCCTTGGATATGCAGCAGCCTGTGACCGTTCTTATGCGGCCTATTATTCAAGTCATTGATACCATTCGTGCGCAGGATCTTCTATTAAAGATGCAAAAAGAAGGGATTCATCTAACGGTTCTAAAAGATGAATTCGGCGGTACCACGGGTCTTGTGACTACGGAAGATATCATTGAAAGTATTGTAGGGGAAATTGATGATCAGCCAATTCAGACGATCGCTTCCAAATCGGTGAAAAAACTTTCCGATAATCATTATCTCATGCACTCCACAATCAATTTAACGGAAGTCAATCATCTCTTACGTATTCGTATTGCTACACTTGAATCCTTTACCCTAGGAGGATGGTTGCTGAGCAAGAAATTTGATCTAAAGCCAGGAGATCAGTTCACCGAAAGAGACTACCTCTTTGTAGTGAAGGATATGGAGGATGGGCAACATATGTGGGTAGATGTTACGAAGATAGAGCAGGAACAGGATGAAGAAGCATCAGCCGCTCACGTGAAGCAAGAAACGACTAAATAAGCTTCTAGACATATAAAAAGTAGCCATTCTAGGCATCAGAATGGCTACTTTTTTGTAAGTTAATTATCTGTCGAATCCACAGTATTCTACTCTTTTACATACCACAACGTGATGAACTGGCACAGGTACACAATGAATACGTTGGACAATCTCAACAGGATGAACAACCGGAACGATCTCAGGAACATACACATCTTCAACAATCACCTTAGGGTCACACACAACAGGTTTAGAATTTTTACAATGGTTTCCGTTACGTTGTAAAGCCATTTTTAATCAGCTCCTCTCACTGGATAATACACAGCATATTACGTTCATGGCATTATGGATTGGACGAATGGAGGGTGTATATAGATAAAATCATTGACTGTGAGAATGGTTATCAATACAATGAATAGAGCTTGTTTATACCTACATACAAAGGGATGATGGTTATGTCAGCCTCCTCAACAGATTTCAAATCTTCAGTTCTCGATCAGCAGAGTAGGCCTCTAGCAGCCTTGATGATCCTTATCATGGGTAGCATAATTCTTCTACTGGCTGTAATTTTATCCATATTTGTAGGCTCAAGAGGAATTGCCATACGTACAGTGTGGGATGCCCTATTTCATTTTAATCCAAGCATTCAGCATCATCAGGTGATTTGGCAATTACGCATGCCAAGAGCATTGGCTGGGGTCATGGTAGGAGCTAGTCTAGCCGTAGCAGGAGCCATCATGCAAGGGATGACAAGGAATCCTATGGCGGATGCGGGTTTACTTGGCCTCAATGCCGGCGCTGGTCTGGCGTTAGCTGTTTGTTTTGCTCTGTTTCCTACCCTATCTAAGTCAGGAATTCTAATTGCAACCTTTATGGGGGCGGGTCTAGGAGCCTTTATCGTATATGGAGTGGGTTCACTTTCTAGAAATGGATTGAGCCCTGTTCGGCTTACTTTGTCTGGAGCCGCTGTCTCTGCATTATTCGTAGCCCTAAGTGAAGGAATTGCCTTATATTTTCATATTGGACAAGACTTGTCTTTCTGGTTATCAGGTGGCTTAGCGGGTACAAATTGGGCGCAAGTCTATGTCATGTTCCCTTGGGTAGTCGCAGCATTGGTCGGTTCATGCCTACTTGCTAGATCCATCACCATGTTAAGTCTCGGGGAAGAAGTAGCTTTAGGTCTCGGCATGCGATCTGGGTGGGTAAAAGTTGCCGCTATAATTGTGGTTCTCATTCTTGCAGGAGCTAGTGTATCTGCTGCGGGGATGGTAGTTTTTGTAGGGTTAGTGGTGCCTCACATTGTCCGTTTTCTTGTAGGTGTTGATTACCGCTGGATTATCCCCTGTTCTGCTGTAATGGGGGGACTGCTAATGGTGTTAGCTGATATTCTGGCAATTAGCTTAAATCCTATGCATGAGAATCCGGTGGGTGCTTTAATTTCATTGATCGGTGTTCCTTTCTTCCTCATTATGATCCGCAAGTCAGGGAGGGGAATGAAGTGAACCGAATGGATAGATCAAGTATAGAGCGGCGACGTCATCAACGAGGAATAATGGTCATGTTAAGCCTAACGTTATTCATCATCATTGTGTTTATAATCAGCATGAATATAGGACAGATTCGTCTGTCTCCCTCAGAAGTGTGGCAGACCCTGATAGGCGAAGGTACACGCAGACAGGGACTGATCTTGTTTGACTTTCGTTTGCCTCAGATCGTAATCTCCATAATGGTGGGAGCGGGACTTGCAGTATCGGGCTGTATTCTCCAAGGGATCATGCGTAACCCTCTTGCAGAGCCAGGCATACTTGGCATCAATGCTGGAGCAGGACTAGCGGTATTAATCTTCGTGTATTTCTACCCTTCCAGTGTGTTCGGTTCAGTATTTATGATGCCGCTTGTGGCATTGATTGGGGCTGGAGCCGCTGCTCTGCTTATTTTTGGTATCGCTCATAAGAAAGGGGAGGGGATTTCAGCCATTCGATTAGTGTTAAGCGGAATTGGTGTAGCAGCAGGAATTAATGCTTGCATGATTATTATCTCCCTTCGGTTAGATCCACAAAATTATCAATTGATCTACGTGTGGCTTGCAGGCAGCATAACCGGAACGAATTGGACATATGTACTTGCTTTTTTACCATGGATTGTATTGATATTCCCTTATGTTCTATATAAAGCCAAAGTAATGAATGTATTGAATTTAGGAGATGCCACCGCACTCGGTTTAGGAGCAGCTGTGTCCAAGGAAAGAACACGTTTGCTTGTAGCAGCAGTAGCTTTGGCAGGAGCCTGCGTTGCTGTGGGTGGAAGCATTGGATTTGTGGGGCTAATTGGACCGCATTTGGCTAGAAGATTAGTAGGACCTAGACATCAACTACTCCTACCGACTTCCATGTTATGTGGGGCACTTCTATTAATTGTGGCAGACACGATTACGAGAGGGATCTCTATAACAATACCGACAGGAATCATTGTAGCTATTATCGGGGCGCCTTATTTTCTATACCTGCTTGCTAAAAATCATGCCTAATACTACTGAATTCTCAGAAAAGAGTGATCGATTTGCTTCGCCGTTTCTTAAGCTATTACGCACCTTACAAAAAGTTATTTATCCTAGACTTTACTTGTGCGATCATTGCAGCACTGCTTGAACTAGGGTTCCCCATTGCTGTGAATCAGGTAGTAGACAAGCTGCTTCCTAGTGGGAACTGGAGATGGATCACGATTGCTTGTGTATCGCTGCTCTTTATTTACATTGTCAATTCCTTTCTACAATTTGTAGTGACTTATTGGGGGCATAAGCTGGGGATTAACATTGAGACGGATATGCGCAAAAAAATGTTCGATCATCTTCAAAAACTCTCCTTCCGTTTTTTTGATAATAACAAGACAGGTCATTTGTTATCCCGCTTCACGAACGACCTGTTCGAGATTGGTGAGATTGCTCACCATGGCCCAGAGGATCTATTTATTGCGATTATGACGTTAATCGGAGCATTTTTGCTCATGCTCTCTATTAATTGGAAGCTAGCGGTACTTACATTTATCATCGTTCCTTTCATAATCTTCTTAGCTTTATATTTCAATCGCAAGATGACCGGAGCTTTCCGCCGTATGTTTAATGACATTGCCGATTTCAATGCTCGCCTTGAAGACAATGTAGGTGGAATTCGTGTCGTTCAAGCTTTTGCAAATGAAGCGCATGAGAAGGAGCTTTTTGCTGATAACAATCTGCGGTTTCGGCGCACAAAGATTTTTTCGTATAAAATTATGGCATTTAACATATCGATCAGCTACATGCTGATGAGAATGGTAACTTTGTTTGTGCTGATTTGTGGGGCTTGGTTCGTGATTCAAGGCGAACTTACCAATGGGGAATTTATTGGGTTCCTTTTATTGTCCAATGTGTTCTTTCGCCCTATCGAGAAGATCAATGCCGTAATTGAGACCTACCCAAAAGGTATAGCAGGGTTCAAACGTTATGTAGAGATTATGGATACAGCTCCCGATGTGCAAGATTGTCCGGATGCTATAGAAGTGGATCACTTGAAAGGGGATATAACGTATCAGGCTGTAAGCTTTGGTTATGACAATCAAGAGAAGATTCTGGACAGAATTGATCTTCGTATTAAGTCTGGGGAGACCGTTGCTTTTGTGGGACCTTCAGGAGCAGGGAAGACAACGCTTTGTAGTTTGCTTCCGAGATTTTATGAGCCCACCTCAGGAATGATAACGATTGATGGAATAGACAGTAGACAGATGTCCTTAGCTTCCTTACGTAGGCAGATCGGTATTGTACAGCAAGATGTTTTCTTGTTCTCTGGTTCAATTAAGGAGAATATTCGCTATGGTTGTCTTACGGCCACGGATGAACAAATCTGGGAAGCGGCTCGTCATGCTAGACTAGAAGACTTCATTCGCTCGCAAGCGGAAGGAATGGATACGGTCATCGGTGAGCGGGGAGTGAAGCTTTCCGGTGGTCAGAAGCAGCGCCTGTCGATCGCTCGCATGTTCCTTAAGAATCCGCCAATTCTGATCTTGGATGAAGCTACGTCAGCGCTAGATACAGAGACAGAGGCAGCCATCCAGCAGTCTCTTGCTGAGTTATCGGAAGGAAGAACTACCTTAGTGATTGCTCATCGTTTAGCGACAATTAAAAATGCCGACCGCATTGTTGTGGTAACCCCAGAGGGGATTAGCGAGCAAGGAAGACATGATGAACTTGTGGCAGCAGGCGGAGTATACAGTCGTCTACATCAAGCTCAATTTTCGTGAGGATGGGCTGATTTCAGCTAATCATTATAAAATAGAGAACTATGAGTTCGCTAATCGAACCAACTCCGTTTCCTCTAAGGGAAACGGAGTTGGTTGTAAACATCTGGTGTAATCAAATTGCCCGGTAAGGCATGTCAAATTATCGCAAAAAAAAGCGAATGTTTAATTATTGCTTTAACTGTGCTAGTCGACGCATGCCAGCTGTCGTCCCGCCGTCCACGAGAAGGTCCGTACCGGTTATATAAGAAGCGCTGCTACTGCATAAGAATTGAACCGCTGAAGCAATCTCGTCTGCCTCACCTTCTCGGCCCAGTGGGGTATTAGCTAGTAACACTTTCATAGCTTCTTGTTTGGAAGCCTCTTGTCTTCCCATAGGAGTGTTAATCGTACCTGGAGAGAGAGACACAATTCGAGCGCCTTTCTGGCCCCAATCCCATGCTTGGTTTTCCACCATTAGCAGTACTCCTAGCTTAGAGAAAGCGTAGGCGGATTCAGAATTATGTGCAATCTGCCCCATTTGATGTAGGAACTCAGGTTCAAGTGGATGAGTGAGAATCGAGTTATACGCTTCATTACGCGGAATCATATGACCACCATTTGACGCGATACATACTGCAACGGTTTCTTGCGTAGCCAGCGGAAGAAATGCTTTAAGAATAAGAGCTGTACCTATAGAATTGACCTCTAAAATTCGGCGCGGATCGCCCATAGTTGGCGATAGTCCTGCTGTATGGATAATGGCTCCCAGTTCCCCAAGCTCTCCTGTTATAGTAGCCAGCTCATTCACCTGTTGTTCATCAGTAATATCTACTTTACGAGTTGTTACGGATGTGATCCCCTCAATTGCTAGTTCACTAATCGTTTGATTCAGACGTTCTTCGTTAACATCAACCAGCAATAAATGACCTTGATGACCGAAGCGACGAGCAATCGCTTTCCCCATGCCACCTGTACCGCCTGTAATCACATATACTTTATTCATATTTTTTGCCTCCAAAGATGATTTTGTGTAAAATATATTGGATCTATCCTAAGCATAAGACCGTTTATATACGTAATCAATTTACAATTGGAATGGAAATGTCCATTTCGTCGGAAATGAATGGGGGTTACGGTTATAGTAGAGAAGAATGCAATTTCGGCTCGATGGCTTATTATAGAGGCATTAATGAAACTTTTGGTCGGCAGCTCCTTCGATACAATAACTGTAGGAGCTATTGTTCGAAAAGCTGGGGTTAGCCGCTCGTCATTCTATGTACATTTCCTTGATAAGTTTGATTTGATGGAGCAGCTTACAACTAAAATACTTGGTGAGCTTGAAGATCATTATGAGACGACGCACTGGAATGATGAAAATATACAGCTCCTGAGGACCAGTTGTAATAACAAAGTCCCGTTGCCAACTACAGTCGTCATTCTTGAACATATACGTAAGTACGAATATTTCTACCGAGATCGCTACCGTGAACCTGCATTTGTGGTCCGACTTTCCGAACTACTTGGCTCACACCTTAAGATTTTCAAAGATGAGACCTTTGCGATTTTTTTAGCTTACGGTACGGTCGGATATATTGGACGATGGCTAAGCGAGGGATTAAAGTCCCCCGTCAACGAATTGGCGCTACGTCTGACTAATGTGGCTAGACTATCCTTGCAACATGTTTGGTTGGAAGAGCCATTTGTCGAGTTGGAATAAAGGTAGATGAAACGTTAGATTTGTTGGATACGTATGAAGAAGATATATTAGTTCATTCTATTTTAACGAGAGAAGGTCGAATTCATGAGTGCACACGAGATTGATTATCGTATATTGGGAGAAGAAATGCAGTGTGTGGAAATTCAGCTTGATTCTGGCGAAAGTGTTGTAGCAGAAGCGGGCAGTTTCATGATGATGGATCAGGATATTCATATGGAGACTGTATTCGGGGATGGAGCGAACCGTGGCGGAGGCATGGTGGGCAAGCTTATGGGGGCAGGCAAGCGTCTAATTACAGGTGAGAGTCTCTTTATGACGATATTCACGAATGAAGGCAGAGGGCGTCAGAATGTTATGTTTGCGGCACCCTATCCGGGTAAAATTATACCTTTGGACTTAGCGCAATACGGCGGCAAAATTGTTTGCCAGAAAGATGCTTTCCTTTGTTCTGCAAAAGGAAATTCAATTGGTATTGAGTTTCAACGTAAATTAGGGGTGGGCTTTTTCGGTGGTGAAGGTTTCATTATGCAAAAAATTGAAGGAGATGGCCTCGCATTTGTTCATTCCGGAGGACTTGTGTTGGAGAGAACACTTGCACCTGGCGAGGTTCTTCGTCTAGATACAGGGTGTCTCGTAGCTATGACAGCAGGCGTGGATTATGACATTGAATTTGTAAAAGGCGTCAAGACAGCTATCTTTGGCGGTGAAGGTTTGTTTTTTGCTACATTACGAGGCCCAGGTAAAGTATGGGTGCAGTCCTTACCTTTCAGTCGTCTTGCGGATCGGGTGATGTCTGCGGCAAGATCCGGGGGGAGCAAAGAAGAAGGCAGTATCCTTGGTGGGCTAGGAAATCTGTTTGAACGATAAGTCATTGTCTATACTTGCGGCCATCAGCATAGTTGATGGCTTTTTTTGATACATAGGCGTATTCAAGCCGCGAAGAGGTTAGTATATTTATTATGACGTTGGAAAGGGTGTTCACATCACGTGGAAATATTCCTCATTGTGCTTGTTTTATTGGCCGTAATCGGTTTGTCAAATATCGTGAACCGTTTTCTTCCTTTTGTTCCAGTACCGGTTATTCAGATCGGTCTTGGCGTAATTGTAGCCATTGTTCCATCAGGCATACATCTCCCTTTGAGCCCGGAGGTGTTTTTCGTATTATTTATTGCTCCGTTGTTATTCAATGATGGCAAAAATACACCTAGAGATGAGTTGTGGACTCTTCGAGCACCCATACTTTTGTTAGCTTTAGGCTTAGTGTTCATCACCGTGCTTGTAGCAGGATACTTTATCCACTGGCTTATCCCATCCATACCTCTACCCGCTGCCTTTGCACTTGCGGCTATCTTATCTCCCACTGATGCGGTTGCTGTAAGCTCGTTAGCTGGAAGAGTAAGACTCCCCAAAGAAATAATGCGTCTACTTGAAGGGGAAGCTTTAATGAACGATGCATCAGGACTTGTTGCATTTAAATTTGCAATTGCAGCCGCGGTTACGGGTTACTTCTCTCTGGCAGAAGCTTCGCTTAGTTTTATTTTTATTGCCGTAGGCGGGTTAGTAATGGGAGCGTTATTATCGTTCTTCATTATCGGGTTTAGAGTGTTCATCCGTAGATTAGGGATGGAAGATATAACTATGCATATGTTAATTCAAATTCTCACCCCTTTTGTCCTCTATCTCGCCGCGGAAGAATTAGGGCTCTCAGGAATTTTAGCCGTAGTTGCCGGGGGCATTGTACACGCCATTGAGCGTGACCGGGCAGAAGCTTCTACAGTGAAGCTGCAAGTCGTATCAGGAAGTACGTGGTCTGTTATTTTATTTTTACTGAATGGATTAGTGTTTGTCATTCTAGGCTTGCAGCTTCCTGCTGTAGGTGGGGTCATCTGGAATGATAATGCGTTTGTGAACGGGCAGGTTATCGGATATATCTTGCTAATCTTTGTCCTATTAATTTTCTTGCGCTTTACATGGGTGTTCTTATTTTGGGGGAAAGGCAAAAACACTGCTGACTTCAGCGATTTTAATCTACGCCTACGCTCATCTTTGCTAATTACATTCTCAGGTGTAAGAGGAGCCGTTACGTTAGCAGGGGCTTTTTCCATTCCTTTTGTATTGCAAGATGGTTCGCCATTCCCACAGCGAGACTTGATTATTTTTGTAGCTGCGGGGGTGATATTAATATCATTAGTTGCGGCAAGTATATTTCTGCCTCTCCTGTCTCGAAATCCAGAGCACAAGAACGATACCTTAGACGAAGACCACTTGGAACGTGAGATAAGAATTAAGTTGATGAAGGCAGCCATGCAGGCAATCAGACAACAAATAGATGATACTAACGAAGTTGCTGCGCGCGAAGTCATCAATGAATATGGGCGGGAGATCACTCGGCTAGAATTCGAAGCTTCTTCTCAGCGGATGGAAGATATACGTTGTTCAGAGAAACAAATTAGATTAATTAGCCTTGAAGCCGAACGTCAAGAAATTAAAACCATGATCAAGCAAAAAGAAATTCAGGCCCATATTGCAGACCCGTTGCTTGAATTAATTGATCAAAGAGAATATATTCTCACACAGAAATTAAAGCTGAAAATTATATTTGAAGTCATTCGTTTACGGCGAATGTTCGTGAAAGCATTTGCGAAGCAGAATGAAAATGCAGATCATGTTCAGTACCTCACTGCGTTAAGGGCCGCCAAACAACGTACGTTAGAAGCTGCCATTGCTGCCATTCGGGAACATATTACGGATAATAATCGCACGCTTTCCCTAAGCGTCATTTCACATCATCGAGAGATGATTGCAAGCCTTCATGGCGATTATCAAGAAGTGAAAGCTGGCGAGGATTTTGGAAAAGACAAAAAAGCGTTGCAACTTTTAGCTATACAAGCTGAGCGAGATGAGGTACAGCGTTTATTTGAACAGGGGGAAGTGTCGAGAAGTCTTGCCAATAAGTTGAGACAATTCATTAACTATATGGAGACTGTTTCTCTAGAGGAAGAAGATGCGGCTCACTAACGTCTCATTAAAATCTCACTAATAATTTCGGGCATTAATATATAGATAGCGTATCTTTTCTGCATACCCATTCGTTATTTTTAGGAGCTGACAGGAAAGGAAGAAGATCATGGTAATGGAGAAAAGAGATCATCTGACGTATACGCTTGATGCGCAGAGCTTAGAGGCGGCCATGTCATTCCTAAAAAGATACTGTGTGCGTTTGACGGGTTCGATTTGGGAGGCGGAGGATTTAGTTCAAGATACGTTAATAAAAGCACTACCCTTAGTTTCAGGTGAAATGAATCACATGAATCCCTACGCTTATCTATGTACTGTTGCTCGTAATCAATGGTTAGATCAGGTAAGAAGACAAGGGAAATTAGACCGAATTTTAGCAGAGATGATGGAGACTATGAATCAACCTAACTTGTATGCTAAAGAATCTTTGGAACTTGAGCAGGCTATCCAATGTGTACTTGTGTATCTATCTCCCTTGCAACGATGTGTTTTTTTATTGCGGGACGTCATGGTCTTCTCCAGTTCTGAAGTAGCTCACCAACTCAATATGACAGAAGGTGCGGTCAAATCGGCGTTGCATAGGGCAAGAAGGGCACTTCAAGATGTTCGCACAACCATGGTTTTCGATCAAGTAGCGCACCATCATGAACTAAATGTGCAAGTTCATCAATATATGGGCGCATTAGATCGTGGAGATGTGCAAAAACTAATCGAACTCATGCATAATGAGTGTGATGTTTCCGTTCTTAGAATTGAAGCGATTCGTCTTGAACAAGTAGGAAAAGTGCGGGCTACACGAAAAGCACAAACAGTTCGAGCTTCTGTCACTAGGTTACTTAATGTCTATGCCGCTTGATGCGCCTTCTGTCTTTCGAAGGAGAGAATTGCAATGAGTATGATTCCTTATGTAGTAGAGCAGACCAGCCGAGGTGAACGGAGCTATGATATTTATTCGCGGCTTCTTAAAGATCGTATTATTATGGTCAATGGCGAGATTGAAGATAAAATGTCAGAGCTTATAGTAGCCCAGCTTTTATTTTTAACAGCAGAGGATTCTGAGAAGGACATCCAGATGTACATTAATAGTCCGGGGGGTTCCGTAACTGCGGGTTTCGCCATATATGATACTATGCAGTTCATTAAGCCGGATGTATCCACGATCTGTATGGGATTTGCTGCAAGTTTTGGAGCAATGTTGCTTACGGGAGGGGCACCTGGTAAAAGATATGCCTTGCCTAATAGTGAAATGATGATCCACCAACCCCTTGGTGGAGCAAAAGGGCAGGCATCTGATATTTTAATCCATGCGGACTGGATTCGAAAAACCAGGGAGAAAATCAATCGCATATTATCAGCACATACGAACCAACCTATCGAAAAAGTCGAGAGTGACACGGAACGTGACTACTTTTTAGATGCCGAAGCTGCTAAGAATTATGGTCTAATTGATCGAATTCTTAGTTAACTCTTGGACAAAGGAATCGACTCCTTTATAATAAAATCACATGGTGCATCATATATGCTAAATTGATTTTCAAACTTTCGGGGAGTGAGACTGCTTTGTCTGTGCAGCTGGAGAGAAATATTCATATAGATTACGGAGATCCTGCAACTACAGGGGGGATCTCAATTTTCGAACCGGAATTTGACCAGAAGTATGTATATGCCGGAGATGATTTGGGATGTCGCTATACTTCGGAACGTGCCTTTTTTCGAGTATGGGCCCCTACATCAAGCGAAGTACTGCTAATTCTGTATCGTAGTTGGAATGGGAAGTCCGAACAGATGATTCCCATGCATGAAGACGTGCATGGAACATGGACGTTATCTGTACAGCGCGATTTGAAAGGCTACTTATATACGTATTTAGTTCGTATCGGTGAACAGTGGAACGAAGCCGTAGATCCCTATGCCCGAGCAGTAGGTTTGAATGGGGATCGTGGAGCGATAGTTGATATGCAAAGTACGAACCCAGAACGATGGAATGAAGATAAACCTGTCTTCCAAAAACCAACAGATGCAATTATCTATGAACTTCATATAAGGGATTTATCGATTCATCCAGAGAGCGGGATGGAGCATAAAGGCAAATTCAAAGCTTTTACAGAGATAGGGACTACAGGCCCTCAAGGTATCAAAACAGGCATCGACCATGTGGTGGACTTAGGAGTCACCCATGTTCAACTACTGCCCATATTCGATTACTCCACGTTAAGTGTGGACGAGGCGCGTCTAGACCAACCTCAATTCAATTGGGGCTATGATCCCAAAAATTATAATGTACCCGAAGGTTCATATTCCTCGGACCCATACACACCTGAGACGAGGATCAGAGAACTCAAAGAGCTGATTCAATCTTTACATGATCGAGGCCTTCGCGTAATTATGGATGTGGTCTACAACCATGTCTATGATGGTTTTGTTGTGAATTTCACCAAGCTTGTTCCAGGTTACTATTTGAGATATCAGTCGAATGGTACTTTCTCCAACGGTTCAGGTTGCGGGAATGACGTAGCTTCTGAACGTCCCATGATGTCTAAATTCATTGTGGATTCTATTCTATATTGGGTCCATGAATACCATATGGACGGTTTTAGATTCGATTTGATGGGCCTTTTGGATGTGGGAACGATGCAAGAAATCCGTAGAAGATTGGATGAAATAGATCCAACGATCTTAACTATTGGTGAAGGTTGGATAATGGAGACGGAATTGCCTTATCACTTAAGAGCCAACCAACTACAGTCGAATCAGCTGTCAGGCTTCGGATTTTTTAACGATGTCATGCGGGATGCATTACGTGGATCGTTGTTTAATCCTCGCGATCGCGGATTTATCAGCGGAGGAGATTATCGTGAACAAGGTATTAGGCAAGGGGTAGTAGCCTGCGTTCCTTATAGCTGGGATATCTCTGGATTTGCTACTGAACCTTCCCAGACTGTGAATTATACAGAGTGCCATGATAATCATACGCTGTGGGACAAAATCACATTATCTGTAGACTGGGAACAAGGTGGAACTAGACGCCAAATGCATAGGCTTGCAACCTCGATTGTTTTAACGAGTCAGGGTATTGCATTTCTTCATGCAGGACAGGAGTTCTATCGTACGAAAATTGGGTTTGAGAACAGTTATAATATGCCAGATGAAGTGAATCGATTGGATTGGGAGCGCTGTGCAGAACATGCTGATGATGTACGGAATTATCGTGAGTTGATTGCTTTACGGCGCAATCATCCTGCTTTCAGACTAGGTACAGCGGATGAAATTCGCAGACATCTTCATTTTGAAGAATGCCTTCCAGGAACGGTAGCTTATACATTGAGAGATCATGCGGGCGGGGAAGAGAATAAGCATTTATACGTGATGTATAGCCATCGGCGAGATCATTTTACGTTAACCCTCCCTCAGCTTGGGGAATGGAACATGCTTTATAGCAATACCGAATTCCAACGTCTAGATCATGATAAATTAGCGGTTGAAGGCATAGGAATGGTTGTATTATGTGTAAAGTAATAAATTTTGTGTTGTATGTAAAATATAATTAACCACCCACAAAAGAAGGTGCCTACATAGGCACCTTCTTTTGTGGGTTAGAACAAGTCAAGCATTACATATCTTATCGAGAGCTTGATTTGATTAGATCTAGATCTAGAACGTCACCCGGAGCTAGTGCATGACCTTGGATACCTAGTGGGGCAAGCTTTTCAACATAATCCTTCCCGTCTTGCTCGATTACCGGGAATGTATTGTAATGAATGGGAATGACATGCTTTGCTCCAATCCACTCTGCCGCAATTAGAGCATCTTCAGGTCCCATCGTAAAATGATCACCAATAGGTATGAGCGCAAGGTCAATCGGTGTGTGCATGCCCACTAGTTTTAGATCACTGAACAAAGCAGTATCGCCTGCATGATAGAGCGTGAAATGCTCCAATTTTAGAACAATGCCAGCTGCAACGCCTAGATAGAGATTGTTGCCGTCAATGTTCAGAGATGAAGAATGCAGAGCGGGTGTGAACTTTAATGTGCCAAATGTAAATGTATACGATCCGCCAAGATTCATTCCAATCGTTTTAATTCCTTTTGCCTCATAATAATTAGCTAGTTCAACAATAGCTACAATAGTAGCTCCTGTGCGTCTTGCAATCTGCTCAGCATCCCCAACGTGGTCACCATGACCATGTGTAAGAAAAATGTAATCCACATCGAGATGCTCTCCGTTAGTAGCGGCCGCTGGATTCCCAGTGAGGTAAGGGTCAATGATAATACGAGTATCACCCATTTCTAGATAGGTTGCAGAATGTCCTAAAAAAGTTAACTTCATAATTGCACCTCTTTTTTGGTTAAAGATAGTTTTGTGAGTATACTACTAAGATAACCAATTATAGCTTTAGACCATCACGAGTTTAGAGGAGAAAAACATATGAACGGGATTCTTTTGAGTGTGTTAGATCTCGTACCTAGATACGAAGAAGTATCTCCATCTAAGGCGCTATATAAAGCTGTAGAGTTAGCCGAACGTGCTGAGGAATATGGATACCATCGTTATTGGGTAGCGGAGCATCACGATATGGAGAATTTATGTAGTCCGTCGCCAGAAATATTGTTGTCCCATATTGGTGCGAAGACCCGCTCTATCCGTCTTGGATCAGGGGCCTTATTGTTGCCTCACTACAGCCCTCTTAAAGTAGTGGAAACTTACCATATGCTCTCATGTCTATATCCGAATCGCATGGATTTAGGGATAGGACGAGCTCCTGGAGGTTCCGCGCATGCGGCTATGGCTTTAAGTGGTAATTTCCTTCAAGAGGTCGAGAACCTGCCAAATAAAATTAAGGATGTACTAGACCTTCTCCACAATCAGTATAACTATGATGAAACTCAGGTTATAGCTCGTCCCCTACCTTCTTATCGTCCAGAGCTATGGTTGCTGGGAACAAACAAGAAAAGCGCGGATTATGCAGCAGACTTCGGTACAGGTTATGTTTTTGGTCATTTCATGAGTGAAGATAACGGGTTAGAAGTCATACAGGGCTACAGGACCCGATTTAGTTTGGTCAATTCTTTGATTACTGCCTCTCAGGTTATCGTCGCTGTAAGTGTTATTATAGGAAACACAGAAGATGAAGCATGGGGGTGGGCGTCGTCTGCACAACATCATTTCAAAGGCAGAAGTATTGTGGGAACTCAGAATCAAGTTATTCAAGTACTTATCGATTTGCAAAAGGAATATCAAAATGAAGAATTCATTATTGTCTGCCCCATTCCGTCTTATGAAGAACGTATTTTAACCTACGAACGTCTCGCTAAAGGATGGGCTGATGCAGAACAAAACAATATTAAAGGAGTGCAATAAATAATGATTCGTCTTTCAACTCAGAATGAAGATCCCCTTCATATCACACAGATTGCTGAATTAATTTATATTATCCTCAGAGATATGGAATTAGAGATCGTCGGGCAGTTCCCTAAAGAGAAGGTTCTTGATTTTTTGCGGCATCTCTTCGTGCAAGGTGGCAACCGTTTCAGTTATCATAATATTGTTCTTTCTGAACTCAAGAATACTGTTGCAGGAATTGCGGTTGTCTACAAGCATGATGATGCTGCTGCATTTGACAAGCAGCTTGAATTACAAATGATGAATTTTTTTGAAATAGATACTATTCATATTGAGCCAGAGACGATGGTGGAAGAATTTTACCTAGACTCTTTAGTAGTGAACGAGAGTTATCGGGGACAAGGAATTGGTGGAGAATTACTGCGAGCTGTTGAGGAGCTGGCTATACTAGAGGGATACCATCAACTCTCATTGAATGTGGAGACGGATAATATCCCTGCACAGCGGTTGTACTATAAAATGGGGTTTATCGACACACAAGTCATACATTTATATGAACATGACTATAACCATCTAGTTAAGCAAGTATAATATTCAGTACTACAAGACAGATTGATGGACTACTGTATTTTCTTATGAGGGAATGTCTTTTTCCAGGGATGACATCGTGCTTTTTGAACACGTATCTTCTGGATTTCTGATGTACTTAGAGGCTGTGTATATAGCCTTTTTTCTTTGCCTAACATGTGTGGGGTTTTTACAGTGCCAGCTCCTTTGGGGAGTGCCGTACGAGTGCCGAATACCTGCATGAACCATTCTACGGGATATGCAATAGATAACTTGCCATCGGATGATCCAGCAAAATTGACTGCAGCGGCATAATGATCAGAAGTGAGCCAGACGGAGCCTGAATCACCAGGTAGAGAGACGGGTGTTTTACTTTTAATAACGGTCTGATTTTTAAATACGGCGAAGCTAAGACGCGCATATCCAAAATAAGATACGGCAGTATCGGTATGAATAGAGTGAACCTTGCCTGTGACTAAGCCGCTAGTTCTGCCCACTTTTTTGAACGTGTCGCCTATACGGTAACTACTGACATGTCCGGGGACACATCCTACTTTAGCGTATTTTGGAGCGAGAAGAGACGCTGTTAGCGGTTTGGATAGCGCAGCATCCAGATAGTTAGTTTGGTTATCCTGCAGTTGAATGAATTTATTCAGTTTTCCAATACGATCTTTTTTGAGGGTTCCACCGTCTGCACCCCCAGGCTGAAGAGTAGGAGAGAAGGCTGCTGAGTTTGTTGCATTCAATACATGATTATTGCTTAGTACAAAATGGCCTCCATGCTTAACATCTGTAACTATTAATCCTGCTGTACCAGAAGATTTAGCGGTTCCGATACTATAGCCTGCAATAAGGGGACGAACCTTCTTTTGATAGGGCTGAGCCTTAGAGGCGCTGTGACAGCAGAATTTAGGACAATGATGTATATGCACAGGGACACGAATACGCCTTCCATGTTTTCTATAGATCATACTGGACTTAGAACGTGTAGAGACCACAACTTTATCCGTGTATATAATGATAGCTGCTCCAGCTTTTAAATTTCCAATTTGATTCATGCCTACCCCAATTCCATGTATTCCCGGTTTTTTGAGCATTGATTTGGAGATTTGCTCCTTCAGAGCAAAGGCGGATGCAAAGCTAGCCATAAATTTCACCTCTTATAATTTGTTTTCACATTGTATGTATATATGCAGTAAACGGATATAGTTTAAAGGGTGGTGTGCATGGATGGAGAACAACTTGAAACTACTCCTAAGCAAAGGTTCAGAAGTGTAATTCTAAATGGTGTGTTTAGGTTGAATTCAGCTTTGTTGAGTGAATTCCAAATTCATTGTTTGGCTGAAATTAGAATTCTGATTTTTTGTGACGATAGGCCGCTCTCAGAAGGAGTTTTTTATCAGGATCCTTACATTGTGTTCATAAGTGTTCATAAATTTAAAATCGCATCGAAATCAATTTAATTTATCTGTAGAATTAGTATTGACTTTGATCTTCTTCAGATGGTATATTAATTGTCCGGTCATCAACTTGTCCTTCTGGAAATGAAACATCGGAATGACACAAGTGAATATCAGAATGAAATAAGCAAAACTTTCTGAAAAAAAGTGCTTGCAATTGAGTGACCAACATGATATATTATAAGAGTTGCTGCTGAGACATCGAAAGAGACGCAAAGCGGCGCTGTATAAG